>NZ_CP091067.1:4800000-6040000 GCF_021560055.1 Pseudomonas sp. BC42
CGCAGTTCGAAAACATTACCTTCAGCAAATTCACGCGGCCGTACATCGACAGCATGGAAAAAGCGCGGGCCATGGTACAACAAATCAATATGGCCGCCGAAAAAGACGGCCATCGGCCGATCATTTTCGACACCATCGTCAATCAGGACATTCGTGAGATTCTCGCGACCTCCAATGGTTTCATGATCGACATCTTCTCGACCTTCCTCGCGCCCCTGGAACAGGAGCTCAGCGAGCACTCCTCCTACTCCGTCGGCAAGTCCCATTCCATTGGCCACAACTCCAACTACATGGAGCGGATCGAGGCGGTGAACTTCGCCCTGGACAACGACGACGGCGCCCGCACCCACTACTACGACAAGGCCGACCTGATCCTGGTGGGCGTGTCGCGCTGCGGCAAGACCCCAACCTGCCTGTACATGGCCATGCAATTCGGCATCCGCGCGGCCAACTACCCGCTGACCGAAGAAGACATGGAGCGCCTGCAACTGCCCAATGCCCTGCGCGCCCACAAGCACAAGCTGTTTGGCCTGACCATCGACCCCGACCGCCTCACCGCGATCCGCAACGAGCGCAAGCCCAACAGCCGCTACTCCAGCTACGCCCAGTGCGAGTTCGAAGTCCGCGAAGTGGAGAACCTGTTCCGCCGCGAAAACATTCCCCATATCAACTCCACGCATTTCTCGGTGGAAGAGATCTCGGCCAAGATCCTCGTGGAAAAAGGCGTGGAGCGCCGCTTCAAGTAGGCCGCGCCACGGCTTCAGCCCGCCCGATGTGGCAAGGAATCGTCCCTGCCACAAGGCTTGCCCCCATCACCCCGTCACCACCCCGGCAATCCGCGCTCCTGGTGTAACGCCGTCGCCAGGGCAGCAAAGCCCTCGGTCAGTTTCCGATCATCGGCCGTGGTGTTGCAGACACTGGCACGAATGAACTGCGGCACCGCCGCCTGACCCACGGCAAAGGTCTCGGCAGTGGCCACCAGATAGTGCTGCTGCTTCAGGTGCGCCTCGATCTCCGAGGCCCGCCAGGGCTCGGGAACGCGGATCCAGAAATGCGGGCAGGCCTCTGGACTGCGCCATTGCAACCCCTGTAGCAGCCCCACCACCAACCCCTTGCGCCGGGTGATCTCGAGCATTTGCTGCTGACGCAGGCGTTCGGCAATACCGTTGTCGATCCAACCGGCAGCCAGCTCCAGGGCGAGCGGCGTGGCCATCCAGCAGGTCGCCCGCAGCGCGGCGGCCAATCGTCCCACCAGCGGCGCCGGCCCGCACAGGAAACCGACCCGCAACCCCGCGGCCACGGCCTTGCTCAAGCTGCTGATCAGCACCGTGCGCTCAGGGGCAAAATGCGCCAGCGGCGCCGGCCGCCGGGCCATCAGCACCGCGTGGGTTTCGTCCTCCAGAATCAACAGGTTATGCCGCCGGCAGACGTCGGCGATCGCCTCCCGGCGCGCCGCGGACTGCACCGCGGTGCTGGGGTTCTGCAAGGTCGGCGTGCAATACAGGGCCGCCAGTCGGTGATGCCGGCACGCCTCTTCCAGCGCCTCGGGCAGCAGCCCCTGCTCATCCATGGGCAGGCCCAGCAACTTGATCCCCTGCATCCGTGCGGTACTGATCAGGCCCGGATAGGTCAGGTGCTCGGTGGCCAGGGTATCCCCGGCCTTGAGCAGCGCCAGCAGGGCGATATGCAAGCCGTGCTGGGCGCCGTTGACGCAGATCACCTGCGAGGCATCGACCTGCAACCCTGCCTGGGTCAGCCAGCGCGCGCCGGCCTCGCGATAGCGCGCCAGCCCGACCTCCGGGCTGTAGCGAGCCACCTCCAGCAGCCCTTGGGGATCGTCCGCCAGCGCCCGCAGGCCCTGAGCGAGCAAACGGCTCTCCGCCCCGGGAATATGCGTATTGCGGCTCATGTCGAACAGCGCGGGCGACTCGTCCCCGACGTGACGAAACCCCGCGTCGCGCGAACGCTGCAAGCCGTCCTGACGCACGTAGGTGCCATCACCGACCCGCGCCACCACCTGCCCCATGCGCTCCAGTTCGGCATAGGCGCGACTGATGGTGCCAATGGTCACCCCCAGTTGATCGGCCAGCTGCCGATGGGGAAACAGCTTGCTGCCAGGGGCCAGCAGCCCCTGGTCAATGCCCTGATCCAGTGCGTCGGCCAGGCGCTTGTACTTGGGCCCCGCCCCTTCGTGCAAGGCGGAACGCAACATTGACACCATGTCAATACTTACTTTGACAGCCATCATTTACCCCAATAACGTGCTTTACAGGTTCAATCACCGGAAATGACCCGCTCAATATAGGGGTCAATTACCGATCACGAAAGGAGTGTCAGCGTGACCACAACCACCACGGCAGCACCGACCGCTCAAGTGCCTGCGCGCCACTGGCTCGCCACCCTGGTGACCTGCACCCTGTTCCTGATTGTCTGCCTGAGCTGGGGCACCACCTGGCTGGGGATCAAGGTGGCCGTGGCCAGCACGCCGCCCCTGACCGCGGCCGGGCTGCGCTTCTTGATCGCCTTTCCGCTGTTTGCCTGCTTTGCCTGGCTGCGCCGCGAGCCGCTGATGTTCCCCAAGGGCAGCCGCGGTTTCCTGCTGTTCGTCACCCTGTGCTATTTCAGCCTGCCCTATACCTTGCTCAACTACGGCGAGGTGCACGTGTCCTCGGGACTGACCGCCCTGCTGTTCAGCTGCATGCCGGTGTTCATCCTGATCTTTTCCGCCCTGCTGCTGCGGGAAAAAATCCACCTGGCGCAGGTACTCGGCATCGCCGTCGGCTTTGCCAGCCTGTTCCAGATCATCCGCGGCCAGGGCCTGCTCAACGATCACAACGAACTCTCGGGAGTGCTGGCGATTCTCGGCGCGGCGCTGCTGCATGCCTTGTGCTACGTCGTCACCAAGAAACACGGGAGCGCCATCAGCGTCATCACCTACAACGCCCTGCCCATCGGCATCGCCGGCCTGCTGCTGTGCCTGGCCGGCCTGTGGATGGAAAACCCGGATTACTCGGCCATCAGCCCCCGCTCCTGGGGCGCCCTGCTGTACCTGGGACTGGTCGCCTCGGTGGGCGGGTTTATCGTCTACTTCTTCCTGCTCAAACGCCTGAATCCGGTGATCCTGTCCTTCGTCTTCATCATCTTCCCGGTGTTCGCAGTGATCATCGGCGCCTGGTACGAAGGCCTGAGCCTGTCCAGCGATCTGCTGCTGTATGCCTCGACCCTGCTCGGCGGCTTCGCCATCACCAAATTGCCGCTGGATAAATGGCTGTCCAAAACAGCCGCCCAACCCCAGGAAAATCCGTAAGAGCGTGCTTGCTCGCGATGCTTCTGAGGGCACCCCGTTCGCCCGGCAAGTCCGCGTCATCCTTGACGTGCTTCGCGAGCAGGCTCGCTCCTACAAGAGAGGGAACGGCCTCAGATCACCAGCAGGTCGACGAACCGGTGCACCGGCGTCGCCTGCAGCCGTGCCGGGTCCTTGCACAGCCGGAAAATCTGCGTCGCGCGCTGGGCGGTGAAGCGCGTGGCCAGGTTGGCCTTGAACTTGCCTTCCAGCAGCGGGATGCCTTCGGCGCGGCGGCGCCGGTGGCCGATGGGGTATTCCACCGCCACCTGTTCAGTGCTGGAGCCGTCCTTGAAGAACACCTGGATCGCGTTGGCGATCGAGCGCTTGTCGGCTTCCAGGTATTCCCGGGTGTAACGCGGGTCCTCGACGATCTGCATCTTCTCGCGCAACTGGTCGATGATCGGGTGCGCGGCGTGAAAGTCGTCCTCATAGTGCTCGGCCACCAGGGTGCCGAAGGCCAGGGGCACGGCGGTCATGTATTGCAGGCAGTGATCGCGATCGGCGGCATTGGCCAGCGGCCCGACCTTGGAAATGATGCGGATCGCCGACTCATGGGTGGTGATGACGATGCGGTCGATTTCGTGCAGGCGATTGCGCACTTTCGGATGCAGGATCACCGCCGCCTCACACGCGGTCTGCGCATGAAACTCCGCCGGGAAGCTGATCTTGAACAGCACGTTTTCCATCACGTAGCTGGCGTATTCCTGCGCCAGCTTGAACTGCCGCTGGCCCTCGGGCTTGAGCGCCAGGTCCTTGTTGGTATGGCTGAACAGCACGTCATAGAAACCCCACTGCGGCGCGCTGAGCACCCCGGGAATGCCCATCTCGCCGCGCAGGGCGATATCCGCCAGGCGCACCCCGCGACTGGTTGCATCCCCCGCCGCCCAGGATTTGCGTGAACCGGCATTCGGCGCATGACGGTAGGTGCGCAGCGCCTGGCCATCGACGAAGGCCTGGGACAGCGCCGCCAGCAGTTGCTCGCGATCGGCCCCCATCAGTTGGGCGCAGACGGCGGTGGAGGCGACTTTCACCAGCAGCACATGATCGAGCCCGACGCGGTTGAAGGAGTTTTCCAGGGCCATCACGCCCTGAATCTCATGAGCCATGATCATCGCCTTGAGCACATCGCTCATGGTCAGCGGCGCCTCGCCATTGGCCACGCGCTTTTGCGACAGGTGATCGGCCACTGCCAGAATCCCGCCGAGGTTGTCCGAAGGATGCCCCCACTCGGCCGCCAGCCAGGTGTCGTTGTAGTCCAGCCAGCGCACGATGCAGCCGATGTCCCAGGCCGCCTTTACCGGGTCGAGGCGGTAGCTGGTACCGGGCACCCGCGCACCAAAGGGCACCACGGTGCCTTCGACGAACGGCCCCAGGTGCTTGGTGCATTCGGGAAAACGCAAGGCCAGCAGGCCGCAGCCCAGGGTGTCCATCAGGCAGTTGCGAGCGGTGTCGAGGGCTTCTTGGGAGTCGATGGAATAGGTCAGGACATAGTCGGCGATGTCCTGCAGGACCTGGTCGTACTCGGGACGGTTGTTCAGGTCTACGTTGGCGCTCATGAGGGCTTCACTCCTGTTGCAAGGTTGTGGGTAGCGGTGATTCCTCGGGTACAGGTCAATAACGGCATCGCAGGTCTGCGCCTGCTCAGCGATTCAATAACAACGTCACGCTTGGCGGTGGTGGCGAGGGAGCTTGCTCCCGCTGGGTGGCACAGCCGCCCCAAAGGCGGTCCATGCGTTGCAACAGGTCAATCGCGAACTCAGGGCTTACAACCGCTACGCGGCCGAGCGGGAGCAAGCTCCCGCGCCACCTTAAGCCCCGCCACCACCGACACTACTCTGCTTAGAAACTGTCGCCAGGCACTCGCACCCAGCCTTCCATCAGCACCCGCGCGCTGCGGCTCATGATGGCCTTGACCACGGTCCAGTCATCGCCGTTCCGGGTGGCTTCGGCGCCAACGCGCAAGGTGCCCGAAGGGTGGCCAAAACGCACCGCGCTGCGCGCACCACCACCGGCCGCCAGGTTGACCAGGGTCCCCGGAATCGCCGCCGCGGTGCCGATGGCGACCGCGGCGGTGCCCATCATCGCGTGGTGCAGCTTGCCCATGGACAGGGCCCGCACCAGCAGGTCGACGTCCCCGGCCTTGATCGCCTTGCCGCTGGAGGCCTGGTAATCCGCCGGCGGCGCGACAAAGGCCACCTTCGGCGTGTGCTGGCGCTGAGCGGCTTGGTCCAGGTGCTGAATCAGGCCCATGCGCAGGGCACCGTGGGCGCGGATGGTCTCGAACATCGCCAGGGCCTTGGGGTCGCCATTGATGTCGCCCTGCAGTTCGGTGCCGCGATAACCGATGTCCGCCGCGTTGACGAAGATCGTTGGAATCCCGGCGTTGATCAGGGTCGCCTTGAAGGTGCCGACACCGGGCACTTCCAGGTCGTCCACCAGGTTGCCGGTGGGGAACATCGAACCGCCGGCGCCCTCCTCCTCGGCCGCCGGATCGAGAAACTCCAGTTGCACTTCGGCCGCCGGAAAGGTCACGCCGTCCAGCTCGAAATCACCGGTTTCCTGAACCTCGCCATTGGTGATCGGCACGTGGGCGATGATGCTCTTGCCGATATTGGCCTGCCAGATACGCACCACCGCCACGCCGTTCTGCGGAATGCGCGCCGGGTCCACCAGGCCGCTGCTGATGGCGAACGAACCGACCGCCGCCGAGAGGTTGCCGCAGTTGCCGCTCCAGTCGACGAAGGCCTTGTCGATGGCCACCTGGCCGAACAGGTAGTCGACGTCGTGATCGGCCTTGATGCTCTTGGACAGGATCACCGTCTTGCTGGTGCTGGAGGTGGCGCCGCCCATGCCGTCGATCTGCTTGTCATAGGGATCGGGGCTGCCGATCACCCGCAACAGCAGGGCATCGCGGGCCGCGCCCGGCAGCTGGGCCGCCTCGGGCAGGTCCTTGAGGTTGAAGAACACGCCCTTGCTGGTGCCGCCACGCATGTAGGTGGCGGGAATCTTGATCTGCGCTACAAATGCCATGAATTTCAGGTCCCGATAATGACCGGGGGCGGTGCCTTGCGGCCCGCCCCCGGTACGTTGCTTAGCTGGCTACGGCCGATTCCAGGAAGTCCTGGGCGAAGCGTTGCAGCACCCCACCCGCCTCGTAGATCGACACTTCTTCGGCGGTGTCGAGGCGGCAGGTGACCGGCACCTCCAACCGCTCGCCGTTGCGGCGGTTGATCACCAGGGTCAACTGCGCCCGTGGCGTGCGTTCGCCGATCACGTCGTAGGTTTCAGTGCCGTCGATGCCCAGGGTCTTGCGGTCGGTGCCCGCGAGGAACTCCAGCGGCAGCACGCCCATGCCCACCAGATTGGTGCGGTGGATGCGCTCGAAGCCTTCGGCGACGATGGCTTCCACGCCCGCCAGGCGCACGCCCTTGGCCGCCCAGTCGCGGGACGAACCCTGGCCGTAGTCGGCGCCGGCAATGATGATCAGCGGCTGCTTGCGCTGCATGTAGGTTTCGATGGCTTCCCACATCCGCGTCACTTTGCCTTCCGGCTCGATCCGCGCCAGGGAGCCCTGCTTGACCTTGCCGTTTTCCTGGACCATTTCATTGAACAGTTTCGGGTTGGCGAAGGTCGCACGCTGGGCGGTCAAGTGGTCGCCACGGTGGGTCGCGTAGGAGTTGAAGTCCTCTTCCGGCAGGCCCATTTTCGCCAGGTACTCACCGGCCGCACTGTCGAGCATGATGGCGTTGGACGGCGACAGGTGGTCGGTGGTGATGTTGTCCGGCAGCACTGCCAGCGGGCGCATGCCCTTGAGGCTGCGCTCCCCGGCCAGCGCCCCTTCCCAATAAGGCGGACGGCGGATGTAGGTGCTCTGCGGGCGCCAGTCGTACAGCGGCTCGACTTTCGGGCCGGTGTCTTCGTGGATGGCGAACATCGGGATGTAGACCTTGCGGAACTGCTCCGGCTTGACCGCTGACTTGACCACGGCGTCGATCTCTTCGTCGCTCGGCCAGATGTCCTTGAGGCGGATTTCCCGGCCGTCGGCATCCAGGCCCAGCACATCCTTTTCGATATCGAAGCGGATGGTGCCGGCAATCGCGTAGGCCACCACCAGCGGCGGCGAAGCCAGGAACGCCTGCTTGGCATAAGGGTGGATGCGCCCGTCGAAATTGCGGTTGCCCGACAGCACGGCGGTGGCGTACAGGTCGCGATCGATGATCTCTTTCTGGATCACCGGGTCCAGGGCGCCGGACATGCCGTTGCAGGTGGTGCAGGCAAAGGCCACCACGCCAAAGCCCAGCTGCTCCAGCTCATGGCCCAGGCCGGCTTCTTCCAGGTACATGGCCACGGTTTTCGAACCCGGGGCCAGGGACGACTTGACCCACGGCTTGCGGGTCAACCCCAGCTTGTTGGCGTTGCGCGCCAGCAGGCCGGCGGCGATCACGTTGCGCGGGTTGCTGGTGTTGGTGCAACTGGTGATGGCGGCGATGATCACCGCGCCGTCGGGCATCTGCCCCGGCACTTCGGACCACTGCCCGGCAATGCCCTTGGCCGCCAGGTCGCGGGTGGCGACTCGGGCGTGGGGGTTGCTCGGCCCGGCCATGTTGCGCACCACCGACGACAGGTCGAACTGCAGGCCGCGCTCGTAACGCGCGCTCTTCAGGCTGTCGGCCCACAGGCCGGTGTGCTTGGCGTAGCTCTCTACCAGACGCACTTGTTCGTCTTCACGACCGGTGAGCTTGAGGTAGTCGATGGTCTGCTGGTCGATGTAGAACATCGCCGCGGTGGCGCCGTATTCCGGGGCCATGTTGGAGATGGTGGCGCGGTCGCCCAGGGTCAGGGCCGCGGCGCCTGCGCCAAAGAACTCCAGCCAGGCCCCGACCACTTTCTGCTTGCGCAGGAACTCGGTCAGCGCCAGCACCATGTCGGTGGCGGTGATCCCCGGTTGCAGCTTGCCGGTGAGCTCGACGCCGATGATTTCCGGCAGGCGCATCCACGAAGCGCGACCGAGCATGACGTTCTCGGCTTCCAGGCCGCCGACGCCGATGGCGATCACGCCCAGGGCATCCACGTGGGGGGTATGGCTGTCGGTGCCGACGCAGGTATCAGGGAAGGCCACCCCGTCGCGCACCTGGATCACCGGGGACATTTTCTCCAGGTTGATCTGGTGCATGATGCCGTTGCCCGGCGGGATCACGTCGACGTTCTTGAAGGCCTTCTTGGTCCAGTTGATGAAGTGGAAACGGTCTTCGTTGCGCCGGTCTTCGATGGCGCGATTCTTGTCGAAGGCGTCCGGGTCGAAACCGCCGCATTCCACGGCCAGGGAGTGGTCGACGATCAGCTGGGTCGGCACCACCGGGTTGACCAGGGCCGGGTCACCGCCCTGATCGGCGATGGCGTCGCGCAGGCCGGCCAGGTCCACCAGCGCGGTCTGGCCGAGGATGTCGTGGCACACCACGCGGGCCGGGAACCACGGGAAGTCCAGGTCGTCGCGGCGCTCGATCAGTTGCCCGAGGGAGGCGTTGAGGGTCGCCGGATCACAGCGACGCACCAGGTTTTCCGCCAGTACGCGGGAGGTGTAGGGCAGGCTGTCGTAGGCCCCGGGCTGCAGCGCATCGACCGCCGCACGGGCGTCGAAATAGTCCAGCTGGCTGCCGGGCAGCGTCTTGCGAAATTCAGTGTTCATGGTCAGGGGACTCGATCACGGTAGTTTCAAAGGGAGCGTCCGGCACGGGGCTGAATGGGCATCCATCCGTTGTGGGGGCGAGCTTGCTCGCGATGACTGAATCCGATCCGACATCGCTGTCAGCTGATCCATCGCGATCGCGAGCAAGCTCGCTCCTACAGGTGTGGAGCATTCAAGCCACAGCGCCGGCGCCCTCCCGGTCAGCGGCGTTCGATTGGCACGAACTTGCGCTGTTCAACGCCGATGTACTCGGCGCTTGGACGGATGATGCGGTTGTTGCCCCGCTGCTCGAACACGTGGGCGGCCCAGCCGGTCAGGCGCGAGCAGACGAAGATCGGAGTGAACAGCTTGGTGGGGATGCCCATGAAGTGGTACGCCGAGGCGTGGTAGAAGTCGGCGTTGGGGAACAGCTTCTTCTGCTCCCACATGGTCTTGTCGATGGCTTCGGACACCGGGAACAGCACCTTGTCACCGACTTCGTCAGCCAGCTGCTTCGACCAGCCCTTGATCACCTCGTTGCGCGGGTCGCTGTCTTTGTAGATCGCGTGGCCAAAGCCCATGATCTTGTCCTTGCGCTCCAGCATCCGCAGCAGTTCGGCGGTCGCCTCTTCAGGGCTGTGGAAGCGCTCGATCAGCTCCATGGCCGCTTCGTTGGCGCCACCGTGCAGCGGGCCACGCAGCGAACCGATGGCGGCGGTGATGCACGAGTACAGGTCCGACAGGGTCGAGGCACAGACCCGGGCGGTGAAGGTGGAGGCGTTGAACTCGTGCTCGGCGTAGAGAATCAGCGAGACGTTCATCACCTTGACGTGCAAGTCGCTGGGCTTCTTGCCGTGCAGCAGGTGCAGGAAGTGGCCACCAATGGTCTGCTCGTCGCTGACGCAGTTGATGCGCACGCCTTCATGACTGAAGCGGTACCAGTAGCACATGATCGCCGGGAAGGCCGCCAGCAGGCGGTCGGTGACATCGTGCTGCTGGGAGAAGTCCTTCTCCGGCTCGATGTTGCCGAGGAACGAGCAACCGGTGCGCATCACGTCCATCGGATGGGCCTGGGCCGGAATCCGCTCCAGCACTTCCTTCAGGGCTTGCGGCAGATCCCGCAGCTTGCTCAGCTTGGCGCTGTAGGCGGCCAGCTGTTCCTGGGTCGGCAGGTCGCCGTACAGCAACAGGTAGGCGACTTCCTCGAACTGCGCATCGGCCGCCAGTTCGCGCACGTCATAGCCGCGGTAGGTCAATCCGGCACCGGCCTGGCCCACGGTGGACAGCGCGGTTTGCCCGGCGACCTGGCCGCGCAGACCTGCACCACTCAATACTTTTGCTTCGGCCATTGCTCTCTCCAATCTTGAATTTGTTAGGGACTTGGCAACTTCGTTGGTCGGGACTCACCCCGACACTGTAGGAGCGAGCTTGCTCGCGATCCAGGCCCGCGCGCCCCAGCGAGTCAGGGGCTGCGCGTCAGCGTTGACGGCCATCGCGAGCAAGCATTCATTCAACCTTTCTTCTGTGCGAACAGCGCGTCGAGCTTCTGTTCGAAGCTGTGGTAGTCGATGCGCTCGTAGAGCTCCATGCGGGTCTGCATGGTGTCGATCACGTTCTGCTGGGTGCCGTCGCGACGGATCGCGGTGTAGACGTTTTCCGCCGCCTTGTTCATGGCACGGAACGCCGACAGCGGGTACAGCACCAGGGAAACATCCACGGATTTCAGTTGTTCGGTGGTGTACAGCGGGGTCGCGCCGAATTCGGTGATGTTGGCCAGGATCGGCGCCTTCACCCGGTCGGCGAAGATCTTGTACATCTCAAGCTCGGTGATGGCTTCCGGGAACACCATGTCGGCACCGGCCTCGATGCACGCCGCGGCGCGCTCCAGGGCCGATTCCAGGCCTTCCACCGCCAGGGCGTCGGTGCGCGCCATGATCACGAAACTGTCGTCGGTGCGGGCATCCACCGCGGCCTTGATGCGGTCGACCATTTCCTGCTGGGAGACGATCTCCTTGTTCGGGCGGTGACCGCAGCGCTTGGCGCCGACCTGGTCTTCGATATGAATCGCCGCGGCGCCGAACTTGATCATCGACTTGACGGTGCGCGCCACGTTGAAGGCCGAGGAGCCGAAGCCGGTGTCCACGTCCACCAGCAGCGGCAGGTCGCAGACGTCGGTGATGCGGCGCACGTCGGTGAGGACGTCGTCGAGGCCGGTGATGCCCAGGTCAGGTACGCCGAGGGAGCCTGCGGCGACCCCGCCACCGGACAGGTAGATGGCCTTGAAACCGGCGCGCTTGGCCAGCAGGGCGTGGTTGGCGTTGATCGCGCCGACCACTTGCAACGGCTGTTCGCTGGCGACCGCATCGCGGAAACGCTGGCCTGGAGTGCTCTTGTTGGAACTCATGACTCACCTCGTGGAGTGGCTGTCTGATGGGCGCTGTCCTGGTAGTGACGCGCAATATTGCGTTTCGAGGCGCCGATGTGGCGGCGCATCAACAACTCGGCCAGTTCGCCGTCGCGATCGGCAATGGCATCGAGAATCCGGTGGTGTTCGGCAAAGGCCTGGTGCGGGCGGTTGGGGGTCGCGGAAAACTGGATGCGGTACATGCGCACCAGCTGATACAGCTCGCCACAGAGCATCTGCGTGAGGGTGCGATTGCCCGCGCCCTGGATGATCCGGTAGTGGAAGTCGAAATCCCCTTCCTGCTGGTAGTAGCCGACGCCGGCCTGGAACGCCGCATCGCGCTCGTGGGTATCGAGCACCCGGCGCAGTTCGTCGATCTCCTCGCCGGTCATGCGCTCCGCCGCCAG
Organism: Pseudomonas sp. BC42; assembly: GCF_021560055.1. Classification (NCBI taxonomy): domain Bacteria; kingdom Pseudomonadati; phylum Pseudomonadota; class Gammaproteobacteria; order Pseudomonadales; family Pseudomonadaceae; genus Pseudomonas; species Pseudomonas sp. BC42. The sequence continues at coordinate 4,811,823 of NZ_CP091067.1, forward strand.
GCGACAGGCCATGCCTTCCAGGGATTCGCGGATTTCGTAGAGTTCGATCAGTTCGGCGTGGCTCAGGGACACCACCCGGGCGCCGACATGGGGCACCCGCACCAGCAGGCGCTGGCCTTCCAGGCGGTGGATGGCCTCGCGCAACGGGCCACGACTGATGCCGTAGGTTCGGGCCAATTCCGGTTCGGAGATCTTGCTGCCCGGGGCGATCTCGCCCTTGACGATGGCGGCCTGGATACGCCGGAAGACGTTTTCGGACAGGGTTTCAGAATCGTCCTGCGCCGGCAGCGGATGTTCCAGTTGATCCAGCATATTGTCGACACCTTGAAAATCAATGAGGCAAAAACTAGCCAATACCCCGAAAACAGTCAAAGGAAAAATTGAGATTGTCGACAATCGTCTAATAACCCTTTGCACCAAAACGAGACAAAAGGCCCGCCCCCAGCCCTGGCGCGGCAAAACCAGCATGCTAGAATGCCGCCCGCATTGGCCTGTCATCTTTTTATGGCACGCACACGAGGGAGCTTGCGCAGCAATGCCGGTCGCCTTGAATTGAAGAACCCATGCCCATCAGGATCTATGAGACTCAAGGCCCTCCCCCCCCTCCTCTGCCTGCTTGCCCTTCCCGGCATCAGCGCCGCCGCCGGCAAGACTGTCTACGGTTTGAATGAATACGCACGGTTGTCGGACATTGACCTGGAAGTCGCGGCCAAGCTCGACACCGGCGCCAAGACCGCGTCCCTGAGTGCCCGCGACATCAAGCGCTTCAAGCGCAATGGCGAATCCTGGGTGCGTTTCTACCTGGCCATCGACACCGCCCACAGCCACCCCATCGAGCGGCCTCTGGCCCGGGTCAGCAAGATCAAGCGCCGCGCCGGCGACTATGACCCCGATGAAGACAAGAACTACACCGCCCGGCCGGTGATCGCCCTGGATGTGTGCATGGGCAGCGCCTTGCGCAGCATCGAAGTGAACTTGACCGACCGCAGCGCCTTCCAATACCCGCTGCTGATTGGCTCCGAAGCCCTGAAACGCTTCGATGCCCTGGTCGACCCCAGTCTTAAATACGCTGCTGGCAAACCCGCCTGCGCCACCGACGCTCATACCGCAGAGTAATTCCAATGCGCTCTCTTACCCTTCATCTGAAAGTCCTGATCGCCATCCTGGTGGTGCTGGGCATTTCGATCACGGCCTATCAGATCTTCGTGCTGGGCATTCCAGTGACCGAAGACGCCACCGACGATCTGTGGAACATCGATGCCAAGGTCGAGTTCGTCGCCAACGGCAAGGACCCGATCAAGATCCAGATGTTCGTGCCGCCCCTGAGCCGCGACTACGTGAGCCTCAACGAGAGCTTCATCTCCAACAACTATGGGGTGGCGGTGAACCGCGTCGACGGCAACCGCAAGGTCACCTGGTCGGCGCGCCGGGCCAAGGGCAACCAGACCCTGTACTACCGCCTGGTGCTGACCAAGCGCTACAGCGCCGAGAAATCCAAGATCAAGGGCCCGACCTTCCGCGACAGCATGGCCGTGGAAGGCCCGGAAAAGATTGCCGCCGAAGCCTTGCTGGCGCCGATCCGCCAGCACTCGGCGGACGTCGAGACCTTCATCAGCGAAGCCATCAAGCGCGTCAACAACGCCAATGACGACAACGCCAAGCTGCTGCTGGCCGGCGACACGTCCAGCGCCAACAAGGCCAAGATCGTCGAGCTGCTGCTGTCCATTGCCCATGTGCCGATGGAGAAGGTCCACACCATCCGCCTGGTGGCCGACCAGCCGCAGACTCCGGAGCTCTGGCTGCGCAGCTTCAATGGCACCGACTGGCTGTACTTCAACCCGGAAACCGGCGAGCAGGGCATGCCCAGCGACCGCCTGCTGTGGTGGACCGGTGACGACAACCTGATCACCGTCGATGGCGGCAAGAAAGCCAACGTCACCTTCAGCCTCAACAACAGCGAAATGAACGCCATTCGCCTGGCCAAGCTGACCGACGAGAACACTGACGCCAACTTCCTCGAATACTCGCTCTACGGCCTGCCGCTGCAGACCCAGCAGACCTTCATGATCATGGTGATGATCCCCATCGGCGTGCTGGTGATCCTGGTGTTGCGCAACCTGATCGGCCTGCAGACCCTGGGCACCTTCACCCCGGTACTGATCGCCCTGGCGTTCCGCGAAACCCAATTGGGCTTCGGCATCGTGCTGTTCACGGTGATCACCGCGCTCGGGCTGTCCCTGCGCTCCTACCTGGAACACCTGAAACTGCAGATGCTGCCGCGGCTGTCGGTGGTGCTGACCTTCGTCGTGGTGCTGATCGCCGCCATCAGCCTGTTCAGCCACAAGCTGGGCCTGGAGCGCGGCCTGTCGGTGGCGCTGTTCCCGATGGTGATCCTGACCATGACCATCGAACGCCTGTCCATCACCTGGGAAGAGCGCGGCGCCGGCCATGCGATGAAAGTCGCCATCGGCACCCTGTTCGCCGCGTCCCTGGCGCACCTGATCATGAGCGTGCCGGAGCTGACGTACTTCGTCTTCACCTTCCCGGCGATGCTGCTGATCCTGGTGGGCTTCATGCTGGCGATGGGTCGCTATCGCGGCTACCGCCTGACGGAGCTCGTGCGTTTCAAAGCCTTCGCCAAGGCAGACTCCTGATGTTCGGCCTGTGGAAGACCTGGAAAGCCCTGGAAGCGCGGGGAATCATGGGCATCAACCGGCGTAACGCCGACTACGTGCTCAAGTACAACAAGCGCAGCCTGTATCCCATCGTCGATGACAAGATCATCACCAAGGAGCGGGCGATCAAGGCCGGCATCCATGTGCCGGAACTGTACGGGGTGATCTCCACCGAGAAGGAAATCGACAAGCTCGACGCGATCATCGGTGAACGCAACGACTTCGTGATCAAGCCGGCGCAAGGCGCCGGCGGTGACGGCATCATTGTGATCGCCGACCGCTTCGAGGGCCGCTATCGCACGGTGTCGGGCAAGATCATCAGCCACGAGGAAATCGAGCACCATATCTCCAGCATCCTCACCGGCCTGTACTCCCTGGGCGGCCACCGCGACCGCGCGCTGATCGAGTACCGGGTGACCCCGGACCAGATCTTCAAGAGCATCAGCTACGAAGGCGTGCCGGACATCCGCATCATCGTGCTCATGGGCTATCCGGTGATGGCCATGCTGCGCCTGCCGACCCGCCAGTCCGGGGGCAAGGCCAACCTGCACCAGGGCGCCATCGGCGTCGGCGTCGACCTGGCCACCGGCCTGACCCTGCGCGGCACCTGGCTGAACAACATCATCACCAAGCACCCGGACACCACCAACGCCGTGGACGGCGTGCAACTGCCCTACTGGGACGGTTTCATGAAGCTGGCGGCCGGTTGCTATGAGCTCTGCGGCCTGGGCTACATCGGCGTGGACATGGTCCTGGACCAGGACAAGGGCCCGCTGATTCTCGAACTCAACGCCCGTCCCGGGCTGAACATCCAGATCGCCAATGACTGCGGCCTGACCCAGCGTACCCACGCCATCGAAGCCCACCTTGAGCAACTCAAGACCCGCGGCATCGTGGAAAGCGTCGAAGAGCGGGTGCGCTTCGCCCAAGAGCTGTTCGGCCACATTCCGCCGGTGGAAGGCTGATAACGGCTGCCGCGGGGTGCGAAGGCAACTTTCGCCGCCTGCGGCAGCGGCTACAGGTCGGTGAATGCGCCGTGAATCAGGCAATCGCCGACATCCCCTCTAGGAGCAACTCCTGCACAGGCATACAATCGCCAACCGCGCTCCGATGGCTGATTTGCCCCGCATGTTGACCTGTTCCGTACACCCGCTCCCCTATCGCGCCAACCCCGCCGAGTATTTCGCGGCAATCGAACACGCTCCCGGCGCCTTGCTGCTGGACAGCGGCCGGCCCACTGCCGAGCGCGGTCGCTACGACCTGCTCAGCGCCTGGCCGCTGGCCGAGCTGACGGTGGCCGCCGACGAAAGTGGCGGCGACTTCCTCCAGCGCCTGCGGCACAATCTGCAGCAACTGGGTCCGGCCCAGGTCCCGGCGCCCTATGAACTGCCCTTCGCCGGCGGCCTGATCGGCTACCTCAGCTACGACTTCGGCCGCCATCTGGAACGCCTGCCGAGCCAGGCCCGGGATGACCTGCACCTGCCGGACGCACGCTTTGGCCTGTACGCCTGGGCGCTGATCAATGACCACCAGGCAGGCACCAGCCAGTTGCTGTTCCACCCCAGCCTGGAAGAGGCAGAGCGTCGGCGCCTGATCCAGCTGTTCAGCCAACCGCCCGCCACGGCGGCAGGCTCGTTCACACTCAGCCGGCCCATGCAGGCCGACCTGAGTGCCGAGGATTACCGTCAGGCATTCCAGCGCATCCAGCATTACATCCAGGCCGGCGACTGCTACCAGGTGAACTTCGCCCAACGCTTTCGCGGCCAGTACCAGGGCGAGCCGTGGGTCGCCTACTGCGCGTTGCGCGCGGCGTGCCCGACGCCCTTCTCGGGCTTTCAACGCCTGCCGGACGGCGGCGCGGTGCTCAGCCTGTCGCCGGAGCGCTTCGTCCATGTCAGCCAGGGCCGGGTGGAAACCCGGCCGATCAAGGGCACCCGCCCGCGCGGCCGGGATGCGGCCGAAGATGCGGCCAACGCCGCCGAGCTGCTGTCCAGCCCCAAGGACCGCGCGGAAAACCTGATGATCGTCGACCTGCTGCGCAACGACCTGGGGCGCACCTGCCGCACCGGCTCGGTGCGCGTGCCGGAGCTGTTCAGCCTGGAAAGCTACCCCAACGTGCACCACCTGGTGAGCAGCGTCACCGGCGAATTGGCACCCGGCAAGGACGCCCTGGACCTGATTGCCGGCAGCTTCCCCGGCGGCTCGATCACCGGCGCGCCGAAGATCCGCTCGATGCAGATCATCGACGAACTGGAGCCCACACGACGGGCCCTGTACTGCGGCTCGCTGCTGTACCTGGACGTGCGCGGAGAAATGGACAGCTCGATCGCCATCCGCAGCCTGCTGGCCAAGGACGGGCAGATCTGTTGCTGGGGTGGCGGCGGAATCGTCGCGGATTCGGACTGGCAGGCGGAGTACCAGGAATCCATCACCAAGGTGCGGGTGTTGCTGGAAACGCTGCAGGGGCTCTGAACCCCTGTAGCCGCTGCCGCAGGCTGCGATCGACTGCGAAGCAGGGCTCTTGAGGCCTTGAAGCCCCTGCGGGGCTTGTCGCAGCCTGCGGCAGCAGCTACAGGTGCGCTTTACAGACTCAGGGGGCGGTTGGAAGCCTTGATGAATTCCTGCTTCAACTCAGCAAAGCTGTGCACCGCGGGGAACTGCGGGAACTCGCGGATCACGTTGTCCGGGGCATGGAACAGGATGCCGGCATCGGCCTCGCCGAGCATGGTCGTGTCGTTGTAGGAATCCCCCGCGGCGATCACCCGGTAGTACAGGCTCTTGAAGGCCAGCACCGATTGACGCTTGGGGTCCTTCTGGCGCAGCCGGTAACCGGTGACCCGACCGCCGTCATCGGTGATCAGGCGGTGACACAGCAGGGTCGGGAAACCCAGCTGGCGCATCAGCGGCTGGGAAAACTCATAGAAGGTGTCGGAAAGGATCACCACCTGGAAGCGCTCACGCAGCCAGTTGACGAACTCCACCGCGCCCTCCAGGGGCTTGAGGGTGGCGATCACTTCCTGGATGTCCGACAGTTTCAGGCCGTGTTCGTCGAGAATCCGCAGGCGCTGCTTCATCAATACGTCGTAGTCGGGAATATCCCGGGTGGTTGCCTTGAGGGATTCAATCCCGGTTTTTTCGGCAAAGGCGATCCAGATTTCCGGGACCAGTACACCTTCCAGATCGAGACAGGCAATTTCCACAAGACACTCCCATTGGTTCTGATTATTGACGTTGAGCGAGCAAAAGGACTGCCGAACTCTAGCGACTCGCCTGCGCAGGCGCAACGCAGAGGAGCGCGCCAGGGCCGGGTGGATTTTGTTAAGATCGCCCCCCTATAGAGCGCACAGCGCCACCGACCTGTAGGAAACCGCCCTGATGAACCCATCGTTCGACGTCGCTGAACTCGCCGCGACCTATGCCAACAAATCCGCCCAGGACATTCTCAAGCTGGCCTTCGCCCAGTTTGGTGACGACCTGTGGATCTCCTTCAGCGGCGCCGAGGATGTGGTGCTGGTGGACATGGCCTGGAAGCTGAACAAGAACGTCAAGGTGTTCAGCCTCGACACCGGGCGCCTGCACCCGGAAACCTACCGCTTCATCGATCAGGTGCGCGAACACTACAAGATCGACATCGAACTGATCTCGCCGGACCACAGCAAGCTCGAACCCTTCGTCAAGGAAAAGGGCCTGTTCAGCTTCTACAAGGACGGCCACGGCGAATGCTGCGGCATCCGCAAGATCGAGCCACTGCGACGCAAACTGTCCACCGTCAGCGCCTGGGCCACTGGCCAGCGCCGCGACCAGAGCCCGGGCACCCGCAGCCAGGTGGCGGTGCTGGAGATCGACAGCGCCTTCTCCACCCCCGAACGCCCGCTGTACAAGTTCAACCCGCTGGCGCAGATGAGCAGCGAGGAGATCTGGGGTTACATCCGCATGCTCGAACTGCCGTACAACAGCCTGCATGAACGCGGCTTCATCAGCATCGGCTGCGAGCCCTGCACTCGCCCGGTACTGCCCAACCAGCACGAGCGCGAAGGCCGCTGGTGGTGGGAAGAAGCCACTCAGAAGGAATGCGGCCTGCACGCCGGCAACCTCATCAGCAAAGCCTGACCTCCCTTCTTCTGCCGGCGCCAGGCTCCTCACCCCGAGGACGCCTTGACTGACAAAGCGAACGCGCCCAGCCCACGCCAACAACAAAGATGTACACAGAAATGTCACCATCAGTGCCATTTTTGTGTGCACTTTCAGAACCCGCCGCCCCAAAAGGTTACAGGCCTATCTCCCACCGGATTTCGTGGCATGCACTGTCGCGCCCGAGAAAAAATAAATACCTGTTCAATCGGTCAATTTTTAATCCCGCTGTTTCATGCAGTTAGGCGCAACTCATAACAAAACGAAATCAGCAGCCGATTTCATAGCTGCAAAACTGGCACAGAAGTGGCTTTAGTCGACTTATGTTTTGTATACAAAACAAGCAAAACATACATACACTAACCGTCCGCACGCCTGACCCACGACTCAAGCTGCAGATGCCCCGAACCCAGTGATTCCTCCCCTGCGACGAAGATTGTCGAGCCTTGCGCTCAAGCACAGTCATCCAGGGCTGGAGTCAGGAGCATGCCGGAATGCGTACCAGCCCTTCCAACCACATCGCACTGGATCTGCCCTCCTCGCTGCATTCGCCCAACGCCCAGCACCCCGTCGCCGATCCCCACCCGCACCCTATTGTCCTCAGCCCGCGTCTGCACAACCGCGACCTGGCACCGACCAAGGTCGAGGGTCGGCGCTGGGGTGGCTACAGCATCTTTGCCCTGTGGACCAACGACGTGCACAACATCGCCAACTACTCCTTTGCCATCGGCCTCTACGCCCTGGGCCTGGGCGGCTGGCAGATCCTGCTGTCGCTGGGGATAGGCGCGGCGCTGGTGTACTGCTTCATGAACCTGTCCGGCTACATGGGGCAGAAGACCGGCGTGCCGTTCCCGGTGATCAGCCGCATCAGCTTCGGCATCCACGGCGCGCAGATACCGGCGCTGATCCGCGCGGTGATCGCGATCGCCTGGTTCGGCATCCAGACCTACCTGGCTTCGGTCGTGTTTCGCGTGTTGCTGACCGCGATCCATCCCGGTTTCGCCGATTACGACCACGACTCGATCCTCGGCCTGTCGAGCCTGGGCTGGGCCTGTTTCGTGGTGATCTGGCTGGTGCAGCTGGTGATCCTCGCCTACGGCATGGAGATGATCCGCCGCTACGAAGCCTTCGCCGGGCCGATCATTCTGCTGACCGTGGCCTGCCTCGCCGGGTGGATGTACACCCAGGCCGACGGGCAGATTGCCTGGTCGATCCGCGAGCCGTTGAGCGGTGGCGAAATGTGGCGGCAGATCTTCGCCGGCGGCGCGCTGTGGCTGGCGATCTACGGCACGCTGATCCTCAATTTCTGCGACTTCGCGCGCTCCTCGCCGTGCCGCAAGACCATCAAGGTCGGCAACTTCTGGGGCCTGCCGGTGAACATCCTGGTGTTTGCCACCATCACCGTGCTGCTGTGCGGCGCGCAGTTCCAGATCAACGGCCAGGTCATCGAAAGCCCGACCCAGATCATCGCCTCGATCCCCAATACGCTGTTTCTGGTGCTGGGCTGCCTGGCTTTCCTGATCGTCACCGTGGCGGTGAACATCATGGCCAACTTCGTCGCCCCGGCCTTCGTCCTCAGCAACCTGGCGCCCAAGTACCTGACCTTCCGCCGCGCCGGACTGATCAGTGCGGCGCTGGCGGTGCTGATCCTGCCGTGGAACCTGTACAACAGCCCGCTGGTGATCGTGTACTTCCTCTCCGGCCTGGGCGCCCTGCTCGGCCCGCTGTACGGGGTGATCATGGTGGACTACTGGATCCTGCGCAAAGCCCGGATCCACGTGCCGCAGCTGTACAGCGAAGACCCGCAAGGCGCGTACTTCTACAGCCGCGGGGTCAATCTGCGGGCGCTGGCGGCCTTCGTGCCCGCGGCGCTGATCGCCATCGTGCTGGCCCTGGTGCCGGGCTTTGCCAGCGTCTCGCCGTTTTCCTGGCTGATCGGTGCCGGTATCGCCGGCCTGCTGTACCTGATCATCGCCAAGCGCCAACCCGGGTACGCCGATGTCAGCGGCGAATCCATCGCCGTGGACAACGTCAGTCATTGAACCTGAACGGCCCGGTACGCCGGGCCTTGAACTGCCCAACCAGTAAGGAACCCCCATGCGCATTCTCGTGGTCAACGTCAACACCACCGACTCCATCACCCAGGCCATCGCCCGCCAGGCGCAAAGCGTGGCGGCGCCGGGAACGGAAATCGTCGGTTTGACCCCCTACTTCGGCGCCGAATCGGTGGAAGGCAACTTCGAAAGCTACCTGGCGGCCATCGCCGTGATGGATCGGGTGCTGGCCTACGACCAGCCCTATGACGCAGTGATCCAGGCCGGTTACGGCGAGCACGGCCGCGAGGGCCTGCAGGAGTTGCTGAATGTGCCGGTGGTGGACATCACCGACGCCGCTGCCAGCACCGCGATGTTCCTTGGCCATGCCTACTCGGTGGTGACCACCCTGGATCGCACCGTGCCGCTGATCGAGGACCGGCTCAAGCTGTCCGGCCTCTACGAGCGCTGCGCCTCGGTGCGGGCCAGCGGCCTGGCGGTGCTGGAGCTGGAGGAAGACCCGCTGCGGGCGGTGGAAGCCATCGTGCGCCAGGCCGAACTGGCGGTGACCCAGGACAAGGCCGAAGTGATCTGCCTGGGCTGTGGCGGCATGGCCGGGCTGGATGAGCAGATCCGCCAGCGCACCGGGGTGCCGGTGGTGGATGGGGTCACGGCGGCGGTGACCGTCGCCGAGTCCCTGGTGCGTCTGGGGTTATCCACCTCGAAGGTGCGGACCTACGCGACGCCGCGGCCGAAACGGGTGGTTGGCTGGCCGCTGCGTTTGGGGCGCTGAGTTAGCCAGCGCCCGGGGTTGCCAGCCAGGCTGGCGCTTACAGGGCGCTGAAGGTTTGCGCCAGGCCTTGCTCGGCGAATTGCTCGATGACGAAGTCGACGAACGCCCGGGTCTTGCCCGGGAGCATCTTGTGCTCGGCGTAGTAGATCGAGGTGTAGCCATCATCCACGTACCAATCCGGCAGCACCCGTTGCAGCGCGCCGGAACGCAGGTAGTTGACGGCAAACGGCATGCTCACCAGGGCCAACCCCAGGTCCTGGGCGGCCGCCACGCAGGCGGCTTCGGAATCGCTCATGGTCATGCTGGCCTTGAGCTCCAACGGGCGCACGCCACCGCCGCGCCCGCTGAGTTGCCAGGGACGGATGCGGCCGGTCTGCGGAGAACGGATCAGGATCCCCCGGCAATGCTGCAGGTCCTGCGGATCGTGGATCGGCGCGCGCCCTGCGAGGTAGGCCGGGCTGGCCACCAGCACCCGATGGGCCGGGGAAAGGCGCCGGGCGACCACCCCTTGCGGCAACTCGAAACCGCCACCGATGGCGGCATCGAAGCCCTGGCCGATCAGGTCCACCTGGCGATTGTCGAAATGCCAGTCCGGCTGGATATCCGGGTAACGCTGCAGGAAGCTGGCGAGCATCGGCACGATGTAAAAACAGCCAAATACCGTTCCCATGCTGACCTTGAGCGTGCCTGCCGGGCGCCCCTGGACGGTGGACAGGCTGCTCACGGCGCTCTGGATGGTCTGCAGGCTGTCGCTGACTTCCGCCAGGAACAAGCGCCCGGCCTCGGTCAGGGTCAAACGCCGGGTACTGCGCTGGAATAGACGTACACCCACCCGCGCCTCCAGCTTGGCTACGCTTTTTCCCACTGCGGCAGGGGTCAATCCCAGGCGTCGCGCCGCCTCGGCAAAGCTGCCGACTTCAGCGCTGCGGACAAAACATTCGATACTGCCGAAAGCTTCCATCACCGGTCATTCCATACTTTTGGTTTACACAGAGTATAGGAATTACCCGCTACACAGCGGCCAATCGACAGTCGATACTCGACGCCAAGCACAAGGCACCCGGCCTTGAACCTCTGGAGAAGCACATGAGCAAGCACAACCTCAGCGGCAAAGTGGCCTTGATCCAAGGCGGTTCCCGCGGTATCGGCGCCGCCATCGTCGAGCGCCTGGCCGCCGAAGGCGCCAGCGTCGCCTTTACCTATGTCAGCTCGGCGAGCAAGGCCCAGGCCCTGCAGGACAGCATCCTCGCCAAGGGCGGCAAGGCGTTGGCGATCCAGGCCGACAGCGCCGACGCCGAAGCCATTCGGGAAGCCGTGCAACGTACCGTCCAGGCCTTCGGCGGCCTCGACATCCTGGTCAACAATGCCGGGGTACTGGCAATGGCCCCGCTGGACGAGTTCAAGCTGGAAGACTTTGACCAGACCCTGGCCATCAACATCCGCAGCGTGTTCATCGCCACCCAGGAGGCTGCGCGGCACATGGGCGAAGGCGGACGCATCATCAATATCGGCAGCACCAACGCCGAGCGCATGCCCTTCGCCGGTGGCGGCCCCTACGCCATGAGCAAGGCCGCGCTGGTGGGCCTGACCAAAGGCCTGGCGCGGGACCTGGGACCACGGGGCATCACCATCAACAACGTCCAGCCCGGCCCGGTGGACACCGACATGAACCCGGCCGACGGCGCCTTTGCCGAAAGCCTGCTGGATCTCATGGCCGTGCGCCGCTACGGCCGTGCCGAAGAGATCGCCGGTTTCGTGGCCTACCTGGCCGGCCCAGAAGCGGCCTATATCACCGGTGCCAGCTTGAGCATCGACGGCGGCTTCAGCGCCTGAAAACCGCGAGCAGAAAAAAGCCGGGCCACCCATCTGAGGTGGCCCGGCTCCCGAGCTTGCGGCTTGCGGCTGGAAACAGCCTGGCAGTGCCTTATTCCAACAGGCGAACGCCGCTCTCGCCCGCTCAGTCCCAGATCAGATGGGGCAAACCGCAGGTCGCAGGTTCGAAGCCCTTGAGCGAACGCAGAATCCTATCGGCATGGGCAAACTTGGCATCGGCCATGGCCGGATCGGGGACCGCGATCACGCTCATGCCCGCGGCCCGGGCAGCGGTCACGCCGAACGGCGAATCCTCGAAGACCAGGCACTCCTGCGGCGCCACGCCCAGGCGTCGGGCGGCGGTGAGGAAGATGTCCGGCGCCGGCTTGGCCGCCGTCACTTCCGGATCATCGGCGGTGACGATGGTGTCGAACAGAGCGAACCAATCGCCATAGCGGGTGGTTTTCTCACCAAAGGACATCTGTGACGAACTGGTGCCCACCGCAATGGGGATCCGGTGATCCTTCAAGTGGCGCACCAGTTGCTGGGCGCCCGGCATGGCTTCGGCGCGGGGAAAGCGCTCGCGCATCAACGGCTCGCGCATGACCAGGAACTCCTCGGCGCTGATGGGCAGGTCCAGGGCCTGCACCACGTAGCGCGCCAGATCAGCGGCCCCGCGACCGATGATGTTCTGCTTGATGGTCCAGTCGTAGGTGCGGCCATAACGCTCGGCGATCAACTGGGTGATCTCGGTGTAGATGCCCTCGGTGTCGAGCAGCAGGCCATCCATGTCGAAAATCACCGCCTTGATCGGCCCCAAATCATTCAACTGTGCATTCATCGCATCGGATCCGTTAGCAAAAGTACATTCCAGGGAGCGGCTCGGATACGGCCCGTGTTCTTGGCAACGCGTCAATTAAAGGGTTTGGCAGCATAGCGGCGGGGCTGGGTCAGGAGCAACCAAGGGGCATGGCCAGGGTTGCGCGGGACGGCATCAGGCATCGTCCGAGGATTCGTCCTCCTGCGATTCAGGTGCCTCTTGCAACGGCACTTGCGCATCGTCCATCAAGGAGCCCGGATCTTCGTTGCCCGGGTCGTTGATCACCTGCGGTTCGACGGTGGGTGGCTGGGTAGTGCCTGGAGTCTCGCGGGGCATGATCGTCTCCTGGAATATCGGGGCTGACACTGTTGAGTATGGTGAAGCCAGAACCGACGCGCACAAAAAACCCGGCACAGGGCCGGGTTTCTTTGCAAACAACAACGATCAATGACGCTTCTTGTGGCCCATGCTGCTGCCCAGGGCTCCGCCCGCCGCGCCGCCGATACCGGCCCCCACGGTGGAACCGGTGCTGCCGCCCAGACGGTTGCCGATCAGCGACCCACCTGCCGAACCCAGGCCGCCGCCAATCGCCGCTTTGGCCCGGCTGCCCTTGCGCGCACCCGCTGCACTGCCGGCCGCCCCGGCCACACCCGCACCAATGGCTGCCCCGGTGCTGCCACCGAGCTGCTGGCCAACCACGTTGCCCAGCGCACCGCCGAGGCCGCCACCGATGGCTGCGGTGCCATCACCGGCCATGGCGCCTTGAGCCAGCAGAAGTCCCACAACCAGGGCAGGTAAAGTTGAACGCATGACTTGAACCTCAAAAAAAGACTGTGGATCCGACTTGTAAGACCAGCGCCGCGCCGCCCGAGATGCGGCGTCACGGCAACACCGGGTTGCTCTCCGGTGGCTTGGACAGCTGATTTTAAAAGAGTTTTATCACCGCGCAAAAAAAAGCCCGCTGGGGAACGGGCTAGGGGTATTGCGTTTAACGGATGGTTTGAGCGTACTCAGGCAGATGTGAAGATTCTGTGAAAAGACCCTACCGCTGGGAGCAACAGCGGCAGATCCTTCAACTCACAGATCCCAAGGCAACTTCAGCTCACCTGACTGAAGATGTTCAGGCCAGATCGGCAGCCCGCAGCCCCTTGGAAGACTGCCGCCGCACGATCCGGCCTCCACCCAGGACGCTCATGCGCAGCACGAATCAACGAATGCTGCGGATGTTGCCTTTATTGCCTTTGACCGTGACCGAGACTTTCTTGAAGACAAAGTAGTTTTCTTCGTTCACTTCATAACGCGGGGCAACGATCAGGTCGGCGCCCGACGACTTGACGGCCTTGTAGGCTGCAGCGGACTTGACCGAGCTGACCGGGTCCAGGCCCAGGCCACCCAATGCACCGCCACCATCACCGCCGTAAGCCACACCGTCAGCGAACTGGCTATCGCCGCCAAACTGCAGGAAGCCAAACAGGATGTTCACCGACGATTGACCCGAGATCGCCTCGCCCACTGCCACGTCCGCCTTCAGGTCAGCCTTGACCTGACTGTCGATAGGCGCCGATGGCTGGCTGATGTTGTAGCTGGTGCAACCGGTGGCAGCGGCTACAAGCGTGGACAGGGCGAGGAGTTTGAAAATAGCTTTCACGTTTATTTCCTTATCGCTTTTCATATAGAGGCATCATCGCTGGATGCACAGCCCCGCTTTAATCGGGATAAGGAACATATCGTCAGTTATAGCCAATTGAGATAAGAAGATTCCCAAATCACAACAGAACCTTCTTTACTGATCTCTTCGCACTGGCGATAAACAATTAATACGGCTACTCAAAATCAATCAAAAATTTAATACACAAACTGGCTCACCCCTGCCGCATGCTCCTGACCCGCAACACCACTGAACCCCACCTACCAATGGCACTTGCCCACGGCACCACAGCCCCCTGAAAACACCGCCTGACTCCGGGAAATAGCTTATCCGCCCTGTCCTAGGCAACCTCGCGCCCTGAACACACTTGCGCCCCCACCATTGAAACACCGGGCCTTCCTACATCTGTCATCGATAACCTGCGGACAATAAAAAACCCCGCATCTGGCGGGGCTCTTATAACTGAACTTTACTTTCTCTTCGGCAATGCCTTGGGGAAAAACATCGTATTACTGGCTACCGGCAGCGGTGCAGTTTTTTTCCTGTTACTCACGCTGACCCGGGATTGATCTTCCACTTCAAATGCGGCCTGACCGCAACGCACCAAGTTGTTGATTGGGAACTCATCCCCGTTGTCTTCGATATAGGCAAGACTCCTCATCTCCCAGCTCCCTCCAACAACCGATCAGTACCGGCAAGCTCCTGATTGCCTGGAAAATACTGATCGCCACGGCAAATCAGACTAGACAGTCATTTACCGACCTGCCGTTCAAAATCGCCAGACACCGACGAGCGGCCAAGGCACCAGGAGGAAAGCTGATCCAGGACAATCTTTCGCGCACAACCGGAGCGGCGGCAGAACCTGTCGACAAGACTCACAACAATCATCAACGGCCACAGGGCCTGATCAAGCCTGCACGCACCAGCCACAAACGGCACCGCGCAGGGCCAGAATGCAAAAAACCCCTGGCTTCTCGCGGAAACCAGGGGTTTTCTGTACATCGAATGTGGCGGTGAAGGAGAGATTCGAACTCTCGATACAGTTTCCTGTATACACACTTTCCAGGCGTGCTCCTTAAGCCACTCGGACACTTCACCGTATCTCGTCAAACCGATTCAGTCTGTCGAGGCGCGCTAATGTAGTCGATAGCTTTTCAGATGGCAAACTTTTTTTTCAGAATTTTCATGCGCTTAAGATCGATCCGTCGTTGCAGGGGGCTGGGAGCCAGCGGCAACAAGGCAAACCGGCCATTCTTCAGCCTTGTCTCTAGCTATATAGAAGAAAGCAGGCATGGCCGGCGGCGGCGTGCAGGCCGATGCCCGGCCTTGCACCTGACTCATCAGTCAGTCACGGCGCTTTACCAGATCGGTCGTGGTGGGTAACTTCTGCTGCACTTCAATACAAGGAATTGCGTCATGAGTGAGTTGATTTCTTACCACCTCGAAGACGGTATCGCGACCCTGACCTTGAGCAATGGCAAGGTCAATGCCATCTCCCCGGACGTGATTGCCGCTTTCAACGCCGCGCTGGATCAGGCCACCGCCGATCGCGCCGTGGTGATCATCACCGGTCAGCCGGGCATTCTCTCCGGCGGTTACGACCTCAAGGTCATGACAGCCGGTCCCAAAGAAGCCGTGGCGCTGGTAACCCAAGGCTCGACCCTGGCCCGCCGCCTGCTGTCCCACCCGTTCCCGGTGATCGTCGCTTGCCCGGGTCACGCGGTGGCCAAGGGTGCCTTCCTGCTGTTGTCGGCGGATTACCGTATCGGCGTCGACGGTCCCTTCAGCATCGGCCTGAATGAAGTGCAGATCGGCATGACCATGCACCATGCCGGCATCGAGCTGGCCCGCGATCGCCTGCGGCGTTCAGCCTTCCATCGTTCGGTAATCAATGGCGAGATGTTCGACCCGCAAGGCGCGGTGGATGCCGGCTTCCTCGACAAGGTGGTGAGCGCCGAGGAACTGCAAGGCACGGCCCTGGCCGCCGCACGCCAGCTGAAGAAGATCAATATGCTGGCCCACAAGAACACCAAGCTGAAGGTGCGTAAGGCCCTGCTGGACACCCTCGACAACGCCATCATCCTCGACCAGGAACACATGGGCTGAATCGCCCGTGCTGAATGAATCGGCCCGACCTGTGTGTCGGGCTTTTTCTTGCCTGGCCGAAATGAACAGGCAAAGGCCTCTAGACCGCGGCTGGCACCAGCCTGCGGAAACATGTACTTAAACATCGCCCATCTCCCGGCTGAGAGCGGCAATTGCCGAAAACAGTGCACATCCGTACACTGCGCCACCTTTTGTCCCCGGTGGGCCGTTTAGATGCTGTATCTGTTTCGTATGTCGTTGATGGGCCTGCACTTTATCCTTGCCGGAAGCCTGGGCCTGCTGCTTGGACTGTGCCGCCCCTTCAACCCGGACAACAGTCGCCTGTGCGCCCGCCTCTACGCCTGGCCGGCCATGTGCATCCTGCGCCTGCGGGTCAAGGCCGAAGTCGGGCCGCTGATGGACAAGCCTGAGAGCTGCGTGATCATCGCCAACCACCAGTCCAATTACGATTTGTTCGTGTTCGGCAACGTGGTGCCGCGACGCACGGTGTGCATCGGCAAGAAGAGCCTGAAATGGGTGCCGCTGTTCGGGCAACTGTTCTGGTTGGCGGGCAATGTCCTGATCGATCGCGGCAACCCGCACAAGGCGCGGCGCTCCATGCTCACCACCACCCATACGCTGCAACACAAGGACACCTCGATCTGGGTCTTCCCCGAAGGCACCCGCAACCTCGGCGCGGACCTGCTGCCGTTCAAGAAGGGCGCGTTCCAGATGGCCATCGCCGCCGGCGTGCCGATCGTGCCGGTGTGCGTCAGCAGCTACATCAAGCACATGCGCCTGAACCGCTGGAACAGCGGCAAGATCCTGATCCGCTCGCTGCCGGCAATTCCCACCGCCGGGCTGACCATGGACGACATGCCGCGGCTGATCGCTCAGTGTCGTGAGCAGATGCGCGAATGCATCGCCCACATGGATCGCCAGCTGCAAGCCGCCTGAACCGCGAGCCCTCCCTCGATGCCAGCAAGCCCGCCCCGTGCGGGCTTTAATTTGTCTGCGAACTCCAGCTCCGGCAGTGACTCTGATGCTGCATTGCAGGCTAAGCTGCTGATTTGTAACCGCCCCATTGATAAGAAGAAGTGAAGCAGAGCCATGGGTAGAGTTGTTGCTGCCGCCGTGTACAGCGGCGGAAAGAAAGTCACCGATATCAGCCTGGACGAAGGGGCTGCCTGGGCCGCGAAACCCGGCCACTTCGTGTGGATCGGCCTGGAGGAACCCAATGCCCACGAACTGGCCAATCTGCAACGCCAGTTCAACCTGCATGAACTGGCCATCGAAGACGCTCTGGAGAAGCACAGCCGCCCCAAGCTGGAAACCTTTGGCGACGCCTTGTTCATCGTCACGTATTCGCCGGTGCGCACCGAGGGCAAGCTGGAGTTCATCGAAACCCACATCTTTGCCGGCAACGGCTACATCATCACCGCCCGCAACGGCCACTCGGCCTCCTATGGCTATGTACGCCAGCGTTGCGAGGCGCGCCCCCTGCTGCTGGAGCACGGCGAAGACTTCGTCCTTTATGCGCTGCTGGATTTCGTCACCGAGAACTACCAGCCGGTCAGTGAGGCCATCCACGGCGAGATCGACGAACTGGAACGCAACGTCCTGTGCAACTCGCTGAACGAACGGGATATCCAGAACCTCCACGGCCTGCGCCGCGACGTGCTGCGCCTGCGCCGCTATGTCGCGCCGATGGTGGAGATCAGCGAGGAGCTGCAGAAACTCAGCTTTCCGTTCATCGACAAGAACATGCGGCCGTATTTCCGTGACGTGCAGATTCACGTCACCCGGCAGATGGAGGACTTGTCGACCCTACGCGACATTGCCAGCCAGACCATCGAGATTGGTGTGCTGCTGGAGGCTTCACGGCAAAGCATCGTGCAGCGCAAGTTCGCTGCCTGGGCGGCGATCCTGGCGTTTCCCACCGCGGTGGCGGGGATCTACGGGATGAACTTCCAGAACATGCCGGAACTGAGCTGGCACTACGGCTACTTTGGTGTTTTGGGTTTTATCAGTGTCGGCTGTATCAGCCTGTGGGCCAGCTTCAAGCGTTCCGGCTGGCTCTAGGGGACTGGGCCCCGGGCGCGGACGCCAGGGCCCTGCCAGGTCATGCGGCTTCGGGTTTGTGGGCGACGAAACGCATCATCCATTCCGCAACGGTGGTGCCGTGGTGCTCGTGCTCCAGACTGGCCAGGCCCTTCTGGTAGATCTTCTCGCCGAGAAACTCCTGGCGCAGGTCCAGCAGCGCCCGGGAGTAGTCGTGGATGAACTCGGGGTGCCCCTGGAAACACAGCACCTGGTCATTGATGTGATAGGCGGCATAGGGGCAGAAATCGCTGGAGGCGATCACTGTGGCGTTTTCCGGTAGCGCGGTGACCTGGTCCTGGTGACTGATCAGCAGTGTCAGCTCCTCCACCACCGGACTCATCCACGGCGCCTTGGCGGAAAGCTTGTAGCTATGGGTGCCAACGCCCCAGCCCTGAGTCGCCCGCTCGCTCTTGCCCCCCAGCAACAACGCCAGCAACTGATGGCCAAAGCAGATGCCCAGCAGCTTGTCACCGCGCTCGTAGCGGCCCAGCAGGTAGGTCTTGAGGGTTTGAATCCAGGGGTCGGTGCCGAAGGAGTCGGCCTTGCTGCCGGTCACCAGATAAGCGTCGAACTCCAGCTCGTCGCTGGGGTATTCGCCCTGGACCACGTTGTAGACGCTGAACTGGGCGGCAATGGGTTGCTGGGAAAACAGGCGCTGGAACATCTGCCCGTAACCCTGATATTGATCGACCAGTTCGGGACGCAGGATATCGGTTTCAAGAATGCAGATGCGTAGCGACATAAAAAATTCCTGACAAGGTGATGGCAATAATGAACAGCCCAGAGCCTGCCTTGAAATACCACGGCAAGGCAAGCCCCGGGGCCACTCATCGAGCGCCCGTCAACCTCAGAACAACTGCCCCTGGCGAGCCTTCTTCAGGAGCAGGGTCGGCGGGGCGAATCGTTCACCGTATTGCTGCGCCAGGTACTGCGCACGAGCGACGAAATCCTTCACCCCGTACTGGTTGATGAACTGCAGGGCGCCGCCGCTCCAGGCAGCGAAACCGATGCCGAAGATCGAGCCGATATTGGCGTCCGCCGTGGACTGCAGCACCCCCTCCTCCAGGCAACGCACGGTTTCGATGGCCTGGATGAACAGCAGGCGGTCGCGCACGTCCTGGGGCGAGATCTGTCCATCGGCGCGATAGAAGCGCGTGTGCAACTCGGGCCACAAGTGCTTCTGGCCACCGGCCGGGTAATCGTAGAAACCGCCGCCGGCGGCCTTGCCCGCACGCTTGTAGTCGTGGAGCAACTGGTCGATCACGGCAAACGCCGGATGCTTGATAGGCGGCTTGCCTTCAGCCTGCAGGTCCTTGGTGGTCTGCTGACGGATATGGCTCATCAGGCTCAGGGACACTTCATCGGAAATCGCCAGCGGCCCGACCGGCATCCCGGCCTTGCGCGCCTCGGTTTCGATCATCGGCGCCGAAATGCCTTCGCCGAGCATGGCAATCCCTTCATTGGTGAAGGTGCCGAACACCCGGGAGGTGAAGAATCCGCGGCTGTCGTTGACCACGATCGGGGTCTTGTTGATCTGCAGCACGAAGTCGAACCCACGGGCCAGGGTCGCCTCGCTGGTCTGTGCACCCTTGATGATCTCCACCAAGGGCATCTTTTCCACCGGGCTGAAGAAATGCAGGCCGATGAACTTGTCCGGATTCGGCACCGCCGTGGCCAGTCCAGTGATGGGCAGGGTCGAAGTGTTGGAGGCAATCACCGCTTCTGCGCCGACCACCTGCTGCGCAGCCCGGGACACCCTGGCCTTGAGCTCACGGTCCTCGAACACCGCCTCGATGATCAGGTCGCAACCGGCCAGGTCGGCGTCCTCGGCGGTGGTACGGATTCGCGCCAGGGTCGCGTCACGCTGCTCGCGGCTCAGTTGCCCACGCGCCAGCTTTTTCTCCAGCAGCGCCGCCGAGTGGGCCTTGCCCTTCTCTGCCGCCTCGACGCTGATGTCCTTGAGCACCACCTCGATGCCCGCCACCGCGCTGACGTAGGCAATCCCCGCCCCCATCATCCCGGCCCCCAGCACCCCGAGCTTTTTCGTGGTCTGCGGCGCGATACCTTGAGGGCGCGAGCCACCGGCATTGATTTCATTGAGCTGGAACCAGAAGGTGCCAATCATGTTCTTCGCCACCTGGCCGGTGGCCAGCTCGGTGAAGTAGCGAGTCTCGATCAGGTGCGCGGTGGCGAAATCCACCTGGGCGCCTTCGACGGCGGCGCACAGGATCTTCTCCGGCGCGGGAAAGCAGCCCTGGGTCTTGGCTCGCAGAATCGACGGGGCAATGGCCAGCATCTGCGCCACTTTCGGGTTGGCCGGCGTGCCGCCGGGGATCTGATAACCGCGCACGTCCCAGGGCTGCTGGGGCGCCGGGTTGGCGAGGATCCAGGCCCGAGCCTTGGCCAGCAGCTCATCGCGATCCGTCGCCAGGGCATCGATCAGGCCAGCTTGCAGCGCCTGCTGCGGGCGCACTTTCTTGCCTTCCAGCAGATACGGCAGCGCCTTTTCCAGGCCCAGCATGCGCACCATGCGCACCACCCCGCCGCCACCGGGCAACAGGCCCAGGGTGACTTCCGGCAGGCCGATCTGTACCGATTTATCGTCCAGGGCCACCCGGTGATGGCAGGCCAGGCAGATTTCCCAGCCGCCGCCCAGGGCAGCACCATTGATTGCAGCGACCACCGGCTTGCCCAGGGTTTCCAGAGCGCGCAACTGGCCCTTGAGGGCCAGCACCCGGTCATGAAAAGCCTTGGCTTGCGGCCTGTCGACCTTGATCAGCTCATTGAGGTCGCCGCCGGCAAAGAAGGTCTTTTTCGCCGAGGTGATGATCACCCCGGCAATCGATTGCTGCTCGGCCTGCAGGCGCGCCACGACGCCGGCCATGGCGTCGCGGTACACCGCGTTCATGGTGTTGGCGCTCTGGCCCGGCATATCGATGGTCAGGACGACGATCTGGTCCTGGCCCTTTTCGTAACGGATGGCATCGGTCATGAAGTTGATTCCTTGAAGTCGGGGCTCAGAGGCGTTCGATGATGGTGGCGATACCCATGCCGCCGCCGACACAGAGGGTCGCCAGGCCGTAGCGCTGGCGCCGGCTTTCCAGCTCATCGAGCAAGGTGCCGAGGATCGCGCAGCCGGTGGCGCCCAGCGGATGCCCCAGGGCGATGGCGCCCCCGTTGACGTTGACCCGGGCCGGATCGATGGCCATGTCCTTGATGAACTTGAGCACCACCGAGGCAAAGGCTTCGTTGACCTCGAACAGATCGATGTCCTCGACCCGCAACCCGGCCTTGGCCAGGGCCTTGCGGGTGGCCGGCGCCGGGCCGGTGAGCATGATGGTGGGGTCGGTGCTGGTCACCGCCGTGGCCACGATCCGCGCCCGGGGCTTGAGCCCCAGCTCCCGGCCCTTGGCCTCTGAACCGATGAGCATCAGCGCCGAACCGTCGACGATGCCCGAACTGTTGCCCGGGGTGTGCACGTGGTTGATGCGCTCGACATGGCTGTAGACCCGCAGCGCGGTGGCGTCGAAGCCCATCTGCCCCATCATTTCGAAACTCGGCTTGAGGCTGCCCAGGCCTTCCAGGGTCGAGTCGGCGCGAATGAACTCGTCATGCTCCAGCAAGACGATGCCGTTCTGGTCCTGCACCGGCACCAGGGACTTGGCGAAGGCGCCGCTGGCCCGGGCCCGGGCCGCCTTCTGCTGGGATTGCAGGGCAAAGCGGTCGACCTCCTCGCGGGAGAAGCCCTCCAGGGTCGCGATCAGGTCCGCGCCAATGCCCTGGGGGGTGAAATGGCTGTGCATATTGGTTTCCGGGTCCAGCACCCAGGCCCCGCCATCGCTGCCCATGGGCACCCGGGACATGGACTCCACGCCACCGACCACCACCAATTCCTCGAACCCCGAACGCACCTTCATCGCACCGAGATTGACCGCTTCCAGCCCCGAGGCGCAAAAGCGATTGATCTGCACACCGGCCACGCTCACATCCCAATCCGCAGCCTGAACGGCGGTCTTGGCGATATCGGCCCCTTGATCGCCGATGGGCGTCACACAGCCCAGGACCACGTCGTCCACCTGGCTGGTGTCCAGCTCGCAACGCTGTTGCAGAGCCCGCAGCAAGCCGGCCACCAGGTTCACCGGTTTCACGCTGTGCAAGGCGCCATCGGCCTTGCCTTTGCCACGGGGCGTGCGTAACGCATCGAATATCAAAGCTTGGGTCATGACGTCCTCGAACCGCTGAGCAGGGGAAAATGTCGAGCCCTCACCTTAGGCGCGACAGCCGTGGATTCAATGACCGATGCGCTCAGCCGCCTTGACGGTGACGCTCAGACGAACGGTAGGCAGCTAAGCGATCGCCCGATGAAGGGTCGCGAGCTGTCTAGCCAAAGGGCGACCACCCGGTGTGCCAGTGGATTTATAGCGTTTTCAGGGATTGCAGCTATAACTTCATACGAATTGGATCTAAGCCAGAGGATACAAGGCCCCTAAGGTAGAAACTGTAGGAAGTCCCGGACGGATTCTGCATCGGGACAGGTCAAAAAAGGGACACATAACCGGCCCACAATCACATTCAGGACCGGCATGCATTGATGCTCAGGAATAACAACAAAAGGCATTCAGCCATGTTCAAACATTCGAAAGTACGTCAGGCGGGGCTCATCCTCTTCGCAACCACATTGCTGTTGATCTTGCCGAACCTCACCAAAGTGATCGGCTGATACGGGGTTGCTCGACCAACCGACCAGCACCTTGCCCCCCGGTTCTCGCCGGGGGCGGACTGTCGCGTGTCCATCTTGCTGAGCAACGGCAAGCAGGAGGCTTCATGTCGCCACCGCCCCGCCCGCGCAGGAAGGCCAAGACCCGCTAGCCAAGCGCGACTATTTCGGTATCGTGAACCACGCTGACCACAAAGAACGCCGGGATGCCTGGTCGACCCTGTGTCGCAACCGCAAGACCTGCAGCCTGATGACGCCTACCCACTGACGAAGATCCGACGGCCATCCATTGAAAGCTCTCCTCCTTTGCGCTGCCCTCCTGACGAGCAGCCCGCTATACGCCGCCCAACTGCTGATCGACCTGGGCTCCGGCAGCCGCACCTGGCAGACCGAAGAACTGCTCAAGCACCCCGCCGCGCGGACCATCCAGATCAAGGACGACGTGTCCTACCACCGCGACATGCAGTACCGGGCCGTGCCCATGGCGGCCCTGCTCCAGGGACTCAAGGCCGATGACCATCTGCAGGCCGTGGCCCTGGACGGCTTCGCCGCCGAACTGAGCGCCGCGCCTCTGCTCGACACCCAGGGCTCCCAGGCCTGGCTGGCCATTGAAGACCCGGACAAACCCTGGCCTGCCCTGGCCGCGGACAAGCCCGGCGCCGGGCCTTTCTACCTGGTGTGGACGAACCCGCAAGCCGGGCATGTGAGCCCCGAGCAATGGCCATTCCAGGTGGCGCGCATCCAGCGCCTGGCGCCGGTGGCAGAGCGCTTTCCGGCCCTGGCTCCGGATCCAAAGCTGGCCAGCAATGATCCGGTCAACCAGGGTTTCATCCTGTTCCAGAAGAACTGCCTGGCCTGCCACCGCCTCAATGCCGCCGGTGACTCGCAGTTCGGGCCGGACTTGAACATTCCCTACAACCCAACCGAGTATTTCAGTGGCGACTTTCTCAAGCGCTACATCCGCGATCCGCAGAGCCTGAGGCGCTGGCCACAGGCCAAGATGCCCGGGTTCGACAGCACTGTGTTGCCGGATCAAGAGCTGGAGTTGTTGCTGGGCTATCTGCGGCATATGGCGGGGCGCAAGCAACTGCCTTGAGCTGATGCGGGTGTTGTCTATCGCCTGGATAGCCAGAGTTGATTTCACGGTCCGGCCAGGCAGGCGGACAATCGCGCCCATCGAGCAAAGACTTCATCACGCCTGATGAAGTCGCTGCTGCAACCTTGATGACGCCGATGACAACCGGGTCCGGGCTCTCCCGACCGGTTCCCTCTCCTGACCGGTCTTCCCTTTTAGCCACCCTCCCGGGTGGCTTTTTTTTACCTTTGAGCCCCCTGAAAACGCAATTGGCCGACCCGAGGGCCAGCCAATTGTCCATCTTGATGCAATGGCTCCGGGTTATACCAGGCGCCCGCGAATCTCCTGCTTCACCCCCCATCCTTCAATGATGCCGCCCAGAGGCTCGACCACGGCCTCGAAGTCCTGTTCAAAATCCCCGATGCCGCCATAGGTGGCGTACATCACCTTGCTCAGTTCCAGATACCAGGCGCCGTCATCACGCACGCTGACCTGGGCGTTCAAGGATTCACCGCGAAACTGTCCTGCCGCCCTGCGCGCCCGCTCCTCATCCGGGAAAATGGCGTAGAACTCGATGGGATGGAATCGTGAAAAATCAAAACCGCCTTCTTTCATGCGGCGCAGCACACTGCTGCTGAGGTCTTCTTGAACGGCTGTGCTCATGAAACGTCCTCCTCAAACCGATGGATAGACTTTCCGTGCTTCCCGACTCGCCGGCCAAAGCAACCGGCATCACGACCCGGGGCGGGTCGTCAGGAAACAAGCATGGAGCTGACAAGATCAGAGCTAGGCGAAGAATTTGCTGATCTCGTTTGCAGATTAGCGCCAACGCCTGGGCGCCGCCAGAAATAGCTGCGCAAGCGATCTCTGTCGTCTCTAGATCGGCGTGATGCTGAGAATCTGAATGCTGTTCTGCTCTTTCAGGCTTTTGAGAGTGGGGGCTTCGATACGTCCGTCCAGATCATTCAGATCCAGTTCGGCACTGACCGGCAGCAGCTTGGCCCTAACCAGCTGCGCGGCCCGTTCCAGCGTCGGCTCCTGTTCGCAATCGAAGTCTTCGACGGACTGCACACCATGATCGTCCACGAAAGTGACTTGCCACTTTTGCATCAGCGCCTCCTCGATAGCCCTGTCAGTGGGCCTACAACATCTCGACCTTGAGCCAGAGGCAAACGTTCCGCGGCACGGGCGGGCCAGCCAACAAAAAGGCCGCCCGGAGGCGGCCTTGATCGAACCCTTGGACCGTCAGCCGATCACGGCTTTTCGGCACGGGCCTTGAGCGCCTTCAGAGTGTTGAAGGGCGCATCCACCACGAACTTGTTGGCCAGCCAGGACGGCACGCTGCCACCGGGCTCGGTGTGCACCTGATAGGTCACTTCGACCTGATCGGCACCTTTGGGCACGAACTTCCAGTAACCCTCGACCTGGGATACACGCACGAAACCTTTCTCTTCCGGGATGTAGGTCGGCACGCCTTCCAGCTTGCGGGTCAGACTGCCGTCCGCGGCTTCGCTGGTCGTGATGTGCAGCACCGAGTCACGCGCAGTGACCGGCCAAGGCGTGTTGAACTGGGTGTAGGTCCAGGTTTGATCGCCTTCGTGCTTGAGCAGTTTCTGGGTCTTGCACTCGTGGATCCAGGCGCAGGCACCCACCACGTCTTCCTGCAGTGCACGAAGCTTGGCGATGGAGGTCTTCATGGTGGTGACGCCACGGTAGGCCTTGTATTTGGAACCGGCCACTTCACTCAAGGAGATCTTGATGCCGTCTTCATCCTTAGCCGTCTGCCAGTCTTCGGCGTGGGCTGTTGCCGACAACAGCACGGTGAAGCCACAGAGCACAGCCATTCGATACAGCGAACCCATTGTCTTATTCCTTATTGTTGAAGTTCCGTTCATTGAGAACACTCTAAGCCGCTGTCACTTGTTCCCACCATCCGAGCAAGCGGATGGCATCTTCCCGGCTTTCGCCGCAAACCTCGGGATCTGCCTGAAACGCGCCGCACACCGCTGGCCGCTCCGGCCTACCGAACAAGCCACACAGGTGTTCGACAGACAGGTGCAGGCAACGTTCTCCCGCCGGCTTGCCATTGGGCATTCCGGGGATCGGTGAGCTGATGGAAGGGGCAATGCAGCAGGCGCCACAACCTTCACGGCATTTCATGACGAAAGCTCCTCGCGACAAGCATAGTGTTGAATGACGCCGCACAAGAGTAACCGCTAAAACAGCCGTTTAAAATTACTCAAAGAACGGATTTGACGCACAACCGTGCGTGACTGATCAGTCTCCGACAAAGCGTCGCTGCAGCCAGTCACAAACAGGTTGAAGAATTTACTGCTTGAATTCGAAATCCAGGGCCGCGCCTTCGATTTCACGACGCTCCTCATTGCGTAACTGCAACTGCATTTCGTTGCTCAGCAAGCGACCGTTGAGTTGGAACGGACTGCTTTCCTTGGGTTTCTCGCCAAACATCTGCGGCAGCAACGGTTCGCGCTTGGGCAATGGCACACTGCCGACAGGTTGCAGATGCTTGACCATTTCCGGCGGCAGGCTGAGGTCCAGCTTGGGGCTCTTCAGCGGCGTCTTGATGTCTTGATAGGCCCACTTGGATTTGGGCTTGGCTGCAGCCTTCTTGCTTGCCGGCTTGCTCTTGCCAGTGCTGGCCTGGGCCTTGGCCTTGCTCGCCGAGGCCTGCTTGGCGGTAGCAGGCTTGCTCGGATGGGCGCTGCTGGCGGCCGGTTTATCGGCGGCCGAGGCTGCCTGGACAGGCGTGACAGCGACAACTCCCAACAGACAGGCTGATAACCAGATGGCAGGAAAAAAGGCATTCATAAAGGCAGGTAGATCGACAAAAGGTGCCCTATGCTCGCTTGTTGCAAGCCCCATGACAAGCACAGGGCCGCATTGTTTAAAAACCGCCGGCCGCCTCCTGGCACAACTGGCTGGCGAGCATGCCCAGGGTCATCAAGGCCCGCTCGGCCTCACGGTTCCAGGGGGTGCCGCAATTGAGCCGCACGCAGTGGTTGAACTGCTCGGTGTTACTGAAGATCAACCCCGGGGCGATGCTGATGCCCTGCTGCAGGGCCCGCACATGCAATTCCTGGGTGTTGACCCGCCCCGGCAGGCTGACCCAGAGAATGAAGCCGCCGTTGGGCCGGGTGATCTGCGTGCCTTCCGGAAAGTACTGCTGCACCGCCAGTTGAAAGGCGCTGAGGTTCTTGCGGTACTCCTGGCGGATGTAGCGTAAATGCCGGTCGTAGCCGCCGTTCTCCAGGTACGCCGCAACGCCCATCTGCGTCACGCTGCACGCCGAATGAGTACTGAAGGTCTGCAGGCGCTGGATCTCCTGCTGATACTTGCCGGCGATCATCCAGCCGATGCGCACTCCCGGTGACAGGGTCTTGGAGAAACTCGAGCAGTAGATCACCCGGTCCAGGCGGTCATAGGCCTTGAGGGCCTTGGTGCGCCCTACCTCGAACATCAACTCGCCGTAGATATCGTCCTCGACCACCTGGATATCGAAATCCGAAGCCAGACGCAGCAACTGCTTCTGCCGTTCCTCCGGCATGGTGCCGCCCAGGGGATTGCTCAGACGCGTCGTCAGCACCAGAGCCTTGATCGACCACTGGTTGGCCGCCAGTTGCAGCGCTTCGAGGCTCATCCCGGTGGAAGGATCGCTGGGAATCTCGATGACCTTGAGCCCCAGCAGGTCCGCCAGTTGCAGCAATCCGTAATAGGTCGGTGATTCCGCGGCGATCAGATCGCCCGGCCGGGTCAGGACCCGCAGCGACATTTGCAGGGCATCGACGCAACCGTGAGTGATCACCACTTCCGAAGGATCGACCACCACCCCGGCGTCACGCATGCGAATCGCCACCTGGCGTCGCAGTGGCTCGAAGCCCGGACTGAACATGTAGCTGAACGCCCGGGGGCTGTGAAACCGCGTGACCTTGGCCAATTGCTGGTGCAAGGCCCGCACCGGCAGGTAGTCGACGCTGGGCACCGCAGCCCCCAGCGGAAAGACCCCTTCACGACGGGACTCCACCAACACCTGCTGGATAATGCTGCTGCGGGTCACCAGCCCTGGACGCTCGACCCGGGCGATGTCCGGCGTGGGCGCGGTCAGCGCCGGCGTCTGGTGCACGTAGTAACCGGACTGGGGACGCGCGCGGATCAGCCCCTGGTCCTCGAGATTGGCGTAGGCCTGGAGCACCGTGGCGTGGCTGACGTTGAGCTGCGAGCTCATCTTGCGTACCGACGGCACGCGCTCCCCCGGCTGGTAGACACCACGGCGAATATCCTCAGCCAGTTGCTGAGCGATACGTTGATAGAGCAAGAGATTGGTCATGGCACAGCACTCGATTTCACGGCGTTTTATTCTTGTGTGAAACAATACCGGCACAGTTTAGAAGTGTACTGGGACAGTTCCTACAATAGTCGAGGACACCGGGCAGTGAAAAGTAGAACTGTAGGGTTTTTGTGAGCACCTTGGCAGACATAAAAAAACCCGACGCCTAGCGGACGTCGGGTTTTTCGGGGACAACAGGGGTTTCAGCGAGCGGCGCCAAGCTGGCCCTTTTCGTCGGAGAAGACGATTTCCACTCGCCGGTTCTGCGCCCGGCCACGCTCCGACGCATTGGCTTCCACCGGGTAGTCGTCACCGTAGCCTTCGACCTGGATCCGCTTCTCGTCGATCCCCAGATCCACCAGCACGTCCGCCACGGCCTGGGCCCGATCACGCGACAGCTGCAGATTGCTCTGACGCTCACCGGTGTTGTCGGTGTAGCCCTCGATGCGCACGACACGCTTGGGGTTCAGCTGCAGGAACTGCACCACCTTGAGCACTGTGCGATTGGCCGAGTTCTTCAATTCGGCCTCGCCGGTGTCAAACAGCACGTCGCCCAGCGTCATCACCAGGCCCCGGTCGGTCTGGGTGGTCGCCAGGCTGATGATCTGCTCCTCCAGCCACTTGCCCTGCTGCTGCACGCTCAACAGTTTGGCCTCACGCAGGGCCAGTTGCAGGCGCTGTCGTTCCAGTTCGAGCTTGGCGGCGCGCTCCTGGTTCAGCGCCTGATCCGTGTGTTCCCGGGCAATTTCGCTGTAGCGCCGACTCAGGTAGGCATAGTGCTCCACATCGGCGCCGCTGCCCCAGTAGGTCGACAGTCGATCGGCACGGGCCAGGGATTCTCCGGCGCGTATCACGTCCTTGGGCGCGATACGCAACACGTTGGAGTCCTCCTTGACCTTCTGGAAGTCGGCACCGGCTTGCTGCAGGGCTTCCTCGCTGTGCTGGCCGGCACAGCCATAGAGACCGGCGCAGGCCAACAGCAACGCGCCACCAAAGATGCGGGTCGAAAGGCTCATTGGGCATCTCCCAGTTGCTTGCGCAGGCGGGTGATGCGGGTGTTGAGCTCGTTCACCTGTTCCTGGCTCTTCTGGGTCAGGACCTTGGCCTCGGCCAACCGGGCATCCAGTTCTGCCTGTTCGGCACGCATCCGCGCCTTCTTGTAGGACTCATCCTGCATATTGCCCTGAGCCCGGGAGAACTTGTCTTCGGCCAGTTTCAACTCAGGCATCGCCTCGGCCGAGGCCCCCACGGCCTTGGCTTGCTCCAGTGCCTGGGCAGTGAGGCGCATTTGCTCGGTGGGCGCCGGATCGGTTGCACAACCCGCCATGGCCAACAGGGCCAGGGCAGGGAAAAGAGGTCGAATAGTCACACGTGATTCCTACGGTTTTGGGCTGCTGACGGGTTGCTGCAACTGGGCCTTCCAGCGCTCCAGATTGCGCTGCAGCAAGGCCTCCGTCAGACCGGACGCGGGCAATTCTGTCATCTTTTTTGCCAGCTGTCCGCGCAACCATGGGTCATTGCAGGCGGAGTTATGGGACAGCGCGAGAAACAGTCCCGGTTTGTCGATGGCCTGGGGAAACGCCTGCAGGTCCGCCGCCATTCCCAGGGACTGGGCCATGGCCATGCCCGCATAGCGCGGTGCCAGAACATAGTCCACTTCCCCCAGCAGCAAGGTCTGGAAGACCTGGGTCAAGTTCGGCAGGCGCTTGAGCTGCAAGTGCTCCTTGGCCACGACCTGAAAGGGCTGGGTCAACCGGGCCTTTTCCGAAACCGCTCCCGGATGACCGGCAAGGTCCGCCACCTGGGTGTAGCTCAGGGTCGAGTCCTTGCGGGTCCACACCAGATAGTCGTTCTGCACCAGCGCCGGATGGATGTAGTCCAGAGACTCCAGCTCATTGAAGGTCAGTGGCGCATCGGCCAGCAGGTCCATGCGCCCGCTACGAACTTCATCCAGGGCTTCGGAACGTTTGCCGGCGTACAACAGCTCGACCTTGAGTCCCAGCTCCCCCGCCACTTGCTGCAGCAGATCGGCACTGGCTCCCATCAGGTGCTTGGGGTTCTGCGGGTCTTGCCACAGGTACGGTGGCGCGTCCGGGCTGCCGGTCACCACCAGACGCTCGCACTTGCCTGCTGCCAGTGACAGCGCTGGCGACAACGCCAGGCCCAACAGCGCTGCCCAGCCACTGATGCGGTGCAGATCCATGGCGATACCCTCCCCCAACAAAAAACACCCATAAAAAAACCCGGCCAAAAGGCCGGGCTCTTTATAAGTGAAGACGCCGGATTAGACCAGCTTCTCCAACTCGGGTACGGCTTCGAACAAGTCCGCCACCAGGCCGTAATCGGCCACCTGGAAGATCGGCGCCTCTTCGTCCTTGTTGATCGCAACGATCACTTTGGAGTCTTTCATGCCGGCCAGGTGCTGGATCGCGCCGGAGATACCGACAGCGATGTACAGCTGTGGCGCAACGATCTTGCCGGTCTGGCCGACCTGCATGTCGTTGGGCACGAAGCCTGCGTCCACTGCAGCGCGGGAAGCGCCGACAGCGGCACCCAGCTTGTCGGCCAGGGCATACAGGTGCTTGAAGTTGTCGCCGTTCTGCATGCCGCGACCGCCGGAAACGACGATCTTGGCAGCGGTCAGCTCAGGACGATCGGACTTGGCCAGCTCTTCGCCAACGAAGCTCGACTTGCCCGCATCGTGAGCGGCGCCAACCGCTTCAACCGCAGCCGAACCACCTTCAGCGGCAACGGCGTCGAAGCCGGTGGCACGCACGGTGATGACTTTCACCGCAGCCGAGGACTGCACGGTGGCGATGGCGTTACCGGCATAGATCGGACGCTTGAAGGTATCGGCGCTTTCGACCGAGATGATCTCGGAGATCTGGTCAACGTCCAGCTGGGCGGCAACCCGCGGCAGGATGTTTTTGCCGTTGGAAGTCGCGGCAGCCAGGATGTGGCTGTAGCCAGCGCCCAGTTCGGCGACCAGCGGCGCAACGTTTTCCGGCAGTTGGTGAGCGTAGGCGGCGTTGTCGGCCACCAGCACTTTGGCCACGCCAGCGACTTTGGCGGCGGCTTCAGCCACAGCGCCAACGCCCTGACCGGCGACCAGTACATGAATGTCACCACCGATTTTGGCGGCGGCGGCAACGGTGTTCAGGGTGGCCGGAGCCAGCGCCTTGTTATCGTGTTCGGCGATTACCAAGATAGTCATGATCAGATTACCTTCGCTTCGTTTTTCAGTTTCTCGACCAGTTCAGCCACCGACTTGACCTTGATACCCGCGCTGCGTGCAGCCGGCGCTTCGACTTTCAGGGTCTTGTTGGTGGAGGCGGTGGAAACACCCAAAGCATCAGGAGTCAGCGTTTCAAGCGGCTTCTTCTTGGCTTTCATGATGTTTGGCAGAGACGCGTAGCGCGGCTCGTTCAGACGCAGGTCGGTGGTGACGATGGCTGGCAGGTTCAGTGCAACGGTCTGCAGGCCGCCATCGATTTCGCGAGTGACATTGACCTTGTCGCCGGACACTTCGACCTTGGAGGCGAAGGTGCCTTGAGCGTAGCCGCTCAGGGCCGCCAGCATCTGGCCGGTCTGGTTGTTGTCGCTATCGATGGCCTGTTTGCCGAGGATCACCAGCTGTGGCTGCTCCTTGTCGACCACAGCCTTGAGCAGCTTGGCCACGGCCAGGGAGTTCAACTCTTCAGCGGACTCGACGAGGATTGCGCGATCGGCACCCAGTGCCAGGGCGGTACGCAGTTGCTCTTGAGCAGTAGCAGGACCGATGGAGACGACGACGATTTCAGTCGCTACACCTTTCTCTTTCAGGCGTACGGCTTCTTCCACTGCGATTTCGCAGAAAGGGTTCATCGACATCTTGACGTTGGCGAGGTCGACGCCGGAGTTGTCCGCTTTGACGCGAACCTTGACGTTATAGTCGACCACTCGTTTGACAGCTACAAGAACCTTCATGGATTCCTCGTTACTCTCCGGTGAAAAGAAAGTCGCCTAGGCGAGAACCTGGCGGTTGATGCTCATCGGCACAAGGGCACCTCCAAAAACGCTGGCGTACATAAAGGATGACCTTGCTCACGGGAGTGATGACCGTTGGTCAGTGGTGACCGGCGAGTCATTCATTATCGCGGCGTGTAAACTGCGCACGTTCAAGCTGTGCGGCGCATCACCTTTACTGCCTTTGCCCTGTCTTTAGAGGTGCTCTTGAAACCAACAGTCAGCCTACGGCGAGCGCAAAACCGACCGTATCTTGACCGGAACGCCTTTTCTGGTCAATACGGCAAAATAGCCGTTTATAAGCCGCGCTTCTTTGATTTATCTGGGCTGCAGCAATTTCAAACAAACGTTTGTATTGGACGCTGAGAGTGGTGTAGATATAATGCGCCGCCCAGAGAGAAAGGTCGGCCATCCACCCCTCCTCCCCCCATTTGCGATGGGAGAAAGCGCGGATGCAACGCCAAACCTCCAATTAGAAAAAACCGTTGAGCCTTGAGTAGGAGATAGCCTAGTGGAACGCGAATACATGGAATTCGACGTGGTCATCGTCGGTGCCGGCCCCGCAGGCTTGTCCGCCGCTTGCCGCCTTAAGCAGAAGGCCGCTGAAGCCGGTAAGGAAATCAGCGTCTGCGTGGTCGAGAAAGGCTCCGAAGTCGGTGCTCACATCCTTTCCGGTGCCGTGTTCGAACCACGGGCCCTGAACGAACTGTTCCCGGACTGGAAGGAACTGGGCGCCCCGCTCAACACTCCGGTGACCCGCGACGACATCTATGTCCTGCGCAGCGGCGAAACGTCCACCAAGGTTCCGGACTTCTTTGTGCCCAAGACCATGCACAACGAAGGCAACTACATCATCTCCCTGGGCAACCTGTGCCGCTGGCTGGCCCAGCAAGCCGAGAACCTGGGCGTGGAAATCTACCCGGGCTTCGCCGCCCAGGAAGCCCTGATCGACGAAAACGGCGTGGTGCGCGGGATCATCACCGGCGACCTGGGCGTCGACCGTGAAGGCCAGCCAAAAGACGGCCTCTACACCCCCGGCATGGAACTGCGCGGCAAATACACCCTGTTCGCCGAAGGCTGCCGCGGCCATATCGGCAAGCAGCTGATCAAGCGCTTCAACCTGGACAGCGACGCCGACGCCCAGCATTACGGCATCGGCCTCAAGGAAATCTGGGAAATCGATCCGGCCAAGCACCAACCGGGCCTGGTGGTGCACACCGCCGGCTGGCCGCTGGACATCATGGGCAACGAGAACACCGGCGGCTCCTTCCTCTATCACCTGGAAAACAACCAGGTGGTGGTGGGCCTGATCGTCGACCTGTCCTACGCCAACACCTACCTGTCGCCGTTCGACGAGTTCCAGCGCCTCAAGCATCACCCGGTGCTCAAGCAGTACCTGGAAGGCGGCAAGCGCATCAGCTACGGCGCCCGTGCCATCTGCAAGGGCGGCCTGAACTCGCTGCCGAAGATGGTGTTCAAGGGCGGCGCGCTGATCGGTTGCGACCTGGGCACCCTGAACTTCGCCAAGATCAAGGGCAGCCACACGGCCATGAAGTCCGGCATGCTCGCCGCCGACGCGGTGGCCGACTCGCTGTTCGCCGGCTCCGAAGGCGCCGACGAGCTCAAGAGCTACGTCGACTCGTTCAAGTCCAGCTGGCTGTATGAAGAGCTGTTCGCCAGCCGCAACTTCGGCCCGGCCATGCACAAGTTCGGCCCGATCATCGGTGCCGGCTTCAACTGGATGGATCAGAACATCTTCGGTGGCAAGCTGCCCTTCACCCTGCACGACACCAAGCCGGACTATGCCTGCCTGAAGCTGGCCAAGGACTGCACGAAGATCGACTACCCGAAACCCGACGGCAAACTCAGCTTCGACAAACTGAGCTCGGTGTTCATCTCCGGTACCAACCACGAAGAAGAACAGCCGTGCCACCTGAAGCTGACCGACCCGAGCATCCCGCTGAGCCGCAACCTGCCGCTGTACGATGAACCGGCCCAGCGTTACTGCCCGGCCGGCGTGTACGAGGTGATCACCCAGGAAGATGGCGAGAAGCGCTTCCAGATCAACGCGCAGAACTGTGTGCACTGCAAGACCTGCGACATCAAGGACCCGGCCCAGAACATCACCTGGGTCACTCCGGAAGGCGCCGGCGGCCCGACTTACCCGAACATGTAACTCGCCGCGCGACACAAGAGGCCCCCTATATGGGGGCCTTTTTCATGCCCGGCATTCGCCGCCCCGGCAGCCTGTGGAACCGGCCGCCGGCGAAAACGCGCCCTGAAGCCCGGTACCGGCTCAGGGGCATCTTCGCTGGCAAGCCGACGCCTGCAAGGGCATGGCTGCTCAGGCAGCGCGCTCTTCGCCGGGGTTGCGCTCGAAGTAGCGCTTGTACTCGCGACTGAACTGCGAGGTGCTCTGGTAGCCCACCCGATGTGCTACCTGGGCCACGCCCAGCCCCTCCCCCAACAGCAGCTGCTGGGCCTTGAGCAGGCGCAGGCGCTTGAGGTACTGCACCGGCGAGAGCAAGGTGCTGCGCTTGAAATGCTCGTGGAAGGTCGAGGGGCTCATATTGGCGCAGCGGGCCAGGGTCTCGACGCTCAGGGGCTCGGTGTAATGCTCGTGCAGATGATTGAGCGATGCCGCGACCCGGGCGAAATGCCCCTGCTGCTCCACCAGTGCCCGCAGGGCATCGGCCTGGGGCCCACGCAGGGCAGCGAAAAGCAGTTCGCGCACCCTGGAGGCGCCCATGACCTTGCACTCCAGAGGATCGTGCAGACAGCGCAGCAGCCGCTCCACACAACCACGCATGCTGTCATCGAGCACCGCCGAGGTCATGGATTCCAGGGTCTGCGCCGAAGCGGCCCGGCCTTCGGTGATGCCCATGGCCAGCACCAGCTCGCTGAGGACCGCCCGGTCGATGGCGATGGAAATGCCCAGCAGCGGCGCATCGGGCATAGCGAAGGTTTCACATTCGAAGGGCACCGACAGGGCCTGGATCAGGTAGTGCCCGGCCCCATATTCCAGGGTCCGCGTCCCCAGATAGGCCAGTTTGCTGCCCTGGACAATGATCATCAGGCTCGGCTCATAAATCTGCGGGCCGCGCGCCACATCGCAGCTGGCTCGCAGCACCTGGACTCCAGGCAAGGCGGTAGCCACGAAACCATCTCGGCTGGCAAGGGGCCGGATCAGCGAAACCAGGGTGGCGTTGGCGTCCAGATGACGGGTCAGCAGCATGGGAAAAACTTCACGGAAAAAGGGATGAAAACATCATCGCAGGTCTGTCCGCCAATGCCGCGTGAAAACCGCCAATGACGGAGGAATAGGCATGACATGCCGAGGAATCGCCATGGTTGGCCGCAGGCCCGACGCCGAGAATGCCCCGCCTCAATCGTCAGCGTTTTCGCGAGGTCCATCATGTACACCGCCATCGGTTATGCCGCCCAGTCGGCCACCACTCCCCTCGCCCCCATGAGTTTCCAGCGCCGCAGCCCACGCCCGGACGACGTCGCCATCGAGATCCTCTACTGCGGCGTCTGCCACTCCGACATCCACCAGGCCCGCAACGAATGGGGCATCGCCGTGTACCCGCTGATGCCGGGCCACGAGATCGTCGGCAAGGTCACCGCGGTCGGCGCCAACGTCAGCAAGCACAAGGTCGGCGACCTGGTGGGCGTCGGCTGCATGGTGGATTCCTGCCGCCACTGCGAGGCCTGCGCCGCGGACCTGGAACAGTACTGCCTGGAAGGTCCGACCATGACCTACGCCACCCCGGACCGGATCGACGGCAGCAACACCATGGGCGGCTACTCCGACAGCATCGTGGTCAGCGAGCACTTTGTCGTGCGCATCCCGGAGAAACTCGACCTGGCCAGCGCCGCGCCGATTCTCTGCGCCGGCATCACCACCTACTCGCCGCTCAAGCACTACGGGGTCAAGCCCGGCGACAAGGTGGGAATCCTCGGCATGGGCGGCCTGGGCCACATGGGCATCAAGTTCGCCAAGGCCCTGGGCGCCGAAGTGACCCTGTTCACCCGCTCGGCGAGCAAGGCCGAAGAAGCGCGGCGCCAGGGCGCCGATCACGTGATCGTGTCCACCGACGCGGCGCAGATGCAGTCGGTGGCCGGGCATTTCGACTTTCTGCTGGACACCATTCCGGTGCCCCACGACCTCAACCCCTACCTCGATACCCTGCGCTTTGATGGCGTGCACATTCTGGTGGGCCTGATCGAGCCGGTGGACCCGGCGTTGCACGCCGGCAAACTGGTGATGAGCCGTCGGGTGCTGGCCGGCTCACTGATCGGCGGCATCGCCGAAACCCAGGAGGTGCTGGACTTCTGCGCCGAGCACGGCATCACCTGCGACATCGAAATGCTCGACATCCGCCAGATCAATGAAGCCTTTGAGCGCATGATCAAGGGCGATGTGAAATACCGCTTCGTGATCGACATGGCGAGCCTGAAGGGCTGAATCCTCGCGTCATGCAGACCCGGCTTGGCGGTGGCAGGCGCTCCATGGAGCGGCCTTGGCCGGCAAGCCGGCTCCCGCCCAAGCCGGCGTCGGCGAACAGCGGCGGTGATCAGCCGCGGGCAAAGGCGCGCAGCACCTCACCGTCCATGCGGTACTTGACCCACTCTTCCTGAGGCTGGGCGCCCAGGGACTTGTAGAACTGGATCGCCGGTTCGTTCCACTCCAGCACGCTCCATTCGAAGCGTCCGCAATCGTTGTCACAGGCGATCTGCGCCAGGTGCCGCAGCAGTTGCTTGCCCGCCCCGCCGCCCCGCTGTTCCGGAGTGATGTAGAGATCCTCCAGGTACAGGCAGTTGCTGCCCAGCCAGGTGGAATAGCTGAAGAAAAACACCGCGAAACCGATCGGCTGTCCGTTGCGCAGGCAAATCAGGCCGTGGGCCGTGGCGCCCTCGCTGAACAGGCTGCGCTCGATGTCGGCGACACTGGCGATCACCTCATGACGTGCTCGCTCGTAGTCGGCGAGCTCGGTGATAAAGGCAAGAATCTGTGGGGCATCGCTGGGCAGTGCGGGACGGATTTCGACGGACATCGACGGTTCTCATGGCGGAATCAGGCGGCCATATTAGAACGACAGTCGAAAGACTTGCACGGGCATTTATGGGAATCGGCCAATCACCGATCATGCAGCACACCGAACCGCATAACCTGGACCGCCGAATGCACTTTGCCCCCCTGCACGCCCTGGCAGAAACCTTGCTGCCCCACGCCCTCGAACCGACCAAGGACGGCTCCCACGACCTGTCCCACCTGCAACGGGTCTGGCACAACGTGCGACGCATAGTCGACGAAGAAGGTGGCAACCTCCGGGTGCTGCTGGCCGCCACCCTGCTCCACGATTGCGTGAGCGTGGAAAAAAACTCGCCGTTGCGCGCCCAGGCGTCACGTCTGTCGGCGGACAAGGCCCGCGGCATTCTTGCCGGGCTGGGCTGGAGCGACGCCGAGCGCGAAGCGGTAGCCCACGCCATCGCCGCCCACAGTTTTTCCGCCGCCCTCACCCCTGCCACCCTGGAAGCCAGGATCCTTCAGGACGCCGATCGCCTCGATGCCCTGGGCGCCCTGGGCGTGGCGCGGACCTTCTACGTCTCCGGCCGCCTGGGTCTGGCCCTCTACGACCCCGCCGACCCCACGGCCCGGCAGCGCGAACTCGATGACTCACGCTTCACCCTGGATCACTTCCAGACCAAGCTGCTGCATTTGGCCGAAGGTTTCCAGACGTCCTGCGGCACCCGACTGGCGCGGATCCGGCAAGAGCGCCTGCAACGCTTCCGAGAGGAGTTGCTGGAGGAAATCGGCGAGTGAGCCGGCGGGCTTACTCCGCTGGCGGCTAACCCTGAGACCACCAGGAACACAACCAACCGGCGGCGGCGCCATGTTAGAAAGCCCGGCATGACTTCCAGCATGACGAGGCGCTTTCATGTCCACGCAGGCCAAGCCGCAATCCGAGGTGCCAGGCCCCTTGTTCGGGCTGTTGTGCCTGGGCAGCTATCTGCTGTCTCTGTCCTACGGCTCGACCTTTCTTCTGTCCCTGCTGATCAGCAGCCGTGGCGGCAATGAGCACGACGCCGGCCGCGTGATCGCAGCCGCAATGCTCAGCACCTTTGTCGCCGTGATCGGCTCCGGCCACCTCTCGGACTGGCTCGGCGCCGCCCGCTCGGTGGCGCTGTTCGGCTGTCTCCTGGTGGTGGCCAGCCTGGGGTTTGCCCTGACGCCGGGGCTCGGCCACAGCCTGCTGTGGTTCGGCCTGACCCTGGGCCTGGGCTGGGGGGTGTTCTACACCCTTGGGCCGATCATCGTGGCGACGCTGGTGCAGCCCGCACAAAGGGCGCGCTATTTCGCCCTGCTGTCGGGCAGCATGCTGAGCGGCATTGGCTCCGGCCCTCTCCTGGGCCGCTTGGCCAGCGCCCTCGACTACCCGTTGACCAGTGCCTTCTGGCTGGCGGCAGCAGCCGGCCTGATGGGGGTGCTGATCTTCTGGAAACTGGGCGCCAAGCTGCTTCGACAGACCAATCACCTGGGTGCCTCAGCGGCGAAAATCAGCTGCAACGGCGCGGCCCGCGTGCTCTCGTCCAAGGCACTGTTCCCCATTCTCATGGTGGGCCTGGGGGGCTGTGTCTTTGGTGGCCTGTCGAGTTTCCAGACCAGCTACGGCCCCTCCCGAGGCGTGGATTACTCGCTGTTCTTCCTCGGTTTCATGAGTGCGGCCATCGCCAGCCGCCTGCTGCTGGCCGGCATCGTGGTCAGGCACGATCCCTATCGCGCCGCCTGCCTGCTCTCGGGACTGATGGTGATATCGATCCTGCTGTTGCTGTTCGCCGTGAACGGCAGCGCCAGCTACCTGCTGGCCGCCGCCGTCCTGGGTGTCGGCTATGGCCTGACCTATTCGGTGATCAATGGTCTGGCGGCCAACGAAGCGCCAAACGGCAACACGTCACAATCCCTGTTGCTGTTCAACCTGTCCTACTTCATCGGGGTGTTCGGCTTTCCCTGGCTGGCCGGCAGGATCATC
Source organism: Pseudomonas sp. BC42 (assembly GCF_021560055.1). Taxonomy (NCBI): domain Bacteria; kingdom Pseudomonadati; phylum Pseudomonadota; class Gammaproteobacteria; order Pseudomonadales; family Pseudomonadaceae; genus Pseudomonas; species Pseudomonas sp. BC42. The sequence goes on from NZ_CP091067.1 coordinate 4,851,099, forward strand.
GTCGAGGCCGGTATCCAGGCGCTGCTGTTCAGCGTGTTGGCCATTGCCGTGCTGAACTGGCTGATCAGCCTCGCGCGCCTGGGGTGGCGCCGCTTGCAGGCACCCCAGATGGCCCAGGGGCCTGACACCGTTCGTCGGTCGTCAGGCACCAACCGCCAGGCAGCACAGACCAATATCAGGTAACGACTCTGACGAATGGAGGCGACACCATGATCAAGCTTCAACTGGCTGTACTGACCCTGGCCGGACTGCTGTCCACCTGTGCACTGGCCGGCGCCACCGGGCCGGACAATCCCGTGGACGGGCCGACATCCCCCGCGCCCAAAAACACACCCAAGATCAACATCAACCCGGCCCCCATGGACGAAGGTTCGCTGCCACCGGCCACCGGCACCGACCCGCGCACCCAGGGCAACGACAATGGCCGCCAAGGCGGCGCGGGCGCTCAACAGGCCACCCCGGACAACGGCAAGACCGGCACCGCCTCGAAAACCACCAGCGGCGGCTCCGGCTCCGAAGGCAGCAGCCAGTAAGGCTGGGCCGGGGTTCATTGCACCTGGCGCCGTTCGAGGCACCGCGCAAGCCGATGTCCGGCCTGCGCCGGGCACTTAGCGAGATTCCCGGGCCCGCATAAACGCGTCCACTTCAGCACGGCCCGGCGCGGTGGCCGGACCACGGCGGGTCACGGCAATGGCCGCTGCGGCATTGGCTCGACGGGCGGCCACCAGTGGCTCAAGCCCCGCCGCCAGCCCCGCGACAAAGACTCCGGCATGAGCGTCGCCGGCCCCGTTGCTGTCCAGCGCCTGGACCTTGAATCCGTCAACCTGCGCCTGTTGCCCCTGGGCGCCTACCCAACAGCCCCGAGCGCCGTCGCGCAGCACCAGCAAGGCCGTGGATGACAGCCACGCACCAAGCCGCTGCAAGGCCATCTCGATACTCGAACTGGCGGTAAAACCCAAGGCTTCGGCGCGGTTGCTGCTCCAGATATCGATCCGCGGCAACAGGGCCGCCATCAGGGGGGAGTCGGGCGAGTCCACCAGCGGACCCGGATCGAACATCACGGGCACCGAGCGCGGCAATGCCAGCAGCCAGTCGATCAGGGCCTGGGCCTTGCTCGCCTGCAGCAGGCTGTAGCCGCTGACATACAGATAGTCATCCGCCTGGACCCTGACCTGCGCCAGGTCCTGGGCCGAAAGCTCACCCTCGGCGCCGATATGGGAGATGAAGGTGCGCTCGGCCGAGGCATCGGTCAGGGCCACACACACACCGGTATCGGCACCCGGGCTGGACGGCAGACTCAGGCCAATGCCTTCCGCCTGCATCGCCGCTCGGGCCAGGTCGCCAAAGCGCCCCTGGCCGTGGCGCCCCAGGTAGAGCACCGGCAAGCCATTGCGCGCCGCCGCGGCCATGACATTGAAGCCGCCGCCGGCCTCGAAGCTCGCCGACTGGGCCAGAACATCACCACCGGCAGGCGGCAGGCGGTCCACGGCCATCACCAGGTCGACGATCACCTGGCCGCTATGGAGCAACCTAGGCATTGGCATTCTCGACAAAAGCCCCACGCCGATCGCGGGCTCCGCCCAGCAGAGCGTACCCACCGCCAGCCACCAGGAAGGTGACGATCCAGCCCAGGCCGTTATGCCCCAGCCAGGAATCGGCCAGCGGCCCGGTGAACCAGACGTCCTCAGCGGTGGTGCCGATGCTGGTGAAACAGAAGCCCAGAATGATCGCCAGCACCCAGGCGCCGAAAGCCCGCCACTCGATCCCACCCTGATACCAGTAGGCACTGCTGGGCCCGACATTCAACAAATCATCGGCGCTGTAGTAATGGCGATGGATCAGGTCCACCACGAAGATCCCCACCCAGGCAGTGATCGGCACCGCCAGCAGGGAAATGAAGCTGATAAAGGGCCCGTAGAAGCTGTCGGCAATCAGCATGAAGTAGATCGAGCCGAGGAAGATCGCCACGATATCCACCAGCACCGCGTAGACCCGCTTGACCTTGAGGCCCAGGGTCAGCGCGGTGAGACCGGCGGAATACACCGACAGGTTGTTGGACAGCAGCAGGCCACCAAAGGCCGCGATCAGGTAAGGCACGGCCATCCAGGTGGGCAGCATGTCGCGGATCGCGATGATCGGGTCCACCGCCGAAGCCAGGTGATCGTTGCCCACCGACAGCAGGCCGCCCAGGGTGATCAGCAGCACCAGCGGGATACCGGCACCGAACGCCGCCGAGGCCACCAGGCGTCCTGCCGTCACCGAGCGATGCTGGTAGCGCGACATGTCGGCCCCGGAGCTGGCCCAGCCGATCCCGGTGCCGGCCGCCATGGTGCCGACCCCGATGATCATCGCGCTCATGGGGGCCGGTGCCGCATTGAACACCGCCGTCCAGTCGATGGTGGCGCAGAGGAAACCGCCCACCAGTACGTTCAGCGCGCCAAAACCGTAGGTGGCCCACTTCTGGATCACCAGCAAGGTGGCGTGGCCCAGGCCGGAGACGCTCAGGGTCATCAGTACGAAGATGCCAATGAACAGCAGGGTCAGCAGTGGCGCGTCCTTGGCCGAAGCCGGGGTCTGGAACAGGATCGAACTCAGCGACAGCAGGACAAAGGCTGCGGTGGTGGTGTTCACCGTTTCCCAGCCGACCCGCGAAAGCATCGACACCAGGGTCGGACCGATGTTGCCACGCACGCCGAAGATCGCCCGGGACAGGGTCAGGCTGGGGGCCCGACCGCGCCGGCCGGCCACCGAGATCAGGCCGACCACGGCGAACGAACCCACTGAACCGAGGATCGCCACCAGCAGCACCTGCCAGATCGACAGGCCACGAAACGCCACCAGCGTCGCCCCGAGGGGCAAGCCGAGAATACTGATATTGGCCGCGAACCAGACCCAGAACAGCTGCAACGGATGACCGTTGCACTCCGCCTCGGGTACCGGTTCGATGCCGCGGGTTTCCAGTTGCCCGGCGCCTGAGCCGACCGTCGATGAACTCATGAATGAAACTCCTGTTGCCGTTATTGGGGTGTCTGGCAATTTCGGAAGTCACAGAACAGTCCGGCATTCCTGGCCGTGTTCCAGCTTTCCCTAGCGATCGGCAGTACGGCCGAAAGGTGTAGCGAGCCTGGGGCTCGGCACTGGGCGCGACGACTTAACGCAGCGCCAGCAACGCTTCTACCAGAGGCAGCAGGTCCAGTTCATTGACCTGTTGCACCTGATGGATCAACTCCGCGGGCCAGGCCTGCAAGCCCAGGCAGGCGCCCAGCATGGCGCCGAGAATCGCCGCGATGGTGTCGGTGTCGCCGCCAAGACCGGCGGCCATGCACAGTGCCTCGAAGGCCTCAAGGTGCCCCAGGGCGACCTGCCGGGCCAGGGCGAAACTGACCACCACCGACTCTTGGGAGGCCACCGAGGTACCGATCAGTTCATACAGCATTCGAGCAAAGGCCTGCTTGTCGCCTTCAATCCTCAAGGTGCCGGCCCACTCCAGGCGCGCCGCGATAGTGGCCCCGGCCACCCAATGACCATGAGCCTGTGCCTGGCGGGCAATCTGCGCCCCCAGGGGCAGGGCCTCGATCAACGCGGCGCCATTGATGCCGGCGGACACCACCGCCGCCACCGCTGCCGCGCTGGCGATTCCCAGGCTGGTGTTATGCGTGACCTGGCAGGCCTCGACCACCGCCTGGACAAAGCCTTGAGTGCCGGCGACATCGGCGGCGATGCCCACCGGCGTGATGCGCATGGCGGCGCCATTGGTGGTGCCATAGCGTCCGGCCTCCTCCACCGATTCACCGGCGAGGATCATTTCAATGGCGCGCTTGGTGGACGGGCCGAGCAGGTCCTGGGAGCCCTTGGCCTGCATCGCCGCCTCCCACTGGATCAGGCTCCGGGCCAGGGCCTCCGGATCGATCCGGCCTTGGCCCTGAACCAGCAGGCGCCCCACCAGGATCGCCTGTTCGGTGTCGTCGGTGATGGTCCCTGCGGGCAGGTTGGCAGCAATCGGCTGCTCGGGCCCTGCGTCTTCCAGGGTGCGGATCACGCCGAAACGCTGGTGGATCTGTTCATGACTCAAGGATTGGGTGGGCATGCCCAGGGCATCGCCCAGGGCCAGGCCATAGAAGGCGCCAAGTGCCCGCTGAAGCGGGCTCACCGCGACTCTCCGAATTGCAGGTGCATGCGGAAATGCTGTGGATCGAGCAGGCTCTCGACCTGCTCCATGAAACGCCCCTGGCGATCATAGGTGGTGCGCAGGGCCTTGAGAAACACATCTCCCGGCGCCCGCCCGAGCAGCTCGGCGTCTTCGGCGTTCAGGGGCTCGGCGCCGATCCATTGATCGCCGCGCTCGCCGATATAGCCGTAGGCGGCCAGGGTAATGGTCAGGGAATCATCGATCAGGCCGACCCGGGGCAAGCCTTCCAGCTCGCCGGAGGCCGGGATCAGGGAACGTTCGAGGGACAGCACCCTGCCGTCGGTGCTGCGCCGGCGGCGATCCAGGGCTATGAACTGGTCGGTGCCCAGGCGGTGCTTGAGCTCCGGTCGGCGCACGGCCTCCAGGCGCAGTACCTCGGTGTTGACCAGGGCGCCGCTCTCGGCCAGGGCCTGGGCCCAGCCATGATGCTGGTCCAGGGCCACGCCGTCGAAGGTGACGATGGACCCTACCCCGCTCTGCGTGGCGATGTAGTTGCGACGCTTGAGCTCGGCCAGGGCTTCACGCAAGGTGCCACGACTGACACCGAACTCCCCGGCCAACTGGTGCTCTCCCGGCAGTTGGAAGCCGTCTTCCAGTAGACCGCTTTCAATGCGCCGGATCAGCTCGTCGACCACTCTTGTTTTCTTATCGAATCGAACATGTTTAGGCATGTCCGGGTTGATACATGAAACCCGGGATCAAGATCAAGAAATATCTCGAAATCGAAATTGAAATGTCTTTAGGGCTCCAGGCCAATGGGGAAGAACACCCCATCACTCCACACTCCCAGCCAGCGCTGGCCATCCAGAACACGCGTCTGTGCCAGCTCCACCAACTGGTAGAAGACATTGCGATGGATCAGCGCCTCAAGGTTGTTTCGAACCAGAACATAAGGCGCAGGCTCCTGGGTCAGCGGGTCGATCACCACCCGCAGCGGATGCTCGAGGCTGGCAACCACCTGCTCGTCGACATTGCTGGTAAAGCGCAACAGTTGCCCTTCACCCTGCCCTTCGACCTCCAGGGTCACGGCGACGAAGGGAGCATCGTCGACCTTGATGCCCACCTTCTCCACCGGGGTGATGAGGAAGTAATCGTCACCATCGCGGCGGATGATGGTGGAGAACAGCTTGACCATCGGCTTGCGACCGATGGGCGAACCCAGGTAGTACCAGGTGCCGTCGCGGGCGATACGCATGTCGATATCGCCACAGAAATCGGGATTCCACAGGTGGACCGGCGGCAGGCCCTTCTCGGCCTTGGGAATCTGCGCCAACAGGTCGTTGGCCTTGCCTGGACCACTCATGTCGCTCTCCTCGTTCAATCAGTCGCTCAGGCCCAGCAAACCGCGGGCATATTGCTGCAACGGCGGGCCCAGCAGGTCCTGGGGCTTGTTGTCGTGGAACGTCAGTAATCCGCCACGACTGCGAATACGGGTCGTATCGATCAGGTACTGGGTACTGGTTTCGATCAGCATGATCTGGATGGTGCTGGTATCGACGCCCAGGCGATCCACCGCCTCCTGGTCCAGCCACTCATCGGAGTTGCCGATACGGTCGTCGGCCTTGGCGAAACGAGCGTAGAGCAAATAGTGGGCGCCCGCTTCCCGGGCTTCGGCCATGGCTTCGTTCAAGCCTTCGGGAGCTTTGGCCCGGCGCACCATGGGGAAATACTCGACAAAGCCGTTGAAGGCCTCTTCGGCCACTACGTTGGGTCGCGGGTAAGCACCGCCCGGCGGTACAAAGTGCCCTTGGGCGATGAAAATGAACGAATCCGGCTGAATGCGGAATGAACTGGTACGACGGGTATCGCTGTGATCGAGCATCCCCGCATCGCTCAGGTGATAGCGCACCCCCTCGCCCATATCACTGACATTCATGCAGCCGCCGAGTGCCAAAAAGGCCAGCAGCAAAACCAGGCTACGCATCCTACCCTCCAAAAACCGGTGACGGAAAACCGGCGAATGGCCACGGGATGCAGCTTCCGCGCCAGCTAGGCAAATGGAGGACATTCCAGCGTCGGCCAAACTAGCCGCCGATGATTTTCATCACCGTGGCGCCACCGGAAAAGGCCAGGTCCTGCTTGTCGCCCAGGGCCTTGACCAGCAGGCGCTGGAGCGCCGGCAAGGCTTGATGGCGCGGCTTGTCCAGCAGGTCGCCAACATAGTGGCGATTGCTTGACGACAGGCAGCCGTGCAGCCAACCGGTCGAGGACAGGCGCAGGCGCGAGCAGGTCCGGCAGAACGGCACGCTTTCGTTGGCAATCACCCCAAAATGACCGCGCCCGGGAATCTCGTAGCGCACGGCGGTCGCATCCAGCGGCGCGTCGGCCTGGAGGTACTCGTAGTGCTCGCCGATCATCTCCAGCAACTGTTGCAGGCTGACAAACTGCTGCAGGAAGGCATTGCCGTCGCTGGCCAGGTGCCCCATGCGCATCAGCTCGATGAAACGCAGCTCATAGCCTCGCTCCAGGCAGTAGTCGAGCAGGGGCATGACCTGATTCAGGTTCTGCCCGCGCAACGGCACCATGTTGACCTTGATCTTCAGCCCGGCCGCGCGTGCTTGCTGCATGCCATCGAGCACGCTGGCCAGGTCGCCACCCCGGGCGATGCTGCGAAAAGCCGCGGCATCCAGGGTGTCGAGAGAAACATTGATCCGGCGGATCCCCGCGTCCACCAGCAATGGCAGCTTGCGTGCCAGCAACTGGCCGTTGGTGGTCAGGCTGATGTCCTCCAGCCCCATGCGTCCGACCGCGGCCATGAAGGTTTCCAGCTTGGGACTGACCAGCGGCTCACCGCCGGTGATGCGCAGCCGCTCAATGCCGGCCGCTTCAATCAGATACGCCACACCCCGAGCCATTGCCTCGGCCGACAACTCATCCTGGGCAGCCACCAGCCGCTTGCCGTTGGGCACGCAGTAGGTACAGGCGTAATTGCAGGCGGACGTCAGACTGATCCGCAAATTGCGAAAGCGCCTGCCTTGACGATCAACGATCATGGATGACTCCGGCGTAGGAAGGGAGAACCGGCCAAAACCTGACTCAAAAATCAGGTTCTGGCAAGTCCCATGCCTGAGTATATTCCTCGGACACTGCGCCATACAGATGGTCGATGGCGCAATACAGCGGCTGAATGCCTTAGCTGTTCGAGGTGTCGGGGTCGCGCTTGCGCTTGTTGCCCATGCGCACGCCGATGTCCATCAGGAACTGGAAGAAGCCCTCCTGGTCCTCGAGCACATTGCTCCAGAACGGCGAGTGGTACAGCGCCACCGCGCCATGCACCAGCGCCCAAGAGGCGCAGTAGTGGAAGTAAGGCGGTACGTCTTCGAGCTTGCCTTCGCTGATACGGCCCTTGATCAGCAAGGTCAGGCGCTCGAAGTTGGAGGCGCGGATCTTGTGCAGTTCCTCAACCATTTCCGGCACCTGATTGCCCTTGACCACCTTCTCTTCCAGGCGGTCGAACAACCGGTAGCGCTGCGGGTCACGCATGCGAAATTCGAAGTAGGCCCTGGACAGGGCTTCCTTGTCCTTGTCGACATCGGCCGAGTGCAGCAGCTCGTTCAGGTCACGCTCATAGTCGAGCATCAGGCGCAGGTAGATCTCCGCCTTGGACTTGAAATGCTTGTAGATGGTCCCTTTGCCGATACCCACGGCATCCGCAATCATCTCGACGGTGACACTGTCTTCACCTTGTTCGAGGAACAGCTTGAGCGCGGTATCGAGAATTTCTTGCTCGCGGCGACGAAACTCACGGACCTTACGAGGTTCTTTCTGCATAAGAAAAGGTCTGTTCGGGGTCAAAATCGAAGCCGCGTATTATGCCTAACTTGCGCCAAAATGCACGGATCATCCTTCGTTGCAGCTGTTTCTGGCGGAAAAGCCCACCTGACGCCAGCCCCTGAATGGGTCGCCGAAACCAGGAAAAACCCGTGAATACGGGGTCGGCGCGCGGTTCACATAGCAAACATCCTGGGCCTTCGAGCCTCGGATCAGACCGCAAAGTCTAGAGCTTTTCCATAACAGGGTCCCGACACCCGCCCACGCCCCCTACTCGACGAAAATACATTCACGAGTCGCAATGACGTCATTGCTTGTCAGCTTCGTTGCTTAATGGAGATTAGAAAAAACCCTGAAAAGCACCGAAAAAGACATCGAGAACGGACGAACATTCTGAAAATGCCGATGCCATTGATCAGGATCAGGCTGAGTGGAGGACTGAACTGCAACAGCTTGTGTGCAAAAAGCGCGGCAACAATCGTTGTTTTACGCCGCATTGCGCCAAAAACAGTGAAAAAGAGCGGAATTACAGGAAAAAATGCGGCGAACCTCGAAAAAATGAGAACTCAAGCGAAGCGCGCGTATTCCAAATTTGTTTAAAAACCAAGCAGGGGCAACTGGACTGAATGCAATAGTGATCAATACTTCAACTGTCGGCGGGACATCTCCCCCAAGTGAAACGCCGATTTAGGTACCGATGGACCGTGTGCCTTAGTTTTACTCCTAATGGTCTTAACCCGGATTCCCCCCCCAGAACCCGGGTTTTTTTTGCCTGAAATTCAAGCTTTCCACCACCGGATCAAGCCCCGCTCTTGACCCGAGCCAGGGGAAACAGGCGCTTGAAGTTGGCCGTGGTCTGTTCGGCAAAGGCCTCGTAGGCTTCGCCGCGTAGCATCGCCAGGAACTCCGCCACTTCGCGCACGTACTGCGGCAGATTGGGCTTGCCGCGATAAGGGATAGGCGCCAGGTACGGCGAGTCGGTTTCCACCAGCAGCCGATCGGCAGGCACCTGGCGAGCCACATCGCGCAAGGCATCGGCATTGCGGAAAGTGACGATGCCCGACAGAGAGATATAGAACCCCAGGTCCAGAGCCGCCTTGGCCATGTCCCAGTCTTCGGTGAAGCAATGCAGCACGCCGGCATTGGGCAATGCGGCTTCCCGCAGCAGCGCCAGGGTGTCGGCACGGGCACCGCGGGTGTGCACCACCACCGGTTTGCCGGTCTGCTGCGCGGCCTGCAGATGCAGACGGAAAGACTCCTGCTGCAGCTCGGCCGCTTCCGGTTCGTAGTGATAGTCCAGACCGGTTTCGCCAATGGCCACCACCCGCGGGTGGTTCAGCTCCTCCAGCAGCCAGTCCAGGGCCGGCGCCGCGCCGGGCTGCACGTCCAACGGGTGCACCCCTACCGAGCAATCGACATCGTCGTAACGCTCGGCCAGGGCCTTGACGTCCGCGGCGTTGTCGGCACTGACGCCAATGCACAGGAAGTGCCCGACACCGCGCTGGCGGGCAGCGGCCAGTGCCGCATCCAGGGAACCGTCATGGGCGGCAAGGTCGAGACGATCAAGGTGGCAATGGGAATCTACGAGCATGGGAGCCTACAACTACATCCGATCAATGAAAGAGCCGGGCGTTGTCGTCCGACCGGATACCAGCCTGATTCAGGAGCAGGCCGCTCAGTGCCGGGACGGCAACGCCGCCCATTGCACCAACAGTGCCTCCAACAGCAACACGCGGTTGAGGTTGGCCTTGCTCAGGACCTTCTGTCGCTGGGCCAGGATCCAGTCCTGGATCGCCAGCACCTTGTCCTGGCCGGACTTCTGCGCCAGGTACTGCAACACCTTGCGCATGTCGGGCAGGCCCAGGCCGTCCTCGTCCTGGGTCAGCTGGTAACGCAGGACCAGGTTCGACCAGTCACAGAACCAGTCGAACAACAGCAACAGCGGGATGGCGTTCCAGGCCTCGGCCAGCTGGGTCGGCGATTGCTGCTGCTTGAGCAGTTTCTTCACCCCGTCCACTACCAGCGCCCGCTGCTCGCGAACCCCCTGGGCCTGCAAGCCGACAGCGGCCAGCGGTGATCCGGCGGCCAGGGTCAACAGCTCCAGGCGCTCCTCATCGGAACATTCGGGCAGGGCCCCGGCCAGCCATTGCTGGCTCATCGCCGCGCTGGGCAAGGGACACGCCTGCTGGACACAGCGACTCTTGATGGTCGGCAGCAAGCGGCTCGGCTGATGACTCACCAAGAGCAGCACGGTATCCCCGGAAGGCTCCTCAAGGCTTTTCAGCAAGGCGTTGGAGGCATTGATATTCATCGACTCCACCGGCTCGATCAGCACCACCTTGCGCCCCCCCAGCTGCGCGGTCTGCACCACGAAGCTCACCAACTCGCGCACCTGGTCGACCTTGATCGCCTTGTCCGCTTCCTCGGGCTCCAGCACGTAGTTGTCCGGATGACTACCGGCCTGGAGCAGCAGGCAGGACTTGCACTGGCCACAGGCATCCAGCCCGTTCGGACGCTGGCACAGCAGACGCGCCATCAGGCGTTCTGCCAGGGCTCGCTTGCCAATGCCCGCCGGGCCGTGCAGCAGATAGGCGTGGGCATGTTGAGTGCGCCCGGCCAACTGCTGCCAGAGGCCGTCCTGCCAGGGAAAGACTTCAGCCACGGGCGCGCTCCAGCAATTGCGGGAGCAAGGCGTCCAGGGACTGCTGGACCCGGGCCAGGGGCTGCGCCGCATCCACCAGGCAATAACGCTGAGGAGCGGCGGCGGCGCGTGTCAGGTACGCCTGGCGCACCTTCTGGAAAAACGCCTGACCTTCCTGTTCGAAGCGATCCAGCCGACCGCGGGCACTGGCCCGGGCCAGGCCGACATCCACCGGCAAGTCGAAAACCAGGGTCAGGTCCGGGCGCAGCTCGCCCTGGACGAAACGTTCCAGGGCCTCGATGCGCTCAAGGCTAAGGCCACGACCGGCCCCCTGATAGGCGTAGGTCGAATCGGTGAAACGGTCACACAAGACCACCGCGCCGCGAGCCAGTGCCGGGCGAATCACTGTGGCCAGATGCTGGGCACGGGCGGCAAACACCAGCAGCAACTCGGTGTCGGCATTCATGACTTCCTCACCTGGCGTCAGCAGCACTTCGCGAATCCGCTCGGCCAAGGGCGTGCCGCCGGGCTCACGGGTCAGCACCACCTCGATACCCGCGGCGCGCAGGCGCTCGGCGAGGTACTCGCGGTTGGTGCTTTTACCGGCCCCTTCCGGGCCTTCCAGGGTAATAAACAAGCCAGTCACAGGCAGTCCTTAATCAAAGTCATTGCGGGCTTTTCGGCGCGGGCGCAGGTTCCACCGCAGTGGGAGCCTCGGCGGGCGCTGGCGACGCGCTGTCCGGGCTCGGGGTGACGACAGGCACCGGGCTCTCGGCCTCGGGCGTGGCCGGGGCGGCCAGCGGCGCCGGACTGGAGCGGTAGTCGGCGCGACGCTTGAGCTGGAACTCGCGCACCGCACTGTTATGGGCATCCAGGTCATCGGAGAACACATGGCTGCCATCGCCCCGGGCAACAAAATACAGGCTCTTGCCCGGCACCGGATTGAGGGCGGCGTGAATCGCCTCGCGCCCGACCATGGCAATCGGCGTCGGCGGCAGCCCGGCAATCACGTAAGTGTTGTAGGGCGTGGCTTCCTTGAGATGAGCCCGGGTCAGCTTGCCGGTGTAGCGCTCGCCCAGGCCATAGATCACCGTCGGGTCGGTCTGCAGCAGCATGCCGATCTGCATGCGCCGCACAAAAACCCCGGCGATCTGTCCACGTTCCTGGGGCACGCCGGTTTCCTTTTCCACCAGCGACGCCAAGATCAGTGCCTGATAGGGATCGCTGTAAGGCGCGTCATCAGCCCGCTTGCTCCACTCTTTTGCCAGCACATCGTCCAGGCGGTCGTAGGCTTTTTCCAGAAGCTCGGCGTCGGTCATGCCCTTTACAAAACGATAGGTATCGGGGAAGAAACGCCCTTCGGGAAACACCCCGCCGTGGCCGAGCTTTTCCATCACCTGAGTGTCGCTGAGGCCAGCCAGGGTCTGCTGCAGCTTGTCGCTCTTGGCCAAGGCATTGCGCACCTGGCGGAAGTTCCAGCCTTCCACCAGGGTCAGGCTGTACTGCACCACCTCGCCGCGTTGCCAGAGACCGATCAGGCCCTCGGCGGTCATGCCCGGCGTCATGCGGTACTCGCCACTGTGCAGAGGCTGGCCCTGAAGATTGAAGCGCCAGTACAGACGCAACCAGAACCCGTCCCGGATCACGCCATCGGCTTGCAGACGATTGAAGGTGCCGGTGGGCGTCGAACCGGCGGGAACATCCAGCAACTGCTCCTGGGAGAGGTTCAGCGGTTGTTCCAGGGCCGAGTGCAGTTTCCAGGCACTCGCGCCCAGCAGCAGCCCTGCCAGGACCAGTCCGGTTTCCAGCAGGAGCAGTAATTTACGTCTCACGAATCAAGCATCCAGTAGTGCGCGGGTAATGCCCTGCAGTTTACGGGTGAGCGGTCCCGCCGACCAGCGCATCCCGGCACAGGCACGCACCGGCCAGATGCCATAGACGCTATTGCAGACGAAGACTTCGTCCGCCTGCTGCAACTGATCGAGGCTGATGTCCGTGACCTCCACGGAAATTCCCAGTGACGCGGCCTGAAACAGAATTTCCGCGCGCATCACCCCGGCCACCCCGCACCGGCTCAGGTCGGCGGTCAGCAAACGCCCCTGGCTGACCAGGAATAGATTGCTGAACACCGCTTCGATCACTCGCCCGGCGCCATCGAGCATCAAGCCTTCGGCATGCTCGGCATCACGCCATTCGGCGCGAGCCAGCACCTGTTCCAGCCGGTTGAGATGCTTGAGGCCCGCCAGCAACGGCTGCTCGGATAAGCGCGTGGCACAGGGAAACAGCACAATGCCCTGCTCGGCATTGGCCGGGGCATAGGCCGGCAAGGCAGCGCCCTGGAGAATGCGTCGCGCCGTGGCTGCCGGATCGGCGGCATAGCCCCGCAGACTGTCGCCGCGGGTCAGGATCAGCTTGAGCACGCCCTCCCCCAAGGCCGCCGCATAGGCCAGCACTTCGTGGCGAATCAGTGCCTGATCGGCATTCAGCGCCAGACGTCGACAACCTTCGGCCAGGCGCTGCAAGTGCCGCTCCAACAGTTGCGGCTGCCCGGATCTGACAGCGATGGTCTCGAACAGACCATCGCCATAGGCCAGGCCGCGGTCCTTGAGCGACACGGCGTCAGCCGGGCGACCGTCGACCCAGCAGTGCATCACTCGGAGAACCGGCGGAACACCAGGGAGCCGTTGGTGCCACCAAAACCGAAGGAGTTGGACAGCACCACATCAATGTCCATGCTGCGCGCAGTGTGCGGCACGAAATCGAGGTCGCAGCCCTCATCCGGCTCATCCAGGTTGATGGTGGGCGGCGCGACCTGGCTGTTGATGGCCAGCACGCTGAAGATCGCCTCGATCGCCCCGGCGGCACCCAGCAGGTGACCTGTCATGGACTTGGTGGAGCTGACTGCGAGCTTGTAGGCGTGCTCGCCAAACACGGTCTTGATCGCTTCGGCTTCTGCCAGGTCGCCGGCAGGGGTCGAAGTACCATGAGCGTTGATGTACTGCACCTGATCGACATTGAGCTTGGCGTCGCGCAAGGCATTGGCGATGCAGCGAGCGGCACCGGCGCCGTCGGCAGGAGGTGAAGTCATGTGATAGGCGTCGCCACTCATGCCGAAACCGATCAGCTCGGCGTAGATGGTGGCGCCACGAGCCTTGGCGTGCTCCAGCTCCTCCAGCACCAGGGCGCCGGCACCGTCGGACAACACGAAGCCATCACGCCCCTTGTCCCAGGGACGGCTGGCACGGGTCGGTTCGTCGTTACGGGTCGACAGCGCACGGGACGCGCCGAAGCCGCCCATGCCCAGGCCACAGGCGGCCATCTCGGCACCGCCGGCAATCATCACGTCGGCTTCACCGTAGGCAATGTTGCGCGCGGCCATGCCGATGCAGTGGGTGCCGGTGGTGCACGCCGTGGAAATGGCGTAGTTCGGCCCCTGGACACCCAGGTGGATGGACAGGAAACCGGAAATCATGTTGATGATCGAGCCCGGCACGAAGAACGGAGAAATCCGGCGCGGGCCGGAATCGTGCAGGGTGCGGCTGGTTTCCTCGATATTGGTCAAACCGCCAATACCCGAGCCCATGGCCACGCCGATGCGTTCACGGTTGGCATCGGTGACTTCCAGACCGGCGTTGCGCACCGCCTGAAATCCGGCCGCCAGACCGTATTGAATGAACAGGTCGAGTTTGCGAGCCTCTTTGGCCGACAGGTACTCCTCGACATTGAAGCCCTTTACCGAGCCGCCAAAACGGGTGGAATAGGCAGAAAGGTCGGTGTGTTCGATCAGACCAATGCCACTTTGGCCAGCCAGAATGCCCTGCCAACTACTCGGCACATCCGTACCCAGTGGCGACAACATACCCATACCGGTGACTACGACGCGTCTACGCGACACAGCACTCTCCTTTTTCTAATGACGACACTTTGTATCAGGCCTAAAGAAAAAACCGCACGCCGTAACGGCAGTGCGGTTTTTCCATGACAGCAAAAGACGACTAAAAACGATTAAGCCTGGTGGCTGGTAACGTAGTCGATAGCTGCTTGAACGGTAGTGATCTTTTCAGCTTCTTCGTCAGGGATTTCGGTCTCGAATTCCTCTTCCAGAGCCATCACCAGCTCAACGGTGTCAAGGGAGTCGGCACCCAGGTCTTCAACGAAGGAAGCGGTGTTCACAACTTCTTCTTCTTTAACGCCCAGTTGCTCAGCAACGATTTTCTTGACGCGCTCTTCGATGGTGCTCATACCTTGTTTTCACTCCTAATGGACAAATTCAGGCAGCTGGCCAGTGGGTAAGTGTATAGAAAGGCTTTTCAGCTTTTCAACTGAAAGCTTCGTCCCTCAAACCCTTTGGCCATCTGCCTATAAATTGATTGCAGCTTTATAACGGATTTTAGACAGCTCGTATGACATTTTTTTGAAGCAATCCGTCACATTTGACTCACATATACATCCCGCCATTGACCGGGATTGTAGCCCCAGTAACGTATGCCGCACCGTCGGATGCCAGAAAAGCGACCACTTGCGCGATCTCTTGAGCCTGACCCAGACGACCCAGCGGAATTTGCGTCAGCAGAGCTTCACGCTGTGCTTCCGGCAGCTCACGGGTCATATCGGTGTCGATAAAACCTGGAGCAACCGAGTTCACAGTGATCGACCGCGAACCCACTTCACGCGCCAGGGCACGGCTGAAACCTTCCAGACCGGCTTTGGCGGCGGCGTAGTTTACTTGGCCGGCGTTGCCCATGGCACCCACAACCGAGCCAATACTGATAATTCGACCCCAACGAGCCTTGGTCATGCCGCGCAGAACGCCCTTGGACAGGCGGTACAAGCTGTTCAGGTTGGTATCGACCACGTCGTACCACTCGTCATCTTTCATGCGCATCATCAGGTTGTCGCGGGTAATGCCGGCGTTGTTCACCAGAATCGCCGGCGCACCGAACTGCTCGGTGATGCTGGCCAGCACTGCAGCCACGGACTCGTCGCTGGTGACATTGAGTTCAAGACCGGTGCCCTGAATGCCGTTTTCCTTGAGGGTAGCGGCGATGCGCTCGGCACCGGAGGCGGAAGTGGCTGTGCCCACCACGATAGCGCCCATACGACCCAGCTCAAGCGCAATGGCCTGGCCGATACCACGGCTGGCGCCGGTCACCAGTGCAACTTTACCTTGCAGACTCATGCAAGCTTCTCCTAGTTCAGGCCAACGCTGCACGGGCGGCAGCGAAGGCATCTGGGGTATTCAGGTTAGAGGTCGACACGCCTTCGGCGCAGCGCTTGTTGAGACCGGCCAGGACCTTGCCCGGACCGCATTCCACCAGCTGGGTGGCGCCTTGGGCTGCCAGGGTCTGCACCGACTCGACCCAGCGCACAGGCTTGTACAGCTGCTCCAGCAGATCGCGCTTGAGAGTATCGAGATCGGCCGCCACGGCGGCGCTGACATTCTGTACCAGAGGAATCTGCGGCGCCTGCCAGTTGATCGCCGCGATCGACTCGGCAAAACGTTCAGCCGCAGGGCGCATCAGCTCGCAATGGGACGGCACGCTGACCGGCAGCGGCATGGCACGCTTGGCACCGCGGGCCTTGCAGCCCTCGATGGCACGGTCCACCGCCGCCTTGGCACCGGCAATGACCACCTGCCCCGGGGAGTTGTAGTTCACCGCACTGACCACTTCACCTTGAGCCGCTTCTGCGCAGGCCGCCACGACATCGGCGTCATCCAGACCAAGAATCGCCGCCATGCCGCCTTGACCTGCCGGCACAGCTTCCTGCATCAGCTGACCACGACGTTCGACCAGCTTGACCGCTTCAGCCAGAGTCAGGCTGCCAGCCGCCACCAGGGCGCTGTATTCACCCAGGCTGTGACCCGCAACGAAGGCCGGACGCGCGCCACCCTCGGCCAACCAGACGCGCCACAGGGCGATGGAGGCGGTGAGGATGGCCGGTTGAGTCTTGTCGGTTTGATTGAGCAGCTCTTCGGGACCTTGCTGGGTCAGAGCCCAGAGGTCGTAGCCCAGAGCATCGGAGGCTTCCTTGAATGTGTCGAGGATCAGTGGGTACTGCGCGCCCAACTCGGCCAACATGCCGAGGGACTGCGAGCCCTGTCCTGGAAAGACGAATGCGAGGGATGCAGACATGTAACAAGCCCCTAATGATCTTGTCGTCGGAGAATTGACGTCACACCGCAGTGGACGCAAGAAACTGACAGTTGGATGGCCAATTGAACTGAGCGGTCACATTTAAGCACTCCACAGGATAAACGCCTAAAGCAACAGATCTTCAAGGCGCCCGTGCAGGCGTCGCGGCAAGTCTTCCTGGATTTCGATCAGCGCGCGCTGAATTGCACTCTGAAACCCCTGAACACCCGCAGAACCGTGGCTTTTCACCACTATTCCCTGCAATCCGAGAAAGCTCGCCCCATTGTGCCGAGCCGGCGCCAGGTCCGCCTGCAATCGCCGCATGAGCGGCAAGGCCAGCGCACCGACAGCCCGGGACAGCAGATTCCGCCTGAACAATGCCTCGATACGGGCAGCGATCATGGTGGCCAGCCCCTCGCTGGACTTGAGCAGGATGTTGCCGACAAAACCGTCGCACACCACCACATCCGCCTCGCCGCGATACAGTCCGTCACCCTCGACGAAGCCTATGTAGTTCAGACCCCGCGCCTGCTGAAGCAGGCTCGCCGCCAGCTTGACCTGCTGGTTGCCCTTGATGTCTTCGGTGCCGATGTTCAGCAAGGCCACTCTTGGCCGCACTATGCCCAGGCATTGCGCTGCAACCGAACCCATGATTGCGAATTGCAACAGGTGCTCGGCACTGCAATCGACGTTGGCCCCCAGGTCCAGCAACTGGCAATAGCCACGCTGAGTGGGAATAGCCGCCACCATCGCCGGACGGTCGATGCCAGGCAGGGTTTTGAGCACGTAGCGCGACAACGCCATCAGCGCCCCGGTATTGCCGGCACTGACGCAGGCCTGGACCTTTTCATCCCGCAACAGCTCAAGCGCCACCCGCATCGAAGAATCGGGCTTGCCGCGCAGAGCCTGGGCAGGCTTCTCGTCCATGGTGATCACTTCACTGGCAGGAGCGATTGTCAGGCGCGCGCGATCCACAGCCGAATGGCCGGAAAGCAGATCTTCAAGAAGGGAGGGTTGACCCACCAGGGTCAGATGCAGCGAGGGGGTAGCAGACAGGCAAGCAATACTGGCCTGAACAATGCTGCGGGGACCGAAGTCCCCGCCCATTGCGTCAATCGCGATGACTTGAGCGGACAAGGATTACTCGTCAGCGCCCTTGTCGATCACTTTACGACCACGGTATACGCCTTCTGGCGATACGTGGTGACGCAGGTGAACTTCACCGGTGGTCTTTTCTACGGACAGAGTGCTTGCCTCGAGAGCATCGTGGGAGCGACGCATGTCACGGGCAGAGCGGGATTTTTTGTTCTGCTGAACAGCCATAATTGATTAACTCCTAAACGTTTGGGTCACGCTTTAACTGCGCCAATACACTGAACGGGTTGGACCGCGTTACCTCGTCCTCGCTCGGTTCGGGCTCATCGAGCCCCGCCGGCTGCTGGCATTCTTCCGGATGATGAGCAGGCACGATGGGCAAGGCAAGCAAAAGCTCCTCCTCGATCAACGCCTGCAGATCCAAAGGATCTTCGCCCAGTTCCAGCACGTCATAACCTTTCGGCAACGACTGGGTATTCGCACCCTCCTTCACCACGGCGTAACTGCACTCGCTGTGGATCGGCAGGGTGACCAGCTCAAGACAACGCTGGCAAACCATTTTGACTTCGACGTCGATGGAGCTGTGGATAACTACAGCTTTACGCTCGTCACGCTCGAAAACGAATTTAGCCTGCACCGTACCGACATTGTCGGAAAGCGGGTCGCAGAGTCTCTCCAAATCGGCCAGCAGCAGTTCACCTTGAAGGGTGGTGCCACGGTCAGCCAATTTGCGCGGGTCAACGTGAGGTGGAATCGGGTCATTCAACATAGGCGCAGCATTATAGGGATGCCCCCAGCCATGTCAAAGGAAATTCAGCCCTGTCCGTCACTTGCCAGCCCCGCTAGAATTCCCGCCCCATCCCAGGAGATGCGCATGCTGCCTTTATTACTCGCCTCGAGCTCGGTCTATCGCCGGGAATTGCTGTCCCGCCTGCAACTGCCCTTTACCTGCAGCTCTCCCGATATCGACGAAAGCCACCGACCAGGGGAGCCCGCCATGGCACTGGTGAAACGCCTGGCGGAAGAAAAGGCCCGCGCCCTTGCAGCCACCCACCCGGATCACCTGATCATCGGCTCGGATCAGGTAGCGGTACTGGGGGAACGCATCATCGGCAAACCCCACACCTTCGACAAGGCACGCCAGCAACTGCTGGACGCCAGCGGCGCCAGCGTGACCTTCCTCACCGGCCTGGCCCTGCTCAACAGCCGGACAGGCCACTACCAGGTCGACTGCGTCCCCTTCACCGTGCATATGCGCACCCTCGACCAGCAACGCATCGAGCGCTACCTGCACGCCGAGCAACCCTTCGACTGCGCCGGCAGCTTCAAGGCCGAAGGCCTGGGAGTCAGCCTGTTCCAGAGCACCACCGGCAGCGACGCCACCAGCCTGGTAGGCCTGCCATTGATCCGCTTGGTGGACATGCTGCTAGCCGAAGGCGTGGCCATCCCCTGACCAGACACTAAAAAGCCGGCACTCTGGCCGGCTTGGTTTGTTCAGTACCGCACAATCAGCGCAAGGTCGGCCCCTGAAAGCCCATCCACATAGCGATCTGTTCAGCCACGCTGGCGCCCAGCTTCTTCGAGAAGCGATCGAGTGGCGACTCCTGGACAGTGAAGTCCACCAGCTCTTTTTCACCAATCACGTCCCGCGCCACCGAGCTGGTATTACCCAGGCCGTCGATCAAGCCCAGTTGCAACGCCTGCTCACCGGACCAGACCAACCCCGAGAACAGCTCAGGATGCTCTTTATCCTTGAGGCGCTCGCCACGCCCCTGCTTGACGCTGGCTATGAACTGACGGTGAGTGGTGTCCAGCACGCCCTGCCAGAACTGAGTTTCATCAGGTTTCTGCGGCTGGAACGGATCGAGGAACGACTTGTGTTCGCCGGAAGTGTAGGTACGACGCTCGACCCCCAACTTCTCCATGGCGCCGACAAACCCGTACCCGGCCGCCGTAACGCCGATGGAGCCCACCAGGCTCGCCTTGTCGGCATAGATCTCATCGGCAGCACTGGCGATGTAGTAAGCACCAGAAGCCCCCAGGTCAGAGATCACCGCATAGACCTTGGTGTCCTTGTGCAAAGCCCGCAGACGACGAATCTCGTCATAGACGTAGCCAGACTGCACCGGGCTGCCGCCAGGGCTGTTGATGCGCAGCACAATACCCTTGACCTTGGGATCATCGAAGGCGGTACGCAGACTGCCGACGATATTGTCAGCACTGGCCGACTCCTTATCGGCAATCACACCCGTGACATCGATCACCGCGGTGTAGCTGCCGCCACGAGCCGCGTTCTTTTCCATGGTCATCAGCGGCGTGAACAAAGCCAACGCCACAAACAGATACACAAAGGTCAGCAGCTTGAAGAAGATCCCCCAGCGCCGCGAACGACGCTGCTCCTGAACACCGGCCAGGAGCGTCTTTTCCAGCAGCTTCCAGCTCTTGTCATCACTCTCTTCAGCGCCCGCCTTGCTTGGCGCTTTCCATTCGTCGCTCATGCCTGCTACCCCAGCAAAAACTTATTCGGCAGCCTGACTCAGCCAGGCATGCAATTGAGGAAAACGGTCGATGGACAAGCGCGGCTCGAAAGCCTGCAAAGCCTCGATGGACTGGGCACCGTAGCTCACGGCCACCGAATCCATGCCGGCATTGCGCGCCATCAACAGATCAAAGGAGGAATCGCCAACCATCAGAGCCTGCCTTGGCCCGACTCCGCAATGAGCAAGAATTTCCTCCAGCATCAACGGATGAGGCTTGCTGGCGGTTTCGTCGGCCGCCCGGGTGATATCGAAATATTCTTCCCAGCCATGGGCCTTCAGCACCCGATCCAATCCGCGCCGGGCCTTGCCCGTGGCAACTGCCAACCGATAACCCTCGGCCCGGAAAGCCTCCAGAGACTGCACCACGCCAGCAAACAACGGCGAAGGCTCAGCCTCCAGCGCGATGTAGTGATCCGCGTAATGCTGACGAAAGGCCACCAACTGACCCTCGTCGATTTCGGGATACAAGGTACGAATCGCCTCCGGCAAGCCAAGACCGATGATGCCCTTGACGGCAAAATCGTCACGCCGGGGAAAACCGGAGCGATCGGCCGACACATGCATCGACTCGACAATCCGACCAATGGAATCCGCCAGAGTGCCGTCCCAATCGAAGATCAACAGCTGGTAATCAGGGTGCACTCAAGCGCTCCACGGTCTTGGCCCACATTTCATCCACTGGCGCCTGCAGCTTCAGCTCGCCGCCATCAGGCAGCGGCACCGTCAACATATAGGCATGAAGGAACAGGCGCTTGCCGCCCAATTCGCGAATCTCGCGGGTGAAATCATCGTCGCCGTACTTGCTGTCACCGGCAATGCAGTGCCCGGCATGCAGGGTGTGCACGCGAATCTGGTGAGTGCGACCAGTCACCGGCTTGGCCTCGACCATGGTGGCGAACTCGCCGAAGCGGCGCAGCACCTTGAACACCGTCAAGGCCTCCTTCCCTTCTTCATTGACCTCCACCATGCGCTCGCCAGAACGCAGGTTGCTCTTGAGCAAAGGCGCGCGCACCTGCTTCAGGGCCGTTGCCCAGTGGCCACGCACCAGTGCCATGTAGCGCTTGTCCACACCATCACCACGCAGCGCGGCGTGCAGGTGGCGCAACATGCTGCGCTTCTTCGCGATCATCAGCAGACCGGAGGTGTCGCGATCGAGGCGATGCACCAGCTCCAGCTCCTTGGCATCCGGACGCAACTGACGAAAGGCTTCGATCACACCGAAATTAAGGCCGCTTCCGCCGTGCACGGCAATGCCGGCGGGCTTGTTGATCACAATCAGCGCCTTGTCTTCAAAGACAATCGAGGCTTCCAGTCGCTGCAACAAGCCTTGAGCCAGCGGCACCGGTTCGTCACGCTCGGGCACGCGCACCGGCGGCACGCGCACTACATCACCGGCCTGCAGCTTGTACTCGGGCTTGATGCGCCCCTTGTTCACCCGCACTTCGCCTTTACGCAAAATGCGATAAATCAAGGTCTTGGGCACGCCTTTGAGTCGCGCGAGAAGGAAGTTATCAATACGTTGGCCGGCATATTCCGGCGAGACCTCAAGCAATTGAACGCCTGGAGTCGAGGGGGCAGTAGTCGTCATGGCGCGAATGATAACAATTTTTTATGGATTTGAAGCACTTAATGATTGCTGCTATAGTCGCGAACGCCGCCAAAAGCGGCTGGACAGCGGAACAGCGGCAACTAGCCGGCCCTGACCAACGCAATTCATAAGGACGCAAGGCCGTCCTACGCAGCTCTCGCTACATACCGGAAGAGTCTGACGTTGTAACAAGCGCAGGTGACATGAGGCCTGAAACCCGTAAAAAGCAGAGTTATCACTCGCCTTTTATGCAGCGATTAACGGCCAGTTCACAAAGTGCAGTCAGCGCCTGACAACCCCAAGCGAAGGTTGTGGAAACAACGCCTTTAGCCATGATGCGTGACCTCCCCTTTCGGAGTTCACGGTAAATGCCAACCCGCTGCGGATTCTGCGCGCGGCAGCACCCGAATTATCAGGGATACGTGTAGGGTGGAGATGCACAACCGTCGGACTGTGTAGCATTAGGCTTTATTCAAGACGCTTCATCTCGTCCACAGTCGCCGGTTGATTCCTCCTCCTGACAGACTTTTGCTTAAGCGGTGCCTTAGTCACCACAGCAAGCAGGACGCGTGAGTCGCGACTTCGTTCTTAGTTATTCGGACGAACCTCGCTAGACACTCGAGTGGTCAACCACTCCTGACGCACCTGACACCGACCGTGAGAAGTCGTGTGTGCCGAACGCCGTTTCCGGCAGCCCGGAAACCGACGGTACTACATGAAAAGAATGCTGATTAACGCAACTCAACCCGAAGAGTTGCGTGTTGCCCTGGTAGACGGCCAGCGCCTCTACGATCTGGACATCGAGTCCGGTGCACGCGAGCAGAAAAAGGCCAACATCTATAAAGGCCGCATCACTCGCATCGAACCAAGCCTCGAGGCTGCCTTTGTCGACTTCGGCTCTGAGCGCCACGGCTTCCTGCCCCTCAAAGAAATCTCCCGCGAATACTTCAAGAAAGCCCCCGAAGGCCGCGTCAACATCAAGGACGTCCTGAGCGAAGGCCAGGAAGTCATCGTCCAGGTCGAGAAAGAAGAGCGTGGCAACAAGGGCGCTGCCCTGACCACCTTCATCAGCCTCGCCGGTCGTTACCTGGTACTGATGCCGAACAACCCGCGTGCCGGCGGCATCTCCCGCCGCATCGAAGGCGAAGAGCGCAACGAACTGCGTGAAGCGCTGAACGGCCTGGTAGCTCCTGCCGACATGGGCCTGATCGTGCGCACTGCCGGCCTGGGCCGCAGCAGCGAAGAGATGCAGTGGGACCTGGATTACCTGCTGCAACTCTGGACCGCCATCAAGGAAGCCTCCCTGGATCGCTCCGCGCCATTCCTGATCTACCAGGAAAGCAACGTGATCATCCGCGCGATCCGCGACTACCTGCGCCAGGACATCGGCGAAGTGCTGATCGACAGCGTTGAAGCCCAGGACGAAGCCCTGACCTTCATCCGCCAGGTGATGCCGCAGTACGCCAGCAAGATCAAGCTGTACGAAGACAGCGTGCCGCTGTTCAACCGCTTCCAGATCGAAAGCCAGATCGAAACCGCCTTCCAGCGCGTGGTCGAACTGCCTTCCGGCGGCTCCATCGTCATCGACCCGACCGAAGCCCTGGTGTCCATCGACATCAACTCGGCTCGCGCCACCAAAGGCAGCGACATCGAAGAAACCGCCCTGCAGACCAACCTGGAAGCAGCGGAAGAAATCGCTCGCCAACTGCGTCTGCGTGATATCGGCGGCCTGATCGTCATCGACTTCATCGACATGACCCCAGCCAAGAACCAGCGCGCCGTGGAAGAAAAAGTCCGCGAATGCCTGGAAGCCGACCGCGCCCGCGTGCAGATCGGCCGCATCTCGCGCTTCGGCCTGCTGGAAATGTCCCGTCAGCGCCTGCGCCCCTCCCTGGGCGAAAGCAGCGGCATCGTCTGCCCACGCTGCAATGGCACCGGCATCATCCGTGACGTCGAATCGCTGTCCCTGGCGATCCTGCGCCTGATCGAAGAAGAAGCCCTGAAAGACCGCACCGCCGAAGTTCGCGCCCAAGTGCCGATTCCGGTCGCCGCCTTCCTGCTCAACGAAAAACGCAACTCGATCACCAAGATCGAACTGCGCACCCGTGCCCGCATCGTCATCCTGCCGAACGATCACCTCGAAACGCCGCACTTCGAAGTCCAGCGTCTGCGCGATGACAGCCCGGAAGCCAACACCAACCAGTCCAGCTACGAAATCGCCGCGGCCGCAGCCGAAGCCGAAGAAGTGCAGCCAGCCGCCGCCACCCGCACCCTGGTTCGCCAGGAAGCCGCGGTGAAGACCGCACCGGCCCGCGCCAATGCCCCTGTGCCGACCGAAGCCGTCGCTCCGGTTGCCGCTCCAGCCCCGGTTGCTGCCGAGCCAAGCCTGTTCAAAGGCCTGGTCAAGTCCCTGGTCAGCCTGTTCGCCTCCAAGGAAGAGCCGGCCGCTCCGGTCGTGGTCGAGAAGCCGGCAACCGAGCGCCCTGCCCGCAACAACGAAGAGCAGCGTCGCAACGGCCGTCAACAGAGCCGTAACCGCAACGGTCGCCGCGACGAAGAGCGCAAGCCACGTGAAGAACGTGCACCGCGTGAAGAGCGCGCACCACGGGAAGAGCGTCAACCCCGCGAAGTGCGTGAAGCTCGCGAAGAAGTCCAAGGTGTAGCCCGCGAAGAACGCGCACCGCGCGCTCCGCGCGAAGAGCGTCAACCACGCGCCCCACGTGAAGACCGCAAGCCACGTGGCGAGCGTGAAGAGCGTGTTCGCGAACTGCGCGAGCCTCTGGATGCCGCTCCGGCCGCAGCCGCTGCTACCGCCGCCGTTGCCGTTGCCGAAGAACGCCCGGCTCGTCCGCCACGGGAAGAGCGCCAGCCGCGTCCGCCGCGCGAAGAGCGTCAGCCACGCGCCGAACAGGCTCAGGCCGCTGCCGCCAGCGAAGAAGAAGCACTGCCGAACGAAGAGCAACTGCAGGAAGAAGGCCAGGACAACGCCGACGGCGAACGTCCACGCCGTCGCTCCCGCGGCCAGCGTCGTCGCAGCAACCGTCGCGAGCGTCAGCGTGATGCCAACGGCAACGTGATCGAGGGTTCGGAAGAGAACGCCGAAGAGCCAAGCAGCGCCGATCTGGCCGCCGGCCTCGCGGTCACTGCCGCTGTTGCCAGCACCGCCATCAGCGCCAACGCTGAAGCACAAGCGCATCAGCAAGCCGAACGCGCGACCGCCGCTGTTGCAGAGCAGGCTCCGCAAGCACCTGTGGTCGAAGCCACTACTGAAGTGGAAGCGCCGGCTGCTCCAGCTGTTGAACTGGCCCCAGTTGAACAGGCCCCAGCGGCCGAAGTTGCTCCGGTTGTTGCAGAGCAGCCTCAGGTTGAAGTCGCCGCCGAACCCGCCGTGACTGTCGAAGCACAACCTGTGGTAGCCGAGCAGCCTGTTGCAGAACCTGCGGTCCAGGCGCCGGTGGTTGAGGAAACAGCCATCGAGCCTGCCCAGGAAGCTCCGGCCCCGGCCGCTGAACCTGTTGCCATCGAGCAGCCAGTGATTGCCCAGCAGCCTGCCCAGGCTGAAGAGCCTGCACCGGCTGTTGCCTCTGCCGTCACCGAAGCCCCGGCTCCAGTGGTTGAAGCGGCTCCGGTGAGCGCCCTGACCAGCAACGGTCGCGCACCAAACGATCCGCGCGAAGTGCGCCGTCGCAAGCGTGAAGCCGAGCGTCTGCAGAAGGAAGCCGAGCTGGCTGCCGCTGCCGCCCCGGTTGAAGCGGTGGCTGCTGCCGAGCCCGCTCCGGTCGAAGCGCCAGTGGTGGTCGAAGCCGCTCCAGCGCCTGTCGAGGCGGCTGAAGCAGCACCTGCGCCGGTCACCGAACCTGTGGCAGAGCAACCTGCCCCGGTGGTGGAAGAGGCACCGCACAACGTCGAGCACGCCGTTGAGCACGTAGCCCACACCGAGGAAAAGCAGCACGAGCCTAAACCTCTCGCCTGACTCCATCGGCAATGAAAAAGCCCCGCCCGGGTAACCGGGCGGGGCTTTTTCATGCCCGCCATTCAATGCTCGCGAAACACCAGCGCTGCCGGCAGATCCACATCCCACACCACGCCCGGGTCGCTCAAGGGCACTTCGACCACCTTGCCCGCAGCAAACAGACACCTGGCGCCACGATCACCGGACAACCCCTGCAACGCAGCGGCATAAACCCGACCAAACCCCACCGGATGCCCCAGATCGTCCCCCAGCCGCGGCACGCTGATGTTCTCCTCGGTCAACCCCGCGATCACCCGCCTTATGCTGGCCGGCAGGATGAAAGGCATATCCCCCAGCAACACCACCCAGCCATTGGCGTCGGCACTGGCCGCTACCGCGGCTGCCAGGCTGTGCCCCATGCCCGGCGAGTCCAGCAACAACACCTGACAACCATAAGCCCGCCCCAGCTTCGCCACCCGCGGCCGTCCCGGCGTCGTGACCAGCACCCGCCGCCCCACTTCGGCAGGCAGGTTGACCAGCACCTGCTCCAACACCGGCCGCTCTACGCCATCGCGCCCCACACAAGGCGCCAGCAACTTGTCCTGATCGTCTGCGAGCGCCTGCCGATAACGACTGCCCTGCCCCGCCGCCAGGATGATCGCGCAAGGCCAGGGACTCATCCGGCCACCTCGGCCACGCGCGCCACCGGCTGCTGCGACAGGGGCTCGACACCATTTTTCAGCGCCACGATCTGCGCCATCAGCGAAAGGGCAATCTCGGCCGGAGTATGACTGCCAATGTGCAGCCCCACCGGCCCGTGCAAGCGCTCGATGGCCGCGCTCGACAATCCCAGCAGGGCCAGATTGTCCCGGCGCTTCTGGCTATTGACCCGCGAACCCAGGGCGCCGACATAAAACGCCGGGGAATCGAGGGCCGTCAGCAACGCCATATCGTCCAGACGCGGATCATGGGTCAGGGCCACCACCGCCGTGCGCTCATCCGGCTCGATACTCAACACCGCATCGTCGGGCATGCCGGCGACCAGGCGTCCATCCTGCTCCTCCCAGCCATGCACGAACTCCTGGCGCGGATCACAGACCAGCACCTCGAAATCCAAGAGACGCGCCATTTGCGCCACATAACGAGACAGCTGCCCGGCGCCGATCAGCAACAGGCGCCAGCGCGGTCCGTAGATCGCCCGCAGGGTGACACCGTCAAACGCCAGCTCATCCCGCTTGCCCGCTGCCTTGAGCAGCACCTGGCCGGTGCTCAGGTTCAACTCCCGGGCCACGATCTGATGCGCCGCGCAACGTTGCAGCAACTCGGCGACCCAGGACGGATCGCCGACCCGCTCCTCGGTCAAACGCAGGGTGCCGCCACAGGGCAGACCGAAACGCGCCGCCTCCTCCACCGTCACACCGTAAGTCACCAGTTGCACCGGCGGCCCCTGCGGTGCGAGACGCCCGTCCCCGAGGCGGCTGATCAGGTCGTCCTCGATGCAGCCGCCGGACACCGAGCCGATCACCACGCCGTCGTCGCGCAGGGCAAGCATGGCGCCCGGAGGGCGCGGCGCGCTGCCCCAGGTCTGGACCACGCTGTAGAGCAGCACCCCGCGCCCGGCACGGCGCCACTCCAGCACGCTGCGCAGGACATTCAGGTCGACACTGTCCATCAGGCACCCGCCTGCTGCCAGCCTTGCAACTGATAACGCACCGGCAGATTGCGGATGCGCTTGCCGGTAGCGGCGAAGATCGCATTGCACAGGGCCGGGGCAATCGGCGGCACGCCGGGCTCGCCAACACCGCCCAACGGCACCTCCCCCGGCGGCGTTACCAGGTGCACCTGCACCTGCTTGGGCGCCAGGGACATGCGCGCCACCTCGTACATGTGGAAGTTGTCCTGCTGCACCTTGCCGTCCTTGAAGCTGATTTCCCCCAGCACCGCATTGCCCAGGCCCATGACACAGGCGCCCTCGAACTGCGAGCGGATACGCTCGGGGTTGATCTGCGGGCCGCAATCCACGGCGATGTCGGCCTGGTGCACAATCAGCGTGCCATCGTCCTTGACCTCCACCTCGATCACCGCTGCCACATAGGTCACGAAGCTGTAGTGCATCGCCAGCCCCAGGCCACGCCCCTTGGGCAGCGAGCGGCCCCACCCGGCGGCCTTGGCCGCGGTTTCCAGTACCGCACGCATGCGCCCGGTATCGATCGGGTAACGCTCCGGGGACTCGCCGTAATTCCACTCTTCGCTCAGGGTTCGCGGATCGATCTGACGGTCCGGCCCCAGAAGCTTGAGCTGGTACTTCAGTGGGTCCTGGCCCGCCTTGTGGGCCAGTTCGTCGACAAAACTCTGAATGGCGAAGCCGTGGGGAATGTTCGACACCGAGCGATACCAGCCCACCCGGGTATGGGCCGCAGCTTCGGGGTTTTCCAGGCGCACATTGGGAATCGCATAGGCCATGTTGGTGAAGCCCATGCCCAGCTCGAAGGCACCCTCGTGGTTCATCCCCGGGGCGAACAGCGCAGTGATGCTCGGGGCCACGGTGCGATGCAACCATGCGGCGGGCATGCCGTCCTCGTTCAAGCCGGCCTTGAGGTACTCCGCCGACACGGTATGGAAGTAGGAGTGATGGATATCGTCCTCCCGGGTCCACTGCACCCGCACCGCCTTGCCGGGAAAGGCCTTGGCCAGGATGGCCGCCTCCAGAATGAAGTCCGGCTTGGATTTGCGCCCGAAACCGCCGCCCAGCAGGGTGACATTGACCGTGACCTGATCAAAGCCGATGCCCAGGCGCTCGGCGATCCGCTCGCGGGTCACCTGAGGCGCCTGGCTCGGCGCCCAGGCTTCACAGCGCCCGTCGAGAAAGCGCGCCACCGCCACCATCGGCTCCATGGGGGCCTGGGCCAGGTGCGGCAGGTAATAAGTGGCCTCCAGACTGCTCTGGGCGGCGTTCATGGCCTCATCCGGATTACCGGTGCTGCGCACCACCTTGCCCGGCTTCTGTGCAGCCGCCTCCAGTTCCTTGCGGTATTCGACGGAGTTGTAGCCGGCATTGACCCCATCCTCCCACTCGATCTTCAAGGCGTCGCGGCCCTTGATTGCAGCCCAGGTATTGCTCGCCACCACCGCCACGCCCCCCAGGGGCTGGAACTCGGAAGGCAACGGACGACCATCGATGGGCATGACCTTGATCACCCCAGGCACCTTCAGGGCTGCACTGTCATCCACGGACTTGACCTTGCCGCCATAGACCGGGGGCCGCGCCACTGCCGCGAACAGCATGCCTTCAAAGTGCACATCGGCGCCGTACACCGCGCGGCCGTTGACGATGTCCTGGCCGTCGATGGCGCGGGTCGCCTCCTTGCCGATATAGCGAAACTCCGACGGCTGCTTCAGGCGCAGCCCGTCCCGGGCCGGAACCGCCAGAGCCGCCGCTGCTGCGGCCAGAGCGCCATAGCCCAGTTCGCGCCCGCTGGGGGTATGAACCACCTTGTGCAACTGCGCCCGACACTCGCTCGGCGGTACCTGCCACTGCGCGGCAGCCGCCTGCTCCAGCATGGTCCGCGCCGCGGCGCCGCAACGCCGCATGGGTTCGTACCAATGGCGCATGCTGCGCGAGCCATCGGTGTCCTGATTGCCAAAACGCGCTTCGTCTCCGGGCGCCTGCCTGACCTGGACCTGGGCCCAATCGGCCTCCAGCTCATCCGCCACCACCATGCTCAGGCTGGTACGCACCCCCTGGCCCATCTCCGAACGGTTGCAGATCACCGTCACGCTGCCGTCGCCGGCAATGCTCACATAGACCTTGGGATCGTCGACCCAGCCGTGGGGCATGCCATCGGCGCCAAACTTCTGCTCTTCGGCAAACGCCTGCTGCCAGCCCCAACTGGCCGCCAGTACCAGGGCTCCGGTGGCGCCCACCCCCTTGAGAAAACCACGGCGACTGAGGTTGCAGAGGGCAAAATCACTGGGGAGCCGGTTCATGCCTTGGCCTCCTGCAGATGGTTGGCCGCCTGGCGGATCGCGGTCTTGATCCGGTTATAGGTGCCGCAGCGGCAGATATTGCCGAGCATCGCCTCTTCGATCTGTTCGTCACTGGGATTGGGATGGATCTTGAGCAGCGCCGTGGCGGACATGATCTGCCCGCCCTGGCAGTAGCCGCACTGGGCCACCGCCGTATCCAGCCAGGCTTGCTGCACCACCTGCCCCACCGGATCGTTGTGCAGGTAGTCGATGGTGCTGACATTCTTGCCCAGCACCGAGCCGACCGGGGTGATGCAGCTGCGCGCCGGGTCGCCGTCGACATGCACGGTGCAGGCACCGCACAAACCCATGCCGCAACCGAATTTGGTGCCGCTGTAACCCGCCACATCGCGGATGGCCCATAACAGCGGCATGTCCTCGGTGACGTCCAGGGGATGATCTTGACCGTTGAGCTTCAGGGTAATCATGGGCACGCCCGCATTCTATGAGGTGATGGGGTCGAGCCATCTGCCACGGGGCAACGCGGCTGCGGTGCGCGCAGATCGGCTCAGGCTAATCGGGCTCTCTTGTGAAGACGGGGCTTCACCGGGCCTTTGGGGACGACAAATACTTACATTGTTAGCAAGCTAAGTTAAGCCGCCGGACATAAAAAAGCCTTGCAGGGTGTGCACCGTGCAAGGCCTTGGGCTCAAGCGCTGAGCTTAGTTCAAGAGTCGCCTCAATACAGATTCGGCTCCATCTCCAGCTCGACACTGAAACGCTCGGCGATATCGCGCTGGATCCGCCGGGCCAGCTCCAGCAGTTGCAGGCCGGTGGCCGTGCCGTAGTTCACCAGCACCAGGGATTGCAGGCGATGGACCCCGGCATCGGCTTCACGAAAGCCCTTCCAGCCCGCCTGCTCGATCAGCCAGCCGGCCGCCAACTTGACCTGCCCATCGGCCTGGGGATAACCCACCAGCCCCGGATAGGCCTGCTTGATCTGCGCCGCCAGCAACGCCGGGACCACCGGGTTCTTGAAGAAACTGCCGGCATTGCCCAGCACCGCCGGGTCGGGAAGCTTCTCGCTGCGGATACTGCAGATCGCCCGACTGACGTCGCTGGCCGTCGGATGCTCGATGCCCTGCTCGTTCAGGCGCTGACGCACCGGACCGTACTCGAGGTGCAGATGATCGACGCGATTCAGGACAAAACGCACCCGCAGGATCAACCAGCGACCGGCCTCATGCTTGAACAGGCTATCGCGGTAAGCGAACTGGCACTGGGCCAGGTCAAAGTCGCGCAACTCCCCGGTTTGCCGGTCCAGGGCGGTCAGGCCGGCGAACACGTCCTTGATCTCCACGCCATAGGCGCCGATGTTCTGCATCGGCGCCGCGCCCACGGTGCCGGGAATCAGGCTGAGGTTCTCCAGCCCGGACAAGCCCTGCTCCAGGGTCCACTGCACGAAGGGATGCCAGGTTTCCCCGGCCTCGGCTTCCACCACCACCCGTTGCCCATCGTCGCTGAGCAGACGGATGCCGCGGCTGGCCATGCGCAGCACCAGGGCCCGGATATCCGCGGTCAGTAGCAGGTTGCTGCCACCACCGATCACCAGCAGGGGCAACTGCTGCGCGGCGCAATAGGCCAGGGCTTCGCGCACGTCGTCATCGCTGTGGGCCTGGGCAAAGCGCAGGGCCTTGACCTCGACCCCGAAGCTGTTGAACGGCTTGAGCGAGACATCGGACTGAATGTGCAGGGTCATAGCCGCCCCTTCAACTCGATCACCAGCCGGTCGCAGGCCTCTTCGATCAGGTCCAGCACCTGCTCGAAGCCCTGCTCGCCGTCGTAGTAGGGATCCGGCACCTCATCCAGGACCGACTCGTAACGGCGCAGGAACAGGTCCAGCTCGGCCTTGCCCCGGGCCGGCTGCAGGGCCTTGAGGTTGCGCAGGTTGCTCTGGTCCATGGCCAGGATCAGGTCATACACGGCGAAATCGGCACTGCCGACCTGCTGCGCCCGTTGCGCCGAAAGGTCGTAGCCACGGCGCAAGGCCGCCTGCTGGCTGCGTGAATCCGGGGCCTTGCCGATATGCCAGTCGCTGGTGCCAGCCGACGCGACCTGCACCTGATCGCCCAGGCCGGCGGCGCGCAACTTGTGGCGCAGCACACCCTCGGCAGTGGGCGAGCGACAGATATTGCCCAGGCAGACGAACAGAACCCGCATCAGGCCTCCAGCAGGCGCCGAACGCGCTCAAGGTCTTCGGCGGTATCGACGCCAGTGGGTGGGGCCTCCAGAGCATCGGCGACATGAATCCGCACGCCGTGCCACAAGGCACGCAACTGCTCCAGGGATTCGGTGTTTTCCAGCCAGCACGGGCCCCAGCTGACGAAGTCATGGAGGAAACCGGCGCGATAGGCATAGATGCCGATGTGGCGCCGGTAAGGCACGCCTTCCGGCAAGTGCTCATGACTCTTGGCGAAAGCATCCCGCGCCCAGGGCAAGGTGGCACGGCTGAAGGTCAGGGCCAGACCGTTGAGGTCCGTGACCACCTTGACCACGTTGGGATTGAACAGCGTCTTCACATCCTCGATCGGCTCGGCCAGGGTGGCCATGCGCGCCTCGGTGTGGGCCGCCAGGTTGGCCGCCACCTGATCGATCACCGAAGGCGGGATCAGCGGCTCGTCGCCTTGAACGTTGACCACGATGGCATCCGCCGCCAGGCCAAGCTGGCTGGCGACTTCCGCCAGGCGATCGGTCCCCGAGTTGTGGTCTTCCCGGGTCAGCAGCGCTTGCGCGCCAAAGCCCTGGCACGCCTCGACGATACGCGGGTCGTCGGTGGCCACCACCACACGCTCGGCGCCGCTCTTGCAGGCCTGCTCCCAGACCCACTGGATCATCGGCTTGCCGGCAATCAGTTGCAGGGGCTTACCCGGCAGGCGGGTGGAGGCAAAGCGTGCCGGGATGACCACGGTGAAGGCGCAGCTCATTTGTCCAGGCGCTCTTCGGTAGTCAGGGTACGGGCTTCGCTTTCCAGCATCACCGGGATGCCGTCGCGGATCGGATAGGCCAGGCCGGCGCCCTTGCTGATCAGCTCGGTCTTGTCGGCACTGAGTTTGAGCGGGCCCTTGCAGATCGGGCAGGCCAGGATGTCGAGCAGTTTGGTGTCCATGAGGTTTCCCTGGATAAAAGCGATTAAGGCAACAGACGATCAGGCAGCAGGCGCATCAGCTGGGTATCGAACCAGGCGATGAAGGCCGCGGACGGCACCGCATCCACCGCCAGGTACCACCAGTCGGCAGCCGCGAAGTCACGGCACTTGACCGCATCTTTCTCGGTCATGACCAACGGCAATGACGGGGTGAACGCCAGGGCCTGCGCACTGTATTGAGCGTGATCGGCAAATGCATGGGGGACAGGCCGCCAGTGTAGCGTTTCAAGGGTATTGAAGAAACGCTGGGGGTTGCCGATTCCGGCCACCGCGTGCACCGCCTGCCCTGGCGCGAAGTGCTCCACCGGGCGGCGCTCGCCGCTCTGCAGATTGACCAGCGCCGAAGGCTTGAGATGGAAGGCAAAGCCGTCGGCGTGATCATCAAAGGCGCCGTTGTAGAGCAGTGCATCGACGCTCTGCAGGCGCTCCACCGGCTCGCGCAGGGGCCCGGCCGGCAAACAGCGGCGATTGCCCAGGCCGCGGGCCGCGTCGATCAGCACCAGCTCCAGGTCACGGGCCAGGCGGTAATGCTGCAGGCCGTCGTCGGAGAGAATCAGGTCCAGCGGTTCGGCGGCCAGCAAGGCCTGCACCGCGCGGCTGCGATCAGGGTCGATCATCAGCGGTACGCCACAGCGCTGGACGATCAGCAGCGGTTCATCGCCGGCCACCCCGGCGCTGTCATCGGCCGTCACCCGCCAGGGCAGTTGCGGCGGCTTGGCGCCATAGCCGCGACTGACCACCCCGACCCGCAGGCCAAGGCGCTGGCAGTGCGCCACCAGCCACAAGATCAACGGCGTCTTGCCCGTGCCGCCTACGGTAATGTTGCCCACCACGATCAACGGCACCGGCGGCTGATAGATCGCCCCCTCGCCCGCCAGAAAGCGCCGGCGCTTGCCCACCACCACTCGGCGGTACAGGTATTCCAGAGGCTGCAGCAGCTTCAGCGCGGGATGGCCGTTGTACCAGGCGGCGAGCAAACGATCGGAGAGTGCCATCAGGGTGCCGGCGCCGCCTCGACGGTGGTCATGCGCAGGTGGCTGAAACCGAGCTTGCCGGCCGCGTCCATGGCAGTGATCACCGCTTGATGTTGAGTCTTGCCGTCGGCGCTGATGGACAGCGGCAGATGGGTGTCCCCTGCCGACTCCTTCTGCAAGGCGTCCATCAGGGTGGCCAGGTCACTTTTCGGCAGGACCTGATTGTTGACCGAGAACACCCCGTCGGCGCTGATGGCGATATCCAGCTGCTTGACCTCCTGGTCTTCGGCGGGTGAGCCGCTGACCGCTTCCGGCAGGTCGACCCGCAACTGGGTCTCCCGGGTAAAGGTGGTGGTGACGACGAAAAACAGCAGCAGGATGAACACCACGTCAATCAATGACGCAAGGTTGATGTCCACGGTTTCCCGGGGTTTGCGACGGAATTTCACGCTTTGCCCTCGGCCAGGTCGACATCGCGGTCACCCTGGATCACTTCCACCAGCTTGATCGCCTCCTGTTCCATGCCCACCACCAGCTCATCGACCCGACGTTGCAGGAAGCGGTGGAAGAACACCGAAGGAATCCCCACCATCAGGCCCGCGGCAGTGGTGATCAAGGCCTTGGAAATACCGCCGGCCAGCACGTGGGCGTTGGTGGTCATGCCCGAGCCCATGAACGAACTGAAGATGTCGATCATGCCCAGCACAGTGCCCAAGAGGCCCAGCAGCGGGGCCATGGCGGCGATGGTGCCGAGGGCATTGAGGTAGCGCTCCAGCTCGTGGATCACGCGGGCCGCCGCCTCTTCAATGCATTCCTTCATGATCTCGCGACCATGCTTGGAGTTGGCCAGGCCCGCGGCCAGGATCTCCCCCAGGGGCGAATCGGCGCGCAGCTCCTTGAGCTTTTCCTTGTTCAGTTGCTTGTCCTTGATCCAGCGCCAGACCTGACCCAACAGATGGGGCGGGGTGACCCGGCTGGCCCGCAGGGTCCACAAACGCTCGGCAATGATGCCCACAGCCGCGATGGAACTCAGAATGATCGGCAACATCATCCAGCCGCCGGATTTGACCAATTCCCACACAGTGACAGTCCCCTCGAAAAAGTGCGCCACTCTAACATAGGGGCCGGACGCACCGAAGACCGTGATGTCGCATGCTCACAGGCTTTAATAACTCACGGTTATTTAAGGCATTAGTGCTCAATCGCGCCAGAAACGCCGCTGCGCGCGCAGGCTTTGCACGGGCCCGAAAGTCCCCAGGCGCAGTTTCAGCGCTCCTTGATCGGCGCTGTCATGCACAACCACCCCCAGCCGTCGATAGCGCGCCAGTACCTCGGCATGGGGATGACCGAAGGCATTGCCCCGCCCGCGGGAAATCAGCACCGCGGTCGGTCGCAGGCGTTGCAGCAGGGCCATGGACGAAGAAGTGCGACTGCCATGATGGGGGGCCTGCAACCAGTGGGTGTGAACCGCCAGCGGACTGGCGAGCAATGCCCGTTCGGCATGCACGTCGATGTCGCCGGTGAGCAACAGCCGCTCGCCCCGAGCCTCGACCTGCAACACGCAGGAAGCCTGGTTGCCATCGGCCGCCGCCGGCCATTGCCACAGCCGAAAGCGCACCCCATTCCATTGCCAGCCCAGGCCCGACTCGCAAGGCTGTGCTTGCAGGGCGTCGGGCAATGCCCCGGGCTCGCCGCTGCGCACCCGGGCCACATCGATTCCGCGCCAGACCGCCAGGGCGCCACCGGCATGATCGTTGTCGGCATGACTGAGCAGCATCAGGTCCAGCTGCCTGATCCCCAGCTTGCGCAAGCTGGGCAGCACCACCCGCTCGCCGAGATCGAAATCCCCCACCCGGGCGCCGGCATCGTAGAGCATGGCGTGATCGCGGGTGCGCAGGAGCATCGACAGCCCCTGCCCCACGTCCAGTTGCCAGACCTCCACCTCACCCTCGGGCAGCACTTGCTCGGGCGGCCAGATGGCCAATAGCAACAGCGGCCACCCCAGCACCCGCAGCGGTACACCGCTGGGCAGGAGCAACAGCAAGGCCCCCAGGGCACTGAGCCCCCAAAGCCACCAGGGCAGCAACGGCGCCACCCAGGCCGGCCAGGCACCGGCGATCGTCCCCAACAGAAGGAACAGCCCATCCAGCAGCCCCCCGGCCAGCCACAGCAAACCCTCGCCCACATGTGGCACCGGCAGCAACAGACAACCCAGCAGGGCCGGCGGCAGCACCAGCAGACTGATCCACGGCACCGCCAGCAGATTGGCCAGGGGACCGCTGAAACTGATGGGCAGCCCCAGGGCCAGCAGCGGCGGCAGCAAGCCAATGGCGATCAGCCACTGCGCACGGCTCCAGGCCTGCCACCAGCGCCAGCGCCCCAGGCGCCCGCCGAAGGTGAGAAGCAGGATCGCCACCGCGGCAAAGGACAGCCAGAATCCCGGCTGCAGACTGGCCAGGGGCTCGAACAGCAACACCGCATTCAACGCCAGCAGCCAGGGTCGCCAGACGCCCAGATGGCGAAAGCGCAGCCGCCAGAGCAGGACCAGGGCGACCATCACGCAAGCCCGTTGCACCGGCACATCGAACCCGGCCAGCAGGCCGTAGCCCAGAGCCCCGAGAAAGGCCAGGGCACAGGCCCAGGGCAGCCATGGCCGGCGCTCGGGCCAGATGCCCCAGCGGGCGAGCCCGGCCACCCCGAGGTAGATCACCCCGGCCAGCAGGCTGATGTGCTGACCGGAAATCACCATCAGGTGAACCGTGCCGGTGTCCTGCAGCACCTGCCAGTCCTGGCGCGTCAGCCCCGAGCCGTCACCCATCACCAGTGCCGCCAGCCCGGCGCCACGCCCTTGTGCCTCGACACCCAGCAGGTGCTGGCGCAGGCCCTCGCGCCAGGCCAGGCGGGCGGGCCTGAGCAACTGCCCGGCCTTGACCGTGCCGGTGGCCCCGATGCGCCGCGCCAGCAGCCAGGCCTGGTGATCGAACCCCTGGACATTGAGCAGCCCGGCAGGACGCCGCAACGT
Organism: Pseudomonas sp. BC42; assembly: GCF_021560055.1. Lineage (NCBI taxonomy): Bacteria > Pseudomonadati > Pseudomonadota > Gammaproteobacteria > Pseudomonadales > Pseudomonadaceae > Pseudomonas > Pseudomonas sp. BC42. The sequence goes on from NZ_CP091067.1 coordinate 4,888,176, forward strand.
GACCGCCAGGCGCCAGCGCTCGCCACTGTGCAGCGGCGGGGCGTCGTGCCAGGCCAGGCGTATCCGCCGCGGCAGACGCTCGCGTCGCGCCTGGGCACCCTGCAGCTCAAAGCGCACCACGCCCTGGCCCTGCTCCGGCAAACCACTGACCTGCCCCTCCAGCCAGCGGGTCTGTCCTTCCAGGCCAGGAGCCAGGCGATCATTCAGGGCCCAATGCCCGGAAACGCAAGCCCAGGCGAAACCGAAGAGAAAAAATGCCACGGGATGTGTACGAAACGGCAGCAGCATCAGCCCCACGACCGCCAACGCCAGCAACAGCCAGACCGGCGGCAACACCGGTAGAAAACCCAGCGCCAGCAGCCCCGCGGCCAGTGCCAGCAACCCCGTCCCCATCAGCCAGCCCCTCCTTGGCAGTCCCTACTCTGGGCTTAGCCGAGGATCGGCGGCGCGGCTTTATCATTTGTCACAATGTCTGAATTTGCCCTGACTAGAATCCGTTCATAATCGCGGCCTGATCCAACCGAGAAGCCTTATGCCCCGGCGCTTATTCAAACGTTACATGCCAGATCCGGCCAGCATCCGGGAACACAAGTCCTTACGCTTTCTTGGCACGCTGTTGCATGACGCCAACCTCTGGCACCTCAATCGACACTCCGTAGCCCGCGCCATGGCGGTGGGCTTGTTCGCCGCCTTCATCCCCATTCCGATGCAGATGCTGCTGGCGGCGGTGCTGGCCGTCTGGCTGCGGGCCAACATGCCCATCAGTGTCAGCCTGGTGTGGCTGACCAATCCCATCACCATGCCGCCGGTGTTCTTCTGCACCTATCAACTGGGGGCCTGGCTGATGAACGTGCCGGCCCGCACCCTGCCCGACGAGTTGACCTGGGAGTGGATCAGCGGTCAGCTCAGCACCCTGTGGCAACCCTTTCTCCTGGGGTCGGTGGTGGCCGGCCTGGTGCTGGGAGCTGCGGCCTATTGCCTGACCATGCTCTATTGGCGCTGGTGGGTCGCTCGCCAGTGGCGCAGGCGCAAGCAGCAGCGCCCATGAACAACGCAAACGGCCTCCCGAGGGAGGCCGTTTGCATCAGGCGTGCAAGCCGTTCACTGACGCATGCCGCGCCCGCTGACCAGCAACCGGGCGCAACCGATGTACAGCACCACGGTGGCCACCAGCATGAACGTGATGGCCACGCTGATCCGGATGTCCGACACCCCGAGGATGCCGAAGCGGAAGGCGTTGACCATGTGCAGCACCGGGTTGGCCAGGGACACGGTCTGCCAGAACGGCGGCAGCAGGTTGATCGAATAAAACACCCCGCCCAGGTAGGTCAGGGGGGTCAGCACGAACGTCGGAATGATCGAGATGTCATCGAAGTTGCGCGCGAACACCGCGTTGATGAATCCCAGCAACGAGAAGATGGTCGCCGTCAGCACCACCACCAGCACGGTGACGCCCAGGTGATGCACCTGCAACGTGGTGAAAAACAGCGACAGCAGGGTCACGATGATCCCCACCATCAGGCCCCGCAGGACCCCACCGAGGGTGTAGCCGATCAGGATGGTGTGCGGCGACACCGGCGATACCATCAGTTCCTCGATTGAGCGCTGGAACTTGCTGCCGAAGAAACTCGACACCACGTTGCCGTAGGAGTTGGTGATCACCGACATCATGATCAGCCCCGGCACGATGTACTCCATGTAGGTGAAGCCACCCATATCGCCGATCTGCCGCCCGATCAGGTTACCGAAGATGACGAAGTACAGGACCATGGTGATGGCCGGCGGCAGCAGGGTCTGCGGCCAGATCCGGGTGAAGCGGCGGATCTCGCGATAGACGATGGTGTTGAGTGCCACCAGGTTGGGTTTCAACTCCGAACTCATACCGCCACCTTCGACAGATTCTTCTCCACCAGGGACACGAACAGCTCCTCAAGTCGGTTGGTTTTGTTACGCAGGCTCAAGACCTCGATGTTCTGCAGGGCCAGCTGACCGAACAGCGCGGTGATGCCGACGGCCTTGTCCACCTGGACTTCCAGGGTGTGGCTGTCGACCAGCCGGGTCGGGTAGCCGGCCAACTGCGGAGCCACGCTGAGGTCGTGCTTGAGGTCGAGCAGGAAGGTTTCCACATGCAGCTGACTCAGCAGCTGACGCATGCTGGTGTTCTCGACGATGGTGCCGTGGTCGATGATGCCGATGTTGCGGCACAGCTGTTCAGCCTCTTCCAGGTAATGGGTGGTGAGGATGATGGTGATGCCTTTCTGGTTGAGCTCGGTGAGGAAGGTCCACATCGAGCGACGCAGCTCGATGTCGACCCCGGCAGTGGGTTCGTCGAGGATCAGCAGGCGCGGCTCGTGGACCAGGGCCCGAGCGATCATCAGGCGTCGCTTCATGCCGCCGGACAGGGAGCGTGAAGGCACATCGCGCTTGTCCCACAGGCCGAGCTGGGTCAGGTACTGCTCGGCCCGCTCCTTGGCGATTCTCGCCGGAATGCCGTAGTAGCCGGCCTGGGTCACGACGATGTCGAAGGTCTTCTCGAACTGGTTGAAATTGAATTCCTGCGGCACCACACCGATGCAGCGCTTGAGCGCCGCCGGCTCACGATCAAGGTCGTGGCCGAAGACATTGACGCTGCCGCTGGTCTTGTTCACCAGGGTCGAGAGAATGCCGATGGTGGTGGATTTACCGGCCCCGTTAGGGCCGAGCAGGGCGAAGAAATCACCTTCGGCGACGTCCAGATCGATACCACTCAGGGCCTGGAAACCGTTGCCGTAGGTTTTGGTTAGCTGCCGGATGGACAGAGCGGAACTCATATCGGATTCATGCACCAAGAAGGGGAATTGAATAAGTAAGGGCGGTCCGGTCGGATTGCAACGACGCCGGACGCACGCCATGGTGCGGGTCCAAGCCACGCAAGTACAGTCACGCTTGTTGATAGTGGGTATTAAGTTAAAGCGGTCATGACTGCCTGACGATAGGCCGGGCGCTGCTTCAAACGCTCATACCAGGCTTGCAGATGGGGCATCGACGGCCGCTCGATGGGCATTTCAAACCAGGCATAGATGAAGCTGCCCAGCGGGATATCGCCGACCCCGATCTCTTCTCCCGACAGATAGGGCTGCCCGGCCAGCGTCTGCTCGACCCGGGCCAGCAGCTCGACGCAGGTTGCCTTGGCCGCATTGATCTGTTGCCAGTCCTGCTGCGCCGCCGGAGTGCGCAATATGCCCCAGAACAGATGGCGGAAAGGTTCGGCGAAGGTCGAGGTGGTCCAGTCCATCCACTTCTCGGCACTGGCCCGAGCCTGCACATCGGCCGGATACCAGTGGCTGTTGGCGGCATGCCGAGCAGCCAGGTAACGCACGATGGTGTTGGACTCCCAGAGCACGAAGCTGTCGTCTTCAATCAACGGGATGCGCCCGTTGGGGTTCAGCGCCCGGTAGGCCGGAGTGTCCACCACGCCAAAGGCGCCCCCGGCATCCAGGGACTCATAGGCCAGCCCCAACTCTTGGGCACACCACAACGCCTTCCTGACATTCGACGAGTTCTTGCGACCCCAGATCTTCAGCATGACCATCCCTCAGTTATGAATGCCGGGGCAGTCTACGCCGGATCAGCCGCGACTCAAATCACTGCGGATGTCCCCCTGCAGTACACCTCCCTGCTCGCCGAACAGATGGGGATAGCATGCCTGCAGGTGACTGAAAAACAGCGCCTGCGGTACATCGGCGAAGTGCCCATGGTCCACCAGGTACTCCATCGACTGGTCGCCCTGACGGTTGAAGGGGTGAAAGACACTGTCCTGCACCCCATCAAACTCCAGCGGCGCCACATCGAACAGCTCGCACAGACTCTGGTTGAACGCCGGCGTGGCCTTGACCCAACGCCCCTGCAGGTACAGCTCGGTGTAGCCGTGCATGGCGAACACATCACTGCGCAACAGCTCCAGCAGACGCGGGGTCGACAAGTGATTGCGCACGTCCGCCAGGCCGATGCGCGCGGGGATCCCGCAATGCCGGGCACAAGCGGCCAGCAGAGTGGCCTTGGGCACACAGTAGCTTTCGCCGGCGGCCAGGGCATGACTGCCCCGCAGGGTTTGCGGATCAGGGCTGAAGGAATAGAAGTTGTAACGCACGGCCTCACGCACCGCGTAATAAAGGTTCACCGCCTGCCGCCGCGGGTCGCCGCCGGCACCGCGATGAAATTCGGCGAACTCCACCACCGCAGGGTGGTCACTATCGATGAAGCGGCTGGGACGCAAGTACTGGTTCATGGGCAAAACCTCCAAGCGAAGCCTGGAGTCTATCGAGACGTCCGCCCTGGCGATAACGACGTTTCGGCCAAAGATCAGGGTCGGCCCGAGTACCACCAGCCGTTCGTCAAAGCCCCCGCTGGCCGGCAAAGTCAACCGTTGCACCCGCACCGCCGCGATCACCCGCTTTGTCGGAGGCCGACTAAGCTCTGAGGGTGATTTGGCCCCTGGCTTCATGGAGGATTGAATATGCTGTTGTTGTGGATACTGGTTTTGCTGGTCGGGGTCGCCTACCTGGCGCACCGTCGCACTGCTCCCCTGCCCGCCCTGGGCGCCGTCGCCGTCTACCTGCTGGCCATGGGTGCCTTCAGCCGGGCTCCCGGCTGGCTGCTGCTGGTGTTCTGGATAGTGCTGGCGGCCGTTGCCGCGCCGCTGTTGCTGCCCGACCTGCGCCGCAAGTACTTCAGCGCCCCGTTGTTCGCCTGGTTCCAGAAAGTTCTGCCGCCCATGTCGCAAACCGAGCGCGACGCCATCGATGCCGGCACCGTGTGGTGGGACGGCGAGCTGTTCAGCGGCCGCCCCGACTGGAACACCTTGCTGGCCTATCCCAAGGCCCAACTGACCGCTGAAGAACAGGCGTTCATCGACGGCCCCACCGAAGAACTCTGCGCCATGGTCAGCGACTGGCAGATCGGCCAGCACATGGACCTGCCCGCCGCGGCCTGGGCCCATATCAAGGAGCACGGCTTCTTTGCCCTGATCATTCCCAAGGAGTACGGCGGCAAAGGCTTTTCCGCCTACGCCCACTCCCAGGTGGCGATGAAACTGGCCACCCGCAGCGGCGACCTGGCCTCGACCGTCATGGTCCCCAACTCCTTGGGCCCGGCCGAACTGCTGTTGCATTACGGCACCGATGAACAACGCAATCACTACCTGCCGCGCCTGGCCCGCGGTGACGACATTCCCTGCTTCGCCCTCACCGGCCCGCTGGCAGGCTCCGACGCCGGCGCGATGCCCGACACCGGCATCATCTGCAAGGGTCAATGGCAAGGCGAGGAAACCCTCGGCCTGCGCCTGAACTGGGAAAAGCGCTACATCACCCTGGGCCCGGTGGCCACCCTGCTGGGCCTGGCCTTCAAGGCCCACGACCCGGACCATCTGTTGGGCGAGCAGGAAGACCTGGGCATCAGTCTGGCGTTGATCCCCACCGACACCCCGGGGGTGGAGATCGGCCGCCGCCACCTGCCCCTGGGCGCCGCCTTCATGAACGGCCCGAACTCCGGCAAGGACGTGTTCATTCCCCTGGACTACCTGATCGGCGGCCGGGAGATGCTCGGCAAAGGCTGGATGATGCTGATGAACTGCCTGTCGGTGGGACGCTCGATCTCCCTGCCGGCGGTGGGCACCGGCGCCGCCAAGTTCACCAGCCTGGTGACCGGCCAGTACGCCCAGGTGCGCGAACAGTTCAACGTGCCACTGGCAGCCTTCGAGGGCATCCAGGAAGCCCTGGCCCGCCTCGGCGGCAACGCCTGGCTGATGGACAGCGCGCGCATGCTCACCGCCAATGCCGTGGACCTGGGGGAAAAGCCCTCGGTGCTCTCGGCCATCCTCAAGTACCACCTCACCGAGCGCGGACGCGAGTGCATCAGCCACGCCATGGACGTGCACGGCGGCAAGGGCATCATCATGGGGCCCAACAACTACCTGGGCCGCAGCTGGCAGGGCGCACCAATCTTCATCACCGTGGAAGGCGCCAACATCCTCTCGCGCAACCTGATGATCTTTGGCCAGGGGGCGATCCGCTGCCACCCGTTCGTGCTCAAGGAAATGGCCCTGGCCGGACGCGAGGACCATGACCAGGCGCTGAAGGAGTTCGATGCCCTGCTGCTCCAGCACATTGGTTTTGCCGTGAGCAATGCCGCCAGCACCCTGGTGCTGAATCTGGGCCTGGGCCACTTCGAACAGGCCCCCGGCGACCCGCTCAGCCAGCGCTACTTCCGCGCCCTGAACCGCCAGGCCGCGGCCTTTTCCCTGCTGGCCGACTTTTCCATGATGCTCCTGGGAGGCGAGCTCAAGCGGCGCGAGCGGCTCTCGGCGCGCCTGGGCGATGTGCTCAGCCACCTGTACCTGGCCTCGGCGGCACTCAAGCGCTATCACGATCTGGATTCACCGGAGTACCTGCGGCCCCTGCTGACCTGGGCCTTGGAAGAAAGCCTCGGTCACTCCGAACGCGCCCTGGACGAGTTGCTCAGCAACTTCCCCAGCCGCCTCTTCGGCTGCCTGCTACGGGTCTTGGTGTTTCCCTTCGGCCGTCGCCATACCGGGCCGTCGGACCGCCAGGATGCCGAAGTGGCGCAAATCATTGGCCGCGCCCAGGGCGACCCGGCCCTGGAAGCGGTACTCGCCGGCTGCTATCGCCCGCAATCCACGGACGATCCGGTAGGCGCCCTGCAGCACGCCTGCAACCTGCTGAGCGCGAGCCATCCACTGCAGAAAAAACTCCACGAAGCGCTGAAAAGCGGCCAGGTCAAACCGGCGGCCGGTGAATCGGCCATCGATGCGGCCCTGGAGGCCGGCGTGCTACAAGCGGCCGAAGCCCAGAGCCTGCGGGATGCCGAAGCGGCGCGACGCAAAGTCATCGACGTGGACGACTTCGCCAAGGAGGATCTGACCTTGAGCGAGGGCAAGACCCGCTGAACGGCGGCCCTTGAGGCAGGCCGATTATGAAACCGGGCGCTGGGGCTATATACTCCCGCGCCCGTTTTGCTCTTGAGGACCCTGTCATGTCCAACGTCGTCGCCGATCATCTCGTCCTCCTGGACCACCTGCGCAGCATCCTGGTGGCGGTGGGAGAAGCCGAACAGGTTCCCGAGGAAAGCCATGCGCTGTTCCTGGAGCGCTTCGACGAACTGCGCGCCTCGCTGCCGATCGACCCGATCGAAAGCCAGTACCTGGGCCAGGACCTGCTGTGCCAGATCATGCAGCGCTATCCACAGATCGCTCACCTGGTGCCTCGCGACCTGCTGTGGTTCTTCGCCGGCGACTGCCTGCACTACATGCCCGATGAAGAAATCGACCTGTACCAGGCCCTGGAAGAACGCCGCTTCGAAGCCGAGCAGAACGACGAGCCCTTCGACTGGAACCAGGAAAAACAGCTGCTGGCGCTCTCCGCCCAGGACAGCAAGCACTGATTGCAGCCCCTGGCGCCAGCAAGGCCCGCCCGGTTCGTCCGGCGGGCCTTTTTTGTGCCCGCCTTAGCGCGTCGTCCTCGTAGGAGCCGGCTTGCCGGCGAAGAGGCCCTTGGGTCTTGCATCGCCCTCAGAGACACCTTCGCTGGCAAGCCAGCGCCTACAAGATGCGTTCGCCCTTGCCGGGGCGGTTCAGGGTCGGCTCCCTGGCCAGGCACTCCACCAGATAGTCGATGAACACCCGCAGCTTGGGCGGCAGGTAGCGGGTCGGCGAATGCAGGAGCCAGGCCCCGCCGTGGTAGGAGGCAAGAAAGGTCCACTCCGGCAGCACCTGGACGATCAGTCCCTGCTCCAGGGCATGACGCGCGGTGAAATACGGCAGGCTGCCGATGCCCAGATGCTGCAGCACCGCATCCAGGCGCACACCGGTGTGGTTGGCGGCGTAACGCCCGCGCACACCGACAGTCACCGCCTTGCCGCCCTGGGTGAATTTCCAGCGGGCGTCGCTGGGGGTTTCCCCGAGATAGATGCAACTGTGCTGACGCAGATCCTGTGGGTGCAACGGCGTGCCATGTTCCGCCAGATACTGCGGTGTGGCACACAGCAGATGATCGATGCGCAACAACTGGCGCCCGATCAAGCCCGGCGGCGGGCGATCGGTGATGCGGATCGCCAGGTCGACATTGTCTTCGATCAGGTCGATATCCCTGTCTTCATGCAGCAGTTCGACATCCACCTTGGGGTAGCGCCGCAGAAACTCCGGCATATGGGGATGCACCACGAATCGTCCCACCGCCTTGGGCACGCTGACTCGCACCACGCCTTCGGCCTCATGGGTGAACTGACCACTGATCTCCATGACCGAACGGGCCGCGCTGACCATTTCGCTGCAACGCTTGAACACCTCTTCGCCGCCGTCGCTCAAGCGCAACTTGCGGGTGGTGCGTTGCAGCAGGCGCGTGGCCAGGGCCTTCTCCAGGCGCGAAATGCTGCGACTGACGGCAGACGGCGAGGACCCCAACTGGCGCGCGGCTTCGGAGAAGCTGCCGGTTTCCACCACCCTGACGAAGATGGCCATTTCCGCCAGTAATGGCAGCGGTAGATTTATGCTCATGACGCAATAGTCCATTGAGTTTTGAACGGATTATCACGCAATTACCCAGGCCCCATAATAAAAAATCATTTGGATTCAGGGTTTGAGAAATGACGCTTCGCCTGTACTACGAACATGACCTGCTGACCGCCCAGGTCGAACTGCTGAGCTGCCTCCCCCGGGACGGGCTGTTTGCCGCAACCTTGCATGCCACGCCCTTTCACCCCCAGGGCGGCGGCCAGCCCAGCGACACCGGCTGGATCGGCGCGGCGCAGGTGCTGCGGGTCGCCCAGGAAGATGAGCAGATCGTGCATTACCTGAACCAGCCTCTGACACCGGGAAGCCATGCGGCTCGCGTGGATGAGCCGCAGCGCCTGCTCAACAGCCGCATGCATTCGGCCGGGCACCTGATCGGCCACTTTGTGCAAAGCCAGGGCTGGACGCCGATCAAGGCCCATCACTGGCCGGGAGAGGGCCGGGTCTCATTCAAACCGGGCGAACAACCTGGGGAAATCGACTGCGCCAGGGTGCAGAACGCCCTCGAACAATGGATTGGCGAGGATTTGCCCCGACATATTTCCCTGGCGGCCGGAACCCGCCAGGTCGGGTTTGGCCCGCTGCCCGCCTATGGTTGCGGTGGCACCCATGTCCAGCACCTGCAACAACTGGGACGGGTGAGCATCGACTCGGTCTCGCAGAAGAAAGGCATTCTCTCGGTCAGCTACAGCCTCGACTGAAAACGCCCGCGCCCTCCCCCCTCCAAACTGCTTTGCGGAGTCAGCATGCTGTCCAATTATCTTGGCGAGTTTCTCGCCCTGGCCCTGGTTCACTTCCTCGCCGTGGTCGCCCCGGGGCCGGACTTTGCCGTCACCATCCGCCAGAGCGTGCGCTTCGGCCGGATGACCGGGGTCTGCACCGCCCTGGGGATCGGCGCCGGCATTTCAGTGCACGTGCTCTACACCCTGCTGGGAGTCGGCGCCTTGATGCACGCGACGCCCTGGCTGCTGAGCGCCGCCAAACTGCTGGGCGCCGCCTACATCCTGTACCTGGGTGTCAGCCTGTTGCGCAGCAAGGCCAAGACCGCGATCCCGGGCGAAACCGCGCAGGATGAACCACAGCAGACCTTGCTGCGGGCCTTTACCACCGGATTCCTGACCAACGCCACCAACCCCAAGGCGACCCTGTTTTTCCTGGCGATCTTCACCACCCTGGTCAGCGCCACCACGCCGCTGGGCATTCAGGCGGCGTATGGGGCCTGGATGTGCCTGGTCAACGCTTTGTGGTTCGTGATCGTCGCGCTGTTCTTTTCCAGCGCCCGGGTGCGCCTGCTGTTCATGCGCCTGGGGCACTGGTTCGAGCGCTGCATGGGACTGATCCTGCTGCTGTTCGCCGGACGCCTGTTGCTGTCGCTGTAAGCGCCCCAAGACAAAGGCCCGCACAGTCGTCTGACTGGCGGGCCTTTTTTTGTCCAGGGCAGGACGAAGGGCTGAATCGCGGACAAACAAAAACGCCGCTCGATGAGCGGCGTTTTTGTGAATTTGGAGCGGGAAACGAGACTCGAACTCGCGACCCCGACCTTGGCAAGGTCGTGCTCTACCAACTGAGCTATTCCCGCAAATGGCGTCCCCTAGGGGACTCGAACCCCTGTTACCGCCGTGAAAGGGCGGTGTCCTAGGCCACTAGACGAAGGGGACACGCTACCCGGAACACATGGTGTGTGTTTCGGTGTCCAGACCCTGGTCCTAAGACTTCGGTTCTGGTTTCACTCGGCCCCGCCCGAAAGCAGTGCCGTTTAAAATTGGAGCGGGAAACGAGACTCGAACTCGCGACCCCGACCTTGGCAAGGTCGTGCTCTACCAACTGAGCTATTCCCGCAAATGGCGTCCCCTAGGGGACTCGAACCCCTGTTACCGCCGTGAAAGGGCGGTGTCCTAGGCCACTAGACGAAGGGGACACGCTACCCGGAACACATGGTGTGTGTTTCGGTGTCCAGATCCTGATCCTAAGACTTCGGTTCTGGTTTCACTCGGCCCCGCCCGAAAGCAGTGCCGTTTAAAATTGGAGCGGGAAACGAGACTCGAACTCGCGACCCCGACCTTGGCAAGGTCGTGCTCTACCAACTGAGCTATTCCCGCATTGGCGTCCCCTAGGGGACTCGAACCCCTGTTACCGCCGTGAAAGGGCGGTGTCCTAGGCCACTAGACGAAGGGGACACGCTACAACATTCACTGCCTTCAACGTTTCGCGCTTTGCTTTCCGTTGAAAGTGGCGCGCATTCTATGGATGCTTTGGGAGGCCGTCAACCCCCAGATATAATTTTATTTAAATCAATGACTTCGGGGCAGTTTCAGACCCGCTGCGGGGTTTTCTGTGGTCCAGGCTTTGACGCCTATATTCTGTCACTCGACAAGGCGTTATAGTCCTCCGCAGCCGGTAATGGCAATTTGAACCCGAGGTGCTGCCCGGACCATTGCCACCTATATAAGCAGTACCCGCCATGCCCGGCTCGTCGAGCGGCGCTATGCGCCTAAATGCCAAGCCACTACACTCGCACGCGAATCCTATAACGAGGTTTTAACGGTGACACCACTCATGATCACCCTGCTGGTAATAGCCGGGATCGCACTATTGATCGCCATTGGCTACATGAACCATGTGGTGGAAAACAACAAACTGGAAAAGGCCCGCACCAAGGTCGAACTCAATGACCGCCTGCGCCGCTGCGGCGAGATCACCGAAACCTTCCCCGGCCAGTTCATGACCCCGGCCCTCAAACTGCTGCTGACCCGCCTGGAGCTGAACGTGGTGCAGCGCATGCTCAGTCTCGACAAGACCGACAACGCGCTCAAGGCACGCCAGGCCGAGCTCAACACCCTGATTGGCCAGGGCGAATCGATTCCAGTGAACAACCCGCCGGCCCCCATCCAGACCGAAGCCAAGGCCAAGGATGTGCGCTTCCTGCTGGAGGCGATGCACGGCCAGGTCACCCGTGCCGCCCACGACGGTTTCCTGCAACCCAATGAAGCCAAGCGCTGGATCAAGGAAATCCGCCACATCCTGGTGCTGCTGCACATCGAATTCTTCAACAACCTGGGGCAGTACGCCCTGCAACAGAACCAGCCGGGCCAGGCCCGCCTGGCCTTCGAACGCGGTGTGCAATACCTGCGCAAGCAACCGGATCCGGCGGTCTACAAGGAACAGCTGGAGTACCTGGACAAGCTCCTGGTTCGCGCCAACTCCATGGTGCTGTCGACCCTGGAGCCGGCGGAAGATGAGGTCAACGAGCTGACCCAGGGCCTGAAGACCGTGGAAGCCGACGCCGACTGGAAAAAGAAAGCCATCTACGACTGAAATAAAAAACCCTTGTCCGGCGTACCCGCGCCGGACAAGGGTTCGATAGCGCTACGCCCTCCCCGCCGCTACAAGCGGAAATGCCCCACCATCCCTTTCAATTCCACCCCCAACTGCGCCAGCTCGATGCTCGACGCGGCATTGCCCTGCATGGCCAGTGACGACTGATCGGCACTGGCACGAATGCTGGTCACGCTGCGGTTGATCTCCTCCGCCACCGAACTCTGCTGCTCGGCGGCGGCGGCGATCTGCTGGTTCATCTGCTGGATCAACGACACCGCCGCGGCAATGCTGCCCAGGGCGCTCTCCGTCTGCAGGGCATCACTGACCGCCAGCTTCACCAGCTCGCCACTGCTCTGGATCTGCTGCACCGAAGAATCGGCGGCGGCATGCAACGCCGTCACCAGGCGTGCGATCTCCTCGGTGGATTGCTGGGTCCGCTTGGCCAGGGCCCGCACTTCGTCGGCCACCACGGCAAAGCCCCTGCCCTGCTCCCCCGCCCTGGCTGCCTCGATGGCGGCATTGAGGGCCAGCAGGTTGGTCTGCTCGGCCACGCTCTTGATCACATCCAGCACACTGCCAATGTTGTCGATCTCGGCGCTCAGGCTTTCGATGCCGCTGCTGGCCCGGGTCGCGGAGTCCGCCAATTGCTCGATCCGCTGCATGCTCTGGCGCACCACCTGTTGCCCGCTCTCGACCTTGTCATCCGCAGCCTGGGCCGCCTGGGCCGCTTCCTCGGCGTTACGCGCCACATCGTGCACCGTGGCGGTCATCTGATTCATGGCGGTGGCCACTTGCTCGGTTTCCTCTTTCTGGCTGCTGACCTCCAGGTTGGTCTGCTCGGTCACCGAGGACAGCGACTGGGCCGAACTGGCCAGTTGCTCGATCCCGGCCTGCAGGCCGCTGACGATACCGCTCAGGCCGCTGCCCATCTGCTGCATCGCCTGCATCAACTGGCCGATCTCGTCCCGCCGGGTCACCGCCACGCTGGCCGTCAGGTCCCCGGCAGCGATCTGCTGAGCCACATGCATCACACTGCGCAGCGGCCGCACGATCAGGCGCGTGATGCTCAGGGCCGCCAACAGCCCCACCAGCAGGGCCAGGGCCGAGGAGCCGATGATCAGCAAGGAGTTCTTGTCCAACTCGCCCTGCATCGCCAGGTCCTGGGCGACATAGGCCTGGTCGACCCGCGCCATCACCTGGGCCGCACGCTCATGCAGCGTCTGATAGACCTGTTTTTCCTGAGTCAGCAGACCGGTGTATTCGTTGAGTTTTTCACTGAAGTTGCCGATGTGCCCCGACACCTCGTTGAGCACCGTCTGGTAACCCGCATCCTTGACCGCTGTCTTCAGCTGTTCGGCCTGAGCCAGCGCCTGCTCGGCCTGTTCGATCTTGCCCTGCTCGGCACTGGCCTGCTCATCGCCCTTGCGGTTCTGGTCCAGGCGCAACCGCGCTTCGTTCATGGCCTGCAGCATCAGGCGTGAAACCTGGCTGATCTGGTTGGCCTGCTCGATGAACTCCGCACCCTCCTTGCCCTGGGAATCCTTGAGGGTGTAGGCGCCGTCATCCGCCAGCCCGGCCTGCAGTACGTCAAGGTTGTTGGCCACGCTGGACACCGACCAACTGGCCATTTCCAGGGCCAGGTCCTTGGCCTGGGTCAGCTCGACGAATTCGTCGAAGGCCTTGCGATAGTCCGCCAGCGCCAACTCGACATCGGCCATCGCCGTCTGGTTGGCCGCCGACTGCCCCTTGAGCTGCTGGGCCAGCCGCAACAGCCCCTCCAGGCTCTCGTGCAGGCTGTCCACGGTCTGGCTGTCGCCATGCAGGGCGTAGTCCTGCTCCAGCAGCCGCACCTTGAGCACGCCACTGTTGAGCTGGGACATCTGCTTGAGGCCATCGAAGCGCTGGCTGATGGTCTGCAGCGACCAGACGCCAATGCCGGCCACCAGGGCCGTCAAGAGCAATACCAGGGCAAAACCGATACCCAGTTTCTTTGCCATGCCCAGGTTGGCAAAACGTCCACTCGCGGCCGAAGTCATGGTGCGCAGTCCCCTTCCAATCCCCAATGGCCATAGGGCCATCCGTCTGTGCGAAGGGTCGCAACGGCGTGCACCGACGCACAAGTCTTCACAGCAGGAATAATGGCAAAAAGCTACGCGGAGGTCGTTTTCAGGACACTGGAGGTCGATTCCATCCAGCCCCCGCGGCGACAGGCGCCGGGGGGCCGGCCGAGGGCTCAGATCGCGGTGGCACCACCATCCACCGCCAGCGCATGACCGGTGGTGAAGGCCGCGCCATCGCTGCACAGGTAAAGCACGGCGCTGGCGATTTCCTCGACCTTGCCGATACGCCCCACCGGGTGCATCGCCGCGGCGAACTCGGCCTTCTTCGGATCCGCTTCATAGGCCCGACGGAACATGTCGGTGTCGATGACCGCCGGGCAGACCGCGTTGACCCGGATCTTTTTCTTGGCGTACTCGATGGCCGCCGATTTGGTCAGGCCGATCACCGCATGCTTGGACGCCGCATAGATGCTCATTTTCGGCGCCGCGCCCAGGCCCGCCACCGAGGCGGTATTGACGATGGCCCCGCCGCCCTGGGCCAGCAGCAACGGCAGCTGGTACTTCATGCACAGCCAGACGCCCTTGACGTTGACCCCCATGATGGCGTCGAACTCGTCCAGGCTGCCCTCCGCCAGGCGGCCCTTCTCGATCTCGATCCCGGCGTTGTTGAAGGCATAGTCCAGACGGCCATAAGCCTCGAGGGTACGGGCCATCAGCTGCTGTACATCCGCTTCCTGGGTGACGTTGCAGGGCACGAACACCGCCTCGCCTCCTGCCGAGCGGATCAGCGCCACGGTGCCTTCGCCCCCGGCCACGTCCAGATCCGCCACCACCACCTGCAAGCCTTCAGCGGCAAACGCCAGGGCCGTCGCCCGGCCGATGCCATTGGCCGCGCCGGTCACCAGGGCCACCTGGCCGGAAAACGTCATGCTCATTGCAAAGATCCTCGTTCAGATACGGGTCAGCTGTGGGGCCCATCTAGCCATAGCCGTCCCGGTCGGCGTCAGCATTATCAGAAGGCCGGTTGAGGTCTTATGCATCCCGGTGATGAAAATGCCGGGGCGTTCATCACCACACTGGATCGACACCCATTCGCTGAATCGGCAAACCTTGCGACAACCCACCTGAGGGTCTATCAACTAGGGCTTCATCCACCCCTTGAGTGCCTGCCATGACCAGCCTGACCAATCGCCAGTTCCTGCTCGCCAAACGCCCCGTCGGCCCGGCTACCCGCGACACCTTCACCTACCAGCAGGTAGCCGTGGGCGAGCCCGCCGCCGGGCAGATCCTGGTGAAGAATGAATACCTGTCCCTGGACCCGGCCATGCGCGGCTGGATGAACGAGGGCAAGTCCTATATTGCGCCGGTGGCCATCGGCGAAGTCATGCGCGCCCTGGGCGTGGGCCAGGTGATTGCCTCCAACAACCCCGGATTCGCCGTCGGCGACTACGTCAATGGCGCCCTCGGGGTGCAGGACTACTTCCTCGGCGAGCCCCGTGGCTTCTACAAGGTCGACCCCAAGCTGGCCCCTCTGCCACGCTACCTGTCGGCCCTGGGCATGACCGGCATGACCGCCTACTTCGCCCTGCTGGACGTCGGCGCACCCAAGGCCGGCGACACCGTGGTGCTGTCCGGCGCCGCTGGCGCGGTGGGCAGCATTGCCGGGCAAATCGCCAAGATCAAAGGCTGTCGCGTGGTGGGCATTGCCGGCGGCCAGGACAAATGCAAGTTCCTCATCGACGAACTGGGCTTTGACGGCGCCATCGACTACAAGAGCGAAGACGTCAACGCCGGGCTCAAGCGCGAATGCCCGAAAGGCGTCGATGTGTATTTCGACAACGTCGGCGGCGACATCCTCGATGCCGTGCTCAGCCGCCTGAACGTCAAGGCGCGGGTGGTGATCTGTGGCGCCATCAGCCAGTACAACAACAAGGAAGCGGTCAAGGGACCGGCCAACTACCTGTCGCTGCTGGTCAACCGGGCGCGCATGGAAGGTTTCGTGGTCATGGACTACGCCGCGCAGTTCGCCGCGGCCGGGCAGGAAATGGCCGGTTGGATGGCCAAGGGGCAGCTCAAGAGCAAGGAGGATATTGTCGAAGGCCTGGAGACTTTCCCGGAGACGCTGGGCAAGCTGTTCAGCGGCGAGAACTTCGGCAAGCTGGTGCTGAAAGTCTGAACCTGCAGGAGCCGGCTGGCCGGCTCCTGCAGGCCCGGGTGTTACAGGGCCAGTTCGGCGACCACGTCAGCCAGGGCCTTGGCCGGATCGGCCGCCTGGCTGATGGGACGACCGATCACCAGGTAATCGGAACCGGCATCCAGGGCCTGGCGCGGAGTGAGGATCCGCCGCTGGTCATCCTGGGCACTGCCCGCCGGACGAATCCCCGGCGTCACCAGTTGCAGGGTCGGATGGGCGCTCTTCAGGGCCTGGGCTTCCAGGGCCGAGCACACCAGGCCGTCCATCCCGGCTTTCTGCGCCAGCGCAGCCAGGCGCAGCACCTGCTCCTGGGGCTCGATGTCCAGGCCGATGCCGGCCAGGTCTTCACGCTCCATGCTGGTGAGCACGGTGACGCCGATCAGCAGCGGCTTAGGACCACTGCGCTGGTCCAGAACATCGCGGCAGGCAGCCATCATGCGCAGGCCGCCGGAGCAGTGCACATTGACCATCCACACGCCCATTTCCGCGGCGGCCTTGACCGCCATGGCGGTGGTGTTGGGAATGTCGTGGAACTTCAGGTCCAGGAACACTTCGAAACCCTTGTCGCGCAGGGTCCCGACAATCTCGGCGGCGCAGCTGGTGAACAGCTCCTTGCCGACTTTGACCCGGCACAATTTCGGGTCCAGTTGATCGGCCAGTTTCAGTGCGGCGTCACGGGTGGGAAAATCCAGGGCGACGATGATAGGAGTCTGGCAGGCGGACATGAAGGGGCTCTCAGGCAAGTCGAAATCGGCGCGGATTGTAGCGCAAGCCGGGACGATCCGGGACCCGATCAGAGGTAAATCCTCCTCAACGGTGCCAGGGATCTTCGATCCGCCGGCAAATCCGCGGGCCGCCCCGGCATTTGTATCAACGCAGATACACTGACGACACGCCAGCAACAATACCCGGCGCTACCCTCGCCAGCCGCAACACCCTCGAACAGCACTTCCTGCCCCCGGGCCGGACGCCTATGCTGAAGCCATAACCTCGCCGTCGCCTCCTGATGGCCGGCAGCCTACCTGGCAGATGAACGCACCCATGCATAACACTCCAGCCCCTCTGAACGACGACTCCAAAGCCGTGGCCAATGGCGACGACAAGCGCTGGAACACTCGGGCCCTGATCGTCGATGACGACGTGCCGATCCGCGAACTGCTGATCGACTATCTGGCGCGCTTCAACATCCACGCCAGCGGTGTCACCGACGGTGCAGCAATGCGCCAGGCCTTGCAGGCCGAGCACTTCGACGTGGTGGTGCTCGACCTGATGCTGCCCGGTGAAGACGGCCTGTCCCTGTGCCGCTGGTTGCGTAGCGAATCGGACATTCCGATCCTCATGCTCACCGCCCGCTGCGAGCCCACCGACCGCATCATCGGCCTCGAACTGGGGGCCGACGACTACATGGCCAAGCCCTTCGAACCGCGGGAGCTGGTGGCGCGGATCCAGACCATCCTGCGCCGGGTCCGCGACGATCGCAGCGAACAGCGGGCCAATATCCGCTTCGACAACTGGCGCCTGAACAGCGTCCTGCGCCAGCTGATCTCCGCCGACGGGCTGGTGGTGCCGCTGTCCAACGCCGAGTTCCGCCTGCTCTGGGTATTCATTGAACGCCCGCGCCGAGTGCTGAGTCGCGAACAACTGCTGGACGCGGCCCGGGGCCGCTCCATCGAGGCCTTCGATCGCAGCATCGACCTGCTGGTGTCGCGCCTGCGGCAGAAGCTCGGGGACGACCCGAAATCGCCGCAACTGATCAAGACCGTGCGTGGCGAAGGCTACCTGTTCGACGCACGAGACATCGGCTGATGCGCGGGCGCTTCGATACGCTGTTCGGCCGGCTGTTTGGCCTCCTGCTGATCGCGATCGTGCTCGCCCACCTTCTGGCGTTTTTCTGGTTCCACCATTACGGACATCCGCCGCCCCCTCCACCACCACCGCCGCCGGTGGCCCTCGGCAATAGCCCTCCTGGGCCGCCGCCGTACTTCCCGCAACGTCCGCCACGCCCCTGGTTCGGCGGACCTTTAGTGCCTCTGACCTTCCAGCTGATCTCCCTGGTCATTGCCGCCTGGTACGGCGCCAAGCTGCTCTCGCGGCCGATCCAGCGCCTGAGCGACGCCGCCGAACGCCTGAGCGAAAACCTCGACAGCCCGCCCCTGGAAGAGGTCGGCCCGCGGGAAGCACGACAGGCCGCCAGCGCCTTCAACCAGATGCAGAAACGCATACGGGAACAGGTCCAACAACGCGGGCGCATGCTCGGCGCCGTGTCCCATGATCTGCGCACACCGCTGTCACGCCTGAAGCTGCGCCTGGAACAGATCGAGGACAGCAAGCTGCAGGGGCAGATGCGCCAGGACCTGGACGACATGATCAAGATGCTCGACGCCACCCTCAGCTACCTGCATGAACAGCGCACCAGCGAGGCCGAGCAATGGATGGACGTGCAGGCGCTGGTGGAGTCGCTGTGCGAGAACGCCCAGGACCAGGGCGCCGATGCCCAGGCCCAGGGCCATTGCGCCCCGCTGCTGGTCCAGCCCATGGCCCTGCAGTCGTGCATCAACAACCTGCTGGACAACGCCCTGCGCTACGCCGGCCATGCCACCCTGGCCCTGGAAGACCATCGGGATCAGTTGCTGATCCGGGTCATCGACCATGGTCCCGGCATCGCCGCCGACAAGCGCGAGGCCGTGTTCGAACCCTTCTTCCGCCTCGAAGGCTCACGCAACCGCAACTCCGGCGGCGTCGGCCTGGGCATGACCATCGCCCGCGAAGCGGCAGAGCGCATGGGCGGCCAGTTGCTGCTGGAAGAGACTCCCGGCGGCGGCCTGACCGCGGTGCTGCGCCTGCCCCGCCCCTGAGTCCCTTGTGTAGCCACGGGTACAAAGCGCCCATACCCAGGACAACTCCAGCCTTGAGGCTGCATGAGCCGGTGCCTCCACCGGATCCATTCATCCCAAGGAGCGAGTCCAATGATAGGTAGCGTCAGCAGCAACTATTCGAGCTATTACAGCTCCAGCAGCAGTGCCTCCAGCACCAGCCGCGGCCAACAATTGCAGAAGGACCTGTTCGCCAGGCTCGATAGCAACGGCGACGGCGAGGTGAACCAGGACGAGCTGAACAACGCTCTGTCGAACAAGGGCGACAAGGGTGTCCTGGTCAGCCTGAGCAAGAACTTCAGCGAACTGGACAGCGATGGCAATGCCAGCCTGAGCAGCGATGAAATGGCCGCCATGGCGCCACCGGCGCATCACGGCCAGGCGCCCGGCACCGAACTGGCGGACGCCCTGCTCAGCGCTCTGGACAGTGACGGCGACGGCGTCATCAACAGCGACGAACTGAGCAGCGGCTTGAGCAGTGCCGGTAGCAGCGCCGACAGCAAGCAGCTCTTCTCGGCCCTGGACAAGAATCAGGATGGCAACGTCAGTGCAGACGAACTGGCCGCCAGCCTGACGCCGCCTCCACCGCCCCCGCAACAGCTCTCCGGCGAGCAACTGTTCGGCCAGCTCGACAGCGACGGCAACGGCAGCATCAGTGCCGACGAACTGAGCAGCGCCCTGCAGTCCGGCGACAAGAACTCGGCCAGCAACGACAGCAGTTCGGCATTGCTGAAAATACTCGACAGCGACAGCAGCGGCGGCATCAGCAGCGATGAGCTCAAGGCCGCGCTGCAGGCCGGACGCAACCAGGACAGCGAGACTCAGAACCCGCAGGCCAACCTGACCGAAGCCCTGGGCAAGATGATCGCCAACCTCAGCAAGCAGTATCAGCTGAACCCTGCCAGCAGCGTCGGCAACAGCGTCAACGTCGCCGCCTGATGGGTGCTTGCCGCTCCCCTGTCGAGCGGCAAGCCGCGGCTCAGCGCGGCTCCTGGGTCCGGGCCTGACTGGCGCTCCAGTCCAGCAGCAGGCTGTAGGCCACCGCCAGCAGGGTCGGACCGATAAACAGACCGATAAAGCCGAAGGCGATCAGGCCGCCGAACACCCCGAGCAGCACAATCACCAGGGGCAGGTTGCCGCCGCGACTGATCAGGTAGGGTTTGAGCACGTTGTCGACGCCGCTGATGATGAAGGTGCCCCAGATCCCCAGAAACACCGCCATGCCGTATTCGCCCTTCCAGGCCAGCCAGGCCGTGGCCGGAATCCACACCAGGGGCGGCCCCATGGGAATCAGGCTGAGCAGGAAGGTGACGATCCCCAGCACCAGCGCCCCTGGCACCCCGGCAATCAGAAAGCCGATCAGCGCCAGCAGGCCCTGGGCCGCAGCGGTGCCGATCACCCCGTTGACCACCCGTTGCACGGTGCCAGCGACCAGATCGATGTAGTAGCCGGCCCGATCGCCGATCAACCGTTCCAACAGCTTGTGTACGAACAACGCCAGGCGCGGACCGTCACGGTAGAAGAAAAACACGAAGACGATGCTCAGGGTCAGTTCGAGAATACCGCCGCCGATCTGTGCACTGCGGGCCAGCAGCCAGTTGCCCACCTGCCCCAGATACGGCTTGACGGCCAGCATCAGCGCCGCGCCCTGTTGATCGATGCTGTTCCACAGCCCGACCAGACGCTCCCCCACCAATGGCAGGCTGCCCAGCCAGGCGGGAGCCTCGGGCAGGCCGTCCACCTGCACATCCTTGATAAAGGCCGTGGCATCGCGCACGTGATCCGCCAGGTTGAGCCCGAGCCAGACCAGCGGCGCCGCCACCAAAACCATCCAGCCCAGGGTCAACAGGGCCGCCGCCAGGGACTCGCGGCCATTGAGCCAGCGGGTCAGCAAACGCATCAGCGGCCAGCTGGCAAAGGCCAGCACCGCGCCCCAGAACAGCGCCGACCAGAAAGGCGCCATCACCCAGAAGCTGGCACCGAACAACACCAGGAGCAGAATCTGCACCAGCAGGCGATCGTTATTGGGCATGAAATGTCTCGCACAAGGGTAAACGGAGAAGAGTAGGCGAACCCGCGAGTACAGGCCGCCTGAAACAGCTTAACGCAGCAGTTCGAAGTGCAGCCCGGCCGCTTGGGTGTCGCCGGTTTCCATGCGCGTCGCCAGCACGCCCTGGCCAATCAGGGCCTGGCGCCAGGCCTCGGCCTGCTGGCCGGACAGGCTGACCCGCAGCGTGGTGTCCAGGTTCAGCCCGCGGGAAAGCAGGTTGAGCCAGACGGGCTGGGGATCGGTCAGCTTGGGCAGGTCCAGCTTGCCCGTGTCCTTCAGTTGCCGCAGCAGGGTCGCCGAAGTGGGCAGCAAGTCGCCCAGGGCAGCGCTGGCGTCGAACTGCTCCACGTGCAGGTAGGCCCGGCGGTTACCCCGGGTAATGCTGTACAGGGCCACCAGGGAGTTGTCCTGGGGCGCCGCCAGGCGCAACAGCAAATAGGCTTGCTGCTCGTCGGCGCCAAACAGCTTGGCGTTGCCGAACACCTCATTGGCCCACAGGCTGCTCTCGCCACAATCCCGGGCCTGGCACCAGAACAGCAGCTCTGCCCCCTGTTTCTGCAGGGCTTCGCGAGCCAGGGTGAAGGCTTCGTTGGAAGTGCGTTCGGCGGGCAATTGGTAGGTGATGGCCGTGAGCTTGCCCCGGGCATTGACCTGACCGTCAAAGCGCAGTTGGCCGCTGATTCTGCGGATCGAGCCCAACGGGTAGACACGCTCCTGCTCCACTTGCGGACGGTAGTCGACGATTTGTGCATCGGTCAGACGGGGCACCAGGGGCAGGTCATGGCTGCCGGGCAGATCGGCGGCAAGGGCCAGGGTGCTAAGGAAGGACAAGCCCAGAACACTGAGTGAACGCATGGAAACTCTCATCGGATAAGCATGGCCTGGGCGCCCTTGACGACGCTGGCGTCGTCACTGCGTTGCGGAACCTGCAAGCCACGCTGGACCGCAGGCCGGGCCTCCAGTGCCGCCATCCAGCGTTGCAGGGCCGGCAAGCCCTGTACCGAAACACCGGACCACTCATGACCGCGCACCCAGGGGAAGGTGGCGATGTCGGCAATGCTGTAGTCCCCGGCCAGGTACTCGACCTGTTGCAGGCGGGTGTCGAGGACTTCATACAGGCGTCGGGTTTCATGCTGATAGCGATCGATGGCGCCCTGGAGCTTTTCCGGGAAATAGCGGAGGAACACGTTGGCCTGGCCCTGCATGGGCCCGATGCCGCCCATCTGGAACATCAGCCACTGCATGACGATCGAGCGGCCCTTGGCATCGCTGGGCAGCAGTTGCCCGCTGCGCTCGGCCAGATACACCAGGATCGCGCCGGATTCGAATACGGGAAAATCGCCATTGTCTCGGTCGACGATGGCCGGAATACGCCCATTGGGATTGATCTTCAGAAACGCCGGCGCCTTTTGCTCGCGCTTGTCGAAACTCAGGGCATGCACCGTGTAGGGCAATCCGAGCTCTTCAAGCAGGATGGAAACCTTGTGGCCATTGGGGGTCGCAGCGGTGTACAGATCTATCATGGTTGTCTCCCATTTCAACCCGCCCAGCCTCGACAGTTGACCCCGTCAAGTCAAGGAACGGCGAAAAACCGATTGAAACAGTCTGCGACAGAGGTTGCGCCAGCCTCATCGTTGAGGTGCAGATGATGGCCGCCCGGCAGCTGTTCCCGGCTAAAGGGTAGACGCTGCAGCAGGGACTCGTGCCGAACCAGCATGCCGTCGGCAGCCACCACCAGCTGCGTCGGGCAACTGACCCGCTCGACGAAGGACATGGCCTGCTCCTCGGTCAGGCGCAGCGGCGATGCCAGGGTCAGGCGGCTGTCGCTGCGCCAGGTATAGCCACCGGGCACCGGCATCAGACCACGCAGGGCCAGCAGCTCGGCAGCCTCGCGACTGACCGCCACCAGCCCCTTCATCCGCGCTTCGATGGCTCGCTCCAGCGTGCTGTAGACCGGCTTGCGCTTGTCCTGCAGGTCCAGTTGCGCCTGCAAGGCCATGCCCAGCCGCTCGGCGGCACCTGCAGCGCTGGCGGTCGGAGGAATCACGCCGTCGATCAGGGCCAGATGGCTGACCCGCTCCGGCAGCGCCGCCGCCAGCACCAGCGACACGATCGCTCCCAATGAATGTCCCATCAGGGCAAAGCGCTTCCAGCCCAGCTGTTCAGCCACTTGCAGCACGTCGTGGACGTAATCCCACAGGGCATAACCCGCGCCCAGCGGACGGTGCCCGGAATGCCCGTGACCGGCCATGTCCAGGGCCACGATGCGCAGGCCTTTGAGCTTGGGCGCCAGCCGGGCGAAGCTGTTGGCGTTGTCCAGCCAACCATGCAGGGCGATCACCGGCAAGCCGTCCTCGGGCCCGAACAGATGGGCCGCCAGCTCGATGTGGGGCAGGTTCAGGCGAACTTCCTCGACGACCTGGCTCATGCACAGCTCCGGCGCTGTTCCCAGCGGGTGAAGAGTTCCTTGAGCAGGGTGGCGGTGGCTTCGGGCCGCTCAAGAGGAAACATGTGGCCGCCGGGCATGGTCAGGGACTCGCCCAGGGGCATGCGCCCCACGGCACTGGTGTGATGCCGCATCACCACCCGACTCTGCTGGCCCCGCACCACGGCCAAGGGCACCTTGAGCTGGCGAGCGCTGCCGGGGCTGGTGTGCGGTACGCCGCGATAGATGCTGATCTCGGTCGCCGGATCGAAACGCAGGCGCAAGCGGTCGCCCACCTGCTGCAGGCCATGCTGCAAGTACGCGTCCAGGCAATCGGGGTCGAAGGCTCGGAACAGCGTCTTGCGGGCAAAGTAGCTGCGCGCCGATTCGACATCGGTAAACTCCTCGCGGCGCCCCAGGGTTCGCCCGGCGGGAGTCAGGCGGTCGATGAAACCAAAGCGCTTGGCGGCGCGGATCACCCACTGGTCGGCCCGGGTCAGCACTGGCGAATCGAGCATCACCACCCCCCGATACAGCTCCGGGCAGCGCAGGGCCGCGTGCAGGTGCAGCACGCCCCCCAACGAGTGCCCCACGCCCCACACCGGCTGCGCCTGCTGTTGCAGGTGGTGGATCAGCTCATCCACCAGACTCTGCCAGTTGTCGTCCACCGGAAAGCGCGGGTCGTGGGCATGCTGCTGCAAATGAGCCACCTCGAACTCCGGCGCCAGGGCAGCAAACAGCTTGCCGTACGTGCCGGAGGGAAACCCATTGGCGTGAGCGAAAAACACCTGTTGCGACATACCGACCTATCCATCCACCAAACCAACACCGATTGTCCGCAGGCCCTTGCACCAGGGCAATGACCGTAACGGACAGGAATACTGACACCCAGGCTCAGCCTATGGCGCGCTCACTCATTGCGCCGGCGGCGTTTGCCCCAGAGGCACCACGGCCATGGTCAGGCGCGAAATACAGCTGGCCTTGCCTTCATCGCTGCTCAGGCGGATATCCCAGACATGGGTGGTGCGCCCGATATGAATGGCCCGGGCCACCGCCGTCACCCGGCCGCTGCGCAAGCCACGCAGGTGATTGGCGTTGATCTCCAGGCCCACGCAATAGAACTTGCTGGCATCGATACACAGGTAGCTGGCCATGGAGCCGACGGTTTCCGCCAGCACCACCGAAGCCCCGCCATGCAGCAACCCGTAGGGCTGGTGGGTGCGATGGTCGATGACCATGCTTGCGCTCAGCGATTCCTCATCAAACGACTCGAAGCGAATATCCAGCACTTCGCCGATGGTGTTCTTCTGTGCCGCGTTCAGTTGCTCGATGTTCGGAGTGGTACGCCATAGGCTCATCGCTGCTTCCCTTCTGGGTGGTTATTGTCGATCAATCCTGCCACAGCACGGCTTCGCTGCGCTCGCTCCAGCGTTGAAAACTGCCGCCATAGGTGGCCTCGATCACATTGCGCTTGATCTTCAGGGTCGGGGTCAGAAAGCCGTTCTCCACGGCCCAGTTGTCCTTGACCACCACCAGCCGATGCAGCCGTTCATGCTTGTCCAGGCCGCCATTGACCTGGGCCAGCAGGTTTTCCAGGCTGCTGTGCAGCCCTTCCCGGGCGCTGCCTGCCGCGGCCTGCAAGCCCGCCGCCGAAAGCACGCACAACCCCAGAGGAGCGCTCAGACCGTCCCCCACCACGCACACCTGCTCGATATGGGCATGCACGGCCAGGCGATTCTCGATGGGTGCCGGGGCCACGTACTTGCCCTTGCTGGTCTTGAAGATTTCCTTGAGCCGACCGGTCAGGCGCAGATTGCCGGCTGCGTCCTGTTCGCCCTTGTCGCCGGTGCGCAGAAAACCGTCCTCGGTGATGGTTTCGGCGGTCTTCTGCGGGTCCTTGTAATAGCCCTGCATGGTGGCCCCGCTGCGCACCTGGACCTCGCCCGCGTCATCGATACGCACTTCAACCCCGGGACAGGGCCGACCGATCCAGCCCGGCACCTGCTCCCCGGAACGGCCGATATGGGAATAACCGCAACTCTCGGTCATGCCATAGACCTCCAGTACGTCCAGGCCCAACCGCCGATACCAGTGCAACAGTGCCTGGGGCACCGGCGCCGCCCCGGACAAGGCCACCCGCAAGGCGTCCAGCCCAAGCCCGGCCAGCACCTTGTGACCGACGCGCTTGCCGATCAACGGCAGGCTCAAGAGAACGTCCAGGCGCCTGGCCGGCACCTTGCTGTAGACCCCCATCTGGAACTTGGTCCAGATTCGCGGCACGCCGAACAGGGCTGTGGGCCGGGCCCGCCGCAGGTCCGCCAGGAAGGTATCGAGGCTCTCGGCGAAGAACACGGTCTGCCCGGTATAGATCGCCGCCATCTCGACAAACATGCGCTCGGCCACATGACACAGCGGCAGATAGGACAGCAGTCGATCCCCCGGGCCCAGGCCGAAGAGTTGTGTCCCGTGAGTGGCGGCAAAACCCAGATTGCCGAAGCTGTGCATCACCCCCTTGGGCAGGCCCGTGGTACCGGAGGTGTAGATGATGGTGGCCAGTTGCTCGGCCGGTGGACTTGGATTGTCAGCCAACGGCTGACAGCCTTGCAGATCGTCCCAGGTGCAGTCGAAAGTGCCTTCAGGGGCCAGCGGCAGGCGCACAGTGGGCAGACCGGGCCTGATCCCCGGGGCCATGCCCGGCCAGTCATCGAGCTTGCCGATGAACACCAGGGCCGACTCTGAATGCTCCAGTACCTGGGCCACCGAATCGGCGGTGAGGTTGGGATACAGCGGCACCGACACATGCCCGGCCATCCAGATCGCCAGGTCGCTGATGATCCAGTGCGCGGAATTCTTGCCAATGATTGCGATATGACTGCCGGGGGGCAACTGGCGCTCCCGCAGCCATTGGGCGGCGCGACGGGCCTGCTGGCCGACCTCGAACCAGCTCAGCTCCTGCACCTGACCTCCGGCGCTGGGCTGAACCAGAAAACATTGCTGGGGATGACGAGCCTCGCGCTCGTAGAACACTTGCAGCGGCAAACGAAAAGCAGCAGCCATGACTCGCTCCTTTGTTTTTATTCTGTTCGCGACACCAACCAAGCACTTGCTCGGCCGACTATTCCACGCACAAAGGAGGGCTGCAAGTTAAGAAATGTAGCGCCGCACAACCGGGTGTCGGTCACCCCGACGGACCGGCGGCGGCCAGGAACTGCCTGGCCGCCGTGGCGCTCTAGGGGTGCTTGACGCTATTGAGGGTCATCAGCCCCGCCAGCGGCCAGTCGCCTTCCAGCTCCGCCAGGCTGGCGGTATTCATGGGCTGGGGATCACGCAGATGACCGTGCTGCAACAGGCCGATCAGGTTGCCGACCAAGGGTTGGTGGCTGACCAGCAGCAGGTTGTCCGCACTGTCCAGATGCTCCAGCACCTGCAATGGGTTGGCCTCCGGGGTCAACCAGGGCACGGTGTGGATCTCGCCCTCGAAGCCCAGGGCCTGACGCACCAGTTGCGCCGTTTGCTGGGCCCGCACATAGGGGCTGGCGATGATCGCACTGATGGGCTGGCCAATCAGCTGCGCGGCGCTGCCCAGCACTTCCTGGCGGCCGTGGGCCGTAAGGTTGCGCTGGTCATCGCTGGCCGCATGGGATTCGGCCTGGCCGTGGCGCAGTACCCACAACTTCACAGCTTGGGCTCCTCGTCACGCACCGGGTGGGGCGCCGGCGGCACACTGTGGGGGGCCTCCCCTTCAGGGGCCCGCGGGGTCGGCCAATCGGCAAACGGCCAGGGTTTCTGCTCGGTGTGGAAGCTGCCGAACCGGCCAATCTGCGCCAGGAACTGGCTCAGGCTGTCGCCAAAGTTCATCAGCCCGGCATTCGGCGCGCCGTAGATCAGGCGATAGATCAGTTGCACCAGGACCAAGGCGCCCAGAAGAAACTGCGCCACCTGCCACACCATCACGAACACCAGCATCCACAGCACGCGCAGGAGGATAGATTCGTATTTGGCTTCGGAATTCGTATCGTTCATGTCTGGCTCCTGTGCTACTCAGTTGAATCCGCTGGTGGAGATAAAGTCGACGTCGGTTTTCGGCTCGCCACGCATCAGCAGCTCGATCACCTGATTCAGCGTCCGCCCTTCGAACAGAATCGCATGCAGGCCGGCGACCAGCGGCATGTAGACGCCCAGTTCCTGGGCCTTGGCCTTGAGCACCTTGAGGGTGTTGACGCCCTCCGCCACTTCGCCCAGGCGGGTCACCGCGTCCTCCAGACTCAGGCCCTGCCCCAGGGCAAAGCCCACCTGGTAGTTGCGGCTCTTGGGCGAGGAACAGGTGACGATCAGGTCGCCGACTCCGGCCAGGCCGAGGAAGGTCATGGGATTGGCGCCCTGGCTGACGGCAAAACGGGTCATCTCCGCCAAGGCACGGGTGATCAGCATGCTCTTGGTGTTTTCCCCCATGCCCAGTGCCACCGCCATGCCGGCGATGATCGCGTAGACGTTCTTCAACGCCCCGCCCAGCTCGACGCCAAAGCGGTCGGCACTGGCGTAGACGCGGAAGGTCCGCCCGTGCAATGCCGCCTGGACCCGCTGGCACAGCTCTTCGTCTTCACTGGCGACCACGGTGGCGGTCAGAGCATGCTCGGCTACTTCCCGGGCCAGGTTGGGACCCGACAACACGCCAATGCGCGCCGCCGGGGCTATGTCCTCGAGGATCTCGCTCATCAGCTTGAAGGTCTGGGCCTCGATGCCCTTGGTCAGGCTGACCAGCAGCTTGCCGCTCAGCAACTGCGCGTGGGGCGCCAGTACCGAGCGCAGGGCGCTGGAAGGCAAGGCGACGAAGCACAGGTCACAGTCATTTAGGGTGGCCAGCAGGTCGGTGACCGGCTCCACCGCCGGATGAATCTTGATGCCCTTGAGATAGCGCGGATTCTCGCGATTGACCCGAATGGCCTCGGCCTGCTCGGGATCACGCATCCATTGCCGCACCGGGTGACCGTTTTCGGCCAGCAGATTGGCCACGGCGGTACCAAAACTTCCGCCTCCCAGGACCGCAATAGGGCGCTGTTGTGTCATATGCAATCCGTTTATCCATAGCAGTGGCGATGGCGGCATTATACGGGGCGCTTTTCCCACCACCAGCCCCACCGGCCATTCAGGCAACCTGTCGGGAACACGCGCTGTCATTCGGGGAATGTCGGGCTTATCGACTGGAAAACTCGACTATCTCGGTTAACATGCGCGCCATCTTTCAAGATTCAAGGCTGTGCCGTGCCCGTTGGTCCCTCACCTCTTCGTCTGTCGCTGCTGCTGGGCATGCTCTTCGGCCACCCGGTGCTGGCCGACGATCTGTTTCTCGACGGCAGCGCACTGCCCGAGGTGTTGACTGCCACACGCCTGAAACAATCCCCCGCCGCCGTGCCGGGCAGCATGACCGTGCTCGACAACGAACTGATCAGGGCCAGCGGCGCCCGGGACGTCAGCGAGCTGCTGCGCCTGGTGCCCGGGATGATGGTCGGGGCCATCAGCGGCAACCAGGCCACGGTCAACTACCACGGCACCAACGCCAGCGAAGCGCGGCGCATGCAGGTGCTGATCGACGGGCGCTCGGTGTATCGCGCGGGCCTGGCCACGGTGGACTGGAGCGACATTCCGGTGGCCATGGAAGACATCGAACGCATCGAGGTGTTTCGCGGCCCCAACACCGTCAGCTACGGCGCCAATGCGCTGATGGCAGTGGTCAACATCATTACCCGCGCACCGGCCAACAGCCACGGCACCCGGTTCAAGGTGACCCGGGGCCAGCGCGGCATCAGCGACTGGTACGCCAGCCAGGGTACGGGCTGGGAAACCGGCGACCTGCGCCTGTCGTTGTCCGGACAGGAAGATGACGGCTTCGACCACAATCGCCTGGGCGCCGACTACCGCGACAGCAAGCGCTTGAACCGCTTCAGCCTGTCGGTGAGCCAGATGCTCGACGAGCAGCAGAGCATCGATTGGCAACTAAATGCCAAGGAAGGCACCAACCAGCGGCCTTATACCTATAAACCGGTGTTCTACGGCGTATCCCAGCAGGGCAAAGACTCCGATGTGATCGCCAAGGACTACGCCGGGTCACTGCGCTGGAACCTGGAGCTCAATGCGCAGCACAGCCTTTATATCCAGGGCTCGGCCCAGCACTGGGATCGCCAGCAAACCTGGCGCGCCTGTGACGCAGCCATTTCCTTCAGCCCCGAACTGACGCGCCTGTGGCAAATCAACCCGAATTACGCCGAGCGCCTGGCGCGCCACATGCCCGATTACTTGAGTGGGGCGCCTAGCGGAACCACGACGGAACAGGCGTTGGCCAACCAAGTCATCGATCAATGGAAAAACGGCGGAGGCAAGAATACCGTCTGCGGCAACATCGACCAGAGCACCCGCGAAACCCGTTACGACCTTGAACTGCAGGACACCCTGAGCCTCAGCGATAACCTGCGACTGGTCAGCGGCATGAACTATCGTTACGACCGGGCCGACTCCGAAACCTATTTCAACGGCACCCTCGACGACACCACCTGGCGCCTGTTCGGCCAGCTGGAGTGGCGAGCCAGCGAACACTGGCTGATCCAGGGCGGGGCTATGTACGAAGACACCCAGCTGACCGGCAACTCGCTGACGCCACGGATCGCCGTCAACTACCTGATCAACCCGCGCCACGGGCTGCGGGCGGTGTATTCGGAAGCCATCCGCTCCCCGGACATGTTCGAGAACAACGTCAACTGGAGCTACCGGGTCACCGGCCTGAGCAGCCCGGTCTACGGCCAGAGCAGCGCCCAGTACTTCGTCAAGACCCGGGGCCCGGGCAACCTCGATCAGGAACACATGCGCTCCCGCGAGCTGGGCTACAACGGCTACTTCGTCGACCAGGCCCTGAACCTCGACATCAAGCTGTTCTACGACGAAATCAGCGGCATGATCAGCGAGCCGCTGCGCAACAACCAATACATCGCCAGCAACAGCAATTCCTCACGCTTCTCCGGCACCGAAAGCCAGCTGGACTGGCAATTGAGCCACGCCGACCGCCTGCGCCTGACCTACGCCTATGTCCACGCCCAAGCCAGCAACCCCCTGGACCAGCGCCTGACCGCCAGCAACAGCGGCTCCGCCGGCTGGCTGCGCAATTGGGGCCGGGGCTGGTCCAGCGCGTTGTTCTATTACGGCGACAGCGCCCTCAACGGCTACCGCTTCGAACGCGTCGACACGCGCATCGCCAAGCGCCTGGCCCTGGGCAAGGCCAACCTGGAACTGGCGGGCACACTGCAACAACGACTCGACCACCAGCCCAGCACCTTCGCCGACAACCGCTACGACTCGCGGCACCTGGTCTATTTCAGCGCCGAGCTGGAGTTCTAGCGTGGCCCGGCAGCGGCCCTCGGGGGCCTTGGACTTGCGTCGCCGACTCGGCTGGGGCCTGTTCCTGCTGAGTCTGCTGCTGTGCGCACCGCTGCGCGCCGCCGACGTCTTGCTGACCGCCAGCGAGGACAACCCGGCGGTACGCACCTTCACCGCAGAGCTGGCCGCCCAACGCCCTCAGGACCAGGTGCGCTTCGTACCGCTGGAGCAACTGCCGGCGCCGGGCCAGCTGCCCAGCGCCACGCGCCTGATTCTGCTGGATCCGCAAAGCCTCGACTGGCGCCTGCAAGATCCCCAGGGCCCGGCCACCCTGGTCCTGCGCATCAGCCGCCTGCAAGCCGAACAGCGCCTGCAAGGCCTGCACCACCCCGAGCTCAGCCTGCTCTGGAGCGATCCACCGCCGAGTCGTCAGTTGCACCTGATCCGCCAGGTCTTGCCCCAGGTGCGCCGGGTTGGCGTGCTGTACAGCGAGGACAGCCAGTTCCTGCTCAAGGAGCTGCGCGGCGCCGCGCAATCCCTGGGCCTGGAGATCGTCGCCGAAGCCTGGGACAGCACCCACGACAGCCGGCCATTGCAAAACCTGCTGCGCAACAGCGACGTGCTGCTGGGCCTGGATGACCCCAAGCTGTACAACCCGAAAACCGTGAAGAACCTGCTCCTGAGCAGCTACGCCCAGCAGCGGGCGCTGATCGGCCCCAATGCCGGCTTCGTCAGGGCCGGCAGCCTGGCCAGCACCTACAGCGACCAGCAGGACTGGCTGCAGACCCTGGACAGCCTGCTTGAGCAGGCGCCGAATCGCTGGCCCCGGGCACTGTACCCGACGGCCTTCAAAGTACTGAGCAATCCACAGGTGGCACGCTCACTGGGCATCGAGGAAATCGACCCGCAAGCCGTCGCGCGCCAACTGAGTGAAGGAGAGCAACGCCCATGAAATTGCGTCGCCGATGGGACATCCACACCCGCACGCAGCTCATCAGCCTCGGCCCGGCCTTGCTCCTGACCCTGTTGCTGATCAGCTTCTTCACCTTCGTGCGCATTCAGGACCTGCGCCAGGAGCTCAACCACACCGGCCAACTGATTGCCAACCAGCTGGCGCCAGCCACCGAGTACGGCGTGATCTCCGGCAACAACGAAGGCCTGGAAAGCCTGTTGCAGGCCACCCTGGCCACGCCCCACGTGCACTTTCTGGAGGTCCAGGACAGCGCCAACAACATCCTGGTGTATGTCGAGCAACCGTCTGCCACTCATAAACAGGCGCAACAGATCAAGGTGTTCCAGGCGCCGGTGCGCTTGCAGCGCATCCAGGTGCATAACGACTTCCTGGAAGACGACCCGACCAGCCTCGGGCCCCAGGGCGACGGGTATCTGGGACGGGTCATTGTCGGCATGTCCAACGACGCCTTCAGCCAGCGCCAGCAGGAAATTCTCCTCAAGGCCGCGATCCTCGCCCTGTTCGCCCTGCTCTTCACCTTCCTCCTCGCACGGCGCCTGGCTGCCGGCCTGGCGCAACCCATCAGCGCCATGGGTAACGCGGTCAAGGCGATCCAGGAAGGCGACTTCAAGGCGCCGCTGCCGATTGTCGACGACGGCGAGCTGGGCAATCTGGCACGCCACATCAACAACCTCGCCGCCGGCCTGGAGCTGGCCAGCCGCGAGCAGCAACAGGCCATGTCGCAACTGATCCAGACCCGGGAGGAAGCGGAACGGGCGAACAAGGCGAAATCGGATTTCCTGGCGATGATGAGCCACGAACTACGCACCCCGATGAACGGCGTGCTGGGCATGCTGCAGCTCCTGGAAACCACCGAGATGACCCAGGAGCAGAGCGAATACGCGGCGCTGGCTTCGGAGTCCACCGAACACCTGCTGAAGGTGATCAACGACATCCTCGACTTCTCGCGCATCGAACGCTCGGCCCTGGAGCTGGAACACATCCCGTTCAACCTCGCCGAACTGATCGGCAGCTCGGCCCAGGCCTTCCAGCACAGCGCCCTGCAGCGCGGCCTGGACCTGCAACTGCGCCTGCCACCGGGCATGGAGTCGCTGCAGGTCAAGGGCGACCCGACGCGGATCCGGCAGATTCTGGTCAACCTGATCGGCAACGCCCTGAAGTTCACCGAACAAGGCAGCGTGATCATCGAAGCGCAGTGGCAGGCCCTGGATCATGAGCTCCTGTGGTTCACCTGTGCGGTGCGCGACAGCGGAATCGGTATCAGCCCCGCCAGCCTGGAGCTGATGTTCGATGCATTCCAGCAGGCCGACAGCAGCATTTCCCGGCGGTATGGCGGCACCGGCCTGGGCCTGCCTATTGCCCGCACCCTGGCCGAACGCATGGGCGGCACCCTGCGGGCCCAGAGCGAGGAAGGCCGTGGCTCGGTGTTCACCCTGGAGATCCCCCTGGCGCTGTTCCAGCAAAGCCTGCCGGTGCTGGCACCGCGCGTCAGCACCGCCGCTCACCAGGGCGAGGGCCGCAATGTGCTGCTGGTGGAAGACAACCCGGTGAACCAGACCGTGATCCAGGCCATGCTGCGCAGCCTGGGCTTCACCGTGAGCATCGTCACCGACGGGGCCCAGGCGGTGCGCAGCGCCGAGAGCCTGATTTTCGAGGCGATTCTGATGGATTGCCGACTGCCGCTGGTCGATGGTTATGAAGCCACCCGGCAGATCCGCCAATTGCCCGGCTGCGCCGATCTGCCGATCATCGCCCTGACCGCCAACGCCTTGCAGGGCGACCGCGAAGCCTGCCTGGCAGCGGGCATGAACGACTACCTGGCCAAGCCGTTCAAGCGTGCGGATCTGCAGCAGATTCTCCAACGTTGGGTGCAGTAACAGGCTATTTTCCAACAGGTGCGACTGGCGTGACGGGCGAAAGTGCGGCAGTCTTAGGCACCCGACGGGGCCCTGAAAAGGCCCTCAAAAAAAATTTCAGTGAACAAGTGTACTTTCATACCCTTGGCGCTGTGACTTTCACTACAACGCAATAGTCTATGAGTAGGCTGCCGGCTCGAGGCATGAACGCTTCGATCGGCCGGGAAGATTGCCCAACCCTGCCGCACGGGACTATTGAGGAGCTCGCATGACCAAACAAAACGCCTTTACTCGGGAAGACCTGCTGCGCTGCAGTCGCGGTGAGCTGTTCGGCCCAGGTAACGCGCAACTGCCCGCCCCCAACATGCTGATGGTGGATCGCATCACCCATATCAGCGAAGAGGGTGGCAAGTACGGTAAAGGTGAATTGGTCGCTGAGCTGGATATCACTCCAGACCTGTGGTTCTTCGCTTGCCACTTCGAAGGCGATCCGGTGATGCCGGGCTGCCTGGGCCTGGATGCCATGTGGCAGCTGGTCGGTTTCTTCCTCGGCTGGCAAGGCCTGCCGGGCCGCGGTCGCGCCCTGGGTTCGGGAGAAGTGAAGTTCTTCGGCCAGGTTCTGCCGACGGCGAAAAAGGTCACCTACAACATTCACATCAAGCGCGTGCTCAAGGGCAAGCTGAACATGGCCATCGCCGATGGCTCGGTCAGCGTTGACGGCCGCGAAATCTACACCGCCGAAGGCCTCCGGGTCGGCGTGTTTACCTCCACTGACAACTTCTAAGGGTTATCCGCATGCGCCGCGTCGTTATCACTGGTCTGGGCATTGTTTCGTGCCTGGGCAATGACAAAGAGACCGTCTCCGCTAACCTGCGTGCAAGTCGCCCTGGCATCCGCTTCAACCCGGAATATGCCGAAATGGGTCTGCGTAGCCAGGTTTCCGGCTCCATTGACCTGAACCTCGAAGAACTGATCGATCGCAAGATCTATCGCTTCGTCGGCCACGCGGCGGCTTACGCCTACCTGGCCATGAAAGACGCCATCGCCGACTCCGGCCTGAGCGAAGAACAAGTCTCCAACCCGCGTACCGGCCTGATCGCCGGTTCCGGTGGTGCCTCGACCCTGAACCAGATGGAAGCGCTGGACATCCTGCGCGAGAAAGGCGTCAAGCGCGTTGGCCCATACCGCGTCACGCGGACCATGAGCAGCACCGTTTCCGCCTGCCTGGCCACACCGTTCAAGATCAAGGGCCTGAACTACTCCATCGCTTCTGCCTGCGCCACCAGTGCTCACTGCATTGGCACCGCCATGGAACAGATCCAGATGGGCAAGCAGGACATCGTCTTCGCCGGCGGCGGTGAAGAAGAGCACTGGACCCAGTCGTTCCTGTTCGACGCCATGGGCGCCCTGTCCACCCAGTACAACGAAACCCCGGAAAAAGCCTCCCGCGCCTACGACGCCAAGCGTGACGGTTTCGTCATCGCCGGCGGTGGCGGCATGGTGGTCGTCGAGGAGCTGGAACACGCTCTGGCCCGTGGTGCCAAGATCTACGCGGAAATCGTCGGCTACGGCGCCACTTCCGACGGCTACGACATGGTGGCCCCAAGCGGCGAAGGCGCTATCCGCTGCATGCAGATGGCCATGTCCACTGTCGACACCCCGATCGACTACCTGAACACCCACGGCACCTCGACTCCGGTCGGCGACGTCGCGGAAATGAAAGGCGTGCGTGAAGTGTTCGGCGACAAGGCTCCAGCCATCAGCTCCACCAAGAGCCTGTCGGGTCACTCCCTGGGCGCCGCCGGCGTTCACGAAGCGATCTACTGCATGCTGATGATGGAAGGCAACTTCATGGCCGGTTCGGCCAACATCGACGAGCTGGACCCGGAAGTGGCCGACATGCCGATCCTGACCAAGACTCGCGAAGACGCCACCATCAACACCGTGATGAGCAACAGCTTCGGCTTCGGTGGCACCAACGCCACCCTCGTGCTGAAGCGCTGGCAGGGCAAGTAAGCCTCGCCGCTTCGCGACATGAAAAAGCCCCGACCGGTTCGGGGCTTTTTTTTGCCTGCCATTTTCCGGCGCCAGCGGCTCAGACGGAAAAACGCGCCACCATGCTGTTCAGGTCCACCGCCAGCCGCGACAGTTCCTGGCTGGCCGCGCTGGTCTGATTGGCCCCGGCCGAGGTCTGCAACGCCAGGTTGCGGATGTTCATCAGGTTGCGGTCCACTTCCCGCGCCACCGCCGCCTGTTGCTCCGAGGCACTGGCGATCACGATGTTGCGCTCGTTGATCAGGGTGAAGGCCGAAGCGATTTCCTCCAGCGCCTGCCCCGCCGCCTTGGCCACTTCCAGGGTCGAATGGGCGCGGCTATTGCTCTGCTGCATGGAGCTGACCGCCTGATCGGTGCCCTGCTGGATACCGCCGATCATTTGCTCGATTTCCTGGGTCGACTGCTGGGTCCTATGGGCCAGGGCCCGCACTTCATCGGCCACCACCGCGAAGCCGCGCCCGGCATCCCCGGCCCGCGCCGCCTCGATGGCCGCGTTCAGGGCCAACAGGTTGGTCTGCTCGGCGATGGAGCGAATCACCTCCAACACCTTGCTGATGCCGTAGACCTTCTGCGCCAGCTGTTCGACCTGACTGGCATTGGCTGTCACGTCCTCGGCCAGCGACTCGATGGACAGCACGGTCTGATGCACCTGTTCGCGACCGTGCTGGGCGATCCGATCTGACTCCCGGGACGCTTCGGAAGTGGCCACCGCGTTGCTCGCCACCTCCTCCACCGCGGCGGTCATCTGATTCACTGCCGTGGCGGCCTGTTCGATCTCCTGGCTCTGCTGATGCAGGCCCCGGGTCGCATCCTCGGTGACGCAACTGAGCTCCTCGGAAGCCGAGGCAAGCTGGCTGGAGGAATCGGAAATGCGCCGGATAGTCTCGCGCAAGCTGTGCTGCATGGCCTTGAGCGCCAGCAACAGGCGCGCCGGCTCGTCCTTGCCGATCACCGTGATGTCTCCGGTCAGGTCGCCGCCGGCCACCACCTCGGCGACGCGCAAGGACTGCGCCAGCGGCAGGACGATGCTGCGGGTCAACAACAAGGCCAGGCCAATGGTCACCAGGGCCGCCACCACGATCATCACCACCACCCAGACGCGCGACTGGCTGAACACTGCCTGAGCCAGATCCGTGGCCTGGGTCGCACTTTGCTTGTTCAAGTCGATCAGCTCGTGCAGTGTCGCGGCCATTTCATCGGCCAACTGGTTCATTTCACCGTTGACCACCTTGACCGCCTCCTCCAGCTGATTCTGGCTGGAGAAGGCCATGACCTGGGCCTGCCGCTGCAGGTACTGCTGCTCCACGTCCTTGAAGCGATCGAACAGGACCCGCTCCTGGGGCAGCACGATCAGCGACTCATAGCGCCCCTGGGCAACGCCCAGGCCACTCTTGATGTCCTTGATCTTGGCTTCGTTCTGGGCCAGGGCCTGGGGGTCGCGATTGATCAGCAGGCGCAGGGTCAGGGCGCGAAGACGCAACAGATCC
The DNA here is from genome assembly GCF_021560055.1 of Pseudomonas sp. BC42. Taxonomy (NCBI): domain Bacteria; kingdom Pseudomonadati; phylum Pseudomonadota; class Gammaproteobacteria; order Pseudomonadales; family Pseudomonadaceae; genus Pseudomonas; species Pseudomonas sp. BC42. The sequence goes on from NZ_CP091067.1 coordinate 4,925,395, forward strand.
TGGCTCATGTCGCCCACCGACATGACGCTGGGCAACCAGTTGCTTTCCACCTCATCGGACTGCTGGCGCATGTTGGCCATCTGCATCAGGGCAAATGCGCCGAGGACAAACACCATCAGCGCCAGCAAGCCAAAACCCAGGCTGGCGCGGGGGGCGATGTTGAGACTTCTGAGACTCATTCCTTTGGCTCCTTCCTAGAGCGCTGCAAGAGCTTGCAGCAGGGTGCTCTTAGACGGTATCGGGCCGGCGGAAATTTGCGTAAGACAAAAACGTGATATCAAAACGCCCTATGACTTCGATACCTCAGAGTAAAACGATTCAGCTCACAGAAAATCGACATTTTCCGATCAAACAGTACAGCTTCCACCTCGAAACCCGCTGCGACGTCGCTGCTTGCACATTCATCGGCGTGCCACCGGGCCATCGGCTACCGCCAGTAAAAACCTGAACGCCTGCGCCGGCCGATGCTCTATAACTTCAGCACCTTTACCATCCGATCCGACATTCATCACTGCCTGAGGTTTGCCATGACCATTACCGTCAATACCGAGTCCAGCGAAGGTTTCCGCCACAGCATCCAGGTCGACGACCATCAGCTGTTCACCGACCTGCCCCAGTACGCCGGTGGCGAAGGCACCGCGCCCGAGCCCCACGATTATTTCGATGCCGCCCTGGGGGCCTGCAAGGCCCTGACCCTCAAGCTCTACGCACAGAAGAAAAACATCCCGCTCACCGGCGTCACGGTGGAGCTCAAGCACGACAACAGCCAGGAACAGCAAGGCAAGTACGCCCTGCACGTGAAGCTGACCCTCAAGGGCGTGCTCACCGACGCCCAGCGTGAGGAGTTGCACCGGGTGGCCGACCGCTGCCCGATCCACAAGCTGATGACCACCAGTGAAGTCAGCATCGAGACTCACCTGTCCGAAGGCGCCTTCAGCCAGTAGCGGCAAGGCTGGCATCCGGGGGTTATGCTTGCGGGCATACCCCCGGTCAGTCTGGAATCCGCCATGAATTCACCCCTAGTGATCCGCCCCCGCGTCGAGGACGTTGAAGGCCAGCCTATCCTCCGCCCCCTGCCTTCGGCACAGTGCCGCAGCGTCGGCCCTTTCGTATTCTTCGACCACATGCTGAGCACCCCCTACCCCGCCGGCAAAGGCATGAACATCCGCCAGCACCCGCATATCGGCCTGTCCACGCTGACCTACCTGTTCGCAGGACAGATCCGCCACAAGGACAGCCTCGGCTCGGACCAGATCGTCCTCCCCGGGGACGTCAGCTGGATGACCGCAGGCAGTGCCATCGCCCACGTCGAGCGCACGCCCGAGGCCTTGCTGAGCCAGGCTTTCACCCTGCATGGCTTGCAGGTCTGGCTGGCCTCGCCCAAGGAGCATGAGCAGGGACCCGGGCACTACAGCCATCACCCCGCGGCCACACTGCCGGTGAGTGACAACCTCGGGGTCACGATCCGCATGATCGCCGGCAGCGGCTTCTGCCTGGAGTCGCCGGTGCCGGTGCTCTCCCCGACCCTGTATGCCGAACTGCACCTGCAGACCGCCACCAGCCTGCTGATTCCCACCGAGCATCAGCAACGCGCGCTGTATGTGCTGGACGGCGAGGCACAACTGGACGGCGAGCCACTGCCCCCGCACTCGCTGGTGGTGTTGCCGGAGGGAGAAAACGCCACGCTGTTCGCCGAGAGCGACTGCCATGCGGTACTGCTTGGCGGTGCGCCTCTGGACGGGCCGCGACGGATCAACTGGAACTTTGTCGCCAGCGACCCGCTGTTGATCGAGGCCGCACGCGGACGCTGGGCAGCCGGGGACTGGCCGCAAGTGCCGGGAGAAAGCGAGCGCATCGAACTGCCCGCTTCCCGCCACTGATCTGCAGGAGCCGGCTTGTCGGCGAACAGGCCCACAGGCCTTGCATCGCCCACAGGCCCCTCTATCGCCGGCAGGCCGGCTCCTGGCGGATCAGGGGATGCCGTCAGCCCTGGAACACTTCGTCCAGCAGGTAGTACAGGGTGGCGAAGGCCCGGGCCGAGGTCTTGGCGTCATACATCATCTTGCCCGGGACATTGGCCTGGGGATCGGTGAAGGAATGCACCGCGCCGCCGTAGCTGACCAGTTGCCAGTCAACACCTGCGGCATTCATCTCCGCCTCGAAGGCCGGCAGTTGTTCCTTGGCCACCAGCGGATCGGCCGCACCGTGCAGCACCAGCACCGAGCCCTTGATGTTCTGCGCATCTGCAGGATCGGGCGTGTCCAGGGTGCCATGGAAGGAAGCCGCGGCCTTTACTGGCGCCCCGCTGCGGGCCAGCTCCAGCGCGCAGCAGCCGCCAAAGCAGAAACCGAAGGTGGCCAGCCTGGACAGGTCCACCGCGGCCTCGGCCTGGCTCTGCAGGGCGCTGAAGGCCGCCTGCATCCGCCGGCGCAGCAGCGCCCGGTCATTCTTCAGGGGCATCATCGCCGCACCGGCCTGATCGGCGTCGCTGGGGCGTACCGACTGGCCATACAGGTCGGCGATCAGCACCACATACCCCTTGGCCGCCACCGACTCGGCGAGCTGCTGCGCGCCGGCGCTGACACCCATCCAGTTCGGCGCCATCAGCAACCCCGGGAGCGCGCCTTTATGGGCGGCATCAAAGGCCAGCAGGCCTTCATAGGGCTGGCCATCGATCTGATAGACCACGGAACGCACGGTGATTTGACTCATGACTCATCTTCTCCAGTAGGGGGACACCAGAATGAAAAAACCCGCCGAAGCGGGTTTTTCCTGCAACCTGGTTAAACCGACAGTTCAACCAGCAGCTTGTTCAGTCGGCGCACATAGGCCGCCGGGTCTTTCAAGCTGTCGCCGGCCGCCAGGGCCGCTTGATCGAAGAGGATGTGCGACAGGTCGCCAAAGCGCTCTTCGTTCTGCTCGCCGTCGAGTTTCTCGATCAACGGGTGAGTCGGGTTGAATTCGAAGATCGGCTTGGAATCCGGAACCTTCTGCCCGCTGGCTTCGAGGATCTGACGCATTTGCAGCCCCAGGTCCTGCTCGCCGATGGCCAGGATCGCCGGGGAGTCGGTCAGGCGGTGGGAAACCCGCACTTCGCTGACGCTCTCGCCCAGCGCGGTCTTGATCCGCTCAACCAGGCCTTCCTTGGTCTTGGCGACTTCCTCGGCAGCCTTCTTGTCCTCTTCCGAGTCCAGGTTGCCCAGGTCCAGGTCGCCACGAGCCACGTCGACAAAGCTCTTGCCGTCGAACTCGTTGAGGTAGCTCATCAGCCACTCGTCGATGCGGTCGGTGAGCAGCAGCACTTCGATGCCTTTCTTGCGGAAGACTTCCAGGTGCGGGCTGTTCTTGACCTGGGCGTAGGATTCGCCGGTGAGGAAGTAGATCTTGTCCTGACCTTCCTTGGCGCGAGCCAGGTAGTCGGCCAGGGACACGGTCTGCTCGCCGTCGTCGCCCTGAGTGGAAGCGAAGCGCAGCAGGCCGGCGATCTTTTCCTTGTTGGCGAAGTCTTCGGCCGGGCCTTCCTTCATCACCTGGCCAAAGTTCTTCCAGAAGCCCTTGTATTGCTCAGGCTCGTTCTTCGCCAGTTTTTCCAGCATGTCCAGCACGCGCTTGGTCAGCGCCGACTTCATCGAATCGATGATCGGGTCTTTCTGCAGGATTTCCCGCGAGACGTTCAGCGACAGGTCGTTGGAGTCCACCACGCCCTTGATGAAGCGCAGGTACAGCGGCAGGAAGGACTCGGCCTGATCCATGACGAACACGCGCTGTACGTAGAGCTTGAGGCCCTTCGGCGCTTCACGCTGGTACAGGTCGAACGGTGCACGAGCCGGCACGTAGAGCAGCGAGCTGTATTCCAGCTTGCCTTCTACCTTGTTGTGGCTCCAGCTCAGCGGGTTCTCGAAGTCATGGGCGATGTGCTTGTAGAACTCCTGGTATTCCTCGTCCTTGATCTCGGTACGCGGACGGGTCCACAGGGCACTGGCGCGGTTGACGGTTTCCCACTCCAGCGCCGGTTTCTCTTCGCCTTCGGCGGCAGCGGCTTCTTTGGGCAGCTCGATCGGCAAGGCGATGTGGTCGGAATACTTCTTGATGATGTTGCGCAGGCGCCAGCCATCGGCGAATTCGTCTTCACCGGACTTCAGGTGCAGGACGATGCGGGTGCCGCGTTCGGCCTTGTCGATGGTCGCAACCTCGAACTCGCCTTCGCCCTTGGACGACCAGTGCACGCCCTCGCTGGCCGGCAGGCCGGCACGGCGGCTGAACACTTCGACCTGATCGGCAACGATGAATGCGGAGTAGAAGCCCACGCCGAACTGACCGATCAGGTGCGAGTCCTTCTTCTGGTCGCCGGTGAGGTTTTTCATGAAGTCGGCGGTGCCGGACTTGGCGATGGTCCCCAGGTGAGTGATGACATCTTCACGGCTCATGCCGATACCGTTGTCTTCGAGGGTGACGGTCTTGGCGTCCTTGTCGAAGCTCACACGGATTTTCAGTTCGGCGCCACCTTCCAGCAACTCGGGCTTGGACAGGGCTTCGAAACGCAATTTGTCGACGGCGTCAGAGGCGTTCGAGATCAATTCGCGAAGGAAGATTTCCTTATTGGAATACAACGAATGGATCATGAGGTGCAGCAGTTGCTTCACCTCGGTCTGGAAGCCCAGGGTTTCCTTTTGAGTTTCCACACTCATGGTCATCAAACTCCAATCAGATGGCTGTGGTCGCGCTCCGGAAGCGGAGAACGGCGGGATGACATGGAAGTGGGGGTAGCTCGCCGGATTTCAAGGGGCGGGTGCCTCTTCGATCTTGAAATGTGCACGGGCGGTGGCAATCGGCTCGTCGGCGGTGCTCTGCCAGGCGGTGATCGCGACGTTGGCCACGCGCCGCCCCTGGCGCCAGACCTGGCAGCGGGCAAAGGTGTCGCGAAACTGCCCGGCACGCAGGTAATCCAGGGAAAAATCGATGATCTTCGGCACCCCGGGAGCGCCGGTAAAGATCAACAGATGCACAGCCGCCGCCAATTCCATGAAACCGGCGATCACTCCGCCATGCAGCGCCGGCAGCAAGGGATTGCCGATGTTGTCCTTGTTGGCCGGCAAGCGAAACAGCAACTCGTCCCCCAGCCGCGAGCATTCGATGCCGATCAGGGCGGCGTAGGGAATCTTCTGCAGCAAGGGACCGTAGTCGCCCTGTTGGTGAGCCTGCTCCAGCAACACCTTGAGATCTTCGCTCATGGACGCGCTCCCTTGAGGGCCGTGGCAAAACCCGGGGTGCCCTTGAGACCCTTGCCCATGCGCATGAACGTACCGACCACATGGGCTACCGGGCGCTGCGGATCGTCCTGATAGGCAAAACCGCGGGTAAAGATCACATCGGTGGTGACCCGGTAGCACTGGGCAAAACCATGCACGTCGTGATGAGGCACCGCCGGGTGCATGTAGTCGATGCGCAGGTCCAGGGTCGGGCAAACCTCGAACTCCGGCAGCACGCACAACGTGGCCATGCCACAGGCCGTGTCCATGAGGGTGGTCAGGGCGCCACCGTGGATGATTCCAGTGTGGGGATCGCCGACGATCTGCGGGCTGTAGGGCAAGGTCAGGGTCATGCCCTGCGCTGATGCGCTATGCACGCTGATGCCCAGCACCTGGCAGTGTCGCAAGGCGGAAAGAAAGCGCAATGCACGCTCGAAAACAGGATTCTGCGCCATGGGTTATCTCTCTTGTTAGTGTCAGGAATCGATGGTTGGCCAGGGCGATAAAAGTTCCGTAGAACAAATACTTAATATATCTAGGAACCCCAAGGAACTTAAATCACAAGACCATGATCGAAAGGCCAGTAGATATCTTCACTAAGGAGAAACACCCCATGCGTAAGACTTTAGCTATTGCCCTGATGCTGACCGCTTCCCTCGGTCTGGCTGCCTGTGACAAAAAATCCGAGGACAAAGCTCAAGATGCCAACCAACACGCTGAGCAAGCTCAACAAAAAATGAACGAAGCTCAGGATAAAGTGAACGAAGCTGCCAAGGAAAACGCCGAAGCTGCCAAAGACCAGGCTGAATCCAACAAGGCCGCAGCCGAAGAAAGCGCCAAGGAAGCAGCCCCTAAAACCAACTAACTCGGTTTTAGCGCAAGATATAAATAAAGCCCGCCAAGTGCGGGCTTTATTGTGTCCGAAAGAAATGACTAGATAAGCAACCAGCGAAAAGTTGGACTAAGCATCAACAACAAGGAACACAAGATTCCCACCGCCCAGAACAGACTTCGCTGCCAGGTCAGATCCGCAAGATAGCAAGCCAGATAGAAGACCCGGGCAATCACAAAGGTGATGGCCAGGACGTCGATCAACCAGCCTTGAGTCTGGGTGACATGGGCCATCAGCACCCCGACCGCAAACAGCATGAAGGCCTCGAAACTGTTCTGATGCGCCGCCAGGGCCCGCGCGCCCAGCCCGGTCAGTTGGGCCTGTTGCTGACGTGGCAGATGCTTGTTGTAACCGCCCTGCTCTTTCATGGCCTTGGCCACCGGAATGCGCGCAATGAAAATCAGCAACGCACTGATAAACACGCACCAGAACGAAATACTCATCAGCCTAGCTCCTTGTTTGTCTCGGGCAATGGCGCCTCCGTAGGGGTATAGACCATCACATCCAGTACGTCGGAATGAAACTCGCGACGATAAAGCACCAGCACCACCCCCGCGCTCATCACCATGAACAGCCAGGGGCTGACAAACCAGGCCAGCATGCTCATGCCGAAGTAATAGGAGCGCAGGCCGAAGTTGAACTGGTTGGCAGCCATGGAAATGACCCGTGCCGCCCGCGAAGCGAAAGCCTTGCGCTCCTGCTCGGACACCTGGCGCTCACCGATCATTGGTGCCGAGCCCACCAGAATGGCGGCGAAGTTGTACTGGCGCATGCACCAGCTGAAGGTGAAGAAGGCGTAGACGAACACCAGCGCCAGACACAGCAGCTTGATCTCCGACATGCCCTGGGACGCCTGCTGGACCATGGGAATGTCCGCCAGCAGCGACACCGCGCGTTCCGAGGCTCCAAGCACGGTAAGAATGCCCGCCAGGATGATCAGGGTGCTGGAGGCGAAGAACGAAGCGTTGCGTTCCAGGTTGCCGATCACACTGGCGTCGGCGATACGGTTGTCACGCAACAGCATGCGGCGCATCCAGTCTTCGCGATACAGGTGCAGGACACTGGCCAGGCAGGCGGTGTCCCGTCCCTTCCAGGTGGCATAACGGGTATAGCCGCCCCAGCAGATGACGAACCACAAAGCGGCCAGTAAATGAATCAGGTTGGCTTGGACGAACGACATGCAAATTCCTGTAGGGCGTGGCAGAGGACACAGCTTCGACGCCACGCAAAGGAAAAAGGCACTGCACGAGCCCCATAAAAAATGCCCCGTATCGATCGATACGGGGCATTGTTCTGGATGCTCATGAGCCGCTTGTGGCGACCCTGAACCCTTGCCGACAGATCAAGCCAGCGCTTCGGCCGGCTTGCCCAGGATACGGTCGAAGATCACGGCAACCGCCAGGATGATCACCGAAGGCACCAGCCAGGCCAGGCCTTGCTCGCTCAACGGCAGGTGCGCCAGCTGGCTGGGCAGGCCATCGGCCAGGCCGGCGCCCTTGAGCGCATCGATCAGGCCGAAGACAAAGGACACCAGCATCACCGGACCGACGATGCGGCGCTGGTCCTGCCAGAACTCCTTGCAGAAGCTCAGGGCCACCAGGGCAATGCAGGGCGGGTAGATGGCGGTCAGCACCGGAATCGAGAAGGCGATGAGCTTGGTCAGGCCAAGGTTCGATACCAACAGCGAGAAAACCGCGAGGATCACGACCAGCGTCTTGTAGGACAAGGGCGTTACGCGGCTGAAGTACTCGGCACAGGCGCAAGTCAGACCCACGGCGGTCACCAGGCACGCCAGGGAGATCAGCACCGCGAGGAAACCGCTGCCCAGGGAGCCGAAGGTGTGCTGCACGTAGGCATGCAGTACCGCTGCGCCGTTGGTGGCACCGGCTGCCACTTCATGGCTGCCCGAACCGAGGCGGAACAAACTGACGTACACCAGCGCCAGGCCAACCCCGGCGATCAGGCCGGCGATCACCGCATAGCGGGTGATCAGTCGAGGCGACTCGACTCCGCGCGAGCGAATGGCATTGACGATGACGATGCCGAACACCAGGGCGCCCAGGGTATCCATGGTCAGGTAGCCATTGATGAAGCCCTGGGAAAATGGTGCGGCGACATACTCGGGCGTGGCATCGCCAATGCTGCCGGCCGGCAGGGCGAACGCTGCGATCCCCAGCACCGCCAGGGCGATGATCTTCAGCGGCGCCAGGAAACGGCCAACGGTATCCAGCAGACGACCTGGATACAGGGAGATGAAGAACACCAGCAGGAAATACGCCGAACTGTAGAGGAACAGTGCCAGCGGGCTCTCGCCGGTCAGGGGTGCCAGGCCCACTTCAAAGGACACAGTGGCGGTGCGCGGCGTGGCGAACAGCGGGCCAACCGCCAGGTAGCAGACCGCCGCCAACAGACCGCCGGCGACTTTACCGATGGGGCTGCTCAACGCATCCATGGCGCCACCGACCTTGGCCAGGGCAACCACGGTGATCACCGGCAGGCCCACCGCAGTGATCAGAAAGCCCAGCGCCGCCATCCAGACATGAGGTCCGGACTGCAAGCCGACGATGGGTGGGAAAATGATGTTGCCAGCCCCGACGAACAGGGCAAAAGTCATGAAGCCGAGCGCCAGAATGTCCTGGCCTTTCAACACTTTCATTAAGGAAATACCACACTACTGAATCGGAATTTAGAGAGGGATTTCCCTTATGGGTGAGGGAAATGCTGTCAGTCCGTATAAGACTGACCCGTTTAGCGCGCCGATACCTTGTGGGCAGCAGACGCATAAAGAGGCGGCTAGCCTACCGAATCTGTAAGACGAACGCACCGGCGCAATGAGAATTTTCTGATATGCGACATGGGGATGTCGCCTTTTTGAAACTATTTTTCCACCGGAATGAATCCCCCCGCGCAGCCACCGCACGGCTGGCGCCTGCGTTGCCCAGAGCCTGGTTCGCCCTGGGGCCGGCTCGTGTCGGAGCAGGCCCGCCAGCGCCGGTCTCGCCAAGGACAACACCCCCGCGCACAGGCCCCTTCGCCGGCAAACCGGCTTGCGCCAGAAAGCACAAAGGCCACCCGAAGGTGGCCTTTGCTGGAAGAACTACAAGCTAAGCGCGAGGCTTACTTGACAGCCCAACCGGTCAGCTCGGCCAGGGCCTTGCCGATGTCTGCCAGCGAACGCACGGTTTTCACGCCTGCGTCTTGCAGTGCAGCGAATTTCTCGTCTGCAGTGCCTTTGCCGCCAGAGATGATTGCGCCAGCATGGCCCATGCGCTTGCCCGGAGGAGCAGTCACACCAGCGATGTAGGAAACAACCGGCTTGGTCACGTGAGCCTTGATGTAGGCAGCCGCTTCTTCTTCAGCCGAACCGCCGATCTCGCCGATCATCACGATCGCCTCGGTCTTCGGGTCTTCCTGGAACAGCTTCAGGATGTCGATGAAGTTGGAGCCCGGGATCGGGTCACCACCGATGCCGACGCAGGTGGACTGGCCGAAACCGGCATCAGTGGTCTGCTTGACGGCTTCGTAAGTCAGGGTGCCGGAACGGGAAACGATACCGACCTTGCCTGGCAAGTGAATGTGACCTGGCATGATGCCGATCTTGCATTCGCCTGGAGTGATCACGCCTGGGCAGTTAGGGCCGATCAGGGTCACGCCCAGCTCGTCGCACTTAACCTTGGCGTCCAGCATGTCCAGGGTAGGAATGCCTTCGGTGATGCAGACGATCAGCTTGATGCCGCCGAAAGCCGCTTCCAGGATCGAGTCCTTGCAGAAAGGAGCTGGAACGTAGATCACGCTGGCGGTGGCGCCAGTGGCCGCTACAGCGTCTTTCACGGTGTTGAACACTGGCAGGCCCAGGTGCTCGGTGCCGCCTTTGCCTGGAGTTACGCCGCCAACCATCTTGGTGCCGTACTCGATGGCTTGCTGGGTGTGGAAACTACCTTGCGAACCGGTAATGCCCTGGCAGATAACTTTGGTGTCTTTATTGATCAGGACGCTCATTATTTGCCCTCCGCAGCTTTGACAACTTGTTGAGCAGCGTCGGTCAGGCTGGTAGCAGCGATGATGTTCAAGCCGCTTTCTGCCAGTACTTTAGCGCCCAGTTCCGCGTTGTTGCCTTCAAGGCGAACAACAACCGGGATTTTCACGCCGACTTCTTTCACGGCGCCGATGATGCCTTCGGCAATCATGTCGCAGCGAACGATGCCGCCGAAGATGTTGACCAGTACTGCAGCGACGTTGGTGTCGGACAGAATGATCTTGAAGGCTTCGGTCACGCGCTCTTTGGTAGCACCACCGCCCACGTCGAGGAAGTTGGCTGGCTTACCGCCGTGCAGGTTGACGATGTCCATGGTACCCATGGCCAGGCCGGCACCGTTGACCATGCAGCCAATGTTGCCTTCCAGGGCTACGTAGTTCAGTTCGAACTTGGCAGCGTGCGCTTCGCGCGGATCGTCCTGCGACGGATCGTGGAAAGTCTTCAGCTTAGGCTGACGGTACATGGCGTTGGCGTCGATGTTGATCTTGGCGTCCAGGCAGTGCAGATCGCCGTCAGCCTTGATCACCAGCGGGTTCACTTCCAGCAGGGCCAGATCGTGATCCTGGAACAGTTTGGCCAGACCCACGAAGATCTTGGCGAACTGGGCAACTTGCTTGCCTTCCAGACCCAGTTGGAAAGCCAGCTCGCGACCTTGGAATGGCTGAGCGCCAACCAGTGGATCGATAGTGGCTTTCAGAATTTTTTCTGGAGTGTCGTGAGCGATTTTCTCGATGTCCACGCCACCTTCGGTGGAAGCCATGAACACGATGCGACGGCTCGAACGGTCAACGACAGCGCCCAGGTACAGCTCTTTAGCGATATCAGTGCACGATTCAACCAGGATCTTGGTGACAGGCTGGCCATTGGCGTCAGTCTGATAGGTCACCAGACGCTTGCCCAACCACTGCTGAGCGAATGCCTTAGCGTCTTCTTTGCTGCGAACCAGCTTAACGCCGCCCGCTTTACCGCGACCACCGGCGTGAACCTGGGCTTTGACAACCCACTCGGAGCCGCCGATTTTGTCGCAAGCTTCTGCTGCTTCTTCCGGGGTGTCTACCGCGTAGCCTTTGGATACTGGCAGGCCGTATTCAGCGAACAGCTGCTTACCCTGATACTCGTGAAGATTCATGCTTTTTACCGTCTTCGTTAGGTACTGCGCATTCGGCGCTGCGCTCAATATTGAGTGCCGCACCACCTGTGACCGCTCCTCTCAAACCAGCGCCACACCCTGAACCCGGAGCCTGGGCCCCGATCCAGTGTGTGGCGCTACCTCAAGAGGTCGAGTCCAGCGGATATTCCGCGGTGAGTCTTGCGCACAAGGCTCACGACGGGCCAACCGCCGTGGTTTCTTATTATTGCTTAGCGTTTCTTGCGGTTGGCAATGTGGATGGCGCCGCCATTCACAGCCAGAGCTGCTTCGTGCAGGGCTTCGGACAGGGTCGGATGGGAGAAAACCATCATGCCCAGGTCTTCGGCGCTGGTGCCGAATTCCATGCCGATCGCACCTTGCTGAACCAGTTCCGCAGCGCTTGGGCCAATCACGTGGACGCCCAATACGCGGTCAGTCTTGGCATCGGCGATGACTTTGACGAAACCACCGGTGTCGTTGGCTGCCATGGCACGGCCGCTGGCGGCAAACGGGAAGGTGCCGACGTTAACTTCAACGCCTTCAGCTTTCAAGGCCTGCTCGGTTTTACCGACCCATGCAATTTCCGGGTGAGTATAGATAACCGAAGGGATCAGGTCATAGTTCATCTGGGCCTTGTGGCCCTTGATGCGCTCGGCAACCATGACGCCCTCTTCCGAGGCCTTGTGAGCCAGCATCATGCCGCGCACCACGTCACCAATGGCGTAGACGCCCGGTACGGTAGTGGCGCAGTGATCATCAACGTGCACGAAGCCGCGCTCGTCCAGAGTCACGCCGCAATCGGCAGCCAGCAGATCGGTGGTCACCGGACGGCGACCAACGGCAACGATCAGCTTGTCGAAAGTGATGGTTTGCTCGCCGTTGGCGTCGGTGTAGGTCACCACGACTTCTTCGCCGTTGACCTTGGAGCCGGTCACGCGAGCGCCCAGCTTGATGTCCAGGCCCTGTTTGGTCAGGGTTTTCAGCGCTTCCTTGGAAACAGCGGTGTCAGCTGCCATCAGGAAGGTGTCCAGTGCTTCGAGGACAGTCACTTGCGCGCCCAGACGCGACCAGACCGAACCCAGCTCCAGGCCGATGACGCCAGCGCCGATCACGCCCAGACGTTTTGGTACGGATTGGAATTCCAGGGCGCCGGTGGAGTCGACGATGACGTTCTGATCGACCGGAGCCGGTGGAATGTCGATCGGACGCGAACCTGGAGCCAGGATCACGTTTTCGGCTTCGATCACTTCAACCGAACCGTCCGGCTTGGTGACTTCGACCTTCTTGCCAGCCAGCAGCTTGCCGTGGCCCTGGATCGAAGTGACGCCGTTGGCCTTGAACAGGGTGGCAACACCGCTGGTCAGGCCTTTGACGATGTTGGCCTTGCGACCGATCATGGCCGGCACGTCCATGGTCACGCCAGCGTGCTGGATACCGTGGATGGCAAAACCGTCCTGCGCTTCGTGGAATTTCCAGGAGCTGTCCAGCAGCGCCTTGGAAGGAATGCAACCGACGTTCAGGCAAGTACCGCCGAGGGCCAGCTTGCCCTCTTTATCGGTGTACTTCTCGATGCAAGCAGTCGTCAGGCCAAGCTGTGCTGCCTTGATTGCAGCTACATAACCGCCTGGGCCCGCGCCAATCACTACTACGTCGAATTTCTGAGTCATAAAAAGGTTCCTTTTAACGGCAAGCTAGAAGCCGCAAGCCGCAAGCTTGAAGCCCCTCGCCCTGGGGGCTTGGAGCTTGTCGCTTGCAGCTTGCAACTGCTTTTTAGATGTCCAGAAGCAGACGCGCCGGGTCTTCCAGCAGGTTCTTGATGGTTACCAAGAATGTCACAGCTTCTTTACCGTCGATCAGACGGTGATCGTAGGACAGCGCCAGGTACATCATCGGACGGATTACTACCTGACCGTTGATCGCCATAGGACGTTGCAGGATGTTGTGCATGCCCAGGATAGCGGCTTGCGGTGGGTTGACGATCGGGGTCGACATCATCGAGCCGAAAGTACCACCGTTGGTGATGGTGAAAGTACCACCGGTCATTTCTTCCATCGACAGCTTGCCGTCGCGAGCCTTCTTGCCGAAGGTGGCGATGCCGCCTTCGATTTCGGCCAGGCTCATCAGCTCGGCATTACGCAGAACCGGAACCACCAGGCCACGGTCGCTGGAGACCGCAACACCGATGTCGGCGTAGCCGTGGTAAACGATGTCGGAACCGTCGATCGAGGCGTTGACCGCAGGGAAGCGTTTCAGCGCTTCGGTGGCGGCCTTGACGAAGAACGACATGAAGCCCAGGCGCACGCCGTTGTGGGACTTCTCGAACAGGTCCTTGTACTTCGAACGCAGGGCCATGACTTCGGTCATGTCGACTTCGTTGAAGGTGGTCAGCATCGCCATGTTCGACTGGGCTTCAACCAGACGCTCGGCAACCTTGGCACGCAGACGGGTCATTGGTACGCGCTTCTCGACGCGATCACCGGCAGCGAACACCGGAGCAGCGGCAGCCGGGGCCGGAGCCTTGGCAGGCGCGGCAGCCGGAGCGGCTTTCTTGGCGGCAACGGCAGCCACTACGTCTTCCTTGGTCACACGACCACCTTTGCCGGTACCGGCAACGGAAGCGATGTTGATGCCGTTTTCTTCAGCCAGCTTGCGCGCGGCAGGAGCGGCGATTGGATCGTCTTCGCCGTCAGCGGCAGCCGGGGCAGCAGCGGCAGCGGCCGGAGCAGCGGTAGCGGCACCGCCTTCAACGATGGAGCCCAGAACTTCGTCGGACAGAACGGTGTCGCCTTCGTTCTTGACGATAGCGCCCAGCACGCCGTCAGCGGTGGCCAGAACTTCCAGCACAACCTTGTCGGTCTCGATGTCGACGATCAGCTCGTCGCGCTTGACGGCTTCGCCCGGTTGCTTGTGCCAGGTGGCAACGGTGCCATCGGCAACCGATTCCGGGAAAGTGGGGGCTTTGATCTCGATAGCCATTATCTGTGGTTCCTTAAATTCGGTTTCAGGTGCGCGAAGGCGTTAAACAGTGAAAGCATCTTGCAGCAGTTTTTCCTGCTGCTCGGCGTGCATCGACGCGTAGCCACAAGCAGGCGCAGCAGAGGCGTCACGGCCGGCGTACTCGAGTACGAGCGACTTGTCGTGATTGCCTACGATGCGACGCATGTGGTGCTGGCTGCAGTACCAGGCGCCCTGGTTCATCGGCTCTTCCTGACACCAGACCACGTGCTTGAGGTTGGTGTACGGAGCCAGGACTTCGTTCAGGTCGTCCTCAGGGAACGGGTACAGCTGCTCGATACGCACGATGGCGATGTCTTCACGACCTTCGGCACGGCGTTTTTCCAACAGGTCGTAGTAGACCTTGCCGCTACACAGAATCAGGCGCTCGACCTTTTTCGGGTCCAGTGCGTCGATTTCCGGAATAACGGTCTGGAACGAACCTTCGGCCAGATCTTCCAGAGTCGAGATGGCCAGCTTGTGACGCAGCAGCGACTTAGGAGTCAGTACCACCAGCGGCTTGCGCAGAGGACGGATCACCTGGCGACGCAGCAAGTGGTAGATCTGTGCCGGCGTGGTCGGCATGCACACCTGAATGTTGTGCTCGGCGCACAGCTGCAGGTAACGCTCCAGGCGTGCCGAGGAGTGCTCGGGGCCCTGACCTTCGTAACCGTGAGGCAGCAGCATGGTCAGACCGCAGAGACGGCCCCACTTGTGCTCGCCGCTGGTGATGAACTGGTCGATCACCACTTGCGCACCGTTGGCGAAGTCGCCGAACTGGGCCTCCCAGATCACCAGCGCGTTCGGCGTGGTGGTCGAGTAGCCGTATTCGAATGCCAGTACCGCCTCTTCCGACAGGAAGGAGTCGTACAGGTCAAAGCGCGGCTGACCTTCGAACAGATGCTTGAGCGGCACGTAAGTGCTGGCATCTTTCTGGTTGTGCAGAACAGCGTGGCGGTGCGAGAAGGTGCCGCGGCCGATGTCCTGGCCGGTCATGCGGATCGGGTGACCTTCGAACGCCAGGGTCGCGTACGCCATGGTTTCAGCGTAACCCCAGTTGATCGGCAGGCCGCCGGCTTGCATCTTCTGACGGTCTTCGTAGATCTTCGCGACCTGACGCTGAACCACGAAGCCTTCTGGCAATTCCAGCAGCTTGGCGGACAGTTCCTGCAGGGTCTTGAGATCGAAGGTGGTGTCGTGACGCGCGGTCCAGGTGTGGCCCAGGTATGGGCGCCAGTCCACGAACAACTCTTTGTTCGGTTCCTTGACCAGGCTCTTCACTACGTGCAGACCGTTGTCCAGCGCATTGCGGTACTCATCGACTTTCGCCTGAACACGCTCTGCGTCAAGCACACCGCTCTGGATCAGGCGATCGGCATACAGCTCACGGGTGGTGCGCTGCTTGGTGATCTGCTGATACATCAGTGGCTGGGTGCCGCTTGGCTCGTCGGCCTCGTTGTGGCCGCGACGACGGTAGCAGACCAGGTCGATCACCACATCGCGCTTGTACTGCATGCGGTAGTCGATGGCCAGCTGGGTCACGAACAACACGGCTTCCGGATCATCACCATTCACATGGAGGATCGGCGCCTGGATCATCTTCGCAACGTCGGTGGCGTACTCGGTGGAACGCGAGTCCAGCGGGTTGCTGATGGTGAAACCAACCTGGTTGTTGATCACGATGTGAACAGTGCCGCCGGTACGGAAACCGCGGGTCTGGGACATCTGGAAGGTTTCCATCACCACGCCCTGACCGGCGAATGCCGCGTCACCGTGGATCGAGATCGGCAGAACCTTGTCACCGGTCTGGTCGTTGCGACGGTCCTGACGGGCGCGCACCGAACCTTCGACCACCGGAGAAACGATTTCCAGGTGGGACGGGTTGAACGCCATGGCCAGGTGAACTTCGCCACCGGTGGTCATCACGTTGGACGAGAAGCCCTGGTGGTACTTGACGTCACCGGAGCCCAGCTCGACCTTCTTCTTGCCTTCGAACTCGTCGAACAGCTCGCGCGGGTTCTTGCCGAAGGTGTTGACCAGCACGTTGAGGCGGCCACGGTGGGCCATGCCGATCACGACTTCCTTGGTGCCGTAGGAACCGGAACGCTGGATCAACTCGTCGAGCATCGGAATCAGGCTTTCGCCGCCTTCCAGGCCGAAACGCTTGGTGCCCGGGTATTTGGTACCCAGGTATTTTTCCAGGCCTTCGCCGGCGGTGACGCGCTCGAGCAGGTGGCTCTTGATGTCGGCGGAATAGGTCGGACGGCCGCGCACGCTTTCCAGACGCTGCTGGAACCACTGGCGCTGCTCGGAATCGGTGATGTGCGTGAATTCAGCGCCGATGGTGCGGCAATATGTCTGCTGCAACGCTTCGTGAATTTCGCGTAGGCTCGCTTCCTCTTTGCCGATGAACAGGTCGCCGGCACGGAAGGTCGTATCAAGATCGGCATTGGTCAAGCCGTAATGATTGATCGACAGGTCTGCAGGTGCAGGACGCTGCCACAGCCCCAGCGGGTCAAGCTGGGCTGCCTGGTGGCCACGCATCCGATAGGCCTGGATCAATCGCAGCACTTCAACTTGCTTCTTCTCGTGCTCACTGCTCACGCTGCCGGCGGATACCGGTTGGGCGCGGCGCTGGTTCTTTGCCAGCAAGACGAAATGATCGCGGATTGTCGAGTGCGAAACATCGATGGCAGTGCTGCCGTCGGTAGGCAACTTCTGAAAGTAAGTGCGCCACTCTTCTGGCACAGCGTTAGGGTCGTGCAGGTAGAGCTCGTAGAGCTCTTCCACATAGGCAGCGTTACTACCGGATAGGTAGGCGCTGTTCCACATGCGCTGCATCACGCTTTCTTGCATGCTTGGTCACCCTCGGTTAGGGGAACACCACCGGCGAAGACACCGAGCAAGCTTGCAGAAGTCCGAATGCAGCGACCAAAACAAGCCACTTAGGATCACGCTGATAGTCCGGGTACCAGCCCGGATGCCCCTGCTTGTCTCATTTCTTCAAAAATAAGAGCAGCCACTTTGTGAGCTGCTGCTCAGGTTAGAGCCATGACGCGGGTTGAAGCCCGCGCCTTGGCTTTTACGGGTACAGCGGTCCTACGGGTACAACAGCTGAATCACACGCCGCTCTGCAGCAGCATGTTACGAATGTGACCGATGGCCTTAGTCGGGTTCAGGCCTTTGGGACATACGTTGACGCAGTTCATGATCCCCCGGCAGCGGAATACGCTGAACGGGTCGTCCAGGGAAGCCAGACGCTCGGATGTCTTGGTGTCACGGCTGTCTGCCAGGAAGCGGTAGGCTTGCAGCAGGGCAGCTGGACCCAGGAACTTGTCCGGGTTCCACCAGAAGGACGGGCAAGAGGTCGAGCAGCAAGCGCACAGGATGCACTCGTACAGACCGTCGAGCTTCTCGCGCTCTTCCGGGGACTGCAGACGCTCGATGGCCGGAGCCGGCGTATCGTTCTGCAGGAATGGTTTCACCTTCTCGTATTGCTTGTAGAAGATGCTCATATCGACGACCAGGTCACGGATAACCGGCAGACCTGGCAGCGGACGAATAACCAGCTTGTTCTTCTTGACCACGGCAGACAGCGGCGTGATGCACGCCAGGCCGTTCTTGCCGTTGATGTTCATGCCATCGGAACCGCAAACGCCTTCACGGCAGGAACGACGGTAGGAGAAACCCTCGTCCTGCTCTTTGATCAGCGCCAGCACGTCCAGCACCATCAGGTCCTTGCCACCGGTGTCGACCTGGAAAACCTGGGTTTTCGGAGCCGAATCGGTGTCTGGGTTGTAACGATAAACTTCAACTTGCAACATATCGATCACCCTTTAGTAAGTCCGGACTTTTGGTTCAAAAGTCGGAACAGTCTTCGGCGAGAAGTTGACCGCACGCTTGGCAACGCGCTTCTCACCCGGGAAGTACAGGGTGTGGCACAGCCAGTTTTCGTCGTCACGGTCTTCAAAGTCTTCACGGGCGTGAGCGCCGCGGGACTCTTTACGCACTTCGGCAGCGATGGCGGTGGCTTCAGCCACTTCCAGCAGGTTCTGCAGCTCAAGTGCTTCGATACGTGCAGTGTTGAAAGCCTGAGACTTGTCGTTGATCTTGACGTTGGCGATACGCTCGCGCAGATCGGCCAGCTGGGCGATACCCTTCTGCATGTATTCGCCAGTACGGAATACACCGAAGTAGTTCTGCATGCAGCTCTGCAGCTCGCGACGCAGGGTTGCAACGTCTTCACCGGTGGTGCGCTCGTTGAGCTTGGCCAGGCGGTTCAGGGCCACGTCGACGTCGGTGTCGCTGGCGTCGCGGTATTCGATACCGTCGGACAGCGCTTTTTCCAGGTGCAGGCCAGCTGCACGACCGAACACTACCAGGTCCAGCAGCGAGTTGCCGCCCAGACGGTTGGCACCGTGTACCGATACGCAAGCCACTTCACCCACTGCAAACAGGCCAGGGATGATGGTGTCTTCGCCAGCAGCGTTCTGAGTGATCGCCTGACCATGAATGTTGGTGGCAACGCCGCCCATCATGTAGTGGCAGGTTGGAACGACCGGAACCGGAGCAACCACCGGGTCAACGTGGGCGAAGGTCTTCGACAACTCGCAGATGCCAGGCAGGCGGCTGTGCAGCACTTCCTCACCCAGGTGATCGAGCTTGAGCATCACGTGGTCGCCATTCGGGCCACAGCCGTTGCCGGCGATGATTTCCTTGACCATGGAGCGCGCTACAACGTCGCGGCCAGCCAGGTCTTTGGCGTTCGGAGCATAACGCTCCATGAAACGCTCGCCGTGCTTGTTGATCAGGTAGCCACCTTCACCACGGCAACCTTCGGTTACCAGTACACCGGCGCCGGCGATGCCGGTCGGGTGGAACTGCCACATTTCGATGTCTTGCACCGGAACGCCGGCACGCAGCGCCATGCCTACACCGTCACCGGTGTTGATCAGGGCGTTGGTGGTGGAAGCGTAGATACGACCTGCACCGCCGGTAGCCAGAACGGTGGCCTTGGAGCGGATGTAGGTGGTTTCGCCGGTTTCGATGCAGATAGCGATCACGCCGACAAAGGCGCCATCCTGGTTCTTCACCAGATCGACTGCGTACCACTCGTTGAGGAAGGTGGTACCGGCTTTCAGGTTGCCCTGATAAAGGGTGTGCAGCAGCGCGTGACCGGTACGGTCGGAAGCTGCGCAGGTACGAGCCGCCTGGCCGCCCTTGCCGTAGTCCTTGGACTGACCGCCGAAAGGACGCTGGTAGATACGACCGGTTTCGGTACGGGAGAACGGCAGACCCATGTGGTCCAGTTCGAAGACCGCAGCCGGGCCTTCCTGACACATGTATTCGATAGCGTCCTGGTCACCGATGTAGTCGGAACCCTTGACGGTATCGTACATGTGCCAGCGCCAGTCATCGTTCGGGTCCGCCGAGGCGATCGCGCAAGTGATGCCGCCCTGGGCAGACACAGTGTGCGAACGGGTCGGGAACACCTTGGTGATCACGGCAGTCTTGTGGCCACCCTGGGCCAGCTGCAGTGCGGCACGCATGCCGGCGCCGCCGCCGCCAATGATGATGGCGTCGAAAGAAATGGTTGGAATGTTAGCCATGAATCAGATACCCCAGAGAATCTGCACACCCCAGACGAAGTAAGCGAACATCGCGACGCCGCATACTGCCTGGAAAAGGAAACGCACTGCTGTCGCCGACTTGCCCAGCGCCATCGGCGTCAGGTAGTCAGTCGAGATGGTCCACATGCCGACCCAGGCGTGAGCGCCCAGGGCCACCATGGCCAGCAGACTGAAGATACGCATCCAGTTGTTTGCGAACAGGCCATGCCACTGGGTGTAGTCAATGCCCGGATTCGCTACGAGGTATCCGATCAGGAAAATGAAATAAGCCGCGAGAACGACCGCAGACACACGTTGTGCCATCCAGTCATAAAGGCCCGAACGCGACAGGTTCGTAACGCTGGTTACCATATCCAAACTCCCGCCAGAACGATTACCACCACGGATACGGCGATAACGATTTTCGAGCCCAGCTTGCCGCCTTCCAGCGTCTCACCGATGCCCATGTCCATAATCAGATGGCGTACACCGGCCACCAAGTGATACAGCAAGGCGGACAGGAGGCCCCATGCAACGAATTTGGCCAGCGGACTGGTCAAGCACGCCTTCACCTCGGCATAGCCTTCCTCGGAACCCAGGGATTTGCTCAATGCATAAAGCATGATGCCGATGCCCAGGAAGAGGATGATGCCGGAAACACGGTGAAGAAACGACGTAACGCCGGTGATGGGGAGTTTGATGGTCCTTAGGTCTAGGTTTACAGGTCGTTGGCTATTCACGGCTTTTTTTCACACTGAAGAGCCCCTAACAATCAGGGCAAAGTTGTTGGGGAGTGCACTGGTCAGGTAACCACTACCCAGGGAGTGCGACCCCCAATAAAGCGGGCCCAGAAGCCTACGGAGGTCGGTGGCCGAGTATAGACAGTTAGGCTACTAATGACAACGCAAACGCCTTCCCCTAATAGCTGATTGCGTTAGCCATATAAAAGGCGTAAATGGCGGTGAATTTCGCTAAAAAATCCCTCCCAAAGCCTTCTGGGACAAGACTTTAGGCAAATTGACATTCAGATTTATCTCACTATAGTGGTGCGGGCCCTGCGTGGGGGGTCTGTCTGATGATTTCAAGCATAAATAGGAGGCCACATGGCTGACAAAAAAGCGCAGTTGATCATCGAGGGCGCAGCCCCCGTCGAGCTGCCCATTTTAACCGGCACCGTTGGTCCCGATGTAATCGATGTTCGGGGCCTGACGGCCACGGGCCGCTTCACTTTTGACCCGGGTTTCATGTCGACCGCCTCCTGCGAGTCGAAAATCACCTACATCGACGGCGACAACGGCATTCTGCTGCATCGCGGCTACCCGATCGAACAACTGGCTGAAAAGTCGGACTATCTGGAAACCTGCTACCTGCTGCTCAACGGTGAACTGCCCACCGCCGAACAAAAGGCTCAGTTCGTCAGCACCGTAAAGAACCACACCATGGTTCACGAGCAGCTGAAGAGCTTCTTCAACGGCTTCCGCCGCGACGCTCACCCGATGGCGGTGATGTGTGGCGTAGTCGGCGCCCTGTCGGCGTTCTACCACGACTCCCTGGACATCAATAACCCGCAGCACCGCGAAATTTCCGCCGTGCGCCTGGTCGCCAAGATGCCGACCCTGGCTGCGATGGTTTACAAGTACTCCATGGGCCAGCCGATGATGTATCCGCGCAACGACCTGTCGTACGCGGAAAACTTCCTGCACATGATGTTCAACACCCCGTGCGAGATCAAACCGATCAGCCCGGTACTGGCCAAGGCAATGGACCGGATCTTCATCCTCCACGCCGACCACGAACAGAACGCCTCGACCTCCACCGTGCGCCTGGCCGGTTCTTCGGGTGCCAACCCGTTCGCCTGTATCGCAGCCGGTATCGCCGCGCTCTGGGGCCCTGCCCACGGCGGTGCCAACGAAGCCGTACTGACCATGCTCGACGAAATTGGCGATGTCTCGAACATCGACAAGTTCATCGCCAAGGCCAAGGACAAGAACGATCCGTTCAAACTCATGGGCTTCGGTCACCGCGTGTATAAAAACCGCGACCCGCGCGCCACCGTGATGAAGCAGACCTGCGACGAAGTCCTGAAAGAGCTCGGCATCAACAACGATCCTCAGCTCGAACTGGCGATGCGCCTGGAAGAGATCGCCCTGACCGATCCGTACTTCATCGAACGCTCCTTGTACCCGAACGTCGACTTCTACTCGGGGATCATCCTCAAGGCGATCGGCATTCCAACAAGCATGTTCACCGTGATCTTCGCCCTGGCGCGGACCGTCGGCTGGATCTCCCACTGGAAAGAAATGCTCTCCAGCCCTTACAAGATCGGCCGTCCACGTCAGCTGTACACCGGCTACGAGTCGCGCGACATCACCAAGCTGGAAGACCGCAAATAAGACCCGCCTTGCGCACACGTCTTAGCTGCACCGAATACGGCCTCTAACAGAGGTCGTATTTGTTTCTGCCCTCCCCTGCCTACACAGCGCAGTAGCCGGCTTGCCGGTGAAGAGCCCCGCACTCCCTCCCCCCCTCAAATACGCTTTGCCTGGCAAGCCCGCACCTACGACCCTGCGCCTGAACTCGGCGCCAGTAGTACAGGACGAGCGGACACAAAAATGCCCCGATCTCTCGACCGAGGCATTTCGCCATTACGCAGCTTCTATATAGAAGCCGATGCCACCCTCTCGCTTAGTGCGACACCGCCCCACTGGCACCCAGACCGGTCTGCGAACGCACGAACTGCGGGAAGAACAGGGCCCGCTCGTTGACTGCCGAAGCCGACTTGTCAGTGATGGAGAAGAACCAGATACCGATGAAGGCGATGATCATCGAGAACAGCGCCGGGTACTCATACGGGAAGATCGCCTTCTCGTGATGCAGGATCTGCACCCAGATGGTTGGACCGAGGACCATCAGCGCCACCGCACTGACCAGGCCCAGCCAGCCACCAACCATGGCGCCGCGGGTGGTGAGCTTCTTCCAGTACATGGAAAGCAGCAGTACCGGGAAGTTGCAGCTGGCGGCGATGGAGAACGCCAGGCCTACCATGAACGCGATGTTCTGGCTTTCGAAGAGAATGCCCAGACCGATGGCCAGCACACCCAAGGCCACGGTAGTGATCTTGGAAACGCGGATCTCGTCCTTCTCGTTGGCCTTGCCCTTCTTGATCACGCTGGCATACAGGTCGTGGGACACCGCCGAGGCACCCGCCAGGGTCAGACCCGCCACAACCGCCAGGATGGTGGCGAAGGCCACTGCCGAGATGAAGCCGAGGAACACGCTGCCACCCACCGCATTGGCCAGGTGCACCGCCGCCATGTTGTTACCGCCGAGCAAGGCACCCGCCGCATCCTTGAAGGCCGGATTGGTGCTCACCAGCAGGATCGCGCCAAAGCCGATGATGAAGGTCAGGATGTAGAAGTAGCCGATGAAACCAGTGGCGTAGAGCACGCTCTTGCGAGCTTCCTTGGCATCGCTCACGGTGAAGAAGCGCATGAGGATGTGCGGCAGGCCGGCGGTACCGAACATCAGCGCCAGACCCAGGGAGAAGGCCGAGATCGGATCCTTCACCAGGCCGCCCGGGCTCATGATCGCCTCACCTTTGGGGTGAACCTTGATCGCCTCGGAGAACAGGGTATTGAAGTCGAAGTTGACGTGCTTCATCACCATCAGCGCCATGAAGGACGCGCCGGACAACAGCAGCACCGCCTTGATGATCTGCACCCAAGTGGTGGCCAGCATGCCGCCGAACAGCACATACAGGCACATCAGGATCCCCACAAGGATCACCGCCACGTGGTAGTCGAGGCCGAACAGCAGCTGGATCAGCTTGCCGGCACCCACCATCTGCGCGATCAGGTAGAACGCCACCACCACCAGCGAGCCGCAGGCCGACAGGGTACGGATCTGGGTCTGCCCGAGGCGGTAGGACGCCACGTCGGCAAAGGTGTACTTGCCCAGGTTGCGCAGGCGCTCGGCGATCAGGAACAGAATGATCGGCCAGCCCACCAGGAAGCCGATGGAGTAGATCAGGCCGTCATAGCCGGAAGTGAACACCAGGGCGGAAATCCCCAGGAAGGACGCCGCGGACATGTAGTCACCGGCAATCGCCAGGCCGTTCTGGAAGCCGGTGATCTTGCCGCCCGCCGCGTAATAGTCGGCGGCCGACTTGTTGCGCTTGGAGGCCCAGTAGGTGATGCACAACGTAGCCCCGACGAACACCACGAACATGGCAATCGCCGAAACGTTGAGGGGTTGCTTGTGGACTTCGCCTGTCAAAGCGTCTGCGGCCCAGAGGGCGGGAGCGAAAGCGGCAAGACCGAGTGCTGCGAATAGACGTCGGATCATTGCTGAGCCTCCTTCAGGATCGCGTTGTTCAGCTCGTCGAACTCACCGTTGGCGCGTCGCACATAGATGGCCGTCAGGACGAAGGCCGAGACAATCAAGCCGACACCAATGGGAATACCCCAGGTGATGGATGACGTTGGACTGAGTTTGGCGCCCAGTATCTGGGGCCCATAGGCGATCAACAGGATGAAACCCGAGTAAAGCCCAAGCATGATCGCCGAGAGAATCCAGGCGAACCGCTCTCGCTTGCTGACCAGCTCCTTGAAGCGCGGGCTGTTTTGAATCGAGAGGTAAATGCTGTCGTTCATTGTTTTTATCCTCGCAGCACAGATTTTAGGTGGAACCTAGGGTCTGTTGGCGCTTGGTGACGACCGCGACGGTGATCCACTTGGTGCAGGGCAAGGCGCGAGGAGCGCAGTTTGGTTGTTCCAAATAAGCTCCGAGAAACGCAGCCCTGCACCAAGTGGACCCCGTGCCTTCGGTTGCGTGCCAACTTGCGCGAGGCTGCGTTGCGGGATTTGCCAAGGGAATAACCATTGGTAGCATCCCGCGCCTTGCCTCGCACAAGCTGGCCCAGCAACGCGGCTCGCCACCAAGCGTCAACAGACCTTCGTCCACTCTATGCGGCTATGGAGCAGGTTCCAGACGACCTTAGTATTAGAACGACATTAGCCAGCTCGCCAATTTTCCCCGCGAAAAAAACAAGGGCCGCCCGCTGCAAGCAGCGGGCGGCCCTAGGACCCTCTATCTAGACGCCTGGCGGCTATTTAGCCGTCCACTCGGCAACGCGTTCCGGGTGCTTGCCAACCCAGTCCTTGGCCGCTGCCTCCGGTTTTGCGCCGTCTTGAATGGCCAGCATGACCTGGCCGATTTCATCCTTGGACGCCCACTGGAACTTCTTCAGGAACGCCGCCACTTCCGGCGCCTTCTTCTCCAGCCCCTTGCTGCCGATGCTGTTGACGGTTTCAGCAGCGCCGTAGACGCCTTTCGGGTCTTCAAGGAAACGCAGCTTCCACTTGGCGAACATCCAGTGCGGTACCCAGCCCGTCACGGCGATGGACTCCTGCTTTTCCTCGGCACGTGTCAGCTCGGCGATCATCGCCGCACCGGAACTGGCCTGCAGCTTGTAGTCCAGGCCGTAGTCCTTGATCGCCTGATCCGTCTTGAGCATCACCCCGGACCCGGCGTCGATGCCAACGATCTTGTTCTTGAAGCTGGTGTCGGTCTTGAGGTCGTCGATGGTCTTGGCCTTGACGTACTCGGGCACGATCAGACCGATCTTGGCGTCCTTGAAGTTGGGGCCATAGTCCACCACCTTGTCCTTGTTCTTGGCCCAGTACTCACCATGAGTCACCGGCAACCAGGCCGAGAGCATGGCATCGAGCTTGCCGGTAGCCACGCCCTGCCACATGATCCCGGTCGCAACCGCTTGCAGCTTGACGTCATAACCGAGCTTCTGCTTGATCACCTCCGCGGCCACATAGGTGGTCGCCACGCTGTCGGACCAGCCGTCGACGTAGCCGATGCTCAGGGTCTTGCTGTCGGCACTGGCCAGAGTGGAGCTGATGGCAAGTACCAGAGCGGCACCTGCGCCTAAGAGTCGTCGCATCTTCATCGTTACTTCCCCGAATAGTGCAGTGCCAGGCGGCTGCCAGGCACGTCAACGTATGGTTATGGTGCACAGCGCCCCCATCACGCCTCACCGCGAACGCGTTCGATCATCAGCGGAGTACTGATGCTTCGATCATCAACCTGCCTTCGCCCGCGACCTGCTCTGTCTGCGACCTCAAGACAACCAGCAACGACATCAGATAGCCATTAACCGGCCCGCCGCCGATCCCATGCCGCAGGCCCGCCCGAACTTTGCATGGCTACAGCATGCCGACCACCAAGCCCCGGACAAATACGGGTAAGATGCCGGGCTTTGTTCTGCTATGGCCCGACCATGTCCGCCTCCGCCCGCTTCCCCTTCCCTGCTTATCTGTTTGCCTGCCTGATCGGCCTGCTGGCCCTTTGCGGCTACTGGTACGGCCTTGGCCAGCCAGTGCATCTGCCCGACGTCGCCAGCGCCAGCCACAAACTGCAATGCGCGTCCTACACGCCGTTCGACAAGGATCAGTCGCCCTTCGACCAGCCGTTCGCACTGCGCCCCGAGCGCATGGATGCCGACCTGGCGCTGCTGGCCACACGGTTCGAATGCATCCGCACCTACTCCATGACCGGACTCGAAGCCCTGCCCGAGCTGGCGCGCAAGCACGGCCTGAAGCTGATGATCGGCGCCTGGGTCAACAGCAACCCGGTGGACACCGAAAAAGAAGTCGACCTGCTGATCGCCTCGGCCAACGCCAACCCGGACGTGGTCAGCGCGGTGATCGTCGGCAACGAAGCCCTGCTGCGCAAGGAAGTCACCGGCGCCCAACTGGCGCGGCTGATTCTCAAGGTCAAGGCCGGGGTCAAGCAGCCGGTGACCTACGCCGACGTCTGGGAGTTCTGGCTCAAGCACCCGGAAATCGCCCCGGCGGTGGACTTCCTCACCATCCACCTGCTGCCCTATTGGGAAGACGATCCATCGAACATCGACGCCGCCCTCAACCACGTGGCCGAGGTGCGCCAGGTGTTCGGCAACCGTTTCGCCCCCAAGGACGTGCTGATCGGTGAAACCGGCTGGCCCAGCGAAGGCCGCCAGCGCGAAACCGCAGTGCCGAGCCGGGTCAACGAAGCCAAGTTCATTCGCGGCTTCGTGGCCCTGGCAGAGCACAACGGCTGGCACTACAACCTGATCGAAGCCTTCGACCAACCCTGGAAACGCGCCAGCGAAGGTGCAGTGGGCGGCTACTGGGGACTGTTCGACGCCGATCGCCAGGACAAGGGCATCCTCGCCGGCCCGGTTTCCAACCTGCCTTACTGGCCGCTGTGGCTGGGCGTGGGCGGCGTGATCTTCCTCGGCACCCTGGTGCTGGGCGGACCGGTCCGGACCCGGCGCGCGGCACTGCTGCTGCCGCTACTGGGGGCGCTGGCGGCCTGCGCCATCGGCACCTGGGCCGAACTGGCACGGGTCACCAGCCGTTTCACCGGGGAGTGGGTGTGGGCCGCCTTGCTGCTGGGCCTGAACCTGCTGGTTCTGAGCCACGCCGCACTGACACTGAGCCCTCGCCAAGGCTGGCGCCAACGGGCCTTCAACGCCCTGGAACAACGGGCCGGCTGGCTTCTGGCGGCAGCGGGCTTCGCCGCTGCAGTCATGATGCTGGAACTGGTGTTCGACCCACGCTACCGCAGCTTCCCCAGCGCGGCCCTGGTGCTGCCGGCGCTGGTCTACCTGTGCCGCCCGGTCCGCGTCCCGCGCCGCGAGATTGCCCTGCTGACCTTTATCCTGGGTGCCGGCATCGCTCCCCAGCTGTACCAGGAAGGCCTGGCCAACCAACAGGCCTGGGGCTGGGCCCTGGTCAGCCTGCTGATGGTGGCCGCGCTGTGGCGCAGCCTCAGGGCCCGTCTCGCCTGAACCTTGGCCTGTTGGCCGCGGGACGCCTGGATTGCGCCCGCGGCCGCCACTTCAGGATCGCGCAGCCCGCACCAGACGCAATGCGCCAATCACCACCGCGAACACCGCCAAGGTGGTGTTGTACAACGCCAGGGCCGGAATGCCGGCCAGCAACGCCAGCACCGCCAGCCACCAGCCGCTGCGCCCCGGCAGGACAAATGCCAGCAGCGCGGTACCCAGGGCGCTCCAGCCCAGCACCTTGAAGTGGATCATCCAGCCCAGGCTGGAACGCAGCGAGCATTCCCAGCGCGCGGCCTCCTCGACACAGGCGCCCACCCAGCGCGCATCCTCCATAAAGCCGTAGCGCAAGCCATAACTGGCGGCCAGCCACAACGGCAGGACGATGAGCAGCACGATCACGGGCAAGCGGCGAGACATGGAACACTCCGAACAGTCAAAACGGCGCCCAGCATAATCCTCCACCAACGCTTGGCAAGGGCGACGCACAGATAACTGTTCAGCAAATAGTGGCAACGTGTATCGTCCGCCTACCAGCAACCTTCGACACGCCTGCGGCAGGGGAAATTTGTGCCACCCCATGGCACTTCGGCAGCAGCGCGGTGGTCATAGCCTGCAAACCTCATTCGGCACCTTCCTTCTAGGGATACAGTCATGCTTCGTTCCTTGCGCTTCGCTGCCCTGCTTGGCGGCCTTATCCTGAGTGCGTCCGCGCTGGCGGTCGATGTCGACCCGGCCAGCTATGGCTACCCGCTGACCAACCCGTTCGAAGCCACCATCGCCACCACGCCGCCGGAGTTGCGCCCGGAGCTGCCCGCAAACGAGGACATCCGCCAGTCGGACTACAGCCTGACCCTGCGCCCGGAACGCGAGTTCATCCTCCCGGACAACTTCTGGGCGGTGAAGAAACTCACCTACCGCATCGCCACCCAGGATCACGCCGCGCCGCTGATCTTCCTGATCGCCGGCACCGGGGCGCGCTATGACAGCAGCCTCAACGAATACCTGAAGAAGCTCTACTACAAGGCCGGCTACCACGTGGTGCAGCTATCCTCGCCCACCAGTTTCGACTTCATCAGCGCCGCCTCGCGCTTCGCCACCCCCGGGGTGACCCAGGAAGACGCCGAAGACATGTACCGGGTCATGCAGGCCGTGCGCGCCCAGCACCCCAAGCTGCCGATCACCGAGTTCTACCTCACCGGCTACAGCCTCGGCGCCCTGGACGCCGCGTTCGTCAGCAAGCTGGACGAGACCCGGCGCAGCTTCAACTTCAAGAAAGTCCTGCTGCTCAACCCGCCGGTCAACCTCTACACCTCGATCACCAACCTCGACAAGCTGGTGCAAACCGAGGTCAAGGGCATCAACAACAGCACCACCTTCTATGAACTGGTGCTGGGCAAGCTGACCCGCTATTTCCAGCAGAAGGGCTATATCGACCTCAACGATGCCCTGCTCTATGACTTCCAGCAGTCCAAGCAGCACCTGAGCAATGAACAGATGGCGATGCTGATCGGCACCTCCTTCCGCTTCTCGGCGGCGGACATCGCCTTCACCTCGGACCTGATCAACCGTCGTGGCCTGATCACCCCGCCCAAGTACCCGATCCGCGAAGGCACCAGCCTCACGCCGTTTCTCAAGCGCGCCCTGCAGTGCGACTTCGACTGCTACCTGACCGAGCAGGTGATCCCCATGTGGCGCGCCCGCACCGACGGCGGCAGCCTGCTGCAACTGATCGACCAGGTGAGCCTCTACGCCCTGCAGGACTACCTCAAGGCCAGCCCGAAGATTGCCGTGATGCACAACGCCGACGACGTGATCCTCGGCCCTGGCGACCTGGGCTTCCTGCGCAAGACCTTTGGCGACCGCCTGACCGTCTACCCCCATGGCGGCCATTGCGGCAACCTCAACTACCGCGTCAACAGCGACGCCATGCTGGAGTTCTTCCGTGGCTAAACATCTCCTGCTTATCGCTGCGTTGTTCTGCGCAGGCTATGCCCAAGCCGACAACAGCAAGGCCAACACCCCGGTCACGCCCGATCCCGACGGCTTCACCGAGCCGTTGAAGAGGCTCAAGTTCAACCCGGGGCTGGACCAGCGCGAATTCGAGCGCTCAACCCTCAATGCGCTGAATGTCTACGACCCGCTGGAGTCCTGGAACCGTCGGGTCTACCACTTCAACTACCGCTTCGACCAGTGGGTGTTCCTGCCGGTGGTGGACGGCTACCGCTATGTGACACCGGGCTTCCTGCGCAGCGGAGTGAGCAACTTCTTCAACAACCTCGGTGACGTGCCCAACCTGGTCAACAGCCTGTTGCAGTTCAAGGGCCAACGCTCGATGGAAACCACCGCGCGCCTGCTGCTCAACACCACCATCGGTGTCGCCGGCCTGTGGGACCCGGCGACCAAGATGGGCCTGCCGCGCCAAACCGAAGATTTCGGCCAGACCCTGGGCTTCTATGGCGTGCCCGCGGGGGCCTATCTGGTGCTGCCGATCCTCGGTCCGTCGAACCTGCGGGACACCGCGGGGCTGGCGGTGGACTACACCACCGAATCGGCGATCAACTTCCTCAACGTTTCGGAAGTCAGCAGCAATCATCCGGAAATCTGGGTCCTGCGCGGGGTCGACAAGCGTTACCAGACCAGCTTCCGCTATGGCCAGCTGAACTCGCCGTTCGAGTACGAAAAAGTGCGCTACGTGTACACCGAAGCGCGCAAGCTGCAGATCGCCGAGTAATCCCGCCTCGCCCCGCCATCCGGCGGGGCGACACATCCTCACAGCACAACCCACGCAAGTGCAGTTCACCGGGCATCGCGGGCGCCATCAATCGCTCTACGCCAGACCGCCGGCTGTCATAACAGCCACGGGGTGAGTCAGGCCTCAGCCGTGCAGCGCACGCCAGCCCTTGCCAATCAGGCTCACGGCCAGCAGCACCACTGCGCCAGCAATAATCCCGGCCACCGCATTGAGCAGGGTCGGCATGATCACCGAGGCGCCGCCGATGAACCCGGCGCTGCGCTGGGCCAGACCTTCGATCAGATGATGCACGGCAGGCACGCCGTGGGTGAGGATGCCGCCGCCGACCATGAACATCGCCGCTGTACCGATCACCGACAGGCTCTTCATCATCCAGGGCGCTGCCCGCAGAATAGCGCCGCCGATGCCTCTGGCCAGGGCGCCGGGCTTCTGCGCCAGCCACAGTCCCAGGTCGTCCAGCTTGACGATGCCGCCCACCAGGCCATAGACACCAATGGTCATGACGATCGCAATCCCCGACAGCACCACCACCTGCTGGCTCAGGGAAGCACCCGCCACCGTACCCAGGGTGATGGCGATGATTTCTGCGGAAAGGATGAAATCGGTACGGATCGCGCCCTTGATCTTGTCCTTCTCAAAGGCCACCAGATCCACCTGAGGGTCTGCCAGCGCCTGTAAGGTCTGCTCATGTTCGGCCGCATCGTCGCCGTGGGGCAGGTACTTGTGCGCCAGCTTCTCGAAGCCTTCGAAACACAGGTAGGCACCACCGACCATCAGCAACGGCGTGACCAGCCAGGGCGCCAGGGCACTGATGGCCAGGGCCGCCGGCACCAGGATCAACTTGTTGCGAAACGAGCCCTTGGCCACTGCCCAGACCACGGGGAGTTCCCGCTCGGCGCGCACCCCGGAAACCTGCTGAGCGTTAAGTGCCAGATCGTCGCCCAATACGCCGGCGGTCTTCTTCGCCGCCATCTTGGTCATCAAGGCCACGTCATCGAGTACCGCGGCGATGTCGTCGATCAATACCAGCAAACTGCTTCCTGCCATGGGCCAGGCTTCCTGCATGAAAATGAGGCGCGCAGCATACCGCGCCACCGACCATGCAGCGAGCGCGCGCAAGCAGGAAAAGCGGGCCCTACCCGGCATTCTTGAGCCTCTCGCAAAGCCGGTGCTACCATGCGCAACCGCCCGAACAGGCAAGGAATCCCCCGGTTTATGAGCACCATCCGCGAGCGCAATAAAGAACTGATCCTGCGGGCCGCCAGCGAAGAGTTTGCCGACAAGGGCTTTGCCGCGACCAAGACCAGCGACATCGCCGCCAAGGCCGGATTGCCCAAACCCAACGTCTACTACTACTTCAAGTCCAAGGAAAACCTCTATCGCGAGGTGCTGGAAAGCATCATCGAACCGATTCTCCAGGCCTCCACGCCGTTCAATGCCGATGGCGTGCCCAGCGACGTGCTCAGCGGCTACATCCGCTCGAAAATCCGCATCTCCCGCGACCTGCCGTTCGCCTCCAAAGTGTTCGCCAGCGAAATCATGCATGGCGCGCCGCACCTGAGCCCGGAGCAGGTGGAACAGCTCAACGCCCAGGCCAAGCACAACATCGAATGCATCCAGACCTGGATCGATCGCGGCCTGATCGCCCCGCTCGACCCCAACCACCTGATGTTCAGCATCTGGGCCGCGACCCAGACCTACGCCGACTTCGACTGGCAGATCTCGGTGGTCACCGGCAAGGCCAAGCTCACCGAAGAAGACTACGAGGCCGCGGCGCAGACCATCATCCGCCTGGTGCTCAAGGGCTGCGAACCGGATCGCTGATCGCGTTTGTGCCCCTTCCCGTGCATTTCTGTTGTTGCTGCAAACTGCGCGCAGAAATATCAAGACACCAGCAAGGTCCTGCGGACCTTTTCGCAGCCTCGCGGGCTCGGCAGCGGCTACAGGCCGGGGCCGGGCCCGCAAGGTTGAGGACTACGCGCTGACGCCGGCGTCCGCCGCCAGGCCCTGAGCTTCGATCGCGCTGATGGCGCATTGCTCGTCGATGTCCGAGGTATCGCCACTGATGCCGATCGCCCCAATCACCGCCCCCGCCTGATCCCGAATCAGCACCCCGCCCGGTGCCGGCACCACGCTGCCCTGCCCCAGGCCATTCAACGCACCGATGAACGCGGGGCGCTGCTGCGCGTCCAGGGCCAGCAGGCGCGACCCCTTGCCCAGGGCAATCGCGCCCCAGGCCTTGCCGATGGCGATCTGCGGACGCAGCAAGCTGGCGCCATCCTCGCGTTGCAGGGTCACCAGATGGCCGCCGGCGTCCAACACGGCGATGGTCAGGGGCGCCGCGCTGATCTGGCGCCCCGCACTGATGGCCTGATTGGCCAGGTTGACTGCGACTTTCAAGGTTAAAGCGCTCATGGGTGCCGTCCTTATCTTGTTATTGAGAAAGCCCGAGGGAAGCTTCTTGTAGGAGAAGTCCGATACGACAAATAGAACACAATGAATTTGTATTTTGTATACAATAAATCGTAAAAGTCGGTACGTGCGACAAATGGACGCCGGTTTATCGGGGCTTGCGCAAAAGCAACTGTAGTTCAAGAAAATCAATTGACCTGCGTCGCTTGCCGTGAATACACTTTGCGGAAAGCCACTTGTATACAATTACAAAACGTAAGAGGCACAAAACCATGAGCAAAATGAGAGCAATCGAAGCCGCCGTTCTGGTGATGCGCCGCGAAGGGGTCGATACCGCTTTTGGCATCCCGGGTGCCGCCATCAACCCGCTGTATTCCGCGCTGCAGAAGGTCGGCGGCATCGATCACGTCCTCGCCCGCCACGTTGAAGGCGCCTCGCACATGGCCGAGGGCTACACCCGCACCAAGGCCGGCAACATCGGCGTGTGCATCGGCACCTCCGGCCCGGCCGGCACCGACATGGTCACCGGCCTGTACAGCGCCTCGGCCGACTCGATCCCGATTCTCTGCATCACCGGCCAGGCGCCCCGGGCTCGCCTGCACAAGGAAGACTTCCAGGCAGTGGACATCACCAGCATCGTCAAGCCGGTGACCAAGTGGGCCACCACCGTGCTGGAGCCGGGCCAGGTGCCCTACGCCTTCCAGAAAGCCTTCTACGAAATGCGCTCCGGCCGCCCCGGTCCGGTACTGATCGATCTGCCGTTCGACGTGCAGATGGCGGAAATCGAGTTCGACATCGACGCCTACCAGCCCCTGCCCCTGGCCAAGCCAAGCGCGACCCGAGTCCAGGCCGAGAAAGCCCTGGCCCTGCTGGACCAGGCCGAGCGTCCGTTGCTGGTGGCCGGTGGCGGCGTGATCAACGCCGATGCCAGCGAGCTGCTGGTGGAGTTCGCCGAGCTGACCGGCATTCCGGTGATCCCGACCCTGATGGGCTGGGGCAGCATCCCCGACGATCACCCGCAGATGGTGGGCATGGTCGGCCTGCAGACCTCCCATCGCTACGGCAACGCCACCCTGCTCAAGTCCGACGCCGTGCTGGGCATCGGCAACCGCTGGGCCAACCGCCACACCGGCTCGGTGGACGTCTACACCGAAGGCCGCAAGTTCATCCACGTGGACATCGAGCCAACCCAGATCGGCCGGGTATTCACCCCGGACCTGGGCATCGTCTCCGACGCCGGCAGCGCCCTGACCGTGCTCCTGGAAGTGGCCCGCGAGTGGCAGACCGCCGGCAAGCTCAAGGACCGCAGCGCCTGGCTGCATGACTGCCAGCAGCGCAAGGCCAGCCTGCACCGCAAGACCCACTTCGACAACGTGCCGGTCAAGCCGCAGCGCGTGTATGAAGAGATGAACCAGGTGTTCGGCAAGGACACCTGCTACGTCAGCACCATCGGCCTGTCGCAGATTGCCGGCGCCCAGTTCCTCCACGTCTACAAGCCGCGCCACTGGATCAACTGCGGCCAGGCCGGCCCGCTGGGCTGGACCATTCCCGCGGCCCTGGGCGTGGTCAAGGCCGACCCGAATCGCCAGGTGGTGGCGCTGTCCGGCGACTACGACTTCCAGTTCATGATCGAAGAGCTGGCGGTGGGCGCCCAGTTCAACCTGCCCTACATCCATGTGGTGGTGAACAACTCCTACCTGGGGCTGATCCGTCAGGCCCAGCGCGGCTTCGACATGGACTACTGCGTGCAGCTGTCCTTCGACAACCTCAACGCGCCGGAACTCAACGGCTACGGCGTCGACCACGTGGCGGTCGCCGAAGGCCTGGGTTGCAAGGCCCTGCGGGTGTTCGAACCCAAGGACATCCAGCCGGCCCTGCGCCAGGCCCAGGAAATGCTCCAGACCTACAAGGTGCCGGTGGTGGTGGAAATCATCCTGGAGCGGGTGACCAACATTTCCATGGGCACCGAGATCAACGCGGTCAACGAGTTCGAAGACCTGGCGCTGGTGGGCAACGACGCCCCTACCGCGATTTCCCTGCTCGACTAACCCCTGGAGCCGCTGCCACAGGCTGTCATCGGGTTCACCGAACCTGCCGGGATTGCCCCGTGCGCCCTCTTGTCCAGAGAGGTCGCCGGAGCAGCCCGACTGCCACCTTGGCGCCCGCCACAGGCTTCACCGCTTCACAGGAGACCACCATGCCGCGTTTTGCCGCCAACCTGTCCATGCTGTTCACCGAACAGGACTTCCTCGCCCGCTTCAAGGCCGCCGCCGATGCCGGCTTCAGCGGCGTCGAATACCTGTTTCCCTACGAATTCAGCTCCGCCGAGATCAAGGCGCAACTCGATGCCCACGGCCTGACCCAGGTGCTGTTCAACCTGCCGGCCGGTGACTGGGCCAAGGGTGAGCGCGGTATCGCCTGCCTGCCCGATCGGGTCGAGGAGTTCCGTGCCGGCGTCGACCTGGCCATCGCCTACGCCCAGGTCCTGGGCAACACCCAGGTCAACTGCCTGGCGGGCATCCGCCCACAAGGCGCCGATGAAGCCCTGCTGGAAAAGACCTTGGTCGCCAACCTCAAGTACGCCGCCGACAAGCTGCAGGCGGTGGGCATCAAGCTGGTGATGGAGGCCATCAACACCCGCGACATTCCCGGCTTCTACCTCAACAACACCGCCCAGGCGCTGTCGATCCGCGAACAGGTGGGCAGCGCCAACCTGTACCTGCAGTACGACATCTACCACATGCAAATCATGGAGGGCGACCTGGCCCGGACCATGGCCAGCCATCTCAACCAGATCAACCACATCCAGCTGGCAGACAACCCTGGACGCAACGAACCCGGCACCGGCGAGATCAACTATCGCTTCCTTTTCGAGCACCTGGACCGCATCGGCTACCAGGGCTGGGTCGGCTGCGAGTACAAGCCGCTGACCACCACCGAGGCCGGCCTTGGCTGGCTGAAAACCCACAACGCAATCTGAACCTGGACCTGCGTAGGAGCCGGCTTGCCGGCGAACAGGCCCGCAAGCCTTGCAGCGCCCTTGCGGCCACCTGCGCTGGCCAGCCAGCTCCTGCGAGGCCCCGTTGAATAGAGGATTTTTATCATGGCTAAAATCGGATTTATCGGCACCGGCATCATGGGTCACCCCATGGCCGCCAACCTGCAGAAAGCCGGTCACTCGCTGCTGCTCTCGGAACACCACGGCAAGGCCCCGGCCGACCTGATCGCCGCCGGCGCCGTGGCCCTGGCCTCGCCCCGGGAAGTGGCCCAGGAAGCCGAATTCGTCATCATCATGGTGCCCGATACGCCCCAGGTCGAAGACGTGCTGCTGCGTGCCGACGGCGTTGCCGCCGGGATCGGCAAGGGCAAGATCGTCATCGACATGAGCTCCATCTCCCCCACCGCGACCAAGGCCTTCGCCGCCAAGATCAACGAGAAAGGCGCACAGTACCTGGACGCCCCGGTGTCCGGCGGCGAAGTCGGGGCCAAGGCCGCGACCCTGAGCATCATGGTCGGCGGCGACAGCCAGGCCTTCGAACGCGCCCTGCCGCTGTTCCAGAGCATGGGCAAGAACATCACCCTGGTCGGCGGCAACGGTGACGGCCAGACCGCCAAGGTGGCCAACCAGATCATCGTCGCGCTGAATATCCAGGCGGTGGCCGAAGCCCTGCTGTTCGCCGCGAAGAACGGCGCCGACCCGGCCAAGGTGCGCGAAGCACTGATGGGCGGCTTCGCCTCCTCGAAGATCCTCGAAGTGCACGGCGAGCGGATGATCAAGGGCACCTTCGATCCGGGCTTCCGCATCAACCTGCACCAGAAGGACCTGAACCTGGCCCTCAGCGGCGCCCGCGAGCTGGGCATCAACCTGCCCAACACCGCCGGTACCCAGCAAGTGTTCAGCACCTGCAGCGCTATCGGTGGCGCCAACTGGGACCACTCGGCGCTGATCAAGGGCCTGGAACACATGGCCAACTTCTCGATCCGCGAGAAAAAATAACCCCCCTATGTAGCCGCTGCCCCAGGCTGTACCAAGGTTCGCAGGTCACGCCTCACGGCGGGCCAGGGACCGGCCCTGCCGACCTTGTCGCCGCCTGAGGTGGCGGCTACACCCGCTTCAAGCCCCCCATAACAAGAAATCCGGGAGCCCGCCATGTCGGTCGATCCGCAACAATTCCTTCGTGAGCTGTTCGCCACAGCCATCGACGCCGCCCATCCGCAACAGGTACTGCAAGCCCATCTCCCCAGCAACCGCAGCGGTCGAGTGATCGTCATCGGTGCCGGCAAGGCCGCGGCGGCCATGGCCCAGGTGGTGGAGCACAGTTGGCAGGGCGAAGTCAGCGGGCTGGTGGTTACCCGCTACGGCCACGGCGCCCCCTGCACCAGGATCGAAGTGGTCGAGGCCGCCCACCCGGTGCCAGACGCCGCCGGCCTGGCCGTGGCCAAGCGGGTGCTGGAGCTGGTCAGCAACCTGTCGGAACAGGACCGGGTGATCTTCCTGCTGTCCGGTGGCGGTTCGGCCCTGCTGGCCCTGCCCGCCGCCGGCATCACCCTGGCGGACAAGCAAGCCATCAACAAGGCCCTGCTCAAGTCCGGCGCCACCATCGGCGAGATGAACTGCGTGCGCAAGCACCTCTCGGCGATCAAGGGCGGCCGACTGGCCAAGGCCTGCTGGCCGGCCACGGTCTACACCTACGCGATATCCGATGTACCCGGCGATCTGGCGACAGTCATTGCCTCCGGCCCGACAGTGGCCGACCCGAGCACCTCGGCCGAGGCCCTGGCGATTCTCAAGCGCTACGACATCGACGTCCCGGCGGCCGTGCGCAGCTGGTTGCAGAGCCCCGAGTCGGAAACCGTCAAGCCCGGCGACCCGTGCCTGGAGCGCAGCCACTTCCAGCTGATCGCAAGGCCCCAGCAATCCCTGGAAGCCGCCGCGGTGAAAGCCCGCCAGGCCGGCTACAGCCCTCTGATCCTCGGCGACCTGGAGGGCGAATCCCGCGAGGTGGCCAAGGTTCACGCCGGCATCGCCCGCCAGGTGGCCTTGCACGGCCAGCCGCTGGCGGCGCCCTGCGTGATCCTCTCCGGCGGCGAAACCACGGTCACCGTGCGCGGCAATGGCCGTGGCGGACGCAATGCCGAGTTCCTCCTGAGCCTTACCGACAGCCTCAAGGGCTACCCGGGCATCTACGCCCTGGCCGGTGATACCGACGGCATCGACGGCTCCGAAGACAACGCCGGGGCCATCATGACCCCGGACAGCTACGCCCGCGCCGCAGCCCTGGGCCTGAGCGCCAGCGACGAGCTGGACAACAACAATGGCTACGGCTACTTCGCCGCGCTGGGCGACCTGATCGTCACCGAGCCGACCCGCACCAACGTCAACGACTTCCGCGCCATCCTGATTCTCGAGAGCCCCAAACATGACGCCTGACAAGAAGGTCAAAATCCTCGCCACCCTGGGTCCGGCCATCGACGGCATCGAGGACATCCGTGAACTGGTGCAGGCCGG
Source organism: Pseudomonas sp. BC42 (assembly GCF_021560055.1). Classification (NCBI taxonomy): domain Bacteria; kingdom Pseudomonadati; phylum Pseudomonadota; class Gammaproteobacteria; order Pseudomonadales; family Pseudomonadaceae; genus Pseudomonas; species Pseudomonas sp. BC42. Next base: position 4,963,820 of record NZ_CP091067.1, read on the forward strand.
AGTCAACATCTTCCGGCTCAACTTCAGCCACGGCAGCCACGCCGATCATGCGCAGCGCTATGAGTGGATTCGCCAGATCGAACGCGAACTGAACTATCCCCTGGGCATCCTCATGGACCTGCAGGGACCGAAACTGCGGGTCGGCACCTTCGCCGAAGGCAAGGTGCAACTGGTGCGGGGTCAGGCGCTGCGCCTGGACCTCGACCCGACCCCGGGCAACGCCGAGCGGGTCAGCCTGCCGCACCCGGAAATCATCGCCGCGCTGGAGCCGGGCATGGACCTGCTGCTGGACGACGGCAAGCTGCGCCTGCGGGTCATCGCCAAGCACGCCGACGCCATCGAGACCACCGTGCTCAATGGCGGCGAGCTGTCGGACCGCAAGGGCGTCAACGTGCCCCAGGCCGTGCTCGACCTCAGCCCACTGACCGCCAAGGACCGCCGCGACCTGAGCTTCGGCCTGGAGCTGGGGGTGGACTGGGTGGCGCTGTCCTTCGTGCAGCGCCCGGAAGACATCCGTGAAGCCCGCACGCTGATCGGCGACAAGGCCTACCTGATGGCCAAGATCGAAAAGCCTTCAGCGGTGACCCAACTACGGGAAATCGCCGAACTGAGCGACGCGATCATGGTGGCCAGGGGCGACCTGGGGGTGGAGGTGCCGGCGGAAAGCGTGCCGCAGATCCAGAAAACCATCATCGGCACCTGCCGCCAGCTGGGCAAACCCGTGGTGGTGGCCACCCAGATGCTGGAATCGATGCGCTTTTCGCCCGCGCCGACCCGGGCCGAGGTCACCGACGTGGCCAACGCCGTGGCCGAAGGCGCCGATGCGGTGATGCTGTCGGCGGAAACCGCCTCCGGCGAGTACCCGCTGGAAGCGGTGCAGATGATGGGCAAGATCATCCGCCAGGTGGAGAGCGGTCCCGACTACCAGACCCAACTGGATGTCAGCCGGCCCCAGGCCGAGGCGACGGTGTCCGACGCCATCAGCTGCGCGATCCGCCGGGTGTGCAGCATCCTGCCGGTGGCGGTGCTGGTGAACTACAGCGAATCGGGCAGCTCGACCCTGCGTGCCGCCCGGGAACGGCCATCGGTGCCCATCCTCAACCTGACGCCGAACCTGGCCACCGCGCGCCGCCTGACCCTGACCTGGGGCGTGCACTCGGTGGTCAATGACCGCCTGCGCCAGGTCGACGAGGTGTGTGCCACGGCCCTGGAAATCGCCCAGGCCCAGGGCCTGGCCAAGCGCGGCGATACCGTGGTGATCACCACCGGTGTGCCGTTCGGCCAGCCGGGGACCACCAACTCCCTGCGTGTCGAAACCCTTCTCTGACCCGCCGCCACTGCCGCCGCAGCGCACTCGACCTGCAGGAAACCGCCCGAAGAGGCGGCCACTCGGAGCGAACGCTGCACGCGGTAGTCGCCGCATCCATCGATTTCCACCATGCCTGCACAGTCTTTCAACGCCTTCTGCCCCGACTGGGCCACTGCCTTGCTCAACGGTTTCAGTCAGATTTTCCTCCAGCGCCATCCGCTGTGCGGCCTATTGTGCCTGCTGGCGATCCTGATCGGCGCCCCAGCCCAACTCGGGGGCGCCCTGCTTGGCGCCCTGGCCGGACTGCTCACGGCACAACGCCGGGGCTACGCCAAGGCCGACCGGCAAGCCGGGCTCTTCAGCTACAACGGTGTGCTCCTGGGTCTGCTGCTGAGCCTGTACCTGCCCTGGTCGGTGCTGCTGCCGCCGCTGATCATCGCCGCCGCCGGCCTCAGCGCGATCCTCACCCAGCAATGGCTCAAGCGCGCTCGCCAGCCGCGCAGCCTGCCGGCCTATACCGCGCCCTTCGTCGGCCTTGGCTGGCTGTTGCTGAGCCTGATGCAACCCCAGGCACCCCTACCCCCGGCAGTGCCCGAGCTGTCGCTGTCGAGCCTGCTGGGCGGCCTGCTCCAGGGCCTGGGCCAGATCATGTTTCTCGGCCAGCCGCTGGCCGGACTGCTGATACTCCTCGGACTGCTGCTGGCCAACCGCCGAGCGGCGACCTGGGCCCTGGTCGGCTCGGCCTGCGGCCTGGCCCTGGCACTGTGGCAGCAGCAACAGGGCCAGGCCCTGTTGGGCCTGGCCGGCTACAACAGCGCGCTGGCGGCCCTGGCCCTGGGCCAGCAGACCCGTGCTCCGTGGCGCCCCCTGGCGGGGATGTCGCTGGCACTGCTGATCACCCCCGGGATCGTCAGCCTGGGCCTTGCACCCCTCACCGCGCCCTTCGTCATCGCCTGCTGGCTGGTGCATGCCGCCACCCGGGTCCTGGATCGCACACCCCGGGACAACACACCTTGCGCTCCCCCGGCCTCTCCCCCTAGGCTGCGCTGATCTTTGATTCAGGCGACTTCCATGGGTAATAGCGACAACTGGCGCCAGCGCCTCTACGTGATGATCTTCCAGACCGATACGGTGGCTGGAAGGCGCTTCGACACCGCCCTGCTGCTGATCATCCTCGCAAGCCTGGTGATCGTGATCCTCGACAGCATCGACGAGGTACACAGCAACTACGCCAACGTCCTGGCCTGCATCGAATGGGGCTTCACCCTGATCTTCGCCATCGAGTACGGCCTGCGCCTGTACTGCTCGCCCAAGCCGCTGCGCTACGCCTTCAGTTTCTATGGCCTGGTGGACCTGCTGGCGATCGTCCCCGGCATCCTCGCCCTGTACTACAGCGACGCCCAGTACCTGCTGATCATCCGTATCATCCGCATGCTGCGGATCTTCCGGGTGCTCAAGCTGGCGCCCTACCTGAAACAGGCCCATTACCTGCTGGACGCCCTGCGCGGCAGCAAGCAGAAGATCCTGGTGTTCCTGCTCAGCGTCTGCACCCTGGTCACGGTGTTCGGCACCCTGATGTACGTGGTCGAAGGCCCGGAGCATGGCTTCACCAGCATCCCCAAGGGCATCTACTGGGCCATCGTCACCCTGACCACCGTGGGTTATGGCGACATCGTGCCCAAGACCGTGATCGGCCAGATGATCTCGTCCATGGTGATGATCACTGGTTACTCGATCATCGCCGTGCCCACCGGGATCTTCACCGCGGAACTGGCCAGCGCCATGCGTGGCGAACAGCTCAAGCATGACTGTCCGGTGTGCCGCAAGAACAGCCACGAACCGTCCGCGGCCTTCTGCTCGCGCTGCGGTAACGCGCTGTTCAAGAAACTGGAATAAGCAAAGTTCTTTTTAATCTTTAAAGAGATATAGCGCCCCGGCTATAGTCGGCGGCAAATTGCCTTCACTCTCGAACAAAAGGAATGTGCAGTGAAAAAACTCTTCAGCGCTTCGCTTCTGGCGGCCGGCCTGGCCCTGGGCAGCGTCGCCCAGGCCGCACCGACCCTGCTCAACGTGTCCTACGACGTGATGCGCGACTTCTACAAGGACTACAACGCCGCCTTCCAGAAACACTGGAAAGCCGAGCACAACGAGAACATCACCCTGCAGATGTCCTTCGGCGGCTCCAGCAAACAGGCGCGCTCGGTGATCGACGGCCTGCCGGCGGATGTCATCACCATGAACATGGCCACCGACATCAACGCCCTGGCGGACAACGGCAAACTGGTGCCGGACAACTGGGTGACGCGCCTGCCGGACAACAGCGCGCCCTTCACCTCGGCCACCGTGTTCATCGTGCGCAAGGGCAACCCCAAGGCCCTGAAGGACTGGCCGGACCTGCTCAAGGATGGCGTGCAAGTGATTGTGCCCAACCCCAAGACCTCGGGTAACGGCCGCTACACCTACCTCTCGGCCTGGGGTTATGTGCTGAAGAACGGCGGCGACGAGAACAAGGCCAAGGACTTCGTCGGCAAGCTGTTCAAGCAGGCGCCGGTACTGGACACCGGTGGCCGCGCCGCCACCACCACCTTCATGACCAACCAGATCGGCGACGTACTGGTGACCTTCGAGAACGAAGCGGAAATGATCGCCCGCGAATTCGGCCGCGATCAGTTCGAGGTGATCTACCCGAGCGTGTCCGCCGAAGCCGAGCCGCCGGTATCGGTGGTGGACAAGGTGGTGGAGAAGAAAGGCACCCGCGCCGCGGCCGAGGAATACCTGAAGTACCTGTGGTCGCCGGAAGGCCAGGAAATCGCCGCCAACAACTACCTGCGCCCACGGGACCCGAAGGTGCTGGCCAAGTACACCGACCGCTTCCCGAAAGTCGACTTCCTCTCGGTGGAGAAGACCTTCGGCGACTGGCGCAGCGTGCAGAAGACCCACTTCAACGACGGCGGGATCTTCGACCAGATCTACACCAACGCCAAATGACCCCTCGCGGGTGAATGAAAAAAGCGACCCTGGCGGTCGCTTTTTTTATGCCTGCTGGCGAGTTCAGAGCGCCCGTGCCGGATTGAACAACGCCGCCGTGGCCACCTGATGCTGCTCCTCCAGCACCGCCTCGGCCTCGACCTCGATCAGCCACTCGGGCAGGGACAGGCCGCTGACGATGATCCACGAAGACGCCGGCGGCTGGCTGGCAAAGCGCTCCAGCAGCACCGCGCTGATGTGTTCCTGCTGGTCGCGGGCGGCTTCGGCGATGTAGATCCGCAGCATCACCACATCCGCCATCTGGCCGCCCGCCGCGGCCAGGACGCTTGCGATGTTGTCGAAGGCCTGCTCGGTCTGCTCCCGCAGGCCGGGGCCGACCGTCCGCTCCTGCTCATCCACCCCCACCTGGCCGGACAGCAGCAGGCGTCGGCCGCCCCGCACTTCCACCGCCTGGCTGAAACCGTATTGCAGCGAATTGAACACACTGGCTGGGTTGAACGTCGACTTTTCCATAAGGCACTCCCGGCGCATTGAACGACCGGAAACCGTAAACCAAGGCTTTGGCGACTTCCACCGCAACCCGCGTGCTGCAACATTTGGCAATGCAAGCCTGGGCGGCGCAGAACCGGAGCGGGATCCTCCACCCCGCAGGCAACGGCCCTACATGGGCGGAGCCACCCCATCCTTGCCGGCGGAAATCGACTGCGCGGTGAGTTTGCCGTCGGCGCTCTGGGTGACGAACATCACCACCTTGACCCCGGCCTTGAGCAGGCTGCGATCCCCGGGGGTGAGATTGACGATGGGGACATCGTCCGGCACCAGGATCTTCTGCTGCCCGCCCTTGTAATTGACGGTCAGGGTACGGCCGTTGCTCACCACCAGATCCCCGACGCTGCCGTTGGTCATGCTGCTGCCCTTGGCCAGGTCGAAGGGCCGATGACCATCCCCGGTGCCGGCCATCTGCGCGGGAAAGACATGCACTTCCAGGGCCTTGAGAGTGCCGTCGGCCATGGGCAGTGCCGCCGAGCCGATGTAGCTGCCGGGCTTGATGTCCTCGATGTTGGCCAGGGTCACCCCGCGCACCTGGGTCTGTGGGGTCAGCTCGACACTGACGTTTTCACCGCTGTTGACATGCACCCGCACCAGGTCGCCGCTGATCCCGGTGATCTCGCCGCGCACGCCCATGCGCATGCCCGGCGCCTCCTGGGCGCGGGCCGCGACGCCTACCAGGGTGAACGCCAGGACAACGCCCTGAGCGGCGCACAACCAACCACGCAAAGACCGATTCATGGGATGGATTCCTCTGTTGAAAAAGGGGCTCGGGCCACTCCGGGGCGAATGGCGAACATGAGCATGCTATCGAACAAGATGTAAGTAAATGTATCATCAGCCCTCGTCAGCGGCATCCGTCCCGGCCGGCAGCGCAACGCCTTGAATCGGTGATTTATTCCCCGCAGGAATGAATGCTATTGCCCCGCCCTCTCTACTGCGTTAACGCGCTGCCTCTTAACCTTGCCCCATCTTTTCGCCGCCAAGAGAATTCCGATGAGCTCAACGACCCAGGCGCTGCCCCTGCGCAGCGTGACAATGACCCGAGGCATGGTGCTGCTGTTCGCCTTCTGCTGCGGCGCCATCGTCGCCAACATCTACTACGCACAACCCATCATCGAGCTGATCGCCCCGGACCTCGGCCTGTCCAGTTCCCTGGCCAGCCTGATCGTGTCCCTGACCCAGATCGGCTATGCCCTGGGCCTGTTCTTCCTGGTGCCCCTGGGCGACTTGCTGGAAAACCGCCGACTGATGGTGATCACCACCCTGGTGGCCATCGCCAGCCTGCTGGGAGCGGCCTGGACCCAGCAGCCCAATGTCTTTCTCCTGGTGTCGCTGCTGATCGGCTTCAGCTCGGTGTCGGTGCAGATCCTCATTCCCCTGGCAGCGCACCTGGCCCCGGAAGAGTCCCGCGGCCGAGTGGTGGGCGGGATCATGGGCGGCCTGCTGCTGGGGATTCTCCTGGCTCGTCCGGTGTCCAGCGTGGTGGCCGATCTGTTTGGCTGGCGCGCGATGTTCATTGCCGCTGCCGTGCTGATGGCGGCCATCAGCCTGGTCCTGATGCTGACCATGCCCAAGCGTCAACCGGCCCATAGCGCCACTTATGGCCAACTGCTGCGCTCACTGGGGAGCCTGCTGCGCCGGCAACCGGTCTTGCGCCAGCGGGCCTTCTACCAGGGCTGCATGTTCGCCAGCTTCAGCCTGTTCTGGACCGCGGCCCCGCTGGAGCTGGCACGCCAGCACGGCCTGTCGCAGAGCCAGATCGCGATCTTCGCCCTGGTAGGCGCCATCGGGGCCATCGCCGCCCCCATCAGCGGACGCCTGGCGGATGCCGGCCACACCCGCATCGCCTCGCTGCTGGCCATGCTCCTGGCGGCCCTGAGCTTTGTGCCGACACTGATCCATCCCGCCTACAGCGTGATCGGCCTGGCGGTGACCGGGGTGGTCCTGGACTTCTGCGTGCAAATGAACATGGTGCTCGGGCAACGGGCGGTGTATGCCCTGGACGCCCACAGCCGCAGCCGCCTCAACGCGCTGTACATGACCAGCATCTTCATCGGTGGCGCCTTCGGCTCATCGATTGCCAGCGCGGTGTACGAACATGGCGGCTGGCTGGGCGTGGCGCTGGTGGGCAGCGCCTTTCCTCTGCTGGCCCTGCTGCGCTTTCTGCTGGTGGCGGACAACCGCCGAGCCGTGCGCGCCTAGGCGACTCGGGCTGAACCCGGTGATAGTGTCGGCAACCGCTCCCGGGGGCCCTGCTCCCCTCTCCTGCAAGGACAACCGATGGACCGCCTAGCCGCGATGGAAACCTTTGTGCATGTGGTGGAAAGCGGGTCCTTCTCCGCTGCCGCCCGCCGCCTGAACCTGGGCCAGCCCGCCGTATCGAAAACCATTGCCCAGTTGGAGGCCCATCTGCAGGTGCGGCTGTTGTTGCGCTCCACCCGCGGCTTGACCCCCACCGAGGCCGGCCTGGCCTATTTCGAACGGGCCCGGCGCACCCTGGAGGAGGCCTGCGAGGCGGAGAACGCTGCTCGCGGGTCGGCGGCGGCATTGCATGGCACCCTGCGCATCGGCGCCGCGGTGACCTTCGCCCGCATGCACATCGTGCCCCACCTGGGGGCCTTTCTTGATCGTCACCCGGGACTGCAGATCGACGTGGTGCTGGACGATCAGCACATCAATCTGGTGGAAGCCGGGGTGGATGTGGCGCTGCGCATGGGCCGCCTGGCCGACTCGACCCTCACCGCGCGCAAAATCGCCGAATGCCCGCGCCTGCTGCTGGCCACCCCGGAGTACCTGGCCACACATGGCGAACCCCGGCATCCGGCCGATCTGAGCGAACACCAGGCCCTGATCTACAGCCGGGGGCCCGGCTATCTCTGGCACTTTTTCCAGGGCGACCAAGAGCAGCAGGTGAGTGTCAGCGGCAGGATCCGGGTCAATGCCGCGGAGGGCTTGCGGGCGGCGGTCCTGGCACATCAGGGCCTGGCAACCGCCTCGCAATGGATGTTCGCCCCGGAATTGGCCAGCGGCGCGGTCAAGGCACTGCTGACCGACTGGCAGCTGCCACGGCAGCAACTGTGGGCGGTGTTTCCCGGCGGGCGCCTGGTGAGTGCCAAGGCCCGGGCCTTCATCGAGTACGTGGAGCAGTTGCTGGAGCGCCTCTGAGACGCACTTCAGATGCGCTCGCGGACCAGCACCTCGATGTTCAGCGCCTCGCCCCAGCGCCGCAGGCGCTCGATCAGGCCCTGATCGGTTTCACCGACCAGGTACAGGATGTCGATGGTCTGGGTCGCGGCCCATTCGACGAACTGACTGCTGTCGAAGTCGGCCAGGGTCTCGAGCCGGAATTCGTTTTCATAGAACCCCGGGGCCACCGCCACCGGGGTGTCCTGGGGACTGGCCGCGGCGATGAAGTCACAGGACAGGTGCACCACGCCCCAACGGGCCACGCGCCAGTTCCTCAGGGCTTCGTCGAGACGCGCCCGGGCACCGCGGACAAAGCCCAGGCCATCGAGCACCACGCGGCGGTTGACGATCAGCCACAGCCTGCATCGCTGGGGGGCCTTGAGCAGCACCTCGCCCGTCACCTTGGAGGCGCGCAAGGCCAGGGCAATCACCAGCAACAGGGGTGCGCAATAGCCGTAGAGGCGTTCGGCCTGGCTGACCTGGGTCAGCCCATGCAGGCGCTGGACCTCGGCCCGCTGGCGCTCCAACTCCCCGAATGTCTGTCCCAGACGCTGCAACCATTGCTGCACCAGGGGGGCTGAATACTCGCCACGCAGATCATCCAGAGCCTGCTGCACCTTGCTCACCGCCAGGGTCGACGGACGCCCATCGGCGCTGCGTTCCAGCGTGCCAAAGCGCTCGCACAGGCTGCTGACCTGGGCCGCATCCTGGGGCTCATGCAGCTCAAGCGCTGCCTGACAGTGAGCGCTGCCGAGCATGTCGTCGATCTCGGCCAACACCCTGCGCTGCAGGCCGGCCTGCTGGCTTTGCGCCCATTGATAGTCGCTCTGGAACCAGTCCACGCGGACCGCCTGGGTAGCACTGATCAGCGCCAGGGAAGCCAGCAGCAGCCAGCCGTAGTCGACCTTCTTCCAGCCGATCTCGCCCAGGCGGAACACCGAGATCAGGCTCCAGCAGAAGAAGTAATACATGAAGGCGAAGGCCACCGGCAGGTACAGCGGTGCCAGGGACAGATAGATCAGTTCCGGCACGTCTGCCGGCCCCAGGCCATACAGCAACAGCAGGACACAGACCACGGCCAGCCAAAACACCATCGGCGCGACATAGGGTTTGTTCAGGTCTTTCTTCATCGGGCGCTCAACGGCTGATACTCGGGAACACCCCGCTGTATCGGCCAGCCGACCCGAGGCTTAAATAATCCACCCCGGGGCGCGGGCTCTGGCCTGCGCCTCTGCGGTTATCCGGCAGGCGCCGGAATTATTGGAACTGGCGGCCGAGGCCGGCGGGAACACCGTGGATATCGGTGTCTTCCCAAGGCCCGTCGGGGCTGATGGAACGGCTCCAACCGTTGTTCCAGCGGTAATAGGTGCGCTGGCGGTAGAACGTGTTGTTCTGGTCGTCCAGCACATAGACCCCGAGCCGGGCGTCCCAGTGGCTGTGCCCGCCCGGCGGCGGGGCAAAGCTGGCGGAGGTGCGAGGCAGGGGTTTGGTCGTGGGGATCGGCACGCTGGGCTTGCCCGGGGCCGTGGACGGAGCCGGGCGTGTGCTCGGCCCCGCGGGCGGAATGGGTTCAGAGGAGGTGGGCACCGGCCGCTGGACCGTACAAGCGCTCAACCCCAGGACCAGTGACAACAGGGTGATACGAGCGATGGCGGTCATGGCGGCTTCTCTGGTTATTGATCCGGACTGTCGATGGTCAGCTGTTGCGCGACGGTGGTGCTGCTGGGCAATGGCTGGCTACGCCCAACCCACTCGCCGGACGTTGGCTTGCCGGCGCGGGAAATGCGCGCAACCAGTTGGACTTCAGGGAAGTTCGACAGTTTCAACTGCGGCATCATCGCGTCGCTATCGCCCAGCTCGACCGTAGCCGGCAGGTCGGCCACGGTCAGGCGCTTGGCCGCCAACGGGGCGGGCGGCCCCTGGGTGGCACGGGCGAAGATGAACACGCTGTCGCCCGGCTGGACCTTGTCCTTGAGCTGCGCAGCCAGATCGACGCGAACCTTGAGCAAGGCGCCCTTGGCCTGAACCGCCGGCTCGGTCGCAACCTTGCCTCCCGCGGCCACCAGCTTCTCGCTGGCCCGTTCGATCCCGCCCTGCAGCGCTGCGCGGGAATTGTCGTCCGGCGGCAGTTGCGCCTGCAGCCGTTTCCAGTAGTCGATGGCGTCCTGGTAGCGCCCGCCTTCGAAGGCGGCGATCCCCAGCAGCCCGAGGCTGGTGACTTCGTTGGGATCGGCTTTCAGCGCTTCGTCGGTCAGGCCCTGGACCTTGTCCGACCATTGCTTGTTGTCGGCGAAGTACTGGGCCTGGGCCCATTGCCCCAAGAGCTCGGGCTGGCGGCCGGCCACGGCCACGGTGCGTTCGAAGATCTTCGCCGCGTCCGCCGGGCGATCCTGGGCCATGTAGGTGCGCCCGAGGAAATACAGACCTTCGGCAGAGTCCGGCTGGGCCGCCACCGCGCGCTCCAGGCGCCGGGTCATTTCCTCCATGGACTGCGGCGCCTGGGCAAACTCCCGGGTCAGCTCAACCTTGTCGCTGGCGCCAAAATGCAGGTACAGCCCCAGCCCCAGCACCGGCACCAACAGCGCCGCCAGCAACGGCAACGGCTTGCCCAGGCGCGAGCTGCGCAGCGGAGCGCTGCCTTCGGTGTCCGCCAGCAGCTCGCGAGCCGCTTCGGCGCGTCCGGCGTCCATCTGTTCGGCACTGAGCACGCCTTCGGCTTGCTGACTGTTGAGCTCGGCCACTCGTTCTTCATAGAGCGCCACGTTCAGCGCGGTACGATCCTCTTCACGCTGGGCACGACGCTCGCGCAATACCGGGATCAACAGGAAACTCAGGGCGATCAGGAGCAGCAGGCCTGCTGCAAGCCAGAAATCAATCATGGGTGGTTTTTATCCAGCAGTTGGTCGAGGCGCTGACGCTCTTCGACGGAAAGCGTGTTCGGGCTGTCACGAAGCTCGACGCGACGACGCCGGACAATCACGGCAATGATCACCAGACCGCCCAGCAGCAGCCCGGCGGGACCGAACCAGAGCAGCGCGGTCTTGCCGGTCAGGGCCGGCCGGTAGCGCACGAAGTCGCCGTAACGGTCGACCATGAAGTCGATGATCTGCTGATTGTCCTTGCCCTCGCCGAGCATGCGGAAAATCTCTTTGCGCAGGTCGGCGGCAATCGGCGCGTTGGAGTCGGCGATGTCCTGGTTCTGGCACTTGGGGCAGCGCAGTTCCTTGGTCAGTTGGTGGAACCTTTCGCGGTCGGCGTCGCTGGCGAACTGATAGGTATCGATAGCGGCGTGGGCCACGCCGGCGATGCTCAGGCCCAGGATGGCGGCGGCTAACCAGCGCTTCATGGCTTGGCCTCATCGACCAGGGCCTGGTACTTGGCGGCCAGCTGTTCGCGCCACACCACTTCGTCGATCACCCCGACGAACTTGTCGCGGATGATGCCCTTGGCGTCGATGAAGAAGGTTTCCGGAGCGCCGTAGACGCCGAGGTTGAGCCCCAGGGAGCCCTCCTCGTCGCGCACGTCCAGCAGGTAGGGGTTGTGGAACTCGGCCAGCCACTTCAGGGCGTCGGCGTTGACGTCCTTGTAGTTGATGCCGTAGATCACCACGCCCTTCTCGGCCAGCTTGTTCAGCACCGGGTGCTCGACCCGGCAGGAAATGCACCAGGTGCCCCAGACGTTGACCAGCGCCGGCTTGCCCAGCAGGTCGGCACGGGTCAGGGTCTTGTCGCCCTGCACCGACGGCAGGGAGAACTCCGGGAACGACTTGCCGATCATTGCCGATGGCAGCTCAGCCGGGTCCAGGTACAACCCGCGATAGAGAAACACCGCCACCACCAGGAACACCGCCAGGGGCAACATCATCATCCAGCGTCTCATGCCGTAGCTCCTGTCATGCCCAGTGCTTCGCGCACGCGGCTTTTAACCTTGATCCGGTAACGCCGGTCCATGGCCGCCAGCAAGCCACCGAAACCGGTGAGCAGGCCGCCGAACCAGATCCAGCGCACGAACGGCTTGACGTGCACCCGCACCGCCCAGGCGCCTTCACCCAGGGGTTCGCCCAGGGCCACATACAGGTCACGGGTGAAACCGGCATCGATCCCGGCCTCGGTCATCATCGAGCTCTGCACGGTGTACAGGCGTTTTTCCGGGTGCAGCACCGCTACCTCCTTGCCATCGCGCACCACACGCACGGTGCCCTTGTCGGAAGTGAAGTTCGGCCCTTCGAAATGCTTGGCACCCTCGAAGATGAAGTGATAGCCGGCCAGCTCCATGGATTCACCCGGTTCCAGGCGCAAGTCGCGCTCGGCGCTGTTCTGGCTCGACAGCACCACGCCCAGGGCACAGACGGCGATGCCCAGGTGCGCCAGTTGCATGCCCCAGTAACTGCGGGTCAGGCCTGGCAGGCCCTTGACCAGGCCCTTGTGCCGGGTCTTGTCGAAGATGTCGCGTACCCCGGCCAGCAGCACCCAGGCCGCCAGCAGGAAGGTCGCCAGCACCGCCCAGTTGAAATCGCCGTAGGCAATGCCCGCCACCACGGCCAGGGCCACGCTGCCCAGCAACACCGGACCGAGCATGCCCATCAGCCATTTCACCGGGGTGTCTTTCCAGCGCACCAGCACGCCCACCGCCATCACCACCATCAGCAAGGCCATCAGCGGAATGAACAGCGCATTGAAGTACGGCGGGCCCACCGACAGCTTGGCGCCGGTCAGGGCGTCCAGCACCAGTGGGTACAGAGTGCCCAGCAGAATCATCGAGGCCGCCACCACCAGCACCAGGTTGTTGCCCAGCAGCAGGGTTTCCCGGGACCACAGGTTGAAGCCCACATGGCTCTTGACCACCGGCGCGCGCAGGGCGAACAGGGTCAGCGAGCCCCCCACCACGAACAGCAGGAAAATCAGGATGAACACCCCACGCTCGGGATCCGCGGCAAAGGCGTGAACCGAGGTCAGGACCCCGGAGCGCACCAGGAAGGTACCCAGCAGGCTCAGGGAGAAGGCCGCAATCGCCAGCAGCACGGTCCAGCTCTTGAATACACCGCGCTTTTCCGTGACCGCCAGGGAGTGGATCAGCGCCGTGCCCACCAGCCAGGGCATGAACGAAGCGTTTTCCACCGGGTCCCAGAACCACCAGCCGCCCCAGCCGAGTTCGTAGTAGGCCCACCAGGAGCCCAGGGTGATACCGATGCCGAGGAAGGCCCAGGCGACGATGGTCCAGGGCCGCGACCAGCGGGCCCAGGCGGCGTCCAGGCGACCGCCCAGCAAGGCCGCGATGGCAAAGGCGAAGGCCACCGAGAAACCGACGTAGCCCATGTAGAGCATCGGCGGGTGAACGATCAGGCCGATGTCCTGCAGCAGCGGATTGAGGTCACGGCCATCGGCCGGCACCTGCGGCAGGATCCGCGCGAACGGGTTGGAAGTGACGATCAGGAACGACAGGAAGCCGGTGCTGATCAGCCCCATCACCGCCAGCACCCGGGCCAGCATCACCTGGGGCAACTGGCGCGAGAACACCGACACGGCGAAGGTCCAGCCACCGAGGATCAGCGCCCAGAGCAGCAGCGAACCTTCGTGGGCGCCCCAGACGGCACTGAACTTGTAGTACCAGGGCAAGGCGCTGTTGGAGTTGTGGGCCACATAGGCCACCGAGAAGTCGTCGGTCATGAAGGCATGGGTCAGGCAGCCGAAGGCGAATACCAGGAAGGCGAACTGCCCCCAGGCCGCCGGCTGGGCCAGGCTCATCCACAGCCGGTCGCCGCGCCAGGCCCCCAGCAGCGGCAGCACGGCCTGGACCAGGGCAAAGCACAAGGCGAGGATCATCGCCAGTTGGCCGAGTTCAGGAATGAACAGTGCGGAACTCATGGCTTAACCCTCTTTCGCTGGTGTCGGTGCCGACTGGCCGCTGTCTTTCAACGCCTTGGTGACTTCCGGCGGCATGTACTTCTCGTCGTGCTTGGCCAGCACTTCATCGGCCACCACCACACCGTCGGCGTTGAGCTTGCCCAGAGCGACGATGCCCTGCCCTTCGCGGAACAGGTCCGGGAGGATGCCACGGTAGGTGATGGTCACCGACTTGTTGAAGTCGGTGACCACGAACTTGACGTCCAGAGAGTCGGCGGAGCGTTCCAGGGAACCGGCCTGGACCATGCCTCCGGCACGAATCCGCGTGTCCAGCGGCGCTTCGCCGTTGGCGATCTGGGTCGGGGTGTAGAACAGGTTGATGTTTTCCTTCAGCGCGCTGAGGGCCAGGCCAACGGCGATGCCGACGCCCACCAGGATCGCCAGGATGATCAAAAGACGCTTTTTACGCAGCGGATTCACTTACCGTTCTCCCGGCGCAGACGACGCGCCTCTTGTTGCAGATAACGCTTGCGCGCCAGGATCGGCTCCGCCACGTTGATGATCAGGACTGCCAGGCAGATGCCATACGCCGACCAGACATAGAGGCCGTGATGGCCCATGGCGAGAAAGTCGCTGAAGGATGCAAAGCTCATCGAACAGTCTCCAGACAACCTTGGACTTCGGCCTTGACCCAACTGGCCCGGGCTTCGCGCTTGAGCACTTCCAGGCGCATGCGCAGCAACAGCACGGCGCCGAAGAAGCAGTAGAAGCCCAAGGCGGTGAGCAGCAGCGGCAGCCACATTTCCACCGGCATCGCCGGTTTCTCCGTGAGGGTGAAGGTGGCGCCCTGGTGCAGGGTGTTCCACCACTCCACCGAGTACTTGATGATCGGGATGTTCACCACACCGACAATGGCCAGTACCGCGCAGGCCTTGGCGGCGCTGTCACGATTGCTGATGGCGTTGCCCAGGGCAATCAGACCGAAGTACAGAAACAGAAGAATGAGCATCGACGTAAGTCGTGCATCCCAGACCCACCATGAGCCCCAGGTCGGCTTGCCCCAGATGGCCCCGGTCACCAGTGCCACGGCGGTCATCCAGGCACCGATCGGCGCCGCGCATTGCAGCGCCACGTCCGCCAGCTTCATCTTCCACACCAGGCCAACCACGCCGCAGACCGCCAGCATCACGTAGCAGGACTGCGCCAGCATCGCCGCCGGGACATGAATATAGATGATGCGGAAGCTGTTGCCCTGCTGGTAGTCCGGCGGCGCGAAGGCCAGGCCCCAGGCCACGCCGACAGCAATCAGCAAGACCGCCGCGACGCTGAGCCAGGGCAGCATTTTTCCGCTGATGCCATAGAACCATTTAGGCGAGCCGAGCTTGTGAAACCAGGTCCAGTTCATTCGTTGTTTCCATCACGGTTGCTCTTCGCTCTCACGAACAGCCAGGGTCTTTACTGGTCAAAAAACAACCAGACCTCATTATTCGCCGACGCTGATCTTCAGGCCAGCAGCTATTGCAAAGGGTGTAAGGGTCACTGCCAGGGCGGTCAGGCTCCCAAGCCACAGCAGATAACCTGTCGCCGGCATGCCCTGCAGTGCCGCCTGCAGGGCGCCACTGCCGAGAATCAGTACCGGGATGTACAAAGGCAGGATCAGCAACGCCAGCAGCAAGCCACCGCGCTTCAATCCCACCGTCAGTGCTGCGCCCACTGCGCCCAGCAGGCTCAGCACCGGAGTGCCCAGCAGCAGTGACAGCAGCAACACCGGCAGGCAGGCGGTAGGCAAGCCGAGCATCAAGGCCAGCAAGGGTGCAAGCAATACCAGTGCCAGGCCGGAAAAGGCCCAGTGTGCCAGTACCTTGGCCAAAACCAGAAGAGGCAGGGGGTGCGACGAAAGGACCCACTGTTCAAGGGATCCGTCCTCGAAATCACTGCGAAAAAGCCCGTCCAGCGAGAGCAGGACGGACAATAAGGCCGCTACCCAGACCAGCCCCGGTGACAAGGTTTGCAACAGATTTGTCTCAGGTCCCACGGCCAATGGGAACAGTGCAACGACGATGGCGAAGAACACCAGGGGGTTGGCCAACTCCGCCGGGCGTCGGAACAGCAAGCGCGCCTCACGGGCCAGCAATTGGGCAAAGACGCTCATGCCGCCCACCGTCCCAGGTCCAGATCGCGGTAGCCCGACGGCATGCGGGTCAGACTGTGGTGAGTGGTCAGGACCACCATGCCGCCGCGTTCGCAATGATTGGCCAGGTGCTCCTCGAGCTGGGCCACCCCCTGTTTGTCCAGGGCGGTGAAGGGTTCGTCGAGGATCCACAGCGGCGGGCCGTCCAGATACAGCCGGGCCAGGGCCACACGGCGCTGCTGGCCGGCGGACAGGGTGTGACAGGCGACGTCCTCGAAACCGCGCAGGCCGACGGCCGCCAGGGCCTGCCAGATAGCCTCGCGCGTGGCCGGCTGGTGCAGGGCACAGAGCCAGTTGAGGTTTTCCTCGGGAGTCAGGACATCCTTGATTCCGGCGGCGTGGCCAATCCACAACAGGTTGCGCGCCAGTTCGGCACGCTGGCCATGCAAGGGCTGGCCATTGAGTAGTACCTGGCCAGCAGTGGGTTGCATCAGGCCGGCGAGCAAACGCAGCAGGCTGGTCTTGCCACTGCCGTTGGGACCGCTGATCTGCACCATGTCTCCGCCGGTCAGACGCAACTCCAGGTGTTCAAACAGCATCCGCCAGTCGCGCTCACAAGAGAGTGCTACGGCTTCGAGAAGAGGGCTGGTCAAGGGATGGTGGGCCTTCACGGGTTCAAGTCGGCAGTGGCGCGGCCGTTAAAGGGATGCAGAATAAATGCATTGGCGGCCAGTTCTAGAGAGCTGCGTCAAACATTTGCAATGTTTTCCCCACTCCCCCAAAGACGGGCGGCATTATACATGCGAAGCCCTACTCTCAAGAGGGCTAATTTCCACAGGTTGTGTCCGAATGACTGGCGAAATAAACATCCTGCCGCTGCCCCAGGCGCCCGCCCCCGGCCCCTCGCGCCCTCAGCCGATCAGCGGCGAACTGCTCAAGCTGGTGCCGCCCCTGGAAGGCTTGATTGCCGCCGGCCAGAGCGCCAAGGCCGAAGTGCTGTCGCTCAAGCAGACCGACCAGACCTTCCAGCTGCTGCTCAAGGTGACCCTGGACAATGGCCGGCAAACCACCGTGCAGGCCACCAGCAGCCAGCCCTTGCCCCAGGGCACCAGCCTGGCGGTGATCCAGCCTTCGGCCGGCAACCTGGCGATCACCGTGCAGCAGGCCATTGCCTCCAGCGTCGCCGCCCTGACCCGCCTGGACACCAGCCAACTGCCTCCAGGCACCCTGCTCCAGGGCAAGGTCCTGACGAGCCAGCTCCTGCCCCAGGGCAGCAACCAGCCAGCGATCTACCGCTCTCTGGTCAGCCTGCTCAATACCGCTCAAAGCGGCGCCACCTTGAGCATCGACAGCCCGCAGCCGCTGCGTATCGGCAGCCTGCTCAGCGCCCTGGTCTCGGATGCGCAGACCCTGAACTTCGTCCCCCTGGGCAACCGCCAGGAACAACTGGCCATCGCCGCACAACTGGCCAGCCAGCAAAGCCGCCAGGGCTCCCTGAACGGACTGATCAACCTACTGCAGAGCCTGCCCGCCGACAGCGAACTGTCCACTTCATCGGCCGACCTGCGGGCCGCCGTGGAACGCTTGCTGGCCGGCTTGCCGGACCAGCAGCAATTGAGCACCTCGCGCGGAGTGGCCCAGGCCCTGCTGGGCAGCGGTCTGTTTCTGGAAGCCAAGCTGCTGGCCGGAGCCAATCCCGCTCAGACGCCCGACCTGAAGGCCGACCTGCTGCGCCTGATCGCCCAGTTGACCCCGGGATTGCCCTCCTCCAGCAGCTTCAATGCGATCATCGCCGCCAACACCCTGGCGCAATCGCTGCCGAGCTTCGTGCGCAGCGCCCTGGGCACCCTCGGCCAGGTCAGCGCCAAGACACCACCCGGCGGCTTCCCACTGCCGGAACGACTGCTGCAAAGCCTGGAAGGCGAAGGCGATCTGCAACATTTGCTGCGCCTGGCGGCGGCGGCGGTATCACGCCTGCAAAGCCACCAGCTGGCGAGCCTGGAACAGAGCGGCCTGACCGATGATGGCCGAAAACTGACCACCTGGCAGTTGGAGATCCCCATGCGCAACCTGCAGGACATCGTGCCCTTGCAGGTCAAGCTGCAACGGGAAGAAGCGCCGGATCCCGAACCTGAACCCTCGCACAAGCGTGAAGAGCGTCCGTCCAAGCAGGCGCTGTGGCGGGTCGACCTGGCGTTCGATCTCGACCCGCTAGGCCCGCTACAGGTCCAGGCGCAACTGATTCAAGGGCGCCTGTCCAGCCAGCTGTGGGCCGAGCGGCCCTACACGGCAAGCCTGATCGAGAGCCACCTGGGCCACCTACGCGAACGCCTGCTGGCCTCGGGACTGGATGTCGGCGATCTGGACTGCCACCTGGGCATCCCGCCCCGGGGTCCGCAAACCCGATTGGAACAACGCTGGGTCGACGAAACCGCATGAAAGACTCTCCACCACCGCGCCAGGCCATTGCCCTCAAGTACGACGGCCAGCAAGCCCCGACCCTCACCGCCAAGGGCGACGATGAACTGGCGCAAGCCATCCTGAAGATCGCTCGGGACTATGAAGTACCGATCTATGAGAACGCCGAACTGGTGAAACTGCTGGCACGCCTGGAACTGGGCGAGAGCATTCCGCCGGAGCTGTACCGGACCATTGCCGAAATCATCGCCTTCGCCTGGAACCTCAAGGGCAAGTTTCCGGCCGGACATGATCCGCAACAGGTCGAACAGGAGAAGGACATCACGGAGGGCAGCTACAAGCTGTAAGCCGCAAGCTTCAAGCTGGAAACTTGCAGCTGACGGCTTGCAGCTTGCCGCTGAAGCTCAACCTTTGTGCAGCTTGCTGACCAGTTCCGCCTCGGCCTGGGTCAGGCCGCAGGACTGGGTCAGTTCGTCGACGCTGGCACCCATGCCCACCAGGCGCGCGGCCTGGGCGAAGGACAGGCTGGAGGGGTCGCGCTGCTCCAGCTGGGCCAGTTTGTCCGGCAACGGCGCCACCACCGCCCGCAGTTCATGCAGATCCTCGCCCATGCGCACCGTACCGTTCTGGTAATGGTCGACACGCTTGGCCAGCTCCTTGATCCGCTGATCGCGCACGGCATCGCCTTCGGCTTGCTGGGCGGCGATCTGCCGCTGATTGCGGGTGTACGACAGAAACAGCGCCACAGTGGCGACCCAGAGGATCGCCAGGACAATCACCGCTACCTCGAGGATCAATCAGATACTCTCCAGTTCCGACCATTCCTCTTCGCTCATCATCTTGTCCAGCTCGACCAGAATCAGCAGTTCGCCGTTCTTGTTGCAGACGCCTTGAATGAACTTGGCCGACTCTTCGTTACCCACATTCGGTGCGGTTTCGACTTCCGACTGACGCAGGTAAACCACTTCCGCCACGCTGTCGACCATGATCCCGACCACTTGCTTGTCGGCTTCGATGATGACGATCCGGGTGTTGTCATTGACTTCGGTGGGCACCAGGCCGAAACGCTGGCGAGTATCGATCACGGTGACCACATTGCCGCGCAGGTTGATGATCCCCAGCACGTAGCTCGGAGCACCCGGCACCGGAGCGATCTCGGTGTAGCGCAGCACTTCCTGGACGCGCATCACGTTGATGCCGTAGGACTCGTTATCCAGCTTGAAGGTGACCCATTGCAGGATCGGATCTTCGGAACCCTGTGCAGACGACGACTTATTCATACCCTGACCCCTCAAAAAACCGTTGAAAACGGCGTGTGTTCTGTGTGGCTGCGCCCAACGGACGCCGCCTGTGTTTGCTTCACTTCGGCTTGTGGGCCGCTTGACTGATAGCCAGCTGCTTGGCACCACCGGTGGCGATCAACTCCGCCAGTTCGGCCACGTCGAGCAAGGCGCACATGTGTTCGATCACGGTGCCGGCGAGCCACGGGCGTTGGCCACGATGACTGCGCCACTTGATTTCGTTGGGGTCCAGGCGCAACGAACGGCTGACCTGATGCACCGCCAACCCCCACTCATAGCCCTGGACCGAGATCACGTACTGCAGGCCCTGGCGGAAATCATCACGGTAACGATCCGGCATGACCCAACGGGCGGTATCCAGCACTTTCAGGTTACCGGCCTGGCTCGGCAGGATACCGAGGAACCACTCCGGCTGACCGAACAGCGGCGTCAGTTCCTGCCCTGCCAAAGAATAGATCGACCCCAGGCACACCAGCGGCACCGCCAGGGTCAGCCCGGCGACATCGAACAACAGGCATTCGAAAGGCTCTGCCGCCCAGCTGGGACGGTCGCTGCCGGTGACCGGCGGCGGTGTATTGCTGGGTGGCAGGTGCACTTCGACCACCGGCGGAACCAGCGCCTGAAGCATCGGCACCACGGGGGAAATCGAAGTCAGCACCGGCGGCGGTGCTTCCAGAACGGCCGGCGCCGGCATCGACTCCGCCACCCGGGCGACGGGAGCCGCCTGCTGCTGAATCAGCGCATCCCGCGCCTGCTCTTCCAGCACTGCTGCCTGGAACTCGTCCAACACCTCGGTGCCGGCCTCGGGCGTGACCAGCGGAGCTGGCGGCGTGACCTCGACGGCAACCGCAACGGCAGGCTCCGGAGCCAGTTCTTCTTCGGTGGCGTCCTGCAGCAAAGCGTCCAGGTACGACTGCAGCGCCAGTTGGGGCCGGCTCTTGATATCCAGAGGACGGTTCATAAGGATACCCACGCGAAAACCTCGACACAGTGACCTGTGGAGGTTATCGGCCAGGCCGTCGGGCGACTTGAATAAGCCTTCACGTCAAGCCACCTGCGCCACGAGCTGCTGGGCCAGCAAGTGCTTGAGCAAGGCCTTGTAGGCCAGTACGCCGCGACTCTTGCCATCGAACTGGGAAGGAGTGACCCCAGCCCGGCTGGCGTCCCGCAGGCGGGTATCCACCGGGATGTAGCCTTGCCAGATTTCGTCGGGAAACTTGTCCCGCAGGATCCGCAGCGTGCCCAGGGATGCCTGGGTCCGTCGATCGAACAGGGTCGGCACAATGGTGAACGGCAGTGGCTGCTTGCGCGAGCGGTTGACCATCGCCAGGGTGTTGACCATGCGCTCCAGCCCCTTGACCGCCAGGTGTTCGGTCTGCACCGGGATCACCAACTGCTGGCTGGCCGCCAGGGCGTTGACCATCAACACGCCGAGCAACGGCGGGCTGTCGATGACCGCATAGTCGAAATCCTGCCACAGCTGCGCCAGGCTCTTGGCGATCACCAGGCCCAGGCCGCTCTGCCCCGGCGACTGGCGTTCGAGGGTGGCCAGGGCGGTGCTCGACGGCAACAGGGAAATGTGTTCATGGCTGGTGCCCAGCAGCAGCTGGCCCGGCAGGTCCTGGGGCACGTTGCCCTTGTGCAGGAACAGATCGTAGCTGCTGTGCTCCAGGCTGTCCGGGTCGTAGCCGAAGTAGCTGGTCATGGAACCGTGGGGGTCGAGATCGACCACGACCACGCGCTTGCCCGCCTCGGCCAGCAAGCCGGCTAAAGCGATGGAACTGGTGGTTTTACCAACACCACCCTTTTGATTGGCGACTGCCCAGACTCTCATTCGGTTGGTTCCTCCCGCCCGGCCACAGCAGGGCGAGACATAGCGCTAAGTTATAAAGCGGGTGACGGAGAATTGACGGCGCTTCCCTGTACCGGCGTTTTGACCGGGGTTGGTGCAGTTTGTGTGCCAGCACGCTTGAGTGCCGCATCCGGTGTTGCATTGGCGGTGCCGGTGCCGGTCAGGCTGCGCCGCACATCGAGATTGCGCGACACCACCAGCACCACCCGCCGATTGCGTGCCCGGCCTTCGGCAGTGGCGTTGTTGGCCACCGGCTGGAACTCGCCATAGCCCACGGAGGCCATCCGCGCCGGATTGACACCCTGCATCGCCAACATGCGCACGATGCTCGCCGAGCGAGCCGAGGACAGCTCCCAGTTGGTCGGGTATTGCGCGGTCTGGATCGGCTGATTGTCGGTGAAGCCTTCGACATGGATCGGGTTGTCGAAGGGTTTGAGGATCTTCGCCACCTTGTCGATGATGGTGAACGCCTGGTCGCTGGGCATGGCGTCGCCACTGCCGAACAACAGGCTGGAGTTGAGTTCGATCTCCACCCACAACTCGTTGCCGCGCACGGTCATCTGGTTCGAGCTGATCAGATCGCCAAAGGCCGCGCTGATGTCATCGGCGATGCTCTTGAGCGGATCGCTGCCAGCGGAAATCCCGGCGTCGGTCTGCTCGCTGTCCTTGACCAGAGGCTTGGCCGGGGTCACGGTCTTGGGCCGCTCATCACCGATGGGAATCGGCTTGAGGCTGCGATCGGAGTCGGTAAAGACCCCGATCAGCGCCTCGGAAATCACCTTGTACTTGCCCTCGTTGATCGAGGAGATCGAGTACATGACCACGAAAAACGCGAACAGCAGGGTGATGAAGTCGGCGTAGGAAACCAACCAGCGTTCGTGGTTGACGTGTTCTTCTTGCTGGCGACGACGAGCCATAGTCAGTCCATGAAGCCTTGCAGCTTCAACTCGATGGAGCGGGGGTTTTCGCCTTCGGCGATCGACAGGATGCCTTCGAGCAGCATTTCCCGGTAACGGGACTGGCGCAGGGCGATGGACTTCAGCTTGGCGGCGATCGGCAGCAACACCAGGTTGGCGCTGGCCACCCCGTAGATGGTGGCGACGAACGCCACGGCAATGCCGCTGCCCAGTTGCGACGGATCGGCCAGGTTGCCCATGACGTGGATCAGCCCCATGACCGCACCGATGATGCCGATGGTCGGCGCATAGCCGCCCATGCTCTCGAAGACCTTGGCGGCCTCGATATCACGACTTTCCTGGGTGTAGAAATCCACTTCGAGGATGCTGCGGATGGCTTCCGGCTCGGCGCCGTCCACCAACAGCTGCAGGCCCTTGCGCGAATAGGTGTCCGGCTCGGCATCGGCCACGCCTTCCAGGCCCAGCAGGCCCTCCTTGCGCGCGGTCAGGCTCCAGTTGACCACCCGGTCGATGCCGCCGGGCAGATCGACCCGCGGCGGAAACAGGATCCACACCAGGATCTGCATGGCTCGCTTGAAAGCGCTCAACGGCGACTGCAGCAAGGCCGCACCGATGGTGCCACCGAGCACGATCAGTGCGGCCGGGCCGTTGGCCAGTGCCGACAGGTGACCACCTTCCAGGTAGTTGCCGCCGATGATGGCGACAAACGCCATGATGATCCCGATTAGGCTGAGCACATCCATCAGAGACAGGCCTCGACCAGATGCCGGCCGATGTCGTCCAGGCTGTACACCGCGTCCGCCAGGTTGGCTTTGACGATGGCCATGGGCATGCCATAGATCACGCAGCTGGCTTCATCCTGGGCCCAGACCGCGCTGCCGCCCTGCTTGAGCAGGCGGGCGCCTTCGCGACCGTCGGCGCCCATGCCGGTGAGGACCACCGCCAGAACTTTGTCGCTGTAGGACTTGGCCGCAGAACCGAAGGTGATGTCCACGCACGGCTTGTAGTTCAGACGCTCATCGCCAGGAAGAATCTTCACCGCGCCACGACCGTCGATCATCATCTGCTTGCCGCCCGGCGCCAGCAGCGCCAAGCCTGGACGCAGGATGTCGCCATCCTCGGCTTCCTTGACGCTGATGCGGCAGAGCTTGTCCAGACGCTCGGCGAAGGCCTTGGTGAAGGCCGCCGGCATGTGCTGGATCAGCACGATGGGGGCCGGGAAGTTGGCCGGCAGCTGGGTCAGGACCCGCTGCAGGGCCACCGGGCCACCGGTGGACGTACCGATCGCCACCAGCTTGTAGGCCTTGCGCTTGGGCGCCGGCGATGCCGGACCTGGAGCCGCTGCCGGAGCGCGGACCGGAGCCGGTGCTGGCGCCGGGCGCGCACCGCCGAAGCTCGACGGAGTCGGAGCCGGTGCAGCCGGTTGCGGCGCCGGAGCGCTGTAGCTGCTGAAACGACGATTGCTGCGCGAGATGCTGTGGACTTTCTCGCACAGCAGCTGCTTGACCTTCTCGGGATTGCGCGAGATGTCTTCGAAATTCTTCGGCAGGAAATCCACGGCCCCGGCATCCAGCGCATCGAGGGTCACTCGAGCGCCTTCATGGGTCAGGGAAGAGAACATCAGGACCGGCGTCGGGCAGCGCTGCATGATATGCCGTACTGCGGTGATGCCATCCATCATCGGCATCTCGTAGTCCATGGTGATCACGTCCGGCTTGAGCGCCAGGGCCTGATCGATCGCCTCTTTACCGTTGGTCGCCGTACCGACGACCTGGATATTCGAATCCGCTGAAAGAATTTCCGAGACGCGGCGGCGGAAAAAACCCGAATCGTCCACCACCAGGACTTTGACTGCCATAAACACTCCGTTAGGTGGGGCGAGGCCAACCGCCCCTCCCCGCCGAATCAAATACGCCGTGCGGCGTAACGCTTGAGCATGCTCGGAACATCGAGAATCAGAGCGATGCGGCCGTCACCGGTAATGGTGGCGCCGGACATGCCTGGGGTTCCCTGAAGCATTTTGCCCAAGGGCTTGATGACCACTTCTTCCTGGCCCACCAGTTGATCGACGACAAAGCCGATCCGCTGGGTGCCCACCGAAAGGATCACTACGTGGCCTTCACGCTGCTCTTCATGAGCGGCGGAACTGACCAGCCAGCGCTTGAGGTAGAACAGGGGCAATGCCTTGTCACGCACGATCACCACTTCCTGGCCGTCCACCACATTGGTGCGGGACAGGTCGAGGTGGAAGATTTCGTTGACGTTGACCAGCGGGAAGGCGAACGCCTGGTTGCCCAGCATCACCATCAGGGTCGGCATGATCGCCAGGGTCAACGGCACCTTGATGACGATCTTCGAACCCTGGCCCTTGGTCGAGTAGATGTTGATCGAGCCATTGAGCTGGGAAATCTTGGTCTTCACCACGTCCATGCCCACGCCACGGCCGGAGACGTCGGAGATCTCGGTCTTGGTGGAGAAGCCCGGGGCGAAGATCAGGTTGTAGCACTCGGTGTCGCTCAGGCGGTCGGCGGCGTCCTTGTCCATCACGCCGCGCTTGACGGCAATGGCTCGCAGAACGTTGGGGTCCATGCCCTTGCCGTCGTCGGAAATCGACAGGAGGATGTGGTCACCTTCCTGCTCCGCCGCCAGCACCACTTTGCCGCCACGGGCCTTGCCCGAGGCTTCGCGCTCTTCCGGCGATTCGATGCCGTGGTCCACCGCGTTGCGCACCAAGTGCACCAGCGGGTCGGCCAGGGCCTCTACCAGGTTCTTGTCGAGGTCGGTTTCTTCCCCCACCAGTTCCAGGTTGATCTCTTTCTTGAGCTGCCGGGCCAGGTCGCGAACCAGACGCGGGAAGCGCCCGAACACCTTCTTGATCGGCTGCATGCGGGTCTTCATCACCGCGGTCTGCAGGTCGGCGGTCACCACGTCAAGATTGGACACCGCCTTGGACATGGCTTCGTCGCCGCTGTTCAGGCCCAGGCGCACCAGACGGTTACGCACCAGCACCAGCTCGCCGACCATGTTCATGATTTCGTCCAGGCGCGCGGTATCGACCCGCACCGTGGTTTCCGCTTCGCTGGCCGGTTTTTCCGCTGGCGGCGCCGCTGCGGCACGAGCCGGTGCCGGCGCTGCAGCCGCAGCCGGCTTCGGCGCTTCGGCCTTGGCTTCGGCCTTGGCTTCGGGCTTCTTGGCCACGGGTTTGGCGACGGCGGCGCTGGTTGCTGCAGCCGGAGCCGGGGCAACTGCCGCTGCAGGTTTCGCCGCACCCGGGGCTTCAGAGAACTTGCCCTTGCCGTGCAGCTCATCCAGCAGGGATTCGAATTCGTGGTCGGTGATCAGGTCGCTACCGGCTGCTGCGGCGCTGGGCGCCTGCGCGGCAGGCACCGCGGCCACTGCTGACTCCAGTGCGTCCACGGCAAAGTTGCCCTTGCCATGCAACTGGTCCAACAGGGCTTCAAATTCGTCATCGGTGATTTCGTCGCCAGCCGCAGCAGCACCAGCGGCAGCAGCTGGCGCTGCGGGAGCTACGGCATCGGGAGCGAACTGCCCCTTGCCATGCAGCTGGTCCAGCAGGGACTCGAACTCGGCATCGGTGATCTCATCGCTGGCAGGCTCGCCCTCGGCCACCGGTGCGGCAGCAGGCGCAGCCTCGGCGTCGGCCTTGGCGGCATTCAGCGAGTCGAGCAAGAGTTCGAATTCGTTATCGGTGATATCCCCTGATGAGGCCTCAGCCTCGGGTTCAGGCTCGGCAGCGACTTCGGCCACTTCTTCGACCGCCGGCGCTGCAGGTTCGGCACCGGCAGGCTCGGCCAGACGCGCCAACGCGGCCAGCAGTTCCGGTGTCGCAGCAGTGATTTCGGTGCGCTCACGGACCTGGCTGAACATGCCGTTCACCGCGTCCAGCGCCTCGAGCACCACGTCCATCAGCTCCGAATCGACTCGTCGCTCACCCTTGCGCAGGATGTCGAAGACGTTCTCGGCGATGTGGCAGCACTCCACCAGCTCATTGAGCTGGAGGAAGCCGGCGCCCCCTTTAACAGTGTGAAAACCGCGAAAAATTGCATTGAGCAGGTCCGCATCGTCCGGTCGGCTTTCCAGCTCGACCAGTTGTTCGGACAGTTGCTCTAGAATCTCGCCGGCCTCAACCAGGAAATCCTGAAGGATCTCTTCATCGGCGCCGAAGCTCATTAATGGGTGCTCCTAGAATCCAAGGCTGGAAAGCAAATCGTCTACATCGTCCTGACCGGACATAACGTCTTCCCGTTTATCGGCATGAATCTGCGGACCTTCACCCTTGGCGAGATGTTTTTGCGGATCTTTTTCCGCGAGGATCGATTCACGGTCATGTTCGATACCGGCGAAGCGATCGACCTGGCTGGCCATCAAGACAAGTTTGAGCAGATTGCTTTCGACTTCAGTGACCAACTGGGTCACACGCTTGATCACCTGACCGGTCAGGTCCTGGTAATCCTGCGCCAGCAGAATGTCGTTAAGGTGGCCGGAAACGGTGCGGGTTTCCTGCTCGCTGCGCGTCAGGAAACTGTCGACCCGGCGCGCCAGTTCGCGAAACTCTTCAGCACCGACCTCGCGCCGCATGAAGCGCCCCCAATCTGCGCTCAGGGCCTGGGCTTCAGTGCTCAGGCCATTGACCAGCGGGGTGCTGCTCTCTACCAGGTCCATGGTGCGGTTGGCGGCGGCTTCCGTGAGCCGGACCACATAGGACAGGCGCTCAGTGGCATCCGTGATCTGTGAAACTTCCTCGGCTTGCGGCATGTGCGGGTCAATCTGGAAATTGACGATCGCGCTATGCAACTCGCGGGTGAGCTTGCCCACTTCCTGATACAGGCCGCGGTCACGGGTCTGATTGAGCTCATGGATCAATTGCACCGCTTCGCCGAACTTGCCCTTTTCCAGGCTTTCGACCAGTTCCAGCGCATGTTTTTTCAGGGTCGACTCAAAGTCGCCCAGTGAAGATTCGTTATGCTCCATAGCTCCCCCGTGGCGGAATGGCTACGTACATCAACCGATGCGTTCGAAGATCTTTTCGATCTTCTCTTTCAACGCCTGAGCCGTGAATGGTTTGACTACATAGCCGTTAACGCCGGCCTGGGCAGCTTCGATGATCTGCTCGCGCTTGGCTTCCGCAGTCACCATCAACACCGGTAGGTGCTTGAGCTTTTCATCGGCACGCACGTGGCGCAGCAGGTCGATCCCGGTCATGCCCGGCATGTTCCAGTCCGTTACCAGAAAGTCGATGCTCCCGCTGTTGAGTACCGGAATGGCGGTAGTGCCATCGTCGGCCTCGACCGTGTTGGTGAAACCCAGATCACGCAACAGGTTTTTTATGATCCGCCGCATCGTTGAAAAGTCATCAACGATGAGGATTTTCATGTTCTTGTCCAATTCGACCTCCAAGCAGTCTTAAACGCATCCAGCACCTGAACGCGCCATTCAATCAATTCGGCATAACACACAACGACTGCATGGAGCACATACTGCAAGACCGGCGCAGCGCTTGCCTTACCGGTCCCGATCGCAGTGTCCCCACACTGCCTGTCAGCGCGCTCGCCACTCCCCCAAACGCCCCCGCAAACGGGCCGCGCACTGGCTGTGTAACTGGCTGACCCGCGATTCGCTGACCCCCAGGACCTCACCGATTTCCTTGAGATTCAGTTCTTCGTCGTAGTACAGCGCCAACACCAGTCGCTCGCGCTCCGGCAAATTGGCAATCGCATCCGCCAAGGCAGCCTGGAAGCGTTCATCCTCCAGGTCCCGTGACGGCTCGAGATGAGCACTGGCGCCATCCTCATGCAGCCCTTCATGTTCGCCGTCCTGCAACAGGTCGTCGAAACTGAACAGGCGGCTGCCCAAGGTGTCGTTCAAAATCCCGTAATAATCGTCGAGACTCAATTGAAGTTCGGCCGCAACTTCGTGATCTTTAGCGTCACGACCGGTTTTAGCTTCAATTGCACGAATGGCATCGCTGACCATGCGTGTATTACGGTGCACCGAACGCGGTGCCCAGTCGCCTTTGCGAACCTCGTCGAGCATCGCCCCGCGGATACGGATACCCGCATAGGTTTCGAAACTCGCCCCCTTGCTCGCGTCGTACTTGGTCGACACTTCGAGCAAACCGATCATTCCGGCCTGAATCAGGTCTTCCACCTGAACACTGGCCGGCAACCGCGCCAGCAAGTGATAGGCAATGCGCTTGACCAGAGGCGCGTAGCGCTCGATCAATTCATATTGGCTGTCACGTGCCGACTTCTTGTAGAGGTTGTAGCCGCTGGCAGTCATAGCACCGGTCCCGCTGTTTGATGCACTAGGCGCTCGACAAAAAACTCCAGATGCCCGCGTGGGTTCGCCGGCAACGGCCAGGTATCGACTTTTTGCGCGATGGCCTTGAACGCCAATGCACACTTCGAACGAGGAAAGGCTTCATAGACCGCACGCTGCTTTTGCACGGCCTTGCGCACGCTTTCGTCGTAGGGAACTGCGCCGACGTATTGTAAGGCCACGTCCAGAAAGCGATCCGTGACCTTGGTCAATTTTGCAAACAGGTTGCGCCCTTCCTGAGGGCTTTGGGCCATGTTGGCCAGGACCCGGAAACGGTTCATGCCGTAGTCGCGGTTGAGCAACTTGATCAGCGCATAGGCATCGGTGATCGAAGTCGGTTCGTCGCAGACCACCAGCAACACTTCCTGGGCCGCGCGTACAAAACTGACTACCGAGTCACCAATACCCGCAGCGGTATCGATCACCAGCACATCGAGGTTGTCGCCGATGTCGCTGAAGGCCTGGATCAGGCCGGCATGCTGGGCGGGACTCAGGTGCACCATGCTTTGGGTGCCGGAGGCGGCCGGGACGATACGGATACCGCCGGGGCCCTGGAGCAGCACATCGCGCAACTCACAGCGCCCTTCGATGACATCCGCCAGGGTGCGCTTGGGTGTAAGGCCCAGCAGGACATCGACGTTGGCCAGTCCCAAGTCGGCGTCCAGCAGCAAGACCCGCCGGCCGAGCTCAGCCAGAGCCAGGGACAAGTTCACTGACACATTAGTCTTGCCGACGCCACCCTTGCCGCCGGTCACCGCAATCACCTGTACGGGATGCATGCTGCCCATGTTCTTTCTTTACCTTGTCTTACTTAGACGGGGCCACATAACTGGCTGCGCGTTCACCGTTGGAACAATGCATGGCAGACCATCGATGTAGATACACTGCAATCTTTTCATGTCTAACTCAGCCGACCCGCTTGGTCGGGCTGTGGTAGAGGTCAGCGAACATATCGGCCATGGCTTCTTCGCTGGGTTCTTCCTGCATCTGCACGCTCACTGCGCGGCTCACCAACTGATGCCGGCGAGGCAGGTGCAAATCGTCAGGAATCCGCGGGCCGTCGGTCAGATAGGCGACCGGCAATTCATGACTGATGGCCAGGCTCAAGACCTCGCCAAGACTGGCTGTTTCATCCAGTTTAGTCAGGATGCAACCGGCCAGACCGCAGCGCTTGTAGCTGTGGTAGGCGGCGGTCAGCACCTGCTTCTGGCTGGTGGTCGCCAGCACCAGATAGTTCTTCGCGCGGATCCCGCGACCGGCCAGGCTTTCCAGCTGCATGCGCAATGCCGGATCGCTGGCCTGCAGGCCGGCGGTGTCGATCAGCACGACGCGCTTGCGCAGCAGCGGGTCCAGCGCCTGGGCCAGGGATTGGCCAGGATCAACATGGGTCACCGAGACATTGAGGATACGCCCCAACGTCTTGAGCTGCTCCTGGGCGCCGATACGGAAGCTGTCCATGCTGACCAGGGCAATGTTCTGTGCGCCGTACTTGAGTACATAGCGTGCGGCCAGCTTGGCCAGGGTGGTGGTCTTGCCCATGCCGGCGGGGCCGACCATGGCGATTACGCCACCTTCTTCCAGGGGCTCGACTTCCGGCGTCAGGATCATCCGCGCCAGGTGCGCCAGCAGCATGCGCCAGGCCTGGCGCGGCTCGTCGATATCGGTGATCAATGCCAGCAGATCACGGGCCAGCGGACCGGACAGGCCGATGCGCTGCAGACGGCGCCAGAGGTTGGCCTGCTCCGGACGACTGCCCTGCAATTGGCTCCAGGCCAGGGAACCGAGCTGCACTTCCAGCAGCTCGCGCAGGCCGTTGAGCTCGAAACGCATCGAGTCCAGCGCACGGGAATCCGCAGCCGGTGCGACTGGCGCCGGGGCCGGACGCGGACGCTCGGTCAGGGTCGGCTCGATCAGCGGTTCGGCAGCGGTCAGCGGCAGGCCGGCGAACAGCTGGCGATTGGTGATCGAGGCGTTGTCGCCCTCGCCCCGCAGGCTCAGTTCGGCCTGGGCGGTGACGATCCGCGACTGAGTCTTGCGCAGCTCGTCCTCAAGCTCCATGTTCGGAACCCGTGGTGACAGGGCCGACAACTTGTAATCCAGGGCAGCCGTCAGCTCGACCCCGCCGGCAATCCGCCGGTTACCGATGATGGCAGCTTCAGCGCCCAACTCATCACGAACCAGTTTCATGGCCTGACGCATATCGGCGGCGAAAAAACGCTTAACTTGCATAACCCACTACCTCAGCCGTTGGGCCCTACTGTCGCAACGATGGTCACTTGCTTGTTGTCGGGAATTTCCTGGTACGCCAGCACATGCAAACCTGGAACGGCGAGACGCCCGAACCGCGAAAGCATGGCGCGGACCGGACCCGCTACCAACAGAATCACCGGTTGACCTTGCATCTCTTGACGCTGCGCCGCTTCGATCAGCGAACGTTGCAGCTTCTCAGCCATGCTTGGCTCCAGCAGAACGCCTTCTTCCTGGCCTTGTCCTGCCTTCTGCAAACTGCTGAGCAAAATTTGTTCCAACCTTGGCTCCAAGGTGATCACAGGCAGCTCAGACTCAGTGCCTACAATGCTTTGGACGATTGCACGAGACAGTCCGACGCGAACCGCCGCGACCAAAGCGGCAGTATCTTGACTCTTGGCGGCATTGTTGGCGATGGCCTCGGCGATGCTGCGGATGTCCCGCACCGGCACCTGTTCGGCCAGCAGCGCCTGCAACACCTTGAGCAGTTGTGACAGCGACAGCACCCCCGGCACCAGTTCCTCCGCCAGCTTTGGCGAACTCTTGGCCAGCAATTGCATCAGTTGCTGCACTTCCTCGTGACCGATCAGCTCGCTGGAGTGCTTGTAGAGAATCTGGTTCAAGTGGGTGGCAACCACGGTACTGGCGTCCACCACGGTGTAGCCCAGGGACTGCGCCTGGGGCCGCTGGCTGATCTCGATCCACACCGCCTCCAGGCCGAAGGCCGGATCCCGGGCGGAAATGCCGTTGAGGGTGCCGTAGACCTGCCCCGGGTTGATCGCCAGCTCGCGATCCGGGTAGATCTCGGCCTCGGCCAGGATCACCCCCATCAGCGTCAGGCGATAGGCGCTGGGCGCCAGGTCCAGGTTGTCGCGGATATGCACGGTGGGCATGAGGAAACCCAGGTCCTGGGAGAGCTTCTTGCGCACCCCCTTGATCCGCGCCAGCAACTGCCCACCCTGGTTGCGATCCACCAGGGGAATCAGGCGATAACCCACTTCCAGGCCGATCATGTCGATCGGAGTCACGTCGTCCCAGCCCAGCTCCTTGGTTTCCATGGCCCGGGCCGGAGACGGCAGCAGGTCCTGCTGACGCTGGATCTCTTCCTGCGCCTTGACCTTGACCAGATTCTGCTTTCTCCAGACCAGATACGCCGCGCCGCCGGCCACCGCCGCCAGGCTCAGGAAGGAGAAGTGCGGCATGCCCGGCACCAGCCCCATCACCGCCATCAACCCCGCCGCCACCGCCAGCGCCTTGGGCGAAGCGAACATCTGCCGGTTGATCTGCTTGCCCATTTCTTCGGAACCCGAAGCCCGGGTGACCATGATGGCCGCCGCGGTGGACAGCAACAGCGATGGCAATTGCGCCACCAAACCGTCACCGATGGTCAGCAAGGCGTAGACCTTGCCGGCATCGGCAAAGCTCATGTTGTGCTGGAAGATACCGACCGCCATGCCGCCGATCAGGTTGATGAAGAGAATCAGCAGACCGGCGATGGCGTCACCGCGGACGAACTTGCTGGCACCGTCCATGGAGCCGTAGAACTCGGCCTCCTGGGCCACTTCCAGACGGCGCAGCTTGGCCTGGTTCTGGTCGATCAGGCCGGCGTTCAAGTCAGCGTCGATGGCCATCTGCTTACCGGGCATGGCATCCAGGGTGAAACGCGCGCTCACCTCGGAGATCCGTCCGGCACCCTTGGTCACGACCACGAAGTTGATGATCATGAGGATCGCGAAGACCACGATACCGACCACGTAGTTGCCGCCGATCACCACCTCACCGAAGGCCTGGATCACCTTACCGGCGGCGGCATGGCCCTCCTGGCCGTGAAGCATGACCACCCGGGTCGAGGCCACGTTGAGCGCCAGGCGCAACAGCGTGGCCACCAGCAGGATGGTGGGGAACACGGCAAAGTCCAACGGCCGCAGGGCATACACGCAAACCAGCAGGACCACGATCGACAGGGCGATGTTGAAGGTGAAGAACACGTCCAGCAGGAACGCCGGCACCGGCAGCATCATCATGGCCAGCATGACCAACAGCAGCACCGGTACACCCAGGTTGCCTCGACCGAGGTCAGCCAGGTTACTGCGAGCCGTGCTGATTAACTGAGAGCGATCCACCGATTTACCCCGTTCCGTAAAGCAAACTTTTGACGCCTGAAGCGGCACGGGGCTGCTACTGCAAGAAGCCTTCCAACTTTGCCGCAGAGCGTGATCGCGCCCTGAACCTGAAGGAATCCGGGTGTCGACGGACAAGATCGCGAGGCCGCCCTCGTGGGCAAGAGGGACGACGCATGTCGGCTGCAGGAGCCAGGGTTACAAGGCCAGATAATGGCAATTAGCCATTTTTCTGACTGAATCAGGTCCCGTTCGCCGATAAAGCCGCGCCCGGTCGATGCCCGCCCCTGGATACCCGTACCTAGAGAGACTCCACCGGGCCGCCGGGGGATTGCTTGCCGGACGTGTCACGCCGCAAGTCTGGCGGAATCGGCAGGTCCTTGAGCGGATCGGGGCGCTTGCCCTTGCCCGCGCGATGCTGACGGATCTGGTAGACGTAGGCCAGGACCTGAGCCACCGCCAGGTACAGGCCCGCCGGGATCTCTTCCTCAAGTTCGGTGGAGTAGTAGATCGAACGCGCCAGCGCCGGGGATTCCAGCAGCATCACTTCATGGGCCACGGCAATTTCGCGGATCTTCAAGGCCAGAAAATCGCTGCCCTTGGCCAGCAGCACTGGCGCCCCGCCCTTCTCGGCGTCGTACTTGAGAGCCACGGCGTAGTGGGTCGGGTTGGTGATGACCACGTCGGCCTCGGGAATCGCGGCCATCATCCGCCGCTGGGACATCTCGCGCTGAGTCTGGCGAATCCGCTGCTTGACCTCGGGCCGCCCCTCCTGATCCTTGTGCTCGTCACGCACTTCCTGCTTGGTCATCAGCAGTTTCTTGTGGGCCTGATACATCTGCACCGGCACATCCACCGCGGCGATCAGGATCAGCCCGCACGCCATCCACAAGGTACTCCAGCCCACCACCTGGACGCTGTGGATGATCGCCAGCTCGAGGGGTTCGTGGGCGATCCGCAGCAGGTCGTCAATGTCCGACGACAACACCGAAAGCGCCACGAACAGCACCAGACCGAACTTGGCCAGGGCCTTGAGCAATTCGATCACCGCCGAGAAGGCAAACATCCGCTTGAGGCCGGCGGCCGGGTTCATCCGACTGAACTTGGGCGCCAGGCTCTTGCCCGCGAACAGCCAGCCCCCCAGGGAAATCGGACCGATGATGGCCGCCAGCAGCAAGGTCAAAAGCACCGGCTGCACCGCCAGGATGGCGATCTTGCCCGAGTGCAGCAGGTACTGCCCCATGGCTCCCGGGCTGAGCAGCACCTCCCGGGGCAAGGAAAAATTCAGGCGCATGATTTCCAGCAGGTCCTGGGCCAGGCCACCGCCATACACCAGCAGACCGCCCGCCCCCGCCAACATGATCGCCAGGGTATTGAGCTCCTTGGAACGAGCGATCTCGCCCTTTTCCCGGGAGTCCTTCTTGCGCTTCTCCGTGGGGTCTTCTGTCTTGTCCTGACCGCTTTCGCTCTCGGCCATGGCTCAGCGCGCCTTTGCCAGTTCGCGTAAGAACTGCAGGGCCTCGGAGGCCAGCGGTTGATACTGGTTGAGAATGTCGGCCAGGCTGATCCAGACGATGGCCATGCCCAGCACCAGGGTCAGCGGGAAACCGATGGAGAAGATGTTCAACTGCGGCGCCGCCCGGGTCATCACGCCAAAGGCGATGTTGACCACCAGCAGGGCCGTGATCGCCGGCAGCACCAGCAGCAGCGCCGCCCCCAGCACCCAGCCCAGCTTGCCCGCCAGCTCCCAGTAGTGATTGACCATCAGGCCGCCCCCAACAGGCAGCGTGGTAAAGCTCTCGGTGAGTACCTCGAACACCACCAGATGGCCGTTCATGGCCAGGAACAGCAAGCTCACCAGCATGGTGAAGAACTGCCCGATCACCGCCACCGACACGCCGTTGGTGGGGTCGACCATGGAGGCGAAGCCCATGCCCATCTGGATCGCCACGATCTGCCCGGCAACCACGAAGGACTGGAAGAACAACTGCAGCGAGAAGCCCAGCACCGCGCCGATCAGGATCTGCTCGGCAATCAGCAGCAGGCCGCTGAGGTCCAGGGCATGCACCTCGGGCATGGGCGGTAGGCCCGGAGCGATGACCACGGTAATCGCCAGGGCGAAGTACAGACGCACGCGACGCGGCACCAGGGTGGTACCGAAGATCGGCATCACCATCAGCAGCGAAGTGACCCGGAACAGCGGCAGCATGAAGCTCGCCACCCAGGTACTGATCTGGGTGTCGGTCAACGCCAGCAGGGACATCGGCTCAGCCGATCAGCTGAGGAATACTGCCGTACAACTGACGGATGTATTCCATGAAGGTTTGCACCAGCCAGGGGCCGGCGACGATCAGGGTTACCAGCATCACCAGCAGGCGCGGCAGAAAGCTCAGGGTCTGCTCGTTGATCTGGGTGGCCGCCTGGAACATGGCCACCATCAAGCCCACCAGCAGGCTGGGCACCACCAGCACCGCCACCATCATGGTGGTCAGCCAGAGCGCTTCGCGAAACAGGTCTACCGCGACTTCAGGAGTCATTGTCGAGTACCCGCTAACAAGGTTTTAGACACCGCCGAAACTGCCCGCCAAGGTGCCGATGATCAATGCCCAGCCGTCCACCAGAACGAACAGCATGATCTTGAACGGCAGGGAAATGATCAGCGGCGAGAGCATCATCATCCCCATCGCCATCAGCACACTGGCCACCACCAGGTCGATGATCAGGAACGGGATGAAGATCATGAAGCCGATCTGGAACGCGGTCTTGAGCTCGGAGGTGACGAAGGCCGGCACCAGAATGGTCAGCGGCGCCTGGTCGGGACTGGCGATGTCGGTGCGCTTGGACAGGCGCATGAACAGCTCCAGGTCACTGCTGCGGGTCTGCGCCAGCATGAAGTCCTTGATCGGCACCTGCGCCTTGGCCACCGCATCCTGGGCGGTGAGTTTTTCCGCCAGGTAGGGCTGCAAGGCATCCTGATTCACCCGATCGAATACCGGCGCCATGATGAACATGGTGAGGAACAGCGCCATGCCGGTGAGGATCTGGTTCGATGGGGTCTGCTGCAGGCCCAGGGCCTGACGCAGGATCGAGAAGACAATGATGATCCGGGTAAAGCTGGTCATCAGCATGACGAACGCCGGGATGAAGCTCAGCGCGGTCATGATCAGCAGAATCTGCAGGCTGACCGAGTATTCCTGCTGGCCGCTGGCGTTGGTGCCAAGGGTGATCGCCGGGATCGACAACGGGTCGGCGGCCAGCGCCAGTGGCGCCGCCAACATCAGTGCCAACGTCAAGATGATGCGCAACGGCATTACTTCTTATCCTTCTGATCCTTGCCCAACAGCTCCATCAGGCGCTGGGCGAACTCGGGCGTCGCCTGCTCGGCACTGGGCACCTGCACCGGCTCTTTGAGTACATGCAACGCAGTGATGGTGCCCGGGGTCAGGCCCAGCAGAACCTGCTCATTGCCCACCTGCACCAGCACCAGGCGATCCCGCGGCCCCAATGCGCGGGAGCCGATCAGTTCGATCACCTGGCCCTTGCCCGCAGGACCGGCCTGCTGCACCCGGCGCAACAGCCAGGCGAGGAAGAAGATCAGCCCAATCACCAGCAGCAGCCCCAGCACCAGCTGGGTCAGCTGGCCACTGACGCTGCCCACTGCGGGCGCTGCAGCCGCGGCACTCGCCACCGGCTCCGCAGCCAGGGCGCTCAGAGGCAAACCGAGCACAACGCCAGGCAGCTTGTTCACTTAGCGCAGCTTCTTGATGCGTTCGCTGGGGCTGATCACGTCGGTCAGGCGAATGCCGAACTTTTCGTTGACCACCACCACTTCGCCGTGTGCGATCAGGGTGCCGTTGACCAGCACGTCCAGCGGCTCGCCGGCCAGGCGGTCAAG
This sequence comes from Pseudomonas sp. BC42, assembly GCF_021560055.1. NCBI lineage: Bacteria > Pseudomonadati > Pseudomonadota > Gammaproteobacteria > Pseudomonadales > Pseudomonadaceae > Pseudomonas > Pseudomonas sp. BC42. Next base: position 5,000,918 of record NZ_CP091067.1, read on the forward strand.
CTCGATCACCGAACCCTGGTTGAGCTGCAACAGGTTGCGGATGTTGATATCGGTGCTGCCCACTTCCATGGAGATCGACACCGGAATGTCGAGAATCACATCCAGGTTGGGGCCATCCAGAGTGACCGGCTCGTGACTCTTGGGCACGCTGCCGAACTCTTCCATCTGCAAACGCCCGGAACTTGACGCCGCCCCAGCATCGGCCGCCAACAGAGCGTCGATATCCGCTTGACCGGCATCACCGGTTTCTTCCAGCGCAGCAGCCCATTCGTCGGCCAGTGCCTGGTCGTCCTGGGAGTTAATTTCGTCAGCCATCATGGGTCCTCGACGGGCAAAAATTCATTGAACAGCAAACAGGTTGGAGCGCCGCTCAACGGCGCTCGATCGGCTCGATCACTTGCAGCGCCAGGTTGCCCTTGTGGGAACCCAGCTTGACCTTGAACGACGGTACGCCGTTGGCGCGCATGATCATGTCTTCCGGCAGCTCCACCGGGATCACATCGCCCGGCTGCATGTGCAGGATGTCCCGCAGGCGCAACTGACGACGAGCCACGGTGGCGCTCAGCGGTACGGCCACATCCAGCACGTCCTCGCGCAGGGCCTTGCTCCAGCGCTCGTCCTGGTCGTCCAGGTCGGACTGGAAGCCGGCGTCGAGCATTTCCCGGATCGGCTCGATCATCGAGTACGGCATGGTCACGTGCAGGTCGCCGCCACCGCCATCGAGTTCGATATGGAAGGTCGACACCACGATGGCCTCGCTGGGACCGACGATGTTGGCCATGGCCGGGTTCACTTCGGAGTTTATGTACTCGAAGTTGACCGGCATGATCGCCTGCCAGGCTTCCTTCAGATCGACGAAGGCCTGCTCCAGCACCATGCGCACCACCCGCAGCTCGGTCGGGGTGAATTCACGCCCTTCGATCTTGGCGTGACGGCCGTCGCCACCGAAGAAGTTGTCCACCAGCTTGAACACCAGCTTGGCGTCGAGAATGAACAGCGCCGTGCCACGCAGCGGCTTGATCTTCACCAGGTTGAGGCTGGTGGGCACGTACAGCGAGTGCACGTACTCACCGAATTTCATGACCTGCACGCCACCTACCGCCACATCGGCGGAACGACGCAGCATGTTGAACATGCTGATCCTTGTATAGCGGGCGAAACGCTCGTTGATCATTTCCAGGGTCGGCATGCGTCCGCGGACGATGCGATCCTGACTGGTCAGGTCGTAGCTTTTGACACTGCCGGGTTCGGCAGCGTGTTCGGTCTGTACCAGACCGTCGTCGACACCATGCAACAGTGCGTCGATCTCATCCTGGGACAGCAGGTCCTGCACGGCCATGTCGTGTTCCTACTGCAGTACGAAGTTAGTAAAGAGCAACTGCTCGACCACCACTTTGCCCACCTCTTTCTGCGCCACTTCCTGGACGCTGGCCGTAGCCTTCTGGCGGAGCATTTCCTGACCAACCGGAGTCGCCAGGGTGTCGAAATTCTGTCCGGAGAAAAGCATTACCAGGTTGTTGCGGATCACCGGCATGTGCACTTTCAGCGCATCCAGATCGGCCTGGTTGCGCGCCAGCAGGGTAATGCTCACCTGCATGTAGCGCTGCCGGCCATTCTGCGTGTAGTTGGCGACAAAGGCCGGAGCCATGGACTCGTAGATCGCCGCCGGCTTGACATTGCTGGCGGTTTCCGCGGCCGGGGCGGGCTTGCTCTGGGAGCTGTGCATGAAGTACCAGGTGGCGCCGACCGACAGGCCGATGGCCAGCAACAACGCCAGGACAATCAAGAGGATAAGCTTGAGTTTGCTTTTCCCTGCGGTGGGTTTCTCTGCTGCTTCGCTCTTCGCCATGCCAATAATCCGTCACTATTCGGGGGTTCACAGTCGCACGGCAAGGCAAGAGCAAGTGTTATGCCAGATTTGTCTGGAATGCGGGGATGAGCTGCGGGGAGGGAGAAGCAAGGGCCATGGCGAGCGGATCGCCACGGCCCCTTTGTCACTCAATCAAGCGTAATAGTCGACCGCGCTGGTACCAATGACCGTCTGCACGGGCGCGGCCACTTCAGCCACGCCATGGGGCAACTCTTCGTCGCCACCGTCCAGGCTTGTGCCATGGGTGCTGGAGCCACTGCGACGGGCCTGTTCCTGCTGGGCCTGCTCCTGCCCCTGCCAGCCGCGGGACTGATCGGATACGTTGACGTCCACCTGCCCCAGCCCCTGCTGGTTGAACATGTCCCGCATGCGGTGCATCTGCCCCTCCAGGGCTTCGCGGACGCCGGCATGGGCACTCATGAAGGTCACCTGGGTCTGCTGGTCGGGGATCATGTGCACGCGAATATCCAGGCGCCCCAGCTCCGCAGGCTGCAACTGGATGTCCGCCGACTTGAGGTTGGCACTGGACAGGTACATCACCCGGTTGACCACTTCATCGGTCCAGCCGCTCTGGTGCATGGCCAGGGGCTGGTTGACCGGCACCGCGTTGGCGGTCTTGGGCGTTGCCGCCTGAGTCAGAGCCGCCAGGCGATTGGCGAAATCATCCACCCGGGTATCGCTGGAAGCCCCCTTGAGGTCTTTCAGGCCATCGGCAATCAGACCGGTGAAGGCCTTTTCACCGCCTTGCTCAGTACCGCCTTTGCCGGCCTGCTGCTCCAACATGCCGACCATGGCATTGGCGAAGTTCTGCACCGACGCCAACTGACCCTCAGTATTGGCGCTCGCCGGTGCGGCCTTGGGCTGAGCCTGACTGGAAGCCGAGACGTGACCGCCCTGCTCCATGGCCAGGCGCACTGCCGGCATGGCATCCAGAGGATCGGCCTCGGGGTCGAACACGGCCTTGGGCGGCTCGGCCGCAGGGGCCACCGCCGGCACTGCCGCGGCCACCACTGCCGGCACCACCACGGGCACTTCAACCTGAGGTTGCGGCGCTGCCACCGGCGGCACTTCGGCAACCTGAGGCTGGGGCTGGATGGCCGGCAACAGACCAGGGTCCAGCGGTGTCGGATTTACCGAAGCATCGGCCTGGGAGTTATCGACCGACTGGCTATCAGCCGACTTGCTGTCGGCCGGCTTACTGTCGTCACTGGCGGCGCTGGCCGTTTTGCTGTCGCTGCTCGTCGACTTGTCGGCAGGCAAGGATTTGCCGCTATCGGCAACCATGGGCTGCGACGCGGCAGACTGATTGCTGGCGACATCTTTCTTTGGACTATTGTCGGCGCCCTTGTCACGCACCGGCCTGGGCGAGTTGTCGGCAAAGGTCGGCGACTTGCTCAGCGGCTGGCTCTGGGCCTCCTTGGCATAGAGCTGGGCGAAGCTGGACGCCTTGTCACCAGGCTCGGCAACGCTTGCCAGGGGGCTGGCAGGAGTCGCTTGAGTCTTGGACTTAGCGCTGGCCTGAGCGGTGGCCTGAAGAAGCGTATTAGGGGTAACAGCCATGGGACAGTCTCCGCTGCACGGGGATCGTAGGTACAGTCGGGAAACTTGATTGCAAAGGTCGAGCCAGTTTCGTCAACCCGCTGAAAAAATATTGCTCAACAGTGAAAGCGCTGCAGTTCCTGCTCGCACAAGCGCCGGACAATGGCGAACTCGCCATCAATCTCCCCTACCAGGCGGGCTATGCCGTCAGTGGCGGACTGCCCGGCCCGCAACTCCAGCTCATGGCAGAGTTCCGCCAGGCGGATGGCCCCCATGTTGCTGCTGCTGCCCTTGAGGCTGTGAGCGGTGGCCACCAGTTGCAGAGCGTCCTCGGACTGGTGCAACAAGCGCACCCGCTCCTCGGAATCGCAGACGAACGTGTCCAGCAGGACGGGGTATTCATCCTCCATGACTTCCTGCAATGCATTGAGCACCGTGTGGTCCAGATGGATCTCAGCCACTTGTTCACTCCTTGATCAAGAAACTTCGGGATTATGCCAGAGCGTCCCAGGAAAACTCCACGCAGACACTGCGCCCATCGTCCGACCACAGAGCCTCGCGGCTCATCTGTCGGATCAGGCTGACGCCACGCCCAGAAAACCGTCCGGCATCGTTGGGACGGGCCAGAACGGCCGCCACATCAAAGCCCTCGCCACTGTCTTCGACCCGCACCACCAGACGCCCTCCCGCCTCCAGCGGCTGTACCTGCAGGTGCACCCGGACAAACCCTTCCTGCAACTGCTCCAGCCGCGTCGCACGCTCGCGGTAGTAGCGGGTAAACCCCTCGGCATCGCGCTTGAGCCGGGAGTCGAGCTTGAGCACTCCATGCTCCAGAGCATTGGAATAGAGCTCGGCCAGGACACTATAAAGAGCCCCGCTCTGGGAGCGCAGGCCATGCACTTCAAGCAGCAGTTGCAACAGGTATGGCAGCGGATTGAAGCGCTTGAGGGTGGCCGCGCGAAACTCGAAGCTCAACGACCAATCCAGTGGGCAAGACTGGCCGCTGTCGGAGTACACCGGGGCTGGCGGCGTCAACCTGGGAAACTCCGGCAACCCGACCTCGACCATGCTCACATCGTCCCGGGCACTGCCGCCAAAGCTCTCCAGGGCCTGCTGGACCTCCTCGAACAGTCGCTCCGGCTGGCGGTTGGCGGCGAACACCCGATGCAGTCGTTCCACGCCAAACAGCTCCTCCTCAGCATTGCAGGTGTCGATCACCCCGTCGGACAGCAGGAACACCCGATCTCCGGGCATCATGGAGAACACCTCGGTACGATCCTCGAACGCCTCGGCACTCAATATGCCAAGGGGCAGATGCCGCGCCACCAGGGGCGTGCGCGCATCACCGGCATGGCGATACAGGTAGCCCTCGGGCATGCCGCCGTTCCACACCTCCACCGACCGTCGCTGGTAGCTCAGGCACAACAGGGTCGCGCAACAGAACATGTCCACCGGCAGGATGCGCTTGAGCTTGGCGTTCATCTCCCGCAGGGTTTCCGGCAAACCGTAGCCCTTGGCGGTCATGCCATAGAACACTTCGGCCAGAGGCATCGCCCCGACGGCCGCAGGCAATCCGTGCCCGGTGAAATCCCCCAGCAGCACATGCATGTCCCCCGCCGGGGTATAGGCCGCCAGCAACAGATCGCCGTTGAACAGCGCGTAAGGCGATTGCAGATAGCGGATGTTCGGCGCGTCCAGGCAGCCGGAGTGGGCCACCTTGTCGAACACCGCCTTGGCCACTCGCTGCTCGTTGAGCAGGTAATCGTGGTGACGGGTGATCTGATCGCGCTGGGCCAGCACGGTTTCCTGCAGGCGGCGCAATCGATCCATGGCGTTGATCTTGGCGCCCAGGATCACCGGGTTGTAAGGCTTGGCCAGAAAGTCGTCGCCGCCCGCCTCCAGACAACGGGCGAGCGCCTCGCTCTCACTCAGGGAGGTCAGAAAGATGATCGGTACCAGGGTCTCGCCCGCCAGGGCCTTGATCCGCCGCGCCGCCTCGAAGCCGTCCATCACCGGCATCAGCGCATCCATCAGCACGATCTGTGGCCGCTGCTGCTCGAACAGCGCCAGGGCCTCGGCGCCATTGCCGGCCACCAGTACCTGATGCCCCTGGCGCCGGATAATGCCGGACAGCAGCAGACGGTCCGCCGCGCCATCTTCGGCAATCAGCACACACAGGGGCTCGGCCATCGAGCGCAGCCCGCTCAACTGATATCGAAAAGCTTGTCGAAATTGGAGATGGCGAGAATCTTGCGCACATCCGAGTTGCTGTTGATCACCCGGACATCGGCATTGTCACCGCCGGCATGGTCACGCAGCAGTAGCAGCATGCCCAGGGCAGAGCTGTCGAGGTAGGTGGCTTCCTTGAGATCCACCACGATGGACTCCGGCGTCCGATTGAGCCGCTCATAGGATTCGCGAAACTCCTGATGACGCCCGAAATCAAAGCGCCCACGGATGGAGATCGTGAGTTTCTGACCGTCCGGGGATATTTCTGTAACGACCGACATGTGACTGCTTCCTTGTCATTGACGACGTTTAAAAGGTTTAGCACCCACCGGGCAGACGAACAACCTGCAGACGAAAAATGAGCGCAATCAGTAGGGATTCTGACGGGGCAGACGCTGGGAAAGTTCATCCAGCAACTTCTGTTCGCGCTTGTCCTCAAGCGCCCGAGCCTCGTCAATGTAGCGCTGCACCAGCTTGCGCAGCCCTTCCACCCGGGCATAAGCCTGCTGCCAGGCCTCCCGCGCGCGATCGAGGTTGTTCTGATGCCAGGCCAGGCTTTGCCGCTGCTGGGCCACCGCCGTGTCCAACTGACTGAGAAAGTACTGGTAGTTCATCAGCCAGTGACCGCTGACGCCAAGCTTGCCGCGCTCGACCCACTGCTCCTGGTAATCGCCGCGAAAGCGCTCCAGATCCCCCAGCTTGCTCTCGGCCACGCGCACCTGGCCATGGAAGTACTCCAGGCGCTGGGCAGCGGTACGCTCGGCGCTTTCAGCCATGTCCACCACCGGCGCCAGGCGCGCCGCACGGCTATCGGCCATGGCCGGTTAACCGCCCGCCGCCGGAGCGAAAAGCATCTCCAGATGGGTTTGGCTGTGGCCCAGGCTGACGTTGTCGTTCAGCCCCTGGCGCAGGTAGGCAACCATGGCCGGCTGCAGGGAAATCGCCGTGTCGGTGTCGCGATCACCGCCTGCCACGTAGGCGCCGACGCTGATCAGATCCCGCGCCTGCTGATAACGCGACCACAACTGCTTGAAGTACTGGGCCCGCGCCATGTTGTCGGGGCTGATCACCGCCGGCATGACCCGGCTGATGGAGGCTTCGATGTCGATGGCGGGATAGTGCCCTTCCTCCGCCAGGCGCCGGGACAGCACGATATGCCCGTCGAGCACGCCTCGGGCCGAGTCGGCGATAGGATCCTGCTGGTCATCGCCCTCGGACAGCACGGTGTAGAAGGCCGTAATCGAACCACCGCCGGCCTCGGCGTTACCGGCCCGCTCCACCAGCTTGGGCAGCTTGGCGAACACCGAAGGCGGATAACCCTTGGTGGCGGGAGGCTCGCCAATGGCCAGGGCGATTTCCCGCTGGGCCTGGGCGAAACGAGTCAGGGAATCCATCAGCAACAGGACATTCTTGCCCTTGTCGCGAAAATATTCGGCGATCCGCGTGCAGTACATTGCCGCTCGTAACCGCATCAGCGGCGCGTCGTCCGCCGGCGAAGCCACCACCACCGAGCGCTTGAGGCCTTCTTCGCCCAGGATGTGTTCGATGAACTCCTTGACCTCACGCCCCCGCTCACCGATCAGCCCGACCACGATAATGTCGGCCTCGGTGAAGCGGGTCATCATCCCCAGCAGCACACTCTTGCCCACACCGGTACCGGCGAACAGGCCAAGACGCTGGCCGCGCCCCACCGTCAATAAACCGTTGATGCTGCGAATCCCCACATCCAGCGGCTGACTGATGGGATCGCGCTTGAGGGGGTTGATGGTCGGACCATCCATCGGCACCCAGTCTTCGGCGCGCATGGAGCCCTTGCCGTCCAGCGCCCGACCGGCGCCATCCAGCACGCGCCCGAGCATGCTCATGCCCATGGGCAGGCGCCCGGTGTCGGCCTGAGGCACCACCCGGGCACCCGGCGCAATCCCGGCGACACTGCCCACCGGCATCAGGAACACCTTGCCTCCGGAGAACCCCATGACTTCGGCCTCGACCTGGACCGGGTGATAGCTGTCATCGTTGATCACCAGACAACGAGTGCCCATGGCGGCACGCAATCCTTCCGCTTCCAGGGTCAGGCCGACCATGCGCAGCAGACGCCCCTCCAGGATGGGCTGACCAGGCAGCTTGACGGCCTCGGCGTAGCTCCCCAGACGCTTGCCGAAACTGGTGCGTTCAAGGCGCATCAGCGGCTTCCGCAGGCTCGGGGTGCTCGGTGACGAAAGATTGCTCGGGATCGATATCCGCCACCGACGGCGTCCGCGGCCCCAGATCCAGGCTCAGGTCCGCAGCGCCCGGGTGCAGCGACTGCTCGTGCATCCGATCGAACAATTGATCCATGGCTTGGGTAATGCGGGTTTCGACGCTGGCATCGATGCGACTGTGCTCGGTTTCGACCCGACAGCCGCCAGGCAGCAGTGCCTCGTCTTCGACGATGCGCCAGCTTTCCTCATGCCGCTCGCGCAGGCTCTTGACCTGCTCGAAGTCCTGCGGATTGACGTAGAGACGCACATTGCCGACACCCAGGGGCAGCAGCTTGAGGGCTTCGCGCATGACGTGCTCGATCTGGCTGGAATCCATCGCCAATTCACGCTGGATCACCTCACGGGTGACATGCTTGACCAGTTCCACCAGGGTTTTCTCGATCTGCATGTCCTGCTCGGCAATCGGCTCGAACAGGTTGACCATCAGTTGCTCGAGGGCCTGCAACCTGGCGACCAGAGCGACTTCAGCCTCCTGCCGGACCTTGAGCGTAGTGCTGTGGAAGCCTTCTTTCTCGCCGGTGGCAAAACCTTCGTTATAGGCTTCCTGACGAATGCTCTCGAGCTCTTCAAGGGTCAGCGGCTGGACTTCCTCCAGCGGCACTTCCTCGATCTCTTCCGGAATCTCTTCAGGCTCCGGCTCCGGCTCGGGCGGCTCGGGATCGAAACTGGGCAGCGCCCAGACGTCAAAACCCTCGACGTCCCGGGCGCGAATCAGTTCGCTGTGGGACTCATCACTGCTGGACGACATAAAGCGACCTTAGATCATTTCTTCGCCGCCCTTCCCGCCGAGAACGATCTCTCCGGCTTCGGCCATACGGCGGGCAATGGTGAGGATTTCCTTCTGCGCCGTTTCCACGTCGCTGACGCGAACCGGCCCCTTGGCTTCCAGATCGTCGCGCAGTAGCTCCGCCGCACGTTTGGACATGTTCTTGAAGATCTTTTCCTTGACCCCTTCGTCCGACCCCTTGAGGGCCAGCACCAGCACGTCGGAAGACACTTCGCGCAACAGCGCCTGAATGCCGCGATCGTCGACATCGGCCAGGTTGTTGAACACGAACATCAGGTCTTCGATCTGGCCGGACAGGTCTTCGTCGACTTCGCGGATCGAATCCATCAACTGGCCTTCGATCGAACTGTCGAGGAAGTTCATGATGTCGGCCGCACGCTTGATACCGCCCAAAGTGGTACGGGAGGCGTTGGAGTTGCCGGAGAACTGCTTCTCGAGAATCTGGTTCAGCTCTTTGAGCGCCGCCGGCTGCACGGTATTGAGCGAGGAAACCCGCAAGATGATATCCAGTCGCGCCTTGTGGTCGAAGTTGCCCAGCACTTCACCGGCTTGATCCGGATCCAGATAGGCGACGACGATCGCCTGGATCTGCGGGTGCTCGTAACGAATCACGTCCGCCACGGCCCGGGGCTCCATCCACTTCAGGCTGTCCAGGCCGCTGGTGTTGCCACCCAGCAGGATGCGGTCGATCAGGCCGTTAGCCTTGTCTTCGCCCAGGGCCTGGGTGAGCATTTTGCGCACGTAGTCATCGGAGCCCACGCCCAGGCTGGTCTGATCGCCGACGATGTCGACGAACTCGCTCATCACCTGCTCGACCTGCTCGCGGTGCACGTTGCCCATCTGCGCCATGGCCACACCCACACGCTGGACCTCTTTGGGCCCCATGTGGCGCAGCACCTGCGCGGCATCGGTGGAACCCAGGGACAGCAGCAAAATCGCGGCTTTGTCGACCCGGGTCAGTTTGGCGGTAGCGGCTCGGTTATCACTCATCTGCGTTAATCCACTCTTTCACGACCTGAGCCACACGACCCGGGTCTTCAGCCACCAGACTCTTGATTGCGTTCAACTGAGCGTCATAGCCCTCGCTCGGGCTCGGCAGCAGGATGCTTTGCGGACCACCGAGGCTGACGCGATCGTTGGCCAACTCGCCATCCAGGCCGCCCATGCCGCCCAGCTCGACATCACTGCCAAGACCTGCCAATTGCTTGTCTTTGCCACCGCCGGTGATGTTGTTGAGCACCGGACGCAGGACACCGAACACCAGCACCAGGATGAACAGCACGCCCAGGACCTGCTTGACGATGTCCCAGAACCAAGGTTGCGAATAGAACGGAATATCGGCGACCGCTTCTCCACGCTCGGCGGAGAATGGCACGTTGATCACACTGACGCTGTCGCCACGGCTGGCGTCGAAACCTACCGCGTCCTGCACCAGTCGGGTGAACCGCGCCAATTCGTCGGCGCTCCAGGGAGCACGGGTGGTTTCGCCATTGGCCGGATTGACCTTGACCTGATCGTCCACCACCACCGCTACCGACAGGCGATTGACCCTACCCTGCTGCTGCTTGGTGTGGCTGATGGAGCGATCGAGCTCGAAGTTCTTGGTGGATTGTTGACGCTTGTCCGCCGGGTAAGGTGCCAGCATCGGCTGACCGGTGGCCGGATCCATGACCTGTTGGCCATTGGCATCCAGCAGCGGCTGGCCGGGTTGCACCATGCCCGCAGAGGCAGTCGCGCCCCCAGTGGTTTGCGGCGCCGACGCCGGTGACGGCGGTTGGTTGCTCAGAGCACCCGGCACGCCTTGCGGGCCATTGCTGCTGGAGCGCTGTTCGTTGACCGATTGCTCGCTGCGCAGGGCCGGCTGATCGGGGTTGAACTGCTCGGAAGTAGACTCCACCGCGCTGAAGTCGACATCTGCCGAGACTTCAGCCTTATAGCGATCGTTGCCCAGCACCGGCTGCAGAATGTTGTGCACCCGCTGGGTCAGCATGCTTTCCAGGCGACGGCTGTAATCGAACTGTTTGCCGGCCATGGTCAATGCGGAGTTTTCCGCCTGATCGGAGAGCAGGTTGCCCTTCTGGTCGACCACGGTGACTTGGGACTTGCTCAGCTCAGGAACGCTGGTGGCCACCAGGTTGACGATGGCCATGACCTGACCCGGCTCCAGAGAGCGACCGGAGTACAGCTCTACCAGTACCGATGCGCTGGGCTTGCGCTCGTCGCGGACGAACACCGAGCTTTTCGGAATCGCCAGGTGCACGCGGGCACCCTTGACGTTGTTCAAGCTGGAGATGGTCCGGGCCAGCTCGCCTTCCAGGCCGCGACGATAGCGGGTCGCTTCCATGAACTGGCTGGTACCCAGGCCCTGGTCCTTATCGAGGATCTCGAAGCCGACGTTACCGTCTCCCGGCGCCACGCCAGCGGCAGCCAGCTTCATGCGAGCTCGGGACAGATCATCGGCCTTGACCAGCAAGGCACCGGAATTGGGCTCGACGGTGTAAGGAATGTCGGCAGAAGCCAGGGTATCCATGACCTGCTTGGCATCCATACCGGCCAGGCTGCCATACAGCGGCCGGTAATCGGGCTGCTGCGACCACAGCACCACGGCAAAGCCGATCGCCACGCTGGCGGCCAGGCCTACCAACAGGCCAACCTGACGCAGCATGGTCATCTGGGACAGGTTTTCCAGGAAGGACAGACCGAACAGCGGCGGTTTACCGTCTATCGGGGTGGCCTTGGCCGGTACGTTATCGGCGACTGCTTCTGCCATGACTCAATCTCGTCCTTAAACCGGCATCTGCATGATGTCTTGATACGCTTGAACCAGCTTGTTGCGCACCTGGGTCAAAGCTTGAAAAGACACGCTGGCCTTTTGCGAGGAAATCATCACGTCAGTCAGGTCGACGCCGCTTTTACCAATTTCAAAAGCGCTGGCCAGCTGATTGGAAGCCTGCTGAGTGTCATTGACCTTGTTCACGGCCTGACCAAGCATGTCAGCGAAGCTACTGCCGCCGACTTCTGCCACTGCGGCGGATTTAGGCTGCGACATCGCGTCCATCTGCATGGCCCGCATATCCAGCATCAACCGATTAAATTCAACACCTTGGCTCATGGTCTACTCTCTCTGACGACCCGCAATTTTTTGACACTCACTGTGCGGTTAGTGAGGTGTTAGCAACAAGGGTGCCAGCTCCATGGCCTTGCGCGACAAAAGCCTGTCCGAGGCTTCGTCCATGAACGATCAAGTGGCAAACAGATAGGCTTCGACATCCATTCCGGCGTCACGCATCTGCGCCAACTTGTAACGTAGGGTGCGCGGACTGATCCCCAATCGCTCCGCCGCCTCCTTGCGCCGCCCACGCTCGGAACGCAAGGTATCGATGATCATCTGGAATTCCCGACGCCGTAGATCGTCGCCCAGACCGCCCGACTCCTGGGGCGCACCCTCCCCGGCATTGACCAGACCGCGCGGCGCCGACTGACCGGCCACCGACAAGGCCGGCAGCGGCGCACAGGCAACCGGCCCGGCCAGACAGAAGTCCTCCGGCTGGATCAGCCCCCCTTGCTGCAGAATCAGGGCTCGCTGCAAGGCGTTGTCCAGTTCGCGAACGTTGCCCGGCCAGGGATAGGCCAGCAGGCAGGCCTGAGCCTCGGCAGAGAGTCTGGCGGCGGCATGCTTCATTTTATTGACGTGCTTGGCCAACAATCGCTCGGCCAGCGGCAGGATATCGGCGGTCCGCTCGCGCAGCGGGCGCCATGCCAGGGGAAAGACCGACAGGCGATAGTACAGATCCTCACGGAAGCGCCCGGCCGCCACCTCCCCCGCCAGATCACGGTTGGTGGTGGCCACCACCCGGATATCCAGGGTGATGGGCTTGCGGGCGCCGACCCGCTCCACCTCGCGCTCCTGCAAGACCCGCAGCAACTTGGCCTGCAGCCCCAGGGGCATTTCGGAGATTTCATCCAGAAGAATGGTGCCGCCATCGGCCTGCTCGAACTTGCCGGGCTGGGCCGCAATGGCACCGGTAAAGGATCCTTTCTCATGCCCGAACAGGGTGGCTTCAAGCATGTTGTCGGGAATCGCTGCGCAGTTGATGGCAATGAACGGCTGGCTGGCCCGATGGGAATGCTGATGGATATAGCGCGCCAGCACTTCCTTGCCAGTGCCGGACTCGCCGGAGATCAGCACCGTGGAATCACTGCGAGCCACGCGCGCGGCCAACTCCAGCAACTGGGCACTGGCCGGCTCGAAAGCCACCGGCCCTTCCCCGTCAGCCGCCCCCAGGCAGCCCAGGGCATGACGAGCCACCAGCTCCAGCAACGCCTTGGGCTCGAAGGGCTTGACCAGATAATCGGCAGCCCCCTGGCGCATGGCCTCCACGGCACGCTCGACGGCGCCGTGGGCGGTCATCAGCAACACCGGCAATTGCGGTTGCCGGGCACGCAACAGCCCCAGCAACTGATGGCCGTCCATACCCGGCATGTTCACATCGCTGACCACCAGGCTGAAGGACTCGACGGCTACCGCTTCCAGCGCCTCTTCCGCGCTGCCAACCGCCTTGTAGTCATGACCGGCCAGCAGCAGGGTATCTGCCAGGGCCTCGCGCAAAGCACGATCGTCTTCAACCAGTAGAACCTTGATTGCCATTGACTTCACTCCACTCCATGAGCACTGGAGAACAGAGGCAGTGTCACCAGCGCACAAGTACCGCGCCCAGGACGCGAACGCAGGGATAATTCTCCCTGATGAGCCCGGGCCACCGCCTTGACCACCGTCAGGCCGAGCCCGGTGCCGTTGGCCTTGGTGGTGAAAAACGGCTCGCCCAAGCGCTCCAGAACCGCAGCGTCAATTCCGCTGCCACTGTCACTGATACACAACCTGAGGGTGTCACCCCGGGTATACAGATGCACCTTGAGTCGCGCCGCGCCAGCACTGGCCTGCACGGCGTTTTCGATCAGATTGAGCAAGGCGCCGACCAGGGTGTCGCGGTTGCACAGCAACTCCCCTTGATGACTGTCGCACTGCCAGCGCACGGCAACGTCCTGGACATGGGTCTGGGCCGCGGCCTGCAACGACTGCAGCAGCGACTTGGGGGACAGGCGATCGGTCAGGGGCAATTCGCCACGGGCGAATACCAGCATGTCGCGCACCTGATGCTCCAGCTCATGCAAGCGCTCTTTGAGCCGCCCAGCGAAACGCTGATGAGTGGCCAGTGGCAACTCCTGTTCGGTGAGGTGGCTGGCATACAGCAAGGCTGCCGAAAGAGGGGTGCGAATCTGGTGTGCCAGGGAGGCGACCATCTTGCCCAGGGAGGACAGGCGCTCGTGACGAGCCAGTTGATCCTGCAGATGACGGGTTTCAGTCAAGTCGTTGAGCAACACCAGTTGCCCGGGCTCGGCATCCAGCGAACGGGTAGCAATCGACAGGCGCCGACCGTCGCGCAGGGAAATTTCATGACCGTCGTCCTCGCGGGGCGCAAAGCTGCGGGCAATGATGTTGCGCCACAACTCCCCTTCCAGAGGCAAACCTAAAAGATCACAGGCCGCCGGGTTGGCTTCACTGACGATACCCTGGCCATCGATGACGATAACGCCGCCCGGCAACAGGTCGAGAAGGTTCTGCAGACGGTTGGCCAGACGCTCTTTTTCCGCCAGCTCCTGCATGCGCTGGGCGCTGACCACGGCCAACTCGCCCTTGAGCTCGGTCACCCTGGCCTCAAGCATGCTGTAGGAGTCAGTAAGTTGGCTCGACATCTGGTTGAACAAGGCGAAGGCCTGCTCAAGACCCTGCCGGCTTGCCTGCTCTACGGACGACGATGGCCCCGGCGCATCGGGGACAGGAGACATCTGGGCGGCTTGGGGCATCGTGCTCTCTCGCTTGGCTGACCGTCAGTTAAACGGAACGTTACAAGAGACTTAGCAATACCCGTGCCTAAAAAAAACCACCCAGTTTTCAACGACTTGAAAAACAGGCGTCAATCATCCGCCTGTTCATCACCTTCACGACGGCTCATGCCGTACTTGCGCATCTTCTCCACCAGCGTCGTGCGACGGATGCGCAGACGCTCGGCGGCACGCGCCACGATGCCATTGGCGTCGTCCAGGGCTTGCTGGATCAACCCCTGCTCCAGGCTACCGAGGTAATCCTTCAGGTCCAGGCCTTCCGGCGGCAACATGGCGGTGGCGGCGAAGTCCGGGGCATGACCATTGATCGCTACCCGCTCTTCCAGATCGCTACGCAAGCTATCCACCAGCTGCTCGTCTTCATCATCGACGTAGCGGAACTTCTTGGGCAGCTCGACCACACCGATCACCCCGTATGGATGCATGATCGCCATACGCTCCACCAGGTTGGCCAGCTCTCGGACGTTGCCCGGCCAGCCATGCCTGCACAGCGACATGATGGCGGCGGAATTGAAACGAATCGAACCGCGCTTCTCGTGCTCCATGCGCGAAATCAATTCATTCATCAGCAGCGGAATATCTTCCACCCGCTCGCGCAGCGGCGCCATCTCGATAGGGAACACGTTGAGGCGGTAGTACAAATCCTCACGGAAGGTCCCGACCTCGATCATGCTTTCCAGGTTTTTGTGGGTGGCGGCAATGATCCGCACATCGACACCCTGGGTCTTGTTGCTCCCCACACGCTCGAAGGTCCGCTCCTGCAGCACCCGCAGCAGCTTGACCTGCATCGGCAATGGCATATCGCCAATTTCATCGAGGAACAGAGTGCCGCCATTGGCCAATTCGAAGCGACCGGCGCGACTGGTAATGGCCCCGGTGAAAGCCCCCTTCTCGTGACCGAACAATTCGCTTTCCAACAGCTCGGCAGGGATGGCTCCGCAATTGACCGGAACGAAAGGCGCATCACGGCGCTTGGAGTGATAGTGCAGATTGCGCGCCACCACTTCCTTGCCGGTTCCCGACTCCCCAAGGATCAACACACTGGCGTCGGTATCCGCGACCTGCTGCATCATCTGCCGCACGTGCTGGATTGCGCGACTGGTGCCTACCAGGCTACGGAACAGGTTGGGCTCGCGATGACGGCCGCGCTCGCGGGCCTGATCGTACATTTCACGATAGACCTGGGCACGGTGCAGGGAATCAAGCAACTTGCTGTAGCTGGGCGGCATTTCCAGGGTGGAAAGCACTCGACGCCGCTGGTCTTCCGGCAAATCAATGGAAGAATTTTCGCCCATTAGCAAAACCGGAAGGAACTCATCCCAGGTTGAGAGTGTCTTTAGCAGACCCAGAAGCGCGCCCGGAGCATTTACGGTCCCAATGAGGACGCAAATTACTTCACGACTTGACGACAAAGAGCCGACAGCCTGCTGCCAGTCATGGCTACCGCAGGGTAAATTTTCTTCGCCGAGAAAATTTAAAATCACCGCCAGGTCGCGGCGGCGCACGCTATCGTCATCGATCAGCAGAATTTTGGTTTCACGCCACATGCAATAGCAACTTCCCTAGTCAACTCAATGCCCAGAATAAGGGGCAAGCTAGACGCGCTTGTAGGCATTTTCTGCCTTATAGACGCCTGAAATCTGAAAACAGCCACTAGTTAAGTCAAAAATGCGTGCACAGTCAAATTTATGGCGCGCAACGTTCGGATTAACTCAACATTAACCGAACAAATGGTAAACCTTTGCCGCGTTCTGCGCTTGAGTGATCTGCGACATCTCGTCGACTATCGCCTGACGCTCGCCGGTCGCCACCTCAAGCAGCTGTCGGTAAACCCCCAACAACTCCTCCAGATTGTCACGCAAAGCGACCTCATCGACCTGAGCTTCGCTGAGCACGTCCTCCATGCACGAACGACAAGCCAGATCCAACTCACCAATGGCTTGCCAATTGCGCTCAGCAAGGGCGTCGACCAATGCCTCGCGGGTTTCTTCGATACGTTGCAGGACAGCGCTCATGGTGTTCCTCCTCAGAACTGCGGACCCGGCGCAGCGATGGCATCCCAGCCCTCTTTGACCGTACGCAGCAGACCAGCAACCTCATCAAGGATCTTCGGATCAGTCTTGATATTGGCTTCAGTCAGACGCTTCATCATGTAGGTATAAAGACTGTCCAGATCCCCCAGAGTATCCATGGAGTTTTCCAGGTCCAGGCCCTCACGCAAGCCACCGATAATGCCAATGGCCTTGCTGATGAACACGCCCTTGTTGGCGATATCCTTGCGCTCCATCGCACCCTTGGCCTGAGCGATACGATCCAGACCGCCTTCCATCAACATCTGCACCAGACGATGTGGACTGGCTTCGGAGGTCTGCGCCTGCGCACCGACCTTCTGATACTGCCGAAGGGCTAACATCGGATTCATGTGATACCTCTTCAAAACTCAAGGGTTCGTATAAGCATTGTATCGACGCAACGTCAAAAAACTTTAGGCCAAATACAAAAGCCCGGAGCGTTGAAAAACGCTGCCGGGCTTTTGGCACAGGCCAGATATTAACCTTTCTTTTGTGCGTTCAACGCTTCGAACATCGACGTGATGTTACTGGCGGTAGCCTTCAACTTGCCCACCAGAGTATCCATATCGTTGTACTTCTTGGTCAGTACTGCCGTCAGTGTTGCCACTCGACGATCCAAAGCATCCTGTTGATCGCTGAGCTTTTTCTTGGTGATATCCAGAGTCTTGGTCCGAGTGGTCAGAATCCCCTCGGTCATGCTGCCTACACCCTGAGTGAACGGCTTGATAGCGGAAGTCATGCGATCGAGCAACCCCGGATTGGTGCCGTCGCCCGAAAACAGCTTCTGCACTTCGCCACCAAGCTTCTTATCGGTCATGGCGACAGTGAATTTTTTATCGTCGAAATCCAGCGCACCAGTCTTCTGGTTGGTGGTAATCCCCAACTGCGCCAGGACGGTGAGCTTGTCGCCCGCCCCAACCTGTGACAACGGCTCACGAATGGCCGCCAGAATCGAACGAGGCAGAGCGTCACCGGTCAACTGAGCCGGGACCGTCAGCTTGCCATTGTCATCCAAAGAGGGCTTAGTCAGGGTCGAAATACCATTGGCCACAGCGTTATAGGCATCGACAAACTTCTGAATTGAAGTCTTCAGACCTTCAGTATTGGTCGCAACGGTGATAGTGATCGGCTTATCGGTCTTGGCCAACAAGTTGAGCTTGAGACCGGAAACAGCCTGAGTGACGGTGTTGGTCTTGCTGGTCAGTTGCATGCCATCGATACTAAAAACCGCATCCCTGGCCACCCCACCAATGTTGCCCGAAGCGGCGGCTCCAGTCCCCATAGACTGGGTGCCATCAACTTCCAACCCAGCGATACCACTGACAGAAATATCAGAGCCCGCACCGGTCTTGTCAGAGCCGATCACCAGACGCGAACCGAACGAGTCAGTCACAATGTTGGCACTGATTCCGGACATGGCCATCTTGGAGTCGGCATTGATCGAGTCACGCACCGACTGCAATGTCGCATTCGCGCCGATTGTCAGCGGATAGTTAATGCCATTTTGAGTGATGTTCAACGTACCACTCGGAATGGCACTGGTATTTCCTCCGGCAAAAGCCTTACTGGCCACTTTTGACGAAGTTGCAAGATCGGTCACCTCAACAGTGTACTTGCCAGCCACCGCATAGTTGTCGGCTGTGGCATCCACGATTTTACTGTCGGTGGAGGTCGCCGCAAAACCGGCAAAGGAAGGATTGACCGAGCTTCCGAGCCCTGTGACCGACAGGGTGCTCTGAAAAGTCGACAACAGCGATTGCAAGGTTCCGATACCGGAGATACTCGCGCTGTTGTTGGTAGTTGCACGGTCGATCTGACCCTGCTTGGCCGCTTTGTCAGCCGCAACCAACGCCTTGACGATAGCACCGGTATCGAGGCCGGAACCCAGACCGGTACCCGGTAGAATTGGACTTGCCATGTGTTTCTCCCTTCAGTGTGCCGCCGATCTTTTGACCACTACAACGTCCAAAAGAACATAGCAACAAATTTCATGCCAGCTATCAGACTTTCGCGCTAAACAGCAGACTGCTGGCGTCATTCAAGCTATTGGCCAATCTCAGCACTTCCTCGTTGGGGATCTGACGAACCACCTCACCCGAATCACTGGCAATGACCTTGACCACAACCTGACCGGAGGGCTCGTCGATCGAGAACTCCAGGTTACGCTTGACCGACTGGACGAATTTCTCGATTTCCTGAACGGCCATCTTCAACTTATCTTGCTCAGCCTGCGCATCTTTCTTGCCGTCATGGCTAGCAGTTTCAACCACAGCAGGCACCACCTCTCGAGGCTTCTCCACGGGCTTGTCAGCAACTGGCGTTACCGGCTTGGCCGTTGGATAAGACAAGTTCAGCTTCACGCTCATATCCATGTCCATCACCTCTTAAAGTAAAAAAGCGAGAGAGCACGACCAGCGCACTCCCCCGCCAAAGCTTAGCCAGCTATTACTGAAGCAGTTTCAGTACAGCGGACGGCAGTTGGTTGGCCTGGGCCAGAACTGCGGTCGAAGCTTGTTGCAGAGTCTGCTGCTTGGTCAGCTGGGCAGTTTCAGCAGCGAAGTCGGTATCTTGTACGCGACCCAGTGCAGCACTGGCGTTTTCGTTGATGTTCTGCAGGTTGGAGATGGTGCTGGTCAGACGGTTCTGGGCAGCACCGAGGTCGGCACGGCTGGAGTTGATGGTCTGCAGCGCCTTGTCGATAGCGTCCATTGCAGCTTTGGTGCTGGCTTCAGCAGTGGTGCTGTCAGTACCGGTGATGGCGATGGTCGCCGAACCCACGCTCAGGGTTGCAGCGTCGAAGCCGCTGGCCAAAGTGATGGTGATCTGGTTGGTAGCGCCAGTGTTGGAACCTACCTGGAAGGTCATGGTGCCAGCAGTACCGTCGATCAGGTTCTTGCCGTTCAGGTTGGTCGACTTGGCGATACGAGTCAGCTCGTCCGACATCTGAGCAAATTCTTTGTTCAGAGCAACACGGTCTTGAGTACCGTTGGAGTCGTTTCGCGACTGAACTGCCAGTTCACGCATACGCTGCAGGATGTTGGTGGACTCTTGCATCGCGCCTTCAGCGGTCTGGGCGATGGAGATACCGTCGTTGGCGTTTTTGATTGCCATGGTCTGACCACGGATCTGCGAGGTCATACGGGTAGCGATCTGCAGGCCGGCGGCGTCGTCTTTTGCACTGTTGATTTTCAGGCCGGAAGACAGGCGAGTCATCGAAGTCGACAGAGCGTCGGAAGCGCGGTTCAGGTTCTTCTGAACGTTCAACGACGTGACGTTAGTGTTTACTGTTAAAGCCATGACGAATTCCTCGTTGGTTGGGTACTGCGGCTTCCGGCCCTGGCAACCGCCGGGTAATGGCCTAGAGAACCTTCGTAATAGTTATCGTCGGTAATGCAAGTTGCTTTAGGGCTTTTTCAAAAATATTTGCCATCACCCTGCCACCCCTTGAAAAACAAGGGGTTAAACCCTTGTCCAACTAAAAAATGACGCCAGAAAAACCCCACCAAAACCCGCCTGATGCGCCTAATCCTCAATCTCCAAATGCCATGGACAGCCACTCCACCAACTCGTACTCCAGGTAGTCGGCCAGGCCCAGCCAATCCTGCGCCTCCTGACACTTGAGCATCAGACTCAGCAACCCGGACCACTCCTGCTGAACCGCCAGAGGGGCAACATCGACCAGGCCTTGCACCGGGTCGAACAGCTCGATCATGTTCACCGCCGCTTCGACCTCCCGTCCCAGGCGGAACAGATCGGCAACCTCCCGGGCACGGGCGATCAGAGACTCAAGCCGGCTCATTGGACAAAATCCTCATGGAAGGTGGTGCCCGCGATCATGGCGCCGCTGCGACTGGTATTGAAAAACCTGACCTCGGGCTGACTCTGGATGTAGCGCTCCAACTCGCACAGGTAGCTGCGGAAATTGAGCTGGGTCTTGACTCGCTGCCCGTTGCCGTCCAGCACCCAATGCTTGGCGGCCTTGAGTTGCGGCCCCAGGTCGCCGTCCTGCCAGCCGGCATGGGTTCGATCCATCGGAAAGGCAAAATCCGCACCGAACAACGTGATCCGCCGCCCTCCCATCTTCACCGCCAGGTCCACCGCGGGATGGATCACGCTGCCTCCGGCATGCAACTGCGCCTTAGGCCATCGCTGACGCAAAGACGCAAAGACCGGGCTGGCCGAGTAAGCGACGTAACGTGGCCCCTGCCAGCCTTCAAGCACCCGCGGATCCGCCAGAGGCATGTACACGAGGGTCGTGCTGGCACTGTCCTGAGCCGGAAGATGCCGGCTGGAAATACGCTGATCGATACTCACCACCACATCCGGCTGAATGCCGTGGCGCTGCAGGGGCTGATACGCGGTGTCGACACAGATCAGCAACGGTCGTTGCGGCCGCTCGCGCAATGCCCGCAAGGCTGCAAAATGCTGCTCCAGGCTCGGACCGGTCGCGATCACAAAAACCTCGCGCCCGCTATCGCGGCCAAACAACTCGGCGACATCGGCATCAGCCCGCACCCAGGGCTCGACGGCAGCCAGGCGCTCGGCGACACCCGCCTCCTCGGTGAACAGGCGGTTGTTGAACGTCACATGAGTCTCACTGACCAATCGGTCGCGAATCTTCGCGCTGTAATCATCGGCCAGCACCAACTCGGACGGCAGGGCAAAGAATGGCAGCTGAATCTCCGACAGGTCGCCGGCGTAGAGCAGCTCGACCCGCGGATCGGCCAACCAGAACTGCTGATCGAGCAACTGCAGCACCAGCTTGAACAGCGCGCCGTTGAGAATATGCACGTAAAGTCGCGTCAGCCCCGGTCGCTCAAGCAACGCCAGTTGCAGATCCCCCAGGCCGCAGCCATACAGATGCAGGACAGGCGCCTCGGGCAGACTGGCCGCCTGAGTACGAGCCTCGCGAGTGCGATCATGACGGCTGGTGAGCTGGATACCGGCGACGCTCAGGGTCGACCCCAGGCCTTCCACCAGATCCGCCTGCAATACGGCACTGTCCTCAGCCAACAGCCGCTCCAGCAGCGCCGGCCAGCGCTCCCTCAGTACCTGGGCATTGTGTTCCAAGCTATCGCTCATGCTGCCTCGCCTATCACTCGCGCAAAAAAATAGCGCTCAAGATTACACCTTGAGCGCTACATGTACCGCCGGGAACGGGAACTCAGGCGCGATAGATGATCGCCGAGCCCCAGGACAGGCCAACGCCAAAGCCACTCAAGGCCACGCGCTTCCAGCTGGAATCGAACATGTGTTTTTCCAGCAACAGCGGAATGCTCGAGGAAACCGTATTACCGGTTTCCACCATGTCCTTGATGAACTTGTCCGGATCGCCCTCAAAGCGCCGGGCCACGGCGTCGACAATGGCCGCACTGCCCTGGTGAATGCAGAACGCATCGATATCGTCCGGCTGCAAGCCCGACTCGGCCAGCAACTCATGCAGATGCGCCGGCACCTTGAGCAACGCGAAGTTGAACACCTGACGACCGTTCATGAAGAACACGCCATCGCTGACCTTCAGGTGCGGAGCGCCGGAACCGTCGGTGCCGAACTTGGCCTTGCCCAACTGCCAGGTCGCGCCCTCGCCCAGCCAGGTGGCAGTGGCGGCATCGCCGAACAGCATGGTGGTGTTGCGATCTTCGGGATCGACGATCTTCGAATAGGGATCGGCGGTGACCAACAGGCCGTTTTTCAGGCCCGCAGCTTCCATGAAGCCCTTGATGGCATAGATACCGTAGACATACCCGGAACAGCCCAGGGAGATATCGAAAGCCGCGACGGTAGTCGGCAGGCCCAATTTGTCCTGCACGATCGCGGCGGTGTGGGGCAACCCTTCCTCGTCACCGTTCTGGGTGACCACGATCAATACGTCGATGGCTTCGCGCTTGAGCTCCGGGTTACTGGCGAACAGGGCATTGACCGCTTCGACACACAGATCGGAAGTCTCTTGCCCGGCGTCTTTGCGCGGCAGAAAAGCAGAACCGATCTTGCCCAGGATGAAGTCTTCATCCTTGGCGAATTTTGCACCTTGTGCGTAATTGTCCACGCCGGCTACAGGCACGTAGCTCGCAATGCTTTTTATGCCAATCATTACGGCTTCCCAATAATAAACAGCTCAATACCCCCGCTCAGTCACTGAGCAGGGGCTGCCGAAAGAAACACAGATACTTGCGCCGAACACAACGGCATCGGGAAGAACAAAGGGCTATCACGGGTCCTGTCACGCAGGGCTGGCGCCATCTTCCCGGGCAATACAATACAGTGAAGATGCACGTTATGACTCACAGGTCACGCCATTTTGCCGAATCAGCCACACAAAGGCCTATTCGACGAATGCCCAGTCCAGTGCGGTGCCGCGCTTGAGTGCCTGCCGCGCGCGGCGGCCGAGCAGCGCGTCGTAGTGCTTGGGAGCCAGCCCCAGCCCGGGACGGATCGCCCGCAGGTTGTCGGCGCTGAACTGCTCTCCGGCCTGCATGTCCCGGGTGACATACAACGACCGGCGGTACATCAGCGACTGTTTTTCCGCCTGGGTAGCGCCATAGCGCACCTGCCCCATGGCTTGCCAGGCACGCTCGGTCTCTACCACCAGACTGGTCAACTCTCCCGGCTCCAGGGAAAAACTGGCGTCGACCCCACCGGCCGAACGGTCCAGGGTGAAGTGCTTTTCGATCACCGTCGCTCCCAGGGCCACCGCCGCCACCGATACGCCAACCCCCATGCTGTGGTCGGACAGCCCCACTTCACAGCCGAACAGCTCCCGCAGGTGGGGAATGGTCAGCAGGTTGCTGTTGGCCGGTGATGCCGGATAGGTGCTGGTGCACTTGAGCAGCACCAGATCCCGGCAACCGGCCTGGCGCGCGGCCCGGACACTTTCGTCCAGCTCGGCGATGCTGGCCATGCCGGTGGAGATGATCAGCGGCTTACCGGTGGCGGCGACCCGACGAATCAAGGGCAGGTCGGTGTTTTCAAAACTGGCGATCTTATAGGCCGGGACGTCGAGGCTCTCGAGAAAATCCACCGCGCTCTCGTCGAACGGGGTGGAAAACGCCAGCATGCCCAGCTCCCACGCCCGGGCGAAGATCGGCGCGTGCCACTCCCAGGGCGTATGGGCGCGCTGATAAAGGTCATACAGGGATGAACCGGCCCAGAGACTGTCCGGGTCCTTGATGAAGAACTCGCCCTGATCCAGATCCAGGGTCATGGTATCGGCGGTGTAGGTCTGCAACTTCAGGGCATGGGCACCGGCCCGGGCCGCGGCCTCGACGATCTGCAGGGCCACCTCCAGCGACTGATTATGGTTGCCGCTCATCTCGGCGATGATCAGCGGCGCCGCACCGGCGCCTACAGAGCGCGAGCCGATCTTGAAACTAGTCATCCAGAGATTCCTTCAATACACGGGTGAATTCGCAGGGTGCCTGGCGGTAGCCGGCGCGGCGAAACAACGCCAGTGAAACCTGGTTTTCTGCCAACACACGGGCCCCCAGGCGTTGCACATCGGGCCAATGGCGCATCAGGCATGCCTCGCCCTGCTCCAGCAACGCAGCCCCCCAGCCCAGGCCCAGGCGCTCGGCAAACAGGTAGATCGACACCTCGGCCTGCACGCCTTGGCGGTCATAGCGCAGCACCCCCACCGGCCCCTCGGGCACTTGCGCAATCAGCAACAAACGCTGCGGATCCTTCAGACAAGCCTCCAGCCAGCGCAGATGGTCCGGCCACTCAAGCGTCCCGGGCTGCTGTGACCAACACCGGACAAGCTCGGCATTGCGCCCGTCGAACAGCAGGCGGGCATCATCCAGGGTCGCCGGACGCAAGCGCAGCGCGGCGGCGAACAAAGCCGCCGCCACGCGCTGCACGCCAAGGCCATCCACCAGTTCGCGAGCGCGCCGGGCCAGGCTCTGACGCAACCATGGATTGTCCAGCAGCAGGCTCACGGCCTGACGCACCTGCTCCACACTGACCTGCTCACAAGGCCCCAGATACAAGTGGGCACCGGTTTCGGCCAGCAAGCGCGCATTGAGCTCCTGGTTGCCGGCCACGGTGATGCACATCGTGGGCACACCCAGCACCGCGCGCTCCCAACTGGTACCGCCCCCGGCGCCCAGGCACAGATCGGCCTCGGCCAGCAGAGCGGCAAAATTCTTCACATAGCTGTGCAGGCGCCAGTGCGGCCGCTCGGCGGCCAGGGCCTGCATGGCCTGCCAGTCCGGGTTGCCGCTGCCGGCGACGAAATCCACTTGCAACTGATGGAAATCCGCCAGCGCCAACATCGCCTTATGGGTCTGACCGGCGGCATCGAAGCCACCGAAGTTCACCAGCATCCGCCGCGGCTGGGGACGAATCGGGACCGCGGGACGTCGGAACTCTTCGCGCAGCAAGGCGAAATGCGGGCCGAACAGGGTCCGGCAGCGCTCGTCATGCAACCCGGCATAGGCCTGGGCGCTGCCGCTGAAATTCTGGTCCAGCAACAGGTCCACGGCATGCCTACGGTTGGCCAGATCGTCGATGGCGGCGATCCTCGGCGCCCACTGCCGAGCCGCACTCTGCCATTGATGATCAAGGCCGTAATGGTCAACCAGCACCCAATCGAAGGCTGCTTGAGTGGCCAGCGCCTGCTGCAATGCGGCGATGTCCGCCTGCCAGGGCAAGGGCGTCTCGATCCCCAGTTCGGGATGCTCGTCGGCATAGCGATCCGGCAATTCAAAGGTCTGGAACCCCTCGGCCTGCAGCGCCTCCAGGCGATGCCCGGGCAGACGCCGACAGGCGAATGCCACGCTGGCGCCCTGGCGGCGCAGCTCCTGGGCCAGGGTCAGGCAGCGAGCCACATGGCCACTGCCGATGGCCGGCGAGGCGTCGGCGCGGATCAGCACCCTCACTCCAACTCTCCCCCGGCCTTGAGCGCGGCATACAGGTATTCAGCGCGGCGCCAGTCCTCTTCGGTATCGATGTCCTGCACCAGATGCCGGGGCAGGATCACCGGCAGGCTGCGAGGCGAGAACAGCACCTCGCCCTGCAGCCAGGCCTGGCTCCGGCCCCAATAGAACTGCGCCGCATCCTGATAGGCCGCGGGCAGATCCTGGGAGCGGCTTTGACGAAACTGCGGATACAGCGCATCGAGCGCCCCTTGCTCATCGAGGATCAACGCCCGCTGCACGGGAAAGCCGAAACCGCACACCGAAAAGGCGAATCCCTTGTCCGGGCGTCGCATCAACATCTCCAGCCCCTGACGCAGATAACGTGCCTGCAGCAAGGGCGCCGTGGCATAGATGCAACAGGCGTACTCGTATTCCCGCCCCTGTTCCCGCAACGCCTGCAAGGCATGGACAATCACCGCCGCAGTGCCAGTGAAGTCATCCGCCAGGGCCGGCGGCCGGATGAAGGGCACCTCGGCCCCACAGGCGAGCGCCAGCTCCGCGATCTCGGGGTCATCGGTACTGACCACCACCTGCCGGAACAACCCGCTGCTCAGCGCCTTGTCGATGGAGCGCGCGAGCATCGGCACGCCATCGAAGGCCTTGAGGTTCTTGCGGGCAATACGCTTGCTGCCGCCTCGGGCAGGAATGATGGCAACCGCACTCACGATCCTGACGACTCCTGCAGCCAGCGTCGTACCTGCTGGACAATGAAATCCTGCTCGCTGTCACTCAACCCGGGATAAATCGGCAGGCTGATGGCTTCTGCGTAATAGCGCTCGGCCTCGGGAAAGTCCCCCCGAGCAAAGCCCAGCGCCTGGTAATACGGCTGCAGGTGCACCGGAATGTAATGCAGATTGACCCCAACTCCCGACTCACGCAGCCCTTCGAAAACCTCTCGATGAGAGCACTTCAGTCCTTCGAGCTGCAATCGCACCACGTACAGATGCCAGGCCGACTGTGCATCGGCCTGAGCCTGGGGCAGCGTCAATGGCAGACCCTGCAATAGGCGCTGATAGCGAGCAGCCAGGTACTGGCGGCGCCGCACAAAGTCATCCAGCCTGTTCAACTGGGACAAACCCAGCGCTGCCTGAAGATCGGTCATCCGATAGTTGAAGCCCAATTCCACCTGCTGGTAGTACCAGGGACCATGACTGGCCTCGCTCATCTGTGCCGGATCACGCGTCATGCCATGGCTGCGCAGGCGTCGCAGGCGTTCCGCCAGTTCCGGACGATTGGTCAGAACCATCCCACCTTCGGCGCTGGTAATGATCTTCACCGGATGAAAGCTGAACACGGTCATCGCGGCAAAGTCACCGCAGCCGACTGGCCGGCCCGCATAGCAGGCGCCCACCGCGTGGGAGGCATCTTCGATCACTGTGAAGGCATAGCGCTCAGCCAACTCCGCCAACCGGCGCATGTCGCAGCTCTGCCCGGAAAAAGCCACCGCCACCACCACCTTGGGCAACCGGCCACTCGCCTGGGCAGCCTGCAGCTTGTCGGCCAGGGCCTCGACATCAAGATTCCAGGTCTGCGGATCGATATCGACAAAGTCCACATCCGCGCCGCAGTAACGCCCACAGTTGGCCGAAGCCAGAAAGGTATTGGGACTGGTCCACAGCCAATCACCAGGCCCCAGACCGGCCGCCAGGCAAGCGATATGCAACGCCGCCGTGGCATTGCAGACGGCCACTCCATGGGCCGCCTCGCAGCGCGCGGCGATGGCCTGCTCAAAGGCTTCGATGGCCGGTCCCTGAGTCAGCCAGTCGGACTGCAGAACGGCCACGACGGCATCGATATCCGCCTGGTCGATACTCTGGCGACCGTAAGGAATCATGCCGAGATTCCGTCATGCAACTCGGCAATCTGCCCCACCGAGAGAAAATGCGGATTGGTATCGGAGCGGTACTCGAAATCCTCGGCGACTGAAACGCCCCGCTCCCCCACGCCATCAACGGCAAAGTCGACATTGACGCTGGTAAACCGAATGGACGGTTGAATCGTGTAGTGATCGGCAAACTCCAGGGTCATGCGCGCATCATCCAGCGGCACCATCAACTCATGGAGCTTCTCTCCGGGACGGATGCCGACCTGTTTCTGTGGCAGATGGGCAGCCATGCCCGACGCCAGATCGACAATACGAATCGAGGGAATCTTGGGCACGAAGATCTCACCGCCGTGCATGCGGGCGAAGCTGTCCAGAACAAACTGCACACCGTGATCCAGCGTGATCCAGAATCGCGTCATGCGCTCATCGGTGATCGGCAGTTCCCTGGCCCCCTCGGCAATCAGCTTGCTGAAGAATGGCACGACCGAACCACGGGAGCCGGCGACGTTGCCGTAGCGCACCACGGCAAAACGGGTTGCCTGCTCACCGGCAATATTGTTCGCCGCCACAAACAGCTTGTCCGACAGCAGTTTGGTGGCGCCGTACAGGTTGATCGGACTGGCCGCCTTGTCGGTGGACAAGGCCACGACCTTCTTCACCCCGTTGTCGATGGCTGCGGCAATGATGTTCTCGGCACCATTGACGTTGGTACGAATGCACTCGGTGGGATTGTATTCGGCGGCCGGCACCTGCTTCAGGGCTGCGGCATGGACCACATAGTCGATACCGCGCATCGCCTGGCGCAGACGCTCGGCATCACGCACATCACCCAGGAAGTAACGCATGCAGGGCGCATTGAAAGTCTGCTGCATCTCATACTGCTTAAGCTCGTCACGGGAAAACACCACCACCCGCTTGGGCTGATACTGCTCCAGCAGACGACGAATGAAATTGCGCCCGAACGAACCGGTGCCGCCGGAAATGAAAATCGATTTGCCGTTAAACATGACTGGCTCCTTATCCGAGCAACTGAGCCCAGTTCACCGCGCCAGCAACTCCCAGGGCAAAGCCCTTGCCGCTCAATGAAAGGTTCTGGTTATAGGCACTATCCTGGGCAAAGCGCGCCGCCCACTTGTCCTGCAGGGCCGCTGCGGCTTGTGAATCCTGCGCCAGGGTGCCCGGGTGCTGAATTTGCGCCTGGGGAGTCACTACGGTGAGGTAACCGGCATCGGCGACTTTCAGGCACAGGTCGACATCGGCGAAGGCTTGGTCGAAATGCTCTTCGTCCAGTCCGCCCACCGCCTCGAACAGCGCCTTGGCGATCATCAGGCAGGCACCGGACACCGCCGAGTAGTTCTTCTCCACCCATAGGCTGTTCATGTAGCCCGCCGCGTCCTTGGCCTCGCCGGCAAAGGCGGCGCCCAGGTGGCCGTCGAAGCCCAGGATCAGGCCGGCCTGAGTGGTCATGCCCCTTTCGTTCACCAGCTTGGCGCCGACAATCCCGACTTCCGGACGCTGGGCCTGGTTGAGCAGGCTCTCGATCCAGTTGGCGTTGACCACTTCACCCTCGGCCGAGAGCAGCACCAGGTACTCGCCCCGTGCTTCCCGGCAAGCCATGTTGAACAAGGCCGAAGCGCTCAGGCGCCGGTCGCTGCGCAACACACGAATACGCTCGCCGCGGCCTTCAAGGCTGGTCAGCCAACTGTCGAGCTCGGCACTCTGACTGTGGTTTTCGGCGATCAGCACTTCATAGCGCTGGTAGCGGGTGCGCTGCAGGACGCTGACCAGGCAGCGTTGCAACTCGGCGAAATTGTCCTGGCTGGGCAGAATGATCGATACCAGCGGTCGCTCGGCGTGCTGATACTCGATCTGGTAAGTGCCCGGCTGCGCTGAGCCAACCTGAGCGCGATAACCTCGTGCGGCCAGGTGCCGGGTCAGTACCTGCCGCTCTTCGGTCTCTGCCTTGTCCCCAGGGGCCTGACAAATCAGCAATGGCTCGGCCAGGTGGGCCAGGCCGGCCAGACCGCCGTCCTGGATCAGGCGCAGCAGCAGGTCCAGCTCCAACGCCTGTTTGAGTTCTCGGGAGAAACCACCGGCCCGCAGCACCGTCTCGCGGTCCAGCAGCCAATGCCGGGCCATCAGCGCCGGCGTGCCTTGCAATTGATCGAGGTTGACCCCGGGGCGGAACACCGAAGTCAAGGTGGCATCGGCACGGCGCTGGATCTCGTCCATGGCCACGGCCCGAATACCTTCGGCGCCGAGCAATTCCAGGCTCGCCCGCAGCAGGCCGCTGGCGGTGAACTGATCACCGGCCTCGGCCAACAACACCCAGTCGGCGCGAGACTGGGCCATGGCCTGATTGATGCGCTCGACGTAGTTGTTTTCCGTGACCTTGATGAAGTGCAAGGTGTCCTGGGCCGTGGTGGTGGCCGGCAGCTCGCCCGTGGTGAACACCACCAGCTTGAACGCCTTGTAATGGCCGGCCAGCAGACTGTCGAGCGTAGCCTGCAACTTGACCAGATCAGCGTCCAGGTCCAGCAACAGGATCTGCACCTGCGGGCCTCCGGCATGACGCGCCAGGTGCGCAGCGATGGCACTCAGTTGTGCCGGCTCCGGAGTACGGGCCTCGAGCCATTTGAGCAAGCGTCCCGACTCGGTCGCGTCGAACAGGGCACGACTGTCTGCCCCTGGCACCGACGCCAGGCGCTCGGCCCAGGCCTGCAGCTTGCGCGCCTCCTCGGGCTCTTCGCTGTCCTGCATCGACTCCGCCAGGCGCTTGACCACCTCGCGGTTGAACAGGTTCAGGGTCAGCGCTTCCCACAACCGGGCGCGCAGGCTTTGCGGCGTGTCGTTGGGATGGACCCGCATCAACTCTTCCTGACGCAGCAACACGCCCTCCAGCTCCTTGAGCTGCAGGCGCCCGGTGGGCATGGCGTGCATGAGGAATTCCAACTCAGTCAGCAGATCGAACATCGGCTGGTTGTAGAACGGCATCTCGACGAACTGCTCGGGACCGAAGGAGCGTACCGGCTCGGCTCCAACCTCGACCCAGGCCGAACGAAAGATCGCCGTCCCCTTGAGGGAGCGTCCGCTGAGCAGGCAGTCGGCCATGGCGGTGAAACTGTCCAGGGCGATTTGCTTCACCTGCTCGGGGTCCCGGTCACTGAAACCGGTGGGCAGCGAGGCGAGGAATTCGGCGAACGCCTCACGCTGGGCCACCGATTGCGCGTCCTTGTAGGTCAGCACCGTCAGCACATTGGTGTTGTGCTCCGAGGCCCCGTAGTTGGCCTCGCGCACGGCAAACGGAATCGGCAGGATCCGCGCCTTGGCACAAGCCAGCAGGAAGAAGGAATGACCGATTTCCTGCCACTCGAAACTCACCCCCGGTGGTAACAGCTCATACCACTGGCGCAGCAGGTCGGTTCGGGTCACCGCATAGAACGGCGGCAGGAAATGCCCCATGAAATTCATCACCCGGTCCTGGGCATCATCGGCGCCATAGTCCTCCATGACCCGGCGATCACGGCGGTAGTAATTGGTTTCCGAAGCCCGGGCCAGGTACATCATCCCGTAGCCGTGGCACAGCCCGTAGTCGGGATGGGCCTCAAGAAACTCCAGGGAGCTGGTCAGCGCATCATGGAGGAGAAAATCGTCATCGGCAGCGAACGCCATGTAGGGCGTAGTCACCAGGCTCATGCCGTAGGTCAGCTTGTCCTGCAAGCCCTTGTAGCCGAACTGCGGCAGATGCCGGTAGTCGACCCGGGGGTAGAGTTGCGACAGCGACTCGTCCGCCTCCAGCGACGAATCCAGTACCAGGATCGAGCACGGATAGGTGCTGTAATACTGCAAGGTGCGCCGCATGAACGCTTTGCGGTTGTGGGACAGCAGCACAAGGGTGAAACGCTCACTCAGGGGTGCTTTGTCATTCATTGCTTTGTCTCCAACCCACATAGGTACTTCCCCACAACCGGCCAAACGCCTTAAACCTGCAACCATTGATAGTTAACGAACCCGACGCAGGTAACCGTCCGGTGCCACGGTGATCAGCAACTTGTTCTGCATCTGGTAGTCGATCTCGAAATCGCGGTTCTCCTCCAGATAGGCCCAGACCGCGGTTTTCGGGTTGTCGCCCGGGCCCCACGGACGGTCCGGGAAGAACTCCGGCGGCATGTCCTCGACCACGGTGTCCATGACCACGCAGTAGCTGTCGACCGACACCAGCGGCGCATACAGGCGCAGCTCTTCGAGCACGTGCTCGTGGGTGTGGTTGGAGTCCAGGACCAGGATCACCTTCTTGCCCGCCGCCGCGGCCCGCACCTGCTCGGCAATGGCCGGATCGATGCTCGAACCTTCGATCATGCGGATGCGCTTGCTCATCGGATGCTGCTCGATGGCTTCGCGGTTGTGCGGGCGGATATCCAGGTCGATGCCCAGCACTTCGCCATGGCCCTGCAGCTCCAGCAGCGAGGCGTAGTAGATGATCGAACCGCCATGGGCGATGCCGCATTCGATCACCAAGTCCGGCTTGACCCGCCAGATGATCTCCTGCATCGCCATCATGTCCTGGGGCAGCTGGATGATCGGCCGGCCCATCCAGGAAAAGTGATAGCTGTACTTGTGCGCCGCGGACTCATTGAAAAAATCGCGGGCCAGGCCCTTGAGCTTTTCATCCTGGCCCTGGGCGCTGATCTGCGCCTGGCATTCTTGTTCAAAGGCTTGAATGACGTTGTGCTCGGTCATATTCGGTTCTCAATGGCAAATTAGCTGAACGAAGCGCTATCGACGGCGTGATAGACGTAACGGCCGTCGGTCATGCGCTTGATTTCTTCGAGGTAGTTGGAATTCATCACGAACAGGTTGGCGCCCGCCGGCAGAGCCTCCATGGCTTCCTGGGGCGAGGACACGCGCATGCCGCTGAGCGGCAGGTAGCGGCCCTGTTTGGCCGGGTTGATATCGACGACCTGATCCACTGCGACACCGGCACGCTGCAGGAACAGCGAATAGATCACGCCCTTGGAAGAGGCGCCCCAGATCCCGGCGGCGGTGTGCGGCGCCGACTGGATGATGCGCTTGGCACACTCGATGCTGGCGGTGAAATCCGCCGGCATCCGCAACGGCTGCAGCGGCGCCGGCAACGCCGACTGCAAGCTGCCCAGGTCCGCCACCACGTACAGGTACTGGCCGCCAAACAGATGCCCGGCTTCATGCACTGTGCCGAACATGCGCTGCAGGTCTTGGAGACGGAAGTAATTGACGTGCTCATAGAACACATCGAACCAGGCGCGATGCTCAAGGATCCAGTCGAAACACGGCACTTCGATGTAGATCTGCCCACCCTGGTTGGCATCGGCAATCTCTGCCAGAAAGGCCAGCGGGTCGGCAATATGCTCCAGCACATGACGCAGCACGATGGCCTCGGCCGCCAGCCCCAGGCCACGGGTGAACGGCGCCTTGATCACCTCGGGATTGGTCCCCTCATAGGCCGGGTCGATGCCGGTGATGGCATAGCCCTCGCTGCGCAGCAGCTCGAGGAAATAGCCCTTGCCGCAACCGACCTCGATCAGCTCACGCCCCTTGAAGTGGCGGGCGATGATGCCCTCCACGTCCATCAGGTGCTGCTGGAACTGCGCCGAGTGAGCCTGCTCGTTCTGATAGTCGCTGTCGTAGCTGAGCTTGTCGGCATCGAAGGCCTGATTGAAGATCAGCCCGCTCTGCAGGTCCTGCACCAGCACGATATCCGCAGACGCCGAGGCACGGGCACTCTGGGCATCGGCGAAGGTGCGGTTCTGCAGCACCGGCAAATCGGCGACCCGATACAACTCATGCGCCATGTTCGGCTCCTGTTATGTGCAGCAGGCGCTGGTTCAAGCCCCAGAACGCCATGGGTTCGTAGTCCGGGTACGGGTAATGCCCCAGGTTCAGGCGGATCGCCGCACCGCGCTGAGCGATACGCTGCTCCACCAGGGAGCGCACGGATACCGGCCGACCACTGGAGCAATTGACCACTCCGGAAAATCCGCGCTGGTCGAGCAGCGCCGCCAGGTGGCCGGCGGCGGCCTCGATGGCCAGGTAGTCCCGCAGTTGTTCGCCGCCGGACATATTGAAAACCTCGTCACCGGCATCGATCGCTCGGTCCAGCGCCGCCAGCAGGCTCTTGGGGTTCTGCCCCGGGCCATGCAGGTAGAACAGCCGTGCCCACTGCAAACTGAAGGGCAGCTGCTGCTGCAGGGCTTTCAGAAACAGGTGCAGGCTGTGCTTGGCCAAACCGTAGGGATTGCTCGGGCGCGCCTCGATCTCTTCACCCAGCGGCCCGCTCTGCATGCCGTACTCGAAGCAGGTGCCGGTGACCAGCACCTGGCTCACCCCGGCCTCGACCACGGCCTTGATAAAGCGGTAGTCGGCCATCAGGTTGTGTTCCAGATGAAACAGTGCCTGATAGTTGGGCAGCCCCGGCCAGGCCAGATGGGCCAAGGCATCGACGCCTTCCACCAAGGCCGCGACATCGAGCTGCGGGGCGTGCACGTCCAGGGCGCGAAACTCCACCGCGTCGAACCAGGGCAACTGCCGCGCCTTGTCCGCATCCCGCGCCAGCGCACGCACGCGGCATCCCCGGGCCAGCAAGGCCGCGACCAGATGCCGACCGACAAAGCCGGTGGCGCCGGTGACCAGCACCGTCATGCCCTTCACAGCAGCTTCAACTCGGGCACCGCGATCACGAAGCGCCCGCCCCATTGCCGTACCTGGGCCAATTGCTCGCTGACTTCGTCCAGCAGGTTCCACGGCAGTACCAGCACATAGTCCGGACGCTCCTGATCGATGCGCTCGGGCGCGACCACCGGGATCCGGCTGCCCGGCAGGTACTTGCCCTGCTTGTGCGGGCTGGCATCGGCAACCCAGGCCAACAGGTCGGGCTTGACCCCGGCGTAATTGAGCAAGGTATTGCCCTTGGCCGCCGCGCCATAACCCACCACGCGCTTGCCTTCGGCCTTGGCCTGGAGCAGGAAGCGCAGCAGCTCGTGCTTGATCCGCTCGGCGGCCGGCGCCAGGGTCTGGTAGTACCCGGGTGTGTTCACCCCGGCCTGCTGTTCCAGCCGCAACTGACGCGCCACGCTGTCCAGTACGGGACGGCGCTGGCCATCGACACGCTGCACGAACACCCGCAGCGAACCGCCATGGGTCGACAGGGTTTCGACATCGAAGATTTCCAGGCCGTTGCGCTGGCACAGACCCTGGACCGCGGTCAGCGACAGGTAGGAATAGTGCTCGTGGTACAGGGTATCGAACTGCTGCCCGGCCATCAGGGTCAGCAGTTGGGGGAACTCGAAAGTCGCCACGCCCGTGGGCTTGAGCAAGGCGGCAAAACCACAGAGGAAGTCGTTGATGTCCGGCACATGGGCCAGCACATTGTTGGCCGCCATCAGGTCGGCGGCCCAACCCTCCGCCAGCAACTGCGCGGCGGTATCGCGGCCGAAGAACGACTCACGGATCAGCAGCCCCTTGTCCCGCGCCGCCTGGGCGGTACTGCGAGTCGGCTCGACCCCAAGGCAAGGGATGTCACGCTGGGCCACGTACTGCAACAAGTAGCCATCATTCGCCGCCACCTCCACTACCCGGCTTTGGGCATCCAGGCCGAAACGCTCGACCATCTGCGCCACGTAGTCCCGGGCATGCTGCAGCCAGGTGCTGGAAAACGAGCTGAAATAGGCGTAGTCGGCGTCGAACAGGTGGTCGGCGCGGGTGTAGTCCTCGGTCTGCACCAGCCAGCATTGCTGGCACACCTGGACCTTGAGCGGCACCCATTGCTCGGCCTGATCCAACTGCCCGGCACGCAGATAGGCGTTGGACGGCGGCGAGGTGCCCAGGTCGATCAGAGGCAGGCTCAGGCATGCGCCACAACCGCGGCAATTCATAGACTCACTCCAGCGAAAGCGGCATCGAGCAAGGGGTGGCTGGCATCCCGGGTCGACAGATTATTGACAGGCAGCGGCCAGTTGATCGCCAGGCGCGGGTCCAGCACCGACAACCCGGCCTCGTGCTCCGGGGCGTAGTCGGCGCTGTGCAGATAGAGCAGTTCGGCATCCTCGCTCAGGGTCTGGAAACCATGGGCGAAGCCTGCCGGCAACAACAGGCTGCGGCCGTCGCCGCCGCGCAGGTGCTCGGCATGCCAATGCAGAAAGGTCAGCGACTCGGGGCGCAGGTCCACTGCCACGTCCCAGACCTCACCGCGCAGGCAAGTGATGAGCTTGGCTTCGGGTCGGGCCGCGGTCTGGTAGTGCAGACCGCGCACGCTGCCGCGCTCGCGGGTGCAGGAATGGTTGATCTGACGGATATGGAAAGGCTGGCCAAAGGCACTCAGGCTGCCCTCGCAGAACAATCGGGAAAAATGTCCGCGCTGATCCTCGAAACGTTTGTGGCGCACCTCAAACAACCCGGCCAAGGGCAGCGCCAGCACCTGGAACTCGCTCACAGCGCCCCCCGATACAGGTTCAACTGCCCGAGGGTCACGGCGCGCATGTCCGCTCCGCTTTTCCAGGCCAGGTGCCAGTCCAGGGTTTGCACCAGGCATTGCTCCAGGGTCCAGCGGGGCATCCAGCCCAACAGCTGTCGCGCACGACTGCTGTCCAGGCGCAACAGACCGGCTTCGTGCAACTCGCTGGGCTCGATCCGCAGCCCCGGGGCTTCGGGCCAGTGCCGGGCCAGCAGCCCCACCACGTCACCGACGCTGCACATGTCTTGCTCGCCGGGACCGAAGTTCCAGGCCCCCGCGTATTGCGGACCTTGCTCATACAAACCAGCCGCCAGCTGCAGGTAGCCGGCCAACGGCTCCAGGGCGTGCTGCCAGGGGCGCACCGCCTGGGGGAAGCGCAGGGTTACAGGTTCATCGGCGGACCAGGCCCTGAGCACATCGGGAATCAGCCGCTCGGGCGCGAAGTCGCCCCCGCCCAGCACATTGCCGGCGCGGGCCGTGGCCAGGGCCAGGCCGTGCTCGGCGTAACGCTCGGCGGCAAAGAACGAGGAGGCATAGGACTGGGCCAGCAGCTCGCAACAGGCCTTGCTGCTGCTGTAGGGATCATGACCGCCCAGGGGTTCGTTTTCCCGGTAGGGCCACAGCCATTCCTGATTGGCGTAGACCTTGTCGGTGGTCACCAGGACGCAGGCGCGCACCCCACCGACCTGACGGATCGCTTCCAACAGGTTGAGGGTGCCCATGACGTTGCTTGAGTAGGTCCCCAGCGGATCACGGTAAGCCTCGCGCACCAGGGGCTGGGCCGCCAGGTGCAGGACGATTTCCGGCTCGACCTGGGCGATCAGCTCCAGCAGGCTGCCCAGGTCCCGCAGGTCGCCACGATGATCGTCAATCCCCTCGGCCACCCGGGCCAGCTCGAACAGGCTCGGCTCGGTCCCCGGATCCAGGGCGAAACCGCTGACCTCTGCGCCCAGGCTTTGCAGCCACAGGCTCAGCCAACTGCCCTTGAAGCCGGTATGGCCGGTCAGCAGGACCCGCTTGCCGCGCCAGAACTCCGGACTCAGTCCCACTGCTTCCACGGGGCCTCCCCGCTTTGCCAGAGCTGTTCCAGATGGTTCTTGTCGCGCAGGGTGTCCATGGACTGCCAGAAACCCGAGTGCTCGTAGGCACTCAGTTGATGATCCTTGGCCAACTGGATCAGCGGCTCGGCTTCCCAGGTGGTGCTGTCGCCATCGATGTAAGACAGCACCTGGGGCGACAACACGAAGAACCCGCCATTGATCCAGCCGCCGTCGCCACGGGGTTTCTCAGTGAACCCCAGGACCTGATCGCCCTTGCGATCCAGGGCGCCATAGCGGCCTGGCGGCTGCACCGCGGTCACGGTGGCCAGCTTGCCGTGGGCCTGGTGAAAATCCACCAGGGCGCTGATGTTCAGGTCTGACACACCATCGCCGTAGGTAAAGCAGAACGCCTCTTCATCCTGCAGGTAGCGCCCGGCACGGCGCAGGCGCCCACCAGTCATGGTTTCCTCGCCGGTGTCGATCAGCGTCACGCTCCAGGGCTCGCTGTAGTTCTGATGCACGTCCATGCGGTTGTTGCGCATGTCGAAGGTCACATCCGAGGTGTGCAGGAAGTAGTTGGCAAAGAAGTCCTTGATCGCGTAGCCCTTGTAGCCCAGGCAAATCACGAAGTCATGAATCCCGTGGGCGGAATACTGCTTCATGATGTGCCAAAGAATTGGCTTGCCACCGATCTCGATCATGGGCTTGGGCTTGAGGTGGGACTCTTCGCTGATTCGCGTTCCCAGTCCACCTGCCAGAATTACGGCCTTCATCGCTGTCCTCTTGCTCTTCGTGGGCCAGGTCAGCCCATTCAGGGCTGGCGCGGCGCCAGATGCAGATCATTCATCGCAACCCAAGGGTCCCTTGCACCGCGCCGCAGTGAAGGATTTATGGCGATTTACTGGGGACTTGCAGGAAGTGCGCCAATTGCGTGCAGGCAACGCAGAAGGCCGCAAGGACAGTCACTCGAGTGATGCTTGCCCAGAGAGGCGGCCGGTGACGGTGGGCATCACCGGCCAAGATTGGATCAGTCCGCCAACCATCCCCACAGCCAATGCCGCAGGTTATCGTCACGCAGCATGAAGTCGCGATGCACCGCTTCTCGCAGCTCATCGCCCATGCGGTAGCTGGCTGCCGGGTCGGAAAGGTGCATGCGGATCGCCTGCAACCATTCCTCGGTGCTGTTGCTGCGGACCTTGGTGCAAGGCAGGAAACCGCGATAGGCCTCAGTGTCGGTGCAGATCACCGGATAACCGCAGGCACCGTACTCCAGGAGCCGCAGGTTGCTCTTGCAATCGTTGAAGATATGAAACTCCAGCGGCGCCAGCGCCAGATCCAGGTTCAGGCTGGCCAGCTTGAACGGATAGCTTTGCAGGCTGGTGAGCGAGTGAAATTCGTGTACGTAAGGACGCAAGTCGTCAGGGCACATGCCAAAGAATACCCACTCGACCTCGTTCGCCAGCTCGCGCACCACCTCGGCGATGATCTCCAGGTCGCCGGTATGGCTGGTGCCACCACCCCAACCCACCCGAGGCTTGCTGGAGGTACCACGACGACTGGTCAAGCTGGCCCAGGGGTCCAGCGCCAGCATGTTGGGCACCACGCGGATGTCGCTGTGCATGCTCGACAGGGCGTCTGCCAGTGGCTGGGTGGTCACCACCACCCGATCGCACAAGCCGATGCCTTCACGCAGCATCTGCTCGGTGTTCACCGGCTTGTTCCGAGCGTGGGTGTTTTTCTTCGGCGCACTGACGATGTAGTCGTCGAGCTCGAAGACCCGCAGGGCGCTGGAATATTTTTTCATCCGCAGAATGTCACTGGCCGCCCCTTCGCTATAGCGGCACTGCAGGATGATGGTATCCGGCGACAGGCGCTCGATATCCACCGTGGACGGCGACTCGTAGGCCACCCGGGCAATCACCCGCCCCGCTTCTTCCAGTGCCGCCAGGGGACCTGTGACCCGGTAATGCCCGACCGCGGAACTGTTGACCGGCAAGCCGAGGATCAAGGGCAACGCGCGACTGCAGAACGGATTCCAGTTGTTGCGCAAGGAAGGTTCCAGACTGAAGCTGGAATAGCCCAGGCTAAGGGCCGGGTTATAGGCCGGATCGCGAGCGATCTTCGCCATCCACTGCTGATAGAAGCGCTCCTGCTCGGCCTCGCGGACCAGCTGGCGCTCGCTGTCGTCAACGGCAGGCGATGCTGATCGCAGCATCAGGGTGGCATGAGGCGTCCAGACCACCAGATAGCCATTGCGATCGACCCGCAGACACAGATCGGTCGCCCCCAATTCGCCGGCGAAGGCCTGCTCATCCAGGCCGCCCAGGCTGGCAAAGACCTCCTTGCGCACCATCAGGCAATCGTCACTGACCGCACTCCAGTTCTGTACCACTTGCAGTCGTTGCATGTAGCCCCTGGCGTCCATGGCTTCGCCGACAAAAGGCGAACTCACAGGCCCAGCCATACCCAGCACCTGACCGGCATGGAGAATGGAACCATCAGTCGCCAGGATCCGTGCCCCCACCACGCCCACCTCCGGACGCTGGGCCTGATTAAGCAGCTCATCCAGCCAGTCGCCACTGCAGATAAGCGCCCTCGGGCTGAGCAGCAAAAGGTAGTCGCCACGCGCCTGGCTCGCCGCACTGTTGATCAGCGCAGCATGGCTGTGCGGACCGACATAAGGCAGAACTCGCAGCATGGCACCACCCAACTGGGCCATGGCTGTCAGCCAGTCGGCCATGGCCGGGTCGCGACTGCCGGCATCCATCAGCACAATTTCATAGTGGTTGTAGGCCGTCTGCTCGATCAGGCTTTCCACACAGCGCTGCAGGGTCGCCAGGGAGTCACCGCACGGCAGGATGATCGACACCAACGGTCGGCTAGCATGCAGGTAATCAATGCGGTTGAGCAGCGGCAGATCATCATGAACAATCCGGTGCTCCACGCCGATGCGCTGCAAATGCGCTGCCACCAGCCCTTCACTGGCCTCGATCACCTGAGGGCGGGACAACCACTGGGCGAAGCTGAACTCGGACTCCAGCTGGATATCGGCAATGTGCTCGATGGTCTGCGGCCCGGCCGCCTCCACCATCCGCCACAGCAGATCCTGGGGCGCCAGCTCGCCACGGACCGGGTCGAAACCGCCCTCGGCCATGAAACGCTCGCGAGAAAAAGCCAGGGCGCGACCGACATAGGGATAGGAGCGCATCAGGTCGAGGTTGAAGTCAGGCTTGAACACCGGCTCCGACGACTCACCCTCTACCAACGCGCCTTCATCGCTGTAGGCACAGAGCATGGCCGGGGTATTGGCGATGCGCTCGGCAAGGATCAACAGTGCCGACTCCTGCAGGCGATCACCGGCCTGCAGCAGATAGAACCAGTCGCAACCTTCCAACTGCGGCAGCAGCTCATTGAGCTGCTGCACCCAGTCACCTCGCAGAGACTGATGCAGGACGCGATCGCGCACCTGCTCTTCGCCCACCGATAACACCAGCACCGCGGCAGGCGCGAACAACTGACCATCAATGCTGTCCAGAGTCCGAGCAAGTGCCTCGCCATCGCCCTCAAAGTCAAGGACCACCGGCACCAGTTGCACCCGCCGCGGCCAGCTGTCGATGCGCTGAGGCATCAGCCGCTGCTCCACCGCCGAAAACTTGCGTACCGACAGCCACTCCCGATAGAAATCCTCGTAACTGATGCTCTCGCCACCGACCCGGCCATCGACCACGGTACTGCGGTTGCCCAGCACCCGGGTCACGCACAGCTCCTGCCAGTTACGCGGCTGCTCGGCCTCCCGAGCCATATCGACATAGCGCACCCAGCCTGCCGCCGGCGCCGACTCGCCACTGCGTGCGGCCAGCATCTGCACCAGCCACTCCCACTCACTACGTGCCTGCTTGAGCATTTCCGGGGTCGCGCTCAGGCGCCCCGGGTACAGGCGCTCGCAACTGAGCACCGTCACCAACGCCGCGAGATTGCCACGGCGCATCAGGCAGATGAACAGAGCGAAATCCAGCAGCGCTACAAAACCGGCACCTTCCTGGATCAATGCCGGCAGCAGCTCCAGCACATCGGCACGACGCATCAGCGCCGAGCTGAAGTTGCCGAGGAAATTGCGCGGCGTGCTCTCGAAGATCGCCAGCATATCCTCGCCCTTGAGCACGGCATCGTTGTAGGTAAAACGGCAGTTGTCGACCCGCGGCGGCAGGATGAAATTCCCGGCGTCACTGAATACCCGTAGTGCGCACACCAGGTTGATATCCGGATTGTCGATCAGCACCGGTGCCTGCAGGGCGATGCTGGGCGCAAACAGCCGATCGTCATCACACAACACCTTGATCAGCTCGCCACGCGCCTCTTCAACACAGCGCAGGACGTTCTTCTGCAGGCCCAGGCGCTGCGGGTTGCGCAGATAGCGCACAGGATGTGCAGGCTCGACAATGGCTTCGACGATACGCTGGATCTGATCGTCGGCACTGTCATCGCAAATGACGATTTCCAGGGGCTGGTAGGTCTGCGCCAGGGCACTGTCCAGAGCCTGACTGAAGAAACGCGGGTTGAAGGCGGGGATGACGATGCTGACTAGAGGGGCTTGGTTCACGGTTGCAAACTCTCGAGCGGCGAGCCCCGGCCAGAAAGACCAGGGCTGCAGGACCGCTTAAAAAAGACGGCTAACGGCTCGACGATCATGGCGTTCGAGACGGGCTCGAACGCCTTGTACTCAGACCTTGTTGAACAGGCCGAGCTGAGTGATCTTGCTGAAGGCCAACTGCGAGGCCTGCAACATGGTCTGCTGCAGGGTCAGACGGGTCATGACTTCGGCCGGATCGGAATCACTGATGGCCGAACGCGTGGTGACGTTGGCTGCCGCCAGACTTTCGTTGATTTCGTTCTGGGTGGCCAACGCCGAGCCACGACCACCGATGGAGCTGATGCCGATGGACAGCTGATCGACACCACTGGCCAGGTTGGCCATGCCCGAGGCGAGGTCGGCCAACTGCTTCTGGGTCGCCAGGACGTTACCGTCGGTGGGTGTGTTCAAGGCGTTTTTCAACTGACTCACGGTGTCCAGGATATTCTGGGTTTCGTGAGTGTTGACCGCCACGCTGAACTGATCGTTGGCGGCCGGCGACGGAGCGCCCGTCAGGGTGAAGCTCACACCTGCCGCAGTGGCAATATTGCCCGGACCGACCACCCCTGAAGACACTGGCTTGCTGTCGGCCGTCAGCGGCGCGGCATACAGGTCGAAGTTGGTGGCGCTGGTGAACTTGAGCACCGCGTTACCGCTCGGGAACGTCGAGTTGTAGGCCACCGGGTCCGTCACGCTGGTGGCTGAAACCTGAGTCATGCTCGGGTTGCCCGGAGAACGCGCAACGTTGAAGGTGTCCGGCTTCGACGCCAGGGTGAAGCTGTGGCC
Source organism: Pseudomonas sp. BC42 (assembly GCF_021560055.1). Classification (NCBI taxonomy): domain Bacteria; kingdom Pseudomonadati; phylum Pseudomonadota; class Gammaproteobacteria; order Pseudomonadales; family Pseudomonadaceae; genus Pseudomonas; species Pseudomonas sp. BC42. The sequence goes on from NZ_CP091067.1 coordinate 5,043,261, forward strand.
CGGCAGCACCGTGTTGGCGACATCGCCGGACTTGAGATTGACGTTCAGGTTCAGATCGATACCCCGGAAACTCACCGTCTGATTCGGCGAAGTACCGACCACGCCACCCTTGCTGGCCTCGGCGGTCACATCGTTGCCGCTGCCATCGAGGATCTGCAACTGGGTACCGCTGACGAACGACACGGTATAAGGCTCGCCAGCGCGGAACTGGCTGTTGTAGGCGCCACTGTTGCTCATCTGGCCATTGGACAGGGACACCCGTCCATCATCCACCGCCGGCGAGGTCATGGTGACCTGACTACGACTGGTGTTGAGCGCCTGCTGGAACACATCCCAACCGGTGCTGTTGGCGGCCATCATCATGGTGTCGCCCACCGGCAGCTTCAGGCTGCTCTGGTCACCGTTGTAGCTGTAGGTGCCATCGGAGTTGCGACTGAACGGCGGAACGTCGTCCTTGGAACCACCGAACAGGTACTTGCCGTTTTCGTCCTGAGAGTTCATCAGGCTCAGCAGTTGCTCTTCGATCTGCCCCAGCTCGGCAGCATTGGCCTGGCGGTCGGCATCGGTGTAACCGGCGCTGCCCGCGCCGACGGCCAGTTGCTTGGCGCGATCCAGGACGTTGTTGATGCTGGTCATCACCGACTCGGCCTGGCCCAGGGAAGCCTTGATCGAGTTGCTGTTGGCCTTGTACTGATCAAGCAGGGAAGCCTGCTGACCCAATTGCAGCAGACGGGCAGCGCCCACCGGATCGTCGGCGGCGGTCTTGACCCTGACCAGGCTGCTGGCTTCTTCGCCGCTCTTGACCGCGTTGGAGAAGTTCTTCTGATAATTGGCAGCCGAAGTCTCGTAATACTGGGCGGTGGAAATGCGCATGGGCTACGACTCCTTAAAGGCTGTTGATCAGCGTGCTGAAGGTTTCCTGCGCAGCCTTGATGATCTGCGAAGACGCGGTGTAGTACTGCTGAAACTTGACCAGGTTGCCGGTCTCATCATCCAGGTTGACCCCGGACAGCGAGTCCCGGGCACCCTTGGCGTTGGCCAGGATGGAACCGTTGGCCGCGGTGTCGAGCTTGGCCTGGCTGGCCTTGGCGCCGACGTTCTCGATCAGCTTGCCGTAGGCATCCACCAGGGTGATGCCCTTGCTCGCCGAACCGGTGTCCACGGTCTGTTTGGTCTGCAGGCCCGACAACGCCAGGCCGTTGCGGTTATCGGAAGAACCGGCGCCATTCACCGAGATGCTCATGTTGTCACCGGCGTTGGGCGAACCGGCAACGGTCATTTGCACCGTGAAGGTCTTGGTCACGGGTGGCGTGCCGCCGTCGGTGATCGGGTTGCCGCTGGCATCGAGCATATTGACTTGCAGGTTCAGGACGTTGCTCTGCCCCGGCACGATGGAGCCGCTGCCCATCTTGGTGCCCTTGGCGTCAAAGTAATCGTATGTCTGGCTGCCGCCGGACGCCGCGTTGAAAACCACCTTGACCGGGCCGGAGTTCTTGAGAGCGGTCTGCATCTCCAGCTTGCTGGCTACATCGTAGTTGTCGATCGGCACCGCCAGGGACGGCTGCGAAGAAATGCTCAGGGAGCTCTTGACCCCGGCACCCAGCTCGGCCTTCAACGGCGCGGCCAGAGCCAGGCGCTTGGAGTCGGTCATTTCCGTCTGGATGGTGGCTGCGGCATTGCGGGTCGGGATGATCTTGAAGCTGTCACCGGCGGCCACCGTACCAGTGAGGTTCAGCGAGAAGCCGTCGATCACCGGCGCCGGGCTGGTGGTCGTGCTGAAGCTACCCAGGTCGGAGCCATCGGAACGCTTGACGCTGTAATCGGTGGCACTGCTGAAGGTCACCGTGTAGTCACTGGTGCTCAGCTTGCCGGTGTCCTTGATCGTCACATTGAAGTTGCCCGAACCGGCGCTGTTGGTCGCGCTGGCCATGCTGCGCTGACTGATCATCCTGAGGCTGTTGATGTCGTTGAACAGGTTGCCGCCGAATTCACCGTTCTTGTCGATGCCCTGGGCCATCTGGCTGTTCATCTGGTCGGCTACCACCAGGGCCACGCGCCCCAGTTCATTCATGGCCGGGTCCAGCACTTCGCTGCGATAGCGCAACAGGCCGCCGATCTCGCCACCCGTGGTGACGTTGGTGATGTCCGCGGTACTGGTACCCCGGTTGATCTGCAGCATGGAGCGGGTCGGATCATTCTTGCCCTGCACCACTTCCAGGGTGTTGGCAGAGTTGCCCATCACCAGTGGCTGGCCGCTGCCCAGGTACAGATCGAGGCTCGAACCGCGCTCCGATACCTGAACCCCGATGAACGTCGAAAGCTGACGCACGGTTTCATTACGGGCATCCAACAGATCGTTGGGCATGCCGTTGCCGTTGGTCGACAGCTCGGAAATCTTCTGGTTGAGCTGAGCCACGGTGTTGGCCAGCTTGTTGACCTGGTCCGCCATGCTCGCCAGGTTGCCATTGATGTTGCTGTTCTGCTCGTTGAGCTGGCTGGACACCGAATTGAAACGGTTGCTCAAGGCCTGAGTGTCGCTGAGCAGCAACTGCCGGGAGGCCTCGTCGGTGGGCTTGGCGTTGAGGTTCTGCAGCGAGGCGAAGAACTTGGTCAGGGCGCCGTTCATGCCGGTGCCGTTGTCCGACAGCAACTGGTCGATCGGGCTGATCTGGCCCTGGTAGGCAGCCACGTCACTATTGAGGGACGTGGCGGTGCGCAACTGGGCATCGAGGAAGCTGTTGTACACCCGGCGCACGTCGGCCAGGGTGGTACCGGTGCCGATGAAGACATTGCCGAATTGAGCGGAGGCCTTGGTGCCCTGCACGGTCTGCTGGCGCGAGTACCCGGCGGTGTCGGCGTTGGCAATGTTGTTACCCGTGGTCATCAACGACGTTTGGCTGGCGGCCAGCCCCGACATCCCGATATTGAGCAAACTCATGATTCAGACCTTATAAATTCGTGGAAACGCCCGCCGCAGCGTAGTTCTGGTAGTTCTTCATCTGCTTGGCTATCTGCGAAATCTTGCTAGCGTAATCCGGGTCCGTTGCATACCCGGCTTTTTGCAACTCGCGAACAAACTGTTCTGGTTTATCGGCCACCTTCAGCACTTCTTGATAGCGATTGTTGCTCTGCAACAAGGTCACCAGATCGTGGAAGCTGTCCTGATAGGAATCGTAGGAACGGAACGCCGCCGTCTCCTTGACCATCTGCCCATTGCGGAACTCACTGGTGATCGCCCGGGCCTGAGCACCCTGCCAGCTCTTGCCGGCCTTGATGCCGAACAGGTTGTGACTGCTGGTGCCATCCTGCTGGCGCATCACCGATTTGCCCCAACCGGTTTCCAGCGCGGCCTGGGCCACCAGATAGCGAGGATCGACGCCGATCCGCTGAGCCGCCTGCTGCGCCATTGGCAGCATGGTGGCCACGAAGTCGTCGGCAGAGCTGAAGGCGCGCTTGGCCGGCGCCAACGGCGGCTGGGCCATGGCCCGGCCATACACGCGCATCTTGCCCTGGGACGCGGCATAGCCCTGGTTGACCCGCCATTCACCGCGTAGCACCGCATCAGCGGCCGCCGTGGTGCGACTCGGCGCAGCGTTCTGATTGGTGGCATCGGCAACACCGCCGGCCGACGGCACGATCCCGGTCAACAGGCGATCGGTCAGCTTGCTTGGCAGCGACAGGCGACGCTGGTTGAGCAGGACCATGTCGTTATGGGCCACGGAGGTTCGCAACGGGTCATGGGCACGGGAGGCCCACAACGGCCGCTGGCCATTGGACCGGCTCAAGGGACCATCCTGGGCACTGGTGCCCGCGGCAATCGGCGTCGGTGTCGCCACTGGCGCAGCGGCCTGGGCTGGCGGCGTGGCGCCCGGCGTGACCGGCTTGTTCTTCATCATCTGGCGCATCAGCACATTGGCCAGGCCGATACCGCCACCCTCTCGCGACAGGGACACCGCGAGCTGCTGATCGTACATGTCCTGGTATTGCTTGGCGGCCGGGGTATTGAGCGGGTTGTCCTGGGCAATGACATCCGTGGCCTTGCGCATGGACTTGAGCATTTCGTTGAGAAACAGCGATTCGAACTCCTGCGCCACCTTGCGCACGTTGGCTTCGCCGTTCTTGTCTCCGACCTTGAGTTGCTGCAGACGATTGAGGTCGGAATAGGACCCGGAATCGCCGCTGCCAATCAATCCGCTCTTACGTATATCCATGGCCGCCACCTCAAATCACGATCAAGTCGGCTTGCAGCGCGCCGGCCTGTTTCAAGGCTTCGAGAATCGCCATCAGGTCGCCTGGGGCCGCGCCCACCTGGTTCACCGCGCGAACGATCTCATCCAGGGTGGTGCCCGGGCCGAACTTGAACATCGGCTTGGCTTCCTGCTGCGCATTGACCCGTGAACGCGGCACCACCGCGGTCTGGCCATTGGACAGGGGACCGGGCTGGCTGACGATCGGGTCTTCGGTAATGGTCACGGTCAGGCTGCCGTGGGTCACCGCCGCCGGCGACACCTTGACGTTCTGCCCGATGACGATGGTGCCGGTCCGGGAGTTGATGATGACCTTGGCCACCGCCTGCCCCGGATCGACTTCCAGGTTCTCCAGGATCGACAGGTAATCCACGCGCTGGCTTGGGTCCAGTGGCGCGGTGACGCGGATCGAACCACCATCGATGGCCTGGGCCACGCCCGGGCCGAGCATGTCGTTGATCTTGTCGACGATGCGCTTGGCGGTGGTGAAGTCCGAACGGTTGAGGTTCAGGGTCAGGCTGTTGCCCTGGTTGAAACCGCTGGGCACGGCTCGCTCCACCGAAGCGCCGCCGGGAATCCGCCCGGCCGACGGCACGTTGACGGTGATCTTCGAACCGTCGCGCCCTTCGGCGTCGAAACCGCCCACCACCAGGTTGCCCTGGGCGATGGCATAGACGTTGCCGTCGATCCCCTTGAGGGGTGTCAGCAACAGGGTGCCGCCACGCAGGCTCTTGGAGTTACCGATGGACGAAACCGTGATATCCACCTGCTGGCCCGGCTTGGCGAAAGCCGGCAGATCGGCACTCACCGACACTGCCGCAACGTTCTTCAACTGCACGTTGCCGGAACCGGCCGGCACCTTGATGCCGAACTGCGACAGCATGTTGTTGAAGGTCTGCAGGGTGAACGGCGTCTGGGTGGTCTGGTCGCCGGTGCCGTTAAGCCCGACCACCAGGCCGTAGCCGATCAACTGGTTGGAACGCACGCCGGAAATACTGGCGATGTCCTTCAGCCGCTCGGCCTGAACGCCGAGGGAAGTGGACAGCAACAAGGCCGCCGCCATCAGGTGCTTGAAGTTGAACATGAGGCTTCTCATCACCTAGAAAGGGAACAGCGGGCTGAGGAAGAAACGGTCAAACCAGCCAGGCTGGTTGGCATCGGCAAAGGAGCCGGTGCCCGAATAGGTGATGCGCGCATCCGCCACTCGGGTCGAGGAAACGGTGTTGTCAGTGGCAATATCGTCGGCCCGGACCAGGCCGGCGATCCGCACCAGCTCGTCGCCGGTGTTGAGGGTCATCCACTTCTCGCCGCGTACCGCGATGATGCCGTTGGGCAGCACATCGGCCACGGTGACGGTGATCGAACCGGTCAGGCTGTTGCTCTGCGCCGCCTTGCTGTCGCCCTTGGTCGCACGGTTGCCGCTGTAGCCGGCATTGAGGGTCAGGTCGCCATCGCCCAACGGGTTGTTGGTGTTGGGTACGGCACCGAACAGCGAGGTCAGGCCAACGCTGTTGGAACTGGTCTTGGTCAGGGCCGAGTTGGCGCCCTTGCTGGCGTTGGTCCGCTCGTTCAGGGTGATGGTGATAATGTCACCGACCCGGAACGCCTTGCGGTCGCTGTACAGATTCTGCTCGAAGCCGGCCTGGTAAATCGAGCCATTGTTGGACGCGGAAGGCAGCGGTGTACGCGGCAATACTGGCGCGTAGTAAGGGTCATTGGGCTTGGGCGGCGGGGCAACACAGCCCGCAAGCACGGCACTCCCACTCAGCGCTAGAACACAAATAAACCGATTCATGACCCTTCCTCACGATGTTGCCGGCACGCCACATCAGACCTGTGGCGACCTCAAGACTTGATTACAGCTTCTGCGTTATGAACGAGAGCATCTGGTCGGCGGTGGAGATCACCTTGGAGTTCATCTCGTAGGCACGCTGGGTGGTGATCATGTTGACCATCTCCTCGACCGTACTGACGTTGGACGCTTCCAGAGTGTTCTGCAGGGTGGTGCCGAAACCGTTGAGACCCGGGGTGCCGATCTGCGGCGCGCCGCTGGCGGCGGTTTCCAGGAACAGGTTGTTGCCCTGGGCCTGCAGGCCGGCCGGGTTGATGAAGTCGGCGGTTTGCAGGTTGCCGATCACCTGGGACGCCGGGTTGCCGGCGATGGTGATGGATACGGTGCCGTCCTGACCCACGGTGAAGGTCTGCGCGTCGTTGGGCACGACAATCGCCGGTTCCAGGGCAAAACCACTGGCGGTGACGATCTGGCCATTGGAGTTGAGGTGGAAGGTGCCGTCACGGGTGTAGGCCGTGGTGCCGTCGGGTTGCAGGATCTGGAAGAAACCGCGGCCGTTGATCGCCAGGTCCAGCGGCTGCTCGGTGGTTTGCAGGCTGCCGGCGGTGAAGTTCTTCTGGGTGCCGACAATGCGCACACCGGTACCGACCTGCAGGCCGCTTGGCAGTTCGCTGTCCTGGGTCGACTGGGCACCCGGTTGACGCTTGATCTGGTACAGCAGGTCCTGGAATTCCGCGCGATCACGCTTGAAACCCGTGGTCGAGACGTTCGCCAGGTTGTTGGAAATCACACTCAGGTTGGTGTCCTGGGCGGACAGACCGGTTTTGGCAACCCATAGAGCCGGAAGCATTCGATTCTCCTCTCGCGCCTGTTTTACGGCGCTAGGTACTGGTAATTAGCTGATCTGCAAGACCCGAGCCATGGCCTGGTCGTCTTCTTTGGCGCTGTTCATCATCTTGATGTGCAATTCGAACTGCCTGGACAAGGCCAGTACTGCGGTCATCTCTTCCACGGCATTGACGTTGCTCGACTCCAGGAATCCCGACACCAGCTGGACATTGGCATCGGCCGGCGCCGGCTGGCCGTCCTTGGTCTTGATCGAGCCATCGAGCCCTTTGGTCAGGTTCTTGATGTCCGGATTGACCAGCTTGATGCGATCGACCTCGGCCATGACCCGCGGCCCCTCACCCATGGCACGGATGCTGATGGTGCCGTCCTGGCCCACTTCGATCTTCTGCTCAGGCGGCACGGCGATCGGACCGCCGTTGCCCATGACCGGCATGCCGTTGCCGGCACGCAGCACACCCAGGGCATCGACGTTCAAGCTGCCGGTGCGCACATAGCTTTCGCTGCCATCGGGGCTTTGCACGGCGATCCAGCCCTTGCCGCTGACGGCTACGTCCAGGTCACGACCGGTTTCCACCATCGAGCCGGGAGTAAAGTCCGTGGCTGGCCGCTCGCCCATGGCAAAGGCCCGCGCCGGAAAACTGTCACCAAACACCGGCATCGCGCGCGCCTGTTCCAGGTCGCGCTGAAAGCCGTTGGTGGAGATGTTCGCCAGATTGTTGGCATGAGCCTTTTGCGCCAGTGCGTTCTGGCTGGCGCCGGTCATTGCCACATAAAGGTACTTGTCCACAATCGTTCCTCATCTGCCGGACGTTTGCCGCCCCACGCTGTAGTAGGCATGGCGCAAGCAATTTCTACACCAACTTCCACACCAAGCAACGCACACCATGCAGGCCGGGGCTTTAACGCAAGCAACGTGGTTTTCAAGACGAGCCAAGAGACGAAAAAACGGCGGACTTATGCCGCTGACGGCAAGTATCGGTCGCACTCCCGGGGACTTTCGACCACCAAGCCGGCACTTTGTGAACAGTTCTTGCTAGACACAGTCGCTGGCGCTTGCGACTTCAGTTTGCAGGGGGGTGGCCGACACCTAAGCCAGTGACTGCCAAGGAGAACCACTTTGAACCTGTACCTCAATCAGCTGCGCAAGACAGCCGACTTCAAGGAAGCCATCTATTCCGGGGATATCTTCCTGGATACTGACCTGGCCACCGCAAAAGAACTCTGCGGGTACGCCAAGGAAAGCATCACCGCAGCATTCGATGGCGAAACCAACCACCAGGCTCTGCACACGATGATGCCGGTAGAAGAGTTCGTCAGCCGGGTTACCCGACTCAAGGGCCAGTTCACCAACAGCCAGCGCGTCAAGGATCTGATCCTTGCCTTCATACACGAGATCGGCATCGATCCTCGGGACTACATTTTCGACGTACCGCGCCTGCGGGTCGTGCCCAACTACGACTACCTCCACGCCGGCGTCAGCTACGCCTACAAGCCTCATCGCGACAGCTGGTATGGCAGCGTGGACTGCCAGATCAACACCTGGATGCCGGTCTACAGCATCACCCCGGACCAGACCATGATGATCAACCCCGGCTACTTCGAGAAGCCGGTGGCCAACACCTCGAAAGACTGGAGCCTGAAGGACTGGATCAGTAACCAGCGCCACAAGGCCAAGGACAACCTGACCGAAGAAGTGCGGGTCCATCCAGTTCCCCTGGAAGAGATCGACAACGCCTCGGAGATCCGCATTGCCGGCAATTGCGGCGAGATGCTGGTGTTCTCCGGCTCGCACCTGCACGGCACGGTGCCCAACCACACCGATCGCACCCGCTTCAGCGTGGACTTCCGCCTGATGCACCTCGAAGACCTGAAACACCACCGCGGAGCCCCCAACGTCGACAGCGCCTGCCCCGACGTCGGCTCCGGCTTCAAAGACTACTTCCACGCCCACGACTTCTCGAATTTCCAAGGATTCAAGCCATGACCAAACGTCGCCTTACCCCCGCCGAAGCCGAATACAACGAAACCCGCGCCGGCGTACTCAAGCGGGTCGACGCCGAGTACGTTGCCGACGCACCCTTCGTCTTCGCCAACCGCATCAACGTCACCGCCGCGCTGTCGCGCATGGAGCTGTTCAAGAAGGTCATGGATGTACCCGGCGCGATCATCGAATGCGGCGTGTACAAGGGCAACTCACTGATGCTCTACATGCACCTGTCGATGATCCTCGAGCCTTACGCCATCAACCGCTCCATTGTGGGCTTCGACACGTTCGAAGGCTTCACCAGCATCAACAAGGACGAAGACCCGGCCGATATCAACGAAAGCATGTTCTCCGACACCGACCAGTCGCTGATCCAGGACATGATCGATGCCAACGACCTGCTGCGTCCGGTGAACCGCATCCCGCGCTGCGAGCTGGTCAAGGGCGACATCTGCAAGACCGTGCCGGAATTCGTCAAATCGCGTCCGGACCTGGTAGTGGCCATGCTGATCCTCGACACCGACCTGTACGAACCCACCAAGGTCGCGTTGGAAACCTTCCTGCCGTACATGCCCAAGGGCGCCATCGTGGTTCTCGACGAAGTCGCCTACCGCAACTTCCCGGGTGAAACCAAGGCCCTGCGCGAAGTGTTCGACATGAACAAGATCGAACTCAAGCGCCTGCCTTTTGACTCCTGTGTCGGCTACTTCCATATCTGAAGACAGCCAGCCCCGAGCCAAACGAAAAGCCCCGCTTCATAAGCGGGGCTTTTTTATTCCGGAGATTCCTTGCCGACCTCGTACTGGCGCAACTTGTTGGCAATGGTGGTATGGGACACCCCCAGACGCTTGCCCAACTGCCGACTGCTGGGATGCTCGGCATACAGGCTTTCCAGCACAGCCTTCTCAAAGCGCCCGACGATCTGTTCCAGGCCGCCCTCCAGGGAGAAATCCCCCAGGGGCTGACGGGCACCGTAGTCCGGCAAGCGGATGTGCTCGGCCTTGACCATGCCGCCATCACACAACGAGACCGCCTGGAACAACACGTTCTCCAACTGCCGGACGTTGCCCGGCCAGTGGTAGTGACTCAGGCGGTCCATGGCCGCCGGTGCCAGTCGCGGCAGCGGGCAGCCAATCTGCCGGCTGGCCTGATCGAGAAAATGCTCCACCAGCGGGGTCAGGCCATCGAGGCATTCGCGCAGGGGCGGTATGTGCAGCGACAGCACATTCAGCCGGTGATAGAGGTCCTGGCGAAACTCGCCCCGGGCACAGAGCTCCGACAGGTCGACCTGGGTCGCGCAAATTACCCGCACATCCAGATACACCTCTTCATCACTGCCCACCCGCCGGAAGCAGCCATCCTGCAGAAAACGCAGCAACTTGACCTGCAGACGCGGGCTCATCTCCCCCACGCCATCGAGAAACAGGGTGCCTCCGGCGGTCAATTCCAACAGTCCCAGCTTGCCCTCGGCCCGAGCCCCTTCGAAGGCCCCGGGGCCATAGCCGAACAGCTCGGTTTCAGCCATGGATTCCGGCAACCCGGCGCAGTTCAGGGCCATCAGTGGCGATTGCCCCCGCGGGCTGGCCAGGTGGCAGGCGCGGGCCAGCAGCTCCTTGCCGGTGCCGGTTTCGCCCTCGATCAACAGCGGCGCATCCAGCGGCGCCATGCGCCGAGCCTCACGCACCACCGCCGCCATGACTTTCGAACTCTGGAAAATACTGTCAAAACCGCGCAACTCCTGCTTGCGCACGTTGTAGATGCGCTCACCGACCCGATCCGCCCGATGCAAGGTCAATACCGCGCCGGCCATGGCCTCGCTGTCGTCGTGCTCGGATTGCAGCGGGGCGATGTCCGCCAGGAACACATCGCCCTTGACCTTGACCCGCAGCCCGTTGATCCGCGACTGGTTGGCCCGTACCAGTTCCGGCAAGTCGAAGTCCTCGGCATAGCGCGACAGGGGAATGCCCGGCACCTCATCCACCCGCACCCCCAGCAACTGCGCCGCCGCCCGGTTGGCGGCAACGATGGAGCCGCCCATATCGATGGACAACACCGGGAACTCCAGCGCCCCCAGCAGCGCATTGAGCTCCATATGCCGACGCTCGCTGGGCATCAGCCCGACACGCTTGACACCGAAGACCCCGGCGATGGATTCGAACTTGGGGCGCAGCGCCTGGAACTGCAGATTGATCAGGTTCGGGCAGTGCAGGTAGATGGCGTTGCCATGCTCGCCCCCCACTTCGCCACGGGCCACGTTGATCCCGTACTCCACCAGCAGATTGAGAATGTCGCGCAGGATGCCGATGCGGTTCTGGCAGTGAACTTTGATACGCATAAAAGGAGGCCCGGAGCTGATGATAAAGGGCATAAACGCCAAAAACCGACGTTTTTGACACCGACCTTGGCAAACTTTCTGCAGGGTGACGCAGATAATCGTCAAGATTATGTGACAGCAGAGGGCTTTTTCAAAGCTGAAAACCCACAACACGGCGGCCACCCAGGCAAATTCGTAACGATTACTTTACAAATAGGCACCCAATAGCCCCTCACGCCCACCGAACGCCTGCTGCAAAGCGTCGCACCCTCGGGTAAGACTGGGGTCACACATAACAAGAACGCATCCCCTGGCAGGAGAGCAGCATGAAGCAGACGCAGTACGTGGCCCGCGAGCCCGACGCGCAAGGTTTTATCGACTATCCACCCGAAGAACACGCGGTGTGGAACACCCTGATCACGCGTCAGCTAAAAGTCATCGAGGGTCGTGCGTGCCAGGAGTATCTGGATGGCATCGAGAAACTCGGACTGCCCCACGATCGCATCCCGCAGTTGAGCGAAATCAACAAGGTCCTCGGCGAAACCACCGGCTGGCAAGTGGCCCGGGTGCCGGCGCTGATTCCCTTTCAGACCTTTTTCGAACTGCTGGCCAGCAAGCGTTTCCCGGTGGCGACCTTCATTCGCACCCCAGAAGAGCTGGACTACCTGCAGGAGCCGGACATCTTCCACGAGATCTTCGGCCACTGCCCGCTGTTGACCAACCCCTGGTTCGCCGAATTCACCCACACCTACGGCAAGCTCGGCCTGCAAGCCACCAAGGAAGAGCGGGTATACCTGGCGCGCCTGTACTGGATGACCATCGAGTTCGGCCTGGTAGAAACCCCGGCCGGGCGACGCATCTATGGCGGTGGCATCCTCTCCTCGCCCAAGGAAACCGTATACAGCCTCTCCGAAGCCCCGGAACACCAGGCCTTCGACCCGCTGGAAGCCATGCGCACGCCGTATCGCATCGACATCCTGCAACCGATCTATTTCGTCCTGCCCAACCTCAAGCGCCTGTTCGACCTGGCCCATGAAGACATCATGGCCCTGGTCCACCAAGGCATGCAGCTGGGCCTGCACGCGCCCAAGTTCCCGCCAAAACCCAAGGCGGCCTGAGCGGTTCGCACTCGCGAGCCGCTGCGAAAGATAGTAACTTCCAACAAGAATCGAACTCAGGAACACACCATGACCGCTCTGAACCAAGCCCATTGCGAAGCCTGCCGCGCCGATGCTCCACAAGTCAGCGACGAAGAACTGCCGGTACTGATCAAGCAGATCCCTGACTGGAACATCGAAGTTCGCGACGGCGTGATGCAGCTGGAAAAAGTCTTCCTGTTCAAGAACTTCAAGTTCGCCCTGGCCTTCACCAACGCCATGGGCGAGATCTCCGAAGCCGAAGGTCATCACCCGGGCCTGCTCACCGAGTGGGGCAAGGTCACCGTGACCTGGTGGAGCCACTCGATCAAGGGCCTGCACCGCAACGACTTCATCATGGCCGCCCGCACCGACGAAGTGGCCAAGACCGCAGAAGGACGCAAGTAATGCATTTCGACGCCATCGGCCGGGTACCCGGCGACCCGATTCTCGGCCTGATGGGGGCCTACGCCAGCGATCCCAATCCGAACAAGTTCGACCTCGGCGTGGGGGTCTACAAAGACGCCCAGGGCCTGACTCCGATTCCGCGTTCGGTGAAGCTGGCCGAGCAGCGCCTGGTGGATCGCCAGGACACCAAGATCTACATCGGCGGCCACGGCGACGCGGCCTTCGGCAAGGTGATCAATGAACTGGTGCTGGGCAGCGACTCTGCGCTGATCGCCAGCCAGCGCGTCGGTGCCACCCAGACCCCGGGCGGCACTGGCGCCCTGCGCCTGAGCGCCGACTTCATCGCCCACTGCCTGCCGGACCGTGGCGTGTGGCTGAGCGATCCGACCTGGCCGATCCACGAAACCATCTTCGCCGCCGCCGGAGTCAAGGTCAGTCACTACCCTTACGTGGGCAGCGACAACCGCCTGGACGTCGAGGCCATGCTGGCGACCCTGAACCGGGTGCCCGAGGGCGATGTGGTGCTGCTGCACGCCTGCTGCCACAACCCGACCGGCTTCGACCTCAGCCACGCCGACTGGCAACGGGTACTGGAGGTGGTGCGCAGCCGCAAGCTGCTGCCACTGATCGACTTCGCCTACCAGGGCTTTGGCGATGGCCTGGAGCAGGATGCCTGGGCGGTGCGGCTGTTCGCCGCCGAACTGCCGGAAGTGCTGATCACCAGCTCCTGCTCGAAGAACTTCGGCCTGTACCGCGACCGCACCGGCGCCCTGATCGTTTGCGCTCAGGACGGCGAAAAACTGCTGGACGTGCGCAGCCAACTGGCCCACATCGCCCGCAACCTGTGGTCCACACCACCGGATCACGGCGCTGCAGTGGTCGCCACCATCCTTGGCGATGCCGAACTCAAGCGCCTCTGGATCGACGAAGTGGAAGCCATGCGCCAGCGCATCGCGCAACTGCGCGCCGGCCTGGTGGAGGCCTTGCAACCCCATGGCCTGGCCGAGCGCTTCGCCCATATCGGTGTGCAACGCGGGATGTTCTCCTACACCGGCCTGAGCCCGGCTCAGGTGCAGGCGCTGCGTGAGCAGCACAGCGTGTACATGGTCAGCTCCGGCCGTGCCAACGTGGCCGGGATCGACGCCACCCGCCTGGACCTGCTGGCCGAGGCCATCGCCCGGGTCGTCTGAAACATGTGTTTGCCGAGGCGGGCGTCTAAAGGACGCCCACCTCGGCAAGGCACTTGCGGCGCGGCCCTGATCCTTTCATCCCAAAAAATCGCGATAAAAATCTTTTTGTCATTTCCAGTGCTGTATCCTGCCCAGGCTTTTTAAAAGCGCGGACCTACCCAGCGATTTAAAAAACAGACTTTGCGAGGAGCAACGACATGCATGAGATCCCGAATCTCCCCTTCCCAAGCCTGCACGAAACTGAGCAGACCACCCCGCCCCAAGCCAGTGCTGAAAAGCCTGTAGTGCAAGAAGCCGCCGACCGCCGCAAGGCCGACAGCGAAGACTGAAAAGTGCTGTAACCAGACCGTGTGGAAAGCGCTACTCAAGCGCTTTCCACACCGCCTGAAACCTCCCTCCGAGCCTCACCCGACCATGACCGACTCCTTCAGCGAAACCCAGGCCAGCGTACTGATCGGCACCGCGGAAAAAATGATCGAGGTGTGGAACCGCCTCAGCGCGCAGAAACAGGCCGCCCTGCTGGCCCGCTTCGGCACCCAGGAAAACGCCATCGCCGCCCTGGTCACCACTCACCTGCTGCAAGACCAAGACGCCTGAGTCAACACCCTGACCCGAAAGATCTGAACAACGCGTCGAATTCTCCCCCTGCATCAGCGTCCACATCGGTATCATAAGCAGCCTATCTATTTAGCTGTCGCCGTGGACCCATCCCCATGCCAGATTCCCAGCGCCCCTTGGCGGTCACGCTGCAAGTCGTCTCCATCGTCCTGTTCACCTTTATCGGCTACCTGAACATCGGCATTCCCTTGGCGGTGCTGCCGGGCTATGTGCACAGCGACCTGGGTTTTGGCGCGGTGATCGCCGGCCTGGTGATCAGCGTGCAGTACCTGGCCACCCTGCTCAGCCGCCCCTACGCAGGACGCATCATCGACAACCTGGGTAGCAAGCGCGCGGTGATGTACGGTCTGGCCGGCTGCGGACTGAGCGGTGTGTTCATGCTGCTTTCGGCCTGGCTGCAACATCTGCCGACCCTGAGCCTGATCAGCCTGCTGACCGGCCGCCTGGTGCTGGGCAGCGCGGAAAGCCTGGTGGGCTCGGGTTCGATTGGCTGGGGCATCGGGCGAGTCGGCGCGGCCAACACCGCCAAGGTGATCTCCTGGAACGGCATCGCCAGCTACGGTGCCCTGGCCATTGGCGCGCCCCTGGGCGCGTGGCTGGTCGATCATCTCGGCTTGTGGAGCATGGGCTCGAGCATCATCCTGCTGGCCGTGCTCGGCCTGCTGCTGGCCTGGCCGAAAGTCGCCGCCCCCATCGTCGCCGGCGAACGCCTGCCATTCATCCATGTGCTGGGCAAGGTCTTCCCCCACGGCTGCGGCCTGGCCCTGGGCTCCATCGGCTTTGGCACCATCGCCACGTTCATCACCCTGTATTACGCCACTCAGCATTGGGCCAACGCGGTGCTGTGCCTGAGCCTGTTCGGCGCCAGCTTCATCGGTGCCCGCTTGCTGTTCGGCAACCTGATCAACCGCCTGGGCGGCTTTCGCGTGGCGATCGCCTGCCTGTCGGTGGAAACCCTCGGCCTGTTGCTGCTGTGGCAGGCTCCGGACGCCAACTG
Source organism: Pseudomonas sp. BC42 (assembly GCF_021560055.1). Lineage (NCBI taxonomy): Bacteria > Pseudomonadati > Pseudomonadota > Gammaproteobacteria > Pseudomonadales > Pseudomonadaceae > Pseudomonas > Pseudomonas sp. BC42. Next base: position 5,058,796 of record NZ_CP091067.1, read on the forward strand.
GGCCCTGGCCGGCGCGGCCTTGAGCGGCTTCGGCTTCTCCCTGGTGTTCCCGGCCCTGGGGGTAGAGGCGGTGAACCTGGTGCCGGCCTCCAGCCGAGGTGCCGCGGTGGGCGCCTATTCGCTGTTCATCGACCTGTCGCTGGGCATCACCGGCCCCCTGGCCGGGGCGATTGCCGCGGGTTTCGGCTTTGCCTCGATCTTCCTGTTCGCCGCCATCGCCGCTTGCTGCGGCCTGGTACTCAGCCTGTGCCTGTACCGTCAGGCACCCCGGCAGCGCAAGGAACGCGCACTCGGCTAGAAGTCCACCTTGCCGCGACCGGCCTTGATGTTGCCGCGCTTGGCCTTGCTCTCCAGACGGCGTTTCTTCGAACCCAGGGTCGGTTTGGTGGGACGGCGTTTCTTTTCCACCTTGACGGCACTGAGGATCAGCTCGGTGAGGCGCTCAAGGGCATCGGCACGATTCTGCTCCTGAGTGCGGTACTGCTGGGCCTTGAGAACGATCACGCCGTCACTGGTGATGCGACTGTCGCGCAGCGCCAGCAGGCGCTCCTTGTAGAAGGGCGGCAAGGACGAGGCCGGAATGTCGAAGCGCAAATGCACCGCGCTGGACACTTTATTGACGTTCTGCCCTCCCGCGCCCTGGGCGCGGATGGCGGTCAGCTCGATCTCGGCATCCGGCAGATGCACATTGTTGGAAATCACCAGCATGGAACAGGAATCCGTTTTCAGGGCCCACAGGATACCCCCATTACCCGGGCTCCGGCGGGCCTCTTCGCCGCCCAGCACACACTTGCAGGCGGCCTGCCGGCGCAAGCAATCCAAGCCCGCACAAGAATCACAGGCATGAAAAACCCGGCCGGAGCCGGGTTAGTCCTTGCCGGGGCCACGCTTACTTCAGCGAAGCACTGGCCGCCTGCAGCGGTTGCTGGGCACTGCGCTTGTTCTTGATCAGGTAGCAGACCCACATGAACACCACCCACACCGGGATCGCGTACACCGAGATCTGGATGCCCGGGATCATCAGCATGATGCCGAGGATGAACACCACGAATGCCAGGCAGACGTAGTTGCCATAGGGGTACCACAGGGCCTTGAACAGCGAGGTCTGGCCGGTGCGGTTCATGTGCTGGCGGAACTTGAAGTGCGAGTAGCTGATCATCGCCCAGTTGATCACCAGGGTCGCCACCACCAGGGACATCAGCAGTTCCAGTGCATGCTGCGGGATCAGGTAGTTGAGCACCACGGCAACGAAGGTCACCACCGCCGAGGCGAGGATCGACATCACCGGCACACCGCGCTTGTCGATCTTGGCCAGGACTTTCGGCGCATCCCCCTGCTCCGCCATGCCCAGCAGCATGCGGCTGTTGCAATAGGTGCCGCTGTTGTACACCGACAGCGCCGCGGTCAGGACCACGAAGTTGAGGATGTGCGCCGCAGTGTTGCTGCCCAGCATCGAGAACACCTGGACGAACGGGCTGCCGCTGTAGGCATCGCCGGAAGCGTTCAAGGTCACCAGCAGGGTGTCCCATGGGGTCAGCGACAGCAGCACCACCAGGGCGCCGATGTAGAAAATCAGGATGCGGTAGATCACCTGATTGATTGCCTTGGGGATCACGGTCTTCGGCTTGTCGGCTTCAGCTGCGGTGAAACCGAGCATTTCCAGGCCGCCGAAGGAGAACATGATGATCGCCATGGCCATCACCAGGCCGCTGACGCCATTGGGGAAGAAGCCGCCGTGGGACCAGAGGTTGCTCACCGAGGCCTGCGGGCCGCCATGGCCGCTGACCAAAAGGTAGCTGCCCAGGGCGATCATGCCGACGATGGCCACCACCTTGATGATGGCGAACCAGAACTCGGCCTCGCCGAAGACCTTGACGTTCGCCAGGTTGATGGCGTTGATCATCACGAAGAACACCGCCGCCGAGGCCCAGGTCGGGACGTCCGGCCACCAGTAGTGCACATACTTGCCTACCGCGGTCAGCTCCGACATGCCCACCAGGATGTAGAGAATCCAGCAGTTCCAGCCGGAGAGGAAACCGGCGAAGCCGCCCCAGTACTTGTGGGCGAAGTGGCTGAAGGAACCGGCCACCGGCTCTTCGACGATCATCTCGCCCAGCTGGCGCATGATCATGAAGGCGATGAAACCGCAGATGGCGTAGCCGAGGATCATCGATGGGCCAGCGGATTTGAGTACCCCGGCCGAGCCCAGGAACAAACCGGTGCCGATCGCGCCGCCCAGGGCGATCAGTTGAATATGGCGATTTTTCAGGCCGCGTTTCAGCTCGCCCGAATGCGAGTTTTGTCCACTCATGAAAAGGTTCTCACGCAAGGTTTGATGATGTTTGCAAGACGTTGCCGCCCGATGAGGCTTAAGCGGCGCGGAGCAAACCCCAGCGCAGGCACCCGAAATTCAGCGTTTTTCTAACGGTCATGCGTCACCTGTTTGTTTTTATCTGTGACGAAATCGAACCCACCACGCTCGTGACGCGGCGGAGTGAACAAGGTGGATAACCTTGAGTTTATTGGCCCGGCAGCGCGGCTCCCAGCGCCCTCGGGGCAGGCTGAAACGCGCGACGCAGACGCAAAATGCGCGGGTACGCAGTTGGGTCACAGTTAAAACGCCGCGCATTGTACACCCCTGACCCCCTGCCGCCAGACACCGCTGTATCAGCGTGCCGGTAACCGGGATCTTGCGGGGCCTGCTCGATGCTCGACATCGGCGGCGGAACATTGGACGGACCGCGTGGGGTCGTCGATGAAGGTGCGATGACCATCGCCCTTCGAAGGGTGTCGGTGAAAGTCGGTTACGGCGTTCATTGCGCCTCCTTCTTGTTATGCACCTGTACGCAGGCAGGTGTGCATCTCACCCGCCTTGGCGCTCCGGAACAAGCGGGCCAGAGCCTCGGCAAGCAGATGGCTCACGGTCCGCCGGCAGCTTTTCCTTACAGCGCCACGACCCGTGCCGTTTCAGGGCGCAACACGCAACATTTCGTCATTTTTTCTTTACAGCGCGTAACGTTAACTTGCCAAGACAGATCATCCGTCCCGGCGACTGCAAATTGACGCGCCGACCGCGGCGCCGCCGGGAGTGCTTTAGCTTTTTGTTTTCAGGCGATAAATAGCTCGCACAAAAATAGAAAATGAAGTTCAGTAGAAAATAATCTAAATATTTTTTTGCACTTCAAAATGCCCTGAACTAGGTTTCCAGCCACTTGCCGGATGCCTCGTCCGACAGGTACGAGGAGCGGCTGCGCAGCCTGTGCAAGCATCTCGTTCACCGCTGTTGATCCGCTCTGCCAATGGACTGCTATGCGCTATGTCATCTAGGAGAGTCACCATGCAAACACTGGAACAAGACCTGGAAACCGAACTGCAACTGGACGAGTGGTTCGAAGCGGCCACTCATGATGCAGCCGTGGAAATGATGCAGGCCGACGCCGTGGTGCCGTTCGGCACGGCGATGTGGCCAATGTAAGGCGCCCGGACCGGAGCAGGCCTTGCGCCTGCCCCGGTCACCTTTGTCCTCCAGGGAGGTTTTATGGACCAGACCCGCGCCATCCGCCATTTCCTGTACTACCTCGAACGCCACCCGGCCCTGAGCAACGCCCGACCGCAGAAAGTGGTGCTCGGCCACACCGCCGACTACCAGGCCATGGTCAGTGCCATCCTCGAACAGGCGCGCCAGGCCACGCCGCTGACGCTCAGCGCCCTGTGCCTGGACCTGGAGCCGGCCGAACGCCTGGCCCGGGCGATCATCGACTGCGACCTGTACATTTTTTTCTACGACTCCTCGACCCTGGCCCAGCCCCGCCCCGATGGTCCGGAGTTCCTCCGCCCGCTGCACGGACTGATGGCCGAGCACTGGAAGAAGTCGCTGCTGTTCAAGGATTACGGCGAGTACTTCTACGACACCTTCAGCGTCGAGCCGCAGCGTATCGCCGACCTCAATGCCACCTTGATCCGCCGCCTGTCCCAGGCTTCGACCCTGAGCTTCAGCGACCCCCAGGGCTCATATTTCGAGACACCCCTGAGCAACGTGAAGAAATGGACCGACATCAACGGCGTCGGCAACTACGACCTGGCACCCGGGGAAATCGCCACCCACAGCGAGGCCATCAACGGTCATGTGAAGTTTCTCGGCACCTTCCTCGGCACCATCCCCTTCGCCCGTAAATACGGGGTACTGCAAGCACCGCTGGAGCTGTGGATCGAGAACTCCAGCATCACCAGGGTCGCCACCGAGGTACCCGGGCTGGCCAACGACTTCAACAAATACCTGGATGCCAACCCGTCCAACCGGCGCATCGAGGAGCTGGGCATCGGCACCAACGAAGGCATCAGGTCCCTCTACGGGCGCAATTCCGGCTTCGAGGAGCGCCACTGCGGCCTGCACCTGGGGCTGGGAGGCGGCGCCAAGGGCAGCCACCACCTGGATCTGATCTTCAGCTCAGGGGTGCTGGCGGTGGACAACAAGCCGGTGTTCGACGGCCAGTTCGCCTTCTAGCGCAGCCGCAGGCTGGTGGGTAGACGCTGGCTTTTCAGCGAAGACGATCATGCCCCAGGCCCAGGACTTGAGAGCCTGTTCGCCGGCAAGCCGGCGCCCACCAAGCACCGGGCAAAAAAAACGCCAACCCGAGGGTTGGCGTTGTTGTCGGCTGGCCGACGCTTACTCCGGCTTGCGACGACCGAAGCCGGGACGCTGGCCGGCACCGGCCGGGGCGCCACGACGCTTGCCGGACGGCGCGTCCTTGTCCAGCACCGGGCTTGGACGCTTGGACTTCGGTGCCGGTTTGGCCGGACGCTTGGTGTCCGCCGGACGCTCGGCTACCGGCGTGCCCCGACCGCTGGCCGGACGTGGCGCGCGCTCACCATCCTGACGGGCCGCCGGCTTGCGCCCTGGGCGCTCGCCTTCGATCTGCGGCTCGCGGGAAGCACGCGGGCTGGCCGGTGCGCCGGTGGCCGGACGCAGGGTGCGCACGCGCTCGCTCTTGCCCACCGGACGCGAGGATTTGCGCTGCATGCGCTCCAGCTTGTCCTTGGACTTGGCGTTGAGCTGCGGCAGGGCCACCGGGGTCAGGCCGACTTCGGCACTGAGCACGTCGACTTCGTACTGGCTCATTTCGCGCCAGCGGCCCATGGGCAGGTCGGAGTTGAGGAACACCGGACCGAAGCGCACGCGCTTCAGGCGGCTGACCACCAGGCCCTGGGATTCCCACAGGCGGCGCACTTCACGGTTGCGACCTTCCATCACCACGCAGTGGTACCAGTGGTTGAAACCTTCGCCACCGGGCGCCTGCTGGATGTCGGTGAACTTGGCCGGGCCGTCTTCGAGCATGACCCCGGCCTTGAGGCGCTCGATCATCTCGTCGTCGACTTCACCACGCACGCGCACCGCGTACTCGCGGTCCATCTCGTAGGACGGGTGCATCAGGCGGTTGGCCAGCTCACCGTCGGTGGTGAACATCAGCAAGCCGGTGGTGTTGATGTCCAGGCGGCCGATGTTGATCCAGCGGCCTTCCCGCGGACGCGGCAGCTTGTCGAACACGGTCGGACGGCCTTCCGGGTCGTCACGGGTGCAGATTTCGCCGTCGGGCTTGTTGTACATGATCACGCGGCGCACCGATTCGGCGGCCTCTTCGCGCTTGATCACCTTGCCATCGATGGAAATGGCGTCATGCAGGTCGACGCGCAGGCCCAGGGTGGCCTCTTTGCCGTTGACCTTGATCCGGCCCTGGCTGATCCAGGCCTCGACGTCGCGGCGCGAGCCGACGCCGATGCGGGCGAGGACTTTCTGCAGTTTCTCGCCGGCTGGACGGATTTCCTGGTCGTTCTGATCGGTATCGCTCATCTGGGCACCTCCCGGTGTAGCGCTTCAGGCTAGAGCGGCCTGAAGACGTGAAAACAGGTTCTGTGGCGAAGGGATCGCCAAAGGGTCGCGAATCATACGCTCATGGCGGCGATTGCGCATCACAGACTAGTTGATAAGTCGCCGCCCGGGCTTTTTTCCGCCAACCGGTGACCGGCATCGCCGTGGGAGCCGGCTGGCCGGCACGTCATGCGCCGCACCGACTGATGCCTTCGCCGGCAAGGTCAGTCGTCCAGCAGACGGCGTTCGTTCTCGATGGCTTCGGCCAGGGCCAGGGCTTCGGCTTCTTCTTCGCTCAATTGCGGTGGCGAAGGCTCCAGCGCGGCCACGGCGGCCAGCAATTTGGCCCGGGCCTCGGCGACACCCAGCACATCGTCCTCGGCTGCACCCTGCGGCTCTGCTTCGGGCTCGACCGCAAACTCATGGGAGTCATCCAAGTCGTCACCAGGGATGTCAGGCTCGGCTTGCACCTCCGGGTGATCGAACAGCGGCTCCGAGTTCCCAGGCTCAACCGCGCCATCGCGATGCAGGTCGTCGAAGTCGGTCTTGATCCCCTCCTCCATGGAGTCCAGCTCCAGCAACAGGGTATGGAAGCTGGTTTCTTCCTTGGGCTCCTCCTGCTCCGCGCTGGCGTCGGCCAGTTGCTGCAAGTGCTCGGGCACGGGGGCGTCATCGAACTCCAGCACTGGCTCGGCTTCAATCTCCCGCAGTTCGGCCAACGGCGGCAGGTCGTCGAGGTTCTTCAGGTTGAAATGGTCGAGAAAGGCCTTGGTGGTGGCGAACATCGCCGGTTTGCCCGGCACATCACGGTAGCCCACCACCCGAATCCACTCGCGCTCCAGCAGGGTCTTGACGATGTTGCTGTTGACCGCCACGCCGCGCACATCTTCGATCTCGCCCCGGGTAATCGGCTGGCGGTAAGCGATCAGGGCCATGGTCTCCAGCAGGGCACGGGAGTAGCGCTGCGGGCGCTCCTCCCACAGGCGGCCGACCCAGGGCGCGAACTTTTCGCGGATCTGCAAGCGATAGCCAGAAGCCACTTCCTTGAGCTCGAACGCCCGCCCCTCGCAGGATTTGCCCAGCAGGGCCAGGGCCTTCTTGAAGACGGCCGGGTCCGGCCGCTCGGCTTCTTCGAAGAGCTCGAACAGGCGTTCCAGGGACTGGGGTTTTCCCGAGGCCAACAGAAAGGCTTCGAGCAGGGAGGCCAGCTCGCGGGGTTCATTCAGGTTCATGATTTAAGCTCGTTATTCGGCTCGCGCCCGTACGTGGATGGCCGCAAAGGGCTCATTCTGCACCAGCTCGACCAGGGATTCCTTGACCAGTTCGAGGATCGCCATGAAGGTCACCACCACCCCCAGGCGCCCTTCCTCGGCGGTGAACAGCTCGACAAAGGGCACGAAACCGCCGCCCTTGAGCCGCTCCAGCACATCGCTCATGCGCTCGCGGGTAGACAGGGCCTCGCGGCTGACCTGGTGGCTTTCGAACATGTCGCCACGGCGCAGCACCTCGGCCATGGACATCAGCAACTCTTCCAGGGCCACATCCGGCAGCAGCTTGCGCACCCGAGCCTCGGGCGCATCAAGCTTGGGCACCACCACGTCGCGGCCAACCCGGCTCAGGCCGTCGATGCCTTCAGCGGCGGCCTTGAAGCGCTCGTATTCCTGCAGGCGGCGGATCAGCTCGGCCCGCGGGTCGTCCTCTTCTTCCTCGACCTCGGCGGAACGCGGCAAAAGCATTCGCGATTTGATCTCGGCCAGCATCGCCGCCATCACCAGGTACTCGGCGGCCAGCTCCAGGCGCACCGACTGCATCAGTTCCACATAGCCCATGTACTGGCGGGTGATTTCCGCCACCGGGATGTCGAGGATATTGATGTTCTGCTTGCGGATCAGGTACAGCAGCAAGTCCAGCGGGCCTTCGAAGGCTTCGAGGAAGACCTCCAGGGCATCCGGGGGGATGTACAGGTCCAGGGGCATTTCCATGACCGCCTGGCCATAGACCATGGCGAATGGCAGCTCCTGTTGGGCACCGGCCTGCTCGTCGACGGTTTCTACTGCGGACATCTAGGCCTCGGCCATGAACGGCGCAGGGTCGCCACAACCGACGCGGATCACTTCCGGCTCGCCATCGGCCAGGCTGATCACTGTGGACGACTCGGTGCTGCCGAAGCCGCCGTCGATGATCAGGTCCACCTGATGCTCCAGCAACTGGCGCATCTCATAGGGATCGCTCAGGGCCTCGGTGTCGCCGGGCATGATCAGGCTGACACTCATCAGCGGTTCGCCCAGCTCGGCCAGCAGCGCCAGGGCAATCGGGTTGCTCGGCACCCGCAGGCCGATGGTGCGGCGCTTGGGGTGCAGCAGCAGGCGCGGCACCTCCCGGGTGGCATTGAGGATAAAGGTATAGGGCCCCGGCACATGGGCCTTGAGCAGGCGGAAGGTGCCAGTGTCGATCTTGGCGAACAGGCCCAACTGCGAAAGGTCGCTGCAGATCAGCGCGAAGTTGTGCTTGTCGTCCAGTTGCCGCAAGCGGCGCACCCGCTCGATCGCCGCCTTGTCGCCCATCTGGCAGGCGATCGCATAGGACGAATCGGTGGGATAGATCACCACGCCACCGCCACGGATGATCTCGACGGCCTGTTTGATCAGGCGCGGCTGGGGGTTTTCCGGGTGGATCTGGAAAAATTGACTCACTGTCTCTACCTGTTCAGGCGGCAATAATTGGCTCATGTTTGAAGCGACACCATAGCGGTGGCAGATCCTCGGGTACCGGGCGGTATTCGCCGATCTCGGACCAGCCTCCTGGACCATGAAAGTCACTGCCGGCGCTGACCAGCAGTCCGAATTCACGAGCAAGAATAGCCAAACTGCCCACTTGCTCCGCAGGTTGATGGCCATTGACCACTTCGATTGCATGACCACCGGCTTGAATATAGTCGGCAATCAGACGGCGACGCTTGCTGCGGGTGAAATCGTAGTGCCAAGGATGGGCCAGGCTGACCCAGGCACCGGCCTCGCGCAGGGTGCCGACCGTTTCCTCCAGGGTGGGCCAGTGCAGCTTGACGTCACCCAGCTTTCCCGCCCCCAGCCACTTGCGGAAGGCTTCGGCGCGGTCCTTGACGAAGCCGGCACGCACCAGGTAGTCGGCAAAGTGCGGCCGCGCCGGGGCGTTGCCGCTGTCTCCCAGCTCCTGCTGGATGGCCCGGGCGCCTTCCAAAGCGCCCGGCATGCCCTTGAGAGCCAGCTTGCGGCTGATTTCCTCGGAACGCAGCCAGCGCCCTGCGTGAAGTTTCTCGATGGCTGTCACCAGGGCCGGGGCCCGGGTATCGAATCCGTAGCCCAGCACATGAATAGTGGCGCCGCCCCAGGTGCAGGACAGTTCGACGCCATTGACCAGTTGCATGCCCAGTTGCGCCGCTGCCTGACGGGCCTCGTCCAGCCCTTCGAGGGTGTCGTGATCGGTCAGGGACAGGATTCGCACGCCTCTCTCGTACGCACGCGCAACCAGAACCGCAGGCGCCAGGGCGCCGTCGGAGGCCGTGCTATGGCAGTGCAAATCGACATTCACAGGATGTTAAAACCTCAAGTCAGCTGGCGCTTTCGCGACCAAGGATGTTTGTTATTATGCCGCCACATCCTGCTTCTGGCTGCCACTGTGAAACAATTCATCGACTTCATCCCGCTGTTCCTGTTTTTCATCGTCTATAAAATCGATCCCCGGGTCGTCGACCTGGCCGGGCACGAAGTCACCGTGGGCGGCATCTACAGCGCCACGGCGGTGCTGATCATCAGTTCCCTGGTGGTGTACGGCGCACTGTTCATTTCCCAGCGCAAACTGGAAAAGAGCCAATGGCTGACCCTGGTCGCCTGCCTGGTCTTCGGCAGCCTGACCCTGGCCTTCCACAGCGAAACCTTCCTCAAGTGGAAAGCCCCGGTGGTCAACTGGCTGTTCGCCCTGGCCTTCATCGGCAGCCATTTCGTCGGCGACCGCCTGCTGATCAAGCGCATCATGGGCCACGCCTTGACCCTGCCTGATCCGGTGTGGACCCGCCTGAACATCGCCTGGATCGCGTTCTTCCTGTTCTGCGGCGCCGCCAACCTGTTCGTCGCCTTCACTTTCCAGAGCATCTGGGTCGACTTCAAAGTCTTCGGCAGCCTGGGCATGACCGTACTATTCCTGGTGGGCCAGGGCATCTACCTGTCGCGCCACCTGCATGACGCCGATCCCACTACCCCGAAAACCGAGGACTGACATGCTTTACGCAATCATTGCCACAGACGTCGCCAACTCCCTGGAAAAACGCCTGGCCGCACGCCCGGCGCACCTGGAGCGACTGCAAGTACTCAATGAGCAAGGGCGTGTGGTGCTGGCCGGCCCGCACCCGGCGATCGACAGCAACGACCCCGGCGCTGCCGGCTTCACCGGCAGCCTGATCGTGGCCGAGTTCGAGTCCCTGGAAGCCGCCCAGGCCTGGGCCGAGGCCGACCCCTTCGTCACTGCCGGCGTCTACGCCAACGTGCTGGTCAAGCCGTTCAGGCAATCGATGCCGTAAATCCTCCCCGACGCGATGAACCTTCAGGGTCCATCGCGTTCTCAATCGCTCATTATTCTCGTTTGACGGCCGACAACCTGCCCAACACTCGATTGGAATCAGGAGTTTCGATGCGCCAAGGTCCGCTGTGTCTGCTGTTGGTCATGTTGTCGATCGGGGCTCCGGCCCTTGCCGAGGAAACCCAGGAAACCGGCCATTCGACGCCGCTGTCCCTGAGCGCCGGCAGTCAGATCACCGAGTTGCAGCAACGCTTGAAAGAAAGCGAGCGCCTGCGAGAAGAGCTGAGCAAACAATTGCAAAGCGCCGACGCCGAACGGGAAAGCCCACAACTGGCCCGCTTGCGCCAGGAGAACCAGCGCCTCAAGCTGCAGCTCAAAGAGGCCCAGGCCAACCCGGTGCCGCGACTGCTGACCGATCAGCAGCAATGGTTCGTCACTGGCGGCGGCGTGGCCCTCATCGCCCTGCTCTGCGGTATCTTCGCCAGTGGCGGGCATCGCAAGCGTCGACAATGGCTAAATTGAGTGATTCATGAGCGACCTGTTACTGATTGATGATGACCAGGAGCTGTGCGAGCTCCTGAGCAGTTGGCTCGGCCAGGAAGGCTTTCAAGTACGTGCCTGCCACGATGGCTTGAGCGCACGCCGGGCCCTGGCCGAAGCGGCCCCGGCAGCCGTGGTGCTGGACGTCATGCTGCCCGACGGCAGCGGCCTGGAACTGCTCAAGCAACTGCGCAACGACCACCCCGACCTGCCGGTGCTGATGCTTTCGGCCCGCGGCGAGCCCCTGGACCGCATCCTCGGCCTGGAACTGGGCGCCGACGACTACCTGGCCAAGCCTTGCGACCCTCGCGAACTCACTGCCCGCCTGCGCGCCGTCCTGCGCCGCAGCCACCCGGTGGCGGCTTCCAGCCAGCTGGAGCTGGGCGACTTATGCTTCAGCCCGATTCGCGGCGTGGCCACCATTGACGAGCAGGACATCAGTCTCACGGTTTCCGAAAGTCGCCTGCTGGAGGCCCTGCTCAAGCAACCTGGCGAGCCGCTGGACAAGCAGGAACTGGCGCAGATCGCGCTGGGCCGCAAGCTGACCCTGTACGACCGCAGCCTGGACATGCACGTCAGCAATCTGCGCAAGAAGATCGGCCCCCACCCAGATGGTCGCCCGCGCATCGTTGCCCTGCGCAGCCGCGGCTACTACTACAGCCTGTAACCGCGTCCCGACGCCATTGTCAGGACGCCGACCCGGCGTCTTTACCCAAGCTTTACCCTCCACTGACCGCCGCTGACCTTGATCTGGGTAACCTGAACTCATCCGGAACTTACCGGGAATGAGACAAGGAGACACACCATGCGCAAGACCCTGATCGCTCTGTTGTTCGCCGCCGCCCTGCCAACCGTGGCCATGGCCATGCCTGAGGGCAACGGCCCGATGGGGCCGATGGACGGTCCACGGCACAGCGAGCACATGCGCGGCAAAGGCCCCTTCGGTCAACTGGACCTGAGCCGTGAGCAACGCCAACAGATCGGCAAGCTGATGGGCGAGCAAATGCACGACCGCAAGGCCGTCGTGGAAAAATACCTGGAGAAACTCTCGCCGGCCGACCAGAAAGCCATGAAAGACGAACTGGCCGCCAAACAGCAGAAAACCCAGGCTGACATCCGCGCCCTGCTCAAGCCCGAGCAGCAGAAAGAATTCGACGCCATCGTGAAGAAACAAGAGGAACGTCGCGCCGAATGGACCGAGTTCAAGGCCTGGAAAGCGCAACAACCGCAAAAAGCGCAATAATGCGTTAGCGTCCATCCCCCAGCCCAGTGGCCTGCGCCACTGGGCTTTCGCGTTCGAGGAGTCTCTGTGCGTTCATTGTTCTGGCGCATCCTGGCCAGTTTCTGGCTGGCCATCACCCTGGTTGCCGGGTTGTCGATCCTGCTCGGGCACATGCTCAACCAGGACGCCTGGATCCTCAGTCGCCATCCGGGGCTCAACAGCCTCACCGCGGAGTGGACGCAAACCTACGAAACCCAGGGCGAAGACGCCGCCCAGGACATCCTCCAGCAGCGCAAGCGCCAGTACCACATCGATGTCCAGGTCCTCAATGAGAGCGGCGACCCGGTGGTACGCGGGACTTTCCCGCGCCGCGCCGCCGCCTTCGAGGCCCGGCAGAACAACGACGACCGCCACCTGCCCTGGCGCCGCCTGACCGCGGAATACACCAGCCCGACCACCGGCGATACCTATCTGTTCATCTACCGCATCCCCCATCCGGAGCTGGATGCCTGGCACCGCGACAGCCTGACCTGGCCCCTCAGCGCCCTGGCCATTGCCCTGGTGGTGCTGACCCTGTTCAGCCTGCTGGTAACCCTGTCCATCACCCGTCCGCTGAGCCGCCTGCGCGGCGCCGTACACGATCTGGGCCAGGCCAGCTATCAGCAGAACAGCCTGGCGCGCCTGGCCAATCGGCGCGACGAGTTCGGCGTGCTGGCCCGGGACTTCAACCGCATGGGCTCGCGTCTGCAAAGCCTGATTGGCAGCCAGCGTCAGTTGCTGCGGGATGTGTCCCACGAACTGCGCTCCCCCCTGGCACGGCTGCGCATTGCCCTGGCCCTGGCCGAGCGTGCCGCCCCCGAAGAGCGGGAGCGGCTGTGGCCCCGACTGACTCGGGAATGCGATCGCCTGGAGGCGCTGATCAGCGAGATCCTGGTGCTGGCCCGGGTCGACGCGGACAACGCCAGCGCCGAGGACGTGGACCTCAATGCCTTGCTGCTGGCCCTGCAAAAAGACGCGCAACTGGCCTGCCCGGAGCAACAGGTGCAGATCGACGCCCAACCGCAGCTGAGCCTGCGAGGCTGGCCGACCATGCTGGAGCGGGCGGTGGACAACCTGCTGCGCAATGCCCAGCGCTTCAACCCCGCCGGGCAACCGATCGAGGTCCAGGCCCTGCGCCAGGGCGACAGGATCCTGATCAGCGTGCGCGACCACGGGCCCGGGGTGGGCGCCGAACACCTGAAACAGTTGGGTGAGCCGTTCTTCCGCGCACCAGGGCAAAGCGCACCCGGCCATGGCCTGGGCCTGGCCATTGCTCGCCGGGCGGCGGAGCGTCACGGCGGCAGTCTGTTACTGGACAATCACTCCCAGGGCGGCTTCATCGCCACCCTGGAGTTGCCCCTGATGCCCGGCGCGCCAGCCCCCGCCTGAAACCAGCGCGGGCAAGCCGCTACCGCCAGGTCCGGCGGTAACAGGCTTGCCCGCGATGCAACACAGCGACCGCTGGTGTCGATCAGGCCTTGGCGCTCCAGGCGCTGACAAACTCGCTGGTATCGACTTTTGGTGCGACCCGAGGCTCGTTCAGCGGCGTCCCCAGGTACAGGAAGGCAATGATCTCTTCCCCCTCCGTCAGGCCCAGCCCCTTGGCCACGTGCGGCGAATAGGACAACTCGCCGGTGCGCCACACGGCGCCAATGCCCTGGGCATAGGCCGCCAGCAGGATACCGTGGGCTGCACAGCCCGCCGCCAGCAATTGCTCGGACTTGGGCACCTTGAAATGCTCCTGCAGCCGCGCCACGACCACTACCACCAGCGGTGCACGCAGCGGCATGGCCCGGGCCTTGTCCAGCGCGGCCTGAGTCACTTCGCCGCCTTGCAGCTGTACGGCTTCAACCAGCAGTTCGCCCAACTGATCACGGGCTTGGCCTTCGACGGTGAGGAACCGCCAGGGGCGCAATTGCCCGTGGTCCGGCGCGCGCAAGGCGGCGGCGAACAGTGCTTCGCGCTGCGCGGCGCTGGGCGCAGGCTCCACCAGGCGCGGCACGGAAACACGGTTGAGCAAAGCGTCGAGAGCCTCCATCGGCCACCTCCTGAAAAAAATGTCCGGCCATTCTAACGGCATCCGCCGCCGGGGTGCCGGTTTACATGCCCTGCCCCGCAGGTAGAATGAGCGCCCTTCACCTACCAGCCCGAGCGCAATACATGGCGTTGCCGACTTTAAGAATCATTGGCTTCATCATCGGCATCTTCCTCATCACCCTGGCCATCGCCATGGTGGTACCGATGGCGACACTGGTGATCTTCGAACGCACCGGCGACCTGCCGTCCTTCCTCTGGGCCAGCATGATCACCTTTATCGCCGGGCTGGCCCTGGTGATTCCCGGTCGCCCCGAGCACATCCACCTGCGCCCGCGAGACATGTACCTGCTGACGGTTTCCAGCTGGGTGGTGGTGTGTATCTTTGCCGCCCTGCCGTTCCTGCTGACCCAGCACATCAGCTACACCGATTCGTTCTTCGAAAGCATGTCCGGCATCACCGCCACTGGCGCCACGGTGCTCAGCGGCCTGGACAGCATGTCCCCGGGCATCCTGATCTGGCGCTCGATGCTGCACTGGCTGGGGGGCATCGGCTTTATCGGCATGGCGGTGGCGATCCTGCCGCTGCTGCGCATTGGCGGCATGCGCCTGTTCCAGACCGAGTCCTCGGACCGCTCGGAAAAGGTCATGCCGCGCTCGCACATGGTGGCGCGCCTGATCGTCGCCACCTATGTCGGTATCACCATCTTCGGCAGCCTGGCGTTCTGGTGGGCCGGCATGAACGTGTTCGACGCCATCAACCACGCCATGTCGGCAATCTCCACCGGCGGTTTCTCCACCTCCGACGACTCCCTGGCCCACTGGCAGCAACCGGCAGTGCACTGGGTGGCGGTGGTGGTGATGATCCTCGGCAGCCTGCCCTTCGCCCTCTATGTGGCGACCCTGCGCGGCAACCGCAAGGCGTTGATCAAGGATCAGCAGGTCCAGGGCCTGCTCGGCATGCTCCTGGTGACCTGGCTGGTGCTGGGCACCTGGTACTGGTGGACCACCGACCTGCACTGGCTGGACGCCCTGCGTCACGTGGCGCTGAACGTGACCTCAGTGGTCACCACCACCGGGTTCGCCTTGGGCGACTACAGCCTGTGGGGCAATTTCTCACTGATGCTGTTCTTTTATCTGGGGTTCGTCGGCGGCTGTTCAGGCTCCACGGCCGGAGGGATCAAGATCTTCCGCTTCCAGGTGGCCTACATCCTGCTCAAGGCCAACCTCAATCAGTTGATCCACCCCCGGGCGGTGATCAAGCAGAAGTACAACGGCCACCGCCTGGACGAGGAAATCGTCCGTTCGATCCTGACCTTCTCGTTCTTCTTCGCCATCACCATCTGCATGATTGCCCTGGCCCTGTCGCTCCTGGGCCTGGACTGGATGACCGCCCTGACCGGCGCCGCCAGCACCGTGTCCGGCGTGGGCCCGGGCCTGGGCGAAACCATCGGCCCGGCGGGCAACTTCTCGACCCTGCCGGATGCCGCCAAGTGGATCCTGTCCCTGGGCATGCTCCTGGGCCGACTGGAGATCATCACGGTGTTCGTGTTGTGTATTCCGGCGTTCTGGCGTCATTGACCGACGCCGGCAGCGCCAGCAAGCGTGCCCGATACTCACCCGGCGTGGTATCGAACCAGCGGCGAAACGCCCGGAAGAAATTGCTCGGATCGGCGAACCCCAACAGGTAGGCAATCTCCAGCAAGGTCATGCGCGGCTGCGCCAGATACTGCTCGGCCAACTCTCGCCGGGTGTCGTCCAGCAGGGTCTGGAAGCTGGTGCCCTCCTCCTGCAGACGACGCTGCAACGTGCGCTGCGACAGGTGCAGGGTCTGCGCCACCACCTCGCGCTTGGGCTCGCCCTGGGGCAACAGGCGGCACAGCACCTGCCGCGCCTTGTGGGTCACCCGGCTTTCAGAAAAGCGCGCCAGGTACTCGCCGGCAAAACGATCGTGCAGCAAGGCCATCGCCTCGTTGGCCGTGGGCAGTGGCGCCTCCATGTCGGCGCGTTCGAAGATCAGTGCATCAAAGGGCGCGGAGAACGCCAGCGGGGCATGGAACATCTCCTTGTAAGGCTGCAGGTCCTCGGGCTGCTCGCCTTGCAGCAGTACCTTGCGTGGCTGCAGGGCCCGTCCGGTCAACCAGCTGCACAGGGCCAGTGCGCAGGCCAGCGAGGCCTCGGCACTTTGCCGGGTGGGCGGCAGATGGTCGCCATGTACCGTCAGGATCAGCGCATAACCCTCGGGTAAAAGACGAAAGCTCAGGTCGGCGCTTTCGGCAATGATGCGCTGATAGCGCACCAGACGCTGAAAGCCTTCGACCAGGGTACGACTCGACATCAAGGCGTAACCGGCCACATGAAAGGATGCCGGACGCACCACCTTGCCCATGTTCAGGCCGATCGCCGGGTTGCCGGACAACTCGACGGCACGCTGCCAGAGCCGGGTCATCGAATCCTGGGGGAAGCGCGCGTCGGGGTCTTCGAGAGCGCCGTAGTCGAGCCCCAACTGCTCGAACAAAGCGCGGCAGTCCAGGCCATCCATCTCCAGAGCCTTGACTATTCCCAAGGCCCAGCTTGCAGAAGTCGTTCGTTCGCTCATGAGGGCTTCTTACATGACAAGCCGCATGCTACGGCCAATTGCCCAAGGATACTAAAGTGGCGCCTATTGTCACTGGCCAGCGCAACCAGGGACTCTAGACTCACATAAGCTCCCGCAGAACATCCGCCCGCACAACAACAAACAACCGAGATCGCGGCCATGGAAAACATCCGACAGTTCAGCAGCTTCGCCGAGTTCTACCCCTATTACCTGAGCGAGCACAGCGACAGCACCTGCCGTCGCCTGCACTTTATCGGCACCAGCCTGGTGATCTTCCTCCTGGCCTTGGCCATCGGCAAAGGGGCCTGGCTGCTGTTGCTGGCGCTACCGCTGGCCGGCTACGGCTTTGCCTGGGTCGGGCATTTCTTCTTCGAAAAAAATCGTCCGGCCACCTTTCAGCACCCGCTGTACAGCCTGCTGGGCGACTTCGTCATGTACCGCGACATGATCCTCGGCAAGGTGCCGTTCTAGCGCCGACCGGCCATCCGTCCTCGCCACCCCGCGACCATGGCTATGACCATGGCCGGGCTCGGGCCCGACTTCCCCTGACAACAAGAGGCCGAACGATGAAGGCTCACGCACGCTTCACCCACATGCAGGATGGCACCCAAGAGGACTGGGCGATCATCGCTGCGGATTTCAGCACCTACGCCAGGCAACTGCCCGCCCGCATCCTGACCCACTTGCGACTGCTGGAAGGCGACTTCGGCGGTTTCCCGGTGGACCGTCTGACTCATTCACTGCAGACCGCCAGCCGCGCCTGGCATGACGGGCGCGACGAGGAGTACGTGGTCTGCGCCCTGCTGCATGACATCGGCGACACCCTGGGTTCCTACAATCATCCGGATATCGCCGCCGCCATCCTCAAGCCCTTCGTCAGCCCGGAGAACCTGTGGATGGTGGAAAAGCACGGAATCTTCCAGGGCTACTACTTCTTCCACCACCTGGGCATGGACCGCCATCTGCGCGAGCAATTTCGCGAGCATCCGCTGTACCAGCGCACTGCCGAATTCTGCGCCAAGTACGATGCCGCGGCGTTCGACCCCACCTACGCCAGCCTGCCCCTGAGCTTCTTCGAACCCATGCTGCAACGGCTGTTCGCCCAGCCACGGCAGTCGCTGTACCAGGCGGCCATGGAACAGCCCCGCGCCGACTGAAGCCCGATGGTTCTCCGGCTCAGGCTGGCTCCGCCATTTTCGTGAGCGAGGCCTTGAGCTGGGCTTCCCGGGCTTGGGCGTCGGCCAGGCGATAGAGTTCGATGCTGCCGTCCCAATGCTCGATCAGGGCGGTGCAGGACTCGACCCAATCACCGCAATTGAGGTAGTCCACCTCGCCGACCTTGCGGATCTCGGCATGGTGGATGTGGCCACAGACCACCCCGTGCAGCTCGCGCTTGACGCACTCGTGGGCAATGGCCTCCTCGAAGTCACTGATAAAGCTCACCGCGGTCTTGACCTTGTGCTTGAGGTAGGCCGACAGCGACCAGTAACCGTAGCCATAACGCGCCCGCCAGTGATTGAGCCAGCGGTTGAGGGTCAGGGTGAACTCGTAGGCCGAGTCGCCGAGAAAGGCCAGCCAACGGTGATAGCGGGTGATGACGTCGAACTGGTCGCCGTGAATCACCAGCAGATGGCGACCGTCCGCCGTGACATGCACGGCTTCGTCCACCAGTTGGATGTTGCCCAGAATCAGCTTGGAGTAACGGCGCAGGAACTCATCGTGATTGCCGGTGACGTAGATCACCTCGGTGCCGCGCTTGCTCATGGTCAGCAAGCGGCGGATCACATTGGTATGGGCCTGGGGCCAGTACATGCCACCGCGCAGCTTCCAGCCGTCGATAATGTCCCCCACCAGGTAGATGCGATCGGCCTGGTAGCCCTTGAGAAACTGCGCCAGGTGCTCCGCCTGGCAATCCCGGGTCCCCAGGTGCACATCGGAAATCCATAAGGTCCGTACCCGTTGCTTGCGACTGGGCTTGGCGAGTTCGACATGGGTCATGGACGCTCTCCGGGATTTTTTGCGAGCTTGCGCCCCAGCGATTAATAGCCCATGACAAAAATGCGGCAATGCGATGACAGCCCGAACCGCCCGACTGGCGGTGTAGACTGCGCCTCTGCCAAGGAGACCGTGATGGGATCTATCCTCACTCTGCGCCATTACACTCACGACCTGATCGCCCACAGCCACGAGCATGCGCAACTGGTGTTCGGGCTGCGTGGCCAGCTCGATTTCGAAGTCGAAGGCCGGGGCAGTCAGGTGCAGCAACAGAGCTTCGTGGTGGTACCGGCCGGCGCCCGGCATGTATGCGGCAGCCCCAGTGGAAGCCATTGCCTGGTGCTGGACATACCCGGTGAACACTGGGTGCAACAATCTTTGGGCGAACACGCCGAGGCCAGCCGGCGCTTGCTCGACGCGCCCCGACATCGGGTCCTGGAGCCAAGCCAGAGCCGCCTGGTCAACTGGCTGGCGCAGAGCCCGGTGGACGACCCCCTGATTGCCCAGCAAGGCGCAGTCCTACTGCTGGCCAGCCTCAACCACTCGACGCCGCTTCCTCCTGGCGAGCGACGGCTGCCCTACGCCGCCATGCAGGCCCACATAGAGCGCCACGCCGCCCATCCGCTGCAGGTGGCCGATCTGGCACGAATTGCCGGTCTTTCCAGCGCCCACTTGCACACACGGTTCATCGCCGAATGTGGCGAGACGCCCATGGAATACGTGCGACGACGGCGCCTGCACATGGCCCTGGAACTGCTGCGCGGCTCGACCCTGCCGGTCGGCGAGATCGCCAGCCGGGTCGGCTACAACTCACAGAGCGCCTTCGCCGCCGCCATGCTGCGCGAATTCGGTCACTCCCCGCGTCGGCTCCGGCAGGGAGCCCAGGCTAATCCCTCGACAAAAAAACCCAGGATCGCGACAGACGCCGGCACCGACCCTTCTTAAACTGAGCCGCAGCCCTTCAAGGCCATCACCATCTTTTGCTCAAGGATCAAGATGACTCCGCGTACCGCCCTTGGCGCCCTGCATATCGGCGCCCTGATGTTCGGCCTGACCGGCGTGTTCGGCAAACTGGCCGTCGCCTCGCCTGCTGTTATCGTGTTCGGCCGTGCGGCCTTTGCCGTGCTGGCCCTGGCTGGCTTCGCGCGCCTGGCCAGCGCCACGCCCTGGCAGAAACTGGCCGCCACCGATTGGCGGCGCCTGCTGCTCAGCGGCCTGTTGCTGGCCGGACATTGGGTCAGCTTCTTCGTCGCGGTGAAGGTCGCCGGGGTGGCCATCGCGACCCTGGGCTTTGCCAGCTTCCCGGCCTTCACGGTCATTCTCGAGGGGCTGATCTTCCGCGAGCGGATCCGCCTCAACGAGATGCTGCTGGTGAGCCTGGTGAGCATCGGTTTGGTGCTGGTAACCCCGGACTTCGACCTCGCCAGCCAGGCCACCACCGGCCTGCTCTGGGCCGCGGGTTCGGGCCTGCTGTTTGCCCTGCTGTCCTTGAACAACCGCGCCAGCTCCGGACGCATTCCCGCGGTGCAGGCGGCCCTCTGCCAGAACGTGGTGGTCGCCCTGTGCCTGTTGCCGGTGGCGGCCCCCGAGCTTGGCCAGGTGCGGGCCATGGACTGGCTATGGATCAGTCTGCTGGGAATCTTCTGCACCGGTCTTGCCCACAGCCTGTTTGTCGCCAGCCTGGCGGTGATCAAGGCTCGCACCGCGGCGGTGGTTTTCGCCCTGGAACCGATCTACGGGATTACCGTGGCCTGGCTGCTGTTCGGCGAGAATCCGACGTTGCGCATGCTGATGGGAGGCGCCTTGATCATCGTGGCGATCGTGGTGTCGAGCCGACTCTCGACCCGTTCAGACAAGCCAGCCACAACGGCGTCGGCCGGCTCTCACTGAGCCCGATCGTTGTGTCCCAGGTCGCGCTCGGGGTCGATGCAGTCGCGAACCCTTTGCTTGAGCACCTTGGCTTCGGGAAAGCCGCCGTCGGCCTTGCGCTCCCAGATCTGCACGCCATCGCAGCTGATATGAAAGGTTCCCCCGGTAGCGGGCACCAGGGACACCTTGCCCAGGTCGTCGCTGAAGGTGCTCAGCAGCTCCTGGGCCAGCCAGGCCGCCCGCAGCAGCCACTGGCATTGGGTGCAATAGGTGATGATCACTTCGGGTTTACGTTCAGTCATGGTACGGCGGACTCCTGGGTGCAAGGGCGTCGCTATAATAGCCGGCTTTATCGCCCGTCCCGAGATCCACGATGCGCCGCCTGCTGTCCTGCCTGTTGCTCTGCCTGCTGCCCCTGATCGCTCAATCCAGTGAAGCACCGCGACCGAAAATCGGCCTGGTGCTTTCGGGGGGCGCGGCCCGCGGCCTGGCCCATGTTGGCGTGCTCAAGGCCCTGGAAGAGCAAGGCATCCGCATCGACGCGATCGCCGGCACCAGCATGGGCGCAGTGATCGGTGGCCTCTACGCTTCGGGCTACAAGATCGACGAGCTGGAGAAACTGGCCCTGAACATTGACTGGAAACAGGCCCTGTCCGATGCCCCGCCCCGGGAAGACGTGCCCTTTCGGCGCAAGCAGGACGATCGGGACTTTCTGGTCAAGCAGAAGCTCAGCTTCCGTGACGACGGCAGCCTCGGCCTGCCCCTGGGGGTGATCCAGGGCCAGAACCTGGCGTTGTTGCTGGAAAGCAAACTGGCCCACGCCAGTGACACCCGGGACTTCGACAAGCTGCCGATCCCCTTCCGGGCCGTGGCCACTGACATCGCCAGCGGCGAAAAGGTGGTGTTCCGCAAAGGCCACCTGCCCCAGGTAATCCGCGCCAGCATGTCGATTCCGGCGGTATTCGCCCCGGTGGAACTGGACGGGCGGCTTTTGGTGGACGGCGGCATGACCGACAACATTCCCCTGGATGTGGCCCGGGACATGGGGGTCGACATTGCCATTGTGGTGGACATCGGCACGCCGCTGCGCTCGCGCAAGCAACTCAATACCGTGGTGGATGTGCTCAACCAGTCCATCACCCTGATGACCCGACGCAACTCCGAAGAACAACTGGCGACCCTGCACAAGGACGACGTGCTGATCCAACCTTCGCTGTCGAGCTTCGGCGTCACCGACTTCGGCCGCGCCCAGGAAGTGATCGACGCCGGCTATCGCGCCACCCGCATCCTCGACGCACGCCTGGCTCGCCTGCGCCCCGCCGAGCCGCAGGACGCGCAGTTGACGGCCGCGCGCCAGCCCAGCCAGCGCACGCCCATCATCAGCGCGATCAAGGTGGAGAACGACTCCAAGGTCAGCGATGAAGTCATTCGCTACTACATCCGCCAGCGGATCGGCGAGCCCCTGGACCTGGGCCGCCTGGAGACCGACATGGGCACCTTGTACGGCCTGGATTTCTTCGAGCAGGTGCAGTATCGCGTGACCCACAAGGGCCCGGACAACACCCTGGTGATCAGTGCCCGCGGCAAGCGCAGCGGCACCGACTACCTGCGCCTGGGCCTGAACCTGTCCGATGACATGCGTGGCGACAGCGCCTTCAATATCGGCGCCAGCTACCGCATGAACGGAATCAACAGCCTCGGTGCGGAGTGGCTGACCCGAGTGCAGGTCGGCGACCAGCAGGAAATCTACAGCGAGTTCTACCAGCCACTGGACGCCGGCTCGCGCTACTTCATTGCGCCCTTCATCGCCGCTGAAGCACAGAACGTCGAAGCGGTACTGGACAACGATCCGATCGCCGAATATCGCGTGGAACGCTACGGCCTCGGCCTCAACCTGGGACGACAGATCGGCAACAGCGGCGAAGTCCGCTTCGGTGTCGGCGAAGCCTGGGGCAAGGCCGATGTACGCATCGGCGATCACGACTTGCCCAGCGAGCACTTCAACGAAGGCTACTACCAGTTGCAGTACTCCTTCGATTCGCTGGACAACGTCTACTTCCCTCACTCCGGTGAGGACATCGGACTGACCCTGCGCCAGTTCGAACCAAGCCTGGGCTCGGACAACCGCTACCGTCAGTGGGAGTTCAAGCTGGACAAGGCCTTGAGCAGCGGCCCCAACACCTTCGTCCTGGGCGGACGCTACGGTCGGACCCTGGACAACGCCGAAGTGGTGACTTCCAGCTTCCTCCTCGGTGGCGCCCGGCAGCTGTCGGGCTTCCGCCAGGACGCGTTGTCCGGGCAGAACATCACCCTGGCCAGGGCGGTGTACTTGCGTCGACTGACGCCACGCACCTACTTGCCGCTGGATTTCCCGCTGTACCTGGGAGCTTCGCTGGAGCGTGGCCGGGCGTGGAACAACGACAACGCCTTTGACAGCGGCTATATCAATGCCGCTAGCATCTTCCTCGGGTTCGATACGCCGCTGGGGCCATTGAATTTCAGCTACGGCTTCAACGACGACAACCAGAAGGCCCTGTCGCTGAACCTCGGCCAGACCTTCTGACAGACGCGCAAGTGCCGCACCGGATGGCGCAACCAGCAATATTCAGGGATAGGCGAAAACAGGACAAACCGGGGTCAGGCAACCCCGGCGGAAGGCGTCAGGATTTTTCCAGATTGGCCAGGATGCGCCCATGAACGCGCATGCAGACCCGCAGGTCTTCATCGTCCACGCCAATGAACAATTCATGGCGCAAGGCGGTAGCAATGGTTTCGATCTGTTCGATCAGGGGCCGGGCGGAAGGACAGAGCACGATCTTCTTCGCCCGACGATCTTCCATTACCGCCTGGCGTTGGACCAGGCCCTGGGTTTCCAGGCTGTCCAGCAGACGGGCCAGGGTTGGACCTTCCACGCCAACGCTTTGTGCCAGCTCACGCTGGGTTGGCGCGTCTTCGAAACGGGCCAGGTGCAACAGCACCAGCCAACGGGCCTGGGACAGGCCGAGCCCGGCCAGGCGGCGATCCAGTTCGGCACGCCAGCCGCGAGACATATGCGCCAGCTGCATACCAAAACGGTGTTCATCGGTTAACGGCATAAAACACTCATGATCAGACTGAAAATAAAG
The DNA here is from genome assembly GCF_021560055.1 of Pseudomonas sp. BC42. Lineage (NCBI taxonomy): Bacteria > Pseudomonadati > Pseudomonadota > Gammaproteobacteria > Pseudomonadales > Pseudomonadaceae > Pseudomonas > Pseudomonas sp. BC42. The sequence continues at coordinate 5,082,636 of NZ_CP091067.1, forward strand.
AAAACCTAATTATTAGTCAGCTAAGCATGCCCCTTGCCCGGAGGCAAGGCCTGTAAGGGACTGAATCGTTACAACATTGACGCACCCCCTCAAATTTCAAACTCCGACTGCAAGGCCGCACGCACGCAATACAAAACCCCTTCAGGCACGCGTCCGGCAAACAACTCGCTGATCTCGGCCACCGGCGGCAATTCGCCCTCACCGTCGAGGAAAGCATCCTGGATTTCTCCCAGCAGGTCTTCCGGCAGGTCCAGAGCCTGTTCCAGCGACAACTGCTGCTTGCCTATGGCTTCGGCCAGCAAGGTGTAGACATTCTTCTCCGTGCATTGCAGTTGCCCGGCGATCTGCACCGGGGTCATCCCGGCACGGGCCAGGGTGATCAACTCGTGACGGATATCGGCGACCACCTTCGGCGCCTCGACACCGCCGCCCAGCACTTCGAGGAAGGCCGCGCCATAACGCTCCAGCTTGCGCGCGCCGACGCCGCTGACCTCGGCCATCTCCGCCATGGAGCCGGGCTGGCTGCGCAGCATCTCCAGCAAGGTCGAGTCGGGGAAAATCACATAAGGCGGCACCCCATGCTCTTCCGCCAGCTTGCGGCGCAGGGCTCGCAGCGCTTCCCACTGCTCGCGCTCCTCGCCCCGTACCAGCTGGCTGGCCTGACTGGTACTGCTTTTCGGACTGCTCTGCGGCTTGAGATCGCGGCGCAGCTCCAGGGTCACCTCCCCCTTGAGCAAGGGACGACAACTGTCGCTCAGACGCAGGCCGCCGTAACCTTCCAGGTCGATATCCGCCAGCCCGCGCGCCACCAACTGGCGAAACAGGGAGCGCCACTCGCCTTCGCTGCGAGCCTTGCCGACGCCAAACACCGACAGGTGCTGATGACCGAAACTGCGCACTTTTTCCGTGTCCTTGCCCAGCAGCACATCCACCAGGTGACCGACGCCATACCGCTGGCCGGTGCGATAGATCGCCGACAGTGCCTGGCGTGCCGGCTCGGTGGCGTCCCAGGTCTGCACCCCGTCGACACAGTTGTCGCAATGGCCACAAGGCTGGGGCATGTCCTCATCGAAATAGGCCAGCAATGTCTGGCGCCGGCAGCGGGTTTCCTCGCACAGGGCCAACATCGCATCGAGTTTGTGCTGCTCGAGACGCTTGTGGCGCTCGTCGCCCTCGGAGTTCTGCAGCATCTGCTTGAGCATCAGCACGTCCTGCAGCCCGTAGGCCATCCAGGCATCCGCCGGCAGGCCGTCACGGCCGGCGCGACCGGTTTCCTGATAGTAGGCTTCCAGGGACTTGGGCAGATCCATATGAGCGACAAAACGCACGTTGGGCTTGTCGATGCCCATGCCGAAAGCGATGGTGGCCACCATGATCAGGCCCTCCTCGTTGAGGAAGCGCTTCTGGTGATAGGCCCGCAGCTCGTTGGGCAGGCCGGCGTGATACGGCAGCGCGGTAAAGCCCTGCTCACAGAGGAAGGCCGCCACTTCGTCGACCTTCTTGCGCGACAGGCAATAGACGATACCGGCATCGCTGCGCCGCTCGTTGAGGAACGCCTGCAACTGCTTGCGCGGCTGCTCCTTGGGCACGATGCGGTAGAAGATGTTCGGCCGGTCGAAGCTGGAGAGAAAGCGCTCGGCGTTCTGCAGGTGCAGGCGATTGACGATCTCTTCCCGGGTGCGCTTGTCGGCGGTCGCGGTCAGGGCAATGCGCGGCACGTTGGGGAACATTTCCGCCAGTTGCCCCAACTGCAGGTATTCGGGACGGAAGTCGTGGCCCCACTGGGACACGCAGTGGGCTTCGTCGATGGCGAACAGGGCGATGTCGAGGTTCTGCAGGAACGCCAGCATCCGCGGCTGAACCAGGCGCTCAGGAGCCAGGTAGAGCATCTTCACCTCGCCGCGACGAATACGCGCCGCCAGGTCACGCTGCTGCTCGGCACTCAGGGTCGAGTTCAAGGCGGCAGCCGCGACACCGAGTTCCTCAAGGGTGGCCACCTGATCGTCCATCAGCGCGATCAGTGGCGATACCACCACCGCCAATCCTTCGCGAAGCAGGGCCGGGACCTGGAAACACAAGGACTTGCCACCACCGGTGGGCATCAGCACCAAGGCATCGCCGCCACTGGCCACGCGCTCAATGATCGCACCTTGGCGACCACGGAAACTGTCGTAGCCGAAGATGTCCTTGAGGACGCGTTGAGCCTGTTCGAGCATGAAAAACTCCAAAAATCACCGAATTCCCTGGGCGCAGACTGGCCGAAAAACCGGCACGCTTCACCGACAAATGCGTTAGCGGACTTGTCCGCAACTGCGTTCGGGCCTGCAGGGCATCACAAAACGCGGGAGTATACCCGAGCCCCACCTGACAGAGGGCGCGGACAAGGGACCGCTGGTAACCTTTAGAACCGCTCAAATCTGCCCCGTGGCTGGCTTGAGCGCGCAAGAAAGCCTAGAATTCAACATCGTTTATTCCCCAAGGTAGCCCGTCAATGTCCTTCGCTGAGCAACTAACCCGCCTGCAAGTCTTCCTCGACGCAGATGATCTGCACGACGAGGCGCTGGACTACGTGGCCGCTCACGGCTACCTGACCGCGCTGTCGATCTGTTCGGAAAGCGTTCCCGACCGTGAGTGGATCGACGCTCTCTTCGCCGAGGAGCCGCATTACCGCGACGACGCCGAACGCGAAGCCATCGAATCCACGCTGCTGGCCCTCAAGGCGCACATCGCTCGCCAACTGGCCTCCGACGAGGAGTTCGAACTGCCCTGCGAACTCGATCTGGGCGACGACCCGGATGACTCCGACCTGCGCGGCTGGTGCATCGGGTTCATGGAAGGCGTATTCCTGCGTGAAGCGGCCTGGTTCGAAACCGCAGAGGAAGAAGTCAGCGAGATGCTGCTGCCGATCATGGTCGGCTCCGGCCTGTTCGACGAGCAGCCGGAGTTCTCGGACATCGCCACCGATGCCAACCTGATGGACGACATGATCGTGCAGATCCCCGAAGCCCTGACTGCGTTGTACCTGCTGTGCAACGCCCCCGACGAAAAACCCGCGCTGCTCAAGCCTCGTCACCACTGAGTCGGCGCCTATGGCCAAGCCCATAGGCCAACGCCCCCGGGTATTGCGTTACGTTCTGCTGGCCATCGGCTGGCTGAGCGTAGCGCTCGGGGTCATCGGCATCTTCCTTCCGGTACTGCCCACCACCCCTTTCCTGCTGCTGGCGGCGGCCTGTTTCGCCCGCAGTTCGCCACGCTTCTACCAGTGGCTGGTGCAACACCCGCGCCTGGGTCCATGGATATGCAACTACCTGGACGGCAACGGCATACCGCTCAAGGGCAAGGTGTATGCGATCGGCCTGATGTGGCTGAGCATCGGTCTCTCCTGCTACCTGGTGCCGTCAATCTGGGCACGCAGCTTCATGCTGACCAGCGCGGTGCTGGTCAGCATTTACATCCTGCGGCAGAAAACCTTGCGAACCTGAGACGCTAGACGCCCCCTTGAAGTAGCCCGTTTACCGGGGAAAAGCACTGCAGCTTTGTCCCGTTTTCGCCCCTCTTACAGGGAGGAATTGGCGCCATGGTTGCGTTGGTAGGTGTCCTCGCCCATCGCGGCGATCTGCCCTTCGATCAAGGCCTCGAAGGGGCGCAGCAAGGGCTCGAAGGAGGTCGGAGCCTCCAGCACCTGCAACGCCTGGACAATCGCTTCCAGGGTCGACAGCGCACCCGGCCCCGGGGCCTTGCGCAGGCGATAGCGCGAAGGCGTGGCAGCGGCCAGGGTCACTCGCGGCAGGGCCGCCAGCAGCGGATTGAGGTGCAACAGCTTGCGCGCCTTGCGCCAGGTGCCGTCGGGCACCACCAGCAGCAACGGTTCATCCGTCTCGGCGTAGGCCTGCAATGGCTGGGCATCATCCGCCGGGAACAGCAGGCAGGCCCTGTATCCGGGCTGAGCGAGCAGCGCCGGCAAATCCTCGAACACCTCGCCCACCACCAACTCGGCGCTACTCAACCCCAGCGCGGCCAGTCGCGCCGTGTTCAGGGCATGGTTGACCTCGCTGGGGTGCTGCAACAGCAACACCCGGGTGCGACTGGACAACCGCGGGATCAGCGGGCACAGACAGTGGCCCGTAGGGCGCAGGCAACGCTCGCAGCGTGCTCGGGACATGGGAATACCTTATGACTGGTTGAGCTGGGCCTTGAGCAGGTCGCGGAAGGTCTGGATCAGCGGCTCACGGCCCCGGCCACGGCGCATGATCATGGAGAACGGCGCCTGATAACCGAAGGTCGCCGGCAGCAGCACCCGCAGGTCCCCCTTGTCGGCCCAGGCCTGGGCGTAGTGTTCCGGCAGGTAGCCGATGTAGGCACCGGACAGCACCAGGATCAACTGCGCCTCCATGCTCTCCACGGTCGCCGCACTGTGCTTGAAGCCGTGACGGGCCAGCTCGGCCTGGCTCCAGTAGCCGCGGCCCACCATGCGCTGCTGGGTGATGACCTGCTCGGGGATGCGCCGCTCGCTGTACAGCGGATGCCGGTTGCTGCAGTACAGCCAGTGCTGCTCGCGGTACAGCGGCATGTACACCAGGCCGCTCATGCGTGTGGAGAAGGCGCCGATGGCCAGGTCCAGGCGGTTGTCCTGCACCCCCAGTTGCAACTCATGAGGACTCAGCACCGACAGGTGCAGATGCACCGCCGGATGCTCCTGACTGTAGGCGCCGATGGCCTCGGCGAACGGCAGGGCCTTGTCGCTGACGGTGGAGTCGATCACTCCCAGGTTCAGGGTGCCGCGCAACTCGCCCTTGAGGGCCGCCGCGTATTGCTCGAAGCCCTCCAGTTCCCCCAGCAAGCGCAGGGTTTCCTGGTGGAACAGCTCGCCCTTGCTGGTCAGGCTGAAACCGCCCCGGCCGCGGTGACAGAGCACCAGTCCCAGGGAGGCTTCCAGCTGGCTCATGTAGGTGCTGATGGCCGAAGTCGAGAGATTGAGCTCGTGCTGGGCATTGGCGAACCCCTGATGGCGCACCACGCTGACGAAGATGCGCAATAGTTTCAGATCAGGTAAAGCGTTGGCCATGACAGGCTCCGATAACAGGCAAAACGACCACTTCCCTGTAACAAGTGCGCGTGCTCGTGCCGCGCGATGAAGCAGGCCCGATGCCATCCATGCCCACGTTCAATCGCCCCCCGTCACCCGGATAACGCTGCCTGCACCAGCGGACAGGGGCAGGCAGCCACGCTTCGCAGGGCGTTGGCAGCAGCGCGAGAGTCTAGCGCGGCCCTGGCCATTAGTTTAGAAAAATCTGAACTAAGTATTTGTCCGTAGCGATTCTTTCCCCGAACTACATTTCGCAGAATCGGCCCACTCGGTTGATCGGGCGGCACCTGCTGCGCCCTCAACCTCATAAATATAAAACAACGATGAGGCCTATCCCGTGGACAAGATTCTCCACCAACCACTGGGCGGCAACGAAATGCCGCGCTTCGGCGGCATCGCCACCATGATGCGTCTTCCCCATCTGCAAACCGCTGCCGGCCTGGACGCGGCCTTCGTCGGCGTGCCCCTGGACATCGGCACCTCGCTGCGTGCCGGCACCCGGTTCGGCCCGCGGGAAATCCGCGCCGAATCGGTGATGATCCGCCCCTACAACATGGCCACCGGTGCCGCCCCGTTCGACTCCCTGTCGGTGGCCGACATCGGCGATGTGGCGATCAACACCTTCAACCTGCTGGACGCGGTACGCATCATCGAAGAGGCCTACGACGGCATCCTCGAACACAACGTGATTCCCCTGACCCTGGGCGGCGACCACACCATCACCCTGCCGATCCTGCGGGCCATCCACAAGAAACACGGCAAGGTCGGGCTGGTGCACATCGATGCCCATGCCGACGTCAACGACCACATGTTCGGCGAGAAGATCGCCCACGGCACCACCTTCCGCCGCGCCGTGGAAGAAGGCCTGCTGGACTGCGACCGGGTGGTGCAGATCGGTCTGCGTGCCCAGGGCTATACCGCCGAAGACTTCAACTGGAGCCGCAAACAGGGTTTCCGTGTGGTCCAGGCCGAAGAGTGCTGGCACAAATCCCTGGAACCTCTGATGGCCGAGGTCCGTGAAAAGGTCGGCAACGGCCCGGTGTACCTGAGCTTCGACATCGACGGCATCGACCCGGCCTGGGCACCGGGCACCGGGACTCCGGAAATCGGCGGCCTGACCACCATCCAGGCCATCGAGATCGTCCGTGGCTGCCAGGGCCTGGACCTGGTGGGCTGCGACCTGGTGGAGGTTTCGCCGCCTTACGACACCACCGGCAACACCTCGCTCCTGGGCGCCAACCTGCTGTACGAAATGCTCTGCGTACTGCCCGGCGTGGCCCACCGCTGAATCCCGGCCCTGGGAGGGCTGGTGCCGCGCTCAAGCACGAGCGCGGCCATGGATCCGTCATGCAAAGGAGCGCAACACCTTAGCCAACGTGATCGGAGCAGATCATGAATAACAATAAAGAAAACAGCCTTAACCACATGAACAACGGGGACGCGCAGATCCCCGCCCCGCGATGCAGCACCCTGTACGACCTCTCTCGAAACAGGCCGCCCTTGGCCTGAACTGCCCAGCAACCGCAATTCTTGCGATAGACCGGTCGCCACCGGTCGAACGGTTGGCCGTGCGCATCCGCAGGTGGCGACAACAATAACAATTTGCTTTTGAGGACCCGAACATGGGCTTGGATATTCTCGTAGTACTGATTTATGCCGCAGGCATGATCACCCTGGGCTGGTACGGCATGCGCCGGGCCAAGACCCGTGACGACTATCTGGTAGCCGGCCGCAACCTCGGGCCGGGCTTCTACCTGGGGACCATGGCGGCCACCGTACTGGGCGGCGCCTCGACCATCGGCACCGTGCGCCTGGGCTACGTCCACGGCATTTCCGGCTTCTGGCTCTGTGGCGCCATCGGCCTGGGCATCGTCGGGCTCAGCCTGTTCCTGGCCAAACCCTTGCTGAAACTGAAGATCTATACCGTCACCCAAGTGCTGGAGCGCCGCTACAACCCCGCGGCACGCCATGCCAGCGGACTGATCATGCTGGTCTACGCCCTGATGATCGGGGCCACCTCGACCATTGCCATAGGCACCGTGATGCAAGTGCTGTTCGGCTTGCCGTTCTGGGTCTCGATCCTGGTGGGCGGTGGCGTGGTGGTGCTCTATTCGACCATCGGCGGCATGTGGTCGCTGACCCTGACCGACATCGTGCAGTTCCTGATCATGACCATCGGCCTGGTGTTCCTGCTGATGCCGCTGTCCATCGTCGACGCCGGCGGCTGGGACAGCCTGGTGGCCAAGTTGCCGGCCAGCTATTTCGACTTCACCGCCATCGGCTGGGACACCATCCTCACCTACTTCCTGATCTACTTCTTCGGCATCTTCATCGGCCAGGACATCTGGCAACGGGTATTCACCGCCCGCAGTGAAGGCGTCGCGAAAATCGCCGGAACCGCGGCCGGCCTCTACTGCGTGCTCTACGGACTGGCCGGCGCCTTGATCGGCATGGCCGCCAAGGTGCTGCTGCCGGACCTGGACAACGTCAACAACGCCTTCGCCAGCATCGTCCAGACCAGCCTGCCCAACGGCATCCGCGGCCTGGTCATAGCCGCCGCACTGGCTGCGCTGATGTCCACCGCCAGCGCCGGCCTGCTGGCCGCTTCCACCACCGTGACCCAGGATCTGCTGCCACGCCTGCGCGGTGGTCGCCAGAGTGGCAACGGCGACGTCCACGAGAACCGTATCGCGACCCTGCTGCTGGGCATCGTGGTGCTGGGCATCGCCCTGGTGGTCAGTGACGTGATCAGCGCCCTGACCCTGGCCTACAACCTGCTGGTGGGCGGCATGCTGATTCCGCTGATCGGGGCCATCTACTGGAAACGCGCCACCACCGCCGGAGCCATTACCAGCATGTCCCTGGGGTTCATCACGGCCCTGTTCTTCATGTTCAAGGACGGCCTGGACGCCAACACCCCGATCTACTACAGCCTGGCCGTGGGCCTGGTGAGCTTCGTGGTGGTGAGCCTGCTCTCTCGGCGCCCGGCGCCGCTGGCCAACGCGATCTGACCTGACGTCGGACGCCTGAAGCTTTTCTTCGACGGGTGCGGCGTCGGTGGCCGCACCCGTTTTTTTTCGCCCACAAAAAAGTGCCCGGGCGCCGGGCGGGCAACGCGGTTTAATGCTGCAGGAGCCAGGCAGAAGAGCGGGACTATAAAGGGTTGCACGAACACCCCGGGATCAGGCCCAGCGTCTCGTGGTGGGAAAAACCAGGCGCGAGACGGAGTCTGCACTCCGCACTCGCGGCAAGCTCAACGGCGACGTTGCTGACGGCGCCGCAGCTCTTCGTCGGTAGGAATCGGCACCGGTTGCAGCGGTGGCTCGATCAGGCCCAAAGCGACGCCAAGGTCGTGAAGCCAGCTTTGCAGTTTGTCTTTCATAGTGCCCCCTCAGGGTCGTGCCGAGCGGCGGTACTGCGCCGCCTCAAGCAGATAATAGTCCTAACTTTTCCTGCGCGCTGCCTTGCAATCGCAATGAACTGTTACTGGATTGAGACGAATCGGCCAAGGCTATTCAGCCATTGGCCTGCAGCACCGGCACCTGATGCCCGAAGGCACCCTGCTGCAGTTCGATCCAGGCATTGAGGTTGGCCCCGAGCATGCCCTTGCGCCACATCAGCCAGGTGGTGGTGTGGGCGAACGGCTCGGCCAGAGCATGCACCGCGACACTTTCCCGCCCCGGCAGGCTGTCGAGCATCGACTGGGCCATCAGCGCCACCCCGGAACCGGCAATCACGCAGGCCAGCATGCCCTGATAGGACTCGATCTCCATGGCCCGGCCCATGGCTGCGTGATAGTGGGCAAACCAGGACTCCAGGCGCATGCGATAGGAACAGCCCTGACGAAAGGTGAACACCGCCCGGCCCTCCACATCCCGGGCAGTGCGCACCGGAGGGTGATCGGCCTCACTGATCAGTACCAGGGTTTCGTCGCACAACGGCACGCCATCCAGCCCCGCCAGTTCCAGGGGACCATCCACCAGGGCGGCGTCCAGGCGTCCGGTGAGCAAGCCTTCCAGCAACTCGCCGCTGGGCCCGGACTGCACCTGCAGATTCACCGCCGGGTAGGTGCGGTGGTAGTGCGCCAGCAGCGCCGGCAGATGAATGGCCGCGGTGCTGTACATGGTGCCGAGGACGAAATCCCCGGCCGGCTGACCGCCTTGCACCGCGGCATGAGCTTCGTCGTGCAGGGCGAACAACCGCGCGGCGTAATCGAGCAGGACCTTGCCCGCCGGTGACAGTTGCAAGCGCTGGCGCTCACGCAGAAACAGCTCGACGCCCAGTTGTTCCTCCAGTTGCCGGAGCCGGGTCGAGAGATTCGACGGCACCCGGTGCAGGCGCTCGGCGGCCCGGGTGATGGAGCCTTCCTCGGCCACAGCCTGGAAGATACGCAGCTGGCTGAACTCCATGACCTTCTCCAAAACTGAACAGGTTTCTCACTATTATTCATTTTTAATGAAAGTCAATCCGCCCTAGCCTGACGGTCATTGTCCTTGCCGATGGAAGACCACCATGTCCCCCCTGCTGCGCCTGCTTGCCAGTTTCATTGCCCTGATGATGGCCATGGGCATTGGCCGCTTCGCCCTGACGCCACAGTTGCCGCACCTGATCAGCGAAGGCCAGGTCGACCTGACCGCCGCCGGACTGATCGCCGCCGCCAACTACCTGGGCTATTTCATCGGCGCTCTGGACGCCATGTTCGCCCGGCAGCCGGGCCAGATGCGGGCCCGCCTGCTGGGTGGGCTGTGGTTATGTGTGTTGCTGACCCTGGCTTCGTTCTGGGCTCGGGGTTTCTGGCCGCACCTGGCGCTGCGCTTCGGCACCGGCCTGGCCAGTGCCTGGGTGCTGGTGATGATCACGGCCCTGAGCCAGCCCCTGGCCCTGGCGGCAGGCCGGCCCCGCCTGGGAGCCCTGGTGTTCGCCGGCCCGGGGCTGGGGATCATGCTCACCGGCCTGCTGGCCCTGGGCGCCAATCGGCTGGGACAAAGCTCCGCCAACCTGTGGCTGCTGTATGGCGCCGTGGCCTTGCTAATGCTGCTGGTGATCCTGCCGATCCTACCCCGGACCTCCAGCAGCCAGCGGCTCACCCCCCAGCCGACCGCGGAAAATGAGCAAAGCGTGGGCCGCCTGGGGCTGGTCTATGGCCTGTACGGCGTGGGCTACATCATTCCCGCGACCTTTCTCTCGCAGATGGCCAGCGCGCGCTTTCACGGCCAGTGGCAAGCCGATCTGTTCTGGCCCGGCTTCGGCCTGGCCGCCGCCCTGGGAGTCGCCCTGGTGAGCCTGCGCCGACAACGCCCGGACAACACTCGGCACTGGCTGATGGCGACCCTGTGGCTGCAGGCGGCGGGAGTCTTTGCTTGCCTGCTGGGCAGTGGCCTGGGCCTGGTGCTGGGAGTGCTGCTGTGTGGCACGCCGTTCCTGGCCTGCATGCAACTGGTCATGCAGCGCTCACGGGAACTGGCACCACAGTCGGCCCAGCGCAATGCCGGATTGCTCACCGCCTGCTTCGCCATGGGTCAGTTGAGCGGTCCATTGCTGGCGGCCCTGAGCAGTCATTTCAGCGGCAATCTGCAGCCGGCGCTGATGGTCGCAGGCTGCGGCTTGCTGCTCGGCGCCAGCCTGCTCTGGCAACCGCGGTCCGCGACACAGCGCTGCCCGCTGGCGTCCTAGGCAGCGGCTTACAGAAAGCGCTTGATCCGCCGACGCAACCATTGCTCGGCGCTGACAAAAGTGATGCCCAGCAGCACCAGCATGGCGCCGAGCACAAAGTTGAGACTCAATGGCTCACCCAGCAACAGCACGCCGAAGGTCACGCCGAACATCGGCGTCATGAAGGAAAACACCGCCAGGTTTGCCGCCAGATAGCGACGCAACAGCCAGAACCAGGTCAGGTAGCTGAAAAACGACACCACCAGCCCCTGGAACAGCACGCTGGCCACCGCCACCGGGGTCAGACTGACGTGGGTCACCTGACCGCTGAGCACGGCAATCAACAACAGGCCGACAAATCCGACGATCAACTGATAGAACAGGGTCAGGGTGGCAGGCGCTTCCGACAGCCGTGAAGCCCGCACCACCACCGTGGTCGCCCCCCAGGCCAGCCCCGCCAGCAATCCCAGCAGGTCGCCCAGGAGCATGCGCCGGTCCAGGTTGTCGAGGGAGATGCCACCGGCAAAGGCAATGCTGATGCCAATGAACGCGAGAACGATCCCCAGCCACTGCAAGGGCCGCAAACGCTCACTGGGCAGCAGCCAATTGACCCCCAGGGCGGTGAAGATCGGCGCGGTATAAAGAAACACCGACATGTGCGCGGCGCTGGTGAGCTTCAGGCCCTCGGCAATGAACAAAAACTCCAGGCCGAACAGGGCGCCGGCCAATAGACCGGCGCGCCAGGTGCCGGGAATCTGCGACCAGCCGCCCTTCCAGCACATCAACAGGGCCACCAGCAGCGCCGAAATCCCGGAACGGGCGGCCGCCTGCATCACCGGAGCAATGTCCGCCGCCGCCCACTTGATCATGACCTGCTGCACGCCCCAGATCAGGCACAACCCCAGCATCACTTGCAGGGCAAAGCCATCAGCGTTGCGCCGTTCGATGCTCACCACAGTGCCTCACAGTGTTTGAATGACATGACACCTACCCAAGATAAAAAGTTACACCCCAGCGGGCTGAACAGCGGCGCAAAATCCAGTGGCAAACCCGCTCAGACTTGCGGCCCGCGTCCAGCATCAGGTGCCCAACGGCAGGCACAGAAGACGCCGAAACCACTGGCCAGGGCACTGACCAGCATGCCCCAGGCCATATCCAGCAGCGCCAGGGCGGCCGGCCAGGCCTGCAAGGTCGCCCAGTTGCTCAGATCATAAGTGCCGTAGGACACCAGCCCGAGCAGTGCCCCCAGGCGCGCAGCCCGACGCCAGCCACCCTGTTGCAGGGCGGGGCGTACCGCGAACAGCAGGCAACCAGTCACGTAGAGGAGGTAGAACAGAGCCGCCGGCAAGAGCCGTGGTTGTTCCAACAGCAGCGAGCCCAGCTGGGCGCGGTAGGTGGGGCCCATCATCAGCCCCAGCCAAAGCGCGTCGAGCAGCAGGAACGCCAGCAGGGTGGCGAGCCAGGCGACCAGAGTGGTTTTCATGAGACTCGCCTGCAGCGTGAAGTGAGTGTCAGCTTAGCTCGATGCGATCTGCGTGGATGACAATCTGGCCCTGCTTATAAAGTGCACCGATGGCCTTCTTGAAGTTGCCCTTGCTGACCCCGAACAAACTGCTGATCAATGCCGGATCGCTCTTGTCGCTGACCGCCAGGGAACCATTGTTCTCCCGCAACTTGGCAAGGATCTTCGAGTTCAGACTGGTGGCCGCCTCTTCACCCACAGGTTGCAGGCTCAGGCTGATCTTGCCGTCGGCGCGGACTTCCTTGATGAAGCCTTTCTCTTGCATGCCAGAGCGCAGGAACTTGAACACCTCGTTCTTGTGAATCAGGCCCCAGTGCTTGTTATTGATGATGGCCTTGAAGCCCATGTCGGTGGACTCGGCCACCAGCAAGTCGACTTCCTGGCCCACCTTGTAGTTGGCGGGCGTCTTGTCCAGATAGCGGTCCAGGCGGGCCGTGGCGGTGATACGACGGGTGTGCTTGTCCAGGTAGACATGCACCACGCAGTATTCGCCGGCATTCATCTGGCGCTTTTCCTCGGAGTACGGCAGCAGCAGATCCTTGGGCAATCCCCAATCCAGAAATACCCCGATGCTGTTAACTTCGACAACTTTAAGACTGGCGAACTCGCCGACTTGAACTTTCGGCTTTTCAGTAGTTGCGATTAACTTGTCGGCACTGTCCAGATAAACAAAAACATTCAACCAGTCTTCATCTTCACTGGGAATATCCTTGGGAATATAACGATTGGGCAGCAAGATCTCGCCGTCCGCACCGCCATCCAGATACAAACCAAAGTTAGTGTGTTTTACCACTTGCAAACTGTTGTAGCGCCCGACTAAAGCCATTTCCAATACCCTCGTTACGTGGGCGGCATTCTACCTGTTTTCCACAGTGGCGTTGATGCTCCTGAGTCGCCCAGGGAAAAATCCATGAACAGCCTTGATTTTTCTGGCCTTGGCGCCGATCAAGCGGCCACTCGTCAGGCAAAGGCGCACCTGCCCGAGCGGAATCCGCAGCGCCAAGACCGCCTTGCCCGCCAGTAGTCCTTATTTAAAACAGCCACTTAGGTAGATATCAGCGAGATCAACTTAGAAAAAAACACAAAAAGCCGCGGGTTATTCCAGAGGATATTTACCAAGCAATTGTCAAGTATTTCTGATAAGATGCCTGGCCAAATTAATTTTCCCGAAAGGTTAAATGGCCGCCATGCGAGTAAAAGCCTCCAACAGCAAAGCAAAACCAGCTCCCGCCGTTGAAACCAGCGAATCGATCAACGAACAAATCGCAGCCTTCCTCAAGTCCGGCGGCGAAATCCAGCAAATTGCCAAAGGCGTCAGCGGCCAGACTTTCGGCCCGTCCAAGCAGATCAGCCTCGGTAAAAAGTAATTCCCCACGCTCTATCCTGGTCCCTTAGCGCTTTGCCCTCAAAGCGCTAGGACTGGCACCCCGCTCCCCGCCCAACGCCAGTAAAAATCGACGAACGGCCCTCATCCCCAGGCATTCGCCGGTATTCTTGCCGCCTTCCGGATAAATCGTTTCAGCCGACTTTCAGGTTGTCACTCCCCGCCGTTCAAGGAGTGCTGCATGCTCAAATCCGCCACACTGGCCCTCAGCCTGCTACTGGCCTGCCCCATCGCCCTGGGCCACACAGTCCAGCGAGAACTGGGCGCCTTCGACCTCAAGCTGGGCACCAGCCCCAGCCGCAGCATGGCCCAGGGCCTGGTCAAACCTGCCTCCAGCGACTCCCTGCACGGCGGCCTCGACCTGAGCCACGACAGCGGCTGGTACTTCGGCCAATGGTCCCCCAGCATGGGCCTGAACCCCGCCAGCCCGCTTGAAGTGGACGCCTACCTGGGCTTCAAGCGCCCCTTCGACCAGACCCTGGGCTACGAACTGGGGATCATTCACTACAACTACCCGCAGCGGCGCACCCAGAACAGTCAGGAGTTCTACGGCGGCCTGAGCCTGCTGGGCAGCCGGTTTGGCGCCGCCCTCAGCAACGACCCGGCCATGCGCAACAGCACCCTGTTCGCCGACCTGGGCGGCAACTCGCCGTTCGGCATAGGCATCAGCGTCAAATACACCGCGTACCAGTTGACCAACGCTGTCGCCGTGGCCAACGGCAGTGAAGTGGCAGGCTTCAATGACTGGTCGATCAAATTCTCGCGGCCCTGGCGGGGGATCGATCTAAAGCTGATCTACAGTGATTCAAGCCTGCGCGGTAGCGATTGCAGTGCCTACACCGGGCACAACCCACAGTGCGACGGCCTGCTCACCTTCAAGGCCGAACGGACGTTTTACTAGGCACAGGCCTCTGAACTGTCAGCGGCCCGGCGGGTTCAGATACAGCAACCCGCACTCGCAAGGACTCGCCCATGGCCCGCCGCTGGCACCTGCTCATCCCGCTTCTGATCTGCAGCCTGCTGCTCGGCGCCTGCAGCCGGGTCGGCCTGGCCTATCGCAACCTGGATGTGATCATCCCCTGGACCCTCAACGACTACCTGGACATGAACCGCGAGCAGAAGAGCTGGTTCAACCAGCGTCTGCAGCAGCACCTGAGCTGGCATTGCACCACCCAACTGCCAGGCTACCTGGACTGGCTTGATCGCCTGCAAGCCATGGTGCAGAGCAATCAGGTCAGTGACCAAGCCCTGCAACAGCGAACCCTGGAAGCCAAGCAAGCCATCGCCGAAACCGCGCGGCAGATCGTGCCCTCCGCGGTAGAGCTGCTCCAGGGCCTGGACGACGGACAAGTCGCCGAGATGAACAACGCCTTTGCCAAGGACCAGCAGGAACATCGCGAGCAATACCTCAAGCCCTCCCTGGCGCAGCAGATCGAACAGCGCAGCCAGCGCATGAGCAAACGCCTGAAATCCTGGATCGGCCCCTTGAGTCCCAACCAGCAACGACGCATCGAGCAATGGTCGGCGTCCCTGGGCGAACAGAACCAGCAGTGGATCGCCAACCGCATCCACTGGCAGGCACAGTTCAGCGCCGCCGTGGCGCAACGGCAAAACAGCGATTTCCCACAACGCATCGAGCAACTGCTGGTGAACCGCGAGCAGTTATGGACAGAGGATTACCGCCAGGCCTATGCCCGCACCGAACAGGCCGCCCGCCACCTGCTGGTGGACCTGATGGCCACCAGCAGCCTTGAGCAGCGCCAGCGCCTGCTGAAGAAGATCGACGGCGTACGCCAGGATTTCGCGGAACTCAAATGCCTGCAGAACGCCCGCCAGGACCCGCCCTGAGCTAGGCGATCTGAGCCTTGGAGGCCAACTCGTCGAAAGTTTCCGGCGCCAGGGCATCGGCCTGCTCATCCAGCACCTGACGGGGATGCTCATGACCCGGAATACTGCTGTCGAGCAGGCACAGCAGGCTGGAGCCCCGGGGTGTCAGGATGAAATTCTCACCATTGCCACCCTCTTCCTCAGGCCGAGTTTCGATAAACCCCCGGTCCAGAAGCAGCTTTTCGTACTCGGTAGCAGTGACTTTCAGATCATCCAGGTTACCGGTGGGCTCACCTTCCGCCGCCTTGGCCGCCGCATGCTGCTCGGCGTAAGGACGGGGAGTGAAACTGTGGCCGGCGCCGTTCTGCACTTCGTGCAACAGCCGTTCGATCAGATCCCAGTTGTAAGTGCTCATCCTGATTCAACCTCCAGACACAAGAATGAAATGCCGTTCATAGGTTGTGACCGACAGGCTTTTCAGCCGTTCAGGAAATCCACCCAGGCCAGCGCCCCCCAAGCGGAAAACCGCTGGGCGGTTTGTCGATCTGCCCCGGAGTCAAACGACTAGCGTGTGTAAGACGCTTCGCCCACTGCCAGAGGAGAAATGTCATGCCCGTTACCGATCATCCCGTGGTCTCCCGGGAACAATGGCTACGAGCCCGCAAACAGCATCTGATCCACGAAAAGGCCTTTACCCGCCAGCGCGACCAGCTCAGCGCCGAACGCCGGGCGCTGCCCTGGGTAAAAATCGACAAGCCCTATCAGTTTCAAGGCCCGAATGGCCCGCTAAGCCTCGCGGACCTGTTTGGCGACCACAGCCAACTGCTGGTCTACCACTTCATGTTCGGCGCTGGCTGGAAAGAGGGCTGCAAGGGCTGTTCGTTCCTGGCGGACCACTTCGATGGCGCCAACCTGCATCTGGCCCACCACGATGTGGCGCTGGTGGTGGTGTCCCACGCGCCCTACGACCAATTCCAAGCCTTTCGCCAACGCATGGGCTGGCATTTCGACTGGTACTCCAGCGCCGGCGGCGACTTCAACCAAGACTTTGGCGTGAGCCTCAGCGACGAGCAACTGGCCCAGGGAACCGCCAGCTACAACTACGAACAGGTCAGTGGCGACGAGCGGGAGCTACCCGGCCTGAGCGTGTTCTATCGCAACCCGCAAGGTGAAATTTTCCACACATATTCCACCTATGCCCGCGGGCTGGACCTGTTGCTGGGGGCCTACAACTTCCTCGACCTGACGCCCAAGGGGCGCAACGAAGAACAGATCATGGACTGGGTTCGGCACCACGACCGTTACCAGAAAACACCCCGGAGCAAGGGCAGCAGTTGCTGCTGTGACAACTGACAGCCTGTTCGCCGACAGAAACCTCCCGTAGGAGCCGGCTTGCCGGCGAATCGCACACACAAATGGCACAAATCTGCGGCAGACTACGACGACCCTCACAGCCAACTAATCTGAAGACATGAGCGCCGCCTACCACAGCCTCCACGAATACACCCTGCGCATGAACCGGGTGCTGGAGTACATCGACCAACACCTGGACCAGCCCCTGGATCTGACGGACCTGGCGCGGGTGGCACATTTTTCGCCCTACCACTTCCACCGCCTGTTCAGCGCCTGGGTCGGCGAGCCCCTGGGCGCCTACCTGCGTCGCCGGCGCCTGGCCTGCGGCGCCTACCTCATGGCCAGTCGCCCCGCAGCCTCGATCCTGGAAATCGCGCTGGAAGTCGGCTTCGGCTCCGGCGAAGCCTTCTCCCGAGCCTTCAAGCAACACTTCTCGGTCTCCCCCAGCACCTGGCGCGACACCGAACCGAAACGCTGGCACCGCCGCCTCGACGACATCCGAGAACGGCGCCTGCGTGAATTGAGCAATCCTGATCAGACCCACATTCCCGCCTTCGACGATCCTGACGCCTTCATTCACCTGAAGGAAACAGCGATGAACGTCACCCTGCAGCAGCTGCCCGCCACTCGCGTGGCTTACCTGCGCTACATCGGCGCCTACGGCCCGGGCATTGGGGTTTTCTGGCGCGAAACCGCCATGCCATGGATGCTCGAACACCGATTGTTCAACCGCGTGCGCTACGGCATCGGCCACGACGACCCGGACCTCACCCCCGCCGAAAAATGCCGCTACGACGCCTGCGTCGAAGTGCCCGAAGACTTCAAGGCCAACGCCCCGGCCGTCATTACCACCCTACCCGGAGGCCTCTACGCCGTGGCCCACTACCGCGGCCTGGGCCCAGCCATCGCCGACGCCTGGATCGAACTGTGCCGTGACTGGCTGCCCAAGAGCGGCATGCAGTTCGACCCGCGCCCGGCGTTCGAACGCTATCCGGCGGATGCTTACTACGACGTCAAGACCGGGGAGCTGGAGTGTGAGATTTGTATTCCGGTGAGGGCGCTATAAGCCAAAAGGCCGACTGATACATCCACACCCCATGTAGGAGCGAGCTTGCTCGCGATGAACGTCAACGACAACGCGCCGCAACTGAAAGAACGCAGCGCCCTCGGCTCATCGCGAGCAAGCTCGCTCCTACCATCCAGCCACACACCTACTCAGCGCGAAGGAATGGCCTTGATATCACTGACAATGAACTTCGGCAGAGCGCGAATGTAGAAGTTCTCCACATCCGAATTACCGCTGTTGGTGATCACCCCCAGCATGCTCTTCATATTACGCAACTGGCCCATGGCTCCGGCAGGCTGCAAACCGTTGCGCTCCTGAGCGAAATGCAACACCTCGGCGCCGTCGCGCTTGACCTGGACCTTGTAGCCGAAATCGACACTGGCCAGGATCGTATTGTCATCGACGACCATCGACACCAGCCCACCCTTGGAATCACTCAGGCGGCGCTTGTACACCGCATCCACATCCAGCAGGTAGTCGGCGCTGTCCTTGCTGGCGGCGTAGCGATTGGCATTGCCCAATTGGCGGATCAACTCCATGCCCAGTTGCTGACGCAGCTTGTCCTCGGGCAGAAAGCGCTCGCTCTCGCCGACCAGTTGCAGGTTGAAGGTATCGATCCAGTACGTGGCGGTGGCGGGAATCTGCACCGATTTGGGCGAGATGTAATAGTCCGGGGTGGAAGCACAACCGGCGAGCAGAACGAGAGTGAACAGCAACGACAAAAGACGCATGACGGATCTTCCTTGAGAGTTTTTTCAACAACGCGCCGCCACCTGAAAAGCATCACTGGTATGGCGATGAGCAGCGGCATTGTAAGCCAGGAAAATCGCGGTGGACCGGCTCGAAAAGATCCTCTCGGCAAATTAGGAATTGCCTTACGGCAGAAGCAGACGATCCGGTAGGAATGGGGCTTTAAGGACAGGGGAAGCGCTGGATATAGTCGAGGGGTCGTTGAATGGACGACCGGGTTTGGCGACCTGATTTACAGAGGGAATGCAAAAGATCCAGCTTGCAGGTATTTTGCGTCCGCACACGCAGTTTTATGACGGCTGTGCGCGGGAGATCTCAGGATCTGCCGACTTTACCTCTGTAGTCGGTTCGCCAACCTGCGTACAGCCGTCACCCACTTGTTTGGCGACAACGGGTGAAGGCATTCAGCCAGTCAAACAGAGGTCTACACATGAACAGATACATGCCGATTACCGGCCACGACTGCAACATTTCCTCGCTGCTGATCGATACCCAGGCCCCCATTGACGTCCTGCACGATGCAGCGGCGTATCGCATTCGCGCCGTGACTCAATTGCTGGAGAACTTCGCGATTTCTGATGAAGCGCCCAAAGGTGCAATGGTGCTTCAGGAACTGTCGCTGGTGTGCAGCATTTTGCTGCGAGATGGGTGTGATTTGATGGATGTGGCAGGGCGACGGATGCAAGGTCAGCTAGCAGCATAAGAAAAAAAGGGGCGGTATTAGAGCCGCCCCTTTAGTCTTGGTGCATAGTAGGGAAATATTCATTTATACGTTCGTTATCCAGCAACCGATCAACTGTAAAGTCCAAGTGATCCGAAACAGCGATGCCTCTTCGCAATGGTTCAGGAAAGTCCTCGATTGATGCGAAAACTGTCGGAACTAAATATCTAAAGTAGTCCCCCATCCTAGTGGCACCATCGTACCCTACTGGATAGTCCTCACCCTCATAGCTGCCTTCAATGGCGTGATAGACAAAAAAGCCCTTGTTAACAGGTAAATTGGCCTCGCTGTAGTTACCCATTTCAGCCAAATCACTTTCAAACTCATCTAAAATGGAACCTTTGCACAAATTCCTTCGATGGCGACAAGCGGAATACAGGTCCACATCAAAGCCGCCACCTTTCACTATCGGACAATCATAAAACTCTTTTGATTCCTCCCACATATACTCATTCATTCGATGGAGCAGTAACTCAGCCTCGGCGATCCTGAGCAACTCCTTGGGTAAATCACCGAAACAGTTATTCACCATCACGGCAACCCGTCCAAATTTATCGATTGCAAACCAAGTAAATATCGAACCAAACTCAGGTTGCCAATCGGCATCTAGAACCGTCACGTTTACTCTACCTAGATAATTTTAAAAATCGATACATACGCCCACCAACATCTATTGCGAGAGGATAAACTTCTTCCACGCCCACAACACGCCTTCAAAATATTCAAGAGCCACATCTAAAAAACAAGCCTCATCATATAATGAGTATATTTTTGCCACCTTACCAGCAAGAACTACGCCCCAAGCATCACGACTCCAGTCAACCACTTCAATCTTACCACTAGCTATCTGACGAATCTTGTTCAGTCCTTCATCAAGCCATTGCGCAGTTTCTAAATAAGTTTGACCACCGTCATCCATTAACAAACAGGCGAGTAGATCAACTCCATCTCCATTCAAGACACCTGAGCGACAGCCCGGCCAACGTCTACCATCACTTTCATCCCAATAAAAATCCACCCCTACACCCAACAAGCCTATAAATATTTTCCTGACAGACACACAATTAACGACCCTCCTTAAAACGCTCTGGCAAGTACTCCTGACGGACCATACCCTTCAGCAGTTCCTTAATCTCATCAAAATAGAAAGAGAGCTCCTCCTTCGACTCACACACTGTATTTTCCGCAATAGCTGTATCGCTAAAACTTTTCATAACTATGTCTATGCAATCTGCAAACACCATCAACTCACCCTCTGAAACCCTAAGATCATAAAGAGTGACACTTGCTACACACTCTTTCTTTAACATCTCCACAATGCATCTCCTCAAACGAAATTAGAACAGTCTAAACTCAAACTTACATTCAAACTCAACTCACTCGCAATCTGCGCCCCCCAAAAAAATGCCCTCGTCCAAACAGAGCACCCATAGACTAAATCACCCCTAACAGCCTGAGATCAGAACTGAACTCCACTGCTTCTTCTTGTGGCAACCCTTCTAAAATACTAGGAAGGTCATTATCTCTTAATACTTCCTCAATAACAGCCCGATGATAATCATGAACCTTTTCTGAAGATCGCCCCCCCCTAAGCACCAGAGCAACAACTTCCAACATCAAAATTTCAACAGGCTTATCAAAACCCCCTTCAAGTTCTGCATATGCGTAACCAGCTTCGCTCTCTCCTTCTACCCACAAACTATTATGACGAAGCTTCACCCTACAATAATTATAATAGAGACCTAAAAAACAAGCCCTAATCTCACTATAAGCTACTCGATCTTCCATTATGGAATTCTCCTTGGAGGTCGGAGCATGCCCCCCTGATTATCTATAAAATTAACAGTGACATTAGAATATCTTTCATTAAATTGCTCTCCTGCCCCCAGGCAACTCACACATGCTGGCTTTTCTGTAAATATATTTACAACCCCACTTACCGCCCTGTTACCACCTAACTGATCGGCGATACTATCAAGAATTTTATATTCAGAGTCTGTCCCTCGACAAACCGGATCCCCTGCTTTATTGGGGACAATTTGAGCTACAAAATCCCCACTTCCCTCACCAATAAATCCTCTACCTGCGACAGAAATCCCACTATGTGCAGCCATCTGCCTCGATATTCCTGGGATATCTATATCAGCAACGGCAACGTTACCACCGCGTCTCAAGTCAGAGGGTAATCCAGCTCGAACATCCATAACTCTTTATGCAAGGATGGCACTATCAATGATAGTTGCATCACCTTTTCCTGCCCCACCCTCACTATACATCACCCCCGGATTCAGCTTGTGCTCCACAACCACATCTGATCAAAACTTAATGCCGCATAAAAACCCAATTAATTCGCCACAAAAACTTATTAAAATAACCATCACATGAGCAAACCCAAGCCCAAACAAACCAACCATGAAGACTATATTACATATAAAAAACAACACTAAATCCGAAAACCCCAGACTATCTACCCTCCAAAAAATTAGAGCCCCGCAAAAAAACCAACTGGATCCACACAAAAAGCAAAAGCGTTAGACTCTTTTATCTTTTCCACAACTAATGGCAATTTTGACTCAACAACCTCACCACTACCAAACAGAACCAAACTACAATCAAACTCAGCGGCAAGAACTAAAATCCCCTCTAGCAGAGATAAAGACAACCTCCTCAAATCCAGATAACATAAAACATCATCCTCCCAAAACTCTACTCGATCACCATCCTCATAACCAAACACTCTTGCCTCACTAGTCCACGACTCAATTTCCGGAAGCAAACGAGAAATCCCAGCCAACAACAACTCAATATTTCCTATTTCTAACCAATAGTTAGGAAAACCGCCTAAAATCTCTTCAGCGCCCCCCCTTCCCACTATATTCAGGCAAGCGCGCCACCATTTCCCCACATACACTTACTATTCCCTCATCAGAAACCAAAGCAAATTTAAAGTACCAAACAGCCATCACACCCCTCATCTCTATTTAGGCTACAGATATTTCCTATTGTATTCAGCACGTCACTTCCCATAGACCTTTACGCAGCAGCCATAACAAAATAGTTATTTTAGAAAAACCCACCAATCAAGTTCCCCCCTCCAAAAAGTCGTCCCCTTCAACATAGTCATACAACTGGATCTGCGAAAAGTCGTCATCATTAACGAATAGTAAATCATGCCCTTCATGCTGCTGAAAAAAGGCCTGAATAATATCCCATGCACGCTTATCATTGAGCCAGGCCCTTTCCTTGTCAGAGTAAACCCCCTGAACAACTAATCGCCCCCCTTCCTTCGCCAGCTTCTTTCCTAAGTTCAATGAAATTCGGCAAGTTTTGCAGCACAAATAATAATACGTACCCATTTACTTCCCCCTCACAATCGGCATTTGAATAACTCCATGCTGTGTAATTGCAAAAACCTGCTCCAACTCAGGACGTTTTGGCACCACATTATTTAAAGCTCTATCTATATAACCAGCAACCTGTTCAGATGACAAACTCAATGCGCGCGCATCAATTACTACCGCACTTGGAAAACCATTGAGTTGCGAGCTGCCGGTACTAATATTTCGCTCAAATATTCTCTTTATACGATTATCTGTCAGCTCTGACACCGGAGCATCTGGAGTTTCAAAAGTTTTAAACTCCGCACGAAGCCTTGTGCCATCTGGCAAACGAATAGTAGCGTCACCACTTGGTGTGTTTGAGCCTCTCAACAGAACACTCACCCCTCGCTCTTCGGCAAGAATATTAGCAATATCAATTTCTTTTTGCAGAGGCAATCTACTATCAGGGAGGTTCTGTGCAATGGTCACAGTTCCTTTTTCCGATACCTTTTCACTATACACAATACCCGGACTTAGCTTGTGCTCCGGAGTCACATAGGCGCCATCCCTCTGCCCCCCATCCAGTTGAGTACCGCCGGTATGCGGCGTTGTAATAACTCCGCCGCCCTCAGCGTAGCCTCCACTGGCAGGATTCCCTCCTGACGTATCAACAATCGGATTGACCAGCTTTCGGTTTTCGTCATCAAGCAGGTGAATTGGAAACGCAGTGAGGGTTATAAACTCCCAAAGGCCGATCGAAATTTTTAGCTGCTTCTGCACCTCTTCCTTTGCAGCACCACCTGCTTTTTTAGCGCTCTCAACAACCGAGTTGGCTGTGTTACGCATATTTTCTTGAGTCTCGGGCGACGCTACCGAGCCGACTGCGTCACGCATATTTTCTTGAACCTGAGGCGTCGCTACTGAGTAAACCAGCGCAAACGCTAAGGCTCCCATCACTCCTGCGGCAGGAGCAGCAGCGAGATTTAGCGATCCATTTGAAGGGTTCTTCAAATTGGCCAACATTTCTGCCAGCTCAAGTGACTTTTCCGGGCTCTCGCGGGCGATATCCTTCATTCGAGCGATAAGAAGTCTGCCCCCCTCCCCATTCGCTTCGCCGACTTTCGCCCGGATCAGATAATCCATACCCTCCGCGCGCTTGTTCGCATCCTTGCTGACGAGTTTTCGAGCGTTTTCACGGAGCACCAGCACGTTATTCACATGCTTGGATGCAAACTCGATATCACTTCCAGCTGTCAGCAGCACGACCATACTGGCCATAAGCTCGTCAAGCTTTAAGATCGCGTCTCGACTGTTCTCCCCATACAACTCAACATTCTTCTTCCACTGCTCATACGTCTTCTTCGGGCTCGCCACAGCCCCAAGGGAAGAACTGCTCGCATACAAATCCGTACGCGACTCCTCATCCTTGGTGATCTCATACGCCTTGCTAACATCCCGGTTCAGCCCGGCCGTTGAATCGGCTCCGGTTTCGGCATCCTTGCGCACCACGATCTCGCCCGCCCCAACGGTGGCGCGCACGATCTGCTCGCGGTCCTTCTGGTAATCCCAGCCGCTGACGCTCCAGCCGGTTTCACCCTCCTTGCCTTTACCCACCTGGCTGCTGTCTTGTGTGGTGCCACTACCGGAGCTGTAGGTGCCGCCCACGTTCAGGTAATAGCCGTGCTCCTTGTCCTTACCGGCGATATCGCTGAAGCCCAGCGTGCCGGTGTCCAGCTTGAGGTTGCCGTTGTCAGCGGCGATCAGCGCACCGTCGATCTGGGTGTGGTTTTCGGTGCGGATATCGACCTTGTTCTTGCCAGTGATGCGGGTTTGCTCTTCAACCCAGTCGGTCTTGCCAGTGGTCTGGCCGTAACCGACTGAGCCACTGAGCCCCGGGGCAGGACCAAAGGTGGCGGTGACGCTAATGTCGAATTCCTTGCCCTTGACCTTGCCGGTATCGGCGACCGAAGCGACGTTCAGGTCCCCCCCGACACGTCCGATCACTTCATCACCACGCAGGTTGGCACCAGAAATGTTGGTGTCCTTGCCACTGGTGAAGCCCAGACGGTCCCCGGCATAGAGATAGGCCTCTTGCTGGCGCTCGCCTTCACGCTCCAGATTGCCTTTGCCCATGCTGACGCTGACGTAGACGCCCACGCCTTCCGAGCCGAAGGTGAAGCCCATCTCCCCACCACCACTGTTGCGGTTGTTCTCGCTGCTGTGGTCGTTCTGCGCGGCGCGGATGTTCAGGTCGTTGCCAGCATCCAGGTCGATGTTGCGTCCGGCCTGGGCCTGGGTGCCGATCAGGTTCAGGTCGTTGCTGGCCTTGAGGTTGATGTCGCGCCCGGCATCCAGTTGGGTGGCGGTGGAGGAACCTTGGCTGCTCTCGGTATTGGCGGTGCCGAAGCTGCCGCCAACGCCGATCTTGAAGCCGCCACTGGTGCCGCCGTGGATGCCGCCCCACATCTCGGTGTTGCGGGTTTCCTCGCTGATGCTGCCTTTGGCCACATCCAGAGTGACGTTGCGCCCTTTGACGTTGATGTCGCGCCCGGCACCCAGCTGGCTACCCTTGACGGTCACGTCGTTGTTGGCCGTGAGGTTCAGGTCGTTGCCGGCCTGCAGGGTTGAAGAGCGGTTGCTCTGCTCGATGATCTCCTGGCTGCTGCTTTGCTTGCTGTTGCCAAGCTTGACGTCAGCGGTCGGCCCGGCGAGGAACTGGCTGACCGAGTCGACGGCCTTGAGGGTGCTGGAGGCTTTGCTGGTGTTGTTTTCACCGTCGCCGGCGCCGTTGACCGCATCCTTGGTCTTGCCGTAGTTGTGGTTGAGGGTGACACCCAGGCCATTGCGCTCGCTTTCACGCTGCTGCTCGGTCACCCGCACTTCCCGGGCCGCGTCGATCTTGATGTCGCGGCCGGCCACCAGGTTGATGTCGTGATCGGCCCGAAGGTCGGAACCGATCTGATTGATGTCGCGCTTGGCGTTGACCGACAGGTCTGCACCAGCGCTGATCTGGCTGGCGGCGGCGGTCTGGGTTTCGACGCGATTCTTTTCCTTGTTGCGCTCGGCCCCGGCGAAGAGGCTGACACCGTTGTCGTCACTGCTGACGCCTACGCCGACTTGCTTGCTCTTTTTCCAGTCCTGCTCCGCTGAGCTGTTCTGTGCCGCCACCACGTTGACGTCACGTCCGGCGTCGAGGCTGACATTGCGCCCGGCGCTGATGCCGCTGCCCACCACGTTGATGTCGCGCTCGGCCTTCAGGCTCGCATCGCGCTCGGCCAACACCTGGCTGCCCACGCTGGTGCTGCTTTGCGCCTGGCGCCCGGATTCCTTGGCCGAGGCAAAAGAGACGCTGGCCCCGGAGGAGGACAGCCCGACCTTTTTCTTGTACTGCTCGCTGCGGCTGTAGGCGGTGTCGTTGGCCGAAACCAGGTTGATGTCACCCGTGTCCTTGACCAGCCCGGCACGCAGTTCCACATCGTTGCCGGCCGTGGCTTCACTGGCCCGCAAGCGGATATCGTTGCCCGCGGCCACCACCACATCGTTGCCGGCATTCAGCTCGCTGCCGACCTGGGTCGCGGTGGTTTGCAACTGGCTCTTGCCGCTTTTCGACAGGCCGAGGAAGCCGGACTTGGTCTTCTTGCTGTAGGAGCCGTGTTCCTCGACGCCGGAGAGGATCGCCACATCGCCGGTGGCACCGACCATCAGGTCTGCACCGGCCTTGAGCTGGCTACCGATCACCGTGACATCGCGGCCGCCGTTGATGCTCATGCCGCCATCGGCTTTCTTGCTGGTGTTGAGGGTCAGGTCTTTCCCGGCCTCGACCACGGAGGCGACGTTGGTGCTGTCATAGCTCTCCTGCTGTTTGCTGCTGCTACGCCCGAAGGAACCTTTGCTCTTCTTCGAGTAGAAAGAGGCGCTCTCGTCCTTGGCGGACAGCAGGCTAAGGTCGCGAGTGGCATCCAGCGCGACGTTTTGCTCGCCCTTCACCTGGCTGGCCACCAAGGTCAGGTCCTGACCCGCCTTGATCGACAGATCGCCGCCAGCGGTCACCGAGGATGCCTGCTGACGTACCTGATCGTTACTGCTGGTGACCTTCTTGCTCTTCGTCGCGCGGTGGCTCTCATTGGCCGCAGCCTCGATGGAGACATCACGCGCCGCTGCCAGTGCCAGGCTGCCCTGGGCCGCGACCTTGCTGGCCACCATCTGCAGATCCTGGCCGGCCGTGGCGGAAAGATTGCCACCGACCTGCACTTCACTGCCGTGCTGGGTGGTCTGGCTCTGGCTCCAGCTGGTCTTCTTGTGGCGCCCGCTGCTGCTGTTCACTTGCTCAGTGGCCACCAACGCCAGATCACGTCCCGCCTTGAGACTCGCATCCCCCCCGGCCTGGAGCACGCTGCCGCTGTTACGGATATCCCGTCCGGCGTCGATATTCAGGCTGTTGCCCGCCTCGACCCGAGCCGCGCTGTTGAGGTAGTCGTTGTGCTGGATACCGCCGCCATAACGGGTGTCCTGGCTGACTTTCGAACGCTCGTTGACGACGTCGCCCTGGGTCGCGACCAGGCTGACGTCCCGGCCTTTGAGAATCCCGCCCTGGGCGTTGCGGATGCTTTGGGTGGCCAGCAGCGACAGGCGTTCGTTGGCTTCCATCAGGCCGCTGTTGTCGATGTTCTGGGCACTGGCTTGCAGTTGTGCACTGGCGCGCAGAGTGCCCTGGTTGGCCAGGGTGCCGCCGGAGATCAGGTTCACATCGCGCCCCTGGATCAGCGCGCCATTGGGCGCCAGGCGGTTGTTGGCCTGGGCCATGTACAGCACCGGTACCAGGACCTTCTCGCCGTTGACCTCCTGTTCCTGCATCCAGACGATGTCGTGGGTCAGGGCCGCAACCTGGGCGGAGGTCAGGGCGACACCCGGTGACAGGTCAAGGGCGGTCTTGCTGGCGATCGCGTTGTCCATCAGGTGGCGGAACATCGCTTCGTCGCTGTCCAGCCCGGCAATGAAGCGCTGGCCGGTACGGGCGATCACCGCTTCGCGGATCAGTCGTTGTTCGTAGAGACCGTCGCCCAGGCGGCGCTGGGTCTGGTCGCTGTTGAAACCGATGCGGCTGAGCAGGTAGTCGGAACTGATGAACTGCTTGAGGTTGGCGAACGCCGGGTTGGTTTCGATCAGGTATTTGTGTTGCGGGTTGCGGCTGACCTTGAACAGGCCGCTGTCACCTTGCGGCAAGCTGAAACCGGGCAAGGCCAGAGGGTTGACCGCTTGTTGCTGCAGGTCCGGAGCGGCTTGCAGGTTCAGCTGTGGCAGGGCCTGGGTGCTGCTGTCCACGGCTGTCAGGCCGACCCGGCTGGCACTGGCGGCCACGGTTTCACCCGGACGAATCACGCTGTTTTCCAGCAGTTGGGTGCCGGTGATGTCCACCTTGCCGGCGCCCTGGATGACTGCCGCGGCGACTTCGCCACTGCCGGAGGTCTCAACCTTGCTGAAGCCGTTCAGGCTACCAAGGGCGATCGCTCCCAATGGCATCGCCGCAGGGTTGTAACTGGCAGAGTTGGGGTCGTTGTAGGCGTTGTAGCGCCCCATGTTGTTGATGAAGGTGTAGTAGGCGCCGTCGTCCTTGGTGTAGATCGAGTAAGCGTAATTGCGGATCTCGCCGCCACCGGCACCGATGTTCTTCAGGCTGTTGCTCTGCAAGCTGATGTCGCCGGCGGCAGAAACGGTACTGAACTGGTTTTCGAAGCTGTCGCCCTTGAAGGTCAGCTCGGCGCCGGAAATCAGGTTACCGCGCTGGGAGTCCTCGGTGATTTTCGTGCCGTAGACCTCGGTCACCGAGTAGGAGGCTGCACAGTGCTTGCCCTTGCAGTTGTCGGTGAAGTGCAAGGTGATACGCCCGGAGGTCAGGGCCGGAATAAAGGCGAACTTCTCCTTGCGGTTCACCAGGCGATTGGCCAGCAACTGCATGCCATGGGCGCTTTCGATGGTGCCGGAAATGTTTTCGATTAGTCTGGCCGGTTGTTGTCCCGGGGCATTCACGTCCAGGCGCCCAAGGCTGTAGATGTCACCCTTGTCGTTGGTCAGGCTGCTGGTTTCCAGCTGCATGTCGGCGCCGCTGAAGATCAGCCCGCCCTGGTTGA
This sequence comes from Pseudomonas sp. BC42, assembly GCF_021560055.1. Classification (NCBI taxonomy): domain Bacteria; kingdom Pseudomonadati; phylum Pseudomonadota; class Gammaproteobacteria; order Pseudomonadales; family Pseudomonadaceae; genus Pseudomonas; species Pseudomonas sp. BC42. The sequence continues at coordinate 5,111,445 of NZ_CP091067.1, forward strand.
CCAGGGTCGGGGTTTCGATGTGCAGGGCATTGCCCGCCCCAAGGGTGCCCTGGTTGGTCAGGCTGTCGACCTTGAGTTGCAGGTCGCCGGCGGCCGTGAGCGTGCCGAGGTTCTGCAGGTGACTGCCGAGGGTGAAATCGGCGGCAGCACCGCTGCGCACCTCGGCCTCTTGGCCAAGGTCGGCGCGGGCGGCTGCAAGGGTCATGCGCCCCTGGCTCTTGAGAATACCGCTGCCTTGGTAGGAGCCACTGAGGATCAGCTTCAGGTCGCCGTCGGTTTCCAGGCCGCCATCGTTGATCCAATGATCACCACTAGCCTCGACCCCCTCGACCGAGACCAGCTTGCCAGTGCGGGTCTGGGTGAAGGTCCCGACCTTCAAGCCGATCTTTTGTGCCTGGATCCGGCTGGTGTTGCTCCAATCCGCCAGGTCCAGATCCAGCCGACTGTTGGTGATGAAACTACCGCCAGCATTGCCAGCGTCCGCCAGGGACAACACGAAGCCTTGTTGCCCCAGGTGGCGCACCAGCCCTTGCTGATTGCTCAAGCCCCCACTGCTCAGAATCAAGCGCTGATTGCCGATCTCCACCAGGCCCTGGTCGTTATCGAAACGACCACCGATGCTGAAGCGGCTCTCGCCCTGCTCGCCCAAGGCCCGCAAACGACCCTTGTCGTTGCTCACTGAACCGGCGTCCACCGCGAGGCTTTCCCGGGCCTCGATCAGCCCCGCGTCGTTGTCCAGCTTGCCGGAAAGCGCCAGCCCGATGGTTTCGGCGCTGAGGCTGCCCTTCTGATTCTGCAAGCTGTCGACGGAGAGTTGCAGGTGCTTCTGGCTGGCGATCTCGCCCTCGTTGTTGCGGAGCTCGCCGCCCTTGAGCTGCAAGTCGCCTGCGGTGGACAGCACATGCCCCTGATCATTGAGCAGACGGGAACTGCTGCTGATCTCGACTGCCGCCCCGCGGGCCTGCCCCTGAGTGTTGTCGAAGGTCGCGCTTTTGACCTCAAGCTTGCCGGTCTGGGCGTTCAGTCGTCCTTGCTGGTTGCGCAGTTCATCGGCTTCCAGGCTCAGTTTTCCGGCCCCCGTGAGGATCTTGCCGCCGCCGTTGTCGAGGACCTGTTTGACCCTGGCCTTGAGCTCGCCCTGGTTGGCTTGCAGGGTGCCCTGGCGGTTATCCAGACTGTCGGTGTTCAGGGTCAAGTCTGCGCTTTTGCTGAGCAGCAGGCCCTGATCGCGGTTGTCCAGAGTGTCGAGTACCACCTTGACAGACTGCTCGGCGGCCAGGGTCCCGCCACGATTATCCAGACTGCTGCCCTCAACCTTGAGGGCTTGCTGGCCAATCAACTGACCACCACGGTTATCAACACGACCGGCCTTGAGGTGCAGATCACCCGCAGCCACCAGTTCCGCGTCCCGGTTATCCAGGCGCTCCAGATCAGTCGTGAGGCTGCCCCGGGCGTTGATAGTGCCGGTATTGGTCAGACTGCCGCCCTGAAGCTGCAGATGGCTGCTGGGATTGATGGTCTCGATAGCCTCTTGCCGCTGGAGCCCCGCATTAAGCTGACCACGACTGACCACCTGCCGGCCTTCGAGGTGCACGTTGCCGCCCGCTGTCAGGTTTTTGTCCACCGCCAGTTTTTCAGCAGCAACCACTTTGGCGTTCCGGTCCGCGTACACCGACTCGGTCAGTTGCACCTCTTGCGCCTTGAGTTGCACATCGCCCAGGGCCTGAGCACGAGCCAGGGTCAATTTGCCATTGGCATCGATTTGCAGGTCGCCGCCGCTGGTGGCCATGTCCCCCGCCAACTTCACCCCCACCCCGGCTTCAGTGCCCACCAGCTTGATCGCCCCGGCGTACATGCCACCCAGCGCCGAGGAGTCGATCGCCAGTTGCGGCGCATCCGCCGGGTTGGCGGTGCGTGCCGTGGCGTTCAAGGTCTGGGCGTCGACATCGTTGGCCCCGGCGATCACCGCCAGGTGCTTGGCCTGGATCTCGGCGTTGATCTTGGCGCTGCGGGTGATGATTTCGAACTGGTCGATATTGCTCGCGTTGAGCCCCGCGCCTTCGATGGCGACGCTGCCCTGGTCCACCTGGTAACGCTGGAGCTGGCCGTTCTCGATCACCGGTTTGCCGGTGGTCAGGGTGGCCTTGGGGGTGTTGATAAAGCCGCAGCCGTTGCAGGTCACGCCATAAGGGTTGGCGACGATCACATGGGCCGATTGCCCGGCCACTTCGGTGTAGCCCTTGAGCTGACTGGGGCTGCCGCCGTTGACTTCGTTGAGGATTACATTGGCCGCGCGACCACCCAGGTTGCTGTTGCCGATGATGTAGCCACCCAACTGGGTGTTCTGCAGGTTTTGCGTGGCGTTGTTGAGAATTACGCCCTGCTGGCCGACGTTGTAATCACTGAACTTGTTGTGGGACAGCCCGCCGCCATTGGGCGCAGCAATGTTGACGATAGGCACGCCATTAGCCGCTTGCCCGAGGCTGGTGCCGCTGCCGTTGACCACGATGCCGTCGGCCATCGCCACCACCGGCTGCCAGAACATCATGTTGGCGAGGATGAAAGCCAACCCGCGTTTCGACAGGCCCCAGAAGGTGTCGCGCGGTTGCAGGGCAGCCGAAGGCTGGCGGGCCAGGAAGACAAACTGACGAACGTCCATGTCGAGAATCTCAGGCAAAAAGCGGAATTAGAGGAACAGGTCCAAACGGAAGTAGATCGGTGCTTCCCGCTCACTCAGGGCATCTGGCCGCTCGAGGGAGTGGGCGAAGGTCAGGCTGGCGGCGAGGTGCTTGCCGCGGGCGAAGAACTCGATGGAGTCGCTGGAGACCCGGCCATGCTGCTCGGCGTTGTAGCGGTCGTTGCGGATCGCGCCGACGTCATAGCCCAGCCCGGTGCCGTACTCGGCGAACGCCGGGCGCAGCCAGTTCCAGGTCACCGGGCGACTCCAGCGCAGGTCGTTGCGCCAGTAGTAGCCGCTGTCGCCATTGAGGCTCTGGTCCTTGTAGCCACGGATCGAGGACTGGCTGCCCAGGCTCATGCGTTGCGAGCTGAACAGCACATCCTCGCTGCGCTGGCCGGTGACCAGGCTGCTGAACACCAGGGACTCGTCCCACAGCTTGAACGGCTGCAGGTAGCTGGCGGTGGCGGTGTATTTGCGATAGCGCGCGTTGGCCTGGCGATTGCCGTATCGGTCACGCTGGTTTTCGCGCTGGGCATCGAAGGCGCCGATGCCGTCCTGCAGCCCCAGGTCGAAGTTGACAAAAGCGCCGCCGATGCGCCGGCCATGGTTGATGCCGAACTGGGCTTCGCTGAGGCGGTTGCTGCTGTTGGCGAGCTTGCTGTCTTCGATGTAGTTGTTGGTGCGCAGGTAGCTCAGGCCGCTGTTCAGCGAGGTCTTGCTCACGGCGTCGCGGTGGATCACTCGCTCCACCCGCAGTTGATGGTTCTGGCTGTCGCCGGTCTGTTTGAAGTTGAAGCCCTGACCCTGGGCCAGGGAGCGGTACTCGCTCTGGCTGTAGCTGTAGCTGAGGTTCCACCAGCCAAACGGCAGGTTGTAGTAGAGCATGGCGTTGCGCGAGGTTTTCTGGTGGTCGCTGATGGCGTCGTGGCCACCGCGCAGCACCAGTTGGTCGGCCAGGCCCAGGGGGCTGTCCCATTCGAAAGAGCTGCCCCACTGCTGCTCGCCAGTGCTCTTCTGGCCCTCATTGCTGCGCGACAGGCCGACGCGCCAGGGCTTTTGCGGGTTGTTCTTGACCAGGACTTCACTGCCGCCCACGGCCTGCCCCGGGGCCAGTTCCATCTGCGCCTGGTTCGACGGCAGGCGGTTGAGTTGGTCGACCATCTGCTCGATCTGCCGCAGGTTGAGCAACTCACCGCTGCTGCCGGGAAAGGCCATGTTCAGTTCGCGGGCGCTGAGCTTGCTGCCTTCGGCGGCCTTGAGGCCTTCGAGCTTGCCTTCCACCACCAGCACCTGCAGGTGGCCGCTGGACAGGTCCTGTTGCGGCAGGTAGGCGCGGCTGGTGACCAGGCCCTTTTCGATGTAGCGGTTGGTGATGACCTTGAGCAGCTCGTTGAGCTGAGGCACTCCCAGGCACTGGCCGATGTAGGGCTTAAGCAGGCTCTCGCGCTCGCTGGCGGACAGCGAGTCGGCGCCCTTGAGCTGGATGTCCTTGATCGGGAAGCAGCGGCTGTCGGCGGGCGCGCTGGGTGCCACCGGCGTGGCGCTCTTGCCGGGCAGGTCCTTGAGTTCTTCGAGACGCCGCTGCTGTTCTTCCAGCAGGCGGTTCTGCCGGTCGCGGATCAGGTCCTGGTCGCCGGGGCTGAAGGTCGGTGCAGGTAAGGGGGCGGCAAGGGCCGTGTGCAAGGGGCCAGTCAGCAGCAGGCAAGACAGCGCGCAGCACAACCTCATCCCGAGGGTGGAGAGAGACATATTCGATCCTTCGAAAGGGCAGCAAGGCCAAGACAGGGCGCGGATGCTAATGTGCCATCATCTTGACGTCAAATGAGCGCTGAGCAGGCTGAAAGACTGTGTCTTTCCCAAATAATCCGGGCCCTTCAGCGGATGCCGATACTAGATTTGCTCCAGTCACCGACACATCAGACATTTCTTAATCTTTAGGCCACAGTTCTTGGTGGCGGCCTGCAGGCCCAGCCCGGCCTGGGAGAAAACCCGCAAGCCAGGCAAAAAAAAGCCCGGACCAGGTCCGGGCTTTTCATCGACAGCAGGCGGCGGGCTTACTCAGCCGCCGGCGCCTGTGGCTTGCGGCGCTTGAGCGGCGCCAGGCCGTCCTGGCTGACCAGGCTGTCGCTTTTCGGGCGGTTGGCGGTCTTGCGCTTGGTCGGCGACTTGGCCACGGACTTTTTCTTGTCGCCCTTGGCGTCAGTCTTTTTCTTCTTCACGCCAACGGCCTTGCCGGACGCCTTGACCTTTTTCGGGCCGCTGTAGGTGCCTTTGACTTCCTTGATGGTGCGGCGCTCGAAGCTCTGCTTGAGGTAGCGCTCGATGCTCGACATCAGGTTCCAGTCGCCGTGGCAGATCAGCGAGATGGCCAGGCCATCGTTGCCGGCGCGGCCGGTACGACCGATGCGGTGCACGTATTCGTCGCCGCTGCGGGGCATGTCGAAGTTGATCACCAGGTCCAGGCCGTCGACGTCCAGGCCGCGGGCGGCGACGTCGGTGGCCACCAGGATCTTGACCCCGCCCTGCTTCAGGCGATCGATGGCCAGCTTGCGGTCCTTCTGGTCCTTTTCGCCGTGCAGGACGAACGCCTTGTAATCCTGGGCCACCAGGCGACCGTAGATGCGGTCGGCCATGGCCCGGGTGTTGGTGAAGACAATGGCCTTCTGGTAGGTCTCGTTGGCCAGCAGCCAGTTGACGATCTGTTCTTTGTGCTGGTTGTGGTCGGCGGTGATGATCTGCTGACGGGTGGTTTCGTTGAGCTGGCTGACGCTGTTGAGTTGCAGGTGCTCAGGGTTGTTGAGGACCTTGGCAACCATTTCCCGCAGGCCGGAACCGCCGGTGGTGGCGGAGAACAACATGGTCTGCTGGCGGTTCGGGCATTCGTCCACCAGGCGCTGCACGTCTTCGGCAAAGCCCATGTCGAGCATGCGGTCGGCTTCGTCGAGCACCAGCACTTCGACTTCTTTGAGGTCCAGGTTGCCGGCGTTGAGCTGCTCCAGCATGCGCCCCGGGGTGCCGATGAGGATGTCCGGCACCTTGCGCAGCATGGCGGCCTGGACCTTGAAGTCTTCACCGCCGGTGATCAGGCCGGACTTGATGAAGGTGAACTGGGAGAAACGCTCGACTTCCTTGAGGGTCTGCTGGGCCAGTTCCCGGGTCGGCAGCAGGATCAGGGTCTTGATGCTGACGCGGATCTTCGCCGGGCCGATCAGGCGATTGAGGATCGGCAGGACAAAGGCCGCGGTCTTGCCGCTGCCGGTCTGTGCCGTCACCCGCAGGTCACGCCCTTGCAGCGCGAGCGGAATAGCCGCTGCTTGCACCGGCGTCGGCTCGACAAATTTAAGCTCGGCCACGGCTTTGAGCAGGCGTTCGTGCAGGGCGAATTGGGAAAACACGGGTGCTACCTCGAAGATATGCAAAAAAACAGCTGCATAGGGTAACGGTTTCGAGCGCGAAGGCCGAGTTTCTTTGTGCAAACGGTGGCAAAGAGTTGGTTTTTTGTTAGCCGATTTGTCCTTAACCGTAACTTTGTCAGGGTTAAATGCTCTAATCCTCCCCTCGTGTCCCATAGAAGAATCGTTTTAGCCCATGGATTTCAAACAGCTCTGGCTCAATACCCAGGACCTCTGGGGAGCCCTCGATCAACACCCGCTCCTGCATGCCGGCATCGGCCTGGCCCTGTTGCTGGTGGTCGCCCTGGTGCTCGGACGGGTGGCCCGCTACCTGGTGCTGCACGCCATCAGGTTGCTGGGGCGCCAGCCGGCCCTGCACTGGCTCAATGACCTGCGCCACAACAAGGTGTTCCACCGCCTGGCGCAGATGACCCCGTCCCTGGTGATCCAGTTCGGCCTGCACCTGGTGCCGGAGCTGAGCAAGACCAGCCTGCTGTTCCTCGGCAACCTGGCCATGGCCTTCACCATCCTGTTCCAGTTGCTGGCCCTGAGCGCCCTGCTCAATGCCCTGCTGGACATCTACGCCCGCACCGAACACGCCCGCACCCGATCGATCAAGGGCTATGTGCAACTGGCGAAGATGGTGCTGTATGTGTTTGGCGCGATCATCATCGTCGCCACCCTGATCGACCGCTCGCCGCTGTTGCTGCTCTCGGGCCTGGGTGCCATGTCGGCGGTGATCCTGTTGGTCTACAAGGACACCCTGCTGTCCTTCGTCGCCAGCGTGCAGTTGACCAGCAACGACATGCTGCGGGTCGGCGATTGGATCGAGATGCCCCAGGTCGGCGCCGACGGCGATGTGGTGGACATCACCCTGCACACGGTCAAGGTGCAGAACTTCGACAAGACCATCGTCTCCATCCCCACCTGGCGCCTGATGAGCGAGTCGTTCAAGAACTGGCGCGGCATGCAGCAGTCCGGCGGCCGGCGGATCAAGCGCAGCCTGTACATCGATGCCAGCGGCGTGCGTTTTCTGCATGACGACGAAGAGCAGCGGCTGAGCAAGGTGCGCCTGCTCACCGACTACATCGGGCGCAAGCAGGCCGAGCTCAAGAGTTGGAACGAAGCCCAGGGCAATGTCGCCGCGCTGTCGGCCAACCGCCGGCGCATGACCAACATCGGCACCTTCCGCGCCTACGCCCTGGCGTACCTCAAGAGCCACCCGGAGATCCAGCCGAACATGACCTGCATGGTGCGTCAGATGCAGACCACGGCCCAGGGCATTCCGCTGGAGATCTACTGCTTTACCCGCACCACCGCCTGGGTCGATTACGAGCGCATCCAGGGGGATATATTCGATTACCTGCTGGCGGTGATGCCGGAGTTCGGCCTGAACCTCTACCAGCAGCCCAGCGGCACCGATCTGCGGGCCGGGTTGCTACCAGCGGTCCTCGGGGCCAGCCATGTGCCCCAGCTCGAAAAACAGGCGCTGTAACTTCGTAGGAGCTGGCTTGCCAGCGAAAGCGTCGGCCCGTCAGACGCCAGGCTGCGGCCCCTTACCCCGACAAGCCGACTCTGCCCCACCGTAGGAGCTGGCTTGCCAGCGAAAGCGTCGGCCCGTCAGGCGCAAGGCTTGCGGACCCTTACCCCAGCAAGCCGACTCTGCCCTACCGTAGGAGCTGGCTTGCCAGCGAAAGCGTCGGCCAGTCAGACGCCAGGCTTGCGGCCCCTTACCCCAGCAAGCCGACTCTGCCCCACCGTAGGAGCTGGCTTGCCAGCGAAAGCGTCGGCCCGTCAGGCGCAAGGCTTGCGGGCCCTTTCGCCGGCAAGCCGGCTCCTACAGATCAGCGAAGGCGTCGGCCGTTCAGGCGCAGGGCTTGCGGGCCTCTTCGCCGGCAAGCCGGCTCCTACAGATCAGCAAAGGCGTCGGACCGTCAGGCGCAAGACTTGCGGCCCCTTTCGCCGGCAAGCCGGCTCCTACCGATCAGCGAAGGCGTTGACCGGTCAGACGCAGGGCTTGCGGGGCTCTTAGCCGGCAAGCCGGCTCCGGCAGATCAGCGGCTCCTGCGGGTTATGGGATCAGGCGGGGCCGGGCACCGCGGCGGCTGATCCATACCGCTGCGAGGATCACCAGTCCTCCCAGCATCAGCCGCCCCAGGTCTTCGTGCTGGTTCCAGATCAGCAGGTTGATCAACAGCCCCACCGGCACATGCAGGTTGTTCATCACCGCCAGGGTGGCGCCGGTCACCAGACACGCGCCCTTGTTCCACCAGTACATGCCCAGGGCTGTGGACACCAGGCCGAGAAACAGCAGCACCGCCCATTGCAGCGGCGCATCAGGCAGGTAATGGGCCTTGCCGAACAGCAGGAACGCCGGCAGCACCACCAGCAAGGCGCCCAGGTAGAAGTAGCCGAAGCGCCGGTAGTGCGGCAGGTCGCTGGGATGGCGCGCCACCAGGTGCTTGTACAGCACTTGCCCGGCGGCATAGGTGAAGTTGGCCAGTTGCAGCAGCAAGAAGCCGATGAAGAAATCCGGATTGACGCTGTCGTAGCGAATCACCACCGCGCCCGCCACCGCCACCAGCGCCGCCAGCAGGCCCCAGGGGTTGAAACGCCGGTTCAGGGCGTCTTCGATCAGGGTCACGTGCAACGGCGTGAGGATGGTGAACAGCAGCACCTCCGGCACCGTCAACACGCGAAAGCTCAGGTACAGGCACACGTAGGTGATGCCGAACTGCAGCGCTCCGATCAGCAGCATGCCGCGCATGAAGGCCGGCTCCACCCGGCGCCAGCGGGTCAGCGGAAGAAACACCAGCCCCGCCAGCAGCACCCGCACCAGCACCGCGAAGTAACTGTCGACATGCCCGGCCAGGTATTCGCCGATCAGGCTGAAGGAAAACGCCTGGATCAGGGTGACAAAAAGTAGATAGCCCATGTTCGCCTCATCTTGAATGGCGGCGACGATAGCGGTTTTGCCCGCGCAGATGAAATCCCGGGCAAAAAAAAGCCCGATCTCGCTAAGCGTGCAATCGGGCGTCGGCACTGAAGGAGCAACCAGTGCAAAGGGAGGTTCGATGCGCGAACCGGCTTGAAGGGGATCCGCAGGCGCTACTTCAACACCGGGGGATTATCTGCGGATTAACGGCGCCGCCGAGCCCCTGGCTAAGGGGCGCCTCGGCCCCAGCATCCTGGCTCAGGCCACCTGGGCCAGCTTGGCATTGGCCTGGTTCAGGCCCTTTTCATGGAAGTCACCCCCCAGGTTCAGGCCTTCGGCGTGGATGAACTCGACGTCGTGGATACCGATAAAGCCCATCACCTGACGCAGGTAGGGTTCCTGGTGATCGGCGCTGCTGCCGGCGTAGATGCCGCCACGGGCAGTGAGCACGTAGGCGCGCTTGCCGGTGAGCAGGCCCTGGGGCCCGGTGTCGGTGTACTTGAAGGTCACCCCGGCGCGCAGCACATGGTCCAGCCAGGCCTTCAGGGTGCTGGGAATGGCGAAGTTGTACATCGGCGCGGCCAGCACCAGCACGTCAGCGGCCAGCAACTCTTCGGTCAATTCGTTGGAACGCTGCAGGGAGTCCTGCTCGGCGGCGCTGCGCTGCTCGGCGGGCTTCATCCAGCCCCCCAGCAGGTTGGCGTCCAGGTGCGGCACCGGGTGGCGGGCCAGGTCGCGGACCGTGATCGAGTCGCCGGGGTGAGCGGCCTGCCATTGCTGGATAAAGGTCTGGGTCAGTTGCCGGGATACGGAATCCTGCTGGCGGGCGCTGCTTTCAATGATCAGGACGCGGGACATGGCTGAAGCCTCCATCGGGGTATGCGTAAGTCGATGGAGCGCAGATTAAACAGAGTGATATCGATGAAAAAGCGCAAATAACTGCTATAACCAATCAATAAATTCGTTTATAAGCACAGCCGGCCTCTGTGCAATCCCCTGGACCGGCCTGCTTCGATCACTTGGCCTGGCAGTTCAGTTCCAGGCGCAGCTTGATGATCTTGCGGTTGAACTTGGCGGTCACGTTCTTGCTCTGCCCCGCGGCGACTTCCACCTTGCGGGTACGCGGCGACTCGGGGCCATTGCGAAACACCACCGAGCACAGGGCATCGCGCTTGCCGAAGTTGTTCAACTGGATGGAGCCGATGTCTTCATCGGTGTCATAGGCGGTGTAATCGATGCTCAGGCCATTGAGCTGCTTCTCGACATCGATGGGATAGGCCCAGGCGCAGAGAGGCAACAACGCCAGCAACACACAACAGAATTTTCTCATTCGGCAGTCTCCAATAAGGAGCGCCAGCTTAGGACAAGAGGAGTCCCTCATGAAAGCGCCCCGCGTGACCCTGGATCAATGGCGCACCCTGCAGGCGGTGGTCGACCACGGCGGCTTCGCCCAGGCCGCCGAAGCCCTGCACCGCTCGCAATCCTCGGTCAGCTACACCGTGGCGCGCATGCAGGACCAGCTCGGTGTGCCGCTGCTGCGCATCGACGGGCGCAAGGCCGTGCTCACCGAAGCTGGGGGCGTGCTGCTGCGCCGCTCGCGGCAACTGGTCAAGCAGGCCAGCCAGCTGGAAGACCTGGCCCACCATATGGAGCAGGGCTGGGAAGCCGAAGTGCGGCTGGTGGTGGACGCCGCCTACCCCAACGCGCGGCTGGTGCGCGCCCTGACCGCCTTCATGCCGCAAAGCCGCGGCTGCCGCGTGCGCCTGCGCGAGGAAGTGCTGTCCGGGGTCGAGGAAGTGCTGCTCGAAGGCGTGGCCGACCTGGCCATCAGCAGTTTCAACATTCCCGGTTACCTGGGCACCGAGATGAGTTCGGTGGAGTTCGTCGCCGTGGCCCACCCGGAACACGCCCTGCACCGCCTGCAACGGGAGCTGCATTTCCAGGACCTGGAAAGCCAGCTGCAAGTGGTGATCCGCGACTCCGGCCGCCAGCAACCGCGGGATGTGGGCTGGCTCGGCGCCGAACAACGCTGGACCGTGGGCAGCCTGGCCACCGCCGCGACCTTCGTCGGCAGCGGCCTGGGTTTTGCCTGGCTGCCCCGGCACCTGATCGAACGGGAACTGCGCGAAGGCCTGCTCAAGGTCCTGCCCCTGGACCAGGGCGGCAGTCGCCACCCGACCTTCTTCCTCTATTCCAACAAGGACAAACCCCTGGGCCCGGCCACGCAGATCCTCGTGGAACTGCTGCGCACGTTCGACACCGCGCCCCTGGACGCGCCCTTTGCCGCCCCCGAACAAGCCTGACGTCCACTCACCAGAACAGGAGTTCTGCCATGGCCTATTTCGAGCATGAAGGTTGCACCCTGCACTACGAGGAATACGGCCGGGGGGATCCCCTGCTGCTGGTTCACGGCCTGGGCTCCAGCGCCCAGGACTGGGAAAAGCAGATCCCCGAGCTCTCGAACCGCTACCGCCTGATCGTCCCCGACCTGCGTGGTCACGGACGCTCCGACAAACCCCGGGAGCGCTACAGCATCCCGGGCTTCACCGCCGATATCGTGGCGCTGATCGAACACCTGAACCTGGGCCCCGCGCACTATGTCGGGCTATCAATGGGCGGCATGATCGGCTTCCAGCTGGGCGTGGATCAGCCGCAGTTGCTCAAAAGCCTGTGCATCGTCAACAGCGCCCCCGAGGTCAAGGTGCGCAGCGCCAACGACTACTGGCAGTGGTTCAAGCGCTGGAGCCTGGCCCGGGTGCTGAGCCTGGCCACCATCGGCCAGGCCCTGGGCCAGCGGCTGTTTCCCAAGCCCGAGCAAGGCGAGTTGCGGCGGAAAATGGCCGAGCGCTGGGCAAAAAACGACAAACGTGCTTATCTCGCCAGCTTCGACGCCATCGTCGGCTGGGGGGTGCAGGAACGTCTGGGCCGTATCACCTGTCCAACCCTGGTCGTCAGCGCCGACCACGACTACACCCCGGTGGCGGTCAAGGAGGCTTATGTCAAACTGCTGCCGGATGCACGGCTGGTGGTGATCGAGGATTCCCGTCACGCCACCCCGCTGGACCAGCCGCAGCGCTTCAACCAAACCCTGCTGGACTTCACAACCACAGTCGACACCACCACCCAGGATCACTGAACCATGCTGAAAAAAATCGCCCTCGTCGCCGGCTCCGTGCTGTTCGCTGCCAACCTGATGGCCGCCCAACCGGCCAAGGCGCCCCACGTCCTGCTGGACACCAGCTTCGGCAAGATCGAAGTCGAACTGGACCCGGTCAAGGCCCCGATCTCCAGCAAGAACTTCCTCGACTACGTCGACAGCGGCTTCTACACCAACACCATCTTCCACCGGGTGATCCCGGGCTTCATGGTTCAGGGCGGCGGTTTCACCGCGCAGATGGTGCAGAAAGACACCCGCGACCCGATCAAGAACGAAGCCTCCAACGGCCTGCATAACGTACGCGGCACCCTGTCCATGGCCCGCACCTCCAACCCCAACTCGGCCACCAGCCAGTTCTTCATCAACGTCGCCGATAACGCCTTCCTCGACCCGGGCCGCGATGCCGGCTACGCCGTATTCGCCAAGGTGGTGAGCGGCATGGACGTGGTGGACCAGATCGTCAATTCCCAGACCACCACCAAGCAAGGCATGCAAAACGTGCCTGTGGACCCGGTGCTGATCAAGTCGGCCAAGCGCATCGACTGAATCCGCCAGCCTGTCCCGACGGCGGCGCCCCACCCGGCGCCCCGTCCGCTTTCAGAACAGGAGAGCCCGTACCCCGGGCTTCAAGACCCCCATGCTCTTTCGTCGTTTTGAACAACTGATCGATATCTTCCGCGACGCCCCCAGCGCCACCCCGCCCAATCGGGTCCTGCCCTTCTACTTCCACTACATCAAGCAAGTCTGGCCGAGCTTCGTCGCCCTGCTGGTGGTGGGCCTGTTCGTGGCCCTGATCGAGGTGTCGCTGTTCAGCTACCTGAGCACCATCATCGACCTGGCCCAGGGTACGCCCAGCGCCCGGGTATTCACCGACCACGGCCTGGAACTGGCCTGGATGGCGGTGGTGGCCCTGCTGTTCCGCCCCTTGATGGTCGGCCTGCACGACTTGCTGATGCACCAGACCATCAACCCCGGCATGACCAGCCTGATCCGCTGGCAGAACCACAGCTACGTGCTGCGCCAGAGCCTGAACTTTTTCCAGAACGATTTCGCCGGGCGCATTGCCCAGCGCATCATGCAGACCGGCTATTCGCTGCAGGACTCCTCGGTGCAGGTGATCGACGCCCTGTGGCACGTGACCATCTACGCCATCGGCTCCCTGGTGCTGTTCGCCGACGCCGACTGGCGCCTGATGATCCCGCTGCTGCTGTGGATCGCCGGCTTCATCGGCGCCATGCGCTACTTCGTGCCGCGCATCCAGCAGCGCTCGGTGGACGCCTCCGACGCCCGCTCCAAACTCATGGGGCGGATCGTTGATGGCTACACCAACATCACCACCCTCAAGCTCTTCGCCCACACCCATTTCGAGCAGAGCTACGCCCGCGAGGCCATCGCCGAGCAGACCGAGAAAAGCCAGCTGGCCGGGCGCGTGGTCACCGCCATGGACGTGACCATCACCAGCCTCAACGGCCTGCTGATCGTCAGTACCACGGGCCTGGCCCTGTGGCTGTGGAGCCAGTCGCTGATCAGCGCCGGGGCCATCGCCCTGGCCACCGGCCTGGTGATCCGCATCGTCAACATGTCCGGCTGGATCATGTGGGTGATCAACGGCATCTTCGAAAACATCGGCATGGTCGAGGACGGTCTGCAGACCATCGCCCAGCCGCTGCAGCTCACCGACCGCGAGCAGGCGCCCAAGCTGGCCGTGGCCAACGGCGGCGTGCGCTTCGAGCATGTGGAGTTCCATTACGGCAAGGCCAACAAGGTGATCAGCGACCTCAACCTGGACATCCGTCCCGGGGAGAAGATCGGCCTGATCGGTCCGTCCGGGGCCGGCAAGTCGACCCTGGTCAACCTGCTGCTGCGCCTGTACGACCTGCAGGGCGGGCAAATCCTCATCGACGGCCAGAACATCGCCGAAGTGACCCAGGAAAGCCTGCGCGAACGCATCGGCATGATCACCCAGGACACCTCGCTGCTGCACCGCTCGATCCGCGACAACCTGCTCTACGGCCGCCCCGACGCCACCGACGAGGAACTCTGGGAAGCGGTGCGCAAGGCCCGCGCCGATGAGTTCATCCCGCTGCTGTCCGACGCCCAGGGCCGGACCGGTTTCGATGCGCATGTCGGTGAGCGCGGGGTCAAGCTGTCCGGCGGCCAGCGCCAGCGCATCGCCATCGCCCGGGTACTGCTCAAGGACGCGCCGATCCTGATCATGGACGAGGCCACCTCGGCCCTGGACTCGGAAGTAGAAGCGGCGATCCAGGAAAGCCTGGAAACCCTGATGCAGGGCAAGACCGTGATCGCCATCGCCCACCGCCTCTCCACCATCGCCCGCATGGACCGCCTGGTGGTCCTGGAACAGGGGCGCATCGCCGAGACCGGCACCCACGCCGAACTGCTGGCCCGTGGCGGTCTGTATGCACGCCTCTGGCAGCACCAGACCGGAGGATTCGTCGGCATCGACTGACCGGCGGCGACTGATCTGTAGCCGTTGCCGCAGGCTGCGATCGGCACCGCAGGGGCCGCAGAACCTGCATCCGCGGTTTGCCTGGTCAATCGCCCTGCGAGTCCTGCGGACTCGGTCGCAGCCTGCGGCAGCGGCTACAGGTTGCAATCAGTTGCAGAAGGTTGTGCCTCGCGACGCCAGGGCCCCGTTTCCAGGGGCCCTGGCGTTTTTTTGCGGACTGGAATTGCGCCGAAAGCCTGCTGTACTGACCCTAGGTTCCGGAGCGGAACCTGTAGTTAACCTGCGGGATGCATAACAGTTGTATCGCGTTGATAGGTTGACCTATCAAGGACTCACTCATGTCTTTGTTCAAACGTTCCGTTACCGAAATGCTCGGTACTTTCTGGCTGGTCCTGGGCGGGTGCGGCAGCGCCGTTCTCGCCGCGGCCTTTCCCAATGTCGGCATCGGCCTGCTGGGCGTCGCCCTGGCCTTCGGCCTGACGGTGCTGACCATGGCCTTCGCCATCGGCCATATCTCCGGTTGTCACTTGAATCCCGCCGTGTCCGTAGGGCTGGTGGTGGGCGGGCGCTTTCCGGCCAGGGAACTGCCGGCCTATATCGTCGCCCAGGTGCTCGGCGGGGTGATCGCCGCGGCGTTGCTGTACTTCATCGCCAGCGGCAAGCCCGGTTTCGAGCTGGCCTCGGGGCTGGCTTCCAACGGCTATGGCGCCCACTCCCCCGGCGGCTATTCGATGGCGGCGGGGTTTGTCTGCGAGCTGGTGATGACCTTGATGTTCGTGGTGATCATCCTTGGCGCCACCGACAAGCGCGCCCCAGCGGGGCTGGCGCCGATCGCCATCGGCCTGGCCCTGACCCTGATCCACCTGATCTCGATCCCGGTCACCAACACCTCGGTCAACCCGGCCCGCAGCACCGGCCCGGCGCTCATCGTCGGCGGCTGGGCGTTGCAGCAGCTGTGGCTGTTCTGGCTGGCGCCGATCCTCGGCGCGGTGATCGGTGGCGTGGTCTACCGCTGGCTGGGCAAGGAAGACAGCTGACACAAAGGGGCGAGGGTCACGCCTGCCGATAGGGCAAGGCGTCCCTCGCCTCCTCGGCGTAGGCACGAATACCGCTGCGCTCCTGCTGCAGGAAATCCTTCACCGCGGCATTCAGGCCGGGGTGGCGCAGGTAGTGCCAGGAACGGGTCAGCACCGGTTCAAAGCCGCGGATCAGCTTGTGCTCGCCCTGGGCTCCCGCGTCGAAGCGTTGCAGCCCCTGGGCAATCGCGTACTCCATGCCCTGGTAGAAACAGGTCTCGAAATGCAGGCGGTCGAACTCCGCCAGGCAGCCCCAATAGCGGCCGTAGAAGCTGTCGCCGCCCACCAGGCTGAAAGCCATGGCCACCGGGCGCCCGCCCTGTTTGGCCAGGACCACGCGGATCGCCTCGGGCATGCGCTCGGCCAGCAGGCTGAAGAAGGTCCGGGTCAGGTAGGGCGACTGGCGCCGCACCGCATAGGTGTTGGCGTAGCAGGCGTAGACGAAGTCCCAGTGCGCCTCGTCCAGTTCATGGCCTTCGAACCACTGGAAATCAAAGCCCTGCCCCGCCACCTGCTCACGCTCCTTGCGCATCTGCTTGCGCTTGCGCGAGCTCAGGGCGTCGAGAAAATCCTGAAAGTCCCGATAGCCGCGATTCTGCCAATGGAACTGACAGCCCAGGCGCTGCAACCAGCCCGGTTGCTGTTCCAGGGCGGCGTCGCTGAAGTCGTCGGTGAAGTTGATATGGGCGCTAGAAAGCCCTTCGATCTCCAGGTAGCCGGGCAGGCTTTTCAGCAGCTCGAAGGCATCCGCCTGGGTCGCCGCCAACACCCGCGCGCCACTGACCGGGCTGAAAGGCACCGCCGTCAGCAGCTTGGGGTAATAGTCGATACCGGCCCGCGCGCAGGCATCGGCCCAGCCGTGATCGAACACGTATTCGCCGTAGGAGTGCCATTTGCGATAGCTGGGCAGGGCCGCCAGCAGGCGGCCGTCCTCCACATGCAACAGGTGCTCGGCCTGCCAGCCCGAGCGCGGACCGAGGCTGCCGCTGTCTTCCAGGGCACTGAGAAAGGCATGGCGCACAAAGGGTTGCCCATCCTTGAGCAGGCCATCCCATTGCACAGGATCGACGGCAGACAGACTGTTCAAGGATTGCAGCGGCATGGGGGTCCCCGGAATTCAGATCGAACGACCCGGCGAGTATCCTCCATCCCCGGACTCACCGAAACCGCCAGTACCCTGCCCCCCTCAATGCCCCAGGTGTTCGGCAAGAAAATCGATGAACACCCGGGATTTGCGCGGCAGGTGCGCGCTGTTGGGAAACAGCACATGCACTGGCTGCGGGGCCAGGCCGTACTGCGGCAATACCCGCACCAGGCGGCCGCTGCCCAGGTCGTCGAGGACCATCCACTCCGGCAGCACCGCCAGCCCCAGGCCCGCCAAGGCCAGGGCACGAATCGCCGTCGCCGAGTTGGATTCGTGCCCCGGACTGACCTTTACCTCCACCTCGCCGCGGCGCGGATGGCTGAAGGTCCAACCCGGCGGCCCGGCCAGGTTGCTGTTGCCGATCCACGGCAGCGCGCTCAGGTCCTCGATCCGCTGCAACTCCCGGCCCTGAAGCAGCGCCGGGCTGGCCACCAGGGCAATGGCGTAGTCCGCCAGCTTGCGTCCCTTGAACCCCGAATCCGCCAGGTGGCCGAGGCGAATCACCAGGTCGAGCTTTTCCGCCACCAGATCATTCAGCGATGAGTTGAAGTGATAGCTCAGGCGCACCTCGGGGTAGCGCGCGGTGAACAGCGGCAGGATCGGCAGCACGAACGTCTCGGCGTACTCCGCCGTGGAACTGATGCGCAGCTTGCCGCTGACCCGGTTGCGCCCATGCAGCACGTTGTCGAAGGCTGTGTCGATATTGGCGACAATCCCCTTGAACTCGTGGTAAAGGTCCTCGCCGGTTTCGGTCAGGGTCACCTGCCGCGTGGTGCGCACCAGCAAGGTGCTCGCCAGTGCCTGCTCAAGGGTCTTTACATGCAGGCTGGCCATGGCCTTGCTGATGCCCAGGTATTGCGCGGCGCGGGTGTAGGAGCCGAAGTCGACCACCGCGAGGAAGGTCTGCACCCGGTGCAGCTGGCCGTGAAAATGATCGTTCACTGTCAAATCCTGTTAAACAATGCGTCAAGTATAGGCGCCTCGACACGCCGCCCCCAAGCTCCCTAAGCTGCGCGCAAATAGGGAGACGGCATGACTTACAGATACAAAGTGGCGGTGGTATTTCTCCTCGGGTTCTTTATCGACTGCGTCAACATCTTCATGTCGGCGGTGGCCCTGCCCAGCATTGCCGGCCACTTGCAGGTGTCCAGTGCCGCCGTGGCCTGGGTCGCCAATGCCTACATCCTTGGCCTGACCCTGGTGATCGCCATCAGCACCTGGCTGGCCGGGCGCTTCGGCAACCGCCAGGTGCTCTGCGCCTCGATGCTGCTGTTCAGCGGCGCGGGGCTGATGTGCGGGCTGGCCGACAGCTTCATGTCGCTGGTGTTCTGGCGGCTGGTCCAGGGCATGGCCGGCGGCCTGCTGATTCCCCTGGGGCAGGCGCTGACCTTCAACCTGTTCCAAGGCGCGCAACGCTCGCGGATCTCCACCCTGGTGATGGCCGTGGCCCTGCTGGCGCCGGCACTGTCGCCGACGCTGGGCGGCGCGATTGTCGATCACAGTTCCTGGCGCTGGGTGTTCTTCGCCAGCGTGCCGCTGTCGCTGCTGGCGGCGCTGCTGTCCTGGTGCTGGATCGCCCCTGGCCCCTCGGCGCCCGCGGATCGCCCGGACCTGCGCGGCCTGCTGCTGGTGAGCGCGAGCCTCGGCGGCCTGCTGCTGGGCATGTCGCTGTACGGCAGCGGCTACCCGGCGTATCAGGCGGCACCGAGCCTGATCGCCGGGCTGCTGTTGGCCGAGTGCTATCGCCGCCACTGCCGGGCCTGCGCCCGTCCGATCGTCGAACTGCGGCTGCTGAAAAACCCGCGCCTGGGCCTGTCGGTGGCGATCTATCACGCCATTCCGGGGATCTTCACCGGGGTCAACCTGCTGAGCCTGTTCTTCCTCCAGGAGCACCTGCACCTGAGTGCCCGGCACAGCGGCATGTTCATGCTGCTGTACGCCGCCGGCGCGCTGCTGGCGATGCTGGTGGGCGGACGCTGCTACAACCGCCTGGGCGCCGCGCGGCTGTTCGCCATGGCCCTGGTGCTGCACAGCGCCGGCATCGCCAGCCTGTGCTGGGTCGACTCGGCCGCCGACCTGCCGCTGCTGGTGATGGCCTACCTGCTGATGGGCCTGGGCGGCGGTGCCGGCGCCAACACCGCGCAGACCACTGCCCTGCTCGACTTCAACGGCGCCGATACACACCGGGCCAGTGTGATCTGGAACATCAACCGGCAGGTGGCGTTCAGCCTCGGCGCCGCCTGGTTGCTGATGCTCTACAACCTGCTGCTGGGGTACGCCGATGCCACCGGCGCCTACCACCTGAGCCTGTTGCTGGCCGCTGCGGCCGGTCTGCTGCCGCTGCTGACCCTGAACCAACTCCCCACCATGAAGGCCCCCCATGCCCAACTCGATCATTGAACAAGCGCAACACAGCGTGCAGCGTATTCACCAACTGATTCACAGCGTCTTCAGCAACCGGCAGGGGGACGGCGCGGCCTGCCTCGAACCCTTGATGGCCTTGCTGGCCGAGGACTTCCAGATGGTCACCACCGGCGGCGCCCTGGTCGGCCGCGAGCAGGTGCAACAGCTGTTTCACGCGGGCCTGGGCAAGCGCCCGGGGCTGGAAATCTGCCTCAGCGACCTGCATTGCGTGTGGCAGGAAGGCCCGTGTGCGGCGATCCGCTACAAGGAAGTCCACCGCCTGGACTCGCTCGAAACCGCGCGCCTGTCCCTGGCGATCATCCGTGTCCGGGACAACTCGGCGCAGTGGCTGTACCTGCACGAAACCACCTGCCCCTGACCCCGCCAGGCCCGAGCCCCAAGCTCGGGCCAAGCCGCCCGCCCCGCTTCTCTGACCTCTTGCGGCGCGACACCCGCCCACTGAACGGCGGCCGGTCGCCCCCGGCATCCCCCTGCCCCGGCACCAACAACGCTCCTCGCCCAGGGGGCATTGCCGTCAGCAATCGTCATCTACACGCCATTACTTTGCCACCCCGCTGTCATAAACCATCGTGATACTGGCGCCTGTTTTTAGAGCGCCGGGTTCTACCCGACCACTGTTTTCCGATCTGCACAGGTCGGTTGTGTCCTGGATGGTTGAGCCATCCACTCTTACCTTCGGAGATTGCTATGCGTCTTGCTTCCACGAAAACCGCGGCGGCCCTGTGTGGCGGCCTGTTACTGGCCATGAGCGTTCCCGCCAGTGCTGCGGTCGACGCCAAACTGCTCGACATGCTCAAGGCCAACGGCTCGATTTCCCAGGCGCAGTACGTTGAACTGCAAGCCGAGCTGGCCAAGGATCAGAAGGCCCAGCAAATCGCTCAGCAAGCGCAGCAAGAAACCAACGAACAAGTGGCGGCGGCCGCCAAGAAAGCCAACGAGCTGAGCGCCTTCGACCAGAAGCTGGCCTGGGCGGCCAAGACTCAGTTCAAAGGCGACGTTCGGGTCCGCCAGGAAACCGTCAAGATCGATGGCGAATCCAACAACGGCGGCCGCGACAAGGATCGTCAGCGCATCCGTGCCCGCCTGGGCGCCTACAGCGAGATCAACCCGCAGGTGGACACCGGCATCCGCATCGCCACCGGCGGCGGCGACGATGCCCGCTCCACCAACCAGGACATGGACAACTACTTCGACAAGAAACAGATCTGGCTGGACCTGGGCTACATCGACTATCACCCGGACGCCGTCAAGAACCTGCACGTGATCGGCGGCAAGATGCTGCAACCCTGGGTCAGCATGGGCGATGTGATCTGGGACAGCGACATCAACCCTGAAGGCCTGGCCGTCACCTACAAGTACCCGCTGGGCGGCAGCGCCGAACTGTTCGGCAGCCTGGGCAACTACAGCCTCAAGGACAACGTCGACGGCGAAGGCGTGCAGTTCCGTCACGACCTGCGCCTGACCGCCGGCCAACTGGGTAGCCGCTTCGCCATCACCGACAATCTGAAGCTGACCGTCGGCGGCAGCGTCTATGCCTACCAGAACGACAAGGACAGCCGTTGCACCGGCACCTCCACGCCTTGTGCCCTGGCGGTCAACGGCAACTCGGCCGACAACCAGTTCCGCCTGTACGAAGGCTTCAGCCAGATCGACATCGGCGGCCTGCCGATGCCGCTGTCGTTCTACGGCCAGTACGTGAAGAACAACGATGCGGTGAACGATCAGGACACCGCCTGGCTGCTGGGCGCCAAGTCGAAAGTGTTCGGTTTCAACCTCGACTACAACTACCGCGACGTGCAGCGCAATGCCGTGGTCGGCGCCTTTACCGACTCCGACTTCGCCAACGGCACCACCGGTTCCCGTGGCCACAAGTTCAAGGTCGGTTACGACATCGACAAGAACTTCGCCCTGGGCGCGACCTACTTCCTGACCAAGGCCGACTACTCCAGCCGCACCCAGCGCGACGCCAATACCAACACCCTGCAGCTGGACGCCGAAGCCAAGTTCTAAGCGACCTGCTCGTACACTGCAGAGGCTGCCCGCGCCAACCGCGAGCAGCCTCTGTCGGGTTTCAACAGTCCGGCACGGGGCGACGCTCCCCCATCATCCGTTCGTCGTCGCCGCGCCGGCCTGTGTTTTTCCCTCTCAAACGTCCTTGTTGCGTTGCGTCGCCAGACGCTCGGCCAAGGCATCCAAGCCCTCCAGGGGCGGCTCCGGCAACACCCGCAAGGTGGCCTGGAGCAGGCGCATCTGCCGAATGAATCGCCGGCAATTGGGGCAGAACAGCAGGTGATGGCGCACCATCAGGCGCTCGCGAAAGCTCAACTGACCATCGAGATAATCGCTGGAGCGTGCCACTTGTTCCTTACAGGTCAGCATTGGCCGGTTTCCTCAAAATGCTCCACGGTGGCGAAGACCTTAAGACGTGCCCGATGCAACAGCACCCGGACATTGGAGAGCGTGAGCCCCAAAAGATTACAGATTTCTTCCAGCTCCAGGCCCTGGCGCTCACGCAGCAGCAGGACGCTGCTTTGCAGCTCCGAGAGGCTGAGCAGGGTGTGTTCCAGGCAGTCGCGCAGCTCGGATTCGGTGAGCAAGGCTTCGGGGGTGTCTTCGTGCCAGGCGAAAGGCGCCACCAGCCAGTGGCCATCCGTGGAGGAAAAACGCTCATCGCCAACCGTGCCATGGGGCGCGGGCAGGTCATCGAGCAACACTTCCCGGCGATTTTGCTTGTAGCGGCCCTTGGCCGCGTTGGCGGTGATGGTCAGCAGCCAGGTCTTGAGGCTGGAGCGCCCCTGAAAGCCCGCCAGATTGCGCACCACCGACAGCCAGGCATCCTGCACCACTTCGTCGGCATGGCGATTGCCGACAATGGCGTAAGCCACCGCGCGCATGGCGCTCTGGTAGGTACTGACCAGTTCCTTGTAAGCCTTTTGCTCACCCGCCAAAAGGCGCTCTAGCAGTTGCGCGTCATCTGCAGCAGCCATTCGTGCCTCGTTCAATCATGCAGGTTTGAGAGGGTGTGACGCGCCAATGCCGCCCGGCGCCACACCCGCATCAGCCTAGATCAACGCTTGCGCAGCAACACGCTGCCGATCGAATAACCGGCGCCGAAGGAGCTGAGTACCGCCAGGGAACCGCTGGCCAGGTCGTCCTGGTACTTGTGGAAGGCAATCACCGAGCCGGCCGAGCTGGTGTTGGCGTAGGTATCGAGAATCACCGGCGCCTCTTCCACCGACGCTTCGCGGCCCAGGAGTTTCTTGACGATCAGGTGGTTCATGCTGAGGTTGGCCTGGTGCAACCAGAAGCGCTTCACGTCGCCGACATTGAGCTGGTTCTCTTCCAGGTGCGCGGCAATCAGCTCGGCCACCATCGGGCACACGTCGCGGAACACCTTGCGGCCTTCCTGGACGAACAGCTTGTCGCGGCCACCGATGCCTTCTTGCGCAGCGCGGTTGAGGAAGCCGAAGTTGTTGCGGATGTTGTTGGAGAACTGGGTCAGCAGCTTGGTGCTGACGATCTCGAACTGGTGCTTGGAGGTGGCCAGGTCGGCGCGTTCGATGATCACCGCGGTGGCGGCGTCGCCGAAGATGAAGTGGCTGTCGCGGTCACGGAAGTTCAGGTGCCCGGTGCAGACTTCCGGGTTGACCATCAGGATCGCCCGGGCCTGGCCCAGCTGCACGCTGTTGCAGGCGGCCTGGATGCCGAAGGTCGCCGAGGAGCAGGCCACGTTCATGTCGAAACCGAAGCCCTGGATACCCAGGGCCGCCTGGACTTCGATGGCGATGGCCGGGTAGGCGCGCTGCAGGTTGGAGCAGGCGACGATCACCCCGTCGATATCAGCGGCGGTCTTGCCGGCCCGTTGCAGGGCTTGCTCGGCGGCGGCCACGGCCATCTGGCAGAGCACCGACCACTCGTCGTTGGAGCGCTCCGGCAGGTTCGGAACCATGCGTTGCGGATCGAGGATGCCTGCCTTGTCCATGACAAAGCGGCTCTTGATCCCGGAGGCTTTCTCGATGAAGGCGGCGTTGGATTCGGTCAGGGCCTGCACTTCGCCCCGTTCGATGGCCGCCGCGTTGTCGCGGTTGAACTGCTGGACGTAGGTGTTGAAAGACTCCACCAGCTCTTCGTTGGAAATGCTATTGGCCGGGGTAAACAGGCCGGTGCCGCTGATGACGACGTTATGCACGGTCGTTCCTCTAGTGTGATGAGGCAGAAGGTATTGGCACCGCCGTGCCAAACCACAAACGGACTGCCCCGCTGGTGGGAGCCTTCCTGGCATCGCTTTATTCCGATCCGCCCGCTTGCCTGGGGGGCCAGACCAGCGTGCCGGTATTTATGACGGCGGAGTTTGCCATAACCACCGGCATTTCGCCGCAATTGCCGCGCGCCCGGCAGGCACCGGCTTGCCAACGAGCCGGGTTGAGCCTTGCCGCGCCCTTGATCACGCCTTCGCTGGCACGCCAGCGCCTGAGGGGGCGTCGGCTCAGGCGTCGACCTGGCTCCATTGCTTGTTCAGGCGCTTGTCGGAAATCGGCACCTTGGTCCCCAACTGCTGGGCAAACAGCGACACCCGGTACTCCTCCAGCCACCAGCGGTACAGCTCCAGTTGCGGATCGCGCTTGCCTTCCTGGGCATGCTTCTGCGCCCGGGTCTGGTACTGGTTCCACAGGCCCGCAAGCTCGGTGCTCCAGACCCGATCCTTCTGCACCTGACTGCCGAGTTTCTCGAAACGCAGCTCCACCGCCTTGAGGTAGCGCGGCAGTTCCTTGAGCCACAGGGCCGGAGTTTCCCGGACAAACCCCGGGTACACCAGATTCGCCAGCTGGGCCTTGATGTCGTTGAGGGCCACCGCCTGGGCCAGGTCGATCTTGCCCTTGAAGCGTTTTTGCAGGCCGTGCCAGAGCTTGAGGATCTCCAGGGTCAGGCGTGCCAGACGCTCGGCGTGCTCGGTCCAGGCGCCGCGCTTGCGCTCGGCCAGGGACGCCAGCCCCGCGCCATCCCGGGGCAAGCTGGCTTCGCCTTCAAGGATGCAGCTGTCGAGGCTGGCCAGCAGAATGTCTTCCACCAGCGCATCGACCCGGCCCAATTCGCGGTACAGCAGGCCCAGCTCGGTCAGCCCCGGCAACTTGCCACGCAGGAACTTGGCCGGCTCGGCCAGTTGCTGCAACAGCAGGCGCTGCAAGGCCCGGCGGTGCTGGAATTCGGCTTCGGCGGCAGTGGAGAAACGCCCTTCCTTGACCGTCCCGGCCTCTTCCACCAGGGCCGGATACACAGTCATCGACAGCCCGGCGATCTTCTGCTGGGTCTTTTCCGCGACCGCGGCAAACACACGGGCCTCCACCGGCTGCTGGCTCTTGGCGGTTTGCGGCACCGCCAGGGCAGCCTGGCTGGCTTCGGCGAAACGCGCGGTCAGTTCGGCCAGGTCACGGCCTTCGCCGAGGAACTTGCCCTGGGCGTCGACGATTTCCAGGTTCATCCGCAGGTGGCTTTCCACCTGTTGTTCGGCTTCGCTCCAGGCCTCGTCGCTGACCCGCGCGCCGGTCATGCGCAACAGCTCGCGGCCCAGGGCCTGGGGCAAGGAACCTTCGGCGAAGACCATGCGCTGCAAGGCCGCCTTGACGAAGTCCGGCACTGGCACGAAGTTCTTGCGCAGGGCCTTGGGCAGGTTGCGTACCAGGGCGATGCACTTGGCCTCGATCAGCCCCGGCACCAGCCATTCCAGGCGCTCGGCGGGCAGCGCCGGCAACAGGGGCGCCGGCACCCGCAAGGTCACGCCGTCGCGGGGATGGTTGGGTTCGAAGTGATAACTCAGGGCCAGTTCCAGGTCGCCGATATGCAGGGTGTCCGGGTACTGCTTGGCGGTGACTTCGCTGGCCTCGCGGGCCAGCACGTCTTCCTCGCGCATGATCAACAACTGCGGGTTCTTCTGGCTGTGCACCCGGTACCAGCTGTCGAAGGTCGCGGTCTGATGGATCTCGGCCGGCAAGCGAGCGTCGTAGAAGGCGAACAGGGTTTCCTCGTCCGCCAGGATGTCGCGGCGCCGGGCCTTGGCTTCCAGGGCGTCGAGCTGTTCCAGCAACTGGGTGTTGGCGCTCAGGCACTTGGCCTTGGACTGGATCTCGCCGCGCACCAGGGCCTCGCGGATAAACAGCTCGCGGGACACCACCGGGTCCACCGGGCCGTAATGCACCGGCCGGCGGCCGACCACGATCAGCCCGAACAGGGTGATCTGCTCGTAGGCCACCACCTGGCCGCGCTTCTTCTCCCAGTGGGGCTCGAAGTGGTTCTTCTTCACCAGATGGCCGGCCAGGGGCTCGATCCAGTCCGGCTCGATCTTGGCCACCATGCGCGCGTAGAGCTTGGTGGTTTCCACCAGTTCGGCGGTCATCAGCCATTGCGGGCGCTTCTTGCCCAGGCCCGAGGACGGGTGAACCCAGAAGCGCCGCTGACGGGCACCGAGGTAGTCGCCGTCCTCGGTCTTCTGGCCGATCTGGCTCAGCAGCCCCACCAGCACCGCCTTGTGCAGTTTCGGGTAGTCCGCCGGTTCCTTGTTCAGGCTCAGCTGCAGGTCGCGACAGATCAGGCTCAGTTGCCGGTGCGAGTCGCGCCATTCCCGCAGGCGCAGGTAATTCAGGAAGTTCTTGCGGCACCAGTTGCGCAACGGGCTGGCGGTCAGGGCCTGGCGCTGTTCTTCGAAGCCGCGCCACAGGTTGACCAGCCCGGCGAAATCCGAGTCCACGTCTTTCCACTGTGCGTGGGCCTGATCAGCCGCCTGCTGGCGCTCCGGCGGACGCTCGCGAGGGTCCTGGATCGACATCGCGCTGGCGACGATCAGCACTTCCTGCAGGCTGCCGAGCTTGGCCGCTTCCAGCAGCATGCGACCCATGCGCGGGTCCACCGGCAGGCGCGCCAGTTGCCGGCCCAGAGGCGTCAGCTGGCTGTTGCGGTCCACTGCCGAGAGTTCCTGCAGCAGGTTGAAACCGTCGCTGATGGCCTTGCCATCCGGCGGCTCGATAAACGGGAACGCGGTGATTTCACCCAGGCGCAGATGGAGCATCTGCAGGATCACCGCCGCCAGGTTGGTGCGCAGGATCTCCGGGTCGGTGAATTCCGGCCGGCCGAGGAAATCCTCCTCGCTGTACAGGCGCACGCAGATCCCCGGCTCGACCCGGCCGCAACGGCCCTTGCGCTGGTTGGCGCTGGCCTGGGAAATCGCCTCGATGGGCAGGCGCTGGACCTTGGCCCGGTAGCTGTAGCGGCTGATGCGCGCGGTGCCGCTGTCGATCACATAGCGGATGCCCGGCACGGTCAGCGAGGTTTCCGCGACGTTGGTCGCCAGCACCACGCGCCGGCCCGGATGGGACTGGAAGATCCGCTGCTGTTCCGCCGGCGACAGGCGCGCGTACAGCGGCAGGATCTCGGTGTGCTTGAGCTGGGCCTTGCGCAGCATTTCTGCGGCGTCGCGGATCTCCCGCTCGCCGGGCAGGAACACCAATACGTCTCCGGGGCTGCGCCGTTCGCTGCGCTCGTAGGCGGCAATTTCATCCAGGGTGGCAAGGATCGCCTGGTCCACCGTGAGGTCGTCCTCGACCCGGTTGCCCTCCTCGTCCTGCTCCAGGGTCAGGGGGCGATACCAGGTTTCCACCGGAAAGGTACGCCCGGAGACTTCCACGATCGGCGCGTTATCGAAGTGCTTGGAGAAGCGCTCCAGGTCGATGGTCGCCGAGGTGATGATGACCTTCAGGTCCGGGCGCCGTGGCAGCAGGGTCTTGAGGTAGCCGAGGAGGAAGTCGATGTTCAGGCTGCGCTCGTGGGCCTCGTCGACGATGATCGTGTCGTAGCGTTCCAGGTAACGGTCGTTCTGGGTTTCCGCCAGCAGGATGCCGTCGGTCATCAGCTTGATCAGGGTGCTGGCATCGCTCTGATCCTCGAAGCGCACCTGATAGCCCACCAGCGAACCCAGGGGCGTTGCCAGTTCTTCGGCGACCCGGCTGGCAACGCTGCGGGCGGCGATCCGCCGGGGCTGGGTATGGCCGATCAGGCCGTGCTGGCCGCGACCGATTTCCAGGCAGATCTTCGGCAGCTGGGTGGTTTTCCCCGAGCCGGTCTCACCGGCGATGATCAGCACCTGATGCTTGAGCAGCGCCTCTTTGATCTCGTCGCGCTTGGCGGCGATCGGCAGGCTGTCGTCATAGCGGATCGACGGCACACTCGCGCGCCGCGCCGTCACCAGGTTGCACGATGCCTGCATCCGCTCCAGCCACTGGGCGAGCTTGGCCTCATCGGGCTTCTTGCGCAGCTCAAGCAACTGCCGACGCAAGCGGTGGCGGTCGGCGAGCATGGCGTGATCGAGGTTTTTCAGCAGTTGGTCAGTCATAAAAGCAGCGGCAAGCTTCAAGCGAAAAGCCGCAAGATTAACGCAGCTTCCGCTTTTTAGCTTGCAGCTTGTGAGGGGGCGCTAGCCGCTGCGGCTATTCGTCTTCCAGGCCTTTGCGCCGGTAAGGGAAGACATCGATGATCTTGCCGGCGCGGATGGCGTCCTGCAGGCCCTTCCAGTAGTCGGCGTTGTACAGCTCGCCGTGCAACTGGTCGAACAGCTTGCGCTGGCCGGCATCGGCGAACAGGAACGGCGGGAACTCCTCGGGGAACACGTCGTGGGGGCCGATGGAGTACCAGGGTTCGGACGCCATCTCGTCTTCCGGGGTACGGGGTGCCGGGATGTGGCGGAAGTTGGCTTCGGTGAGAAAGCAGATTTCGTCGTAGTCGTAGAACACCACCCGGCCATGACGGGTCACGCCGAAGTTCTTCAGCAGCATGTCGCCGGGGAAGATGTTGGCCGCCGCCAGTTGCTTGATCGCCAGGCCGTAATCCTCCAGCGCTTCGCGCACCTGGTCCGGGTTGGCGTGCTCCAGGTAGAGGTTGAGCGGGGTCATGCGGCGCTCGGTCCAGCAGTGGCGGATCAGCACCGTCTGGTCTTCCACGGCCACGGTGGACGGCGCCACTTCCAGCAGTTCCTCAAGGCAGGCCGGATCGAACTTGCTCAGGGGGAAGCGGAAATCGGCGAACTCCTGGGTGTCGGCCATGCGCCCGACCCGGTCGACGCTCTTCACCAGCCGGTACTTCTCGATCACCGTGGCCCGGTCGACGTTCTTCGACGGCGAGAAGCGGTCCTTGATGATCTTGAACACGGTGTTGAAGCCCGGCAGGGTGAACACGCTCATGACCATGCCGCGCACACCGGGAGCCATGATGAAACGGTCGTCGGTGCTGGCCAGGTGGTTGATCAGGGCGCGGTAGAACTCCGACTTGCCGTGCTTGTAGAAGCCGATGGAGGTGTACAGCTCGGCGATGTGCTTGCCCGGCAGGATGCGTTTGAGGAAGCCGATGAATTCCGCCGGCACCGGCACATCCACCATGAAGTACGAACGGGTGAAGGAGAAGATGATCGAGACATCGGCCTCGTCGGTGATCAGCGCATCGATCTGGATGCCCCGGCCTTCGCGGTGCAGCAGCGGGATCACCAGCGGCCACTGCTCTTCATGGGTGAAGATGCGCCCCACCAGGTAGGCGCCCTTGTTGCGATAGAGCACCGAGGAAAACAGCTCCAGGGTCAGCTCCGGGTCCTTGCACACCCAGTCCGGCAGGTTCTCCCGCAATTGCGCCTCCAGGCGCCGCAGGTCGCCCGCCAGATCGGCATAGTCCTCGCTGAAACGGTAGTCGGCAAACACCTGTTCGAGCATCGCCGACAGGTTGCCCCGGGGCTGGTAGCTGCGGGTCTGCGCGGCTCGGGCCCGGCGCAGGCTGGGCCGGGTGGTGTGGATGAACATGCAGCCGTCGCTGATCAGGTCGTGGCTGAACAGGCCGCAGAAGATCGAGTTGTACCAGGTCTCGGACAGCTCATCGTCAAAGCGCAGGTCGATCAGGCTGATGTAGGCGCTTTTCACCAGCGGCCACTGCGCCACATCCATCAACGCGTCGTCACTGAAGGCCTGATGCAGGCCGGTCACGGTTTGCCCGACCTTCTCCTCGTAGAGATTGATGCGCGCCGCCGAGGCCTTCTGCGCTTCCTGCCACTGCGCCTGCTCGAAGCGTTGCCGGGCACCGTCGGTGATCTGGCGGAAGTGCTCGCGGTAGTCGTCGAAGCCATCGAGGATCATTCGAGCGATATCGGCGGCGGGCCATGACTGCGGCATAAGTAGACCTCTGCGGGAATTTGCGATGCCAGAGCTTAGCCAGTGAAACGACCCGAGGAGAAGCGCATTTTTTCGCCCGATCCGCCGAGCCGGGAAATCTTTGCTGACGATTGCCGGCAATTTTTTTAAATCGACCGTTCGGTCAATAAAAAACCCTCTAGTCGGCAAAGCCCGGGCTTTATCGATTCACCCGCAGGCCTTCCAGTACGCGGCGTGAAGGCCTCATGAGCTGGGCAAGCTGGTCGCGAAAAAAGGGCTCCCGTTGCCGAAAAAACCCCATGACTATCGGGGAAAAGCCTCTATTCAGTGCCTTTCAATATGATGGCACTTTGCCATATAAAGCGCCCACCCTCCCCTAACAACAGCGCTAAATCAGCGAGGGCCGAATGTTTTTTTAATGTATTCAAGGAGCACATGATGTCGATCAGGAATATTCGAATCGGCTTGCGAGCCAGCCTCAGTTTTGCGGTTCTGGCCGCCTTGCTGGTGACAGTCGGGCTGTTCTGCCTGGGGCAGATGGCAACCCTGCGCGAAAGTGCAAAAGTCATCGAGGCCTCGTGGATGCCCAGCATCGAGAACATCCATGACAGCGCCGCCAATATCGCCACCATCCGCCTGGAAGCGCTGCGACTGCTGGTCAATGACCAGCCTCTGAGCCGGGAAAAAAGCAAGCGCATGATCGCCGACGAACGCCTGGAGCTGGCCCAACGCCTGGAACAGCACAAGGCCCTGCTGACCAGCGAGCAGGAAGCGGCGCTGCTGGAACGGCTGAAAAACACCATTGCCCAGTACACGACCCTTCTGCAGGAAATCATCCAGCAGATCGATGGCGGCCTTAAGGAGCAGGCCTACACCCGACTCAACGTCGAATTGGCGCCCCTGGGCAGCCAGTTGGACAGCACCCTGGAAGAGCTGATCCAGTTCAACCAGAACGGCGCCGATACCGCCGCCGAGGAGGCCGCCAGGCTCTATGAGCGCTCACAGTGGATCGTCGGCATCATCATTGCTATCGCCCTGGCCAGCACCCTGTTCCTGGCCTGGCTACTGACCCGCAGCATCACCGCGCCCCTGGCCCAGGCCCTGGCGATCGCCCGGACCATCGCTGCCGGCGACCTGACCCAGGACGTCAATGGCCAGGGCCGGGACGAGCCAGCGCAACTGCTGACGGCCCTGGCCGGCATGCAGGACAACCTGCGCTCGACCATCCGTGGCATCGCCGAGTCGTCGCAGCAACTGGCCTCGGCCGCCGAGGAAATGAGTGCGGTGATGGAACAGAGCACCCGCGGCCTGCAGTTGCAGAACGATGAAATCGAGCAGGCCGCCACCGCGGTCACGCAAATGAGCGCGGCGGTGGATGAAGTGGCCGGCAACGCCGTCTCCAGCGCCGAAGCCTCCCAAGCCTCGGACCAGGACAGCCGCCACGGCCATCATCAGGTCAGCCAGACCATCGAGTCGATCCAGCAACTGGTCAGCGAAGTGCTGGGGGCGTCGGAACAGGCCCAGGGGCTGGCGTCCCAGGCCCAGGACATCAGCAAAGTGCTGGAGGTGATTCGGGCCATTGCCGGACAGACCAACCTGCTGGCGCTGAATGCCGCGATCGAGGCGGCCCGGGCTGGCGAGGCCGGCCGTGGCTTTGCCGTGGTGGCCGACGAAGTGCGTTCACTGGCGCAACGCACCCAGGATTCCACCGAAGAAATCGAACAGATGATCAACCGTATCCAGCACGGCACCGATGCCACCGTCAGCGCCCTGCAGACCAGCGCCGAACAGGCCGGGCAAACCCTGCAGCAGGCCAACGGCGCCGGCAGCGCGCTGGAGAAGATCACCGGGGCGATCTCACAGATCAGCCAGCGCAACCTGGTGATCGCCAGTGCCGCCGAGCAGCAGGCGCTGGTGGCCCGGGATGTGGACCGCAGCCTGGTGAACATCCGCGACCTGTCGACCCAGACGGCTGCGGGCGCCACCCAGACCTCCGCCGCCAGCCAGGAATTGTCGCGCCTGGCGGTGGACCTCAACGGGCTGGTCACACGATTTATCCTGTAGCAAGTGCGATAGGGTTTGCCATGGACCCAGGCTCTGGGCAACATCGCCGCCCTTCAATCAAGGAAATTGCCGTGAGACTTGTCGATCTCTTGCGCCTGTTGTCGCTGGCCGCCATCTGGGGCGCGAGCTTCTTGTTCATGCGCATCATCGCCCCGGTGCTGGGCAGCGTGCCCACTGCATTCTTCCGGGTGTCGATCGCCGCCCTCGGGCTGCTGGTGATGCTGGCGCTGATGCGGGTCGACTGGAACTTTCGCGGCAAGCTCAAGACCGTGCTGCTGCTCGGCGTGATCAACTCCGGCATACCGGCCACCCTGTATTCGGTGGCAGCCCAGGTGCTGCCCGCCGGCTACTCGGCGATCTTCAATGCCACCACGCCCTTGATGGGGGTGCTGATCGGCGGACTGTTCTTTCATGAGCGGCTGAGCCTGAGCAAGATCGCCGGCGTCTGCCTGGGCCTGTTCGGCGTCGGCATCCTGACCCGCGCCGGCCCCGTGGCCTTCGACCATGACCTGCTGCTGGGCGCCCTGTCCTGCCTGATGGCCACCACCTGCTACGGCTTTGCCGGGTTCCTCGCCCGGCGCTGGCTGGATCAGGCCGGCGGCCTGGACAGTCGCCTGTCGGCCCTGGGCAGCATGCTCGGAGCCTGCCTGCTGCTGTTGCCGCTGTTCGCCTACAACGCCATCAGCCAGCCGCCGGCCAGTTGGGGTGGCTGGAGCGTGTGGCTGTCGTTGCTGGGGTTGGGGCTAGGCTGCACGGCCTTCGCCTACGTGCTGTATTTCCGCCTGCTCAGCGCCATCGGTCCGGTGCGCTCGATGACCGTGACCTTCATGATTCCGCCGTTCGGCGTGTTGTGGGGGGCCTTGCTGCTGGATGAGCCGCTGTCCATGGCGCACCTGTATGGCGGTGCGCTGATTGGCGTGGCGCTGTGGCTGGTGCTGCGGCCCGGGGCAAAATCGGCGGCCTGAAGCACTGCCTGATTCTGATCAGCCTGCGACTCGGGAGGCCGCAGCTCCGAGTCGCAACGCTGGCGGTGGCCCTATGGAACGCTGAGGGTAATCAGGTAGGTGCCGGAGGTCACCGCCTTGCCGGACTGATCGACGAAGGCGTACTGCTGGTCGTAATAGCGGCCCTGGGAACCACTGTCGGCCAGGAGCTTGAGCTTGACCGCAGAACGCTCCACCGCGCTGACACGGGTCCCGACTCGGGTCACGTCAATCGCCCCACCCCGTGAACCCTGAGGGCACTGGCGCAGGCTCAAGCCGGTGCTGGCAGCGCTGGACGCGCAATTGGACTCGACAATACTGCCGGTAAAACGGATGACGCCTTGCGCCACGGGAGCAGCGGCGAAGCAGCTGCTGGACAGTCCCAAAAGCAAACCGAAAGCGGTTGAAGCGAACGTTGCGTTCATACTGACTCTCCTTTGTTTAAGGACTATGTCGTCAGTCTAGGTACCGGCTTTAGTTTTTCAGGTTTGTCTGATGGACGAATTTGGAATACCAACAAAAA
The DNA here is from genome assembly GCF_021560055.1 of Pseudomonas sp. BC42. Lineage (NCBI taxonomy): Bacteria > Pseudomonadati > Pseudomonadota > Gammaproteobacteria > Pseudomonadales > Pseudomonadaceae > Pseudomonas > Pseudomonas sp. BC42. The sequence goes on from NZ_CP091067.1 coordinate 5,144,468, forward strand.
AGTCCAAGCATCTGGTTATCAAAAGAACCTTGAGGGTTCGCTTCAGTCGCTCATTAGGTGCACATGCAAGGTTTGAAATCAGACCTTTATTGACCGGCAAAGAACTACACGACGATAGTGGCATCTAGCCACTATTCTTACTTATAGTCGATCATTAATTGAATCAATGATGGGCAAAAGCGACCGAGCATTGCGCTCGGCCGCACGCCTGGCGACCACCCTGAAGATCGTCGCCCGCAACGGTCAGGCGCTCTTACGGAACACGAAGACCAGGCCGACAATGATCAACCCCATGCCCATCAGGCTCAGCCAGGCCAGACGATTGCCGAAAAACACGAAGTCCATCAATGCGGTCACCGCCGGCACCAGATAGAACAGACTGGTGACGTTCACCAGGTTGCCCTGAGCGATCAATCGGTACAGCAACAGGGTGGCCAGCACCGACACCACCAGAGCCATCCACAGCAGCGGAATCACGAAGCCGGCGCTGTACTCGACGTGAAATGGCTGGAACGGCACGAACAGCGCGCACAGCAGCAGGCCTGCCAGGTACTGCACCGGCAGGGTGCCCAAGGGGTTGTCGGTGATGCGTTTCTGCATGATCGAACCGGCCGTCATGCTGACCAGGGCCAGCAGGCCGCAGAGCATGCCGGAGACGGATATCCCCGCCATCCCGATCCCCTGGTACACCACCATGATCAGCCCGGCGAGCCCCAGGCCGAGGCCGAACAGGCGGCTCCAGGAGCGCTGGCGCTCCATCAGCACCACGGTGAGGATCGGTTGCACCCCCATGATGGTGGCCATCACGCCGGGGGTGACCTTCAGGTCCAGGGCCAGGATGTAGAAGATCTGGTAGGCCCCTAGCAGCACCAGGCCGGTGGCCATGGCAACGCCCATGGCCCGGCGCCCCCGAGGCAGCCGCAGCTTGAGCAGGGGCATGAGCAGCACTAGGCCGATCAAGGCGAGGGCAAAACGCAACAGCAAGAAGGCAAAGGGCGAAGCATGGGCCAGCCCCCATTTGGAGAAGATCGCGCCACTGCTCCAGAGCAGGACGAACAGGCTCGTGGAAGCCGCCGCCAACGCGGTTTTTTTGCAAATGAGCAACATGAATACCACCTGTAATCAGGCAAGAAGCCAATTCAGCCGAGGCTGAAGTTCAGTAGTGTTTGGTTCAGGCGGGCACCGGGAACAGCAGCGATGCTGATCAGCCCGAAAAGCCAACGCCCGGCGGTGATACGACTGCGTACACCGGCGTGCTACTGACAGGTGGGGGGTACTGACCGATCTGCACAGGCTGCTGATTCCCGCACGGCACGACGCCAGCGTTGACCGCTGAAAGCACTACCGCGTTGAGAGGGGAAAAAGCCATGTGCCGATGGTTCTCGAAGAGGAGGAACGTGAGTTGCAGGACTCACAGGGCGCCGACTATAACCAGCGCCCGAGAGGCGTTGCAAGATTTATCCGAACAGCCACTTCCACAACAGGACCAGCACCAGCACCGCCAGCACCGGACGCAGAATGCGGTAGAGCTTGGGGTTGCGGCGCTTCCACTGCTTGACCACGCCACTGAAGCTGTCGCTGAAGCGCTTGCTCCAGGCGTAGGCCTGGTTGATTCCGCCGACGCGCTCGTCGTCGAGGTTCTGCGGCGCGGTGGCACGCCCCAACTGGGCGCTGACCCAGCGGTTGATGCGGGTCATCAGCGGGCTGCTCAACGGCCGCTCGATGTCGCAGAACAGGATCACCCGGGTGGTTTCGGTTTCGTTCTTCACCCAGTGCACATAGGTTTCGTCGAACATCACGTCTTCACCGTCGCGCCAGGCGTATTCCTGGCCATCGACGAAAATCCGGCAGGCATCGGAGTTGGGGGTCGACAGGCCCAGGTGATAACGCAGGGAACCGGCAAAGGGATCGCGGTGCGGGTTCAGGTGGCTGCCACCGGGCAGCAGCGCGAACATCGCACCCTTGACGTTGGGAATGGCGCTCACCAGCTCGACGGTCTTGGGGCACAGGGCAGCGGCCGAAGGCAGCGGCTTGTCGTACCACTTGAGGTAGAAGCGCTTCCAGCCCTTCTTGAAGAACGAACCGAAGCCGGCATCGTTGTTCTTCTCGGCGGCACGAATGTAGCCCTCATCGAACAGATGCATGGCCTCTTCGCGGATCACCTGCCAGTTGTCCCGCAGGATATCCAGCTCGGGGAACTTGCTGCGATCCAGGTAGGGCTTGGAAGGCACCCCGGAGAACAGGTACATCAATGCGTTGTAGGGGGCGAACAGCGCCGAATGGTTGACGAACTGGCGCAGTACCGGCAGACGCGCCTTGCCGCGCAGATGCACGTAAAGGATGCTGCCGACGAACAGCGACAACACCGCGAACTTGGCGGCAAAGGAAAAGCTCATGCAACGACTCCTTGGAAATAGGCACCTGTGGGGAGTGTTCACCCGGCCTGGCAGCCGGCAATGATAAACACTCCTGGACCCTGGAAAAACCCGCACGACTCAACATTCAGTGTTAACGGTCGTGCAACAAAGGCGCTTGAGTAGCACAAGCGACCAGGCCCTTGCCTGATGTGGATCAGCATTCGCCGGCACGTCGGTGCCTGCCGACGAATGCCCGGGGTGCGTTACTGCTGGTTTTCCTGCTCGGTGAACAGGTCGCTGAACAGCATGCTCGACAGATAGCGCTCGCCGGAGTCCGGCAGGATCACCACGATGGTCTTGCCCTGCATTTCCGGGGTTTCCGCCAGACGCACCGCCACCGCCATTGCCGCACCGCAGGAAATCCCGCAGAGAATTCCCTCTTCCTGCATCAGGCGCAGGGCCATGGCCTTGGACTCTTCATCGGTCACCAGCTCCACCCGATCGACCATGGCCAGGTCGAGGTTCTTCGGCACGAAGCCGGCACCGATGCCCTGGATCTTGTGGGGGCTGGGCTTGATCTCTTCACCGGCAAGCTTCTGGCTGATCACCGGCGAAGTCGCCGGCTCCACCGCCACCGACAGGATAGGTTTGCCCTGGGTCTTCTTGATGTAGCGCGACACGCCGCTGATGGTGCCGCCGGTGCCGACCCCGGCCACCAGCACGTCCACGGCGCCGTCGGTGTCGTTCCAGATTTCCGGACCGGTGGTTTTCTCGTGGATCGCCGGGTTGGCCGGATTGTCGAACTGCTGCGGCATGAAGTACTTGGACGGATCGCTGGCCAGGATCTCGGCGGCCTTTTCAATCGCTCCCTTCATGCCCTTGGCCGGCTCGGTCAGCACCAGCTCCGCACCCAGGGCCTTGAGCACCTTGCGCCGCTCGATGCTCATGGACGCCGGCATGGTCAGCATCAGTTTGTAGCCACGAGCCGCTGCAACGAAGGCCAGGCCGATCCCGGTGTTGCCCGAAGTGGGCTCGACGATGGTCATCCCCGGCTTGAGCTTGCCGCTGCTTTCGGCGTCCCAGATCATGTTGGCGCCGATCCGGCACTTCACCGAGTAGCCCGGGTTGCGCCCTTCGATCTTGGCCAGGATGGTCACCCCGCGCGGGGCGATGCGGTTGATCTGCACCAAGGGCGTATTACCGATGGAATGGGCGTTGTCAGCAAAAATTCGGCTCATGGCTGGGTCCTTATGCAGCAGTGAAGAAGTTCCCAAGGGTATGCCTGGTGCCCTTGAGCGTCCAGTCGCGCCGAACGACTGCGATCGCGGGCAGTCAATGCCTGTATACGGCCGGAGACTGCTGATCATGAAAGCTCGTTATCGTTGGCCCCTGTGGACCCTGGCAAGCCTGGCGGTGGTGCTGGTGAGCCTGCACATTGCCCTGCCCTACCTGGTGCGCGATTACCTGAATGACAAGCTGGCGGACATGGGCGACTACCGCGGACGCATCAGCGACATCGACCTGGCCCTGTGGCGCGGTGCCTACCGCATCAACGGACTGGAGATCATCAAGGTCAGCGGCAAGGTGCCGGTGCCCTTCGTCAAGGCACCGCTGATCGACCTTTCGGTGAGCTGGCATTCGCTGTGGTACGACCACGCCGTGGTGGCCAAGGCGCTGTTCGTCCAGCCGGAGCTGAACTTCGTCGATGGCGGCGCCGACCAGCAGGCCTCGCAGACCGGTGCCGGCACCGACTGGCGGGCGCAGTTGGGCAAGCTGCTGCCCATCACCCTCGACGAAGTGCGGATCGAGGACGGCAAGATCCACTTTCGCAACTTCAGCTCCACGCCGCCGGTGAACATCGGTGCCACCCAGGTCAACGCCAGCTTCTACAACCTGACCAACGTGGTCGACAGCCAGGGCAAGCGCGACGCGCGCTTCGACGGCAAGGCCTCGCTGCAAGGCCAGGCCCCCATGGAAAGCACCGCCACCTTCGACCCCCTGAGCAATTTCGAGGACTTCGAATTCCGTCTGCGGGCCCGGGATATCGAACTCAAACGTTTCAACGACTTCGCCTCGGCCTACGGCAAGTTCGACTTCAATGCCGGACACGGCGACGTGGTGATCGAAGCCCAGGCCGACAAGGGCCAACTGCATGGCTATATCAAGCCGCTGCTGCGGGACGTGGAAGTCTTCAACTGGCAGCAGGACGTGGAGAACCGCAACAAGAGCATTTTCCGCTCGGTATGGGAGGCCCTGGTGGGGGCCGGCGAAACCCTGCTGAAGAACCAGCGCAAGAACCAGTTCGCCACCCGGGTCGAGCTCAGCGGCAACGTGCACCGGCAAGATATCAGCGCGTTCTCTGCGTTTTTGCAGATTTTGCGCAACGGTTTCATCCAGGCCTTCAACGCCCGCTATGAACAGCCCAAGCCCTCGACTGACTGAGTCACCCCGTGACGCTCCATTCAGAGACTGAATGGGGCGTCTACGTTCACAGTCGACCGGGCGCCGCGTTATAGTCGCGCATCGCATCAATTCAACCGACCTGCCCCGAGCAGCTCGCCGTCACCGTTCGAGGAATTGCAGATGAAGTTCGAAGGCACCAGCGCATACGTCGCCACCGATGACCTGAAGCTGGCAGTCAACGCCGCCATCACTCTGGAGCGTCCGCTGCTGGTCAAGGGCGAACCCGGCACCGGCAAGACCATGCTCGCCGAGCAACTGGCCGAATCCTTCGGCGCCAAGCTGATCACCTGGCACATCAAGTCCACCACCAAGGCCCACCAGGGTCTGTACGAGTACGACGCGGTCAGCCGCCTGCGCGACTCGCAGCTGGGGGTGGACAAGGTCCACGACATCCGCAACTACCTGAAGAAGGGCAAGCTCTGGGAAGCCTTCGAATCCGAGGAGCGGGTGATCCTCTTGATCGACGAGATCGACAAGGCCGACATCGAGTTCCCCAACGACCTGCTGCAAGAGCTCGACAAGATGGAGTTCTACGTCTACGAGATCGACGAGACCATCAAGGCCAAGCAGCGGCCGATCATCATCATTACCTCCAACAACGAGAAGGAACTGCCGGACGCCTTCCTGCGTCGCTGCTTCTTCCACTACATCGCCTTCCCCGATCGCGCCACCCTGCAGAAGATCGTCGACGTGCACTACCCGGACATCAAGAAGGACCTGGTCAGCGAAGCCCTGGACGTGTTCTTCGACGTGCGCAAGGTGCCGGGCCTGAAGAAGAAGCCCTCGACCTCGGAACTGGTGGACTGGCTCAAGCTCTTGATGGCCGACAACATCGGCGAGGCGGTGCTGCGCGAGCGCGATCCGACCAAGGCCATCCCGCCCCTGGCCGGCGCCCTGGTGAAGAACGAGCAGGACGTGCAGTTGCTGGAACGCCTGGCCTTCATGAGCCGTCGCGGTAGTCGTTAGGCTCTGCCCAGACGCTGCCTGCGCGTCGATCATGCTGCGTTAGAAACCGGTTCGGAATGCTCATTTAGCTCGCTAAACTCCGCCTCCTCAGCTGTTTCTGCCTTGCCTGATCGCCGCTCGGCGAGCTTTTGAACAGACCCCTAGATCATTAGAGAGCGATAGTCATGCTGCTCAACCTGTTCAATGAAATGCGCGCGGCCAAGGTGCCGGTGTCGGTGCGCGAACTGCTGGACCTGATCAACGCGCTCAAGCAGCGCGTGACCTTCGCCGACATGGACGAGTTCTACTACCTGGCCCGGGCGATCCTGGTGAAGGACGAACGGCATTTCGACAAGTTCGACCGGGCCTTCGGCGCCTACTTCAACGGCCTGGAAAAACTCGACGACCACCTGCAGGCGCTGATCCCCGAGGATTGGCTGCGCAAGGAATTCGAGCGTTCGCTGACGGATGAGGAACGGGCGCAGATCCAGTCCCTGGGCGGCCTGGACAAGCTCATCGAAGAGTTCAAGAAACGCCTGGAAGAACAGAAGGAACGCCACGCCGGCGGCAACAAGTGGATCGGCACCGGCGGCACCAGCCCCTTCGGCTCCGGCGGCTTCAACCCGGAAGGCATTCGCGTCGGCGACGCCGGCAAGCGCCAGGGCAAGGCGGTGAAAGTCTGGGACCAGCGCGAGTACAAGAACCTCGACGACTCGGTGGAACTGGGCACCCGCAACATCAAGGTGGCCCTGCGCCGCCTGCGCAAGTTCGCGCGCCAGGGCGCCGCGGACGAGCTGGACATCGACGGCACCATCGACCACACCGCTCGCGACGCCGGCCTGCTGAACATCCAGATGCGCCCGGAACGGCGCAACAACATCAAGCTGCTGTTGCTGTTCGACATCGGCGGCTCCATGGATGCCCACGTGAAGATCTGCGAGGAGCTGTTCTCGGCCTGCAAGACCGAGTTCAAGCACCTGGAGTACTACTACTTCCACAACTTCATCTATGAATCGGTGTGGAAGAACAACCTGCGTCGCGGCTCGGAACGCACCTCCACCCAGGACCTGCTGCACAAGTACGGTGCCGACTACAAGGTGATCTTCGTCGGCGATGCCGCCATGGCCCCCTATGAAATCACCCAGGCCGGCGGCAGCGTCGAACACTGGAACGAAGAGGCCGGTTATGTGTGGATGCAGCGCTTCATGGAGAAGTACAAGAAGCTCATCTGGATCAACCCCTACCCGAAGGACACCTGGGGCTACACCGCCTCGACCAACATCGTGCGCGAGTTGATCGAAGACCAGATGTACCCGCTGACCTTGCGTGGCCTGGAAGAAGGCATGCGTTTCCTGTCCAAGTAAGCGCGGCCTTGCGGGCCTTTTCGCAGCCTCGCCATGGCTCGACAGCAGCTACAGAGCCCCCTGTAGCCGCTTCCGCAGGCTGCGAACGGTCGCGAAGCGGCCGCCTTCAGCCACTACCCAAACCTGCGCAAGAACGCCACCTGCTGCCGATGCGCCGTTTCCTGCACCACCGGCGTCAATCGCACTTCGCCGCCCGGCAAGCACTGCGCCAGCCGCGCCAGGGATAACGGGGTCAAGGCCCCCAAGCGCGGATAGCCGCCAATGGTCTGCCGGTCGTTGAGCAGGACGATCGGCTGGCCGTCCGGCGGCACCTGGATCGCCCCCAGGGGAATGCCCTCGGAAATCATCGGCCGGCCCTGATACTGCAAGGTCGGCCCGAGCAAGCGCGCGCCCATGCGATCGGCGCGGCTGTCCAGGGTCCAGGTGCTATTGAAGGCATCGAACAGGCTCAGGCCGCTGAACTGGCCGATCTGCGCGCCGAGGATCACCTCCAGCGGTGCAGCGGATTGCCAATCCGGCAACTGCGCAGCCGTCAGGCTCTTGAGCGCCCCACCAGTGCCCGAATAGCTCAGTACCCCACCCTCGCTCAGCGCCCGGCCGTAACCGTCGAGCCCGCCAAGGGCCTCGCGCTGCACGCTGGCGCAACTGCCCAGGACCTTGGGCGCATCGAAACCACCCGGCGCCGCCAGGTAGGCCCGAGCGCCCAGGAAGGGTTGGGTAAAGCGCAGACGCTGGCCCTTTTGCAGGATGAAACTGCGCCCCGGGCTCAACGGTCGTTCATCGACATAAGCCCCAAGGTCGGCCCCGGCCAGGGCCAGCAGGCAATAGTCCTCGGCCAACAGGGTGAAGCCGCCCAGGGTGATTTCCACCACCGGCGCATCCAGGGCATTGCCCAGCAGCCAGTTGGCCCAGGACATCGACACCCAATCCAGCGCCCCGCCCTGGGTCACGCCCAAATGGCGCACGCCAAAACGCCCGGCATCCTGCAGCAGGCACAGCGGGGTGCTGGCCTCGATCATCAAGCGGCTCATGCCGGCACCTCCAGCGGCGTGTCATCGCCCCCCAGGCGCAGGAACTCGCTTCGGTCCACCGCGGCAAAGCGCACCCGGTCCCCCGGTTGCATCAGGCTGTAGCCGTCGCGCTCGCGATCGAACAGGCGGCTCGGGGTACGGCCGATCAGGTTCCAGCCCCCCGGCGATACCACCGGGTAAGCGGCGGTCTGTCGCTCGGCAATCCCCACGCTGCCCGCCGCCACCCGCTTGCGCGGGGTGTTCAGCCGCGGCGTCGCCAGCGCTTCTTCCACCAGCCCCATGAAGGCGAATCCGGGCGCGAAGCCCAGGGCAAACACTTGATATTCACGCTGGCTGTGACGCTGGATCACCTCGGCCACCGACAGCCCGCTGCGGCGGGACAACAGCGCCAGCTCCGGCCCGACACTGGGGTCGTACCACACCGGCAGCACATGCTCGCGCCCGGCCCCGGTGGTGCCGGGCGCCAGATCGGTCAAGGCGACCTCGATCCGCTGCCGGGCCTCGGCCGGACTCAGGGCCAGCAGGTCGTAATGCACCATCAGCGTGGTATAGGACGGCACCAGATCGACCAGAGACTCGCCAAAGGCCCGCCGCAGCCCTTCGGCGGCGGCCAGCATCCAGGGCATGTTGTCCTCGGCGATCACCTCGAACAGGCGCACCATCAGGCAGTCGATGGCGACGACTTCAACCTGTGGTTTCATAGGCCGGACTGCTGGTTCAGGGCCTGGCGAATGCGCTGCACCGCGGCCACCGAACTGGCGTTGTCGCCGTGCACGCACAGGGTGTCGGCCTGCAGCAGCAAGGCGCTGCCGTCGCTGGCGGTCAGGGGCTCGCCCCGGGCAATGGTCAGGGCCTGCTCGATGATGGTGGCCGAGTCGTGGTGCACCGCCCCCGGCAGTTGCCGCGACACCAGGTGCCCGGCGTTGTCGTAGGCGCGATCGGCAAAGGCCTCGAACCACAGGGTCACACCGTATTCGTCGCCCAGGGCCCGGGCCGCGCTGTTGTCGCGGGTGGCCATGAGCATCAGCGGCAGCTGCGGATCATAGGCCGCCACCGCCTGGATCACCGCCCGCAACTGGGCTGGCTTGGCCATCATGTCGTTGTACATCGCGCCATGGGGTTTGACGTAGCTGACCCGCGCGCCCTGGGCCCGGCAGATGCCGTCCAGCGCGCCGATCTGGTAGTGCAGCAGGTCGCGGATTTCCTCGGGCGAATAGCTCATGGAGCGGCGGCCGAAACCGGCCAGGTCCTGATAGGCCGGGTGCGCGCCGATGCGCACGCCATTGGCCAGGGCCAGGGCCACGGTCTTGCGCATGATGCCCGGGTCGCCGGCATGAAAGCCGCAGGCAATGTTGGCGCAGTCGATAAAGGGCATGACTTCGGCATCCAGGCCCAGGGTCCAGTTGCCAAAGCTCTCGCCGATGTCGCAATTCAATAACAGGCGGCTCATGGTCGGTGCTCCTGTGGTTCTTGTTGTGGGTCAGCTGCAGGGCTGTCGCGCAATGCCCGCGCAGATTATCAGTTAGTGCGCCTCAAGTTCCTTGCCGCGGGTTTCCGGCAGGCTCAGGGCCGCCAGCACCACCACGCCGTAGGACACCGCGGCGAACGTGCCGATGGCCACGCTCAGGGGCACGTGCTGGCTGAGCAGGCCGATCAGCAGCGGAAACAGCGCCGCCAGCGCCCGGCCGCTGTTGTAGCAGAAACCCTGGCCGGAACCGCGGATGCGGGTGGGGAACAGCTCGGTGAGAAAAGCCCCCATGCCGCTGAAGATCCCCGAAGCGAAGAAGCCCAGGGGAAAGCCCAGCCAGAGCATTACCGCGTTGCTCACCGGCATCTGCGTGTACAGCAGGACGATGGTGAAAGACCCCGCGGCAAACAGCACGAAGTTCTTCTTGCGCCCGAGAATGTCGGTCAGGTAGGCGCTGACCACGTAACCCACATAGGAGCCGGCGATCACCATGGCCAGGTAACCGCCGGTGCCCAGCACGCTGAGGCCGCGCTCGGTCTTGAGAAAGGTCGGCAGCCAGAAGGTGATGGCGTAGTAGCCGCCCTGGGCACCGGCTGCCAGCAACGACGCACGCAGGGTGGTGCTGAGGATCCCCGGGGCGAAGATCTCGTAGAACCGCGCCGGGTTGCTGGGTTTCTCACGGGCGCGGGTTTCCCGGTAGACCTCGGGATCCTTGACCAGGCGGCGGACGAAGATCACGAAGATCGCCGGCAGGATGCCCAGCAGAAACAGCCCGCGCCAGGCGTCTTCCGGCGGTAGCCAGGAGAACAGCAGCGCATAGAGGATCGCCGTCAGGCCCCAGCCCAGCGCCCAGCCGGACTGCACCATGCCCACCGCCTTGCCACGGTTCTTGGCGCGAATCACCTCGCCGATCAGCACCGCGCCGGCGGTCCATTCGCCACCGAAGCCGAAGCCCATCAGGGTCCGGGCGATCAGCAACTGCTGGTAGTTCTGGGCCAGGCCGCAGAGAAAGGTGAAAAACGCGAACCACAGCACCGTGAGTTGCAAGGTACGCACCCGACCGATGCGGTCGGAGAGAATCCCGGCGATCCAGCCTCCCAGGGCGGAGGCCAGCAAGGTGCTGGTATGGATCAGGCCAGCTTCGGCGGAGGTGATGCCCCACAGCGCGATCAGGGTCGGGATCACGAAGCTGAGCATCTGGGTGTCCATGCCATCCAGGCCATAACCGATCTTGCAGCTCCAGAAGGTGCGGCGTTCCTGCTGGTTTATATCCCGGTACCAGTCAAACGGACCGGCGCGGCGCGGGGCCTTGGCGGCCAGGGTTTCGGGCGCACTCATGGCGATCTCCAGGGTGATTTATTGGTGTTGTTCTGGGCCCAGACGACGCATATCTTGGGTTGGCGCATTCTTCGACTCGGACGCCCGACGCGTCCAACTAATAAAAACCGCCCCAAGGCATAAGAAAAGTTGATCCCATGAATCTCAAGTTTCTCGAAACCTTCGTCTGGGTGGCGCGGCTCAAGAGCTTCAGCCTCACCGCGGAAAAACTCTTCACCACCCAGGCAGCGATCTCCAGCCGCATCGCGGTGCTGGAAGGCGAACTGGGGGTCAAGCTGTTCCTGCGCGATTCCCGGGGCGTCAGCCTGACCCCGCAAGGGCTCAAGGTGCTGGAGCACGCCGAGCAGATGCTCGACACCCTGCACCTGCTGAAACAGTCCATCGAGGCGCCGTCGAGCAAGGTCGGACGGATGCGCATCGGGGTCATGGACACGGTGATCCATACCTGGCTCAGCCCCCTGGTGACGGAACTGATGGACCACTACCCGCAAGTGGAAATCGAGCTGGTGGCCGACACCTCGCTGAATCTGTGCGACCAGTTGCAAAAAGGCTTCCTCGACCTGGTGCTGCAGACCGACCTGCTGCGCCAGGAAAGCATCCGCAGCCTGGAAGTGGCCAGCCACCCGGTGGGCTGGATCGCCGCCAGCAATTCGATCTACAACCGCGACTACGCCAGCCTGGCCGAACTGGCCCAGGAGCGGATCATCACCTACTCGAAGAACTCCCTGCCCCACCAGCAGGTGCTGAGCCTGATGCAGGCCAACGGGGTACTGGCGCCACGGCTCAATTGCGTGAACTCGGTATCGGCCATCACTCGCCTGCTGCGCGACGGCTTCGGCATTGGCGCCCTGCCGCCGGTGCTGGTGCGCGAAGAGCTGGCCCGCGGCGAACTGACCCTGCTGGCCATCGACCAGCGCCCGCCCAACCTGCAGGTGGTGGTGTCGTGGCGGGTCGGCGTGGAATTGGTGGAGGACATCGTGCAGCTGTGCCAGCGCGTGGTGCAGCGCTATGGGCAGCAGGTCGGCGAGGATTACCTGGTACTGATCGCCCCGCAGTAAACATCGCCCTCCCCCCCTCGCAGGAGCTGGCTTGCCAGCGAAAGCGATCTGCAGCCAGGCGCAGGACTTGCAGGCCCCTTCGCCGGCAAGCCGGCTCCTACAGAGGTCAGAGGCCCTTGAGGTCGCGTTCCTCGATGGGACGGCTCTGGCGCAGGCGCCGGCCACCCAGGACCACCCAATCGATCAGGCGGTATAGGCACTCAAGGCCGAAGGACAGCAGCATGGCGCCGCTCATGCCCCAGATCATCGCTTCCGGGGTCAGCAGGATCTGGTAGCTGTAGCCGTCCCAGGTTTCCTTGCGGATATCCGGGTCGGGCGCCAGGGCCACTTGCAGCAGGCGGATGTACCAGGGGCCCTGCATGGCCTGGTATTGCTTGTCCAGGGCCAGCTGGCGATGCAGCAAGCCGCTCAGGCTCTCGGCATCGCTGCGAAACACCGGGTCTTCGCTGGCGCGGTAATGGGCCACCAGGGCATTCAGATCACCCTTGAAGAACTGCTGCGCGGTGCTCTGGAAGCCCCGCAGGCTGTTCTGCGACTCAATCAAGTGGGCTTCCACACGCTTGGCGTAATCGCTGATGAAACCCGGCACTTGCACACCGACCAACAGGCCGGCGGCGAACAACACCAGCCGCAGATAACTGAGCAACATAGAGATGTCCTTATTCAGTCTGGCCGTGGCTGACGCATTCACCGCGCCGCCACAGGCTCCATTGGCCCGGCTGATAGCGGGTCCAGGTTTCGTTTTCGGTCAAAGGTTCGGTGGCGATCACGGTCACTACGTCGTTGGGCGTGGTTTCCGCCTGGAAGTCGACGATCACATCGACATCCTTGAGCCGGGCCGGGCCGAACGGCGCGCGCCGGGTGATCTGCGCCAGCTTGGTGGAGCAGAAGCAGAACAGCCAGTCACCGTCACTGAGCAGCCCGTTGAACACGCCTTTGCTGCGGTATTCGCTGCAGGCCCGGATCAGGATCGGCAGCAGTTGCTCGACTTCCACCGGTTCGGGAAAGGCTTCGCGCACCCGGTTGAGCAAGTCGCAGAACGCCGCCTCGCTGTCGGTGTCCCCCACCGGGCGATAGAAGCTGGCCCGGGGCTGGAAGTCCGCCAGCTGGCCGTTATGGGCAAAGCACCAGTTGCGGCCCCAGAGCTCACGGACAAAGGGATGGGTGTTGGCCAGGCAGACCTTGCCGACGTTGGCCTGGCGAATGTGGCCGATCACCACTTCGCTCTTGATCGGGTAGCGCTGCACCAGATTGGCCACTTCCGACTCGCAGCTGGCCGCCGGGTCCTGGAACAGACGCAGGCCACGGCCTTCGTAGAAGGCGATGCCCCAACCGTCGCGGTGGGGACCGGTACGGCCACCGCGCTGCATCAGCCCGGTAAAGCTGAAGACGATATCGGTCGGTACATTGGCGCTCATGCCCAATAACTCACACATGCTCGGACTCTCGCTTGAATGCCGGGGCCAGGTTACAGACGCGGCTCGACCCGCGTATTCAGGGGAGTGCCCGCGGCAGGCCGACCATAACGGTCGTTGCCGGCACCGCCAAAGGGCTGGTCATCCTCGACTTCGGCAGCCTTGGCCGCGGCTTTCGCCGCTTCATGACGCTCGCGGCGCTCCCTGGCGGCGCGCTCGATGGGCCAGCGGATCAGCACGAACAGCAGGTACACGCCGAAGGCGATCATGCCGTACATGAACAGGTCGGATACCGCGCGCCAGGCGTTGTTGCCCACCTTGAAGGCGATGTCCAGGGCCGTGATGGCGATGGCCGGGGCAAATTTATCCTTGACCGAGTCGATGATGGTGGGGCTGAACAGCAGCACCGCCATCAGCACACGCAGCGGCTCGCGCAGCCAGCGCCACATCCAGCGGGTCAGGCGCATCCACACCAGCAGGCAGCCCAAGGCGGCGAAGGCATAGAGCCCCCAGGCGATCAGATAGTCGTTCTCGGTCATGGTGTCCATGGCAAGGCAGGCAAAGAGGCGCTTATGATAACGACTTTTGCCGTGTCAGGCTGCAACGCCGTCTGCCCAGCCCTCATTTGTCATCGCCCGAGAGCCACCCATGCCCTTACCCGCCAACGACAGCAGTGCCCCGATTGCCCACAAGGCCGATGGCGCTGACCCGTATGCCTGGCTGCAGGAACGCGACACCGACGCGGTGCTCGATTACCTGAAGGCTGAAAACAGCTACCTCGACGCCCAGCTGGCGCACCAGGCGCCGCTGCGCGAGACGCTGTTCCAGGAGATCAAGGGCCGGATCCTCGAAACCGACCTGTCCCTGCCATCGCCCTGGGGCCCGTACCTGTACTACACCCGCACCACCGCCGGTGACGAATACGCTCGCCACTACCGCTGCCCGCGCCCGGCGGACGACAGCCTGACGGTCGACGAAAGCCGCGAGCAACTGCTGCTGGACCCCAACGCCCTGGCCAATGGCGGCTTTTTCTCCCTGGGCGCCTTCAGCATCAGCCCCGACCACCAGCGCCTGGCCTACAGCCTCGACACCACCGGCGAGGAAATCTACACCCTGTTCGTCAAGGAGCTGTCCACCGGCAAGGTCAGCGAACTGTCCTTCGACAACTGCGATGGCAGCATGACCTGGGCCAACGACAGCCTGACCCTGTTCTTTGGCGAGCTGGACGACACTCACCGCCCGCACAAACTGTTGCGCTACCGCCTGGACGGCACGGCCGCCGAAGAAGTGTTCCACGAGCCGGACGGGCGCTTCTTCCTGCACTGCTACCGCTCAAGCTCCGAGCGCCAGTTGCTGCTGTCCCTGGGCAGCAAGACCACCGGCGAGACCTGGGTCCTGGACGCCGCGCGGCCGGAGCAGCCCTTTACCTGCATGGCGCCTCGGGTCGAAGGCCATGAATACGATGTCGACCATGGCCAGCTCGACGGCCAGTGGACCTGGTTCATCCGCAGCAATCGCGAAGGCATCAACTTCGCCCTCTACCAGGCCGCGGACAACGGCGCGATCCCCGAGCAAGACCACTGGCAACTGCTGGTGCCGCACAACCCCGAGGTGATGCTCGATGGCGTGACCCTCAACGCCGGCGCCATGACCCTGAGCCTGCGCGAAGGCGGCCTGCCGATCATCGAAGTGCACCCACAAGGCCTGCCGGCGTATCGTGTTCAACTGCCGGATGCCGCCTACAGCCTGCATGTGCAGAACAGCCTGGAGTTTTCCAGCTCGCGCATCCGCCTGCGCTACGAGGCGCTCAATCGCCCGGCCCAGGTGCGCCAGTTGCAACTGGCCGACGGCCAGCAGCAGGTGCTCAAGGAAACCCCGGTGCTGGGCCCCTTCGATGCCGACGCCTACGTCAGCCAGCGCCTCTGGGCCACCGCGGCCGACGGCACCCAAGTGCCCATCAGCCTGGTGGTCAAGCGCGAGTGCCTGGGCCGGCCGACGCCCCTGTACCTCTACGGCTACGGCGCCTATGGCGAGAGCCTCGACCCCTGGTTCTCCCACGCGCGCCTGAGCCTGCTCGATCGCGGTGTGGCCTTTGCCATCGCCCACGTGCGCGGCGGCGGCGAACTGGGCGAAGCCTGGTACCGCGCCGGCAAGCAGGAACACAAGCAGAACACCTTCAGCGACTTCATCGCCTGTGCCGAACACCTGATCGCCCAGGGCCGAACCAGCGCCCAACAGCTGGCCATCAGCGGCGGCAGCGCCGGCGGCCTACTGATCGGCGCGGTGCTCAACCAGCGCCCCGAACTGTTCCGGGTGGCCATCGCCGAAGTGCCCTTCGTCGATGTGCTCAACACCATGCTCGATCCGGAGCTGCCGCTGACCGTCACCGAATACGACGAATGGGGCAACCCCGAGGAGCCGGAAGTCCATGAGCGGATCAAGGCCTACGCGCCCTACGAGAACGTCCGCGCCCAGGCCTACCCGGCCACCCTGGTGATCGCCGGCTACAACGACAGTCGCGTGCAGTACTGGGAAGCGGCCAAATGGGTGGCTCGGCTGCGGGCCACCAAGACCGACGATAACCCGCTGCTGCTCAAGACCGAACTCGGCGCCGGGCATGGCGGCATGAGCGGTCGTTACCAGGGATTACGTGACGTAGCCCTCGAATATGCCTTTGTCCTGAACATTCTGGGCCTGGGCTGAGGAACTCTCGGCGGCGCTTCTGTCTTAAACCAGGACCGCCGCCGGCAAATGCCGGACCGGGCTCGCGCCCGCGCAACAGACACAAGAAAAAGACCCTGATCCCATGTCCGAACCCACCTTACTGAACAACGAGATCCGCGACTGGCTGATGGACTGCGGCCTGTTCGATCAACTGCTGCCCGCCGACTTCAACGCGGCGGCCGGCTACTTCAGCATCAGCAGCATCGCCCAGGGCCAGGCGATCTTCCGCGAGGGCGATGCCGGCAGCTTCATGTGCATCATCCACAGCGGCCAGGTGTCCGTGCAAAAGAGCACCCTGGACGGCCAGCCCCTGACCATCGCCACTCTGCGCAGCGGCCGGGCCTTTGGCGAGATGGCGGTACTCGATGGCGAACGGCGCTCGGCCACTTGCGTGGCGGCCAGTGATTGCCAGTTGCTCAACCTGGGCAAGGACTCCCTGGAGAAGATGCTCAACGAAGCGCCGAAGATCGCCGCCAAGATCATCCGCGCCCTGGCCGTGTCGCTGTCCAAGCGTCTGCGCATGGCCGACGGACAATTGCTCGCACAACAGATCTGAGCCACGGGATACCCAACCTGTGGCGAGGGAGCTTGCTCCCGCTGGGTGGCGTAGCCGCCCCAAAGGCCACCACCCGGTTTCAACCGTCACAACGCGGACTCAGCTAATGCGGCCGCTACGCAGCCGAGCGGGAGCAAGCTCCCTCGCCACATAGGCCGGTTCAGGCATTAACCCTGGACCTTGGCCTTGTTGTCGTTCTGCTCCAGCCCCGGCAGGGTCTGGTCCTTGGGTGGCTTGGGCATGTCGATCGGCGGCAGCAGGGGCGCGCTGCCACTGCTGCCGGCTTTGGGCGTGCTGGGTGGGGTCACTTGCGGATAAGGCGTGGGCGTTGCGGTGCCCGGGGTGCCGAGATTGGGCGTCGGGGTCACCACCGGGGCGCTTTGCGGCTCGTCGGCCAGGGCCGGGCCGGCACTCAGCGCCAGGGCGGCGGTCAGGGCGAGCGCCGCTTGGGCAATCACCGTTAGAATAGTGCGCTTCATCAATGGCTCCATTGCTATTGTCTGGCGTCAGGCTACTCCCAACCGGGAGGTTTTGCCTTCCTCAATGAGATCCCCATGAAACGTTTCGTACTGCTGGACACTACTCCGATTCCTGAAAGCGGCGGTGCCTTGTGCCTGTTCGAATACGGTGAGGATTTCGTCATCAAGATCCAGGGCGGCGACGGCGGCCAGTTGATGAACACCCGCATGCACGGCTCCGAGGACGCCCTGGCGCAGATCCCTTGCAGCAAGGTCGCCGGGCGCCCGAACTCGCGGGTGCTGATCGGCGGCCTGGGCATGGGCTTCACCCTGGCCGCGGCCCTCAAGCACCTGGGCCAGAACGCCGAGGTGGTGGTCGCCGAGCTGGTGCCCGGGGTGGTGGAATGGAACCGCGGCCCGCTCGGGGAAAAGTCCGGCCGACCGCTGCTGGACCCGCGCACGGTGATCCGCCTGGAAGACGTGGCCAAGGTCCTGCAAGCCGAGCCCCAGGGTTTTGACGCAATCATGCTCGACGTCGACAACGGCCCCGAAGGCCTGACCCAGAAAGCCAACAGCTGGCTCTACTCCAGCGCCGGCCTCGCCGCCTGCTCCCGGGCGCTGCGGCCCAAGGGCATCCTCGCGGTATGGTCCGCCAGCGCCGACCAGAAATTCTCCGAGCGCCTGCGCAAGGCCGGCTTCAAGGCCGAGCAAGTGCAGGTGTTCGCCCACGGCAATCGCGGCACCCGGCACACCATCTGGATTGCCGAGAAGCTCAAGGCCTGAGCTAAACTTCGTCCATTACCGTCATTAGTCCTTCTACAAAGGTGAACCCATGAGTTCGTCCACTCCCCCGTCCAACACCGCCAAGCTGGACCGTATCCTTGCCGACGCCCAGCGCGACCGGGAAATGGGCTACCGCGACAAGGCACTGAAGATGTACCCCCACGTCTGCGGCCGCTGCGCCCGGGAATTCTCCGGCAAGCGCCTGAGCGAGCTGACCGTGCACCACCGCGATCACAACCACGACAACAACCCCCAGGACGGCTCCAACTGGGAGCTGTTGTGCCTGTACTGCCACGACAACGAGCACTCGCGCTACACCGACCAGCAGTACTTCGGCGAAGGCTCGCTGAGCACGCCGAAAGTCGCCAAGGCGACCCACAACCCGTTCGCCGCCCTGGCCGGGTTGATGAAGAAAGACCCGGAGTGAGTGCCGACAGCCGGGCCCTGCGCTAACGATCCCTGTATGGAAAACCCTGTGGCGAGGGAGCTTGCTCCCACGGGGTCGCAAAGCGGCCCCAAAAACCGCCACCAGGGCTTTTCAGCCACTGCGCCAGTGCCGTCCAGGGGAGTGCTGCGCACTCCAGCGGGAGCAAGCGCCCTCGCCACAACAAGCCCCCGAGCGGTGGGCAATCTCCGTATAATCGCGCTCTTTTCCCCCAAGGCTTCCTGCTCGTGGCAAACAAAAGGTACAGCTGCATCGGTTTGTATAACCCCAAGTCGCCGGAGAACGTCGGTTCGGTGATGCGTGCCGCCGGCTGCTATGGCGTCGCCTCGGTGTTCTACACCGGCAAGCGCTATGAGCGTGCCCGCGACTTCGTCACCGACACCAAGAAGGTCCACCAGGACATTCCCCTGATCGGCATCGACGACCTGAAGAAAATCCTCCCCCTGGGCTGCATCCCGGTGGCCGTGGAACTGGTGGAAGGCGCCCGCCCGCTGCCGGAATACACCCACCCGGATCGCGCGCTGTACATCTTCGGCCCGGAAGACGGCTCCCTCGACAAGGAGATCCGCGACTGGTGCGAGGACGTGGTCTATATCCCCACCACCGGCTGCATGAACCTGGCCGCCACGGTCAACGTGGTGCTCTACGACCGCCTGGCCAAAGGCAACAACACCCGCTCCGGGCCCAAGTTCTGAAGGCACGCCGGACAATTGGCGGGAACCCCCGTGCCCCAGGTGCAGTCAGCTGCATACCCTTATGTCCTTTGGAGACAGATCATGAGCGAGCGCAAACAGCTGCAAACCATCGAGCCGGCCCCGTTGTCCAGTCAGCCGACACAGAACGTCCAGGGTTGGGAACGCATCGGCTCCCTGGCGGGGGGTGTGGTGATGCTGGGCAAGGGCCTGCGCCGCGGCGGCCTGTTCGGCCTGATTCAGGTGGCCATTGGCGGCGTGGCCCTGGCCCGCGGGATCAGTGGCCACAGCTCGGCCAAGAGCCTGCTGGAAAAAGGCCGCCAGGACCTGCATCAGGTGCGGACCAAGATCGAGCGCGCCGGTGATGAACTGCGCAACCTGAAGGCCAATGCCGAGGCCGCCGGGCGCAATGCCAAGGCCGCCAGCAACGATGCCGTGAAAACGCCCAAGGCCTGAGCTTGCGCCGTCCGCTGCGGACACCCGGGACCGGCTCCCGGGTCCTGGCGGCTCTTCGGCTCAGTGCAGCAAGGGGCTGTCGAGCACCTTGGACGATTCCCCCAGCACGCTTTCGCTCAGCTTGATGAATTCGGCGGTGCTGACGCTCTGCAGGCGCATCGCCCCTTGCAGCACATCGTCCAGTGAGCGTTTGTTGCGGGTCTTGAGGCGGATTTCCCGGTCCAGTTCCTGCAACAGCAACACCGCCTTGGCCACCGTGGCGCTGTCCACCTGTTCGCCCCGCAGGCTGCTGACCTTGTGGCTGTCCTTGATCAGGTGCTGGTGCAGAACCTGATAACGCTCGTCACTGATGCCACCCGCGCGGCGCAGCAATTCAATGGCGTAGTACTCGGCCAGGCCTTCGCTGATCCAGTCGCTGCGCTGGCTGTCGTTGATGCGCGCCAACGACTGCACCAGCTCGCGCAGCAAAGGACTGCTGCCGCTCTCGCTGACCAGCGGCAGGCGACTGTGGAGGAACAGCGAATCGCGCCCGGCCAGGCTGCCCCGCCACATCGGATCGGCGGCACCGACAATCAGCAACTTGCCCGGCTGGCGGGGAAACACCGCCTGCACTTGCGGCCAGACAAAGGTCAGCAGCGTCAGCACATCCATGCGCCGCATGCCCTGGCCCAGGGGCGAGGCAACGCTGACCTCGGTGGCCCCCAGGCGCGTGCGGCGGCTGCCCAGGTTGCCGGCCAGCATCCAGCCGGTGGGGCGGTCGAACAGGCGCGAGGGGTTGTCGATGCGGAAGCGGTTCTTGCCGATGCGTGGCCAGGCGGTCTCGATGCTCTTCCAGCCGGCGGGCAAATCGAAGTCCAGACGCGACACCAGCTCGACCCCGTCCTGCTGGTCGATACGGGCCGGCGGCACCAGGGTTTCGCCGCGCAGCAGCGCCCAGTTGGCGCTGCTGCGGCTGTCGTAGCTGCCCTTCTTGATGCTGTGGCTCAGGCGCACCCGGTAGCTGAGGCTGGCGCTGCCACGGGCCGGACGCCAGATACCGCGCTGGCCCCCGCCATCGGCGGCGGCCGCCTGCCATTGACCGTCGGCCTTGAAGTCGCTGTAGTCGCCGTCCTGGCCCAGGTCGAAATCCAGGCTGCGCAGTGCCGAGCCCTCGGCCAGGGTCAGGCGCACTTCGGCCTGATCGCTCTGAGGCAGAAAACGCACGTGATAATTCAGATCGACCTTGTTCGCCGCCAAGGCCGATGCGCTCATCGCCAGCAGCGCCGCGACCAGCGCCAGCTTCGCCCCCACCCTCATACCCACTCCTTGCTTGGCAGGCTGCTGGCGCTCAAGCGAGCGTCGGCAGCATCCGAGGCCTGCGCAGCGAATCCTCAACCTGCGCGAAAAATCAGATGATCCTCCCAGTCCTCCTCCGCCACGCTGCCTTCGGCCAGCATGCGCCCGGACTGGGAAATACGTTCGTGGTGCACGGCATCGCGATCGCCACACACCAGGTGGTGCCAGAGCGGCAGGTCCTTGCCTTCGCTGACCAGGCGGTAGCCACAGGTGGGCGGCAGCCACTTGAACTCCTCGGCCTTGC
Organism: Pseudomonas sp. BC42; assembly: GCF_021560055.1. Taxonomy (NCBI): domain Bacteria; kingdom Pseudomonadati; phylum Pseudomonadota; class Gammaproteobacteria; order Pseudomonadales; family Pseudomonadaceae; genus Pseudomonas; species Pseudomonas sp. BC42. The sequence continues at coordinate 5,165,600 of NZ_CP091067.1, forward strand.
CCGGCGTCAGCTGAATGCAGTCAGGCACCGACGCGCGACGGTTGGCGTAGTCGCTGCACTGGCAGGTTTTCAGGTCCAGCAGTTTGCAGGCGATGCGCGTGTAATAGACGCTGTTGTCGTCCTCGTCCTCAAGCTTTTGCAGGCAGCACAGGCCACAGCCATCGCACAACGACTCCCATTCGTCCTGGTCGAGTTGTTCGAGGGTTTTGCGTATCCAGAAAGGTTCGACTTTGGCGGCCATGGCTCAAGCATCAGTATCCGAGGGTGAAAAGGCCGCCAGTCTAGTGCCGAAGCCCCCGCCGGCCAAGCGCTAGCGACTGCCGGTAGCCCGAGACTTGTCAGCAGGCCATGGGCACAGTAGCTTTGCCCCCCGGACCGCCCCGCGTCCGTGTGCCATGAACGCTCGACCGCGTTGCACCGGGCCGACCGCACGGGGGTCAGGAATACCCCTTCGCTCAGCTGATCTGCGCTTGCCGGTTTATTCCACTCTTCTCACTTGCTGCCAGGAGTTTTTCCATGAGCGCCAATCCTCGCGTTGCCGATTACGCCATCCACCCGCAGTTCACCCAGCGCTGGTCACCACGGGCCTTCACCGGCGAAAGCATCCCGGAAGAAACCCTGCTGAGCTTCTTCGAGGCCGCGCGCTGGGCGCCTTCGGCCTACAACTCGCAGCCCTGGCGCTTTCTCTATGCCCGGCGCGACACGCCGAACTGGGAACGCTTCCTCGGCCTGCTCAACGAATTCAACCGTGGCTGGGCGCAGCACGCCTCGGCCCTGGTGATCGTGATGTCCAAGACCACCTTCACCGCCCCGGGCGCCACGGAAGAGTCCCCGGCGCTGTGGCACACCTTCGACACCGGCTCGGCATGGGGCCACCTGGCGCTGCAGGCGAGCCTGAGTGGCTGGCACACCCACGGCATGGCCGGCTTCGACCAGGAACTGACTCGCAAGGAGCTGAAGATTCCCGAAGGCTATGCCCTGCATGCCGCCGTGGCGGTGGGCAAGCTGGGAGACAAGTCGACCCTGGCCGAATACCTACAGGCCCGGGAAGAGCCAAGCCCGCGTCGCCCCCTGAGCGAAACCGTGGCCGAAGGCGACTTCAGCCTTTAAAGCAGCCCCAAGTCGGTAGCGTCAAGCTTGAAGCTACCGGCTTGAAGCTTGGCGCTGGGTTCTAGTAGCCGCGAGCGAAATCCACTTCGCCGCGCAAGGCCTGCCTGGCCTTGTAGGCCCGCAGGTTGTCGACAAACAGCTGCACCATCAATTCCGGCGAAGTCGGCGCCGAACTGTGGCCGGTCAGCAGCAAGCCCCAGGCGGTCCAGAACGGGTGCCGTTGCGGCAGCGGTTCCTGGCGGCAGACATCGATCACCGCCCCGGCCAGATGGCCATCCTTGAGGGCCTGCACCAGGTCCGCATCGACCACGGAAACGCCGCGCCCGACATTGATGAACAGCCCGGTGGGCTTGAACTGCCTGAACAGCGCGGCGTCATACAGGTCGTGGGTGCTGGGGGTGTTGGGCAACAGGTTGACCACGTAATCCACTTCCCCCACCAACCGTCCCAGGTCTTGCAGGCCGGCCACTTCGATAAAGGGCGCCTGCTCCCGGGCCTGGCTGGCGATGCCGTACAGCTTGACCCCGAACGGCACCAGGAACTGCGCCACGCTCTGGCCGATGTCGCCGGTGCCGACGATCAGCACCTTGCGTCCCACCAGGCTCTGGCCCAGGCGGTTGTCCCACTTGCGCTCCACCTGGCTGACCAGTCGCGCCAGCACTTCACGCTCATGGCCGAGGATGTAGGTCAGCACGTACTCGGCCATCACCTGACCAAAGATCCCCACCGCCCGGGTCAGGCGGTAATGCCGGGGCAAACCGTCGGCCAGCAGCGGAGTGATGCCGGCCCAGGTGGATTGCAACCACTGGGGCTGGTGCCCCTGGCGCAACAGGGTTGCCAGCAGGTCCGGCTGTCCCAGCCAGACCGGGCAATCGGCCGCCAGCCGCGACAGTTCGGCGGAGTCGCCGCTGGTCAGCACTTCCAGCTCCGGGGCCGCCTGACGCAACAGGCGGGCATAAACAGCGTGATCGTGTTCGGCAATCAGAACGCGCATGGCTCAAACCTTAAAAACGGTGCAGGTCGCCGCCGACGGAGTTTCGCTCCATCGATCAAGGCGGCGGCCAGGTCAGTCAGTTTGCATCTAACAGCGGCTCGGGACCGAGCCGCTACGGGTCAGACCGGATCATTGCGACGCAGCAGCTCTTCGGGCAAATGCTCGATGTACTCGTCTTCGGCCGGCGGCATCTGCAGGTGATAACCCTGCTTCTCGAGGTTCTCCAGCACCTGGTGGATATCTTCCCGGGACAGCTTGCGCTCCGGGGTCAGGACCAGGTCGAAGGCATGTTGCGGCTTGCCGAAAGCCAGCAGCAGGTTTTCCGGCACGCGTTCCAGGGCCTCGCTCTTGAGGACGTAGAGGTACATCTCGTTCTTGCGCGGGCTTTTATAAATGGAGCAGATACGTTTCAAGGCTGTTCTCCGGCGGTGGCCAGGCTGTCCAGCAGCGCCTGGCCCATCAATTCGCGACGCCAGCCACGCAGCGAATCAGGCAATTGGTAAGGCCCGTTGGGGAAACCGCTCTTGAGCAGGCTTTCCAGGGTTTTCTTGCGCAGCATGACTTCCGGGGCGATGCCCAGGCGCTCGGCCTCGACCTGGCCCACGGCCTTGAGGCGCTTGAGCAGGGCCGCGGCTTCGATCGGCAACGGCTCGGGGACGGCCGGCGGCCACTGATCCGGGCCCAGGGCGGCGGTGCGCTTGATCAGGTCAAGGAGAAACTCACCGTCCTGGCGCACGGTACGCGGGTGCATGTCTTCGATCTTGGCCAGCGCCGACAGGGTGTCGGGCTGGGTCTTGGCCAGGGGCCAGAGGGCGTGTTCACGCACGATGCGGTTACGCGGCAAGTCCCGGGCACGGGCTTCACGCTCGCGCCAGGCACAGAGTTCGCGCAGCACCGCCAACTGGGCACGGGACAGTTTCCAGGCCAGCTTGGCCTCGCGATAGACCTCGTAGGGGTCCACTTCACGGCGCAGGTTGGCCACCAGCTCGGCACCGTCTTCCAGCACCCAGCGGTACTTGTCAGCCGACAGTTTGGGGCGCAGCTCGGTGAACACCTGAGCCAGGTGCACCGCGTCTTCGGCGGCGTAGCTGACCTGAGTCTGCGACAGCGGGCGCTGCAGCCAGTCGGACCGGGTTTCGCCCTTGGGCAACTCGATGCCCAGGACTTCCTGCACCAGGCGCGAATAGCCCATGGAGAAACCCAGGTTCAGGTAGGCGGCCGCCAGTTGGGTGTCGAACAATGGCGCCGGCAGGCTGCCGGTCAGACGCAGCAGGACTTCGAGGTCCTCGCTGCAGGCGTGCACCACCTTGACCACGGCCGGGTTCTCCAGCAGGGCCGCCAGGGGCTGCCAGTTGTCGATGGTCAAAGGATCAATCAGGTAGGCGCGCTGTCCATCGCCGATCTGCAACAGGGCGGCGATGGGGTAAAAAGTGTCGACCCGCATGAATTCGGTGTCGAGGGCGACGAAGGGCAATTGCTGCCACTGGGCACAAAGCTGACCGAGGCTATCGTTGTCGCGAATCCAATGTATATCGATGGCCACACGGCTCTCCCTTGAAGAATGGCGCGCAGTATATATCGCCGCCGGAGATTTCTGAGCATTCGCCCGACAAGAGCAAGTGCGAAACCTTCTACCGGAGGGCAAGAATAGTCCGAGAGTTGCAACTAACTGTGTTTTCTGAGGACGTAGACCCGCAAGGCTCCAAAGCCGGGCAGCAGATCCTGATGGCCCAGGACCTCAAAATCGGCCTGCTTGAACTCGCCTTCCAGCAGCCCCTTGCTCACCGGGCGCAAGGCCGCAGGCCCGGCCGACGCGGCCCCGCGCACGTTCACCAGCGGCTCGACCCGGGTGGCGATGATCACCGAGTCACGGCTGACCCGATGGAACTCCTGCAGCAGGGCCAGGCGGTCCTCGCTGTGACTCACATGGGCGAAGAGCTGCATGCAGATGATGCTGTCCACCGCATTGGCCGGCAGGCCGATGTCGAACGCCGAACTGTGGAAGGTCTTGACCCGTCGCATCAGGCTGGCCGGATGGTGGGTCTGGGCATGATTGAGCATGTCCTGGGAAGGGTCCGCCGCCAGGATCACCCGATTGCCATGCTCGGCCAGCACCGGCCAGTAACGCCCGGCGCCGCAGGCCACGTCCAGAATCAGCCCCGGTTCCCCGGCCAGGTTCAGCGCATGACGGACCAGGCACGCCATACGCCAGTGCGCCAGACGTGCGCCAAGCCCGGCAGGCCGAGGCTCGCCGCAAACGCGCGCATGCTCCTGGTCGTAACGCCGAGCGAACTCCAGTTCGATGGACGGTGGGGGGTGGGACGACATGACTGGCGAGCTCTTGTGGGTATCCAGAGGTCACAGATTAACCAGTCGTTCGTGAAAAAAAGGTCGAAAGCCCGCAGACCTTTCTGTCCTGGTGCTGAACAACACCCCGCTTGCCCGCCCTCGGCCGGGCACCAATAATGCCCCGGCACCCTGCCCCGCCCGCCACTCAAGGATCGACCCCATGCTCCGCCGCTTCCTGCTCTGCACCCTGTTGGGCCTCAGTGCCCCCGCCCTCAGCTTCGCCCAGGACGCCAGCTCGCGCCTGGACCAGGTGCTCGAGCGCGGCCAGTTGAAGGTCTGCACCACCGGCGACTACAAGCCCTACAGCTACCTGCGCGACGATGGCCAGTACGAAGGCATCGACATTGACATGGCCCAATCCCTGGCCAAGAGCCTGGGGGTCCGGGTGAAGTGGATCAGCACCACCTGGAAGAGCCTGATGGCCGACTTCCACAGCCAGCAGTGCGACATCGCCGTGGGCGGTATTTCGGTGTCCCTGGAGCGGCAGAAAACGGCCTTCTTCAGTCAGCCCCTGGGCATCGACGGCAAGATTCCCCTGGTGCGCTGCCAGGACCTCAAGCGCTATGAAACCCTGGAGCAGATCAACCAGCCCTCGGTGCGCCTGATCGAACCGCCGGGCGGCACCAACGAAATCTTCGCCCGGGCGCACGCCCCCAAGGCCAACCTGATCCTGTTCGCCGACAACGTGAAGATCTTCGATCAATTGCTGAGCCGGCAGGCCGACGTGATGATCACCGACGCCTCGGAGGCGCGCTTCCAGCAGAAACACAAGCCGGGGCTGTGCGCGGTCCATCCCGAGCGCTACCTGCAATACAGCGAGAAGGCCTTCCTCCTGCCCCGGGACGACATGGCCTGGAAAAGCTATGTCGACCAGTGGCTGCACCTGAGCAAGGCCACCGGCGCCTATGACCAGGTGGTGAATCAGTGGCTGGCGGCGCCTGCGCCCTGATCCAGCAGCATCTGCCGGAAGGCCTGGCTGGCGGCGCTGCGGTAGGCGCCACGGCGTCCCAGCAGCACCACGCGGCGCGGCGCCAGCGCTGGCTGCAGCGCCAGGGTGCGCAGCCCCGGCTGCTCCCGGGCAATCGAGCTGGGCAGGATGGTCGCCAACTGCCCGTGCCGGACCATCTCGACAATCGCGCTGACCGCATTGGCTTCGGCGGCAATCCGCGGTGCAATGCCCTGCTGCCGGCAATACAGGTCGATATGCTGGCGGGTGGCGAAATCGCCACTGAGCAGCACCAGGGACTGACGGCCCAGGGCCTCGGCCGTCAGGGGCAGGTGGTCCGGCTGCGGGTACTGCGGGCCGACCATCAGGCTCAGGGTCTCGGTGAACAGCGCCTGGCTGTCGATCTCCGCCAGGTGCTCGCCGGCAAAGGCGATCGCCAGGTCCAGGCGGTCCTCGGCCAGGGCCGCTTCCAGGCGGTCCTGAGGCATTTCCTCGATGCTCAGGTCGATGCCTGGGTAGCGCTGCTGAAAGCGGCTGAGCAAGGGCCCGGCCAGGTAGGCGGTGAACGTCGGGGTCAGCGCCAGGCGCAACGAGCCGCGGCTCAGGTCCTGCACATCGTGGATCGCCCGCTTGGCCGCTTGCAGGTCCTGCAGTGCGCGCCGGGCATAGGCGACATAGGCCTGGCCCGCGTCGGTGAGGCGCACGCTGCGCCCGGAGCGATCGAACAGCGCCGCGCCCAGCGCTTCCTCCAATTGCTTGATCTGCTGCGACAGGGTCGGCTGCGACACATGCAGCGCCTCGGCGGCGCGGGTGAAGTTGCAGTGCTCGGCCACGGCCAGCAGGTAACGGATATGACGCAGCAGCATGCAGGCTCCAACTATAGGCTGTACTTATGGGGAGCATAATAAGCCGGTCTTGGACGCTATAGCTGAAAACTTCCATCCTTGCCCCATCAGCGACGCAAGGAGAACCCCATGCAGACCATCATCGACGGCTTCCTCAAGTTCCAGCGCGAGGCCTTTCCACAACGCAGTGCCCTGTTCAAGCAACTGGCCAGCACCCAGAGCCCCGGCACCCTGTTCATCACCTGTTCCGACAGCCGGGTAGTGCCCGAGCTGCTGACCCAGCAGGAGCCCGGCGACCTGTTCGTGATCCGCAACGCCGGAAACATCGTGCCCAGCTACGGCCCCGAGCCGGGCGGCGTGTCGGCCACCGTGGAATATGCCGTCGCGGTGCTGGGGGTCAGCGACATCGTCATCTGCGGCCACTCCGACTGCGGCGCGATGACCGCCATCGCCAACTGCACATGCCTCGACCACCTGCCCGCCGTCGCCAACTGGCTGCGCCACGCCGAGTCGGCCAAGGTGATCAACGCCGCCCGCCAGCACGCCTCGCCGGCCGCCCACCTGGACGCCCTGGTGCGCGACAACGTGATTGCCCAGTTGGCCAACCTCAAGACCCACCCCGCGGTGGCCCTGGCCCTGGAACAGGGGCGGCTGAACCTGCATGGCTGGGTCTATGACATCGAAAGCGGCGCCATCGCCGCCCTCGACGGCAACCACCGACGCTTCGTGTCCCTGGCCGAGCATCCGCACACCTGTGCCCTGGCCAGCCAACCTTCCAGCGCTGCCTGAGCCGCTGCCCTTTCGTCACCCAAGAGGAATCACCCCATGCTGCAATCGCAATTTGCCCAAGCCCCACGCCTGGCCCTGGCCGACACCATCATCGACGCCAAGGCGCGCAAGAACCTGTCATGGCAGGACCTCACCGACGGCACCGGGCTGAGCCTGGCCTTCGTCACCGCCGCCCTGCTGGGCCAGCATGCCCTGCCGGCCGCAGCCGCCGACCTGGTGTGCGACAAGCTCGGCCTGGATCAGGACGCCAGCCGCCTGCTGCAAAGCATCCCCCTGCGCGGCAGCATCGCCGGTGGCATCCCCACTGACCCGACCCTGTACCGCTTCTATGAAATGCTCCAGGTCTACGGTTCGACCCTCAAAGCCCTGGTCCACGAACAATTCGGCGACGGCATCATCAGCGCCATCAACTTCAAGCTGGACATCAAGAAGGTCGAGGACCCCGAAGGCGGCTCCCGCGCCGTGATCACCCTGGACGGCAAGTACCTGCCGACCAAGCCTTTCTAAAGGCAGCGGCAAGCGGCAAGCGGCAAGCGTCAAGCTGCAAGTTCAAGCACCCCGCTTGCAGCTTGCGGCTTGCAGCTTATTTAATTTTTAAATAACACCGCAGACTTTCTGATTTGCGCCGTTTCTGAGCCGCACCGCCTAATCAGGCCCTGATTTCTTGAAGGTCTGGTTATGGAAAACGTTCGTGCAACTTCCCGCCCCGCGCTCTGGCTGATGGTCAGCGTGGTCCTGGTGGCGCTCAATCTGCGGCCGTCGATGGCCGCTGTCGGCCCGCTCTTGTCGGGTATTCGCGGTGACATCCCGCTGAGTTTCAGCCTGGCCTCGTTGCTGACCATGCTGCCGGTGATGGCCATGGGCCTGGCGATGTTCTTCGGCATGGCCGTCAACCAACGCCTGGGCGAACACCGTACCGTGCTCCTGTCACTGCTGATCATCGGCCTGGCGACCGTTTCGCGGTTGTTCATGGATTCGGCCGCCGAGCTGATTCTCAGCGCGGTGCTGGCCGGCATCGGCATCGCCCTGATCCAGGCGCTGATGCCGGCGCTGATCAAGTCGCGTTTTGCCGACAATGTCTCGCTGTTCATGGGCCTGTATGTCACTTCGATCATGGGCGGCGCGGCCATTGCGGCGTCCTTCGCCCCGCTGGTGATGAATCACAGCGGCAGCTGGCGCCTGGCCCTGGCGATCTGGGCCGCCCTGGCCCTGCTCGGGCTGGGGTTCTGGTACGCCCAGCGCCGGTCGCTGCCGAGCCTGCCCGCCTCCCGCGGCGCACGGGAATCCTTTGCCGGCAACCGCCGGGCCTGGCTGCTGGCGGTGTTCTTCGGCCTCGGCACCGCCTCCTACACCTGCGTACTGGCGTGGCTGGCGCCCTACTACGTGGAGAACGGCTGGAGTGAGCAGAACGCCGGCCTGCTGCTGGGCTTTCTCACCGCTATGGAAGTGATTTCCGGGCTGGTCACCCCGGCCATCGCCAACCGCAACCCGGACCGGCGCCGGGTACTGGTGGGCCTGCTGGTGCTGATCATCGCCGGCTTCTGCGGCCTGATCCTCAGCCCGCAGCACCTGAGCCTGCTCTGGCCATGCCTGCTGGGCCTGGGGATTGGCGGGCTGTTTCCCATGAGCCTGATCGTGTCCCTGGACCACCTGCCCGACCCGCGCCGGGCCGGCGGCCTGACCGCCTTCGTGCAGGGCATCGGCTACCTGATCGCCGGCCTCTCGCCGCTGCTGGCGGGCATCATCCGTGACCAGCTGGGCAGCTTCGAATGGGCCTGGTGGTCACTGACCGCGGTGATGCTGCTGATGCTGCTCATGGTGCTGCGTTTCGATCCGCGGCATTACCGCCAGCACATCCGCTGAGCCACCGGAGCCTGCCATGCATCCCGTGAATTTCACCCAGGCGCATCTCGGCATGCTGCTGTGGGCGGCGTTGATCGCCGCATCGTTCTTCGCCGCCGCCCAGGTCAACCAGGCCATCGACCCGGTGCTGCTGACCGCGCTGCGCCTGCTGTTCTCGGCCCTGATGTTCGCCCCCCTGCTGTGGTTCAAGGGCTCCTCGGCGATGACCCTGGCGGGGCTGCGGGCCCATGCCGTGCTGGGGCTGCTGCTGGCGCTGTACTTCGGCTCGCTGTTCGAGGCCTTGCGCTACACCTCGGCGGTCAACACCGGAACCCTGTTCACCCTGGTGCCGCTGCTGACCCTGGTGCTCGAAGGCTGGCTGCTGCCCGGCGATCGCCAGTCCCGGCGCTGGCCGGCGATGCTGGTGGCCGGCGCCGGGGCCCTGCTGCTGATCCTCAAGGGTGGCACCCCGGGGCAGTGGCCGTCGTTGTACGCCATGGGCGTCTATGGCCTGGGATGCCTGGCCATGGCCGCCTACTCGCCGCTGAGCCAGCGCCTCAAGGCCAATAGCCTGCAAGGGCGCAGCCCGGCGGCCATGACCTTCTGGAACATGCTGTTCGGCGCCCTGTTTCTGTTTGCCGCCAGCCTGGTCGGCGGCGGCTGGCGCAGTGCAACCCTGCTGGGCAGCCAGGATCTGCTGTGGCTGCTGTACCTGGCACTGTTCGCCACCCTGGCGACCTTCTGGCTGCTGCACCGGGCGATTGGCGTCATCGCCCCGTCCACGGTGATTTCCTACATTTACCTCAGCACCCTATTGCTGACGCTGTTCCATTGGCTGTGGCTGGGCCAGACGCCGCGAACCGGGGAAATGCTCGGCGCCGTGCTAGTGGCCCTGGGCATGCTCGGCCTGGTGCGCGGCAGCCGTGCGAAGGCTGCCGCGGCCTGAAATTGCCCCGGGACAGGCAGCCGCTGGCTGAGCGAAAATGCGCAGGTCGTGTTATCGGAATTTAATGTCCCGATGCTGTCCGCGAATCCCCGCTCCGGGCATTTAATTAGGACGATCGTTCCGCTAGCATCGACCCGGTTTGCGCGCCACCGGCGCCAGGTGCCCAGCGGGATGGAACGGATGCTCATCAACAATGTGCTCAGAAAACTCGACATGCAGGACCTGATGGTCTTTGTCGCGGTGTACGAGCAAAGCAGTGTCACCGGGGTGTCGGAAACCCTGTGCGTCAGTCAGTCGACGGTCAGCTACTGCCTGAAGAAACTGCGCAACGGCTTCGAGGACGAGCTGTTCGTCCACACCCGCAACGGCATGCGCCCGACCTACAAGGCCACCAGCATGTACAGCCACGTGCTGAAGATCCTGGAGAGCATCAACCTGTGTCACAGCGGCGTGCCGGCCTTCGATCCGACCCGCCAGGCCGTGACCTTTAACCTGTGCGCTCCGGAGTACTTCGAGCTGTTGATCCTGCCCCGGCTGCTCAAGGGCTTCGACTACGCCGACCTGCCGGTGACGGTCAACGTGCAGAAACTGGAGAGCGATGTTCCCGCCGAGGAACTGCGCGACGGCAGCCTCGACCTGGTGATCTGTTTCGGCCCCCACTTCCATCGCAGCCACGCCGACCTGAAGTCGCAGATGCTGCTGGAGGACGATCTGGTGTGCGTCTTCGACAAGCGCGCGACGCCGCCCAAGGAGCCGCGCTTCAGCCTGCAGTCGTTCATCGAGCGGCGCCACGTGTTTCCCACGCCCTGGACCTCGGACAGCAACATGGTGGATGGCTGGCTGGCCCGCCAGGCCCACAAGCGGCAGATCGTCGCCCGCTCCAACAGCTACAGCGCGGCGTTGAAGATGATCACCGGCACCGACTTCATCCTCACCCTGCCGCGACGCATCCAGGGCCTGCTGGCCAACGAGGCGGTGTTCAGCCACTGCGAGGCCCCCAGCGGGCTGCCGGGGTTCACCCTGGATATGCAATGGAGCGAGCACACCGATCAGGACAGTGCGCAGACCTGGTTCCGTGAACAGGTGGTCAAGGTCTGCGCCGAACCGGGGCTGGTCTAGCCGTCAACGACCGATGGCGGCCTTGCTGTAGGAAGCGCGGTCGATATCGATGATCTCCACGCACAGTTGCACCTGAATGTCCGCCGGCCAGGGCGCCAGGTCCTGCAACACCGCCAGCAGGCTCTCGGACAAGTGCTTCTTGACCTCCGGCGAACGGCCGCTGAGCAAGGCCAGCTTGACGTGGACAAAGGCCCGCTCGCCCAGGCCCGTGCCGACCCGGAACGCCTCGACCTTGACCGCGCGGCTCTTGATATCGAACTCATCGGAGAACTGCCCGGACGCCACCAGCCCGTGGTTGAGTCGCAGCAGCGCCTTGTCGACGTCCAGTTGCGGCAGGTTGGCGGTGTATTCCATATGCAGGTGCGGCATGGCAGGACTCCTGGTCTGTCAGGGAAAAAGGCGCTCCATACTACACAAGCCGCAGCCGCCGACCGAACAGGTTGTTGGCCTCATTGCCCCGCCGTCGACCTCCGCTCACGCAGGGCCAGGGTTTCCCAGGCCGCCACGCCCACCATCACCAGCGTGCTCAGGCTGCCCAGGGCCAGGGCGGACAACAGCTGGCTGACGGCCGCCGGCAACAACAGCAGGAGCACCAGCAACCCGGCCAGGTGCGACAGCGGCGGCAACGGCCGGTCGTTCATCACCCACTTGAACAGGGCGCAGCCCAGGAGAAACAGCCAGGGGCCGCCAACGATCACCAGCACCCCGGCCGGACTGGCGTGATCGGGGTGCATCAGCACCAGTTCATCGGCCACGGCACTGACGATGATCCCGGCCACGATCAGCAGGTGCAGGTAGGTGTAGGCAATCCGCGCCTGGCGCCCCGGATCGGCGGAATGGGCTATACGGTGATGCGCCCGTTCGGCACCGCTGTCGAAGTACACCCACCACATGGCGATGCTGCCCAGCACCGCCGCCACGAAGCCCAGCAGGCCCTGGGCGCTGGTGGTCAGCTCGGCGAAGGTGGCGCCGGTTACCAGCAGCGACTCCCCCAGGGCGATGATCACGAACAGACCGCAGCGCTCGGCCATGTGATTGCCTTCCACGTTCCAGTCGGCCAGGGTCGAGCGGCCCAGCCCCGGCACCCAGAAATACAGCGACGGCGACAGCACCTCGATGGCCAGGGCCAGCCCCCAGCACGCCAGGCGCTGCGGACCTTCAAGCAGGCCACCGGTGATCCAGAAGACCCCGGAGAACAGCAGCCACAACAGAATCCGCTGAAAATTGCGGGTCATGTTCAACGGCTCGCCGCGCACCGCCCACAGGGAATAGGCGGTGCGCCCCACCTGCATGAACACATAGGCGCCGGCGAACAGCAGGCCGCGCTCACCGAAGGCCTGGGGAATCGAGGATGACAGCAGCAGCCCCGCCACCATCAGCACGAACAGCCCGAGGCGGATCGGCAGGGTTTCCGGATCCAGCCAGTTGGTGATCCACGACGTGAAGATCCACACCCACCACACCGCCACCATCAGCAACGCCACCTGCAGCGCCCCGCCCAGCGACAGATGGGCCAGCAGGGAATGGGACAGCTGGGTCACGGCGAACACGAACACCAGGTCGAAAAACAGCTCGACCATGCCAACCTTGCCGCTGTCGTGGCGGCCACGCCCACGCAACAGGGAACGGGAACGACTCATGGGCACACTCCACCGATCAATGTTTCACCCGAAGACCTACACAGCAAAGCAGCCGCCAGCGCCAATGCCAAGCGGGCGGCCTCCGTTCACCGCGCCGCTGTAGCCGCTGCCGCAGGCTGCGACCCAGTGCGCAGGACTGGCAAGGCCGCCCACCCGATCCGCCGGGCATGCCGCATGGGGCAGGTTTCGGGCCCGCTGCGCGGTCCATCGCAGCCTGCGGCAGCGGCTACAGGGCATGTTGAGGGTCAGCTCGCCAGGGGCGCCCTTTCACTCATGAAGGCTTCCAGGCGCGAGCGCAGCCAGCGTTCCGCGGGATCGCTGTCGACGTGGCTGAGCCAGACCATGGACAAGTCCAGGGTCGGGGTCTTGAACGGATAGGGCTCGACAAACAGCTGGCCCGAGGCGGCCATGGCGGCCGCCGCATAGTCCGGCAGGCTGGCGAGCATGTCGGTGCCTGCCAGCAGCGCCGGCAACGAGCTGTACTGCGGCACCGACAGCACCACCTGGCGGGTGCGGCCGATTTCCGCCAGCCACTCATCGGCGAAACCGGCGACATTGGCGGTGTGGGACACCAGCACATGGGGCCGCGCGCAGTATTCGTCGAGGGTCAGCGGCGTATCGCTGGCATCGGCCCGCAACACGCTGGGCTGGATGTGCCGCAGCAACTTGCGCTTGGCATTGGCCGGCAGGCCGCGGGTCTGGCTGATGCCGACGGTGATGTCGCCCGAGGCCAGCAGATCGGGAATCCGCCAGTAGTCCACATGCTGCACCACGACCACCACCTGCGGCGCTTCCTGGCGCAGGGCCCGCAGCAGGGGCGGCAACAGGCCGAACTCGACGTCGTCGGACAGGCCGATGCGAAAGGTCATGCTACTGCTGGCGGGATCGAAATCGTGGGTCAGGCTCAGGGCCGAGGACAGCGCGTCCAGGGCCGGCGACAGGTGCTGGATGATCTGCTCGGCGCGCGCAGTGGGCTCCATGCGATGGCCGACCCGGATGAACAGCGGATCGTTGAACATCGCTCGCAAACGGTTGAGGGCGGAGCTGATGGTGGGCTGGCCGAGAAACAGCTTCTCCGCCACCCGGGTGACGTTGCGTTCAAGCATCAACGCCTCGAACACCACCATCAGGTTGATGTCGGCCTTGCGCAGTTCATTGCGATTCATCGGTGCTCCCCCGGTCCCCAGACGGAGGTCAGTGTAGAAAGGCCTGTGGGCCGGCGTCCAGGTAAACACCCGAGGCCGGCGGCCGGTGCTTCAGTCGAAGGTGAAGTTGAACTGGGCGCTGCTGTTGGCTGCCCCCTCGGTGACGGGACCGGTGCGAATGTACTGGGCGCGAAAGCTGAAGCTGGCGCTGTCGCTGCCCAACAGGCGCTCCATGGCGTATTGAGTGCCATTGCAATGAATCCGCGGGATCTGCTCATTGAACATGACGATGCCAACGCCCTTGGCGACGGACCGCCCCTGATCCTGAGCCGATTGAGTCAGCCCCAGTATCCCTGTCGGGTCGCAGCGCGAGGCCGGTTCGGTGCTGAACGAAACCTTCGGCAGGCTGTTGAACGAGCAGTCGTTGACCTCAAGCCTGGCCATGGCCGAGGGCGGCGAGGTCGCGCCCAGCGTCGGGAAGTCATGGGCCGAGGGACTGCCCAGGCGCAGCGTGACGTTGCGGGTGACCACCTGGCACTGGGCGGTGAACTTGACGCCTTCGGAACCAAGCAGATCGTGCTCGTTGAGCAGCAGTTGTTTCGAACACCGCTCTCTATTGTCGTGTTGCGGCAGCTCCTGCAAATGTTGCCCGACCGTCACCACCCCCTGGTCCAGATCCAGCGCGTATAGCGCCACCTGGGCACCGCTCAAGCTGTTGACCACCAGCGCCCCCTTGGGCAACTCGTCAGCGGGTCGGGTCAGGACCAGCGAATACACGTAGGCCGTGACGACCTTTTTCAACGCGGCGTTTGCGTGCTCCACGCCGTACTTTTCCAGTACCCGGGGATAGAAATTGCCCGTGAGGACATGAGGGCCCGCGCCGGTAGGATAGGCCGTCACCTGGAAGCTGATGCCATCGATATTGGTCGGAATGATGCCGTCGGGAAATCTCACCCCGGGCAAATGCGCGGCGGACACCAACTCATGCTGCTCCTGGGTTGCAGATTCCTCGGTGGTGTATTCGATCACCGGGTTCACGTGACGCTGCTGCAATACCGAACCCACCGGCGTGCTCCGGGTCAATGGCGTGATTTCCAACCAGTCCTGGGCAGTGCTGCCATAACTACTGAACACGCACCCCCTGGCCTTGCCCTCGATAGCCGCGTACACCGGTGCGCCCCCTTGCACGCACAACAGCATCAAGATGATCGCGCGCATCAACAGACCGGGCCGTCGTCCATCGCTGAGGAGCCTGAACCATGGATCTCTCATCGGTCATTGCCTCCTTTTCCAAGCCGGCCCCGGGTGCACGCTGCGGTGCCCCGGGAGCCGGTCAATCGATAGTGAACAGGTTGCAAGTGCCCGGCGTGCCAGGGACAGTCCCTGGCAGCCGGGCCGAGGTCTTGCCGACGCGCCTTAGTCCATCAGGCCGCTGGACACCCGGGCCGACGAATAGGAGCCGTGGTTGATGCCGATCTGGTCACCATACGTCTGGAAGTAGGCCCAGACGGTATCGACCTTGCCGGTGGATTTCGAGCCTTGGATCTGCCCCTCGTTCACGCCCACCAGCCCACCCAGGGTGGTACGCCAGCCGCCACTGACGCGGCCACGGGACTCGGAGTTGACGATCCGCGACTGGTTATCGCCGACCAGGCCCCCGACCTTGCTGTGCCAGGTTCCATGGACATTGCCAGTCGCCACGGCACGCTCGATGACGTGGTTGGAGTAGTTGGAGTTGAAGCCCACCAGTCCGCCCACCGAGCTGTAGGTATCGCCAAAGACCTTGCCATGGGCCTCGACCGAGACCAGGTCGCCATCGTTGTAGCCCACCAGCCCGCCAATATTACTGCTGGCATAGCCCTCCACCGCGCCCAGCGCCTTGGCATCGTAGATCAGGCCACCGATGTTGCTGCCGACCAGGCCGCCGACGTTGGCCTTCGCTCCTCCCTTGACCTCGCCCTTGGCCTCGATGTAGCCGCTGATGGTGCTGTCGTCACTTTTTCCAACCAGCCCGCCCAGATTCATGCCGGCCAGGTCAATGACATTACCGGTGGCCTGGACGTTGCTGACCACGCTCTGGTTCTGCTGCGAGCCGATCAGCCCCCCGGCGGCCTCGGTGCCCGCCCCGTAGACGTTACCGCTGGCACTGGACCCGCGGATGATGCCTGAGCGGTTGAACCCGACCAGCCCGCCAATATGGCTACCCAGCGAGCCGTACACGGTCATCGAGGAACGGGAGCCGGTAATGGTGCCGTCCTGGTTATTACCCACCAGCCCGCCCAGGTTCAGTCCCTTGTAGAGCGGATTGTAAGTACCGATGGTGCCCTTGCTCGACGAGTCGGCAATCACGGCGCCCTTGTTGACCCCGACCAGTCCTCCGGCGCCGCCCATGGCCTGTTTGAACATCTTGGTGGTGATATCGACATCACTGGAACTGCCACTGATGAGACCGGCCCTGACACTGCCGAAGCGGTTTTCCCCGGCCACGCCGCCGATGGCCGTGGTATGGGCGCCGCCATACAGCGAACCCGCTATCGATGAGTCCTTGATCGACCCACCGTAGTTGACCCCCACCAGGCCGCCGACCTTGTTGCGCTGGTCGCTATTGGCAGAGACCTGCATATCGCGGGCACTGACCCGTTCGATGCTGCCACTGTTGCGCCCCACCAGACCGCCAATTTCACTGAAGCCGTTGCGGCTGTTTTGTCCGTTGACGGTGATCGAGGCCAGCTTCAGATCGCTGATGCTGCCGGAGGACTGGCCGAACAATCCGGCATACAGGCCCGAGCTGTTGATGGTGAAGCCACTGATGGTATTGCCCAGACCGTTCAAGGAACCGGTGAACACCTGGTCGCCGCCAATCGAGTTGATGCTCCCCGAGCCCTTGATCTGATTGCCCAGCACATAGTGGTCATCAAGCTTGTTGCCGATGGCCTGCAACTGCTGGCTGTTCTGGATCACTTTGTGCTGCTTGCCATTGGCGTCAAACCCGGCGTCGCCTCCGGACAAGGTCACCAGTCCCTTGTCGCCCACGATCAGTTGCTCGCCATGATTGACCCCCAGACTGTTGCTGGTGCCGGTGAGGCTCACGTGACTGTCGAGCCGGACCGACTTGGCGGCGTTCAGTTGCAGACGCGAGTTGGCACCCGTGGCGTTGATCCGTTGATTGACCTTGACGTCCTTGGCGGCGCTCAGGGTCAGTTGGTTGCCGCTTTTCCACTCGACCGCAGCGTCCACCGCCACATCGCCATTGCGGCTGCGCAGATGAAGGTTGGTCTTGTCCAGGTTCTGGGAGAGGGTGCTGTCGATCAGGGTCGGGTTGCCGGACACGCCCGTGGAACCCACCTTGACCTCATTGGACTCGATGACCCAGGTGCCGGTGCGACCGCTCCTGGAGCGGGTATCGACCTCGGCATTGAGCTCGACCCGAGTGACCGCGCCCGAGGTTTGAACCGTACCGCCGTTGCCGTCGGTGGCTAAGGCGCTGGCCGTCAATTTGCCCCCCACATTGACCACGCCACGCTCGCCGCCATCCAGAACAATGCGTCCATCCTTGTTGGACAGGGTATTGGCCTCGATCACGCCCTGGTTGTTGACCACCGCCTGAGTCAGCGCATTGGAGTTCTTGGCCAGCATCAGCACCTGGCCGCCATCGGCCTTGAGCAACGACGTGTTCTGCGCCAACGCATCCGCGGCGGCACCGTTGATCTGCAAGCTGATCAGATTGTCGTTACCCAGGCTCAGGGTGAAGTCGTTGCCGGCCCCCAGGGCCACAGCGCCCTGATTGGCGACGATTTCGCCGTTGTTGCGCACCCGCGCGCCCAGCAGCGCCACGTAGCCGCCATCGGCAGCAGTGATCTTGCCGTCGTTGATCACTTCGACCGCCGACTTTCCGGTGAACTGGTAGCGGCCGTTATTGAAGTCATCGTCACTGATGCCACGGGTCGAGGCCACCAGGCCGCCGACGTTGACCTGGGCGCCCTGGCCGATCAACACCCCGTTGGGGTTGATCAGAAACACCTGGCCGTTGGCGTTCAGCGCGCCTTGAATGTTGCTGGCCTTGAAGCCGGTCACCCGGTTCAGGGCGATGGAGTCTCGCCCCGGCTGGTTGAAGGTCACCGATTGATTGGCGGCGATGTTGAACTCGTTCCAGTTGGTGATCAGCTTGTCGGTCTTTTGATTGATCACCAGGTTGTTGCCATTGACGTCGTAATTGGCACTGCCGGAAACCAGCGTGCCGCCTTCGGGCAGCGCCATCGCCGGCGTCAGTCCTCCCAGGGCCAGCAAGCCGGCTGCCATCACCAGCAACCCCTTGCGCCCACCACTGCGACGCCGGCGCCGCGCGCCCTCGCAGGTTACGCTCCAGCGACCTTGGGCCTGGTTCCATACCAACGCATAAATCTTGTTCACGATGACTCCTTATTGACGTTTAAACGCCCTGCTGTTTTTCGCAGGGCGGCACCACTTCCAAAGCACACGCAGGCCTTCAGAAAAACTGTGTCGCGTTCACCCAGATCCGTGGGGTGCGCTCGGGACCGTCCCCGGCCTTCCGGTTATCCAGGGGCCAGGCACTGCTCAGGTTGAGTTGCCGCCGCTCGCCGCTCCAGCGCGCCCCCAGGCCCGCCGATTGCAGGCGCTGGGTGTTGATCTCGTTCGTCCAGGGCAGGCGGTTGACCTGCACGTAGCCCTTGTCGGCAAACAGGCTCAGTTGCCAGCCGGGTGCCAGGGCGTAGCCCAGCTCCAGGCCGGCCTGCCAGCCCTGGTCGCCAATGCCGGCGCTCAGGGGATAGGCGCGCACCCCATAGGGGCCGCCCAGTCCCATCTTTTCCGAGCTGTCGAGGTTGGCCGAGGTCCACTGGGCATTGACCTGGGCTTGGAGCTGGAAGCGGTCGCCCAGGCGCTGCAGGCGCGCGAGCTGCAGGTTGGTCTTGGCGAAGCCGCCGCCGGTGGCGGCGGTATAGCGATCCAGGCGCTGCTCAAGAGCGTCATCGAAGGTCAGGCGACCCGAGCCGTAGGACAGGCTGAACTGGTTGTAGCCACCGCCGAAGAAGTGGTCCTGGCGGTTGCCGCCCAGGCTCAGGGTCCACAACTCGATGTGCTTGCGCTTGCTCAGCTCGAACAGGTCGATGTCGTCGCGCAGCCGCTTGTTCTCGTATTGCAGCTGCGCGCTCAGGTCGAAGGTCCGGCCCCGCAGGATCGGCTGGGCGAGGAAGACACTGTGGACACGGGCCTGGCCGTTCATCTGCAGCTTCTTCACACGCTTTCTGTTGAGCTCGTAGCTCATGTGCGAATAGGCCGCGCCGACACGGGTCGACCAGGGCCCCACCGGCAGTTGATAAGCGCCGCGCCAGTAGCGCTGGTCCCGATCGCTGCCCAGCAGGCGCAGGTTGATCTGGTCCCCCAGGCCCAGGGGATTGTTCAGGTTGAAGCTGCCCCCCAGGCGAAACTCGCCAGTGTGGTAGCCACCGAAGTTGTCGGCCTCCAGGCTGCCGCTGGCCCAGGGACCAGGCTGCGCCTGCACCAGCAGGTCACTGGTACCGGGGACCTGCCCCGCCCGCAAGGTGCCGTTGACCCGGACCCCGGGCAGGTCGTTGAGCAGCAGCAGGCTGCGCTCGAGGTCCGCGCTGTTGACCGCCGCACCAGCGTCCAGTGCGGCCAGCGGCCCACGCAGTACGACGTCCCGGGCACGGGACTGGTTGCTCAGTTCGACACGTCCGTAGCGGCCTTCCATGACCTCGATGCGCACCACTCCGGCATCGACTTCCTGGGCCGGCAAGAAGGCCCGGGCCAGCAGATAGCCCTGTTGCTGGTAATGGGCGGTGATGCGCTGCGCTGCGTCACGCAAACCGCCCAGGTCCAGTTCCTGTCCGCGCAGATCGTCCAGCAGCGGCTGCAGGTCCTGATCGCTGAACACCTGATTGCCCTCGATGACGAAGGCCTTGACCCGCAAGCGCACCCCCGAAGTGTCCGGGGCTGGGGTCGAACGCTCGGCCTGGGGCACCTCCAGCCGCACCTCATCGGTGGGCGGTGGCAGCGCCGGCTGGGTGGCTTCGATGTCTCGTATGGCCTGTCCGGCGCTGGGCACCTGGACCCGCATCTGCGCCTGCGCCAGCGTGGGCAACAGCAGCGCCAGCAACATCCCCGGAAGCAGCGCCGACGGCACTCGCGCCGGCCCCGCACCTCGTCCCTTGCCTCCACCGGCCGGCCGCCCGGCCGCCGTACCACTAGGGGTGTATTTGCACACTTCCACTCAGCGTCTCCCCGCTGTCTAAAACCACTTGGTATCGAACGTCTGTCATGGCGTCGCGCAACGCCGGCGCCACGGGTAAAGGCAGGCGCACCGAGCCGAACGGCTCGACGGTGATGCCCTGCCAGGTGATGGGTGGCTGCAGGTCGCCCACGGCCAGCTGCGCCAGGGACACGTAGTACGGCGTCGGATTGCTCACGTTGAGCGCCGCAGCTCCTGCCGCCTGCGCCGCCGTCTGCAGGTTCCAGCGCAGTTGGCGTACCGCTTGGTCGGCGCGCCCAGGCAGGCCCTTGGGGCGATACAGCAGCTTCATGCGCAAGCGATAGCTGACGCGCAGCTGGTTGCCGCTCAGGGGTTGCAGGGACGGCACTTCCAGAAAGTTGAGCCAGAACAGCGACTCGCGATCAGCGGGCAGCGGCTCGCCGCTGTGACGCAGCGACAGGACGACACTCTGCTGCGGATCAAGCCGCGACAACGGGGGCGAAAGCACGAACGGCACTGCCAGCCGGCTCGGATCCACCGAGGGATCCCCCTGGTCCAGCCAGGTCTGCAGCAGCAACGGCGCCGAGCCGAGATTGCCGGCCCGGATGCTCAAGGCCGCCAGCCCCTGGGGGTAGATGAAACGCGTGCCGACAATCGACAGGTCGGCCCGGGCGCCCTGACTGCACAGCAGCAGCGCCGTCCCCAGCAGGCACAGGTCACGCCCCACACGAACAAGCCAGCCCCTCAAGATGCAGGCTCCATGGCGCTGGTGCCCGACTGCGACAGGCCGCGGCACGGCAGGTCGAGCAAAAGCGAATCGTTGCCCGACCGGGTCGCGGGCGCCGGCAATACGTAGTCGATCAGGCACTGCTCGGCGGGGCCTTCGCCCCACTGCACACGGATGCGGCCGCGGTCCTTCTCGCTGCGCAGCACCAGGCGACTGCCCTGCCCCACCGCCCCCAGCTCCTCGCCGCTGTCGGCGTCCAGGGCACTGGCGGCAAAGGGCAGCGGTGCACCATCGGCCTGCCGGCTGTCGACCAGAAACGCCCGGGCCTTGCGGGTCGGGTAGGACAGCCTGACCACCGCCCCCGCCCTGGGCGCGACGTTGCGCGAACTGACCTGCAGCTCGACATCCTCGGCCATGCCGCTGGGGTCCAGGTCCACGGTATTGAGCTGATAGGGCGCAAGACTCGGCAACACCGCATACCCCTGCCCGTCCACCTGCGCACCGGCATAGCCGACACTGGCGCCACTGGCATGGGGGGCATGCACCAGGGCCGCGGTTTCACTCAGGGTCTGGGACAGGGTCAGGCCCCCGGAATGCAGGAGCATGCCGCCGGAGGCGCCCAGCGACTGGGCCCGGTAGTCACGGCCCTGGGACAGGCTCGAACTTAAGGCCACCTGCGGCAGGTAGTAGCTCAGATTGGCGTTGGTCGAGGTTTCCCGCGGCTGGGCATCATGGGACACCGACACGCCATAGGAGGCGGTTTCACGCTCGCCCAGCGAGCCGGAAATGCCGCTGGAATAGTGGGCACCGGAATTCCGGTCGTGACTGATGAAGGCGTTGGCCAGGGTGGAACGCCCGGCGACGCCCCCCAGGGGCAGCGACAGGCTCAGGCTCCACAGGGTGTTCTCGCTGCTGGTGCGCCGCCCCGAAAACTGGCTCGAACCCTGGGTCCGCTGGACGCTGAAGGCATAGCTGAGGCCGCGCCATTGGTGGTTGTAGCCCATGGAGTAGTTGCGCGCCCGACCGCGGCTGTTCCAGTAGTTGAGGGAGGAGCCGTTGAGGTAGAAGTCACCGCCGATGCCGTCCACCCGCTGGTTGATCGTCACATCCAGCCGATCGCGGACCCGGGCGAAGTCGTCGAACCGCGCCCCTCGGTTGACGAAGTCCTCCAGGTCGATGGCGTCCCTCAGGCTCAGATAGCCCCGGGTCGAATAGCGATAAGCCAGCAACGAGAACTGGGTGCCGCTGTCATGCAGGTTCTTGCTGTAGGAAAGACGCAGGCTGGAGCCCTGCAGGCTGCCGTTGCGCGGCACCTGGGTGCGGGACTGGGTCAGGTCGAGGCCGAAACCGCCGAACTCGGTGTTCAGCGCCGCGCCGATCAGGCCGGCCATGTAGCTGCCGGTGAGCGAGGCGCCGGCATAACCGGTGACCTGGTTGTCCAGCCCCCGTTGCAGGGTGCCCTGGGCCACGTACTGATGCTGGCCACGCCCCCCGGCCCTGATCACCTGCCCGCCGCTCAGGCTGTAGCGGGTATTCCCCGGACGCAGGTGGCGGGCCATGGTGGCAAAGGGCACGGTAAAACGCTGGGTGCGACCGTCGGCCTCGGTAAGGGTCACCTCCAGGTCGCCGCCAAAGCTGGCGGCCTGCAGGTCGGCAATCTCGAAGGGGCCCGGGGCGACGGTGGTTTCATACACCAGGTAACCGCGCTGATACACCGTGACCTTGGCGTTGGTATTGGCCGTGCCGCGCACCACCGGGGCGAAATAGCGCTGGGTGGTGGGCAGCATGCGTTCATCGCTGAACAGCTTGATGCCGCGAAACGACACCGAATCGAACAGTTCGGCATCGGTCACGCTCTCCCCCACCAGCAATTGCGAACGCCAGTCGGTCAGGTCGGTCTGGCCGTAGATATAGCCCCGTTGATAATCGCTGCCGCTGTCGGGCGACCAGGACAAGGTGCCGCTGTGACGCAGGCGCAGGTTTCCCAGGTTCAGGCCCATGTTCAATCCGGCATAGCCGTTAGTACTGCGCCGACCACGGCTCTGGGAGCTGAACAGGTTGGTGCTGTAGTTGAGCCGGGCCGCGTTGATGCCCCCGTCCCAACTGGCCGGATCGACGTAGCTGGAAGCGAGTTCAGGCAGCACGAACAGCTGGGGCACCGAGAGCTCCAGCTGCTGCTCGGCCATGTTGACCTTTGTCGTCACGTGGGGGATGTAACTGGCCAGGTCGCCGCAGAACACCCCGTCGCCCTGCAACGGATGACGGGCAGGCGCCAGCGCGGCGTCGACTTTGTTCAGGTCGATGCCCAGTTGCTTGAGCAAAGCGCGGTCGTAGCAGGGCTGGCTGCCTTGGGGATCATCGCTTTCGCGCAGTTCGATCTCGATCAGCCCGCGCCAGGCACCGCTGACCCGCACATCCAGCAGGTACTTGCCCGGCGCCACGTAACCCGGGCGCTCGAAGCGCTGGGTGTCGATGAGGGTTCCCGGCCCCTTGAACAGCATCTGGGTATCGAAGAACACCGGGCTGTTCTGAGACGCGTCGCCGGCCACCTCCGACGGCGTGGCCTGATCAGCGCTCGTCGGCTGGGCCGCCACAGGAGCCGCCAGCCCCAGCAGCCCGGCCAGCACCGACAGTACTCGCAAGAGCAGGGCCGTACCCTCGCCAGGACAGACTCGAGCACGCACAGGAAAACCCAGCCAGCAGGGCTGCACACCGAACATAATCGACACCAATGCACTCAGCGTCCAAAAACAACCTGGGCCAAGAGCGAAATTGAATTAACAGGGCAACTAGAGAAGGTTCTTTTCAAGCGGCACTCGGCCGCCGAAGTCATTGACCACTTCAAAGCGCACCGCCGCATTGCGAGGCGCTCTTTCGGCGTTTGCCGGCCAGGCGAAGGACTCCCGGGCAAAGGGCGCGACCATCCCGGCCCCTAGGTCGACGCTCCGCCCCTGCTCTTGCACCTCGACCTTGCTGAAGGACAGGTAATAAGGCGTCGGATTGGACACCTGGATGACCGGACCTGAGCTCATGTCCCTGGCCACTCCTGCGGGCTCGAACTTCCAACTGAGCTTGTCCACCGCCGAATTGACATTGACCTGCAAGTCCGTAGGACGAAAGAACAACTTGATCCGGTGGCGGAAGGTAAAGGCCAATCGGTTTTCATCCTGTTTCTGTTGTGGCGGAACTTCCAGGATATTCAGCCAGTACAGCGATTCACGATCAGCAGGCAATGGTTCTTTCGAATAACCAATACGCAGTACCGCCGCGGCATTGGGTTCCAGGCGACTGAGTGCCGGAGTCAGTTGAAAAGGCACTTTCATTTCTTCAGGCGCCTTACTGGCATCGCCATCGTCGATCCAGGCCTGTACCAATATGGGCATGCTGCCCGGATTATTCATTCTCAGTTTTACATCACGGGCATTCGCCGGATAAACCACACGAGTACCATGAATAACTATTTCCGCATTGACTGCCGAGGAAAACAAAGCCAGAAAGATGGCGCCGATAACGAAAGTTTTAAACACATGCGCTTTCGGCGCCATGAGCAACTCCTTATATAACTGACGGACGTCAGTTGTACGTCACATCGAAGTTGATATTGGAGTCGGCACGACCTTCGACGATCGTGTCGCTGACCGCCACATAGGAGGCCTTGAACTTCAGCACGGCCTTGTTGCCCACCACATCGGCCACCTGCTGATTGTTGTTTTCCGAGAGGTCGATTTTCCCCGGCGTGGCGCCGTTGTTGTGAATCTGGATCTGCACGCCCGACGCCGAACCGGAACCACTGTCGATCAGACGCAGGTTGCCGGTGGCGTTGTCGATGAAACCGTCCTTGTGGAAGCTGACCGAGGCCTTGGAGCCGTCGGTGCAACCGCCGCCACTGAGGTTGATGTTGAATTCCTTGAACTCGGAGGCGGTGCCGATGCCGCCGGCGAAGACCGAAGGCAGGACGTTGCCGAACTTGACCGTGCCAGTGTTCGCTCCGGACTCGTTGGCATCGACCTGAACCTTGCAACTGACGCTGGAGATCAGGCCTTCGAACTTCACATTGCCGGAGTTGATACCGGTCTCTGCGTAACTCAATGCCGGAGTCAATGCCGCAAGCAGCAACCCGGAGGCCGCCTTGGATGCAAAAGATTTAAGTTTCATCTGATTCCCTATTATTAAAAACCGTCTAAGAGCACAGCATTCAAAACAACATCGCCCTCCCGAGACGTACAGCCTTGCTGAACTTCGAGCCAACGAAACATGAGTTGAACACCACAACAACCTCGATCAACTGCAATCGCCCACAATGAAATACATCTCGCCAACAGGCATCTGCGTTCCATCCAGAGCGACGATTAAGATACCGACCGCACTCTTCTTTTAGAATAACGACCAATCCTCATATACCGAGGAGCGCTCCCTAAATGAACAAGATTTTTCTTGGGAACTTGTACTACTTATAAAAATGCCACTAAGCAGACGAACAACAACTCATAAATAAGACACTTCTTATATATGGTCTCGTACAGTGTAAAGTCGCGATAATCCGCAGGAATTGCGCCCTGTAGCGCGCGGATCGAATGACGGTCGGCCGGGTCCGGGCCGCAGCAGTGCTCGCACAATGAAACGCCCGGTGCAATGCACCGGGCGTTTGGTCAGACCTTGCGCCACCGCAGCCAGTGCTGCCAGCGCGCAACCCGCTTGATCGTCTGTCGATGCTTCACCTGGATAGCCGTCACGCGCCGGAAGTGGCCGGCAAGCACCTGGGATCCGGGGCCGCGCCCGCCATGCACCGGGGTACAGCCGCTACGCCATGGAGGCCCCTGACGTTGCGGCCAGCGCCCCCGCTATCGGCAGCGAACTCCCCGCGGTCAACGGTCGACGCCCCTATCGTTGCCAGCCACCACCGGCAGGTTGCCGTAGGCGACGGATTGAGCAATGTCCCCCAGGTTCAACCCGGCCAGCCCACCCAGGTAGGCGGCATCGACCCCACTGACGTGGCTGCTGGAAAGCGAGTTGACGATCCACGCGCCGTTCAGGCCCACCAGACCACCGACCACACTGTAGCTGCCGCCAGAGACGCTGCCCTTGGCCGACGCGCCGTCGATCAGCCTGTCCCTGTCGCCGCCATGGGCGCCCACCAGGCCGCCGACGAAGCTCTTGGAACCTGCGCTGACATCACCCAGCGCTTCCACGGAGCGCAGATCGCCGCTGTTGAAACCGACGAGCCCGCCGGCAAAGCTCTCGTCACCGGCGATGACGTTGCCCTGCGCCACCGCGAACTGGGCAAGGCCGCCGGTGTTATGACCGATGAGTCCGCCCACGCTCGCGGAGCTGCCGCCAAAGACCAGTCCCGAGGCCTGGGCCAGGCTGACCTCGCTGTCCTGGTTTTTCCCGATCAGGCCGCCGACATGGGTGCCGTCCTGAGCGATGACCGTGGCGCTGGCCTTGACGTTGCGCAGCACGCTGTCCTGGTTCAGGCCCACCAGACCACCGGCGTTGGCAAGACCGAACCCCAGCACGGCACCGCTGGCGCTCGAATCTGTGATCCGACCGGCGTCATTGCGGCCAACCAGTCCCCCGGCATTGTTGCCGCCATAGCCGACCACCACGGCCGAGGAGTGGGAACCCTCGATGCTCCCGCCCTGGTTGTAGCCCACCAGTCCCCCCTGGTTCAGGCCCACGTAGTAACGGTCGTCGCCCTTGCCGACCACGCCTGCGCTGGACGAACCGGCAATCAGCCCTTCGCGGTTGATGCCCACCAGCCCCCCCACGCCTCCCAGGGCATTGCCGGCCATGCTGCCGTTGACCTTGGCGCTGGCGCTGCTGGCGGTCACCGACCCTGCTCCTCCGGCTTGTCCCTTGGCGTTCAGCCCCACCAGGCCCCCTGCAGCCGAGGTCGAGGTGGTGCCAAGCACCGTGCCGCTCATTGACGACTGATCGATGGAGCCGCCGAGGTTGACTCCGACCAACCCGCCAATGACGTTGTTGTGCTCGCTCGCGGCGCTCACCGTCAGGTCGCTGGCGCTGACGTTGACAATGCGCCCGCTGTTCTCCCCGACCAGCCCACCGACGGCACTGAAACCGGGAGCGGTGGCGCTGCCGTTGATGTTCATCGAGGCGAGCTTGAGGTTGCTGATGCTGCCGGACGAACGTGCGAAGAGCCCGCCATGGGCTCCGTCGCTGTCGAGGGTGAAACCGCTGAGGGTATTGCCCAGGCCGTCGAAGATCCCGCTGAACGACTGTTGCCCGCCAATGGACTGAAGATGCTCGCTGCCCTCGATCGAGTTGCCCAGGACATAGCGACCATCGAGCTCGTGATCGATCAGCTGCAACTGGTCGGCGTTCTGAATGACTTGATACTCGTGCCCGTTGGCCATGAAGCGGGCGCCGCTGCCGGACAGGCTGACCTGCCCGGTCTGGCCCAG
This sequence comes from Pseudomonas sp. BC42, assembly GCF_021560055.1. Taxonomy (NCBI): domain Bacteria; kingdom Pseudomonadati; phylum Pseudomonadota; class Gammaproteobacteria; order Pseudomonadales; family Pseudomonadaceae; genus Pseudomonas; species Pseudomonas sp. BC42. The sequence continues at coordinate 5,192,703 of NZ_CP091067.1, forward strand.
GGCCAAGTCGCCGGCCTGATTCAGCCCGAGGCGGGTGTCGCGGCCGCTGAGCTCGATCTGGCTGTCGAGCTTGATGCTCCGCTTGGCGTCGAGTTCGATACGGGCCTGGTCCCCGGTGGCCTTGAGGCTGTCATTGAGGTGGATGTCCTGGGCCGACGACAGGCGCAACTGGTGACCGCTGTGCCAGGCAACCGCGCCCTCCAGGCTGATATCGCCCTTGCCACTGGCCAGCTCGATGTCAGTGGTGCCCAGGTTGCGCGACAAGGTGTCGGAGTGGACGGTGTTGCTGCTGGAGGTCATGGCCGAACCGACCTTCAGCGTGTCGCTGCCGATCTTCCAGGTTCCGCTCTGGCCCTCGCGAGCCTGGGTATTGACCCGGGTCGACAGCGACACCCGGGTGGTCGCGCCGCGCGTCTCGATCACCCCGCCATCGCCCTGGCTATCCAGGGCGTTGGCCACCAGGGCCCCACCGACGCTGACCACGCCCACCTCGCCACCGTCCAGGGTGATCCGGCCGGCTTTCTGCGACAGGGTATTGGCCTCGATGGCGCCCTGGTTGTTGACCACGGTCTGCAGCATGGAACCGGCGCTCCTGGCAGTCATCAACACCTGCCCGCCATCGGCCTTGAGCAGGCCGCCGTTTTGCACCAGGGCCTTGAGCGCGGCGCTGTCGATCTGCAGATCCAGCAGTGGGTCATTGTCGAAGCTGACGGTGAAGGCGTTGCCCGCCGCCAGGGCAATACGCCCGCCGCGGGCCTTGACCGTGCCCTCGTTGCGCACCTTGGCCGCCAACAGCGCGACACTGCCACCGTCAGCGGCGCTGATGCTGCCGTGGTTGACGATCTCGGCACCGGAGGTGCCGGCGAACCGGTAACTGCCGGCGCTGAAATCGGCATCGCTGAGGTTCTGGGTCGAGGCCACCAGGCCGCCGACATTGACCTGCGCCCGGCTGCCGAACACCACGCCATTGGGGTTGATCAAGAAGACCTGGCCATTGGCATTGATCCGGCCGTGGATCTGACTGCCGTTGACGCCGATGACCCGGTTCAGGGCAATGGAGGCACGGGTGGGCTGATTGAAGGTCACCGACTGATCGGCCGCGACATTGAAGTCCTTCCAGTTGGTGATCAGCTTGTCGCTGTGTTGATTGATGGACAGGTGCTTGCCCTGGGTCTGCATATCGGCACTCCCGGACACCACTTGCCCGCCGCTGGGCAAGGCCTGTGCCGCGGGCAAGGCGGCCAGCGCCAGCAGACCGGCAACGGCCACCACCAGCCCCTTGCCAGCACCCGAACGGCGCCGGCGACGCGCCCCCTCATGCGCCACGTTCCAGCAACCCTGGGCCTGGTTCCAGACCAACGCGTAAATCTTGTTCATGCACACTCCTTATCGATTGATCTACGCCCTGCAAACCTTTGCAGGGCGGCACAACAGCCGCATCCCCGTGGACGGCGGCATAGCTGTGTTGGGGGTACGAGGCACGGGCCTGTCAGCACGCCCGGACTCGCCGTGGCACGCGCCGAGAGGCTCGATGCCTGGTCGGGGTCAGGGAAAGGTGAAGGTGAACTCCGCAGCGCCATTGGCCTGGCCGGCGTCGATTTCGCCGTCGTTGCCGGTGCGGATGTAGCCGGCCCGCAGGGGGATCCTGGCGCCATCGCCGACACGCTGCATTTCGTAGCGCGTGCCGTTGTATTCGATGGGCAGGCGGGTCAGGTCATTGATCACGACGATGCCAAAGCCCTTGGCCGGCCGTCCGGAAGGTCCCGAGCCACTGAGGCCGAGCACGCCGGGGATCGAGGAGCCTGCGGATTTGTCGGTGAAGCTGATGTGCGGCTTGGCATTGGCGGCACAGCGGCTCAGTTCGATGCTGAAAGGAACGGCGGCGGAAGTGTCGTTGACCTTGGGAAAATCCGTCAGGGCAAAGCGCCCCAGGGGAACGGGGATGGTCTTGTAGCCTTCCACCACGCAGGTGTTGGGAATCTCGATCGGGCCGCCACCGCCCATGCTGATCAGCTCGGGCCCCATCAAGGGATAGTTGTGCTGGCAGATGCCGGGTGGGCTGGTGTCCGTGGGCCATGTCACCTCGGAGCCCAGACTCGCCTGGTTGGCGGGCAAGTCGAATGCATACAGCATCAGGTTGGAACTGCCGACCACACGGTCGACGGTGAGCTTGCCGCTGGGCAACTGGTCCGGCGGCACGGTCAGGATCAGCGACTGGGTGAAGTGGGTGAGCATAGTGCCCTGGGGGCGGTTGCCGGTGTCGTAGGTCAGCTCGCTTTTCTCCAGGGCGATCAGCCCGGGGGTTTGCGTCAGGGTGATGGGCTGGCCGGAATCGGGCCGCACGGCCACCCGGAAGCCGATGCCGTCGACGTTGGTCGGCGCGGATTGAAAACGCTGGGGCGTGCCGCCACTCCAGTTGCCCACCGTGACCAGCTCGCGCGCCCGGCTTCCGGAGGGTACGTAGCGGTAGTTGGTGTAGAGGCTCACCGCCCGCTGCCAGAGCACGTCGCCCTCCTTGGCCCTGGCGTCCAGCGGTGTGACCGCCACCCAGGGCGTGCCGTTACCGTTGCTGAATTCGCAGTTCACCGCAAAGGCATTGACCTGGGCGGCCTGAGCGTCAACGCCAAGCAACCCTGAAAACATCCCGCTGAAGATCCACAGGGAAAGCCGCTTTCGAGTGGCGATCAGCCGCAGCCATTGGCGCATCATTTGTCATTCTCCAAGCCTGCGCCTGTGTGCCAGCGCCCACGCAACGGGCGGTGTCGCGCACAAACGCGAGGGATTGCCTGCACCGGCCGGCTGCTGCCGACCGTCCGGAAAGAGGCTAGGACCCGGGAGCAAACCGCCAGCCCGGCACGCCTTACAGTCATTCGGCGCGCCGGGCAGCGGCCCGTCCCTGGATCAGCCGGTGTTACTCATCAATCACGGATGACGCCCTGGTTCAGACCGACCTGTGGCACTTGGGTCGCCAGGCCCAGGGCGGTGTTGTAGGCCAGGGTTCCGTAGTTGACGCCGGCCAGGCCGCCGTAGGTCTGATAGCCACGGGGAAGGACGCTGATGTTGCCGTAGGCCACGGACTGGCGTACGTCGCCCATGTTCAGCCCAACCAGGCCGCCCAGGCGGGCATAGGTGCCGCCACTGACCTGACCATTGGCCAGGGAGTTGGTGATCCGCGAGTCGTTCTGCCCGACCAGGCCGCCCACGCTGCTCTGGCTGCCACCCACCACGTTGCCCTTGGCCGAGGCGGTATCGATGCGGTGGTCCACATAGTCGCCATTGGTCCCTGCCAGGCCGCCGACAAAGCTGTTGTTGCCACCGGTGACGTTGCCGCTGGCTTCCACCGAACTCAGGTCGCCGTCGTTGTAGCCCACCAGCCCGCCGATGTAACTCAGGGCGCCGCCGGTGACCTTGCCGCGCGCCACGGCGTACTCGGTGGTGCCGGCAAAGTTGTGCCCGATCAGCCCGCCAATGTTGCCGCTGCCGCCGCCCAGCACCTCGCCGGTGGCTTCAGCGGTGTGGATGTGGCTCTGGACGTTCTTGCCCACCAGACCGCCGACGTTGCCACCGGTGGAGTCGGCCACCCGGCCGGTCGCCTTGACGTTGTTCAGCACGCTGTTCTTGTTCAGGCCCACCAGGCCGCCAGCGGCCGCCGATCCGGTGCCGGTGACCGCACCACTGGCGCTGGAGTCAGTGACGGTGCCGTTGTTGTTGAGGCCCACCAGGCCGCCGATATTGCTGGCGGCAAACCCCACCACGCTGACCGAGGAGCTGGCGCGCTCGATGCTGCCGCCCTGGTTGTAGCCCACCAGACCGCCAAGGTTCGGGTCCTGGACGTAGCGGCTGAAACCGGTGCCCACGGAGCCGGCGCTCGAAGAGTCGGCGATGGTGCCGTTCTTGTTGACGCCCACCAGCCCCCCCATGCCGCCAAAGGAACTGATCTGCATGGTGCCCAGGACCTGGACGTTGGTGCTGCTGTTGGTGATGGAGCCAACGCCATCGATGCTGTTGCGGTTTTCCCCTACCAGTCCACCCACGGCCAGGGTATTGGCGTTACCGGTCACGGTGCCGGCCAGGGTTGCGCGATCGATGCTGCCGCCGGAGTTGACGCCCACCAGGCCGCCCAGGGTGTTGTTTTGATTGCTGTTGGCGACCACGCGCAGATTACTGGCGCTGACGTTGTTGATACTGCCGCCGTTGAGCCCCACCAGGCCGCCGATGTAGCCGAAGCCGGCGTTGGAGGTGGTGCCGTTAATGGTCATCGAGGCCAGCTTGAGGTTGCTGATGGCGCCCGAGGACTTGCCGAACAGGCCACCGTAAGGGCCGTCGGTGTTGACGGTGAAGCCGCTGACGGTGTTGCCCAGGCCATCGAAGGTTCCGGTGAACGTATTGCTGCCACCGATGGACTTGATGACGCCACTGCCGGCGATGTTGTTGCCCAGTACGTAGAGACCGTCGAGGTTGGCGCCGATCGCCTGCAACTGCGCGGCGTTCTGTATCACCTTGTACAGGTCGCCATTGGCGTCGAACCAGGCGCCGCTGCCGGAGAGGGTGACCCGGCCATTCGGGCCCAGGGCATAGGTGTTGCCGTAATCCAGGCCCAGGCTGCTGTTGATGCCGGTGAGCTCCACCGCGGCGTTGAGCTTGAGGTCCTGGGCGGCGTTGAGCTCGACGCGGGTTCCACCGCCGCTGCCCTTGAGGCTGCTGTTGAGCTGAATGTCCCGGGCCGAGTTGACGCTCAGCTGATTGCCGCTGGTCCAGTCTATGGCGCCGTCCACCGACACATCGCCGGTCTTGCTGCTCAGCTCGACGTTGGTGGTGGCCAGGTTGTGCGACAGGGTATCGGCGTACACGGTGTGGCTACCGGCGGTGGCCGTGGGGCTGACATTGACCTCGCTGGAGCTGATCTTCCAGGTGCCGACCTTGCCGTTGCCGGCCTGGGTGTTGACCCGTGCGGCCAGTTGCACCTTGGTGTTGGCGCCCTTGGTCTCGATCACGCCACCATCACCGATGGCGGTCAGGGCATTGGCGCTCATCGAGCCGCCGACGTTGACCACGCCCACGTCGCCACCGTCCAGGGTGATCTTGCCGGCCTTGCGCGACAGAGTGTTGGCCTCGATGGCGCCCTGGTTGTTGACCACGGTCTGCAGCATGGAGCCTGCGCTCTTGGCGGTCATCAGCACCTGCCCGCCGTCGGCCTTGAGCAGGCCGCCGTTGCTCACCAGCGCATTGATCGCGGCGGCATCCACTTGCAGGTCCAGCAGGTTGTTGCCGTCGAAACTGACGGTGAAGGCACTGCCGCCGCCCAGGGCCACGCGGCCCTTCTGCGCCTTGATGGTGCCTTCGTTGCGCACGCTCCTGCCGAGCAGCGCCACGTTGCCGCCGTCTGCCGCGGTAATGGAGCCGTTGTTGATGACCTCGGCCGATGAGGTGCCGGCGAACTTGTAGTTGCCGGCGTTGAAATTGTCATCGCTGATGTTATGGGTCGAGGCCACCAAGCCACCGACGTTGACCTGGGCGTTGTTGCCGAATACCACGCCGTTGGGGTTGATCAGGAACACCTGGCCGTTGGCCTTGATCTGGCCCTGGATGTTACTGCCGTTGACGCCAATCACCCGGTTCAGGGCGATGGAGGTGGTTTTCGGCTGGTTGAAGGTCACCGCCTGGCCCTTGTTCACGCTGAAGTCGTTCCAGTTGATGATCACCTTGTCGGTGCTCTGGTTGATCGACATCTGCTTGCCGTTGTCGAACGGCAAAATGTCCGCCGCGCCGGCAACCACGGTGCCCCCCGTCGGCAACGCGAAAGCCGCGGGCAGCCCGCCCAGGCTCAACAGCCCGGCCGCCATCAGCACCAGGCCTTTGCGGGTCCCGGAGCGACGCCGACGACGCGCCCCCTCGTCGGTCACACTCCAGCAACCCTGGGCCTGATTCCATACCAATGCATAAACCTTGTTCACGTTGACTCCTCATCTATTGATAAACGCCCTGCAACCCTTGCAGGACGGGACAGCATCCGAAGCACACGCAAGCCTTCAGAAATACTGGGTGGCGCTGGCCCAGATGCGCGGGGTGCGCTCGGGGCCATTGCCTTCCTGGTTGTTGTCCAGCGCCCAGGCGCTGGTCAGGCTGATCTGCTGCGAAGGCCCGCTCCACGTGGCGCCGACACCGGCGCCGGAGAGCTGGCGACGGTTGTCTTCGCGAGTCCAGGGCAGCTTGTTGAGCTGCACCGCGCCGTGGTCGACAAAGGCCTTGAGCTGCCAGCGCGGGGCCAGGGCGTAACGCAACTCCAGGCTGGCCTGCCATCCCTGGTCGCCGCTGCCGGCGCCCTGGGGATAGGCACGCACGTCGAAGGGGCCGCCAATGCCGAACTTCTCCGAACTGTCCAGGTTGGAGCCGGCCCACTGCGCGTTGAGCTGGGCATAGAGCTGAAAGCGCGGGCTCAGGTACTGCAGGCGCGCGCCGTTGAACGTGAGCTTCTGGAAACCGCCGGCCGCTGCGGCGGTGAAGCGATCGAGCCATTGCGCCTCGGCACCGTCGAGGCTCAGGCGACCGCTGCCATAAGTGAGGTCGAAGAAGTTCTGCCCGCCGCCGAACACCCCGTCCTGGGAGTTGCCGTTCAGGCCCAGGGTCCAGAGTTCCACATGCTTGCGGCTGCTGGTTTCGAACAGGTCGATGTCGTCCCGCAGCCGTTTGTCCTCGTACTGCAACTGGGCACTGAGATCGAAGCTGCGGCTGCGGATCAGCGGCTGGGTGACAAACACGCTGCCGATGCTGGCCTGGCCATGGGCTTGCAGGGGCTCGAAGATCCGGCCCAGCTCGTAGCTCATGTGCGAATAGGCCACGCCCAGGCTGGTGGACCGGGGCCCCAGCGGCAGTTTGTAGGCGGCGCGGTAGTAACGCTGATCCTCGTCGCTGCCCAGCACGCGCAGGTTGAGCTGGTCGCCCAGGCGTAGCGGGTTGTTGAGGTTGAGGCTGCCCCCCAGGCGATATTCGCCGGTGTAGTAGCCGCCGTAGTTGTCGGCTTCCAGGCTGCCGCTGGCCCAGGGCCCGGGCCCGGCATCGACCAGCAGGTCGGTGGTGCCGCGCTGCTCGCCGGCACGCAGGGTGCCCTTGACCCGCACCCCGGGAAGGTCGCTCAACAGCAGCAGGCTGCGTTCCAGGTCATCGCTGTGCACCGGGGCATCGCTCTTGAGGGCCGACAAGGGGCCTGCGATCACCGCGTCCCGGGCCCGGGAGCTGTTGTGCAGCTCGATACGCCCGTAGCGCCCCTCCAGCACTTCGATGCGCACCACGGCGTCTTCGATGTCCTGAGCCGGCAGGAACGCCCGGGCCAGCATGTAGCCCTGGCTCTGGTAGTAGCCGGTCAGGCGCTCGGCCGCGGCCCGCAACTGGTTCAGGTCCAGCTCCTGGCCTTGCAGATCCGCCAGCAGTGGCAGCAGCGTCTGGCTGTCGATCGCCCGGTTGCCGACGATTTCGAACCGCTTGACCAGCAAACGGAGACCGGAGCTGTCCGGCGCCTGGGCCGGGGCGCTCGGCGGCTTGACCGCGGGCAGGTCCAACTCAGGCTCCGACGACTCCGGCAAGGCCGGCTGCGTGGCCTGGATGTCACGCATCGCCTGTCCCGCATTGGGTACGTAGACGGCAGCAGTCGCCAGGCATGGCAGCATCAGCAGCAGACTCAAACAGCCTCTGGATACGCCTGGCCGGGTCCCCACGTAGCGACCGCAAATCGGCCCGCGCGCCCCCTTGTCCGAGGCCACTTCAGTCTTGTATCCGCGCACTTCCACTCAGCGTCTCCCCGCTGTCTGTTGCCACTTGGTAATGAATCACCGCCCGATCCGGGGTGATCGCCTGTACGTCGGGCAGGTCGATCCGCGTGGTGCCCAAGGGCGCCACGGTGATCCCCTGCCGGGTGATGGCTGGAGCGCCGCTGCCCAGGGTCAATTGGGCCAACGACACGTAATAGGGTGTCGGGTTGCTGACCAGCAGCGCGGCCTGGTTCCTGGCCTTGGCCGCGGCGCTGAAGCGCCAGCGCAGTTGTGCTACGGCCTGGTCCGCCGTGCCCGCCAGGCCCTCGGGGCGATACAGCAGCTTCATGCGCATGCGGTAGGCCAGGCGCAGGACGTTCTCGCTCGTCGGCAGCCGGGACGGCACTTCGAGAAAGTTGACCCAGAACACCGACTCGCGGTCGCCGGGCAGCGGCTCACCGCTGTAGCGCAGCACCAGGGCCGCCCGCTGCATGGGCTCAAGCCGGGAAATCGGCGGCGACAGTACGAACGGCACCGCCAGTTCGCTGGGGTTGGCCTGGGCATCGCCCTTGTCCAACCAGGCCTGCAACAGGATCGGCGCCTGACCGACGTTGCCGACGCGGATGGTCAGCGCCGACTGCCCGGCGGGATAAATGAATCGCGAACCGACAATCGACAGATCCGCCTGGGCCCCGGCACTGAAAGCAAGCAGCAGCCCCGCCAGTCGCCTGAGTCCCCGGCAGGCAAGGCTGCATTGGCATGGGTTACGCATCGGCAGCGCTCCCCGACAGCACGGAATCGGCATCACCAGGCGGCACCGCGCGGCAGGGCAGCTGCAGCAATTCGTAGCTGCTGGCGGACGCCGGATCGCGGGGGGGCAATCGATAGTCGATCAGGCATTGCTGGCCGGGCTCGTGGCCCCACTCCACCCGCAAGGTCCCCTGGTCCTGCTCGGAGCGCAGCACCAGTCGGCTGCCCTGCCCCACCGCCCCCAGCTCGACGCCGCTGGACACCTCGACCGCCAGGGCAGCGAACGGCAGTTGCTGGCCATTGGGCTGACGGCTGTCGATCAGAAAAGCCCGGGCTCTGCGGGTCGGGTAGTTGAGCCGCACCACGGCGCCCGCCAGCGGCGCAACATTGCGCGAACTGACCTGCAGTTCGACATCGTCGGCGATACCGTTGGGGTCGATGTCCACGGTGTTCAGTTGATAGGGGCTCAGGCTCGGCACCACGGCATAGCCGCGCTCATCCACCCGCGTCCCGGCGTAGCCGACCCGGGCCCCCTTGGCGTGGGGCGCGTACACCAGGCCCGAGGTTTCACTCAGGGTCTGGGAGAACGTCAGGCCGCCCTGGTGCAGGACCATGCCCCCGGAAGCCCCGAGGGATTGCTGGCGGTAATCGCTGCCCTGGGAAAAGCTCGAACTCAGGGAAACCTCGGGCATGAAGTAGTTGAAGCTGGCGTTGGTCGAGGTTTCGCGCTGGCGTTGATCATGGGAGGCGGACACCGCATAGGTGGCATCACCGTCCTGGTCCAGCGCCCCGGAAATCCCGCTGGTGTAATGCGCGCCGGAGTTCCGGTCGTGACTGGCATAGGCGTTGACCGTCGTTCCCCGACGTCCCGCGCGACCCAGGGGAATCGACAGGCTGAAGCTGAAATAGGTGTTGTCCGCGCCGGCACCGCGCCCAGGACCATTGCTGGTGGCGCGCATGCGCTGGGCCATGAACGAGTAACTGTTGCCCCGCCACTGATTGCCGTAGCCCAGGGAGAAGTTCAGGGCCTGGCCCTGGCGGTTCCAGTACTTGAGGCTGGAGCCGGTGACATAGAGCTGGCCGCCGCCCTTGCCCAGTTGCTGGTTGATGTTCACGTCCAGACGGTCCCGCACCCGGGAAAACGATTCGACCTGCGCGCCACGCTCGACATAGTCCTGCACGGCAATGGCGTCGTGCAGGCCCAGAAAACCGCTGGTGGAATAGCGGTACGCCAACAAGGAAAACTGGGTGCCGCTGACCGGCAGGTTCTTGCTGTATGAAAGGCGCAGGCTCGAGCCCAGCAGGCTGCCGTTGCCGGGCAGTTCGGTGCGGGCCTGGGTCAGGTCCAGGGCAAAGGCGCCCACGGAGGTGTTCAGCGCGCTGCCGATCAGGGCCGACATGTAACTGCCCGTCAGCGCGGTGCCGACATAGCCGGTCAACTGGTTGTCCAGACCGCGGTGCAAGGTGCCCTGGGCCACGTACTGCTCGGAGCCTCCCAGCCCCGGGTCCGTCACCTGGCCGAGGGTCAGGCTGTAGCGGGAAGTGCCCGGGCGCAGCAGTTGCACGGTGGTGGCAAAGGGCACGGTGAAGCGGCTGACCTGGCCATTGGCCTCGGTCACCGTCACCTCCAGATCGCCACCGAAGCTCGCGGCCTGCAGGTCGGAGATTTCGAAAGGCCCCGGCGCGACCGAGGTTTCGTAGATCAGGTAACCACGCTGGTACACCGAAACCTTGGCGTTGCTGTTGGCCGTGCCCCGGACTTGCGGCGCGTAGTAACGCTGGGTATCGGGCAGCATGCGCGAATCGCTGGCCAGCTGAACGCCGCGAAACGACACCGAATCGAACAGATCGGCATCCATGACGCTTTCCCCCACCAGCAACTGCGAGTGCCAGTCCGGCAGCTCGGTCTGGGCGTAGATGTAGCCTCGCTGATAGCGGCCGCCCAGCTCAGGCGACCAGGTCGCGGTGCCGCTGTGACGCAAGCGCAGCGCCCCGACATTGAGCCCCAGGTTGAGTCCGGCGTAACCGTGGGTCTGGCTCTGCCCGCGACTCTGGGAGCTGAACAGGTTGCTGTTGTAGTTGAGTACCGCGGCGCTGATCCCGGGATCCCAACTGGCGGGGTCGACATAGGTCTTCGACAGGTTCGCCTGCAGGAAGTACTGCGGCACCGAAAGCTCGATCTTCTGCTCGGCGATATTGATCCGGCTGCTGGCCCCGGGGATGTAACTGTCCAGCTCGCCGCAGAACGCTGCCGCGCCCTGGAGCGGGTGGGTGGCTGCGGTTCCCAGGGCGGTGTCGGCTTTTTTCAGGTCGATGCCCAGCGTCTGCAACAGGCTCCGGTCGAAACACGGCTGGCTGCCCTGGGGCTCGTCACTGGCCCGGAACTCGATTTCCTGCAGCGCCCGCCACTGGCCGCTCACCCACAGGTCGAGCAGGTACTTGCCCGGCGCGATGTAGCCCGGATGTTCAAAGCGTGAGGTGTCGATGGGGGTCTGGGTTCCTTGAAACAGCATCTGGCTGTCGAACAGCACCCGCTGGCCCTGTTCAGGGTCGTGGTTCTCCTCGTTCGCCGTCAGGCCTGTGGAATTGCCCAGCAAGGTCGCGCCCAGACACAGAGCCCATACAAACGGAACAGAGCCCCGGCCGCACACAACCCCGGGGCGCGCGGATACACCGCGCCCTTGGCACTGAACACTGAACATAACGACATCCCAACGCGCCCAAGCATGGGCGACCTGATAAACCAGCGAAGTTGAATCAAGAAACCGACTAGAGCAGCGGGCGCTCAAGCAGCCGGCGGCCGCCGAAATCGTTGATCACTTCATAGTGAATGGAGGCCTTGCCCGGCTCCTGCGCAGCCGCTGCCGGCCAGGCAAACGACTCATCGGCGAACGGCGCGACCATGCCGGGCTTGAGCGGGAACTGTCGCCCGCCCTGTACAACTTCCAGACGTCCGAAAGACACGTAGTAAGGCGTTGGATTGGAGACTTTCACCACAGCTACCGGCGCACTTTGGGCAGTGCTATTCAAGCGAGCCGCAGGGTTGAACTCCCACTTGAGTTTTTCTCCTGCCGTATCGACATTTCCTGCCAGATCGCGAGGACGAAAGAAGATCTTGATCCGTGTCCTAAAGGCAAACTGCAGTACGTTTTCTTCGTTTTCCTTACGCGGTGGAGTTTCCAGTACATTCAACCAGAACAATGTCTCGCGATCGGTTGCCAAGGGTTCCTTCGAATAAGAAAGACGCAGTACGGCAGCCCCGCCCGACTCCAGGCGACTGACCGCCGGTGCCAAGAGGAAAGGCACTTTTATTTCTTCGGGAGACTTATCGGCCTCGCCTTTATCAATCCAGCTTTGCGCCAAAAGAGGGACAGGCCCGGTATTAGTTATTTTCAAGGTAACTTCCCGGGCATCGGATGGATAAACCAAGCGGGTGCCTTGAAGAACTATCCCGGCCTGTGCAGTTACCGAGAACAGCCCCAGGAACATGACACCGAGAACGAGAGAATGAACAAAACGCGCTGTCGGCGCCATGACCTGCCCCTTAAAGACTAAAGGCTGTTACTGGTAAGCCAGGGTGTAGCGGATAAAGGAGATACCCGAACCGGCTCCGACCGAAGCAGCCGTGGACACATAAGCGGCCTTGTACTTGAGGGTGGCGGTATTACCGGAAACCTTTGCCACCTGTGGCGAGGTTTCGGCCTGGCCAAGGACGATTTTCTGCGGCTGGGCGGCGTTGTCGTTATAGATCTGGATCTGCACGCCGGTGGCCGGAGCGCTGCCGATCAGCTTGAGGTTGCCTGTTGCAGGATCGATGTTATTGACCTGGTCGAACTCGATGGACACCTTGGAGTCATTCTTGCAGTTGGTGCCCGAGAGTTTCAGTTCAAAAGGTTTCAGGTCGGAAGTGGTGCCGATAGTTGCAAAGTGCGTAGGCAGAAAAGTACCCAGTTCAACGTTAGTTACGTTGTTTTCACCCGGGGCCTTGCCGTTGATCTCGCAGGTCACGTCTGTGATGCTGCCGCTGAAGTTCACAATACCATCGGTTGCCTGGGCGAACGTCGGGATCAATGCGGCCAACATCAACCCGGAAGTTGCCATTGAGACGAGGGACTTGCGTTTCATCTGATTTCCTTTTCCAATTAACTCAAAGGATGACGGGCAAGAACCTTCCTTATCTGAAAGTCGACAAAGTGCTTGTCACCACAGTAGAAAGAACACTCGCCCTACCCTGTTGAAAGTGTATGAGCGCTGCTGACTTCCAGTTTTAAAATCCCCCTATAGTTCGAAAGGCGGACCAGGCATGTCAGCAGCGACTACAATAACCAAGCACTGATTTTTTTAGATCAAGACCACACCGATTCGAATTACAGGAATACTCCCAGACAACACAGGGAAATTTCCCACAACAAGAACATCGGCCACGAGTTAGACCGTTATCAAGTCAATCAATAGCTGTTAATGCATAGGAACTGCCGGCGTTATTCATCGACCGCCACTTGAAAACAGTTGGCCAAGTACCGATGAACCTCGGCACTTGAATGTGCAGCGGCCACGTCAGGTTGTGGGGACAGGCAACGGATGAACAACACGGCTTAAGGCAGGGGTCATGGCCACCGGCGCCGAGCACCGGTGGCGCCCTGGAACAGGACGTGTCCGACGCGTTGGCAAAAAACGCAGGCAACAAAAAAGCCCCGGAAATCGATGATTTCCGGGGCTTTCATTTGTATGGCGGAGAGATAGGGATTCGAACCCTAGGTACCGGTGAAGGTACAACGGATTTCGAATCCGTCCCATTCGGCCACTCTGGCATCTCTCCAACGGCGCGCATCATAACAGCACATTTGCTCGAAGCGAAGCCCCTTGAGCGAATTTTTTCCGTGCTATCAGATGCTTGCGTCGATTACAGCGGTACGCCGAGGCGCTGGGCCACTTCTTCGTAGGCTTCGATGACATCGCCGAGGCCCTGGCGGAAGCGATCCTTGTCCATTTTCTTCTTGGTGTCCTTGTCCCACAGACGGCAACCGTCCGGGCTGAACTCGTCGCCCAGGACGATGGAACCGTCGCTGAACACGCCGAACTCCAGCTTGAAGTCCACCAGCAGCAGGCCGGCGTCATCGAACAGCTTGCTCAGCACTTCGTTGACCTTGAGCGACAGCTCTTTCATCCGCGCCAGTTGCTCGGCGGTGCCCCAGCCGAAGGCCACCACGTGGGATTCGTTGATGAACGGATCGCCCTTGGCGTCGTCCTTGAGGAACAGTTCGAAGGTGTAGGGGTTGAGTTTCATGCCCTCTTCCACACCCAGGCGCTTGACCAGGCTGCCGGCCGCGTAGTTGCGCACCACGCACTCCACCGGAATCATGTCGAGCTTCTTCACCAGGCACTCGTTGTCGCCCAGCAGCTTGTCGAACTGGGTCGGAATGCCGGCGGCTTCGAGTTTTTGCATGATGAAAGCGTTGAACTTGTTGTTCACCATCCCCTTGCGGTCCAGCTGCTCGATGCGCTTGCCGTCGAACGCCGAGGTGTCGTTGCGAAACAGCAGGATCAAGCGGTCGGCGTCATCGGTCTTGTAAACCGACTTGGCTTTGCCGCGGTAGAGTTCTTCACGTTTTTCCATGATGGGCTCCGCTTGCTACGTAGGTGGGCTAGGCGATGTGACGCCAGTCGAGCCCTGAATCTTGATCGGCCAGTTGCAGCCAGTCCGGGTCACACCCGAGGGTGTCGACAAAACATTGCCGGGCCAGCTGCGGCAGGTTGTTCTTGCTGCTCAGATGGGCGAGGACCAGATGCTGCAGGTCCTGCCATCCCAATTCGGCCACCAGGCTTGCGGCCTGATGGTTGTTCAAATGTCCCTGGTCGCCACCCACCCGCTGCTTGAGAAAGTACGGGTAATAACCGCGCGCCAGCAGGTCACGGCAGTGATTGGCCTCGATCATCAAGGCATCCAGGCCACGGTAGCCTTCCAGTACGCCGGCGCAGTAGGAACCCAGGTCGGTCAGCAGACCGAAACGCCGCTGGCCGTCACTGAAGACAAACTGGGTAGGCTCCAGGGCGTCGTGGGCGACGGCAATCACGTCAATGCGCAAGGTGCCGATCTGCAGTGGCTCGCCACCACGGACAAAACCCGCCGCCTCGACCGGCTTGCGCATCCCGCGCAGGGTTCCCTGACTGAGGTAGACCGGTAGATTGTAGCGCCGAGACAGCAAACCCACGCCATGCACGTGGTCGGCATGTTCGTGGGTCACCAGGATGGCGCTCAACTGCGAGGGATGGACTCCCAGGCGCAGCAGGCGCCGCTCGGTTTCCCGCAGGGAGAAACCACAATCCACCAGAATGTAAGTGTCAGCACTGGCGATCAGCGTGCCATTCCCTTGGCTACCACTGCCGAGAACGGCAAAACGCATCTGATCAGCCCAGGTTGTCCTGAATCACGCCCAACACTTTGCGCGCCACATCGGCCGGCGCCACGGTATTGATGTTCTTCTCGACGGTGACCTGGACGTTGTCGCCGACCTTGCTCAGGCGAACCTGATAGCGCTCGGCGCGGGCTTCGATCTCTTCCTTGGCCGGTTTGCTGCCGAACAACTTGCCGAAGAAGCCCGGCTCGTCGTTTTTCTTCTCGGCTTTTTCCGCCAGGTTGATGTAGTACAGGCCCAGGCTGCGGTTGATGTCCTCAACCCGCCATTCGCCCTGCTCCAGGGCACGGCCTACGCTGGACCAGGCGCGATCGAGGTCGGCGCCCAGGTTCAGCACCGGGTTGCCGCTGCCGTCTTCGCTGAGGCTGACCCGGCTTGGGGTATCGAAATCACGAGCCGCCAACAGGGACACCGAACCGCCTTTCTCGGCGGTACGGCTCATGCTGGCCAGCATGTCGTCCACCAGCGCCGCGTCCAGGCCGGTGTTGAGTGAGCGGTTGGTGAACTCCACGTCGGCCGTGCTGCCGGCAGGGCGCTCGGCGCTGACCACGTAGACTTCACTGGTATTGCGCTGCACGCCCGGCTCGATGCGCACCCGCACGCGGGTTTCGCTGTCGGCGGCAACGCCGGCGCTGCTCAGGCGCTTGGCCACAGCCGCGGAAAGCTCGTCGGAACGCTGCCAGCTGGTGGTGAATTCGCCGGTTTGCGGGCGCTGCTGATCCAGGCGGAAGCCGTTGTCCTGGAAGAACTGCACCGCCACTGGCCAGACTTCGGCCGGTGGATGCTGGGCCATGACCCAACGGGAATCACCGCTCTTCTGCAGGGTGTAGTCGCTGGCGTCGGCAATCGCCGACAGCGGCTGCGGACGAGGCACCTGGTACTCGCCCTTGACGTTGTCGTCCGCGACGTTGCGCGGGATCGGCAGCAATGGGTCAAGACGCTTGGAGGTCTGGACATCCGGCGGCAATTGCATCGGTGCGGTTTGTTGCGCTTGCAGGTAATCGCTACCCCGGTCACGGAAGTAGCCTTCCGGGCCCCAGATCCAACCGCAGCCACTGGTGCTGGAGATAATCAAGGCAAGTGCGGAAAGTCCGGCCATTCGCTTCATGCGTTGTACTTCCTCAATTAAACCAAGACGCCGGACTGGCGCATGGCCTGCCGCAGCGGTTCGTGACAGGCGGCACTGAGCCAGGTGAGCGGCAGACGGATACCGTCCGGCATCATGCCCATTTCGTGCAGGGCCCATTTCACGGGAATAGGGTTGGATTCGATGAACAGTGTCTTGTTCAGCGGCATCAGGGTTTCGTGGATCTCGCGGGCCTTGGCGGCGTCGCCGGCCATGGCCGCGGCGCACATCTGGCTCATGGCCCGGGGCGCGACGTTGGCGGTCACCGAGATATTGCCCTTGCCGCCCAGCAGGATCAGTTCAACGGCAGTGGCGTCATCGCCGGAGTACACCAGGAAATCGCTGGGCACGCCGGCCAGGATCGCCTTGGCCCGCTGCAGGTCGCCGGTGGCTTCCTTGATGCCGATGATGTTCTTCACGCTGGACAGGCGGATCACGGTCTCGGCCTGCATGTCGCATGCGGTACGGCCTGGAACGTTGTAGAGGATCTGCGGAATGTCCACGGCCTCGGCAATGGCGCGGAAATGCTGGTACAGGCCTTCCTGGGTCGGCTTGTTGTAGTACGGAGTCACCAGCAGGCAGGCGTCGGCGCCGGCGATCTTCGCGTTGGTGGTCAGTTCGATCGCTTCACGCGTCGAGTTGGCGCCGGTACCGGCAATCACCGGAATGCGCCCTGCAACCTGGGCCACCACCCGACGAATCACTTCGATGTGCTCGTTGACATCCAGAGTGGCCGACTCACCTGTGGTGCCGACCGCCACGATGGCGTTGGTGCCCTCTTGCAGGTGGAAGTCCACCAGTTTGCTCAGGCTGTCCCAGTCGAGATTTCCCTGTGCATCCATGGGTGTGACCAGTGCCACCATACTGCCCGCAATCATGCAACCGCTCCTGCCGGAAAAAGAGAGCGGTAATGGTACTGGCGCCAAGTTCCTTGCACAAGCGAAGTCCCGCGCCGTGAGCATTCCCCTGAGCGATGGTTTTCGCTACCCTTCAGGCTTTGATCGCTACCGATAAGCGTGTAAACCGGGTTATCGCCTGCCTGTCGCTTCTCCAAAGCCCCATTCCTGCCTTGCCAGCCCCTGTTCCGGATGTTTCGGGACCTGTCGCCGGCTGGTACTCCGGGGCCCTGAGAAGTCGCTGGCGACGCTTGCCCGGCACTGGCTTGTCAAAAGTATCGACCGCTCATCGCTTTAGGAATGCTGCATGTCCACCCCCACAGTTCGCGAACAATTCCTTGTCATCAGTGCCCTCGGCGCCAACCCCATGGAGCTGACCAACGTCCTGTGCCGCGCCAGCCATGAAAACCGCTGCGCCGTCGTGACCTCGCGCCTGACCCGGCATGGCGAGTGCAGCGCCCTGGTGCTGGAGATTTCCGGCAGCTGGGACGCCCTGGCGCGCCTGGAGAGCAGCCTGCCGTTCCTGGCCAAGAAGCACGCCTTCACCGTCAATGTGGTGCGCAGCGCAGCTCTGGAAAGCCGCCCTCAGGCTCTGCCTTATGTGGCTTATGTCAGCGCGGCGTACCGCTCGGACATCGTCAATGAGCTGTGCCAATTCTTCATCGACCACCATGTCGAGCTGGAAAACCTCACCTGCGATACCTACCAGGCTCCGCAGACCGGGGGCACCATGCTCAACGCCACCTTCACCGTGACCCTGCCCGCCGGCACCCAGATCAGCTGGTTGCGCGATCAGTTCCTGGATTTTGCCGATGCCATGAACCTCGATGCGCTGATCGAACCCTGGCGCCCACAGAACCCCATGTAAGGAAGCTCCCATGGCCGTTGCTATCGACCAACCCGTCGCCGATTTCCAGGCCCCTGCCACCAGCGGCCAGACCGTCAGCCTGTCCGGTCTCAAGGGCAAGCAAGTGGTGATCTACTTCTATCCCAAGGACAGCACCCCGGGCTGCACCACCGAGGGCCAGGGCTTTCGCGATCAATACGCCGCCTTCCAGGCTGCCAATACCGAAATCTTCGGCATTTCCCGCGACAGCCTGAAGTCCCACGAGAACTTCAAGTGCAAGCAGGAATTCCCCTTCGAACTGATCAGCGACAAGGACGAGGCCGTTTGCCAGCTGTTCGACGTGATCAAGTTGAAGAAGCTCTACGGCAAGGAATACCTGGGCGTGGACCGCAGCACCTTCCTGATCGACAAGGACGGTGTTCTGCGCCAGGAATGGCGCGGGGTGAAGGTTCCAGGCCACGTCGACGCCGTACTGGCCGCGGCCCAGGCCCTGAACAAGGCCTGAAATGACCGGGGCGGCTGAATCAGCCGCCCCGCGTATCTAGAGTAAAGGCGCCACCACCGGGTCCTTTCTAGGCCAGGCATCCAGCACTGCCTTGAATAAGGTGGCCAGGGGAATCGCAAAGAAAATCCCCCAGAACCCCCACAGCCCGCCAAACAGCAGCACCGCACAGATGATCGCCACCGGGTGCAGGTTCACCGCACCGGAGAACAGCAGCGGCACCAGCACGTTGCCATCCAGGGTCTGGATGATCCCGTAGACCGCCATCAGGTAGATGAACTGGTCGCTCCAGCCCCATTGGAACAGCGCAATCAGCGCCACCGGCACCGTCACCACCACAGCGCCGACATAGGGCACCACCACCGAAATGCCGACCAGTAGCGCCAGCAACGCCGCGTAGTTGAGGCCCAGGGCGACGAAGGCGATGTAGGTGACGCCACCGCAGATGACAATCTCGATGACCTTGCCGCGGATGTAATTGGCGATCTGCCGGTTCATTTCGTGGGCGACCCGGGTAATCAGGGTCCGCTCCCGCGGCAGATAGCCGATGACCCAGCGGCTGATCATCGCCCGATCCTTGAGGAAGAAAAACACCAGGATCGGCACCAGCACCAGGTAGATCATGATGTTCACCAGCAACGGCAGGCTGGACAGGGAGAAGGTCAACGCCCATTGCCCGAACTTGCCGATCTCGCCCCTGGCCACCTCGATGGCCTGCAGCACCTGCTCGTCCGACACCAGGTGCGGGTACCGCTCGGGCAACAGCAGCAACAGCGATTGCCACTTGGCGAGCATCCCGGGCAACTCGTTGAACAAGGTGACGAACTGGTGCCAGAGCAACGGCACCACCACCAGGATGAAGACCAGCAACAAGCCCATGAACAAGGCAAATACCAGTCCCACCGCCGCGCCGCCCGGCAGGCGCAGGCGCTCCAGGCTCACCACCAGCCCCTGCATCAGGTACGCCAGGACCATGCCCGCCAACACCGGCGCCAGCATGCCGCCCAGGGTCAGCACCGCCGTAAAGGCCAGGAACAGCAGGACGGCGAGCACCACCGCCTCTTCATCCGAGAAGTAGCGCTGTATCCAGTCGCGTAGCACTTTGAACATCAATGATCCTTAGGTGAAATCGATGAGCGGCCGTCAGGCCTTTTTCAGCCAGTAACGATAGACCCCGGCATCGTCCTCTTCGTGCAGCAGGGTATGACCGGCCAGACGGGCAAAGGTGCGAAAGTCGCGCTGGGACCCGGCATCGGTGGCAATGACCTTGAGCACCGCGCCACTGGCCAGGCGATTGAGTTCCATCTTGGCCTTGAGCAGCGGCAGCGGACAATTGAGCCCGCTGGCGTCCAGCTCGGCATCATGGGCGACAACATCGGTCATTGAACTTACTCCGATCATGAATTCAGGCGCCTAGAATACCCTGCAAGCTCAAGCCCCCGGCAATAAACAAGCCTTGCCCCAAACACACACCGCTGTGACAAAGGGCTTATGGGGTAGACGCTGGAATTTGCCAGAAAGCACCTTGGATCCGCAGAGTTTTCACCGCCTTTGTCTGGTCCCCGGACCAGCGGCCAGCTACAGTAGAGCCTTTGTCGAATAAGGCTTTGTGCATGAATTTATTGCGCCCTACCCTGCTGACGCTCGCTTGCCTGCTCGCCTCACCGGGCTTCGCCGACGACCTGCCGTCACTCGGTGATGCCAGTTCAGCCATTGTCTCGCCACAACAGGAACACCAGCTGGGCCGCGCCTGGCTGGCGCTGCTGCGCAGCCAGGTCTCGCAGCTCAACGACCCGCAGCTCAAGGACTACGTCGAAACCAGCGTCTACAAACTGGTGGAAACCAGCCAGGTCAATGACCGGCGCCTGGAGTTCATCCTGATCAACAGCCCGCAGCTCAACGCCTTTGCCGCTCCCGGCGGGATTGTCGGAGTCAACGGCGGCCTGTTCCTCAACGCCCAGACCGAAGGCGAATATGCCTCGGTACTGGCTCACGAATTGGCGCACCTTTCCCAGCGGCACTTCGCCCGCGGCGTCGAGGCCCAGCAACGCATGCAGGTGCCGATGATGGCCGCGCTGCTGGCGGGGATCGTGATCGCCGCCGCCGGTGCCGGGGATGCCGGGATCGCCACCATCGCCGGCACCCAGGCAGCGGCGATCCAGGAACAGCGGCGCTTCTCCCGACAGAATGAGCAGGAAGCCGACCGTATCGGCATCCTTAATCTGGAGAAGGCCGGCTACGATCCGCGTTCGATGCCCACCATGTTCGAGCGCCTGATGCGCCAGTACCGCTTCGATGCCAAGCCGCCGGAATTCCTTCTGACCCACCCGGTTACCGAATCGCGGATCGCCGACACCCGCAACCGCGCGGAACAGGCCAAGCAGGGCGGCACCGAAGACAGCCTGCGCTATCAACTGATTCGGGCCCGGGTACAACTCAACTATGAGGAGTCCCCGGGCCTGGCTGCCAAGCGTTTTCGCGCCCAGCTCGACGAGAACCCGAAGAACGACATCGCGCGCTATGGCCTGGCCATCGCCCAGATCAAGGGCAGCCAATGGAACGAGGCGCGGGAAAACCTCAAGCCGTTGCTGGCCAAGTCACCCAATGACATCACCTACAACCTGGCCCAGATCGAGCTGGACATGGCCAACAGCCGCCTGCCGGATGCGCAAAGCCGGGTCGAGCGAATGCTCAACCTCTACCCCGGCAACTATCCGCTGAACCAGGTCCGCGTTGACCTTCTACTCAAGCAGAACCGCCCGGCGGACGCGGAAAAAGCCCTGGAAGGCCTGCTGAAAAGTCGCCCGGATGACCCGGACGTCTGGTACCTGGTGGCGGAAACCCGCGGCCTGTCCGGCAACATCATCGGCCTGCACCAGGCCCGGGCCGAGTACTTCGCTCTGGTCGGCGACTATCGCCAGGCCATCCAGCAGCTGGACTTCGCCAAGCGCCGGGCCGGCAGCAACTTCCCCCTGTCGTCGAGAATCGATGCGCGTCAGCGCGAGATGATGGATCAGGAGCAGATGGTCAAGGACATGATGCGCTGACCTGGAGCGTGACCATAAAAAAGCCCGCCTCATACGAGGCGGGCTTTTTATTGGGCAACCCTGAAGGCTGGCGGGTTATTCGGCCAGCTTGAAGGTAATGAAGCTGGCGCGCCCCTGACGCAGAACACGCATGGACACCGAACGATTCTTCGGCAGCGCCTTGGCGATTTCAGTGAACTCCTTCGCGGTGGTGATCGCCTGGTTGTTCAGGTGAGTGATCACGTCGCCCGGTTGCAGACCGATCAGGGCAGCAGGACCATCCTGAACTTCCTTGATGACAACGCCCCCCTTGAGGTCGAAGGCTTTCTTCTGCTCATCGTTGAGTTCGACCACGGCCACGCCGAGACGGTTGCTGCTGCGCTCGACTCCGGACTTGGGCAGCATGCTCAGGTCCTTGTCTTCCTCGGGAATAGCACCGACGGTCAGCTCGACGTTCTTGCGCTTGCCCTCGCGGATCACTTCCAGATTGGCCTTGGCCCCGGCCTTCAGCGCGCCCACCAAATGCGGCAGGTCCGCCGACATGACGATGGGCTGGCCATTGAGGCTGAGAATCACATCGCCCACTTGCAAGCCGCCCTTGGCTGCCGGGCCGCCGTCCTGAACCTGCGCCACCAGTGCACCGGCAGGTTTTTCCAGGCCGAAGGATTCAGCCAGGTCTTTGTTGACCTCCTGAATCACCACGCCCAGCCAACCACGACTGACCTTGCCACCTGTTTTCAGTTGATTGGAAACATCCATTGCCACGTCGATCGGGATCGCGAAAGACACGCCCATGAAGCCACCGGAACGGGTGTAGATCTGCGAGTTGATCCCCACCACTTCACCGGCCAGGTTGAACAGCGGACCACCGGAGTTGCCCGGGTTGATCGGCACGTCGGTCTGGATGAACGGCACATAGTTTTCGTTCGGCAGGCTGCGACCGATGGCGCTGACGATGCCCTGGGTCACGGTGTGGTCGAAGCCGAACGGCGAACCGATGGCCACGACCCATTGCCCGGCCTTGAGGTCCTGGGATTTGCCCAGTTTCAGCACGGGCAGGTCCTTGCCATCGATCTTCAGCAGCGCCACGTCGGAGCGCGGGTCGGTGCCGATCAGCTTGGCTTTCAATTCGCTGCGGTCGGCCAGGCGCACGAGGATCTCGTCCGCATCGGCAATCACGTGGTTGTTGGTGAGGATGTAGCCATCCGGGGAGATGATGAAGCCCGAACCCAGGGATTGCGCCTCACGCTGGCGATCGCCGCGCGGGGAGCGCTGCTGGGGCATGCCGCGCTCGAAGAACTCCCGCAGCATTGGCGGCAAGCCTTCCAGGTCGGGCATCTGCGCCGAGTTGGAAACCCGGCGATCAGGCAGTTTCTGCGTGGTACTGATGTTCACCACTGCGGGCGAGGCCTGCTCGACCAGTTGGGTGAAATCAGGCAACTCGGCGGCCTGGGCAGACACGGCCTGCCCCAGCACCAGTACGGTGGCAAGAATGGTGAAGTAGGACTTCAAGCGTGGTATCGACATACGGCTCCCGTTACGACGAGCGTGGTTAAGCGATATGGAGCAGCAAATGCCGAAAAGACAGGGGTGGCACTTTTGCTCCAGGAACGACAAATAAGGTCAGAACCGAGGGGGTTCTGACCTATAAAAAAACTTTGTGGATTTTGCAAATGAAATTGCTCACCAGACATTTCATCTTCTCAATTGTGGGTGAGCCATGACTGACCTCTTACACAACCAATAAAGGTTCATTGCTGGGTGGCGGCATCGAAGCGCATGGACAGAGCAATACGTTCGGCGGTGCCAATGGGAATCTCCCCGACCACCGTGACCATCATTTCGCCTTCGGGGGTGGTCAGGCGCCGTGATACGGCAACCGTCGGCCCCAGCTGAGAACGAGTATCGGTGACCGCTTCGCCATTGAGCGGCTCGAGGAACACGGAAAAACGCGCAAAACCATCGTCATACAGCAGGCTGTTGACCACGGACTTGGTTTGCGGATCCTTGCGGGCGCTGCTGCTGGTCAACTCGAAACCCGGAGGCAACCAGTCGGAGTGCCAGGCCCGAGTGCTCTTGATCGCCGAGGCCTTGTCGCTGTCCAGAGCCACCGGCTTGCAGTCCGGGCCGGCGCGCAGCTCGTTGTCATCCGGGATATTTGCGGTGTCCAGACGGGTGAACTGGAAGCGCTCGAGCAGTTGCCCCTTGTCGTTCAACAACAGGGACTTGAGCGGCAAGCCGGTTTCCTGATCCAGGTGCAATTCGAAGCCGTAACGGTGCTGGTCTCGCGGGGTAACCGCAATGATCACTGCCTGGCGCCCGGCCACGCGCGACTTGCCGATAACGGCTAGCTCATACCAATTCTTGAGTTTTTGCGGATCCAGGGCACGCGCCGCAGAGTCCGGGGCATCCCCCAACCCTGCCACCAACGTACCGCTGACGCATTGGGTACGACCATCGACACGCACAACCTCTTGAGCGGATCCGTCAAGCTGGATCAACCGCTCACGGACGTTTCCATCCTGGACACGATGCCAGATGTTATGGGTAGAAAAACTACCATTGCGCTCGTAAACGAAGGTGCCCTGAAAGCTTTGCTGGCGTTCCGCTTGCCCAAGACGCTGCAACCAGTCCTGGGCTTCGTCGGCGTGGGCTGGAACCACAAACCAGCCACTGAGCAGAAGCGAGAGTAGAGGTATGGCGCGCATGATCCTCCTTAGCGGTTTTCCAAGCTCGCCGCACGGGCATAAGGCAGTGCGCTTTCAGTGCCTTTGAGTGCAGCTTGCTGAGCATGCTGACGCAGGTAACTTGGCAGGCGCTGGTCGTGCCAGCCGGGCTGCCCTTGCAATACGCCATTGGCCATGGGGCCGGTGGCTTCCGAGCTCTCATTGTAGCCGGCCAATACAGCAGGGCCTTTGACTTGTGGAGCAGCCAGGGTTGGCTGACCCGCTTGCTGAGCGAGCTCAACACCAGCGATCTCGTCATGGTTGTACAGACGTACGCCAGCAAGTACCGCTACGGTCACAGACGCAGCCACTGCCAGACGACCCAGGCTGCGCCAAGGTCCACGAGACGCTTTGGCCGGTACAGCTTCATCGGCCAGGGCTGCAGAAACGGCAGCGGCAATGTCCAGACGCGGAAGCAGCAACTCCTTGTGCATGGCCGCCCGGGCGATTTGATAACGAGCCCAGGTCTCACGGGTTTCCACTTCGTCGACGGCATTCAATACCCGACGCAATTCCAGTTCGTCCGCTTCGTTATCCATCACCGCGGACAGCGATTCCTGCAGGGCTTCACGACTCATGGCGGTTCCTCTCTTGGCTGTCGCCGCTGTCTCAGGTTTCCTGCAACAACGGCTGCAGGGCTTTATCGATGGCTTCCCGAGCGCGGAAAATCCGGGAGCGCACGGTACCCACCGGACACTGCATGACGCTGGCAATGTCCTCGTAACTCAGACCATCGAATTCACGTAAAGTTAAGGCTGTACGCAAATCTTCAGGTAGTTGCTGAATGGTTCGATGGACGGTGCCTTCGATCTCATCCCGCAGCAATGCGCGTTCCGGCGATTCGAGATCCTTCAGGCCATGATCGCCGTCATAGAACTCCGCATCCTCAGAACTGACATCGCTATCCGGCGGCCGGCGGCCGCGTGAAACCAGATAGTTTTTCGCCGTGTTGATGGCGATACGGTACAGCCACGTATAGAACGCGCTGTCCCCCCGAAAATTACCTAGTGCACGGTAAGCCTTGATAAAGGCTTCTTGTGCGACATCCTGGGCTTCATGGGTGTCGTGCACGAAACGCACGATCAACCCGAGAATTTTGTGCTGGTATTTCAGCACGAGCAGATCGAACGCTCGCTTGTCGCCACGCTGAACGCGCTCGACCAGCTGCTGATCCTCTTCCTGGGTTAGCATGAACACTCCTCGATAAGCTCGGAGGAGGCTTGCATCACTAATCGATCAGGCTTGCAAACATAGACTCGGGCTTTTCGCAAAAGTTCTCCCCCTCCAAGCAAGTTTCCTGCGGGCTCTGATCCGGCACGCACGAAAAACGCAGCGCGGGCAAGGCCGGCTGCGCGAATAATCCTGTCGTCGATTTCCGTCACAAGGGACAGACTGCAAACCCTGGCCAGAACCGACGCTGTCCCTTCTTTCAGGCAACCTTCTATTGAGTTTGGGGCCTTGGCAAAAGTTCCCAATCTTTATAGCTGTGCCGAACGAAGATTGTGTAACGGTGAAGAGAAAAACCGCCTTACTTCTTCGATCAGCCCGCGCGGAAGCTGGAACGCCGCGAGTAGAGGCTGGCCGAGAGCAACGCTTTTGCTCAGCGAAGTCGCACAACGCCATGAAGGCGCGACTATTGTGCCGATCCCCCCCTCTATATACTAGTGGGCTGTATGGCTGCTTTGACTCGCCGATTCAGGCGTCTTGCGCCAACCCCGTATTGGGTCGCTTTGAGCGGAATCCTTCAAATGAGCCAACAGTTTCAACACGATGTTCTGGTGATAGGCAGCGGCGCCGCCGGCTTGAGCCTGGCCCTTAACCTGCCCAGCCACCTGCGTATTGCCGTCCTGAGCAAGGGCGACCTGGCCAACGGCTCGACCTACTGGGCCCAGGGCGGTGTAGCAGCCGTGCTGGACGATACCGACACCGTCGAGTCCCACGTCGATGACACCCTCAATGCCGGTGGCGGCCTGTGCCATGAAGATGCGGTGCGCTTTACCGTCGAGCACAGCCGTGAAGCCATCCAATGGCTGATCGACCAAGGCGTCCCCTTCACCCGGGACGAAGACGCCGGCAGCGATGAAAGCGGCTTCGAATTCCACCTGACCCGCGAAGGCGGCCACAGCCACCGACGAATCATCCATGCCGCAGACGCCACCGGCGCGGCGATCTTCAAGACGTTACTGGCCCAGGCCCGACAACACCCCAACATCGAGCTGCTGGAGCAAAGGGTCGCCGTCGACCTGATCACCGAAAAGCGCCTGGGCCTGGAAGGCGACCGCTGCCTGGGGGCCTACGTGCTCAATCGCGGCACCGGCGAAGTCGATACCTTCGGCGCGCGCTTCGTGATTCTCGCCTCCGGCGGCGCGGCCAAGGTCTACCTCTATACCAGCAACCCCGACAGCGCCTGCGGTGACGGCATCGCCATGGCCTGGCGCTCGGGCTGCCGGGTAGCCAACCTGGAATTCAATCAGTTCCACCCTACCTGCCTGTATCACCCGCTGGCCAAGAGTTTCCTGATCACCGAGGCCCTGCGCGGCGAAGGCGCCCACCTCAAGCTGCCCAACGGCGAACGTTTCATGCCGCGCTTCGATCCACGGGCCGAACTGGCTCCGCGGGATATCGTCGCCCGGGCCATCGACCACGAAATGAAGCGCCTGGGGATTGACTGCGTCTACCTGGACATCAGCCACAAGCCGGCCGAGTTCATCAAAAGCCACTTCCCGACGGTGTATGAACGCTGCCTGGAGTTTTCCATCGACATCACCCGGCAGCCGATCCCGGTGGTACCGGCGGCCCACTACACCTGTGGCGGGGTGATGGTCGACCAGCAGGGCCGCACCGACGTGCCCGGCCTGTACGCCATCGGCGAAACCAGCTTCACCGGCCTGCACGGGGCCAACCGCATGGCCAGCAACTCGCTGCTGGAGTGCTTCGTCTATGCCCGCTCGGCAGCCGCCGACATCCTTGAGCAACTGCCCCGGGTCTCGATTCCCGCCGCCCTGCCCGCCTGGGACGCGAGCCAGGTCACCGACTCCGACGAAGACGTGATCATTGCGCACAACTGGGATGAACTGCGGCGATTCATGTGGGACTACGTGGGTATCGTGCGCACCAACAAGCGCCTGCAACGGGCTCAGCATCGGGTGCGCCTGCTGTTGGATGAGATCGACGAGTTCTACAGCAACTACAAGGTCAGTCGCGACCTGATCGAGTTGCGCAACCTGGCCCAGGTCGCCGAGCTGATGATCCTTTCGGCCATGGAGCGCAAGGAAAGCCGCGGCCTGCACTACACACTCGACTACCCGCAGCTGCTGCCCGAGGCCCGGGACACTATTCTGCAGCCGCCCACCTACGCCGGCCGAACTTGAGCCGCACCCGCAGGCGCCGATGCACGTCGGCCGCCTGCGCATCCCGCGGGACGCACAGAGAACGCACCCACGGCTCGCCGCGCACACGAAAACGCAGGACCACGATCAGCGGCAACGCCAGGCTGTCAGGGCGCAGCTGCACCGCCTGCCAACCCTTGGCCGGGCTCCACAACTGCCAGCCCTGTGCCGAATGCCGCAAGCCGGTGAACGCCCGGGGGTGAGTCAGGAGAATCTGTCGAGGCAGCACCCAACCGGCATGCAACAGGCACAGCAACAATCCCAGGAACTGGGCGACAGGCGCGCACTGCAAAAGAAAAATGGCCGCCACGGCTAATGCCTGGGCCATCAGGTAGGCCGCCAGCAGTTGCCTTGAAGCACGCCAGCGGCACTCGAACAGGCTACTTGGGTTGGACACGGTCCAGAATCATGCGAACCATGCGCTGCAGCTCAGGGTCCTCGGACTCGCTGCGCTCCATGAACCAGCCGAACATGTCCTGATCCTCGCACTCCAGCAGCTTGCGATAGCACTCGCGATCAGTCTCATCGAGATGCGGGTACACCTCCCTGACGAACGGCACCAGCAACACGTCCAGCTCAAGCATGCCGCGACGGCTGTGCCAGTAGAGGCGATTCAGTTCAACATCTTCAACCATGGAGCGCTCCTCAAATAGAGCGCAAGTATACAGCCCGGGGAACACGAGAACAGTCGGCTTTGGTCGGTCACCGGCTATCCTTTGTGAACTATCCATTTCAGGGGCGCCCCCTTATGATGTGCCCCAGACTTTTTACCCTGCGATGAACCATGGCTGACTCCGCTTTTTTCTGCCCCCTGTCCCACGAAGGCGTCCTCGCCGTCCGCGGCCCTGATGCCAGCAAATTCCTTCAGGGTCAGTTGACCTGCAACCTCAATTACCTCAGCGACAGCCAATCCAGCCTCGGCGCGCGCTGCAACCAGAAAGGTCGCATGCAGTCGAGTTTCCGCATCCTTCTGCAAGGGGACGGTTGCCTGCTGGCCATGGCCCGTGAACTGCTCGAACCGCAACTGGCGGACCTGAAGAAGTACGCCGTGTTCTCCAAGGCCACGCTCAGCGACGAAAGCGCCAGCTGGGTGCGTTTCGGCCTTGCTGGCGGCGACGCCACCCTCGGCGGCCTGGGCCTCGCACTGCCCCAGGAAGACGGCGCCGTGGTCCGGACCGAGGACCTGATGGCCATACGCGTGTCCAGCGACCGCGCCGAACTCTGGGTCCCGGCTGAACAGGCTGAGCACCGGGCCCGGCAATTGGCCGCGCAACTGCCCGAGGGCGAGCTCAACCAGTGGCTGCTGGGCCAGATCCGCGCCGGCCTCGGCCAGGTCATGGCACAGACCCGCGAGCTGTTCATTCCACAGATGCTCAACCTGCAGGCCGTGGGTGGCGTCAGCTTCAAGAAGGGCTGCTACACCGGCCAGGAAATCGTCGCCCGCATGCAGTACCTGGGCAAGCTCAAGCGCCGCCTCTACCGCCTCGCCCTGCCCGCAGGCGAGCTTCCCGTCCCGGGCACCCCGCTGTTCTCCCCCACCCACGGCAGCGCCATCGGTGAAGTGGTGCTGGCCGCCCAGGCGACCGATCAGGTGGAACTGCTGGCCGTATTGCAGGCCGAGGCGGTGGAAGACGGCAACCTGCACCTGGGGACACTCGAAGGACCCGGTCTGCACTTGCTGGATCTGCCATACGAGCTGGACCGCGATCGCGAAATCCAGCGCTGATCGACACCCCTTCCCTGCAACACCCTAGAGAACTGAAATGACTGAGCTGGCGCAAAAGGTCCAACGGGATTTGGTGGAGGCCATCGACAACGATGACCTGGTCCTGCCAACCCTGCCGGAGGTGGCCATGCAGATTCGCCAGGCCGCCGAAGACCCGGAAATCAGCGTCAGTACCCTGAGCAAAGTGATAGGCCGCGACACCGCGTTGTCGGCGCGACTGATCAAGGTGGTCAACAGTCCCCTGCTGCGGGCGACCCAGGAAGTCACCGACCTGCACACCGCGATCACCCGCCTGGGGGTCAACTACAGCAGCAACCTGGCCATCGGCCTGGTGATGGAGCAGATCTTCAACGCCCGCTCCGAAGTGGTTGCTCAAAAGATGCACGACGTCTGGCGCCGCAGCCTGGAAGTGGCCGGGGTCAGCTACGCCCTGTGTCGCAGCTACACACAGCTCAAGCCCGACCAGGCGGCCCTGGGCGGACTGGTGCACCAGATCGGCGTACTGCCGATCCTGACCTACGCCGAAGACCATTACGAACTGCTGTCCGACCCGGTCAGCCTCAACCACGTGATCGAGCGTATCCACCCGTTGCTGGGAGACAAGCTGCTGCGGGTCTGGGAGTTCCCCGAGCAACTGGTGGCAATCCCCGGGCAGTACCTGCACTTCGACCGCCAGAGCGCCGGGATCGACTACGTCGATCTGGTGCAGGTGGCGACCCTGTACTGCCACAAGGACACTGATCACCCACTCTCGCGGATCGACGCCTTCAGCGTGCCGGCCTTCAAGAAGCTGGGGATCGACCCGGAAAACCAGGCCGTGTGCAACGACCTGCAAGCATCCCGCTCAATGCTCTACTGATGCTCATCCGGCGATGAAGCTCACCCGCACCTTCAGCCCCGAAGGCTCGCCGTCATGCAGGCTGATCTGGGCCAGATGGGCGCGACAGATTTCCCCCACGATCGCCAAGCCCAATCCCGAACCGGCCACCTGCTGATTGCGTCGATAGAAACGCTCGAAGACCCGGTCCCGATCCTCCTGGGGAATCCCCGGCCCATCGTCCTCCACCTCCAGCACGCCCGGCGCAAAGACCCGCAGCACCACATTGCCGCCCGGTGGCGTGTGGGCCAGGGCGTTGTCCACCAGGTTGCTCAGCAACTCGTTGAGCAAGGTCGGCTCGCCCTTGAGCCACACCGGCTCATCGGCCTCCAGCGCCAGGGCCACGCCCCGGGCATGGGCCAGGGGCGCCATGGCCATGCCCAGTTCCCGAGCCAGCTGGCTCAGATCGAGCAACTGCGCACCGCCTTCGGCAATGGCCCGGGCGCCGTTTTCCACCCGAGCCAGGGACAGCAGTTGATTGGCCAGGTGAGTCAGGCGATCGGTGCCCTGGGCCGCGCTGTCCAGGGTCGAACGCCAGGTCTGCGGTTCATCGGAGCGCAGGCCCAGTTCCAGGCGGGCCTTGAGTGCCGCCAGGGGCGTGCGCAACTCATGGGCGGCCTCGGCAATGAACTGCGCCTGGCGCTCGAACTGACCGCGCAGGCGTTCGGTGAAATGATTCAAGGCCCGCACCAGGGGCCACAACTCGCGCTGCACCGACACCAGCGGCAGTGGCCGCAAGTCATCGGGCTGACGCTCCTCCACCGCACCGCGCAAACGCTCCAGTGGCCGCAGCGCGGCACTCACCGCAAACCACACCAGCAGCAACGCCCCGATGGCCAGCATGCCCAGGCGCAGCAAGGTATCGGCCATCAGGCTGCGGGCCATGGCGACCCGCGCTTCGTCGGTCTCGGCCACGCGGATTTCCGCCATGCCATTCATGTTCGGCTCGCTGACCGCCTTGAGCAGGCTCACCACCCGCACGTTCTGCCCCTGGTAAGTGGCGTCATAGAAGCGCGCCAGGGCCGGGTAGTCATCGGTACGCGGGGTGCCCGGCGGCGGACCGGGGAGGTTTTCGTAGCCGGAAATCAGTTGCTGGTGAATGTCGTTGACCTGGTAGTAGATGCGTCCGGCACTGTCGTAGGCAAAGGTGTCCAGGGCCACATAGGGCACATTGGCGCTCAGGCTGCCGTCACGCTGGGACAGGCCGGCGGCGATGGTCCGCGCCGA
This sequence comes from Pseudomonas sp. BC42, assembly GCF_021560055.1. NCBI lineage: Bacteria > Pseudomonadati > Pseudomonadota > Gammaproteobacteria > Pseudomonadales > Pseudomonadaceae > Pseudomonas > Pseudomonas sp. BC42. Next base: position 5,223,956 of record NZ_CP091067.1, read on the forward strand.
GGCCAGCAGGGTCCGGTCATAGGCGGTGTCGGCGGCCTCGCGGCCGTTCCAGTAGGCACTCAAGCCGCTGGCCAGCATCAGCACCACCAGCAGCAGTGCCAGGTTCCACAGCAACCGCCAGCGCAGGCTGCTGGGCTTATGCATCGCGACTTTCCAGCAAGTAGCCCAGGCCGCGGAAGGTGACGATCGCCACCGCCTGGCCATCGAGCTTCTTGCGCAGGCGATGGACATAGATCTCGATGGCGTCCGGGCTGGCTTCCTCGTCCAGACCGAACACCTGGGACGCCAGCTGCTCCTTGCTCATCACCCGGCCAGGACGGGCAATCAATGCCTCCAGCACGGCCTGCTCGCGGGACGTCAGGGTCAGCAGTTCCTCGCCCAGGGTGAAGCGTCGGGTGTCCAGGTCATAGGCCAGCACCCCGCAGCGCTGCTGGCGTTCGCCGCCCAGCACGCTGCGGCGCAACAGGGCCTTGACCCGGGCTTCCAGCTCGGTCAATTCGAACGGCTTGGCCAGGTAATCGTCGGCTCCCAGGTTCAGACCGTGAACCCGGTCCTTGACGTCGCTGCGGGCAGTGAGCATCAGCACCGGCAGGTTCTTGCCCCGGGCACGCAAGCGCGCCAGTACCTCGAAACCGTCCATGCGCGGCAGGCCGACATCGAGGATCGCCACAGCGTACTCCTCGCTGCCCAGGGCCAGGTCGGCGGCCACGCCATCGTGCAGCACATCCACGGTCAGGCCGGTGCTCTTGAGCGCCTGGGCGACACTTTCGGCCAGTTGCAGATGGTCTTCGACGAGCAGGACTCGCATGGATGATTACCTCGTTTCAGGGGGGATCGACGCCGCTCTTTGGCGCGGAGTGTACCGCCGCATCCGCCGCTGTGAAGCCCGAAAACCGGGAAAATGCACTGAAAGGTTAGCGAAAGGTTGGCCCTTTAGAGTCCCGTTACGGACAGTCTCGACTGCCCTGGTCTCAACGACCGCTGACACGCAAAACGCCTCGAAGCGTTTTCGTCGACAATAAGAACAATAACGGAGTACCCCTGGATGCCGTCCACGCGCCCTCACGCCGTCACACCTGTGTTTTTTTCCCGTCTGACCCCGACCGCCCTGGCCAGCGCCGCGGCCCTCGCCGGTGTCGCGCCCTTCAGCCAAGCCGCCTTCTTCGAAGACAGCAGCGCCACCTTCGAAACCCGCAACATGTACTTCAACCGCGACTTTCGCGATGGCACCAGCGCCCAGCAGTCCAAGCGCGACGAATGGGCCCAGGGCTTCATGCTCAACCTGCAGTCGGGCTACACCGAAGGCACGGTGGGCTTCGGCGTCGACGCCCTGGGCATGCTGGGGGTCAAGCTCGACTCCAGCCCCGACCGCACCGGCACCGGCCTGCTGCCGACCCACGATGACGGACGCGCCGCCGACCAGTACTCCAAGCTCGGCCTGACCGGCAAAGTGAAGATCTCCGCCACCGAACTGAAAATCGGCAGCCTGATTCCCGAGTTGCCGATCCTCAAGCCCAACGACGGGCGCATTCTGCCGCAGACCTTCGAAGGCGGCTTGCTGACCTCCAAGGAGATCAAGAACCTGACCTTCACCGGCGGCCGCCTGGACAAGGCCAAGGACCGCGACGACAGCAACTACGAGGACATCCGCCTCAACAACAAGAACAGCCGCTTCGCCGGCACCGTGGCCGGCAAGCACTTCAACTTCGGCGGCCTGGACTACAAGTTCACCGACAAGATCACCGGCAGCTATCACTTCGCCCAACTGGACGACGTCTACAACCAGCACTTCCTCGGCCTGGTCGCGTCCCGCCCCCTGGGGCCTGGCACCTTCGCCAGCGACCTGCGCCTGGCCATCAGCGACGACCAGGGCCAGGCCCGGGGCGGCAAGATCGACAACAGGTCCCTCAACGGCCTGTTGAGCTACGCCCTCAACGGCCACAAACTCAGCGCCGGCTATCAGCACATGTCCGGCGACAGCGCCTTCCCCTATGTCGATGGCAGCGACCCGTACCTGGTGAACTTCGTGCAGATCAACGATTTCGCCGGTGCCGAGGAGCGTTCCTGGCAGGCCCGCTACGACTACGACTTCGCCAAGCTCGGGGTGCCCGGCCTGAGTTTCATGACCCGCTACATCAGCGGCGACAACATCGCCCTGAAAAACGGCGACACCGGCAAGGAGTGGGAGCGCAACACCGAGATCAAGTACGTGGTGCAAAGCGGCACCTTCAAGGACGTTGCGGTGCGCCTGCGCAACGCCACCTACCGCTCCAACTATTCGGCTCGCGACGCCGATGAAGTGCGCCTGCTGGTGAGTTACGCCGTAGCCCTGTGGTAAGCCCGCGCGCACGCCTCGTATCTCACCGTTTCAGCGTTTTGTAGGCGCTGGCTTGCCAGCGAAGAGGCCCGCCAGCCCGACACCCGGCTCAAGGGCTCCTTCGCCGGTCAGCCGGCCGCTGCGGAACAAGGGTCGGGGATGACCCGGACAGACCGATAACAACAACTCCTGTGGAGACAATCATGGACTTTTCACTGCGCAACCTTGCCCTCACCGCCGGCTGCATGCTGTTCGCCGGCCAGTTGCTGGCCGCATCCGCCGAGCCCAAGCGCCCGGAATGCATCGCCCCGGCCTCCCCGGGCGGCGGCTTCGACCTGACCTGCAAGCTGGCGCAAAGCGCGCTGGTCAACGAGAAGATTCTGACCAAGCCGATGCGCGTGACCTACATGCCCGGCGGAGTCGGTGCCGTGGCCTACAACGCGGTGGTGGCCCAGCGCCCGGCCGACGCCGGGACCCTGGTGGCCTGGTCCAGCGGCTCGCTGCTGAACCTGGCCCAGGGCAAGTTCGGCCGTTTCGATGAAAGCGCGGTGCGCTGGCTGGCGGCGGTCGGCACCAGCTACGGCGCTATCGCGGTGAAAAGCGACTCGCCCTACAAGACCCTCGACGATCTGGTCCAGGCTCTTAAGAAAGATCCAAGCAAGGTGGTGATAGGTTCCGGCGGCACCGTGGGCAGTCAGGACTGGATGCAGACCGCGCTGATCGCCAAGGCCGCCGGGATCAACCCCCGGGACCTGCGCTACGTCGCCCTGGAAGGCGGCGGTGAAATCGCCACCGCCCTGCTGGGTGGGCACATCCAGGTGGGCAGCACCGACATTTCCGACTCCATGCCGCATATCCAGGCCGGCGACATGCGCCTGCTGGCGGTGTTCTCCGAACAGCGTCTGGACGAGCCGGAAATGAAAGACATCCCCACCGCCAAGGAACAGGGCTACGACATCGTCTGGCCGGTGGTACGCGGTTTCTACCTCGGGCCGAAGGTCACCGACGAGGAGTACGCCTGGTGGAAAAACGCCTTCGACAAGCTGCTGGCCTCCGAAGAGTTCGCCAAGCTGCGTGATCAGCGCGAGCTGTTCCCCTTCGCCCTGACCGGCCCCGAGCTGGACACCTACGTGAAAAAGCAGGTGGCCGACTACAAGACCCTGGCCAAAGAGTTCGGCCTGATCCAGTGACCGTCCCTTGCTGACGGCCCGGCCCTCGCGCATCGGGGGCCGCGCCCGGGAGTTAACCATGCTCGTTCAACGTCTCTTCGCCGCGGTGTTGCTGCTGGCCTGTGCCGCTCTGGCACTGATGGCCTGGCCGTACCAGGCGGCCTTTTCCTACGAACCCGTGGGCCCGCGGGCCTTCCCTCTGCTGATGCTCGGCCTGATGGGCCTGGCCTTGCTGTACATGCTGGTGCGCCCGACGCCGATCAAGCACAGCGAAGACGAACCGCCCCTGGACCGGGCCACCCTGAACAAGATCACGATCTGCGTGGCCTTGCTGCTGGTGTTCGCCGGCACCTTCGAACCCCTGGGGTTCATCGTCGCCAGCATCCTCATCGGTGTACCCATGGCCCGGCTTTACGGCGGCCGCTGGCTGCCCAGCCTGATCATCATCAGCCTGCTCAGTGTCGGCCTCTACTGGCTGTTCGACCGGGTCATGGACGTGCCTCTGCCCCTCGGCCTGCTCGACGTTCTGGAGAATTGATATGGATACCCTCAGTTACCTGGGCCAGGGCTTCGGCGTTGCACTGACCCCCTACAACCTGGTCACCGCCCTGTCCGGCACCCTGATCGGCACCGTGGTCGGGCTGCTGCCGGGCCTGGGCCCGATCAACGGCGTGGCGCTGCTGATCCCCATCGCCTTCGCCCTGGGCCTGCCGCCGGAATCGGCGCTGATCCTGCTGGCGGCGGTCTACCTGGGCTGCGAATACGGCGGCCGCATCAGCTCGATCCTGCTGAACATTCCCGGTGAAGCCTCCACCGTGATGACCACCCTCGACGGCTACCCCATGGCGCGCAAGGGCCTGGCGGGCGTGGCCCTGTCGCTGTCGGCCTGGAGCTCGTTCATCGGCGCCTTCATCGCCACCTGCGGCATGGTGCTGTTCGCCCCGCTGCTGGCCAAGTGGGCGATCGCCTTCGGCCCGGCGGAGTACTTCGTGCTGATGGTATTCGCCATCGTCTGCCTGGGCGGGATGGCCGGCGACCGGCCGTTGAAGACCTTCATCGCCGCGCTGATCGGGCTGTTCCTGTCGGCGGTCGGCATCGACGCCAACAGCGGCGTGTACCGCTTCACCGGGGACAACATCCACCTCACCGACGGCATCCAGTTCGTGGTGCTGGTGCTGGGCCTGTTCTCCATCAGCGAGATCCTGTTGCTGCTGGAGAAGACCCATCGCGGCCAGGAAGCGGTAAAAGCCACCGGGCGCATGATGTTCAACATCAAGGAAGCGGCCTCGGTGTTCGCGGTGAACATCCGCTGCGGCCTGCTGGGCTTCATCATGGGAGTGCTGCCCGGCGCCGGCGCGACCCTGGCCAGCGCCGTGGCCTACATGACCGAGAAGCGCATCGCCGGTGCCAGCGGCACCTTCGGCGAAGGCGACAAGCGTGGCCTGGCCGCCCCGGAAACCGCCATCGGCGCCTCGGCCTGCGGCGCCCTGGTGCCGATGCTGACCCTCGGCGTACCCGGCTCCGGCACCACCGCGGTGATGATCGGCGCCCTGTCGCTGTACAACATCACCCCCGGTCCGCTGCTGTTCCAGCAGCAACCAGACATCGTCTGGGGCCTGATCGCCTCGTTGTTCATCGCCAACATCATGCTGGTGATCCTCAACATCCCGATGATCCGCCTCTTCACCCGTATCCTCGCGGTGCCGAACTGGGCCCTGGTGCCGGTGATCGCGATCATTACCGGGATCGGCGTCTACGCGGTGCACGCCACCACCTTCGACCTGTTTTTGATGGTCGGTATCGGCATCTTCGGCTACATCCTGCGCAAGCTGGACTTCCCGTTGTCGCCGGTGCTGCTGGGCTTCATCCTCGGCGGACTGATGGAACAGAACCTGCGCCGGGCGCTGTCGATTTCCAACGGCGCCATGGAGATTCTCTGGTCGAGCCCGATCACGGTCGGGGTCTGGGTGCTGACCGTGATCATGCTGCTGATGCCGCTGCTGCGCATCTGGCGCAAGCGCGCGGCCCAGCAACGTGCCGTGGCCGATGTCTGACGCCCGCTTCCGGCAATGGTGGGGCACGCCCCTGGTGGGTCTGGCTGGCGGTTACCTGGCCAGCCAGATCGGCTGGCCGCTGCCGTGGATGGTCGGCTCGCTGCTGGCGATCATCCTGGTGCGCTGCCTGACGCCCTGGCAGTTGGCGGAGATCCCCGGCGGGCGCAAAGGCGGGCAATGGGTGGTGGGCATCGGCATCGGCCTGCACTTCACTCCGCAGGTGATGGAGCAGGTGCTGAGCCATTTCGGCCTGATCTTCTTCGGTGCCCTGGTCACCAGCCTGTCCAGCGTGGTTGGGGTCTGGTTGCTGCGACGCACCGGGGAAGACCGGGCCACGGCATTCTTCTCCAGCATGCCCGGCGGCTCCGGGGAGATGGTCAATCTCGGCGCCCGTAACGGTGCGGTGCTCAGTCGGGTAGCGGCCGGGCAGAGCCTGCGGGTGCTGACGGTGGTGCTCTGTGTGCCGGCGGCGTTCAAGTACCTGCTGGGGGAAGGCACCCCGTCCCTGCAGGCAAGCAGCGTGGACTGGCAGTGGCTGGCCCTGCTGTTTCCGGCTGGAGCGCTGCTGGCCTGGCTCTGGCAACGCCTGCGCCAGCCCAATCCCTGGCTGTTCGGGCCCTTGCTGCTCAGCGCGACGGCGAGCATCGCCTGGGACCTGCACATCGGCCTGCCCGACGGCGCCAGCCAGATCGGCCAGTGGCTGATCGGCAGTGGCCTGGGCTGTCATTTCAACCGAGAGTTCTTCCGTCGGGCGCCCTCGTTCATGGGCCGCACCCTGATCGGCACCGCCCTGACCATGCTGATGGCCGGCCTCGCGGCCCTGGGCCTGAGTGTGTTGACCCGCCTCGATCTGCGGTCGCTGACCCTGGGCATGATGCCCGGCGGCATTGCGGAGATGAGCCTGACAGCGGAGGTCCTGCAACTGTCGGTGCCACTGGTGACGGCGATGCAGGTCATGAGGTTGTTGTTCGTGCTGTTTCTCGCCGAGCCCCTGTTCCGCCACTGGAACAAAGGCCCCCTGTAGCCGCAGCCTGCGCAGCGGCTACAGGATTGGCCTTACAACGGCGGCAGGCGCCACTCGATCGGCGTCTCGCCATTCTGCTCCAGGTACTTGTTGGTCCGGCTGAAGTGCCCGCAACCGAGGAAGCCACGGTAGGCCGACAGCGGCGACGGGTGCACCGAGGTCAGCACCAGGTGCTTGGTGGCGTCGATCAGTTTCTGCTTGCTCTGGGCATGGGCGCCCCACAGCAGGAACACCAGATGCGGCTGATGCTCGCTGACCACCTCGATGATCCGATCGGTGAAAAACTGCCAGCCCTTGCCCGCGTGGGAGGCGGCGTTGGCCCGCTCCACGGTCATGGTGGTGTTGAGCATCAGCACGCCCTGGTCGGCCCAGCTTTGCAGGTAGCCGTGGTTGGGAATGTCGATGTTCAGGTCGCGCTTGAGCTCTTTATAGATGTTCACCAGCGACGGCGGCGCCGGCACTCCGGGCTGCACCGAGAAGCACAGGCCGTGGGCCTGGCCCGGTCCGTGGTACGGGTCCTGGCCGAGAATCACCACCTTGACCTTGTCCAGCGGCGTCGAGTTCAGGGCGTTGAAGATCATCGGTCCCGGCGGGTAGATTTCCTTGCCGGCGGCATGTTCCCGGCGCAGGAACTCGCGAAGTTCGCTCATGTAGGGCTGCTCGAATTCGGCACGCAGGGCCTCCTTCCAGCTCGGTTCGAGTTTGATACGATCGTCAGCAGTCATGGCCAGGCCCGTGAAAAAACAATGGCCGCACCCTAGGAAAGCCGACTTCGCTTGTCAATTGATCTGACACGGAACCGGCACTTTCCCTACCAGCGATCATACTGATCGCTTCTATTGCTCCTCGAGGTCACGATGAACCTGCACGTCGAAGAACTCACCGGCAGCGATGGCGCCCGCATCGCCATTGCCACCCTGGACGCGGAAAAATCCCTGAACGCCCTGTCGCTGCCGATGATCCAGCAACTGAGCGAACGCCTCGACGCCTGGGCCAAGGACCCGCAAGTGGTCTGCGTGCTGTTGCGCGGCAACGGCGCCAAGGCCTTCTGTGCCGGTGGCGAAGTGCGCAGCCTGGCCCAGGCGTGCCTGGATCATCCGGGTGAAGTACCGGCCTTGGCCGGGCATTTTTTCGCTGCGGAATACCGTCTCGACTATCGCCTGCACACCTACCCCAAGCCGGTGATCTGCTGGGGCCACGGCTATGTACTGGGCGGCGGCATGGGCTTGCTGCAAGGGGCCGGCATCCGCATCGTCACCCCCAGCAGTCGCCTGGCGATGCCGGAAATCAGCATCGGCCTGTATCCCGATGTCGGCGCCAGCTGGTTCCTTTCACGGATGCCCGGCAAGCTCGGCCTGTTTCTCGGGCTCACCGGGGCCCATATGAATGGCCGCGATGCCCTGGACCTGGGCCTCGCCGACCGCTTCCTGCTGGATGAGCAACAGGAAACGCTGATCGAAGGCTTGCTGCAGTTGAACTGGCAGGAACAGACCCCGCGGCAGCTCAACAGCCTGCTCAAGGCCTTGCAGCACGAAGCCCTGGCGCAACTGCCCGACGCCCAGTGGCTGCCGCGCCGGGCGCAGATCGACGAATGGCTGGATGTCAGTGACGTGGCCTGCGCCTGGCGCGCCGTCAGCCAGTTGCAGCATCACGACGATGCCCTCTACCAACGCGCGGCCCAGACCCTCGCCCAGGGCTGCCCGCTGACGGCCCACCTGGTCTGGGAACAGATCCGCCGCGCCCGCTACCTGTCGCTGGCCGAGGTGTTCCAGATGGAGTACACCCTGAGCCTGAACTGCTGCCGGCATCCGGAGTTTGCCGAGGGCGTGCGTGCGCGCCTGATCGACAAGGATCATCAACCGCACTGGCATTGGGCGGATATCAATCAGGTGCCCGAGGCCGTGGTCGAAGCGCACTTCCACAAGGCCTGGGAAGGTCGCCATCCCCTGGCGGACCTGACGGATTACTAAAAAGCCCGTAGCCACCACCGGCGGCTACGGGCTCCAGGCCCCGGTACAATCAGTGGCCGCGCCCACCCCGTCCATGGTCGCCACGGCCACGCCCGCCGTGACCGCCCCAGTCCTGATTGCCACCGTTGTCGTTGTTCCAGTTGCCGTGGCGCTCATGCCCGCCCCAACCCTGCGCGGGATAAGGTCGGTAGCCCGCCCGGGGGACCTGGTAGTAACGCGGAGCCGGTGCGTAATAACGCGGCGCCGGCTGGTAGTAGCGTGGGGTGTAGTAGCTGCGTCCGGTCGAGTAATAGGAAGCGCCGCCACCGTAGTAATAGGCCGGTGCCGGGGCACTGTAGACCTCGGAGCTGTAGTAGCTTGAGCCTCCATCGTAATAAGGGACACACGCGCCAAGACTCAAACCCAGTAATGCAACAAGCAGAAGTCGACGATACATGGCGGCCTCCTGGACCGCGAAGAAGCCACGCCAGCGACGCTGGCAGGCGGCAATCAGCAACAGGCTGACTGACGCAATATCTGACCGCAAAAATGCCTTCTGGTGCGATTCTGGCAACACATTGATACAAGTCATGCGACCGCTGGTAGGCCCCCGCCCATGGCGTCTCAAGGCCTGGGCCGACGGCGGTGCAAGAAGTGTTTGCAACGTATCAATGCCCAGACAATTCCGTGCGCTGTTGAACAAGTCATTTGTCCGCCGTGCCACTAGAATGCGTCATCGGGCCACTATCACGGAATCGCCATGCCGCTTCGTTCTCCCCTGTATTCGCAACGTTCGCTGGTGCTGGTCCTGATCACCCTGCTGGGCAGTGGCTTCCTCGCCACCTCCCTGCTCAGCTACTACGCCTCGCGGGATTCGATCCGCGACAACATCGTCAACACCGAACTGCCGCTGACTTCCGACACCGTGTATTCGGAAATCCAGAAGGACCTGGTACGGCCGGTGCTCATCTCCTCGATGATGGCCCGCGACACCTTCATGCGTGACTGGGTGGTGGCCGGCGAGCGCGACCCCAGCCAGATGACCCGCTACCTCAACGAGGTCATGACCCACTACGACGCCTACACCGCCTTCTTCGTCTCCAACACCAGCCTCACCTACTACCAGGCCAAGGGCGTGCTGAAGAAGATCAAGGTCGATGAGCCCCGGGACGCCTGGTACTTTCGCGTGCGCAATATGGCGACGCCCTACGAAATCAACGTCGACCCGGACCTGGCCAATCAGGACAAACTGACCTTCTTCATCAACTACAAGGTCTACGACTACCAGGACCGCTTCATCGGCGCCGCTGGCGTCGGCCTGACGGTGGACGCGGTGATCAAGCTGATCGACAAGTACCAGCAGCGCTACCAGCGCAGCGTGTACTTCGTCGACACCTTCGGGCGCATCGTGCTGACCGGTGCCGATGGCGGTCCCCAGGGTGCCCGCAGTGGCCAGTCCCTGCATGATCTGGCAAGCCTCAAGGAACTGATGGCCCAACTGCCCAAGCCCCACAGCGGCAGCTATGAATACTCGACCCAGGGCCAGGGGCATTTTCTCAATGTGCGCTTCATTCCCGAACTGAACTGGTACCTGTTCGTCGACAAGCGCGAAGACGGCGCCCTCAACGGCATCCGCCAGTCGCTGTACCTTAACCTGCTGATCTGCCTGGTGATCACCGCCATCGTGCTGATCCTGCTCAGCGGCGTGGTGCGCCGCTACCAGCGCAAGATCGAAACCCAGGCCACCCTCGACAGCCTGACCCGTCTGCCCAACCGCCGCGGTTTCGACCTGCTGGCGGCCCAGGCCCTGCAAGAGGCGCGACGCGACTTGACGCCGCTCTGCGCCCTGCTGCTGGACCTGGATCACTTCAAGCGCCTCAACGATACCTACGGCCACCTGGCCGGGGACCAGGTGCTCAGCGGCTTCGCCCGGGACCTGCAGGACTGCCTGCGCCAGTCCGATATCGTCTGTCGCTGGGGCGGCGAGGAATTCATCGTCCTGCTCAAGGACACCGAGAGCGGGCCCGCCCTGCAGATCGCCGAAAAGATTCGTCTGCTGACCGAACGGCAGCGCTACTACTATGAAGGGCAACCCCTGCAACTGACCGTCAGTATCGGCTTGACCGCCCTGCAACCGGCAGACACCCTGCACAGCCTGCTGTCCCGTGCCGACCATGCGATGTATCGCGCCAAGCAAAGTGGACGTAATCGAACCTGCGTGGAAATGCCTCACTCCAGCCATGAATGAACCTGACCTTTGCCCGGCCTGCGGTGCCCGCAACGACTGCGCCCTGGCCGACCCACGCACGGCGGACCGAGCCTGCTGGTGCTACAGCGTGAGCATCGACCCGGCCATCATCGAGGCCCTGGCGCCCCAACTGCGCGACCGTGCCTGCCTGTGCCCACGCTGCGCCGGGGTCGAGGCGCAGCTGCGCGCCGGCACCCTGCCCCGCTCCTGAAACCCGTCCCCTTCCACTGCCAGCGATTTCCCGCCATGCGCCTTGACCGTTTCCTCAGCAACCTGCCGCGCTTCAACCGCCAACAGGTGCGCCTGCTGCTGGTGCAGCGGCGCGTCCGCATCGACGGTCAGCCGGTCAGCGATCCCCGGGCCGAGGTCAGCGAATTCAGTCGGGTGGAGCTGGATGAGGAGGTGCTGCAGGCCGGCAAGCCGGCGCGCTACTTCATGCTGCACAAGCCCATGGGTTGCGTCAGTGCCACCCGCGATCCCGAGCACCGGACCGTGCTGGAGCTGATCCACGAGCCGCACCCGCAGGAGCTGCACATCGCCGGACGCCTGGACTACAACACCACCGGGCTGATGCTGATCACCAACGACGGCCAGTGGTCGCGACGCCTGACCCAGCCGCAGACCAAACTGCCCAAGCTCTACTACGTGGAAACCGAAGACGAGATTGGGCCCGAGTACATCCAGACCTTCGCCGAGGGCCTGTATTTTGCCTTCGAAGACCTCACCACCCTGCCCGCGCAGTTGCAGATCCTCGGTCCGCGCAGCGCCCGGCTGAGCATCGTCGAAGGGCGCTATCACCAGGTCAAACGCATGTTCGGCCACTTCAACAACAAGGTGCTGCGCCTGCATCGCGAACGCATGGGGCCGCTGCTGCTGGACGAACGGCTGGCACCTGGCGAATACCGGCCCCTGAGCGCCGACGAAATCCGCCTGATCTGAAGTGCCCCCCTGCCCGGATGACCGCTGGGCAGAAGCTGTCGAACAATTTGTCCAATCGACTTGCAGGTTGCCGATTGCCCTGCTTGAATCACTCCGTCGGCCGAAATGTGACCGATGAGTCACGAACAGACATCTAAGAAACCTTTTGCCGGCCTGAGCCCTGCCTGCTCTGCATTTCCCCCGGCAAATCGCCCACCTATAACAACACCCGTCGACCTGCCTTACCGGATCGACATGGGCTCCCATTCCAGGCGTATGCCTACCTGTCACATTGCCCGTGCACACTCAGTGATGCGCGCATACCCGCTTGCCAGGAGTCTTATGACATGAGGCCAGAAATCGCTGTGCTGGATATACAGGGTCAGTATCGGGTTTACACGGAGTTCTATCGCGCAGATGCCGCAGACAAGACCATCATTCTGGTCAACGGCTCGATGGCCACTACTGCGTCCTTTGCGCAGACCGTGAAGAACCTGCACCCGCAGTTCAACGTGGTGCTCTACGACCAGCCCTACGCGGGCCGCTCCAAAGCCCACAACAAACACGAACGGATGCTCACCAAGGAAGTGGAGGGGCAGATCCTCCTGGAGTTGATCGAACACTTCGCCGCCGAGCATGTGCTGTCGTTTTCCTGGGGTGGCGCCGCCGCCTTGCAGGCTCTGGCCCAGCGTCCACGGCGCATCGAGAAGGCGGTGATCAGCTCGTTCTCGCCGGTGATCAACGAGCCGATGCGCGATTATCTGGAGCGCGGTGTCGATTACCTCGGCAACCTCGACCGCCATCGCGTCGGCCACCTGGTCAACGACACCATCGGCAAGCACCTGCCCTCGCTGTTCAAGCGCTACAACTACCGCCACGTCAGCAGCCTGGCGGAGCACGAATACGGGCAGATGCACTTCCACATCAGCCATGTGCTCAACGGCGACCGGCAGTGCTACTTGCGAGCGGCGAAGAACATCCAGGTGCCGGTGCTGTTTCTCAACGGTGAGTGGGACGAGTACACCTCGGCCAACGACGCCAAGCTGTTCGCCGACCATGTGCAGCAAGCGAGCTTCAGCACCATCCAGGCCACCGGGCACTTTCTCGACATGGAACACAAGGCCGCCTGCCGCGACAGCCGCCAGGCATTGTTGGGATTCCTCAAGCCGGGTCAGTACGACGGTCGAACGCGCGCGCACTGCGTTCAGCATCAGCATGCACGGGCGATCTGACAGTGCATCGTCACCGGTGGGCCAGCCGCCCTTGAAAAACCCTGTTTTTCCTGGCGCATGGCCCACCTGCGGCGAACAGCGATGACACGCAAGCGCAGGTCAGATAAAGAAAAACTTCAAATCTGCGGCCACATCTGGTACAAAGTCAGCCGTTCGAGCGGGTGTCGTATAATGGCATTACTCCAGCTTCCCAAGCTGATAACGAGGGTTCGATTCCCTTCACCCGCTCCACTTCCCCAATCTGCCAGTCAGCGCAGATCCGCAAAGTAGTTTCCCCGTCGTTGAACTCAGGCGACCTCTTCTCTTCCAAGCTTCAAGCCTGACGACTCAAAGCCCCAGCCCTGTACCTGGCTCGGCCGAACGGGTCGCCTCGATGGTCGTGCCCATCACTCTCGCTTTGCCCATGAATCCTCGCAGGGTACAGGCCGCCAATCGGGACGCTTCAGTTGGCCTTGGCCGGCGCTTGTGCTCCCGACGATCGGCACGCATAACGCACCCGGCGATAGCCCGGCCTGGCAAATTGGCTATGATATCCGGCCTGTTTCCCTGCCCCCCCTGCCCGGCCATCGACGATACCTGCGTCGCGCCCTTCGAGGGACAAGCCCCTCAGCCGCTTCTTTTGCATGATTCGCCCGACATCACGGGCTGCACACGAACCTGAAGGAACTGCGACATGACCCAGAACATTTACGACGACCCGACTTTTTTTCAGGGCTACAGCCAGCTAGGGCGCTCCGTCGGCGGCCTGGATGCGGCGCCGGAATGGCCGGCCCTGCAAGCCCTGCTGCCACCGATGAAAGGCCTCAAGGTGCTGGACCTGGGCTGCGGTTATGGCTGGTTCAGCCGATGGGCAAGCGAACAAGGGGCCCAGCAGGTGCTGGGCCTGGACGTTTCGGAAAAGATGCTGGCGACTGCCCGCGCCAGCACCTCGGCGCCCCATATCGATTATCAGCGGGCCGACCTGGAACACCTGAGCCTGCCCAACTGCAGCTTCGACCTGGCCTACAGCTCCCTGGCCCTGCATTACATCAAGGACCTGCGCGGCCTGTTCGCCCAGGTCTACGCAGCCCTGGTGCCCGGGGCGCGCCTGGTGTTCTCCATCGAGCACCCGATCTTCATGGCTCCACGCAATCCGGGCTGGCAGGTGGATGACCAGGGCCGCAAGTCCTGGCCCCTGGACAGCTATCAGCAGGAAGGCGAACGGATCACCCATTGGCTGGCCGAGGGGGTGATCAAGCAGCACCGTACCCTGGGCACCCTGCTCAACACCCTGATCGCTACCGGGTTCAACATTCGCCACGTCGAGGAATGGGGACCGAGCGCCCAGCAAGTGCTGGAGCAACCCGCCCTGGAAGAAGAGCGCGAGCGACCGATGATGTTGCTGGTGGCCGCCCAGCGCTGAGGGGGCCGCCGTTGCGCGGCCACCTCGGCAGGAGGGTCCCGCGTGGCTAGAAGCCCTGCTGCAAGGGAAAGCGCCGGGCGCCACAGCGGGCGAGGAACTTTTCCTGGGCCATGGGCCGGGCCAGGAAGTAGCCCTGGGCCTCGTCGCAACCAAAGGCCCGCAGCATCTGCAGACATTTGAAACTCTCGATGCCCTCGGCCACGGTGCGGTAGCCCAGTTCCCGGGCCAGGGCGATCACCGAGCGAGTGATCTTCTGGTGCTGGGCGCTGCTCTCAAGGTCGGTGACCATGGACTTGTCGAGCTTCACCACATTGGCCGGAATCTGGTGCAGGTAGGCGAAGTTGCTGTAGCCGGTGCCAAAGTCGTCGATGGCCACATCCATGCCCAGGCCGCGAATCTTGCTCAGCTGATCCAGCACCTTGGGATTGGAGCGCAGCCAGGCCCCTTCGGTGATTTCCACTTCCAGGCGCTGCGGGTCGATGCGATGGCGCCGGCAGGCATCGCGCAGCACATCGGCAATGTCCTGATCCTCGAAATCCTGGGGCGAGAGGTTGATCGACAGACGCTGCACGTCGCTGGAACTCCAGCGGTGCAGGCGCTCCAGCACGGCATTGATCACCCAGTGGGTCACCCGGTGGATCAGCGCATTGCGCTCCATGACCGGAATGAACTCCGCCGGTGAAATCGGCCCCAGCCACGGATGATCCCAGCGGATCAGTGCCTCGGCGCTCACCTGAGCACCGTCGGGCAGGGCGAAGCGCGGCTGGAACATCAGGTAGATCTGTCCGCTGTCCAGGGCTTCGCTGATGTCCGACGCGAGGTTGAAGGCCCGCCGATAGGCCTGGTCACGCACCACATCGTAGGGCGCCCAGGTGCTGCGGTTGAGGGTCGCCAGCTCCAGGGCGAACATCGCCTTGCGCAGCACGTCGGGCACCGCGTCGCGGTCCGTGGAAAATTCCACCGTGCCCGCGCACACCGCCGGAATCATCGGCAGTTCCAGGCCCGGCGGCTGACGGCGCAGACGCCGCACCAGCCCGTCCAGAAAGCGCTCGATCCCGGGGGCCGCCGGCAGCAGGAACCCGAAGCGCTTGACAGACACGTGGTACACCCGCACATGCCGCCCCAGGTAGGCGAGCAGTTGCTGGGCCAGGAAGCGCACGATGGTTTCGAACGGCGCCAGGCCCATGGCCAGGGTCAGCTCGTGGGCCACGGTCATGTCCACCGCATCCACCAGCACCAGCACGCGCCTTTCCCCCGGATTTTCGTCCGCCAGGTCGTACAGGTCTCTCTGGAACTGTTCACGGTTGGGCAGGCAGCTCACCGGGTCGCGCCGGGTCAGGCGCTGACGCTGCTCGACCTGTTCCATCACCAGCGATGCCAAGTCGCGCAATTGCTGGCGCTCGGCGGCATTCAGGCGCTGGGGCTCTTTGTCGATGACGCACAGACTGCCAATCGCATGCCCGGTGGAAGTAATCAGCGGCGCGCCGGCATAAAAGCCGATGCCCGGATCATCAGTCACCAGGGGGTTGCGGTGAAAACGCACATCCTGGCGGGCGTCTTCCACCTCGAACACATCATCGGTTCTGATGGTGTAAGCGCAGAACGATTGCTCGATAGGGGTCTGTTCGACCGCGAACCCCACCCGCGACTTGAACCATTGCCGATCACGGTCCACCAGGGTGATCAACGCCGTGGGCACCTTGAAATACTCGGCAGCCAGCCGGCAGATGCGGTCGAAGCGCTCGCAACGGGCGGTATCCAGCAGTTCCAGGGCATACAGGGCAGCCAGGCGCTGCTCCTCGGCCAACGCCTTATCGGGCATATGCCGTCTCGGGCAGGATCAACACACTCATCAGAAACCTATCTCACCCACACAGGGATATAACGACGCCCGGAAAACCGGCCGAACCTTGAAGTAATGGCATTACGACATCCATCGACAGCATGACGCAGTGACTAGTGCTTGCCAATTCCATCCGTCGGACGAACGGTCGACGGCCAGCGCCCGAAGGCTGCGTTGAAACACTTGATCTAGAGCGATCCACCCTGGAAGGTAGCACCCAGCCAGGCCGTACTGCGACGCTACACCGCTGCCCTCTCCATCCGGAAAACCGCCCCATGCCAAGGCCTCATACGCTGCATCGTTGCCTGTACCTGTGGAGCGCGCTGGCCGTGTTCCTGCCGCTCCTTGCCCAGGCCGCCGAGCCCCAGCCCCCCAGCGCCGCCGACATTGCCTGGCTCAGGCGCGACGGCTTCGATCTGGACACCGCACAACTCCAGCGCCTGCGCCACCTGGGCCGCGACGGATTGCTCGAGGCGCAACTGCAGGATCGCCTGCGCGAGCCGTTGCCAGCGGCAATCGACGCCCTGCTGCGCAGCTACCCGGCCCTGAACGACTCGACCCCGGCCTTGCTGCAGGAGTTCAAGCAGCGCCAGGAACAGCTCAAGGCCATGCCCGACGGCGATGCCCGCAACCAGGCCAGGCAAGACCTTCGCCAGCGGGCCAACCAGCTCGCCGAGCAGACCCAGTCCGCAGTGCTGCTGCAAGCCATCTATGGCCCCAACCAGCTCAAGGAGCAGTTGGTGCTGTTCTGGCTCAATCACTTCAGCCTGTTCCAGGGCAAGGGCCAGGTGCGACTGCTGAGCGCCGACTACGTGAACGAGGCGATTCGCCCCCATGCCCTGGGCCGGTTCAAGGACCTGCTGCTGGCCACCCTGCAAAGCCCGGCGATGCTCGAATACCTCGACAACAGCCAGAACGCCAAGGGCCGGGTCAACGAAAACTACGCCCGTGAGCTGCTGGAGCTGCACAGCCTGGGCGTGGCGGCCGGCTACAGCCAGGAGGACGTGCAGCAACTGGCACTGATCCTGACCGGAGCCGGATTGGCGCCCCGAGACGGTCGCGAACAACATTGGCCCCGGTCCTTGCAGCCACGGGTGGTGCAACAGGGATTGTTCCAGTTCAACCCCAGGCGCCATGACTTCAGCGACAAGCGCCTGCTCGGCCACACCATCAAGGGCAGCGGCTACGACGAGATCACCCAGGCCATCGACCTCATCACCCTGCAACCGGCCTGCGCCCAGTTCATCTCGCGCAAGCTGGCCCAGTACTTCGTCGCCGACGAACCGCCGGCGGCCCTGGTGACCCGCATGGCCAAGACCTTCCGCGACAGCGACGGCGACATCGCCCAGGTCATGCGCACGCTGATGCAGTCGCCGGAGTTACTGCAATCGACCGGCAAGAAATTCAAGGACCCGCAGCAGTTCGTGGTGTCGGCGCTGCGCCTGACCTATGACGGCAAGCCTGTGGCCAACCCGCGGCCCCTGCTCAACTGGCTGAACCAGATGGGCCAGCCGGTGTTCGGCCGGATTACCCCCGACGGCTGGCCGCTGGTGGCCAGTGGCTGGTCGAGCTCCGGGCAAATGGCCAAGCGCTTTGAAATCGCCCGGGCCATAGGTTCGGGCAACAACCGGCTGTTCACCGCCGAGGGCAGCACGGTTCCGGGGCCGGGTTTTCCGATGATCACCACCCCGATGTATTACCAGGCGATCGCGCCTCACCTCTCCAGCGCCACCCGCAACGCCCTGGAGCAGGCCGTCTCGCCCCAGGAATGGAACACCTTCCTGTTGTCCTCGCCGGACTTCAACAACCGCTGAGCACGCGCCAAAGGGCTGCGCGCCACCTGACCGGGAACCGCCATGAATCGTCGCCAACTGCTGATTGCCGCGGCCGCCGCAGCCGCCCTGCCCGGCCTGTCGTTTTCCGCCCGGCTGTTCGCCGCACCGGCCGCCGCGCCGCGAACCCTGCTGGTGTTCCTGCGCGGCGGTTACGACTGCAACAACCTGCTGGTGCCCTACAGCAGCGACTTCTACTACGAGTCGCGCCCAAGCCTGGCAATCGCCCGCCCCGATGCGCACAACCCGCAAAGCGCCATCGCCCTGGACAGCCACTGGGGCCTGAACCCGGTGCTGCGGGACTCGCTGTACCCGCTGTGGCAGCGCAAGGAAATGGCCTTCGTGCCCTTCGCCGGCACCGACGACCTGTCCCGCAGCCACTTCGCAACCCAGGACAGCATCGAGGCCGGACAGCCGAGCCAGCCACGCCGGCGCTACGACTCGGGCTTTCTCGCGCGCCTGGTCCGGCAAGTGCCCGACAGCGCGCCGATGGCTTTCACCGATGCCCTGCCCCTGAGCTTCCAGGGTGGCCGGGACATTCCCAACCTGTCCCTGCGCAGTGCCGGCAAGGCGCCCTTCGATGCGCGCCAGACAAACATTCTGTCGTCCATGTACCAGCACACGCCCTACGCCGCGGCGGCCAGCGACGGCCTGGCCTTGCGCCAGAAAGTCTCGCAGGAGCTGCAGCAAGAGATGCTCGCGGCCAATCGCGGGGCCGCCAATGCGCAGAGCTTCGCCACCCAGACCCGGCGCATGGCCAGCCTGATGCGCGAGCAATATCGCCTGGGTTTCGTCGATGTCGGCGGCTGGGATACCCACGTCAACCAGGGCAGTACCCAGGGCCCGCTGGCCAACAACCTGGCCAACCTCGGGCAAGGGCTGGCGGCCTATGCCGAGGCCATGGGCGAGCACTGGAAGAACAGCCTGGTGATCGTGGTATCCGAATTCGGCCGGACCTTTCGCGAGAATGGCGCCAAGGGCACCGATCACGGCCATGGCACGGTGTACTGGGTGCTCGGCGGCGCTGTACGCGGTGGGCGCCTGGCCGGGGAGCAAGTGGCGGTGAATGCCCGGGGCCTGCTGCAGGACCGCGACTACCCGGTGCTCAACAACTACCGCGATCTGCTCGGGGGCTTGCTGGCCACGACCTGGGGGCTGACGGGCGCCCAGGTGCAGGAAGTGTTCCCCAACTCGCGGCCCAATGCCCTGGGGCTGGTCTGAAGCCTCGACCAGGCAGCCGGATAAACACGAAAAAAAAGAGCGATCCGAAGATCGCCCTCGCAGCTTGCCAGCCGATGCATCGGGCCACTGGCCGCGACAGACGCTTGGCGATCTGCCGTGCATCCGCTGGAAGCCATTTGCCCCCTGTTACCGCCCCGCTCCTGCTTGGCGTGTTGCACTTTTTAACAGTTGGCCACTGTCTGTTTGCTGAACCCGGTGCAACCCGGCCCAGGACGCCTGAGCCCCCCAGCGACCCGAAACCCTTGCCAAGCGGCGCAAAAAGCTCAAGCATGCGCCGCCCGCGCCCTGGGCGCCCCTCGCTCACGGAAGGAGCCGTACCTTGAAAAAACTGCTGTTCCTGCTCTCCCTCATCCTGTTGCTGATGCTCAATGTCGGTTACTACACCGAGCTGGAAGAGGCCGAAACCCACACCCGCTGGTTTCTCAAGCAAGCCCCGACCCTGCGCCTGGAGTTTTTCAACATCCACGCCAATGACGGCGATTACCGGCGCGTGGAAAAACTCAGCGACGAACAACGGCAGATGATCATCGACTACTGCAAATACCGCCTGGGCATCGACACCCAGGTCACCACCCAGGCCGACGTCGAGCGTTGCGCCAAGCTCTAGGACAACCCTTCGCGGGCACTCCAGGGCCCTCGTCCGCACCTTTGGTACTTGTCTCATATTGGCCGGGCAAGCCCGCGCCTATGGTCGCTGCAGCCCGGCTGCGGCCCGCCTCGCCTCCCGGGGTGGTATGGTGGCCGGCTGCCCTGCGTGTCGGGGCTCACTGGAGGAGCAATACGCTGAACGCCTGGTCGTGAAGCTTGAGGAGGTCACTGAAGAGATATGTGTAACGCCAAAGATATTTACACTGCGGGTTGGGTCCTGGTGGTCATGTCCGGGCTGGTGTCCCTGGTGATCCAGGTGTACCTGGGCTATTTCAGGCTCGATGACATGGTCAAGCACCTGGCTCGCTGCCGGGTCATCGCCATCCGCATGCCGCTCCTGGGCAAGGACCCCCTGAGCCGCTTCTTCATGCTGCTGTGCATCGGCGCCATGTTCGCCATGCCCCACCTGTTCCTGCGCAATGGCGGCCTGAACGTGAAGGACTACCGGAAATTCCCCCTGGGCCTGAAGTGCCTGATCAATCTGTTCCAGCTTGCGGCCCTGGCCGCCGCGATCGCCTTCCTGGTGCTGTGGTGGGTCAGCCGTCACCTCTGAGGGCCGTCATCGAGCATGGGGGCGCCGAACCACGGCGCCCCGCACTGGCATCCCCGCCTCAGCCGGCCGCCGTTTGCTGCCGGAAATCCTCACGGCTCATCGCAAAGAAGCGGCAAGGCAAGCCTTCAAAATCCGCATCGTGGGTGAAGCGAAAACCGATCTTGCGCGCCACCGCCAATGACGCCTCGTTATCGACATGGGCATCGACGACTATCCGTTCCACGGCCGGGTCGGCAAACGCATGGGCGACAATCCGGCGTGCGGCCTCGCTGGCATAGCCTTGCCCCCAGGCCCGCCGCACCAGGCGCCAGCCCATTTCCAGCTCCGGCCCGACCGCGTCGAAGGGAATGAAGGACACCCAGCCCAGCAATTCATCCGGCGCCTGCTTGGCGAAGATCGCCCAATAACCGCAGCGCGGGCCAAAGTCCTGGGTCATGCGCGAGCGCAGGAAATCCTGGTGCCATTGACCGCCGTCCCAGGTGCCCGGAATGAAGCGCGTGACTTCCGGATCCTGGTCCATGCGCAGGCAGGCCTGGAAATGCTCGAGGGTCCGTGGTCGCAGCAACAGCCTGGGGGTTTCAAGGTGCAGGTTCATCCGTGAGTGTCCAAGAAGAATGGGCCGTCCATGAAATCGCATCGGACGAAAAAACAGAAGAGCCAACGCTGCATACACGTTTCGATCCGATTGTTCAGATAAGTCTGATTGAATGATAAAAATTCGCACATGAGAATCGCTTCCAAATAAATGGAGGTCTTTTCTCAATGTCCAGTCCTGCCCGCCCACATTCATGGAAGTTGTGGTCCACATCCCTTGGTTTGATGGCAATTGGCGAAGCCAGCCTGGCCGCCGACGCCGACAACATCGAGCCCCCGCAGACGGCTCCGGTGACCCTCGCGCCCACGGCGGTACAAGGTATTCACCCAGCCGGTTACAAGCGTGAAGCCTCGGACTCGGTGAAGTTCACCGCCCCGCTGCGCGAAACCCCGAAGTCGGTGACCATCATTACCGACACCCTGGTGCAAGAGCGCGCCGTGTCCAGCCTGACCGACGCCCTGCGCAACACACCGGGCATCACCTTTGGTGCAGGTGAAGGCGGCACACCGCTGGGCGACCGTCCGTTCATCCGCGGCTTCGAAGCCAGCACCGACATCATGATCGACGGCATTCGCGACGTCGGGCGCATGAACCACGAAGTGTTCAACTACGAGCAGATCGAAATCGTCAAAGGCCCGGGCTCGGCCTACTCGGGGCGTGGCTCCACCGGCGGCACCCTGAACCTGATCAGCAAGGTGCCGCAGGCGGAAACCTTCGCCACCGGCAGCCTGACCCTGGGCACCGATCAACTGCGCCGCAGCACCGTCGATCTCAACCAGTACCTGCCCGAACAGAACCTGGCGCTGCGCCTGAACGCCATGAAGCATGAGGCCGATACCCCCGGGCGCGACCATGTGCAAGTGTCGCGCTGGGGCGTGGCACCGAGCCTGAGCTTCGGCCTGAACACCGACACCCGCGCCACCTTGAGCTACTACCACCTGCAGAGCGATGACCTGCCCGACCAGGGTCACCCGGTGTCGGAAATCACCGGCAAGCCGATCAAGGTCGACCGTGACAACTTCTATGGTTTCACCCAGCGCGACTTCCGCAATACCTCGGCGGACCTCGCCACCCTGCAGCTGGAACACGACATCAATGACCACCTGACCCTGCGCAACACCACCCGCCAGGGCCGCAGCATGCAGGACTACGTCATGAGCCGGCCGATCGCCCTGGCGCCCCAGGAGCTGGCCAACCGGGTGCAACGCTCGGCGCGCGGGCGCAATGTGGTCAACAGTTCGCTGATCAACCAGACCGACATCTACGGCACGTTCGACACCGGCGCCATCGGCCACCGCTACAGCGCCGGCCTGGAATTCTCCCGTGAACGCATCGATGTCAAGAACCGCTACGCCAGCTCCAGGAGCCTCAACCTCGGCGACCTGCATCATCCCAATCCCAAGGATCCGTTCACCCCGGTGCTGCGAGACGATGGCCAGCACACTGTCACCCGACACAACAACCGCGCTGCCTATGTGATGGACACCCTCGCCCTGCACGAGCAATGGGACCTGAACCTGGGCCTGCGCTACGACGCCTATCACGTCCGCGACCCGGCCCAAAGCAACCGCAGCAACCTGTGGAGCTACCAGAGCGGCATCGTCTTCAAGCCCGTGCCCTACGGCAGCATCTACCTGGCCTACGGCACGTCCTTCAACCCCTCGGGCGAAACCGCCGGGCAATCAGGCAGGGCCGATGGTCCGGCGGGCGGCCGCTTGAGCAACCTGGCTCCGGAAAAGAGCCGCAGCCTCGAACTGGGCACCAAATGGGACCTGCTCAACGAACGCCTGGCGCTGACCGCCGCCCTGTTCAAGACCGAAAAAGACAACGCCCGCACCTACGATCCGCTGACCGGCATCGCGACCCTGGACGGCAATGTCGAAGTCAAAGGCTTTGAAGTGGAAGCCACCGGTCACCTGACCGAGCGCTGGGAAGTGGTGGCCGGCTACACCCGCCTGGATGCCAGGGCGGTGAAATACGCCGCCGACGCCGAGTCCGTCCATAACGGCAATCAGCTGAAATTCATCGCCCCCAACAGTGGCTCGGTCTGGAGCACCTACCAACTCACCGAGCGCTGGAAGGTCGGCGCCGGCGCCAACTACGTGGGCAAGCGCTACACCAACGATGAGAACACCCACAGCCTGGACGCCTACTGGCGCTACGACGCCATGACCGCTTACCGCGTGAACAAGAACCTGGACCTGCAGTTCAACGTGCTCAACCTCGCCGACAAGACCTACTACGACGCGTCCCACGTTGGCCTGTTTGCCACCGTCGCGCCGGGGCGTTCCGCCGAACTGGCGGCCAACCTGCGCTTCTGACCCGAGCCGCAGCACTTGGGGGGCGATGGACACTCCATCGCCCCCCAGAGCGTCATGGCAGCAAGGCCTGGATATCGTTCCACAGCGCCCGAGGAACCTGCACCCCCCGCTCCAGGCTGCGGGCCCGGGCCTCAAAACGCCGCTGCGACGGCAACCGCGCGCCCTGCTGGGCAATGGCCGCAAACAACCCTTCCGCCCGCTCCAGCCCGGCTTGATAGCCCTCCCCCAGAAACACCTGGGGATCGAACGCCAGCACCAGTTCGCCATGGCAAGGCGTGGCCCCGACACCCTCATCGAAAGCCATGGATTCGGCACTGGTCAGGTCGCCAATCAGCGCCCCGGCCAGCAGTTCGATCATCGCCGCCAGGGCCGAGCCCTTGTGCCCGCCAAAGGTGCGCATCGCCCCTTGCAAGGCGGCCCGTGCATCGGTGGTGGGCTCGCCGTCGGCGTCGATGGCCCAGTGCTCGGGAATCGGCTTGCCCTGACGCGCATGCAGCTCGATATCGCCCCGGGCAATGGCGCTGGTGGCGAAGTCGAAGACAAAGGGATTGCCCCCCGGCCGCGGCCAGGCAAAGGCCAGGGGGTTGGTGCCGAACACCGGGTGGCGCCCGCCGGCCGGGGCCACCCAGCTGTGGCTGGGGTTCATCGCCAGTCCCACCAGGCCGTTGGCGGCCATCGCCTCGACCTCCGGCCACAGCGCGGAAAAGTGGAAGCAGCGCTTGATCACCATCGCCGCGATGCCCTGGCTGCGGGCCTTGTCCGCCAGCAACGGCAAGCCGGTGTGAAAGCCCAGCAACGAGTAGCCGTAATGGGCATCCACCTCCAGCACCGCCGGCGAGATGTGCCGCAGGCTGGGTTCGGCGCGCGGGTCGATCTTGCCCTCGCGCACCGAGCGTACGCAGCCCAGCAGGCGGTACACCCCATGGGAATGGCACTCGTCACGCTGACCTTGGGTAATGACCTCGGCGATGACCCGGGCATGGGCGTCGGACAGGCCGTGATGGCTGAGAACCCGATACGCCAGGGCGTGGACGTCATCCAGGGACAGGCTGATGTGTTCAGACATGCTGCAACCTCTATGGCAGGTGGGGAACGCTCCTGTGGGAGAGTTTTTACCGATGGAGTAAGCGAATGAAGGAACAAGCGGGCCGACACTCCCCGGTGGAGCGCAGCCTCGCCTCAGGTCAAGCCGATCACCGGCCGTCGAGCAGTTGCGGCACCCGCCACGGATTGGCGCTGTGCAGCTCGGCCGGCAACAACGCCTCGGGCAGGTCCTGGTAGGCCACCGGGCGCAGGAAGCGCTGGATCGCCAGGCTGCCCACCGAGGTGCTGCGGCTGTCGGACGTGGCCGGGAACGGCCCGCCGTGGACCATGGCGTGAGCCACTTCGACGCCGGTGCCGAAACCGTTGGCCAGCAGGCGCCCGGCCTTGCTCTCCAGCAACGGCAACAAGGCCCGCACTTGCGGCTGATCGCCGTCGCTCAGGTGAACGGCGATGGTCAACTGGCCCTCCAGGCTCTGCAGGACCTGCTGCAACGCAGCGACGTCCTCGCAGCGAACGATCAGCGAGGCCGGGCCAAAGACTTCCTCGCGCAATTCGCGGCACGCCATGAAGGCCGTGGCCGAGGTGGCGAACAGTGCCCCGCGCGCCTGCGGGCCCTGCCCTTCCGGGCCCAGGGCCAGGGTCTGCACCCGGGCATGCGCGGCGAGAATGGCCACGCCTTGGCAGTAGCTGCGGTAGATGCCCGGCGTGAGCATGGTTTGCGCCGCCACATGGCCCAGGGCCTCGGCGGCGGCCCGCTCAAAACGCTGCAACGCCGGTCCATCGACGGCCAGGATCAGCCCCGGGTTGGTGCAGAACTGCCCGGCGCCCAGGGTCAGCGAGGCAACGAACGCCGAAGCCATCGGCTCCGCGCGTTCCTCCAGGGCATGGGGCAACAGCAGCACCGGGTTGATCGAACTCATCTCCGCATAGACCGGGATCGGTTCGGGGCGCGCCGCGGCGATCTGCATCAGCGCCATCCCGCCGCTGCGCGAGCCGGTGAAGCCCACGGCCTTGATCCGCGGATCCGCCACCAGCCCCTGGCCGATGCTGCGGCCACTGTCGAACAGCAGTGAAAACACGCCCTCGGGCATGCCCTGCTGCCGGGCCGCCCGAGCGATGGCCCGGGCCACCAGTTCCGAGGTCCCGGGGTGGGCCGAATGCGCCTTGACGATCACCGGGCAACCCGCTGCCAGAGCCGAGGCGGTATCGCCACCGGCCACGGAAAAGGCCAGGGGAAAGTTCGACGCGCCGAACACCGCCACCGGCCCCAGGCCGATCTGCCGCAGGCGCAGGTCGACCCTGGGCAGGGGCTGGCGCGAAGGTTGCGCCGGATCGATCCGTACCCCGAGGAAGCCGCCATGGCGCACCACGGCAGCAAACAAGCGTAACTGGCCGACGGTACGTCCGCGCTCGCCCTCCAGGCGGGCGCGGGGCAGGCCGGTTTCCAGCTGGCAGCGCTCGATCAGCTCATCGCCCAGCTCAAGGATGTGGCTGGCGATACTCTCCAAAAATGCCGCTCGCTGCTCCAGCGGCAACTGCCGATAGGGCTCGAACGCCGCCTGGGCCAGGGCGCAGGCGCGCTCCAGGTCGGCCTGTTCGGCACCGCCAAAGGCCGGTTGCAGCAGCTCGCCGCTGGCGGCGGCCAGCCCGTGGATCCGCCCATTGGCGCCGAAGCTGGCGCGTTGGCCGATCAGCATCTGTCCAGTCACTGTCATGGCTTGCCTCGTCTGTTGGAAAATGCGCACGCTCATTCCACCTCATCGCCATCCAGCACCAGCTTGGCGCCGGGCACCCCGGTGTTGGCGCCCCAGGTGTAGATGCACAGGGCCATGAGGGTCACGGTCAGGGTGTCGAAGGGGTGAGCCAGGACGCCGATGCCGCCGAAGCTGCCCAGGTAGGAAATGACCATGGTCAGGGCATAGAAGGCGATCAGCCACAGCGACGAGCGCACCTGCTCGCCGATGCTCAGGTGGTCGGTCGGCACCAGGCGCCTGCACAGCAGGTAGATCACGAACATCAGGATCTGCAGTCCCAGCAGCCAGGACACCGTGCTCCAGCCGGACCAGTAGACGATCAGCGCCGCAATCACGAAGGACACCGGGCCGAGCAAGGCAAAACCGCGCACCCGGAACGGCCGCGGCATCTGCGGTGCGCTCTTGCGCAAGGCCGCGACACTGACCGGCGCCACGGCGTAGCTGAGCACCAGGGCCGCCGAGACCACGTTGATCAGCGCCTCCCACGAGGGAAACGGCAGGGTCCAGAACACCGACAGGCCGAAGGTCAGCCACAGCGCCGGGCGCGGGATGCCGGACTGCTCATCGATGCGGGTGAAGACCTTGAAGAAGGTCCCGGTGCGAGCCCAGCCATAGACCACCCGCGGCGTGGCGTTCATGTAGATGTTGCCGCAGCCGCTGGGGGAGATCACCGCATCGGCCACCACCAGATAGGCCAGCCAGCCGACCCCGAGGGTCAGGGCGATGTCGCGGTACGGCAGGGAAAATTCCTTGCTGATGCCGCTCCAGCCGTTGGCCAGCATTTCCGTGGGAATGCTGCCCAGGAAGGCCAACTGCAGCAGGCCGTAGATCAGGGTCGAGAGCAGCACCGAGAGAATCAGCGCGATGGGAATGGTGCGCTGCGGATTGCGCACTTCGCTGGCCACGGAAATGATCGGCGTCAGCCCCAGGTAGGCAAAGATGATGCCCCCGGCCGATACCGCCATCTCGATCCCCGACAGGCCGAACGGCGCAAAGCCCTGGATGTGGAAGTTGTCGGGCTTGAAGAAGGTGAACAGCACCACGATCACCAGCAAGGGCACGATGAACTTGAACAGGCTGATGAAGTTGTTGGACTTGGCGAAGGTCTTGACGCTGGAGTAGTTGAGCCAGAAGAACAGGCACAACAGGGCGAACTGCAGCAGCCAGCCGATGATCGTCGGGTTGCTGGAACCTTCGTGGGTCAATAGCGGGAACCAGGCCGCCGCATATTGCCGGGCCGCCACCACTTCGATGGCCACCAGGCTGGAAAAGGCAATCAGGGTGATGAAGCCCATCAGGTAGCCCAGCAGCGGGCCGTGGGAGAACACCGGGTAGCGCACCACGCCACCGGCCCGGGGCAGGGCCGCCCCCAGCTCGCAGTAGACGATGCCCAACAGCAGCACGGCGAAGCCACCCAGCAGCCAGGAAAAGATCCCGGCCGGCCCGGCAATCGCCGAAACGTGGCTGGCGGCGAACAGCCAGCCGGAACCGAAGATCGCACCCAGACCGATAAAGGTCAGGTCCACCAGAGAAAGTTGCTTCTTGAATTTGCCTTTGCCTGACATGGGGCTGCGCCTTTTTGGGGTTATTGGAATAGGCAGGTCGAATGTCACGTCGGCGGGGCCGCCCGACGCTTGCAGCACATGCGCTGTTGCGCAAGCGGGCGCCCCGCCCGGGGCGCCCGGCAAGGGATTACAGGCCGACGTCCGGCAGGCGCGGCCGCGTGGCCAGGGCCTTGGCGACTATGGCTTTGACTTCGGCCAGGGTTTCCCCTTGCAGCGCCAGACGCGGCGGCCGGGTGATGGACGAACCGCGGCCCACCAGCTCTTCGCAGAGCTTGATGCACTGCACCAGATCCGGCCGGGCGTCCAGGTGCAGCAGCGGCATGAACCAGCGATACAGGGCCAGGGCCTCCTCGAAGCGTTTGTCCCTGGCCAGGCGGAACAGCGTCTCGCCTTCCCGGGGGAAGGCCACCGACATGCCCGAGACCCAGCCCTCGGCGCCCACCGCGACGCTTTCCACCACCACGTCATCGAGCCCGGCAAACAGCACGAAACGATCGCCGACCGCGTTGCGCAGGTCGATGAAGCGCCGGGTGTCACCGGAGGAATCCTTGAAGCAGACGATGTTCTCGCAGTCCTGCAGGGCGATCAGCACCTCGGGGGTGACGTCGTTCTTGTAGATCGGCGGGTTGTTGTAAACCATCACCGGCAAATCGGTGCCGGTGGCCACGGCGCGAAAATGCGCCGCGGTTTCATGGGGCTTGGCCGAGTACACCAGCGCCGGCATCACCATCACCCCATCGGCCCCGGCCCTGGCGGCCTCGCGCACGGTGTTGCGGGCAAAGTCAGTGGTGAACTCGGCCACCCCGGCAATCACCGGCACCCGGCCGGCCGCGGCGTCCTTGGCGACTTCGATCACCGCGAGTTTCTCGGCGGTACTCAGGGAGGTGTTTTCCCCCACGGTGCCGCACACCACCAGGCCGGACACGCCATCGTCCACCAGCTTGCGCATGACCTGGTGAGTGGCCTGCAGATCGAGGGAGAAATCGGCTTTGAACTGAGTGGTCACGGCGGGGAATACACCGCTCCACTGGATGGCTTTACGGCTCATGGTCTTGTCCTTGTTTGAGGTCGGCCGGGCCGACTGGCGTTGGAGACGCTATCCAGAGTCGCCTTTTATCCCCCTTGCAGCTTGAAGCTTTTCACCCCCGCAGGAGACGAAATCGGCACATTCAGCGATCGCCTGCGCCGTACCTCCCCGAGCCCGGGTACGCACCGGCGACTGTGCCGATTTCGTCATCCGCGCCAGGGAAAACCCACAAGCGGCAGCCCCCTCGCCAGGGCCACTCTGTAGCTCTTTCCCCGCAGGTGCCGCCATGAAAAAAATAACCGTGATCGACTCCCACACCGGGGGTGAACCCACCCGTCTGGTCATCGACGGCTTTCCCGACCTGGGCCGGGGCTCCATGGCCGAGCGCCTGCAAACCCTGAGCAACGACCACGATCAATGGCGCCGCGCCTGCGTCCTCGAACCCCGGGGCAGCGACGTACTGGTGGGCGCCCTGCTCTGCGCGCCCCAGGCCAGCGATGCCTGCGCCGGCGTGATCTTCTTCAACAACAGCGGCTACCTGGGCATGTGCGGCCACGGCACCATCGGCCTGGTGCGCTCGCTGTACCACCTGGGGCGCATCGACTGCGGCGTGCACCGCATCGAAACCCCGGTGGGCACGGTGCAGGCCACCCTGCATGACGACCTGTCGGTGAGCGTGCGCAATGTGCCCGCCTATCGCTACCGCAGGCAGGTGGCGCTGCAGGTGCCGGGGCACGGCACGCTGCACGGCGACATTGCCTGGGGCGGCAACTGGTTCTTCCTGATCAGCGATCATGGCCAGCGCCTGGCCCTGGACAATGTCGAAGCCCTGACCCATTACACCTGGAGCGTGCGCGCGGCCCTGGAAGCCGCCGGAATTACCGGCGCCGGGGGCGGGATCATCGACCACATCGAACTGTTCGCCGACGACCCGCAAGCCGACAGCCGCAACTTCGTACTCTGTCCGGGCAAGGCCTACGACCGCTCTCCCTGCGGCACCGGCACCAGTGCCAAGCTGGCCTGCCTGGCCGCGGACGGCAAGCTCGCCCCGGGCCAGACCTGGCGCCAGGCCAGCGTCATCGGCAGCCAGTTCAGCGCCCACTACGAAGTGGTCGGCGACCGGATCATTCCCACCCTGCGCGGCAGTGCCCATATCAGCGCCGAAGCCACCCTGCTGCTGGACGACAGCGATCCGTTCGCCTGGGGCATCGGCTCGTGAAGGTGCAGGCCGAGGCCGATGTGATCGTGGTCGGCGCCGGCATCATCGGCGCCGCCTGCGCCCACGAACTGGCCCGCCGCGGTCTGCGGGTGCAGGTACTGGACGACGCCCGTGGCGGCGCCACCGCAGCCGGCATGGGGCATCTGGTGGCCATGGACGACAACCCTGCGGAGCTGGCCCTGAGTCACTACTCCATCGGCCTCTGGCGCCAGTTGCGTGCCCATCTGCCCGAGGCCTGCGCCTACCGCAATTGCGGCACCCTGTGGCTGGCCGCCGACCGCGCGGAAATGGACCTGGCCCGGACCAAGCAGCAGACCCTGGCCGCACAGGGCGTCACCGGCCAACTGCTCGATGGCCCGGCACTGGCGGCCCTGGAACCGATGCTGCGCCAGGGCCTGGGCGGTGCCCTGCAAGTCCCCGGCGACGGCATCCTCTACGCCCCGGCCACCGCCCGCTGGCTGCTCGACAGCCAGCCGCTGATCCGCTGTCTGCGTGCCCGGGTCCGCAGCGTCGCCGGCAACCGGCTGGAACTCGACGATGGCCGGGTGCTGCAGGCGCCCCAGGTGCTGCTGGCCAACGGCTACGGCGCCCGGGAGCTGCTGGCGGAACTGCCCTTGCGACCGAAGAAGGGCCACCTGCTGATCACCGACCGCTACCCGCAGCAGGTGGGGCATCAATTGGTGGAACTGGGCTATGCCGCCAGCGCCCACGCCAGCAACGGCACCTCGGTGGCGTTCAATGTCCAGCCACGCCCCACCGGGCAACTGCTGATCGGCTCGTCCCGACAGTTCGACACCCTGGAGCCCGAGGTCGAGCCCCAGGTGCTGGCACCGATGCTGCGGCGCGCGGTGGAGTACCTGCCGGCACTGGCGCAGCTCAACGGCATCCGCGCCTGGACCGGCTTTCGCGCCGCCACGCCCGACGGCCTGCCGATCCTCGGCGAACACCCGCAACAGCCGGGGCTGTGGCTGGCGGTCGGCCATGAAGGGCTGGGGGTGACCACCGCCCCCGGCAGCGCACGGCTGCTGGTGCAACAGATGTTCGGCGAATGCCCGGCGCTCGATCCGCGACCTTATCTGCCCGGGCGCTTCGCCCCCCTGACTGGAGAGTCCCCATGATCATCTACCTGGATCGACAGGCACTGGCCGTGCGCCCCGGCCTCACGGTCGCCGCCGCCGTGGCCGCCAGCGGCGACCCGCGGACCCGCACCGCCTGCAACGGCGGGCCACGGGCGCCGTTCTGCGGCATGGGCATCTGCCAGGAATGCCGGATGAGCATCGACGGCCTGCGCCAACTGGCCTGCCAGACCCTGTGCCAGGACGGCATGCAGGTGGAGCGCAGCCAATGAACCCCCGGCGCCTGCGCTGCCAGATACTGATTGTCGGCAGCGGCCCGGCAGGGCTGGCCGCGGCCCGGGCCGCCAGCCACAGCGCCCGCTCGATCGTGCTCATCGACGACAACCCGCGCCCCGGCGGCCAGATCTGGCGCCAGGGTCCAACGCCGCCGGCCGCGGACGAACGCTTCAAGGTTGTGCAGCACCCGGCGGTGCGGTACCTCGGCGCCACCCGCGTGATCGCCGCCCTGAGCTCCCACAGCCTGCTGCTGGAGGATGCCCGCCAGGCCTGGCAGCTGGACTTCGAACAGCTGATCCTGTGCTGCGGCGCCCAGGAACTGCTGCTGCCCTTTCCCGGCTGGACCCTGCCCGGGGTCACCGGCGCCGGAGGCCTGCAGGCCCTGGTGAAAAACGGCCTGCCCCTGCAGGGAAAAACCCTGGTGATCGCCGGCAGCGGCCCCTTGCTGCTGGCCACCGCCGCCACCGCACGCCAGGCCGGGGCGCGGGTGCTGCGGGTGCTGGAACAGGCGCCCGCCGCGGCGGTGCTGGGGTTCGCCAGCCAACTGTGGCGCTGGCCGACCAAGCTGATCCAGGCCATGCAACTGCTCACCCCGGCCTACCGCTGCAACGCCCACGTGGTGGAGGCCCTGGGCGACCAGCACCTGCAACGGGTACGCATCCGCCAGGGCCGGCACCTCAGTGAACTGCCCTGCGACTACCTGGCCTGCGGCTTCGGCCTGGTGCCCAACACCCGACTGGCCAGCCACCTGGGCTGTCGCCTGGAGCAGGGGGCCATCGCCGTCGACCCGCAACAACGCAGCAGCCTGCCCCAGGTCCTGGCCGCCGGTGAATGCACCGGCATCGGTGGCAGCGAACTGGCCTTGATCGAAGGCGAGATTGCCGGCTGCGTGGCCAGCGGCCAGCGTGCCCGGGCCGCCACGCTGATCGACCGCCGCCGGCACTGGCAGGACTTTGCCGCACGGCTGCAACGGCACTTCGAACTGCAACCGCAGATCCTGCAACTGGCCCGCCCCGATACCCTGCTCTGCCGGTGCGAAGATGTGCCCTATGCGGCCGTGGCCGGCGCGGCGGACTGGAGCAGCGCCAAGCTGCACAGCCGGTGCGGCATGGGCGCCTGCCAGGGCCGGGTCTGCGCCAGCGCCGCCCGGCGCCTGTTCGACTGGCCCGAGGTGGCGCCGCGTTCGCCCCTGGTGCCGGCCCGGGTCGCCACCCTGATGCTCGACGCCCGCCCGCCGGACGCGGCAGACTAAAAACCGGCACCGGCCCGGGTCGGCACGCAGCCCCCGGCCCTTTGCCGGCCCTGGCTTTAGCGACACAGATCCATCCCCCAAGCCCCCCCAGAGAGAGGCCGACGATGATCGATAGCGCACAGCTCCACCATTTGCCCAGGGCCATCGCCGCCCAATCCCCCGGGGACATCGACAGCCTGCTGGCCAACATGGCGCCCCTCGCCCCGCTGCTGGACTGCATCCCCAGCGCGGTGTTCTTCATCAAGGATCTGCAGGCCCGCTACCTGATCGCCAACCTGACCCTGGCCCAGCGCTGCGGCTTCAAGAGCATCCGCCCCCTGCTGGGCAAGACCTCCGCCGAGGTCTTTCCCGCGGTGCTCGGCCCGGTCTACACCGAGCAGGACCAGCGCGTGCTGCACCAGGGCGTGACCATCAAGGGCCAACTGGAATTGCACCTGTACGGCAGTCGCGAACCGGGCTGGTGCCTGACCCACAAGCTGCCGCTCTATGGTCGCGACGCCCGGATCATCGGCATGGCCGGCATCTCCCTGGACCTGCAGGCGGCCCATGACACCCATCCGGCCTATGAACGCCTGGCGGCGGTGGACCGGCATATCCGCGAGCACTACAGCGAAGCCATCCGCCTGCAGGACCTGACCCGCATCGCCAGGCTGTCCACGGCCCAGCTGGAGCGCTACTGCAAGCGCATCTTCCACCTCACGCCGCGACAGATGATCCACAAGGTGCGTCTGGAACACGCCTCACAATTGCTGCTGACCCAGGAGCCCATCACCGAAGTGGCCCTGCAATGCGGCTACACCGACCACAGCGCCTTCAGCCGGCAATTCAAGGCCCTCACCGGGCTCAGCCCGCGGCAGTTCCGGCAGAACGCCGCGGCCCCGCTCATGCCTGACAGAAAGTGCGGTAGTCGAACAGGACATTGAAGCCGGCCTTGCGGTAGATCGACAGACCGTCGAGCGAGGCCTCCAGCACGCACCATCTGGCGCCCCGGCTCCGGGCGAAGCCGAGCACCGCGTGGATCAGCGCCGTGGCGTAACCCCGCCCCTGGAAACCCTGCAGCGTGCCGATATCGTCCAGCCGCGCCACCTCCGGCCCCAGGGACAGGGTCAAGGCGCTCACCGGACGCTGATCGACGTACAGGCTGAAATGCCGCAAGGCCCGCCCGGCCTGCAACGCCGCCCGATGCCGCGCCAGGTACTGCTCGATGGCCGCATCCCCCGACTCGAAGGCACTCGCCACCGGCCGCGCCCAATCCTCCAGGTGTCGATCGGTGCAGCGCACATCCCTCAGTGCCGGCGCGGCCTGGGGCGGGACGTAGGAAGCAAGATCGAGGGCCATGCACCGGGTCTGGTCCGCCGCCACCAGTTGCTGCTGGAGCAACCGCTGGCTGTAGCGCGCCGCCTGGGCCTGGGGCATCACCACACAGAACGGCACCCCGGCACGCTCAAGAAACGCCACGCCCTCGGCCAGAGGCTCGGCGTTGTCGCGTTCGCTGCCCTGCATCAGCAGCAGGTTCAGGCTGCTGGCTGCAACGCCGGTGCAATAGGCGTTCACCTCGTCGCCAAAGCGGCGATAGAACTGCGAGATGGACAGGAAGAAATAATCCTCTGCCCGATGGTACAGATCGCTGATCGCAACGCGCGGTGCCTGCGCCATGTCCTGCCTCCTTGAGCCTCGCGGCGCCGGATCCGACGCCTGCAGCGGGCCACGTTAAGCCCACAGCCCAGGCAGCTCCAGCACAATCCTGTTTGATTGTGCGAAGTCATGTACCGAGGTGTAAGCAGGCGTGAGTGCTCGCCCGAGGTTCACCCCTCCAGCCGATCGATCGGGCGTCCGGCGCGGATCGCCCTGGCCATTTGCAGGTGGTTTTCCAGTTTCGGCAGGGTTTCCTCGGCGAACGCCTTGAGCTCGGGAAGCTCGCTGGTCTGCGCCTGTTGCCGGATCTGCCGGATCGCCGCCTGGGTGGCCTTGATCTGGTTCGTGGCGTAGACGCGGTCGCTATCCTCGCCTTCGGGAAGTGGCGGCACCCGGCGCTTGGCCTGGTCCAGCAGCTGTTCCCGGGGGGCCACCGGCAGGTCCAGCTGCCTGGCAATCTTCGCCAGATGCTGATTGGCCGTGGTGCGATCGTTGATCACCTGGATGGTGTATTCCTTGAGCGCCTTGGATGAGGTCAGCCGGTGCGCCTGGCGGCTGGCTTCGATATCGGCCATGGCTTGGGCCGAGGCATCGTCGATGAAGGCCGCAGGGGATTGGGCCAGGGCGCTGCCGGCACCAAGGCCCAGCAACAGGGCCAGGCCGGCGCGGCCAAGGACAGTGGCCATGCAGTTCATGGGGGGTTCTCCTCTTGCAAATCCATCCGGCGGGAGCCAGCGCCCCCGCCTGCATTGGGAAAACCCTGAGCGCCAAAGGTTTACCGGGAGCGGCGCCGAGACGACGAACGGCGACGCTTCCCGCTTGGGTCCGGGGGCTGGATCAGCGCGCCGGTCTCAGGCGCTGGAGCGGCTCTTGCGCTCGCGCTTGACCGCATACATGGCCTCGTCGGCGTATTTGAACAGCTGTTTTTCCTCCAGGCCATGTTCGGGGTACAGGCCAATGCCGATGCTCGGCAGGATGTTCAGCCAATGGCCGTCCAGGCGCAGTGGCTCGTTTAGCGCGTGGCGAATTTTTTCCGCCACGTGCTGGGCGTCGTCAATGTGCTGCACGCTTTCCAGCAGCACCACGAATTCATCGCCGCCCATGCGCGCCACGGTGTCGGATTCGCGCACGCAACCCTTGAGGCGGTTGGCCACCGCTTGCAGCAGCATGTCGCCCACGGCATGCCCGCAGGTGTCATTGACCTCCTTGAACTTGTCCAGGTCGACGTACAGCAGGGCCATGCGTCCCGAGTCGCGCCGGGCCCGGGCCAGGGCCGAACGCAAGCGCTCGCGCAGCAGTTCGCGATTGGGCAGATGGGTCAATTGGTCGTACTCGGCCATGTAGTGCAGGCGCGCATGCAATTGCGCACGTTCGATGGCCGCGGCCAGCTGGGCACTGACGTACTGCAGCAGTTCCAGCTCCGCCTCACCATAGCCTTGGGCGCCGGGGGCGCTCTTGACCATGAGCACGCCGATGGTGCCCTTCTGCGAATTCAGCGGCACCCCCAGCCAGCAACGCGGGCCTTGGATGACCGCGAACTCGTCCCACAGATTCCGGCTCGACGGGCATGTGGGCGCCAGCAGCAGGGACTGGCCATGCTGCAGCACCTGGGCGCAAAACCGCCCGATCAGGGTTCCGGGCCGTTCCGGGCTGCTTTCGCAGTCGTCGACGTGGTAGGGAAAGCTCAGGCTGTCGCTGCGCTCGTCGTACAGCGCCAGGGCGAAATTGAGCGCCGGCAGCCACTCGCCGATGATCCGATGCACACGCTTGAACAGCCCCAGCAGGTCTTCGGTGGCGTGGGCCGCCTCGGAGATGGCATACAGCGCGGCCTGTTTCGACTCGGCCAGCTTGCGCTCGGTGATGTCCCGGGCCACGGCAATGCGCAACTGGTCCACCTCCGACCAGCGCGCCGACCAGAGGATATGGGCCACGCGCCCGTCCTTGCGCAGGTAGCGGTTCTCGAAGTTGGGCTTGGGCACACCGCCCATGATTTCCCGGGCGGCCTGCAGGGTGCGTTCGCGATCGTCCGGGTGTACCAGCTCGATCATCCGCAGACCGATCAGCTCATCGGCGGTGTAGCCGAATACCCGCTCGCAGGCAGCGCTGACAAACACGAAGCGACCCTCGATATCCACGGCGCACACGGCGTCCAGGAGCAGGTCGATGAAACTGGCCAGAGGCGCGGAGTTGTTGGTTGCCATCAGAGAAAGCTACTACCCATGAAAAATGCACTGAGTACCCATCCCTTGAGCCTGTTCGGCCAGTGTCGAGCACCGGCCTTACACCCTCGCACCCCGCGAGCGGCGTTATGCCTTGTTGCCGATCAGTCCCGGTACCGCATGCAGCAGGGCATTGATCGCAAAACCGATGAACATCACCCCGCAGATCCGGGTGATTGCCAGTTCGTGGCGCTGGTAGCCATCGCGCACCCGACGCGCGCCGACAACGCCGATGAGAATAGCGTATGCCACAAGCCCACCGAGGAAGCTCAGGGCAATCAGACCGGGCAGCATCGACCAGGTGAGCAGCTCGGCGCGGCTGGACAGCAGCGCGGTGAAGGTGGCCACGGCCACCGGGTATGCCTTGGGATTGGTCAGGCCGAAGAGAACGCCGTGCCAGAACGGATGGCGCGCGGCGCCCTGGGGCTCATCGCCGTTGCCGCGACGGGCGCGGATCGCGCGCATTCCCAGCCAGAACAGGTACAGGCCACTGAGCAGGCCGAGGATATTGAAAGCCTCGCTGCCGATCTCCCGGGCACCGACAATGGCGATCAGCGCCGTGCTGCACCAGACCACATCCCCCAGCATGTGCCCGCCAAGAAACCCGGCGCCGGCCTTGCGGCCTCGGGACGCACCGATGCCGAACACCGCCAGGACCCCGGGTCCGGGGGTGATGGCATAAATGAAACCCGAGGCGATAACGGCCAGCAACAGCGATGAGGTCATCGGCAAGACTCCAGGACGGATGCACCTCACGGTAACGCCAGGCACAGAACGAATCTGCCGGATTCTGCACGATCAAGGCACCTTGCCACCAGCGACTTTCGTCAGCTGCTTCCAGGCAGCGCAACCTCAGTCGGTGGGGTAAAAGCGCATTCCCGCGTAGGGACGTTCGCGACAGGCGCGTAATCGCGAGGCCAAGTCACCGACATGGACCTCCAGTCGATGGCCATCGGGATCGAGAAAATAAAACGATGCGCCCTCGCTGCGGTTGTCACGCCACTCCTGCACCCGCGCCTCCCGCAGACGCTGGACCAGCGATGAAAAATCCGCAGCGCCGACGCCAAAGGCGTAATGGGTGTAATCGGCAACGGCCGGCGCCTGCCGTTGCGGGTCCAGGGACAGGCACAGCCACAGCCCCGGCAACGACAGATAGGCTCCGCACTCCCAGGTGGCCTCCAGGCGCAGTTGCAATAGCTGGTGATAGAAAGCCAGGCTGCGGGGCAAGTCGCTGACCGCCAGGGTCAGGTGATTGAGGCCAGTGAGCATGGATCACACACCTTTCAGGGCTTGGGGCAAGGGGTAGCGCTGACCGTCGTAGTGCAAGGTGACGCGGCTGCTCCTGGGCGCCAGATCACGACGCTCGCAACCGGCCGGGCCCTTGAAATGCTCGGTGTCGACGATTCGTGTACGCACCAGCAGGTCGACATGGCCATTGCGCTGGCCGTTGCCCAGCTCCAGGGTCCGCTGCAGGATCCGGCTGCGCCCGACACACTCACCGCCCGTGCCGAACTCGCCGCGGCGCTCATCCACCACCAGCCCTTCGAGCCTCGGCGGAAGGCCCTTGCCATCGCGCACGAACAGGGTCAGCACGGTTTTCTCATAGGGCCGGGTGCTGGAGGCGCGGTGGTAGTTCACCCGCAGGCCAAAGGCCCGCTCCTCCTCGCTCAACTGATAACGCCCGGTGTCGATCTGCAACCCCTGCAAGGCCAGGCCATCGGAACGCGGGGCCAGGTCCTTGTTGTAACTGGCCACGGCCCAACCGTTGTCGTCGAGCAGAAGCGCCACATCCAGGTTGTAGCGGGGTGCTTTGGCGTTGACCGGCCCCTGCATCGGCGTTGCTCGAACCCCGATATTCATGCCTTCTTCCGCCGGCCAGGGCTTGCAGACATGGAGTTCTCCCGGGGCATAGATTGAGTCGCTGCACTCGGCCAGCGCAGTCGTCGCCATGCCCAGCAAGGCGCACAGCAGCAGCCCTCGGGCCGATTGTTCAAGCCGTTTCATCAAGCGTCCTTATCGATTGCCGGTATCAGATACCGCTGTAGCCATTGGGCAGGACATAACGCTGGCCGTCGTAATGCAAAGTGACGAGCACCGGCTTGGCGGTCACCGACTTGGACTGGCACTCCTCGCCGACTATTTCGCTTCGGGTACTGACGCTGACCGAACGCACGATCAGGTCGGCATAACCGTGGCTGCGGGTCTTGGCGATCTCCAGGGTGCGGGTGGTTTTTGTCCCCTCCCCGGCACACTGGCCATCCCATTCGCCGTTGTAGGAGTGGGCCAGGAATTTCTCCAGCACCGGGCGCAGGGTGCTGCCCTCTCGCACATACAGGCTGAGCCAGACCTGACTGAAGGGGTTGACCCGGGACGAGCCTTCGAACCCGGCACGGACCCCGAACGCCCGCACCTGCGGCGTCAGTTGGAAGCGCCCGGTGTCGAGCTTCACGCTCTCCAGGCGAACCGCGTCGGAAACAAAGGCCGCAGGCTGTGCATAGCGCGCCAGGACCTGTCCGCTGTTGCGCTCCAGCACTGCCAGTTGCAGGTTGTAGGTGCCGTCACCGTTGCCGGTGTCGCTGGGGTCCGGAACCATCTCGGACAACAGGCTGATGCTCTGGTCGGCAAACGCCGGCCAGTCCTTGCACAGGGAAAAGCCCTGAACCTCGGCATTGCGTGGCGGCGGCAGGCATTGGGCCGCCACCGAGGTGGCGCCGGCCAGCAACGCCAGGCTGCCCAGCAGCGGGATCAGAGAAGAGCGACGGAACATTCACGACTCCTTGTGACAGGCGGATTCAGCGCGATTTCTGCTCGCACTATCCTCTGCCGCGCGGACGCTTTCAACGCTGGGAGCTGGTGCTCGGGAGTTGCCTTGCCTTGTGACAACTCCAGACCTGACGAATGGCCGGGGCTGGGCTAGGGTATGACGAGATCGCCATGTCCATCATGCCCCTGCGCTTGCCCGATGAGCTCGCTGAAACCCTGGCCCTGCTGGCAAAGGCCACCGGGCGCAGCAAGTCGTTTCTCGCCGTGGATGCCCTGCGGGAATACCTGGCACGGGAAGCCTGGCAGATAGAGGAAATCCAGAAGGCCCTGAACGAGGCCGACGCGGGTGACTTTGCCAGTGCCGAAGAAGTGGCGGCCATCGCCAGCAAGTGGACTGACAATGGGCATTGAATGGCTGCGCAGCGCCTTGAACAACCTGGATGCTGAGGCGCGTCATATCGCCCAGGACGATCCCCGGGCCGCTGCGGAATTCGTCAGGACGCTATTGGCCAGCATCGAGCAACTGGCCCGCCTCCCCTCAAGCGGCCGCGAAGGCCGCCTGCCCGGCACCCGGGAGTGGGTGGTACCGGGCTGGCCCTACCTGATTCCCTATCGGGTGCGGGGAGACCGGCTACAGATACTGCGAATTTTCCATACCCGCCGTCAGCCCCCGGCGCGTTGATGAACGCTTCACTTGCAGGAGCTGGCTTGCCAGCGAAACGGACCTACCCGTTCCTCAAAACGCGCTACGGAAGATCTCCTCGATCTGCCGTTGATCCGCCGGACGCGGGTTGGTCAGGCCGCAGGCGTCTTTCAGGGCGTTGGCCGCCAGCAGCGGAATGTCCTGCAACTTGGCCCCCAGTTCACGCAGGCCGGCAGGAATCTCCACATCCCGAGCCAAGGCACGAATCGCCGCGATTGCCGCCTGGGCCCCCTCCTCCGGGCTGAAACCACGGATGTCCGCGCCCAGGGCGTGGGCCAC
This sequence comes from Pseudomonas sp. BC42, assembly GCF_021560055.1. Taxonomy (NCBI): domain Bacteria; kingdom Pseudomonadati; phylum Pseudomonadota; class Gammaproteobacteria; order Pseudomonadales; family Pseudomonadaceae; genus Pseudomonas; species Pseudomonas sp. BC42. Next base: position 5,264,115 of record NZ_CP091067.1, read on the forward strand.
ATCGGTCAGGCGGTCGGCGCAGACGCTGGCATTGAAACTCTGCACATGGGGCAGCAACACGGCGTTGCACACCCCGTGAGGCAAGTCGTAGAAACCGCCCAGTTGGTGGGCCATGGCGTGCACGAAGCCCAGGGACGCGTTGTTGAAGGCCATGCCGGCGAGGAACTGGGCATAGGCCATGTTCTCCCGCGCCAACAGATCGCTGCCGTCGTGCACCGCCTGGCGCAGGTTGGCGCTGATCATGCTGATGGCTTTGAGCGCACAGGCATCGGTGATCGGGTTGGCGGCGGTGGACACATAGGCTTCGATGGCATGGGTCAGGGCGTCCATGCCGGTGGCGGCGGTCAGGTCCTTGGGCATCGCCACCATCAGCGCCGGATCGTTGACCGACAGCAAGGGCGTGACGTTACGGTCGACGATGGCCATTTTCACGTGGCGCGACTCGTCGGTGATGATGCAGAAACGGGTCATCTCGCTGGCGGTGCCGGCGGTGGTGTTGATGGCGATCAGCGGCAACTGCGGCTTGCTTGAGCGATCGACCCCTTCGTAATCGGCAATCTGTCCGCCGTTGGTGGCACACAGGGCAATGCCCTTGGCGCAGTCATGGGGCGAACCGCCCCCCAGGGAGATGACGAAATCGCACTGCGACTGCTGCAACTGCGCCAGTCCCTGCTCGACGTTGGCTATGCTCGGATTGGGCTTGGCGCCATCGAAGATCACCGAATCGATGTCCTGCATGGCCAGCTTCTCGGCGATCATCCCGGCCACCCCGGCCTTGGCCAGGCCGGCGTCGGTGACGATCAGCGCCTTGCGAAAACCATAGTTGCGAATGGCCTCCATGGCTTCGTCCAGGCAGTTGATACCCATGATGTTGACGGCGGGAATAAAGAAGGTGCTGCTCATGAGGAAGTCTCCGGGCGAAGGCCCAATGCGGGTGTCGATGCGGTGTATGCCCGACAGGATCGACTCATCGGTCACGGGCGATCTTGATCTGGCTCAAGGGTCGGTCGTGATAAAGTCGGCGCCCTGATCACCTACTGCCTTGAGACCAATGACCGCGATGACGGATTTCCAGGAATTTGACGCCGAACTTGAAGACTGGAACGCCCTGGGCACGAGCACGGCGTTCGGCGGCCTGCTGATCGGCAACGGCGCCAGCCGCGCCGTGTGGGAAGACTTCGCCTACGATTCGCTGTTCGAAAACGCCCGCACCGTCGAAGAAAAGCCCCTGAGTCCATCCGAACTCAGCGTGTTCGAAGCCCTGCAGACCCGCAGCTTCGAGCAGGTGCTGGGGGCCCTGAAAACCACCAGCCGGGTCAACAAGGCCCTGGCGGTCAGCTCGGCGGCGCCGCGCAATCGCTACTACGCGATCAAGGAAGCGCTGATCAACACCGTGCACGCGGTGCACATTCCCTGGCGCCTGGTCCAGGCGCAGAGCCTGGCGGCCATCAACCAGGAACTGCGGCGCTACCCCACGGTGTTCACCAGCAACTACGACCTGCTCAACTACTGGGCCGTGCAGCATGACAGCCAAGGCATCGACGACCTGTTTCACGGCGCCGACCCGGCCTTCGCACTGGGCACCGCCCCCCGTGCCGCGACCCGCATCCTCTACCTGCACGGCGGCCTGCACCTGGTACGCAACCTCGATGGCAGCGCGCGCAAGCTGAGTGCCACCGAAGGCACCCTGCTGGGCAGCTTCGCCATCAACAACACCCTCAAGACCCTGGACGACGTGCCCTTGTTCGTCAGCGAAGGGCCGCTGGCGGACAAGCTCAAGACCATCCGCAGCTCGGACTACCTGTCGTTCTGCTACCAGCAGCTGCTGGATCACAGCGGCGCCCTGTGCATCTTCGGCCACAACCTGGGGCCCCAGGACCAGCACCTGGTGCAGGCGATCCGCCAGTCGGCCGTCACGACCCTGGCGATCTCCATCTACCCGCGCAGCGCGGCGTTCATCCAGCACCAGAAGCGTCATTACGCCAAGCTGTTCAAAGGGTTGGAGTTGAACCTGCGCTTCTTCGATTCCAAGACCCACGCCCTGGGCAACCCGGCCCTGGCGGTGCCCGTCGAACACTGACCGCGCCGGGCGCGGGCGTCCTGGGGTTCGTCGCGGGCCTGCGGCCCGTTCGCAGCCTGCGGCAGCGGCTACAGATGGGGACACGCCAGGCTTGGTGTAGCCGCTGGCGCAGCCTGCGATAAGCACCGCCAGAGGCTTGGGTGTCCTGGGGATTGCCGCGGGCCTGCGGTCCGTTCGCAGCCTGCGGCAGCGGCTACAGGAAGTGGTCGGGGTTCATTCTTCGTTGCTGTGTACCACCACCAGCAACTGCGCCTGCTCGTCCCCCAGGGAGCGGATGCGGTGGGGTTTCTGCGCGTTGAAGTGCAGTGCGTCGCCACGGTTGAGGATCACCCGTTCGTTCATGAAATCCACTTCCACCTGGCCTTCGTGGACGAACAGGAACTCCTCCCCCAGGTGCTCCTTGAAGGTCTTGTCACTGAACTCCCTGGCCGGGTAGATGATGAACGGCAGCAGGTTGCGCTCGCTGACCTGGTGGGCCAGCACCGCATAGCCCGGGGCCTGGTCGTTGGCCGCCAGCGACTGGCGCTGGTCGCTGCGCACCAGGCTGTAGCTGTCGAGGCTGATGCTGTCCTCGGCGAACAGCTCCTCGACCTTGACGTTCAGCGCCTTGGCCAGTTTCAGCGCCGCCGCAATCGACGGGGTGTTCAACCCGCGCTCGACTTTCGACAGATAACTCTTGGTCATCCCGGATTTTTCGGCCAGGGCCTCCAGGGTCACGCCAAGTTTTTTTCTCAGTAATTTCAAACGGATAGACATGTAGAGCGGTTAATCCATCTAGGAAACAACGATTGGCGCTTGCCAATGACACAAAGTGTCATATAGCCTTTTAAGTGTCATCGCGCCTCACCCAACCACCTCGCAAGCAGCAGGTGAAGCGCAGATCCGACGTCCATTGCACTTCTCAAAGGACCTTCGACATGGCCAAGACATTAGCACTGCCCAAAGACCAGCTGGTCAAGCACGCCCTGACCCAGATGCAAAACACCCTGGCGGATAATACGTGGACCGACCGGCAAAAGCTGGCCCTGACCTGCCGCATCCTGTTCGAAAACGGCCATGACTCGGGCCTGGCCGGGCAGATCACCGCCCGTGGCCCGCAACCGGGCACCTACTACACCCAGCAGCTGGGCCTGGGCTTCGACGAAATCAGCGCCAGCAACCTGCTGCTGGTCAACGAAGACCTGGAAGTCCTCGAAGGCCACGGCATGCCCAACCCGGCCAACCGCTTCCACAGCTGGGTGTACCGCGCCCGGCCGGACGTGAACTGCATCATCCACACCCACCCGACCCACGTTGCCGCGCTGTCGATGCTCGAAGTGCCGCTTGAGGTGTCGCACATGGACCTCTGCCCGCTGTACGAGGACTGCGCCTTTCTCGAACCCTGGCCGGGGGTGCCGGTGGGCAACGAAGAAGGCGAAATCATCTCCGCGGCCCTGGGCGACAAGCGCGCGATCCTGCTTTCCCACCACGGCCAGCTGTCCACCGGCGCCAGCATCGAGGAAGCCTGCGTGATCGCCCAACTGATCGAGCGCGCGGCCAAGCTGCAACTGCTGGCCATGGCCGCCGGCCGTATCAAGCCGATCCTCCCGGAGCTGGGCCGCGAAGCCCACGACTGGATCTCCAAGCCCAAGCGCCACGGCGCCGCCTTCAACTATTACGCTCGGCAAAACCTGAAAAAACACGCCGACTGCCTGAACTGATCCACCCCTTGTGCCTTGCAGGAGTTGCACCATGCCTACCACCAAGATCCACGGCATCATCGGCTACACCGTCACCCCCTTCGGCGCCAACGGCGAAGGCCTGGACCTGGACGCCCTTGGGCGTTCCATCGACCGCATGATCGACGCCGGCGTCCACGCCATCGCGCCCCTGGGCAGCACCGGCGAAGGCGCCTACCTCAGCGACGCTGAATGGGACCAGGTCGCCGAGTTCAGCATCCGCCACGTGGCCAAGCGCGTGCCGACCATCGTCAGCGTCTCCGACCTGACCACCGCCAAGGCCATCCGCCGCGCGCGCTTTGCCGAAGCCCAGGGCGCCGACGTGGTGATGGTGCTGCCCACCTCCTACTGGAAGCTCAGCGAAGCCGAGATCCTCGCCCACTACCAGGCCATCGGCGCCAGCATCGGCGTGCCGATCATGCTCTACAACAACCCGGCCACCAGCGGCACCGACATGTCGGTGGAACTGATCCTGAAGATCTTCCACACCGTGGAGAACGTCACCCTGGTCAAGGAGAGCACCGGCGACATCCAGCGCATGCACAAGCTGCACCTGCTGGGCGAAGGCCAGGTGCCGTTCTACAACGGCTGCAACCCGCTGGCCCTGGAAGCCTTCGCCGCGGGTGCCAGCGGCTGGTGCACGGCGGCGGCGAACCTGATCCCGCAGCTCAATCTCGACCTCTACCAGGCGCTGCTGGACAACGACCTGCAGCGCGGCCGGGAGCTGTTCTACCGCCAGCTGCCGCTGCTGGATTTCATCCTCAAGGGCGGCTTGCCGGCCACGGTCAAGGCCGGGCTGGAGCTGACCGGGCTGAACGCCGGCGAGCCACGCCGGCCGGTGTTTGCCCTGGACCAGGGCGCACGCCAACGGTTGCAGACGCTGCTGCAGACCCTGGCTTGAAACCCTGAGCAAAAAGCCCGGGCGGCTGACACCGTCCGGGCTTTGGCATGGGCCGCGTTCACGCGTGGCTCAGTGGCTGTTCAGCGCCACCGGGGCCGTGGCCTTGAACTGCGGGTCCTGCAGCATCTGCGCGATGAAGTCGTCGGTGATGCGCTGCACATGCTGGTATTGGCCGCCATCGAGATTGGCCCAGCCGCGCCAGGAGCGGGTGTGGTTGCTGACCCGGTACTTGGCCAAAGGCTGGTCGCCACGGCTGACGTGGAACATCACCTGGCTGTCCCAGGTGACGCGGCCCGGCACGATAAAAAAGGTCATCGCGCTCAGCAGCCCCATGGGAATGTTCTGCCAGCCGAAGTAGTCACTGTCGGCCATTACGATCACGTTGTAGCCATCGGCAGTGAACCCCGACTGCACCTGTTCGAAGGTGCCGCGGCGGCGCAGTTCATCACGGATCAGGCCCCCGGGAATGGCGCCCATGACGCTGACGCTGATCGCCGGCAACGCCTGCTGATAATCCACCTCGGCCGGCTTGAGACTATGACTGGTCTGGCAACCCCCCAGCCCCAGCATCAACACCAGCAACACCCACAACCGCGTCCGCATCACAACTCTCCCGAGAGCATGGCCTTGAGCATCGAGGCCTTGGGCCCTTGCTCCTTGACGATCAACGGCGTCGCTTGTTCCATCTTCTCCAGGTCGACCCGTTGCAGGCTGGGCACGTGCGGGTACTTGGCACGCACCAGGGCGGCGTCGCGCTCCATATGGTCACTGTGCAAAAACACGCATTTGGCCCCCAGCGCCGACAGACAGGCCGCGCGGAAATCGCCGACGTAATAGGCCTTGCCGGCTTCCAGCTCCAAGGGGATGGAGAAGTCCTCGCGGCTCCAGGACTTGGCGTTGCCGCGATCGAAATGCAGGTTGTAGATCTCGTAGCGCCCTGGCTTGAGCGGCATGACGAACAGGCTGCCGATGCCGTGCCAGCTCTCGCGCACATCCCGTGGCGTGCGGCCGTAGATTTCGTTGTACAAGCGCGCCGAGGCGAACCCATCACCGCCTCGTGGACGAATCAGCAGCATCTGTTCGTTGGCGGTGTGCACCGCCTTCGGCCAGATCCCGACCACCCCCACCACATAAGCCACCCCCGACTGCGGGTCGGGGTTCATGTTCTTGGCAATTTTCGTGGGTGACAGACTGTAGCAACCGCTCAGCGTTAGCAGCGCGGCGAGTAAAACGAAAGGGCGAATCATGAGGTCGCAGATCCCTTGGACAATGATCGATAACGTCACCCAAGGTGCCAGGCATGCCGAGCGCCCGGTGACGGGCGCGGAGGATAAAACAAGTGATGGCATTTCGCCAGAATTCAGTCGCCAATCGGCTGGCGCCCGCCAGGGGCTCGAACCCAAGCCCGCCGCCATCGCGGGCGACCCGCTGCCACAGGGCTGATGGCGCTGCAACAAGGCCGCCTGGCCCCTGATCGGGCCAAGCGGCAAAGACCTTGTCGAACCGGGTTCAGGCGTCCGTCAGGTCCTTGATGTTGTGGCTCGGACCGTTGGCCTTGACGCTGGCGATACCCTTGTCCCGGGCCGCCTCCGACGAATAGGTTTCACTGCTGCCGATGATCTGGTGATTGGCCGCCTTGAGATTGAAATAGGGCTTGCCGTCCTTGGCGCTCTTGCGCTCGTAGCGCTCCTCCAGGGGGCTGTTGGCCTGCACCGAGGCAATGCCGTTCTCGGCGGCGGCGCGCGTGGTGTACAGCTCGCTGGTGAGAATGGTCTCGGCGTTGGCCGCCTTGAGCAGGAAACGAAACTGGCCGCTGCTGCTTTTCTTCAACTCATACCATCCGGACATGCTGTTGCTCCTTGGGGTTTTCGATGGGCGTTGATCGATGGGCGTTGCGCCTTGAGAGTAAAGTCCCTTTTGGCGATTCAGCCATTGCCCCGCTGGCTGAAGAATCGGTTTGCCACCCGTTCCAGCCCCAGGTGTTCGCGCAGGCTGTGCCCCGTGTAGCGCTGGCGAAACAAGCCCCGGCGCTGCAGCTCGGGGGTGATCCATTGCACAAAGTCGTCGATGGCCCCCGGCAGGTGGGTGAACAGCACATTGAAGCCATCGGCGGCGTATTCCTCGTACCAGGTCGCCATCTCGTCGACGATCTGCCCCGGCGTGCCCACCAGCACCTTGTGCCCGCTGGCGGACAGGCTGCGCAGCAGTTGCGCCAGCGTTGGCCGTTCCCGGCGGATCAGCTCCACCACCAGTTGCCGACGGCTCTTGTGCCGTTCGGTGGGCGCCGCATCCGCCAACAGCGGCACCTGGGCGTCCAGGGGCAGGTTCGACAGGTCGATGCCCAGGTCCAGCAGGTAGGACAGCGCCTTGAGCTGGGCCTGCGGGTCCTGCAACTCCTGCAATTGCTGGTACTTTTCCTCGGCCTCGTTGAGGCTGCGGCCCACCGTGGGGGCGATGCCTGGGAAGATTTTCAACTGCCCGGCCTGGCGGCCGTAAGCGGGAAGTCGTTCCTTGAGCCCGGCGTAGAACGCCTTGGCCTGCTCCAGGTCGGTCTGGGCGGTGAACACCAGCTCGGCGCAACGCGCCGCCAGTTCGCTGCCCGGGCCCGAAGAACCGGCCTGGGCGATCACCGGCCAGCCCTGCACCGGCCGTGGCGCGTTCAATGGCCCCTGGACCTGAAAGTGCTGCCCGTGGTGCTGCAACAGGTGCATCCGTTCCGGGCGCAGCCACTGGCCACTGGCCGGGTCCCGGGGGAAGGCATCATCGGCCCAGCTGTCCCACAGGCCACTGACCACGTCGAAAAATTCCTCGGCGCGGGCATAACGCTGGGCGTGGCTCATGGGCACGGGCTGATTGAAGTTCTCGCCGCCGATCAGCCCCGTCACCAGGTTCCAGCCGGCCCGGCCCTCGCTCAAGTGATCGAGCGAGGCAAACTTGCGCGCCAGGTTGTAGGGCTCGTTGTAGGTGGTGCTGGCGGTGGCGATCAGGCCGATGTGCCGGGTCACCACCGCCAGGGCCGGCAGCAGGGTCAACGGGTCCCAGCGCAGGCTGTGGGAACTGCGGGCCAGCACCCGCGGATCGAGATCCCCCACCGCCACGTTGTCGTTGAGAAACAGCGCGTCGAAGCAACCTCGCTCCAGGGTCTGGGCGTAGTGCCGATAGCGCTGGAAATTCAACGAGGCATCGGCATCCGCCCGGGGATGGCGCCAACTGCCGCCGTGGGCCCCGGAGCCGGAGAGAAAGGCCCCCAGCCCCATCTGCCCGCCGCGCTCAGCCATGGCTGGCGCCCTCCTCGGCCGCCGCCACCGGACTCGGCGCGGCGCGCAGCAACAGGCTCACCGCAGCCCAGACCAACAGCGTCGCCAGCGCCAAGAACAGCATCACCCCGCGATAGCCATTGAGAAAGGCGCCCTGGGGGTCATCCAGCGGCGTGGCGGAAAAGTGGTGGAACAAGCCCACCCCCAGCGCCAGTCCGATGCCGCCGCCAACGTTGTGCAGGGTCATCAGCGAGCCCATGGCCACCGAGCCCACGGCCTGGGGCACCGAGGAAATGCCCAGCACCGTCGACGGCCCGAGAATGCTGGCCCAGCCCAGGCCCATGATGACGAAGGCGCCCAACAGATACGCCAGTGACGTCTGGCGATCGAAGCCGGCCTGCAGCAGCGCCGACAGCACGAACAGCAGCAACCCGGCCTTGATCAACAGCGCCGGGCCCTTGCGGTCCACCAGCCGCCCCACCAGCGGCGACAGCAACGCCACCCCCAAGGTGGTGGGCAGCAACAGCAGGCCGCTGGCCTGCACCGATGCGCCACGGATCTGCGCCAAGTACAGCGGCATGACGAAGAACGCCACGCAGTAGAACAGCGCTAGGCCGAAACTGGCCGCGACCCCGGCGACAAAGCGCCGGTTGGCGAACAGCTTGAGGTCGATGATCGGCGCCGCGACCCGTTTCTCCACCGCCAGGAACACCACCAGGGCCAGCAGCGCCACGGCGATCAGGCTCAGGGTCAGGCGTGAACCCCAGCCCCAGGCTCCGCCCTGGACGATCACCAGCACCAGGCTCGGCAAGCCGATCAGCAACAGCAAGGCGCCCCAGCCATCCAGCCGCGCACCGGCCTCGGCCGAGCGCGATTCCTTAACGCTGACACTGCAGATGCCCAGGCTCAGCAGCACGAAAGGCACGTTGATCAGGAAGATCCACTGCCAGCCAAAACCACTGGTGATCAGCCCGCCCAGCACCGGCCCGACAGCCAGCCCCACGCCGTTGACACCGAACAGCACGCCAAAGGCCTTGCCCTGTTCGGCGCTGTCGAAGGTGCTGGAGACAATCGCCCCGGAGGCGGTGTAGAGCACCGCGCAGGCCAGCCCCTGGATCACCCGGGCGCCGATCAGGGTGTCGATCTGCGTCGCCAGTCCGGCCGCCAGGGACGCCAGGCCGAACACGCTCAGGCCGATGAACAGCACCCGCTTGCGTCCATGCAGGTCGGCCAGGCGCCCCACCAGCACCATGAAACTCGACAGCGTCAGGATGAAGCCGTTGATCACCCACTGCAGGCTGTCCACCGAAGCCCCGAGATCGGCCTGCAGCGCCGGTAGCGCGGTGTTGACGATGGTGAAATCCACACAGCCGAGAAAACTGGCGATGCTCACACCGAGCAATGCCCACCACTTGCGTTGCTGTTGCGCAAAAACGCTCATGGAAACTCCTTGTCAGTCAAAAAAAACCGCTCTGCAGGCGCCCGCTTGCCGGCGAACAGGCCCTTGAGTCCTGCATCGCTGGCAAGCCAGCTCCTGCATTGATCGCGGCGGGTCAGATGGCGATGGCGCCGCTGGTCCAGTTGGGGTGAATGGCGCCGGGCAAGGTGAACGGAATCGGAATCCCGCGCTTCTTGAACTTCAGCGGCAGCCAGCGCACCCGGTCCGGGCTGTGGGGTTCGATCAGCAGCTCACGGCTGGTGGCCATGGCGCTGGTCATCTGCTGCGGATAGAGCACGTAGTGGTAACCCTCGTCGGCCCACAGCGGCAGGATGATCGGGATTTCCTCAAGGATGTATTCCCGGCACTGGGCCGCCGCCCGTTCGATGTCCGCCTGTTCATCCCGCAGGCGCAGGCGCTCGGTGAACACGTTGATGGTGCTGTCGATGGCCTGGCGCAATTCCTCGCGCTGCTGATAGATCTGGTCCAGTTGCTGACGCAGTTCGGCGTAACGGTCGCTGGCCAGCTCCTGGTTCCAGCGGGTGATGTGGTACGGCACCCGCAGGCCGTCGAGGATGCTCTGGTTGCGCGCCAGCCAGGCATCGCCGTCGCGGATCGACGCCGACAGCGCCTCGCCGGGGGATTTGCCGTGCTTGTTGTGGCGTTGCAGGGTGTCGGCGACCACCACCTTGACGTGGCTGAAGCCGGACTGGTTGATCAGGTGGATGGTGGACCGCAGCTTCTGGTCCTCGTGGTATTCCTGGCCGACGCTGACCGCCAGGACCACGCGCTTGCCGTCGAATTCGTGCTCCTCGCCGCCCTTGTTGAAGTAGGCCTTGAGGTTGATTTCCTGCACCTTGCTCATGAGTTCAGCTCCAGTAGGCCAAAGGCTGGTGTTCGCCGTAGTAACCGATAAAGACCCCGAGGGTGACCCGGGTGCTGCTGGCCGAAGGGCGTACCGCGTGGATCAGCCGTGGGTTGAGCAGGATGAGGTCGCCGGGCTCGGGCTTGACCACGAAGTCCGGCGGCGGCAGCAGGTGGCGCTCGATGCCGTAGGCCCGCTCGCCCTTGAGGCGGTTGTATTCGTCCTCGTCCGGCTCGATGCCCCAGATCTCCAGTTCACCGCCGTCCTCGGGGATCTCCAGGTAGATGTTGGTCGACAGCTGGGTCAGCAGCGGCGGGCTGTGGCCCTCGGGGGCATTGCGTTCGAGCTTGTCGGTGTGGGGCGTGAGATCGACCCCCGAGCCCTGGAAACGGGCGATGCCGACGAAGCATTTCTGCCCGTCCACCTGCAGCAGGTGCGCGCCCTGGGGCCAGACCTCGTCGAGCAACAGGCGCAGCTCGTCGATGGGCGAGGCCAGGGGCCGGAACAGGTTGCGGATCTTGCGGATGTTGGGCAGGGCCAGGGCGTGGTATTCGGCCCGGCTCTGTTCATCCTGGATCTCGATATAGGCCTTGCCGATCCGGACAAACTCCTGCTGCTGGCTGAAGGCACTGCGCAGTTCCTGCCGGTACAGATGCTCCCGCGCCACCTGCAAGGTATCCGGTGGGCAGAAACCTTTAAGCTGAACGCCGTAAGAGCGTTTTTCCACAACATCGAGGATATGCCGCGCTTCAAGTTTGTCGGCAGTAGTGACTGTGAACATGCAAGCTCCCTTATTCCCTGGAAGTAGCGACGAAGTACAAAACTGGCAGAACGTAATAATTTGTTTCAGGGCCACCTTAGGCAGTTGGCAAGACCTTGTGAAATACCCTTTATCTCTAATATCCAAACTTAAAAATGTATCGAAAATCAGGCAAATAGCGGCCATTACCGACAACTTCAACGGTCTTCGCGAACACTATTAAATTTGCTGATAGTTAAGTTAAACAGCGGACATTATTGAAGGGATATTTATTCATTCCTCCCGAGCTTAATTAATAAAAACGCCATTAACTCATTCAACTTCATTGAACTGTTCGTCCATGTAAGCCGCCGCATCGAACGACTTCTGGATGATGCCTTCCTCGCGATACAGATCAGCGGTGTGCTGCACGTCCGCCACCACCGACGGGCCCACGGCAATGCGTCGGGGCACGGAGTAGCGGTTGGAGCGTTCATGGACCTCTACCGGCAGGCCGCTGTAGCCGGCCTGGATGCGGGAAAACTCGGCCTGATGCTGATTGGCCCAGGCATAGGCGCGATCCAGGCGCCGGAGGAAATCGGCAATCTGTGCCGGCTTGTCATGGATCGCCTGATCATTGGCCACCAGCAGCATGTGCCCGGCGAACAGGCCCTCGCCACTGACCAGCACCCGGGTTCCACCTTCCATCTGCACCATGCTGGTGTAGGGGTCCCAGGTCGACCAGGCGTCGGCCTGACCGTTGCTCAGCAAACTGCGGGACTCGGCCGGCTGGAGAAAGATGAACTGCGCATCCGCGCCGTGCAGGCCGACCGAACGCAGCGCCGCCAGGGCCAGGAAATGGCCGATGGAGCCGCGAGTGGTGGTGATGCGCCGGCCCTTGAGGTCGGCGGCATCCCGTAGCGGCGAGTCGTCCCTGACCAACAGCGCCACCGCTGTGGGCGTGACCTTGAGCTTGATCACCCCCACGGTCTTGATCGGCGCCCCGGCGGCCGCGGCGAACACAAACGGCGCGTCCCCCAGGCTGCCGATGTCCACCGCCCCCGCGGCCAGGGCCTCGGCGGTGGGCGCAGCGGCGGCAAAGGAGGCGAACTCGATGGGGTATGGCACCTGCTCCAGCTCACCGGCGGCCTGCAATAGAATCTTCAGCGACTGCTTCTGGCTGGAGACCCGCAACGCCGGCTGCGCCAGCGCAGTGCCCAGCCACAAACACAACACCAGCCCTTGTAGGAGCCGGCTTGCCGGCGAATGGCCCCTCAACCCTGCACCCGTCATGCGACCGCCTTCGCTGGCAAGCCAGCTCCTGCGAGGTGGATGACTGGCGTGCTTCCGAACACCAGGCTGACACAGCGAACGTAGGAGCCAGCTTGCTGGCGAACAGCCCCTGAACCCTGCACCCGTCATGCGACCGCCTTCGCTGGCAAGCCAGCTCCTACGAGGTGGATGGCTGGCGTGCTTCAGAACACCAGGCTGACACAACGGCCGTAGGAGCCAGCTTGCTGGCGAACAGCCCCTCAACCCTGCACCCGTCATGCGGCCGCCTTCGCTGGCAAGCCAGCGCCTACGAGGTGGATGGCTGGCGTGCTTCAGAACACCAGGCTGACACAGCAGCCGTAGGAGCCAGCTTGCTGGCGAATGGCCCCTCAACCCTGCACCCGTCATGCAGCCGCCTTCGCTGTCAAGCCAGCTCCTACGAGGTGGATGACTGGCGTGCTTCCGAACACCAGGCTGACACAGCAGCCGTAGGAGCCAGCTTGCTGGCGAACAGCCCCTGAACCCTGCACCCGTCATGCGACCGCCTTCGCTGGCAAGCCAGCTCCTGCGAGAGTGATCGTGGTCATGCTCAGAACGCCAGGCTGACGCGGCTGTAGTAATAGCCACCGCCCAGGCCATAGGGCGAGAACATCCCGTATTCATAGGTCCCCGCCCAGGCCTTGAGGCCGATCTTGTCCGGGTACACGTCGAACAGGTTGTTGGCGCCCACCGCCACGGTGAGGTTCTGGGTCACGTCGTAGGCCACGTCCAGGTCGGTGATCCACTTGGCGCTGTAGGTGCGGTCGTTGGCCGGGATGTTCGAGCCTTCGGTGTACTCGCCAAAGCGGGTCAGCTGCAGGTTGGTGGTCCAGTCGCCGACCTTGTAGTTGGTGGACAGGATCCACTTGTCCTTGGGTGTGGATTTAGTCAGGTCGATCTGCTGCTGGCGGTCGAACAGCACATAGCCGGCTCCCAGGCGTGACAGCGCCGCCGGGGTGTCCGCCAGGTCGCGGATGGTGGTCTTGTTGTGGTTGTAGGCCAGGCTCCACTTGGCCGTGCCGTACTCGCCGAACGACTGGCTGTAGTCCGCCACCAGATCGACGCCCTTGGTCCGGGTGTCGGCGGCGTTGGTGTAGTACTGCCCGGCGAGGTTCGGCGACAGGCCGTTCTCCACCAGGATCTGCGACACCGCCGGGCCCTTGAGGATGCCGGTCTGGAGGATGCGCTTGTCGATGTCGATCAGGTAGAAGTCGGCGGTCAGGCGCAGGCGTTCGGTGGGTTCGGCGGTGAAGCCCAGGCTGTAGTTGCGCGAGGTTTCCGGCTCCAGGTCCTTGGCCCCCAGGGCAATGGCTTCCGGCGAGTTGGGGCGCATCTGCTTGGTGCGCACCGAGCTGGTGGTGCCGCCTGCGCCGAACTGGGTCACGGTGCTGGTGGTGGAGAACACGCTCTGGGCCAGGGACGGCGCGCGGAAGCCGTTGCTCACCGCCGCGCGCACCGCGTAGCCGGGGAGGAACTCGTAGCGCGTGGTCAGCTTGCCGCTGGTGGTATCGCCCACCCCGAGGTTGTACTTCTCATAGCGCGCCGCCGCGCCGACGTACCAGTTGGGGGTGATGTTCAGGCCCAGGTCCACATAGGCCGCCTCGCTGTGACGCTTGAGGCTGTAGGCGTCTTCCGGGGTGGTGCCGTTGACCGAGAACAGCCCCGGGTCCGGCACCACGCCGGCAAAGGGGCCGGTGGCCGGCACATAGCTGCCCTGGTTGTAGGAATTGGGTTCGCCCTCCTCCAGGGCGTATTTCTCCCAGCGGTATTCCACCCCGAAGGAGGTTTCCAGCGGGCTGCTCCAGCCGATGTCCAGGGCCCGGGAGAAGTCCAGGTTGTTGGTCCACTGGTCGAACACCAGATTGCCCAGGTGGAAGTCGTGCTGACCGTAGGGGCCGTTGGAAATGTTCAGGTTGTTGGCGGTGTCCAGCACCCCGCGGTCCTTGCCGTAGGTGCTGGACAAATCCCAGTCCCAGCCGCCCGCCAGGCCCTTGGCGCCACCGGCGACCTGGAAGTCGGTCTCGCGGATTTCCCGCCGCGCCTGGCCGCCATTGGGGTACGGCGCATTGGGCACCCCCGCCAGGCTGGTGATGTCGGTGGGCTTGCGATGGCCCAAATCCTTGTTGCTGTTGCGGTAGCTCAGGGTGGAAAACGAATACAGCTTGAGGTCGTCGGCCAGGGGCAGCTCGGCGTTGTAGGCCAGGCTGGTGGTGCGGTCGCGGCCCAGGCCGTATTCGGTGCCCCAGCCCTGGCGATTGCTTTCTCGCGGGTCCGGCGAGCCGTCGGCCTGCTTGAAGTACAGCTGGCCGCTGGCGGCGCTGGAGCGCTCGTAGGGCTCCTGGATCTTGGCGTCCCAGGACAGGTTGAAGAAGCCGCCGTCCTCCCCCAGCTTGTTGCCCCAGTTGAAGGCCTCGTGGCCGGTGGTGCCGTCGCCGTCGTAGTACTGGCCCAGGGTGGTGTCCGAGGTCAGGCCCTCGGCGTTGCGCTTGAGGATGATGTTGATCACCCCGGCGATGGCGTCGGAGCCGTACTGCGCGGCGGCGCCGTCGCGCAGCACTTCGATGCGTTCGATGGCGGCCGTGGGAATCAGGTCCAGGTCCACCGGCACCGAGGCGTTGCCGACTCGGGCCCCGTTGTTGATCAGCGCCGAGTTGTGCCGGCGCTTGCCGTTGATCAGCACCAGCACCTGATCGCCGCCCAGGCCGCGCATGCTCACCCCGCGCACCAGGAAGGCGGTGCCGCCGCCGTTGATGGTGGGCACGTTGAACGACGGCAGCAGGCGTCCGAGCATTTCTTTCAGGCCGTTCTGGCCGATGCTGCGCAGCTGTTCGCTGTCGATCACATCAATCGGCGCCGGGCTGTTGGTGACGGTGCGCTGCTGGCTGCCGCGCACGCCGGTGACCACTACGGTGCCGAGGGTTTCATCGGCGGCCAGCAGCTCCACCGGGGTTGCCAGGCTCAGCAGGCCAAGGCTCAGGGGCGCGGCGCCGAGGACGATTTTATGCAAGGACATACTCATGACTTCAGATCCTTTGACAGGCGCCTCAGCGCGCTCGGGCGGCGACGGTTTCGACTTCGATCAGGGCCCCGGGCAGTACCAGCCCCGCCACTTGCACCGTGGTCCGGGCCGGTTTGAGCGGCTGTTTCTCGGTGCCGAAAAACTCGCGAAAGGCCACTTGCAGGCCGTCGAAATCCAGCTTGCCGCCCAGGGCCGGATCGCCCACCAGGTAGATCCGCAGTTGCACCACATCCCCCAGGGTCAAGCCCTGGCCGGCGAGGATCGTCTGCACCTTGCGCAGCACCTCGCGGGCCTGGCTCTCGGTGTTGCCGGCGGCGTGGATCTGTTCCTTGGGCGCCTTGGGGTCCACCGGGTCCGGCAGCAGGCCGGAGAGGTAGGTCACCTCGCTGTTGGCGGGCAAGGTCACCGATTGCAGGATCGGCGAATGGGGATAGGTGGACGGCACGCGCTGGATCCCCGCGGCCCAGCTGCTGCTGGCGGCGCACAACAGCCCCAGCCCTACGACGGTGTTTTTCAAAGACATGCAATGACGCTCCAAGGTTGTGTTTGCCAGCCTCGGAGGTCCGCTACCCGGCAATGGGTGACTGCTGTTTTATGAGTGTTAGGCTTTTTCAGGCCGTTTGCTGTAGCGACGAGCCTTGCGCCCGTTGAAAAAGGTGGCGCACCACGCGCCGCGCCGCGCCGGCAGCGGCTTCCTGCCAGATGCCCACGCCGCTGTGGGCCAGGCCATCGCTGGTCAGGTAGACCCGGCCCTGGGGCTGGTTGAGCAGGCTGTAGTCCGGCTCGGCCACTTCATGACTGATCCAGGGGCCGAAGTTGTAGGGGATCTTGCCCCAGGCAATCACCAGCGGCTTGCGCAGTTCATGGCTGTGGCCGGGGTGCAGCAACTCCACCGCCTGACGGGAAATCTCGATCTGCTGGGCCAGGCTTTTCTCCCCGAAGCGTCGCGCGGTTTCACCGTTGTTGTAGGCCGCCACCAGCACCCCCTCGGCCTGGTTGAAACCACCGCTGGGGTACCACAGCCCGGAAGCCTCCTGGTTGATGAACGACAGCCCGCCGTAGATCTGGTACTGGCTTTCCCAAAAGCGCCGCGACTGCCAGGCCACCTTGTTGGCGTAACCGAACTGCACCGCGCCGATGGCCCGACGCACCGGGGCGCTGAAGTTGTTCTCGACCTTGGCCAGCAGCGGCAAGGGCAGGGAGCTGATCACGTAGTCGGCCTTGAGGCTCTGGGTGCGGCCGCTGCGGCGATCCAGGTAGACCACCTCGGCACCGTCGGCCCGGTTGGTGATGGAACGCACCTCGCTGTGCAGCCGCAACTGCCCTTGCAGACGCCGGGCAAACGCCTGGGGGATGCGATCCATGCCACCCACCGGCTGGAACATGGTGGGCGAGAATTCCGGGTATTCATCGATCATCAGCGCCGTGGTCAGCGCCGGGTTGAGCAGGGTCTGCAACGGCAGCGGGTCGTTCTTCTGCGCCAGCTGGTCACCGGCGCCGGGCCAGACCTTGTAGCCCGAGCGCGCCGAGCCCAGGTATTCGAGCTTGTCGGAAAGGTCGCCCCAGGTTTTCAGAAAGCTCAGCAGGTTGCTGCGATCGGCAGCCGTCAACTCCTGGTCCAGGGCATGCCGATTGACCGCCTTGGCCAGCAGTTCGGAAAAATGCCCGCGGCTGTCGTTGACCGCCTGACGGATCTGCAACGCCGGCTGATTCAGGTCCGGCCGCACCAGGGCATTGCGGCTGGTGTTGACCAACACCTCCAACTCCACCCCCAGCTCGCGGCAGTAGCCGAGCATCAACTGGTGATGGCTGGGCAGGCGGCCGGCCCCGGCATTGAGGTAGAAGCCGTCGTCGAACTCGGCGACCTGCACACTGCCGTCGCTGTACTCAACCCGATCGCCGCCGCGCACCGTCCAATTGCGCCCGCCGACCCGGTCCCGGGCTTCCAGCAGCGTGACCTTGAACCCGGCCTTGTTCAGCTCATAGGCGCTGACCAGGCCACCGATCCCGGCGCCGATCACCACCACCGAAGCGCCCTTGCCCACGGCGGCTGTGGGCAGCGATGCATAGTTCTCCTCGAAGGCCTCGGCATTGCCCGAGCCGCCGAACAGGCCCATGACCGCGCTCGCCGCCTGGACCCCGCCGACAGCGGCGATACGGGCGATCAATTGTCTTCTGGTCAGTGGCATGCCAGCGCTCCCTGCTGCGAATGGATAGTGCGTTCGGTTATAGCCCGCGGACTTATGCAGTCACTTGGGTCTATGGGAAGCCATCCTAGGGGCGCTCATTTAATAAGAGAAATACATTTTAAGCATATGCAAATATTACTTTGTTTCATATTCAGACACGCAAATACTGCACAAGACGCATGAACAACAGTGACTAGCCAGTCGCAGGACAATCCACCTCGGCCCGCGGGTCTACACCGGGAAAAACCGTTTGTAACGTATTTATTGAACAGTAACATTTTAAATGTTACCGTTCTTAAATCATGTTAAAAGGACACCGACCATGAACCCCGAACTCCAGCACAGGGCTCCCCAACTGCCTGCGCTCGCCTCCTACATCGAGACGGTGCTCGGCGATACCCCAAGCTTCAGCGCCTGGGATCAAGCCCCCAACCTTCCCTACTACCTCAACAGCCACTATTGCCTCCTGCACATGACCCTGCTCGGACAAGCCTGCGTGGTCTTGCTGGAGAACCCGCAGCAAGCGGCCAGCTTGCCGGACGTGAAAAAGCACATGGATACGCTGCGCAAGCTGACCCAGGCCCCCCTGATCTTCGTGGCCGAGGCCCTGGCCTCCTATGAGCGCAAGCGCCTGATTGACAAGGGCGTGCAGTTCATCGTCCCCGGCAACCAGCTGTTCATCCCCGAACTGGGGCTTGATCTGCGGGAGTACTTCCGCGCTCGACAGGAAAAAATCACGCTCATGAGTCCGGCCACCCAGGCCATGCTGATCCACCTGTTGATGAATCCCTCGCCGCCCTCGTTGCAGTTGTCCCAATCGACGCTGGGCTACCCGTTCAAGTACTCCAAGATGACCGTTTCCCGCGCCGTCAAAGAGCTGAAAGATCTGGGTTTGATCGTGGTACACAACGACCGGCAAGCCCATATCGAGATCCAGGTTTCGTCGCATCAACTCTGGGAAGACGCCAGGAAGCACATGCGCTCCCCCTTGAAAAAGACCCTGTGGCTGAACCAGATCCCGCACTTGAATCACACGCCACTGCTATTGGCAGGCGAGTCGGCGCTGCACGAGCACAGCCTGCTGATGGAACCCCGGCTGCCGGTTTACGCCTGCTCCAGTGAAACCCTGGCCACGCTCCTGAAGGACTGCCCGGCGCTGAGCGAAGTTGCCCCCGAGGACGCCGTCTGCGCATTGCAGATCTGGTCCTACGAACCCACCGTCTATGCTCGGACAAAGGATGGCTGTGTCGATCCTTTCTCGCTGCTCCTGAGCTTGCAGGACAGCAAGGATGAAAGGATCCAGATCGGCTTGAGCCAAGTGGAAGGAGACTTGAAATGGTAAGGGGGCTGGACCGCTTCCGTGAGTACTTCACCGACTACGCCGACCGCTACGTGATGATCGGAGGCGTGGCCGCCTACCTGAGCATGGAAGAAGCCGGCCAGGCGTTCAGAGCTACCCGAGACCTGGACATCGTCCTGATCATCGAAGCGCTGGACCCTTCGTTTGTCGCTCGGTTCTGGGAGTTCATACGAGCCGGCGGTTATCAGATCAAGCAACGCAATGACCAAAGGCCGATTTTCTATCGCTTCATGGCTCCGGCCGATACCCGCTTCCCTGTACAGATCGAACTGTTCTCACGCAGCCCGGAAGGCATCGATCTGGCCGAGGGCGCGACCTTGAGTCCTATTCCTGTCGACGAGGCCGTCTCAAGCCTTTCGACCATCTTGCTCAACGACCAGTACTACGACTTTTTACTCGCAGGCATGCAGCAGATCGACGCTATCACCCACATCGGGGCGGACCGGCTGATTCCCCTCAAGGCCCATGCCTGGCTGAACCTGACCGAGCGCCAGGGCAAGGGGGAGCAGATCGACAGCAGGAACATTCGCAAACACCGTAACGATGTCTTGAGCCTCTCGGTCCTGCTTGCTCCCCACTCAACCCACCTGCCCGGCCCAATAGCTGAAGACCTGCAGCAGTTCCTGCGGCAACTGGCCGAACAAGCCGTAGATCCTGCCGCCATAGGGCTGACAGAAAGCCTGCAACAGATGATTTGGCGAATCAGACAAGCCTTTCATCTGGCCTGAAACAGTCAGCCTCCTAACCAGCGCTAGCGGCCTGCGCCGCATCCAGCACCCGCAGCAGATTCCCACCCCAGATCTTCACCAGATCCGCTTCGCTGTACCCCGCCGCCAGCAGGCGTTCGGTGATTCGCGCCAGCTGCGTCACATCCTCCAGCCCCTGCACCCCGCCACCGCCATCCCAGTCGGCACCGATGCCCACATGGTCCGGCCCCACCACGTCCAGGATGTGCAGCAGGTGGCGCATGTAGTCGTCCAGGCTGGCCCTGGGCTGCGGGTAACGCGCCTCGACCTGGCGAATGCGCTCGGCCAGGTCCGCCACCTGCCTGGGGCTCAGGCTCGCCGCCAGGCGAAACTCGCGGTACAGCGGCCCCAGGGCCTTGTCGCGCTCGGGGTTGGGCGCGTGGTTGATCAGGTCGCTGGGGAAGCTGTTGACCTGCACCACTCCGCCCCTGGCCGCCAGCTGGCGCAGGCGCTGGTCATCCAGGTTGCGCGGATGGGCGGTGATCGCCCGGCTGCTGGAATGCGAGGCAATGATCGGCGCCGTGGACAGGGCCAGGACCTGGTCGAATACCTGGTCCGAGGCATGGGACACGTCCAGCAGGATGCCCAGGCGATTGGCCTCGGCCACCAGTTCGCGCCCCGCCGGGCTCAGGCCGTGCCACTGCGGTAGGGCGGTGGCGGAGTCGGCGAAATCGTTGTTGGCCGAGTGCACCAGGCCGAGCATGCGCAGGCCCTGGCGGTAATAGGTGTGCAAGCGGGCCGGATCGGCGGCCAGGGGCTCGGCGTTCTCCATGCTGATGAAGACCACTCGCTGGCCACGGGCGACGATGGCCGGAACATCGCTGGCCTGCAGGGCCAGGGCGAAATCATCGGGGTGGGCGGCGATCAGGTCGCGGATCCGCGCCAGCACCGCCAGCCCATGTTCGCTGGCCAGGGTCCGGCCTTCGGCATTGAGCGGGCCCTGGGGGGTGAAGATGGCCCAGAAGCCGCCGTCCAGCCCGCCCTCTTTCATCCGTGGCAGATCGACCTGGGACAGGTCGTCCCGGTAGGCATGGCGCTGGGTGATGTCCCAGCCGGGGCGGGCCAGTTGCATCGGGGTATCGAGGTGACTGTCGAGCACCGTCAGGCGCTGGTGCAAGGATTGCGCCGGGCTGGCGGCCAGCGCCCAGGGGCTGACCAGCGCCAGGCACAGCAAGGTTCGAGAAAACATCGGGCCTCCTGGCCAATCAAAGAAATCGCCCCATCGGACCGTAAGAGCTGGCTTGCCAGCGAAAGCGGCCCCGAGATCGTCGCAAGGCTCGAGGGCCTATTCGCCGGCAAGCCGACTCCCACGCAAATATCAACATGGGCGTGAACCTGTAGGAGCTGGCTTGCCAGCGAAAGGGGCCCCGAGATCGTTGCAAGGCTCAAGGGCCTATTCGCCGGCAAGCCCGTTCCCACGGAAATATCAACATGGGCGTGTACCTGTAGGAGCTGGCTTGCCAGCGAAGGCGGCACCGAGATCGTTGCAAGGCTCAAGGGCCTATTCGCCGGCAAGCCGGCTCCCACGCAAATATCAACATGGGCTCCTACGCAAATATCAGCATGGGCGTGTACCTGTAGGAGCTGGCTTGCCAGCGAAAGCGGCCCCAAGATCGTTGCAAGGCTCAAGGGCCTATTCGCCGGCAAGCCGGCTCCTACAAGGGGTCATGACCAGTGGAAGCTGCGGTCCCACAGCCCGGAAACATCCAGCTGCTGGGGCAGGACGCCGGCTTCGAAAAACAGGTCGGCCACGTCCTGCTGGGATTTCACCGCCGCGTCGTCCACCGGTTGCAACAGTCGTGGGCCGCTCTGGGCGCGGTATTGGGCCAGGAACACTTCCCGGGGCATGCCAAGAATCTTGGCGCTCTTGGTGGCCCATTCCTCGGGATGGCTGGCGATCCATTGCCAGGCGCGGTATTCGCGCAGGATGTAGTCGGTGATCGCCGCGTGCTTGAGCGGGTCGGCAATGCTGTTCTGGTTGGCGGCGATCACGTAGTTGCCGGACAGGTAGCCCTGGCCGGTCTTCAGCACCCGGGCCCCGGCCCGCAGTTCCGCCAGTTGGATGAAGTAGCCGAAGCTGACCCAGGCATCCAGGGCGCCGTTCTGGAAGGCGGCGAAACCGTCTTGCGGGGTCAGCGCCATGGGCACGATGTCGGCAAAACCCAGGCCCTGTTCCTTCAGTGCCTTGAGCAGAAAGTAGTGCGAGCTGGTGGAGCGGATGTAGCCGATGCGCTTGCCCTTGAGCTCGGCCACCGACTGCACCGCAGAGCCCTTGGGCACGATGAAGGCCTGATTATTGACGTCGCCGGTGAGCACCGCGATCAGCTTCACCGGGGCGTGGTTCTTGATGCCGAAGATCGGCGGGATCTCGCTCATCGGCGAGATGTCCAGGGTGCCGCTGACCAGGGCCTCGAAGCTCAGGTTGCCGCCGGTGAACTCGGCGTACCTGACCTTGTAGGGCGGCGGCTCGATGCCCGCCTCGGCAAAGAAGCTCGGCGCCGCACCCTTGTAGGTGGCGACATTCAGGGTGACCCCGGATAGGTCCACGGCGGCCCCCAGGCCCAGGCGCGGCAAGGCGGCGGCCAGGCCGGCCAGGGCCGAGAGTTGGAGAAAATGACGACGCTGCATGGGCAAGGGTCCTTAATCGAGAAAATCCGGTTCTTCACGCACGATCCGCTCGCGGTAAGGCTGGAAGCTGAACCAGCCGCCGAACTCGGTGCCGACCTGGCGCGCGGTGTGGCGCGCCACCTCGTGAGGGATGAGTCGCGGGGTGCCGGCGGCTTCCGCCAGCAGCTGGGCCTGGGCGGCGTTGTCCATGGCGATGAAGCGCCACACCGCCGCCTCGACGGTTTCGCCCACGGTCAGCAGGCCATGGTTCTGCAGGATCAGCGCCTTGTGCCCCTGCAGCGCGGCGGCGATCCGCGCGCCTTCGCTGGCCTCCAGCACCACCCCGGAGAAGTTGTCGAACAGCCCGTGCTTCTCGTAAAAGGCGCAGGCGTCCTGGGTCAGCGGGTCCAGCAGGCGGCCCAGGCTCGACCAGGCCTTGCCGTGCAACGAATGGGCATGGGCCGCGGCCACCACTTCGGGATGGGCTTCATGCAAGGCGGCATGAATGGCAAACGCCGCGAGGTTCAGCGCCCCCTCGCCTTCGATCACCGCGCCTTCGGGGTTGACCAGCAGCAGGTCCGACACCCGCACATGGCCGAAATAAACCCCCACCGGGTTGACCCAGAAATGGTCCGGGCGCCCCGGGTCGCGCACGGTGATATGCCCGGCGCCCCCTATGTCGAAGCCCAGCCGGGCGAACACCCTAAAGGCCGCGGCCAGGCTTTGCTTGCGCTGCCGGCGCTCCAGCTCGACCGTGGCCTGCTGGGGCGGGTGCTCCCAGCGAAACACCGTATGGCCATCGCGGGGCAAGTCATACACCGCGGGACGAAAATGTGCGGTCATGTCCGCTCTCCTTGAAGTGGTCATCGATACCCTGCGCGCAAAGGCCCGCAGGACCTTGCTTGGCGATCTCCCGCCAAACCTGCAGCAACCTTGAGAACCTCGCGTCCCTTCGGGCCGTTCGCAGCCTGCGGCAGCGGCTACACCTATCCCGGCCCGACATGGGCCCTGTAACCGCTGCCGAGCCTGCGAGGCTGCGCAAAGGCCCGCAGGACCTTGCTTGGCAATCGCCCGCCGAACCTTCAGCGACCTCAAGCCCCCTGCGTCTCCTGCGGAGCCGTGCGCAGCCTGCGGCAGCGGCTACACGAAGCGCTGCAGGCCAAGGCTGGAACCGTGTGTTAGTAGCCACGCTGGATCTCCACCGGGTTTTCCAGGGGTAAACCATCTCTCCAGCGCTGCAGATTGCGCCCCAGCAAGCGGGCGATATTCAGGTAGACCCGTGGCGAATTGGCCGAGGTGTGGGGCGACAGGCGAATGCCCGGGTGGCGATAAAAAGCGTGGCCCGCGGGCAGCGGTTCGGGGTCGGCCACATCCAGGCTGGCCAGGCCGATGCGCCCCGTATCCAGGGCCTGCAACAGCGCTGGCTGATCGATCAGCGCACCGCGAGCGATATTGATCAGGTGCAGCCCGGGCTTGGCCGACGCCAGGACATCGGCATCGATGATGCGTCGGGTCTGCTCGGTCAGGGGCACCGCCAGCAGCAGGTGATCGGCCCGGGCAAACAGCTGGTGCAGGTCGGCCACCGGTTCGACCCCGGGCACCTCGAAAGGCTGCGCCGAACGGCGCAGGGCCAGCACCTGCATGCCCAGGGCCTGGGCCTTGGGCGCCAGTTCGCGGGCAATGCTGCCAAAGCCGAACAGGCCCAGGATGCTGCCGGCCACCGAGGCCAGCGGCCGTGGCTGCCAGTGTTCGGCGCGCTCGATCCACACCTGGGGCAATTGCTTGGCGGCGGCGAAGATCGCCGCCAGGGCAAACTCGGCAATGCTCTCGGCGGTGCTGCCCCGGGCGCTGGCCACCGGCAGATCCTGGAACAGCCAACGGGGGAAATAATCCAGGCCCGAGGTCACCAATTGCACGAAGCGCAGGCCGAAGGGCCAACCCGCAGGCGGCTCTGGAGCATCACGAAAATCGGCATGGGGCGCCGCCAGCAGCACCTGAACATCCCCGGGCAGATCACTGGGCAGCCCTCGGGGCAGGCTCAGCACCTCGACGCCTGGCAGCGACTGGCGCAGTTGCTGGTTGAAGCCCTCGTCGAGCTGGCTGGCAATGCGCGTCACACCTGGGCTCCCCGGCTGGGCAAGGCAAAGGCGGCGCGGCCCACGGCGCCAAGGATCGCGTCGTTCTGCGGGGTGTGGATCCGGCTGCACAGCACATCACGGTAATGCCGCTCGATGGGGTTGCCCCGGGCCAGCCCGGGATTGCCGATGGCCTCGATGCCCAGCTCCACGGCGCTGATGGCGTTGCTGGTCACCAGGTACTTGATCTGGGTCGCCTCGCCCGGGGCGATCCGCCCTTCGGCGGCGGCATCCAGCAGCACCCGGTTGTTCAACAGCAAGGCGTCGATGCGCCCGATCAGCTCCTGGAAACGCGGCAGGCTCGACAGCGGCGCGCCGAGGTTGGCCGGGGCGCGCTGGGCCAGCCAGCCCAGCAGCCAGTCACGGGCGGCGCGGGCCACGCCGTCGTAGATCGCCGACAGCAGCACCGCCAGCCAGAGCACGCCCTTGCTGTCCAGCTCCGAGGGGCGCGGAACGTTGGCCGGCTGGATGTCCACCGCCTGCTCCAGGGGCACAAACACTTCATCGAAGATCACGTCGTGGCTGCCGGTGGCGCGCATGCCCAGGTGGTCCCAGGTTTCCTCGACGCGGATGCCGGGGCTGTCGCGGTGCACCAGCCAGGTGCCCACCTGCGGCTCGGCATCGTCGCTGCGAGCCCAGACCGCCAGCCAGGTCAGCCCGGGAATGCCGGTGGAGTAGATCTTGCGCCCGCTGAGCCGCCAGCCGCCCTCGACCCGGCGCGCCAGGGTGGCCGGCAAGCCGCCCCGGGCCGGGGTGCCGAGGTCCGGCTCGACCCGCAGCGCATTGATCAGGGCGCCCTCTTGCACCGCCTCGCGCGCCACGCGCTGGCGCAGGTGCAGGGGCCAGGCGCTGTTCTGTTGCAGGCGGGTGTGCTGCAGGTACTGCATCACCAGCACCAGCGCGGTGGAAGGTTCGCCCCGGGCCACGGCGCCGATCACCCGCCGCGCCTGGGCCAGGGTCGCCTCGCTGCCGCCCAGGGCCCGGGGCACGGTCAGGGCCAGCAGGCCATGCTGGTGCAGGCGCTGCAGGTTGGCGTGGGGAAACTCGCTGTGGCGATCGTAATGGGCCGCACTGGCGGCGAACTCCTCGCTCAACTGCTGCAGCAGGTCGGCGAACTCGCTGGAGTCCGGATCAGGGACGGGACGGGACACGGACGAAGACGGTTGCACGCTGGAAAGGCTCATCGGCTGGCAGTCCTGCTCAAAGGGTGGGAGATGTCGACGGCCGGCTCGGCCTCGGTTTCCACGCCCAGCAGTTGCAGCAACCGCGCACGCAGCGGCTGGAACCCCGGGGCGGACACCTGACGCGGACGCGGCAGGCGGATCGGCAGTTGTTCGGCGATTTGCCCGTTGGCCAGCACCAGCACCCGGTCGGCCAGCAGCAGCGCCTCGTCGACATCGTGAGTCACCAGCAGCACCGCCGGGGTGTGCGCCCGCCACAGGCGGATGATCAGTTGATGCATGCGGATCCGGGTCAGGGCGTCGAGGGCGGCGAAGGGTTCATCCAGCAGCAACAGCTGCGGCTCGCGCACCAGGGCCCGGGCCAGGGCCACGCGCTGGGCCTCGCCGCCGGACAGGGTGCCGGGCCAGGCGCCCAACCGATGGGCCAGCCCGACCTCGCCCAGCGCCGCCTCGGCCCGCTCGCGGACCCCAGCCCCACGCACGCCCAGGGCAACGTTGCGCCACACGCGCTTCCAGGGCATCAGCCGTGGCTCCTGGAACACCGCGGCCATGGCCGAAGGCACCTGCAACCGGCCCTCATCGATGGGTTCCAGCCCGGCCAGGGCCCGGAGCAAGGTGGTCTTGCCCGAACCGCTACTGCCCAGCAGGGCGACGAACTCCCCCGGCGCGATGTTCAGGTCCAGGCTGTCGAGTACCGCCTGCCCGGCGAAACGTCGGGTCACCCCGCGGCATTCGACGGCGGCGCGCACGGGGCCCGGCTGGGGCAATGACACAGTCATGGGTCAGTTCCTGATAAAGGTCGGGCGCCAGGCCAGGGCGCAACGTTCGAGGCCGCGCACCAGCCCGTCGATGCCCAGGCCGAGCACGCTGTAGACCAAGAGGCAGATGACGATCACATCGGTGCGCATGAAGTCCCGGGCGTCGTTGACCAGGTAGCCGATGCCGGCGCTGGCGTTGATCTGCTCCACCACCACCAGCCCCAGCCAGCTGATGCCGAAGGCGTAGCGCAGGCCGACGAAGAACGCCGGCAAGGCTCCGGGCAGGATCACGTGGACGATCAGTTCCCAGCGCTTGAGGCCGAGCAGGGTCGCCGCCTCCAGCAGCTTGGGGTCCAGGCTGCGGATGCCGGAAAACAGCGTCAGGTAGATGGGAAAGGTGGTGCCCAGGGCAATCAGGGCGATCTTCGGCGTCTCGCCCACGCCGAACCAGAGAATGAACAGCGGCACGATGGCCAGGAACGGCAGGGTGCGCAGCATCTGCATCGGCGAGTCGATGGCGATCTCGCCGCGCCGCGACAGCCCCGCCACCAGGGCCAGGACAGTGCCCAGGCTGACGCCGATGGCCAGGCCGCTGAGGGCGCGCTGGAGGGACACCCACAGATGCCCGCCCAGCTCGCCGCTGCCGAGCATCTGCCACAGGGTGCCGCCGATGGTGCTGGGGGCGGCGATGATCCGCGCCGGCAACAGCCCGCTGCGCGACGCCAGCTCCCAGAGCAACAGCAGCAACAGCGGGCTGATCAGGCGCAGCGACAGATTGCCGAGGAACTTCACTCCGGGGCGCTCGGTCCAGCGGGCATACAAGGAGAGCGGGGCTTGCGCAGGCATTTCAACATCCCTATTTCAGCGCGTTCGAGCCCCATGCTAACTACATAAAAAACGTCCGTGAAATTCGTTTTGGTTCTAACTTAATATACAAAAAATGCATTCATCAAATAGATATATATGCAAACAAAGGATAACCCCGTAGGCGCCAGCTTGCCGGCGAAAGGGCCGTTGAGCCTTGTGCCGCCCTTGCCAGCACCTTCGCGGGCAAGCCAGCTTCTACGCAGCCGGTTGGCGCCGCCCCCGTGGCTAGCCGACGCGAGCGGCGACCATTTCGCCGAACAGACTCACCGGCTCCTGCAGGTTGCCGAGGAAGCGCGGGTGGATCAGCCACAGGTCGATCACCGGCTTGAAGTCGCTGACCGGCACTATCTCCAGTTTGTCCCGGTGACTGCTGTTCTCCAGCAGCGGCAGCGGCACCAGACCGTAGCCCAGGCCATTGGCGATCAGCCCCAGTTGCAGCTCGGTGCCGAAGGTTTCCAGGTTGATCTGCAAGGTCAGGCCCTGGGCGCTCAACGCTCGTTGCAGGCCGGCCCGAAAACCGCAGCCGTCGGGGTTCAGCACCCAGCCGCGCTGGTAACAGTCGGCCAGCTTGCACGAGCGTTTGCGCACCTCGCCCTTGGCCGCCACCACCACCAGATTCATGCTGCCCAGGGAGCGCCCTACCACCCCTTCGGGGAATACCTTGCCGGCGGGAAACAGCGCGGCCACCACGTCCAGTTCACCGTTCTCGACCTTGTTCAGCAGGTGGCTGCCCCAGCCGGTGGCTACCGAGGTCTGCAACTGCGGATAGAGGCTCTTGAGCTGGCTCAGGGCATCCAGCAGCACCACGTCGCCAATGGTCTGCGGCACACCGATGCGCAGGGCGCCGCTGGGGGCGCCGTCATTGGCCACCAGCTCGTTCAGGGCGTCGATGCTGCGCAGCACTTCCAGGCACTGGCCGTAAACCCGCAAGCCCATGCTGGTGGGCTTGAGCGGCTTGGTGTTGCGGTCCAGCAGTTCCACCCCCAGGGCTTCCTCGAAATTCTGCACCCGGCGGGTGATGGCCGGCTGGGTCAACTGCAGGGCATCGGCCGCCTGGCTGATGGTCTGGCAGCGGATCACCGCCACGAACGCGTTCAGATCATCTATCTTCATTCTTTTTTCGCATAATAAATGACTGGAAAAATGTTCGATAAGAATAATACCTTTTAGCTCGCCCGTGTAGTTCGCGTCCTTTGCCTTGTGTCCACGGAGGGAGCCCATGCCCCACAACGCCGCAACAGTCGCTATCGATACCCCCAACTTCGCCCGCCTGCGGGACTTCATCGCCGCCCTGGCCGAGCTGCTGGACGGCCATCCCGATGAGCCCCGGATACTGGAGCAAGGCGCCGACCTGCTGCAGCGCCTGGTGAGCCAGGACGACTGGCTGCCCGACGAATTCGCCCAGCCCGACCCGCAGCACTATCAGCAATGGCTGCTGCATGTCGACTCGCGCCAGCGCTTTTCCATCGTCAGCTTTGTCTGGGGTCCGGGGCAGCGCACGCCGATCCACGATCACCGGGTCTGGGGCCTGATCGGCATGCTCCGCGGCGCCGAGGATAGCCAGGGCTTCGAGCGCCTGGCGGACGGGCGCCTGCAACCTGCGGGGGCTCCGATTCGCCTGGTGCCGGGGCAAGTGGAAGCGGTGTCGCCACGCATTGGCGACATCCATCAGGTGAGCAATGCCTACGCCGACCGGGTGTCCATCAGCATCCACGTGTACGGCGCCAACATCGGCGCGGTACGCCGGGCCGTGTACACCGCCGAAGGTCACGAGAAGCCCTTTATCTCCGGTTATTCCAACCGCTTGCTGCCTAACCTCTGGGACTTGTCGAAGGAGCCCCCGCAATGACCGATTTCCCTACCCGCAGCCCGGCGCAGATCCGTCAGGCCCTGCTCGACCGCCAGGAACTGGCGCTGATCGACGTGCGTGAAGAGGCGCCTTTCGCCGAAGCCCACCCGCTGTTCGCGGCCAATATCCCGCTGTCGAAACTGGAGCTGGAGGCCTATGCGCGCATCCCCCGGCGCGACACCCCGATCACCCTCTATGACCAGGGCGAAGGGCTGGCCCAGCGCGCCGCGAGCCGCCTGGGGCAACTGGGCTACAGCGACGTCGCCCTGCTCGAAGGCGGCCTGGACGGATGGCGCACCGCCGGTGGCGAGCTGTTCAAGGACGTCAACGTACCGAGCAAGTCCTTTGGCGAACTGGTGGAAGCCGAGCGCCATACCCCGTCCCTGGCCGCCGAGGAACTGCAAGCGCTGCTCGACCGGCAGGCCGACCTGGTGGTGCTCGATGCCCGGCGTTTCGACGAGTACCAGACCATGAGCATTCCCGGCAGCACCAGCGTGCCCGGCGCCGAGTTGGTGCTGCGGGTGCGCGAGCTGGCCCCCGATCCGCGGACACAGGTGGTGGTCAACTGCGCCGGACGCACCCGCAGCATCATCGGCACCCAATCCCTGGTCAACGCCGGCATTCCCAATCCGGTGGCGGCCCTGCGCAACGGCACCATCGGCTGGACCCTGGCCGGACAGAAACTCGAGCACGGCCAGACTCGGCGCTTCCGGCCGGTCGACGAAGAGCGGCGGGCCGAGGCGCAAACGGCGGCACGGGCGGTCGCGGACCGGGCCGATGTGGCGCGCATCGACCTGGCCCAGTGGCGGCGCTGGCAAGCCGATCCCAAGCGCACCAGCTATCTGTTCGATGTGCGCACCCCGGAAGAATTCGCCGCCGGCCACCTGCCCGGCGCCCGTTCCACGCCCGGTGGGCAACTGGTGCAGGAAACCGATCACTTCGCCAGCGTGCGCGGTGCGCGCCTGGTGCTGGTGGACAACGACGGGGTACGGGCCAACATGAGCGCCTCCTGGCTGGCCCAGATGGGCTGGCAAGTGGCGGTGCTCGACGGCCTGCGCGACAGCGACTTCAGCGTGCGCGGGCCCTGGCAGGCACCGCTGCCGGACACCGCGTCGGCCGAAGAAATCAGCCCGCGGACCCTGGCCGCTTGGCTGGAGCAGCCCGGCACCCTGGTGCTGGATTTCACTGCCAGCGCCAACTACGTGCAACGCCACATCCCCGGGGCCTGGTGGGTGCTGCCCAGCCAGTTGCAGGAATCCCTGGCCCAGTTGCCCCAGCCCGAACGCTATGTCCTGACCTGCGGCAGCAGCCTGCTGGCGCGTTTCGTGGTGCCCCAGTTGCAGGCCCTGACCCAGCGCCCGGTGTTCCTGCTCAGCGGCGGCACCGCGGCCTGGATCGACGCCGGCCTGCCCGTCGAGGAAAGCCGCCAGCAACTGGCCTCGCCGCGGATCGACCGTTACCGGCGCCCGTATGAAGGCACCGACAACCCGAAAGAAGCCATGCAGGGCTACCTGGACTGGGAATTCGGCCTGGTGGAGCAACTGCGTCGCGACGGCACCCACGGTTTCTTCGTGATCTGAGCCTTAGAGGGGGCTTTCGCTGGCACGCCAGCTCCTACAGGCCTGCTTCCCCTTGTAGGAGCCGGCTTGCCGGCGAAGAGGCCGCAAGCCTGGCATCGCTCGCAAGGTCGCCTTCGCTGCAAGCCCGCTCCTGCGAGGAGGGGTATTTCGGACGCGTAGGCGGTGCCGGTTGATCGTCAATCTGCCAAAGTGACAAATAGCAATAATTCTCGATATCATTCGCGACCTTGTGCTCACCGCGTCGTCAAGAAGGATATCCATGTCTCGCTCCAAGCCCGACTCTGCACTGGCGGACTCTGTCCGCGGGTTCTATGCGGACATCCTGCATTTCCTGCGCAAACGCACGGACAACGCCAGCGACGCGGCGGACATGACCCAGGACGTGTTCACCCAATGGCTCGACTACCGGGACCGGGACCAGGTCGAACAGCCCCGGGCCTTCCTGTTCCAGATGGCACGCAACCTGCTGCGCGATCATTGGCGGCGCCAGCAGGTGCGCTCCAGGGTGCATCACCAGGTCCATCCCGAGTCAGGCTTGGACACTGAGCCCCTGGCCGACGAACAGCACGAGCCACTGCCCGCCGCCCAGCGCCTGCAACGCCTGGAACAATTGAAAGAAGTCCTCGCCCAGCTCTCGCCGCGGCGCCGCGAAGCCCTTATGCTGCACCGCTTCGAGGGGCTGAGCCAGACGCAGATCGCCGAGCGCATGGGGATTTCCGTGAGCATGGTGGAGAAACACATCGCCTTTGCCCTGCTGCATTGCAAGCAACACCTACAACGAGAAAATGGCAAGGAGCAGCCTGAATGACCCGCTTTTCCGGCCCCCAGGACGACCTCGACAGCGAGCAGATCGATGCCCAGGCCGCCAGTTGGTTCGCCCGTAACCGCAATGATCCGGACCGGGCCACGCGCAAAGCGTTCGACAGCTGGATCAGTGAACCGGCCCATGCCCGGGCCTATGCCGAGTTCGAGCAGTTGTGGGTCGATCTGGCGCAGTTGCAGCAGCTGAACCGCCCCGTGCCGCTCCCTCGGCGCAAGACGCCGCTCTGGCGGCCGGCCCTGGCAGCGGCGGCCGCGGTGCTGTGCGCGGTGCTGGCGCTCAACCTGGGGACACCCCAGGCGCCTTACCGGCAGCAGATCGCGGCACAGGAACAGGGCGCCCGAGCCTTCAAGCTGCCGGACGGCAGCACCCTCTACGTCAATGCCAATACTCAGGTGAAGGTGGATTTCAGCGCCCGGCAACGGGATATCTACCTGCAACAGGGCCAGCTGTACCTGGAGGTCGCCGCCGACCAGGAGCGCCCGCTGTGGGTGCACAGCGGTGCGGCCAAGGTCCGGGTGGTGGGCACCGCATTTGACGTGCGCCGCGGTCAGCGCCAACTGGTGGTCAGCGTGGCCCACGGCCAGGTGGCGTTCAGCCCGGACGGCAAGCCCGGGGAACTGACCCTGCTGGGGGCCCGGCAGCAGGCGGTCTACGACCTGCACCAAGGCACCTTGCGCCAACAGTCCCTGGACCGCGACGAAGTGGCCGACTGGCGCAGCGGGCGCCTGGCCTTTCGCAACCGCGACCTGGCCAGCCTGGTGGACGAGCTGAACCTCTATCGGCGGCAGCCGGTGCAACTGGCCGAGGGCTCCATCGGCGCCTACAAGGTGTCCGGCAACCTCGACGTCAACGACCCGGATGCCCTGGTCAAGGCCCTGCCCGCCCTGATTCCGGTGAAAACCCGGGTCCAGGCCGACGGTCAGTTGAAGATCGAAGCCCGCTGAGCAATACATGAGAATATTTTGCATTCGCATATGAGGTATTTTTTCACTGCCGCGTCTTCCTCCTGTCTGCGCTCTGTCCGCAGCGCCTTTCTGGCCTTTAAGCCGCTCTGGGGGATGTCATGTTTCGCGCGTTCTTGCCTGTTCCGTTAGTCCGTACCCGCCCAACCCTGCTCGCCGCCTGCCTGGCCTTCAGCCTGCAGGTCCAGGCCGGGCCGTTGCATTTCCAGTTGCCGGCGCAGCCCCTGGCCGCGTCCCTGAGTCAGGTCGCCCAGCAGGCGAAGATCCAGCTGCTGTTCGATGAGCAATTGCTGCGCAACGCCAAAGCACCGGCCCTGCAGGGGGACTTCAGCCCCGAAGAGGCGATCCGCAGCCTGCTCCAGGGCGGCCCGTTCAATCTGCTGAAGGTCGACAACACCTACGTCGTGCGCCCCGCCGAAACCAGCGTCAGCAGCGGCTCGGCCCTGCAACTGGGGGCCATGAGCGTGATCGGCAACGGCACCGAGGTCGACGCCGCCAGTGTCGGCCGCTCGACCCTGAACCAGGCGGAAATCGATCGCCACCAGTCCAACAACGTGGTCAGCCTGATCGACACCCTGCCCGGCGTCAGCCTCGGCGGCTCGCTGAAACCCGGCGGCCAGACCATCAACATCTGGGGCCTGGGGGACGCCGAGGACGTGCCGATCACCGTCGACGGCGCCACCAAGAGCGGCTTCGAGCGCTACCAGCAGGGAGTGATTTTCATCGAGCCGGAACTGATCCGGCGGGTGGAAGTGGAAAAGGGCCCGCACTCGCCCAAGACCGGCAACGGCGGTTTCGGCGGCACCGTGCACACCGAAACCAAGGACGCCCCAGATCTGTTGCAGGACGGGCGCAACGCCGGCGCCATGGTCAAGTACGGCTACAGCAGCAACGACCATCAACAGGCCTACACCTCGGCGGTGTATGGCCGTTCCGACGATCATCGTTTCGATGCCCTGGCCTACTGGACCAAGCGCGACGGCGACGACATGAAGCTGGCCAGCTCCGTTCCCGACCCGCGCAATGAATACCTGATCAACCCCAAGCGCCAGCCCAACACCGCCCAGGACCTGGAAGGCGAGCTGTTCAAGTTCAACATGCAACTGACCGACGAGCAGCGCCTGGGCCTGAGCTACATGCGCTCCGACAGCGACATCTGGGCGCCCTTCTCGGCCAAGAGCTACCCGGCGCCCCCCAGCAAGGCCAACATCGACAAGTACGGCTACGACGGCGCCACCAAGCGCTACCTGGCCCAGCGCAACACCATCGACACCACCTGGCTGACCAAGTACGAGTACCAGCCGGTGGACAACCCCTGGATCGATCTCAAGGTCCAGTACTCCAATTCCACGACCGATCAGACCGACGAACGCGGCCCGACCGCTTTCTATCAACCGGTCACCGGCGGTCGCAAGATCACCGTGGGCTACGAGGACAAGATCCTCGAAGTGACCAACATCAGCCGCTTCAGCACCGGTTCCCTGGACCATGCCCTGACCCTCGGCACGCAGATCCGCAAACACACCCGCGAGGTGGACATGTGGATGCCGGGCAAGACCTACGAAGTGCCCAAGTACAACTACGGCCACTACCAGCCGGGGTTCATGCCCCATGGCAAGGTCGACAACAACGCCTTCTACATCCAGGACGCGGTGACCCTGGGGGACTTCACCCTGACCCCGTCGCTGCGCTACGACCATGTGCGCAACCGTGGCCAGGAAAACGACGCGCCGCTGTACAACAGCACCAACCCCAAGGACGGCCATGACTACGGCGACAAGACCTACACCGGCTGGTCGCCACGGCTGTCGGCGTTCTGGAACGTCAATCCGAACCTGGCGCTGTTCGCCGACTACAGCAAGACCTGGCGCGCTCCGGTAATCGACGAGCAGTACGAAGTGCAGGCCCCCGGCAGCAGCCGCTCGGCCACCAGCCGCAACCTGGACCCGGAGCGCATCACCGCGTTGCGCGCGGGGACCCTCCACAACTTCTCCAAGGTGCTGGCCGACAACGACAACCTGCAGATCCGCACCACGGTGTTCCAGAACAAGATCAGCAACGAGATCCTCAAGGCCACCGGGATCGGCTGCGCGGAACAACTGAGCACCGGCAAGAGCATCGCCCAGGTGTGCAAGGAGTCGCCGATGTCGGTGTATCGCAACATCGGCGACCTGACCATCAAGGGCTTCGAAGTCGAAAGCTACTACGACTCCAGCTACCTGTTCGGCGCCCTGTCCTACTCGTGGATCACCGGCAAGCACCAGGGCGCCTACACCAACCCCTGGGGGCCGAACGTCTGGGCCCGGGACATTCCGCCGCGCAAATGGGTGGCGACCCTGGGAGTGAAGATTCCCCAGTGGGATGCCCAGGTCGGCTGGCAGGGCCAGTGGGTGCGCCAGACCGACCGCCTGCCCAGCGACAAATACCCCAGTGGCCCGGCCAGCAGCCTGGGCGACTCCTACTGGGACCAGTACGGCAATGACCGCTACAACGTGCAGGGCTTGTTCGCCAACTGGAAGCCCCAGCAGGCCTACCTCAAGGGCACCGAAGTCAACTTCACCCTGGATAACATGTTCAACCGCGACTACCGCCCGGCCCTCAGCGGCGACAACGCCTACAGCGTCGGACGCAACGCCAAGATCAGCGTGACCCGCTTCTTCTGACGGCCGCTGGCTGCGGTGCATCGGACGCACCGCAGCAGGCCAGCCGTTGGCCATCACCGATGTATTGCAAGCCGTTAACCCGGCCCTGCCGCCCGCGCCTGCCGGGCTAAGATCGACTCCCCCCTGAACACCGCTGAAAGGCCGTTGGGCACTTTCAGTCAACGTCCCATTGATTATGTACGACGACTGTCGTACAACCGAGAACGCATCATGGACAGAGGCTTCAGGAAGGTCAGGCGGGACCTGATCAATGCACTACAAAGCGGCAACTATCTGCATGCCGCGCGCGGTTCGATCGAGGCCAAGAACCTACTGGCCACTGGCGAGGTTTCGGCGGGCCAACTGATCGAGGTCATCGGCGCCTGCAAGGGCACCGACCACCATTGCAGTGCCCACCACAGCGTCCCGGACCTTGCCGTCCATGTGCTGAAGAAGGCGGGCTGGTACATCAAGTTCTACTTTATCGAGCCAGAAACCTGGTTCATCGGCGTTCACCGATGAGGGCAACCCATGAAACTCTATCTGCAGGGCGACCGGGGCAAGGCGCTTTGTGAGCATTGCCAACAGGTCGTGGGCATCACCTACACCCGCCGCGACGTCCCTTTCAGCGACGGCAACGGCCAGGCCCGGGAGGTCCTGGTGGGGGTCTGCGACCTGTGCGCCACGGTGGTGGCCATCCCGCCCCAGTCGACGCCGGCGATCAAGGAAGCCCGCAAGCAGTCATTGACCTCCATCGAGGCGCGGCTGCCGGCGGTCTACCTCGATGTGCTGGATGCGGCGATGCACTCGGTGGCCGAAGACGCCGGGGTGCAGATGCGCAAACTGTTCTTCAGCTACTACTTCAGCGCTCCTCCGGCGTCTTCCCTGGAGCAGGTGCATGAGGGCTTCGCCGCGTACCTGGCCGAACAGGCCGAGGCCCGCCAGTTGCCGGCCGTGCCGGCCATGAAACGCCTGTCGCTGAAGGTCAACCACTATGTGGCCGAGGATCTCGCGCGCCTGCTGCAAGCCACCCGGATGACCCAGACCGAGCTGCTGAAATCGCTGATCGCGCAAATGCGCCTGGACGTGCTGGAAGGCGGCAACCCGGCGGTGATCGCCGACCTGCGCCAGCTGGCGCGCCTGGGGCTCTAGTCCTCAGCCTTTGCCGCGGCCCGCCGCCCGGCCCGCCCGGAGGAAATCGCCCCAGCGCCGCACCAGGTAGTTGTGCTCGTCCATCACCGAGTTCCACACCGCGATGTGCCCCATGCGCTGCTGGTAGGAACCGCCGTCGCGAGTCTCGCCGATCTCGATCAGCGGCGCGC
This sequence comes from Pseudomonas sp. BC42, assembly GCF_021560055.1. Taxonomy (NCBI): domain Bacteria; kingdom Pseudomonadati; phylum Pseudomonadota; class Gammaproteobacteria; order Pseudomonadales; family Pseudomonadaceae; genus Pseudomonas; species Pseudomonas sp. BC42. The sequence continues at coordinate 5,300,464 of NZ_CP091067.1, forward strand.
CATCGCTGCCCGGCAACTCCTCCCGGGCCGGCTTGCCGGCGTACCAGTAATCCCACTCGGCGCTGCTCAGGTGATCACGGGTACGCGCCGGGTTGCCGATGTAGTAGCCCTGGCGCGCCATCACCGCTCCGGGCCAGCCCGACAGCCACCAGTTGAGATAGGCGTAGGCCGCGTCCAGCACCGCGCCCTGGGCATGGCGCGACAACGACAGGCCGCCGAACCAGGCGCGGTAGCCCTCGCGCGGCACCGCCAGACGGTATTTGACCCCGGCGCGGTGCAGGCGCATCAGGGTCGGCGACCACAGGCTCTGGATATCGATGCGCGGGCTGAGCATCAGTTGCGCGGCTTCTTCGTCGTCCGACCAGAACGCGGCGAAATGCCCTTCGCGCTGCTTGCGTACCAGGATCTGTGCCAGCCGGTCGATCTCCTCGATGCTCAGGTTGCCGATGTCCTTGAACGACTCCAGGCCACAGCCCTGCACTGCCAGGGCGGCATCCAGGGCACCGATCGCGGCGTCGCTCTGCAAGGCGATGCGCCCGCTCCAGGCCGGCTCCAGCAGCCAGCCCCAGCTTTCGTTGGCGCTGCTGAACCCGGCCGGCAGGCGCTCCGGGCGGTAGGCAAAACTGTCGGCGTTGTGGGTCAGCGGCAGCATGCTGATGCGCTCGCTGACCGTGCTGCCCAGGCTGCCGTCGTGCTGCACGTAGAGCCGCTCGCTGGGCACGCTGCCACTGCCCAGGCGATCGCTGGGGGACAAGCGTCCGCGCTTGGGCAGGTCGTTGATCTCGTGCCACAGGGCAATACGCCGGGTATCGATGGGTTGGATCGCCTGGGCCGGCCAGACGAAATCGACGTTGTGAAACCACTGGTCGTAGAGGTCGTAGCTGTCCGGCTGCATCACCGCGATGCGCTGGGCCTGTTCCACATCGTGCACCTGATACACCAGGCGAATGCCCAGGTCCTGTTCGGCACGCAGCCGCAGGGATTCGAGCAGGGTCACCGAGGTGCCCAGTACCCGCAGGGTGACCGGTTGCGTCGCGACCATCAGGCACTCTCCCCGGCGACCGGGGCGAAGCTGCGGGCGAACACCTCGAAGGAATGGCGCAGTTGCTCGGGCTCAAGCCCGCGCAGGATAAACACCAGCCGCGAACGATGATCGGCACTGGGCCAGCGTGGCAGATGCACGGGAGCATGCAGGCAATGCTGCACGCCATGAATGACGATGGGGGCCTGGCTGGCGTTGACGTTGAGCAATCCTTTCACCCGCAGAATTCGTTCGCCGTGGCATCTTAGCAGCATCGACAACCAGACCCCGAAGCCCACCCAATCCAGCGCTTGCTCGAACTCCAGGCTGCACACCTGCGCCGCGCCATGGGACGCAGGGGCGACCGTCAACGGCCGCTGCAACTGCCAGCGCGCCACCTCCCGCTCGGCCGTCGCCCCGCGCAGCCCCTCGCCCAGCAACAGCTGGTCACCGCTCTGGATCTGCCGGGTCAGCAACAGCGGCGCCCCGGGGTTGAGCCGTTGCAGACGCTCACGCAAGGCAGCCTGGGTCGCCTCGTCGACACAGTCGGTCTTGCTCAGCAACAAGCGGTCCGCGGCCGCCACCTGGGCCAGCCACTCCGGATGCAGGCGCTCCTGCAACGCCGCGTGGCTGGCATCCACCAGGGTCACCAGCAAGCCGATGTGCACCCGCCCACGCAACTGCGGATCGTTGTTCACCGTGGCCAGGATCGGGGCCGGGTCGGCCAGCCCGGTGGTTTCCAGCAGCACCCGGCGAAAGGCCGGGACCTCGCCGCGGCTGCGTCGCGCCAGGAGCCCGAGCAAGGCCTCTTTCAATTCGCCGCGAATCGAACAGCAGACACAGCCGCTGGGCAGCAACACGGTATCCGGCGCCACCTCCTGCACCAGCAGGTGGTCGATGCCGATATCGCCGAACTCGTTGATCAGCAACGCCGTGTCGCCCAGGCTCTGGTCCTGCAACAGACGATTGAGCAAGGTGGTCTTGCCACTGCCGAGAAACCCGGTGATGACGTTCAGGGGCATGCTCATGGCTGTTGCTCCAGGTGTTTGAGAAGCACAGGGTCGAGAGGGTCCAGGGGCCGGCCCAGCATGGCCTCGGCCAGGCTCCAGAGTTGCTCCAGGCCGCTGGCCAGCTCCTGGCGGCCAGTGGCCCCGAGCAGCAAGTAGGCCGAGCCCTGGAAGTCCTCGACCTTGAGCCGCAACGGCGCCAGCACCCGGTTGATCGCGGCGATCCTGCGCAAGCGCTCGCGGCGCCGGGGCAGTTCATCCCCCAGCGGATCGCTCCAGTGCACGTCTTCGCCCAGCAGCCCGCATAAGCCGCACATGTTCAACCCTCCTTCATGGCATGACGTCGCCGGAGTTCGGGCCCAGGGTCTGGCCGACGAACAGGTTGCCCCCCGGATCGCTGGCCAGCAGCACCGCGGTGGGCGCCACTTCATCGGCGAGGCCGAAACGCCCCAGGGGCAGTTCGGCGGCCTTGGCGGTTTTCCAGGCACTGCTGATGCCGGCCACCAGCGGCGTCTCGATCGGTCCCGGGGCGATGGCATTGACCAGCACGTTGTCCTTGGCCACTTCCAAAGCCAGGGACTTGGTGAAGCCGATGACCCCGGCCTTGGCCGCGGCGTAGTGGGTCAGCTCGGCGCCGCCCTTGATCCCCAGCTGCGAGGCGACGTTGATGATCCGCCCCCAGCGCTGCACCAGCATGTGGGGCAAGGCCCGCTGGCTGGCGATGAAGACGCTGGTCAGATCGACGCGCAGCATGTCGTTCCACATCTCGATGGACAGGTCGACGCAACGGGCCTGGGTCAGCATGCCGGCGTTGTTGACCAGGATATCGATGCCGCCGAAATGCTCGACGCAGGCATCGACCCCGGCCTGGGCGCCTTCGACGCTGCCGACATCGGCCACGCATTCGACGACTTCGGCGCCCAGTTCGCGACAGGCTTGGGCGCTCTCGGCCAGGCGCGCGGGGTCGCGGTCGGCCAGCAGCAAGCGGGCACCGGCGACGGCATAAGCCCGAGCGATAGCGGCGCCGATGCCGCTGCCGGCACCGGTGATCACGGCGCGGCGGTTGTGCAGGTGTTGCATGTGCAGCACTCCTTAAAAAAGCTCAGCCCCTGGACGCCCCCGAAGGGGCGCGGCTGATTTGAGGACGTTGAAGGTTTGGCATTAGAGCGATGCGCAGCCTCGCAGGCTCGGCAGCGGCTACACCGTGGGTTCAATCCGGCCAGCGCACCGTCAGGCCGCCATCGATGACGATGCTCTGCCCGGTCAGGTAGCTGGACTCGTCGCTGGTGAGAAAACGCACCAGCGACGCCACTTCATCGGCTCGCCCGACGCGCCCCAGGGGAATCGCCCTGGCCGCCTTGGCCAGCCCTTCCGGGCCCAGGGAGTTCTGGCTGTCGAGGGACTGCGGAGTCTCGATCAGCCCCGGGATCACCGCGTTGCAGCGAATGCCCCTGGCCGCCAGTTCCACCGCCAGCGAGCGGCACAAGCCCGGCACCCCGGCCTTGGCTGCGGCGTAGTGGGCGTGGTCCTGCCAGCCGTAGACGCCGCCGGCAATCGACGAAATCGCCACCAGGGCACCGCCCTCGCCCATGTACCTCACCGCCGCGCGAAAGGTGCGCATGACTCCGGTCAAGTCGACATCGAGCATGGCGTTCCAGGCCTGGTCGGTCATGTCCAGCAGCGGCGCACGGCGCAGCAAGCCGGCATTGGCCACCGCGTAATCGAGACGGCCAAAGTGCGACGCCGCCTGTTCCGCCAGGGCGTCCACCGAGGCGCTGTCGGTAACGTCCAGGGGCAGCATCAGGCATTGCCCGCCCGCCTCGGCCACGAGGTCGCGGGTGGTTTGCGGGTCATGGGGATCGGCGGGGAAGTACCCGCCCACCACCGCCACGCCGCAGCGCGCATAGGCCACGGCCAGGGCCTGGCCGATGCCGCTGGCGGCACCGGTGATCAAGGCGACTTGTCGAGTCATGGATCAGTTTCCTTATTGAACGGTTTCAGGACGCACATGGCGCGCGGCGAACATCAGCGCACCGGAGAGAAAGCAAGGCAGCGCGCCGAAATACAACGCCGAGGTCTGCCAGTCGCCACCGGCGGACAGCACCTGGGTCGCGCCGAAGCCCGCCACCACCGCACCGATCGGGCCCATGGCGTGGATGATCGCGCCGCCGGTGGCGCGGATGCTGGTGGGAAAACTCTCACTGATGAAAAACAGCGCCGCCGAATACGGGCCGATCAGGAAGAACAGGCCCAGGCTGTAGAGCCCCACCACCATCGGCAGGTTGCTCGGGCCGTAGAGCATCCCGGCGAACGACAGGCCGCCAAGCATCCAGCCCAGGCCGATGACGTTGCGCCGGCCGATCTTGTCGCCCATCCAGCCGTGGCTCAGGTAGCCGCAATAGCCCACCAGGTTGGACAGCACCAGGATGATCAGCGAGTTCTCGAAGGAGATGTGGTGCACGCTGACGATCACCGACGTGCCCAGCACGCTGAACACCTGGATCGCCGCCCAGTTGAGCAGGATCGCCGCGCCGATCACCAAAGTCGCGCGCCGCGCCGGGCCACGAAAGGCCGCGGCCAGCCCGGCCTTGCTGTGCTCGTCGTAGTCCACGCCGTAAGTCAGGGCCACCGCCTGGGCCTCGCTGACCGAGCCGCTTTTGCGCAACTGGCTGATGCGCCGGTGGATCTGGAACTGCGGGCTCTCCTTGAGCTTGCGCGCCATGACCGCGATGACGATGGCCGGGATCGCGGCAAAGATGAAGCAGCCCTGCCAGCCGATGATCGGCAGCAGCACCGCGGTCAACCCGGCGGCGATCAGCGCCCCCACCGGCCAGCCGCCCTGCACCAGGCTGTAGATGAAGCCCCGGCGCTTGGCCAGCTTCGGATCGTCGGACGCCGCGTACAGCTCACTGAGGTAGGTGGCGTTCACCGTTTCCTCGGCGTAACCCAGGCCGCCCAGGGAGCGGATCAGGATCAGCGGCGACTTGCCCCAGGCGCCGCCGATGGCGGTCAGCGCCGAACAGATGGCCGAGCCGCTGACGGTGAAAATGATGCCCATGCGCCGCCCCAGCTTGTCCACCAGCGGCCCGATGGCCAGGGCCACCACCGCGGTGCCCACCGCCACCCAGGTGGCGATCTCGGCCTGCTCGACCTCGCCCCAGCCGAAGTGCCGGCCGATCTCCGGCAGCAGGGTGCCAAACAGAATGAAGTCGTACACCGCGAAGACCCAGGCGAAGAAGGCGATCCAGGTGGCGAAGCGCACTTGGTCCGGGGTCAGCTGCTGGGGTTTCCACCCAGTCAGGTCGAGCTTGTTATAGATAGACATCAATCACGCCTCGATGAAGTGGCCGGGATCAGCGGTTGCGCGGGTGGCGGCGGATAAAGTCGTCGGCGATCTCGTCGAAGGTGACGAAACGCACGCCGGCGTGGCTCTGGATGTGTTCGATCAGGCGTTCGAGCATCAACAGCACTTGCGGGCGGCCGGAGACGTCGGGGTGGATGGTCATGGTGAACACCGCGTGTTCATGCTCGCGGTAGACCCAGTCGAACTGGTCGCGCCACATTTCTTCCAGGTGTCGCGGGTTGACGAAGCCGTGGCTGTTGGGGGCTTTCTTGATGAACATCATCGGCGGCAGGTCGTCCAGGTACCAGTTGGCCGGGATCTCCACCAGGTCGGTTTCCTGGCCGCGCACCAGGGGCTTCATCCAGGTGTCGGGGTGCTGGCTGTAGTCGATCTTGGTCCAGCTGTCACCGACCCGCACGTAGTAGGGGTGGAAGTCGTTGTGCATCAGGCTGTGGTCGTACTTGATGCCCTTTTTCAGCAGCAGCTCGTTGGTCACCTTGCTGAATTCCCACCAGGGCGCGACGTAGCCGGTGGGGCGCTTGCCGGTGACCCGGGTGATCAGCTCGATGGACTTGTCGAGCACGATCTCCTCCTGTTCGGCAGTCATGGCGATGGGGTTCTCGTGGCTGTAGCCATGCACGCCGATCTCGTGGCCGGCATCAGCCACGGCCTTCATCTGCTCGGGAAAGGTTTCCATGGAGTGCCCGGGGATGAACCAGGTGGTGCGCAGGCCATAGCGCTCGAACAGCTTGAGCAGGCGCGGCGCGCCGACTTCCCCGGCGAACAGGCCCCGGGAGATGTCGTCCGGCGAATCCTCGCCGCCGTAGGAGCCGAGCCAGCCGGCCACCGCGTCCACATCGACACCAAATGCACAGAGAATTTCTTTAGCCATGAGCGGCCTCCAGTGATTGCTTGTTGTTGGAAAAAAATCGTCGGGGCCTAGCGCGGCAGCACCGCCTCCAGCGCCAGGGCCGTGTTCAGCAACTGCTGGTCATGGCCCTGGGGCAGGCTCAGCAGCAACCCGGTGGGCAGGCCCTGGGCATCGCGGCCGCTGGGCAGGGCCACCCCGGGCATGTCGAGGAAACTGCCGGGCATGGTCAGGCGCAGGGTCGCCAGGTTGGTCCGGGCAAAGAGTTCGTCGTCCTGCTCCAGGGGCGCCAGGGGCGGCGCCACATGGGCCACGCTGGGGGTGATCAGCACCGCGCCGTCCAGTTCGTCGTGCATTTGCTGCTGCAACTGGCGCCGCGCCTGGTACAGCCGCAACAGTTGGCTGGCCGGCATCTGCCGGGCGCTTTCCAGGCGCCGGCGCACCCGTGGGTCCAGTTGCTCGGCGTACTCGCTGTCGAGCAACGGCTGGTGCAGGGCGAAGGCTTCGGCGGCGCCGAGCCAGCCGTGTTCCTGGATCAGTTGCAGGGTGGCTTGCAGGCTGTGCAGCGGCCGTTGCTCCACCCGCGCCCCGGCCTGTTGCAGGCATTCGACCACCTGCAGCAGGTTGGCGCGCACCGCCGCTTGGGTGCGGCTGTCGTCGAGCACTGGCGAATCGACCCAGAAGCGCTGCCCGGCCAGGCTGCGCGGCAGCGGCAGTTGCCGTGGGTCGCCACCGCGCAGCAGAGCGTCGATCACCCAGGCATCGCGCACGCTGCGGGTCAGCGGCCCGAGGCTGTCGAGGCTGTGGGCCAGGGGAAACACCCCGTCGCGGTCATAGCGCCGGGATGTGGCGCGGTAGCCCACCAGGCCATTGAAGGCCGCGGGGATGCGGATCGAACCGGCGGTGTCGGTGCCCATGGCGATCGGCACGATACCGGCGGCCACCGCCACGGCGGAACCTGCCGAAGAGCCACCGGGAATCCGTGGCTGGGCATCGCTGTGGGGATTGATCGGGGTGCCGAAGTGCGGATTCAGGCCGAGCCCGGAGTAAGCGAATTCGCTGAGATTGGTCTTGCCCAGGCTGACCAGCCCGGCGCGGCACAACTGCCGCACGCTGGGCGCATCGACGCCGGCCGGCGCTGCATCGCGCCGCACCTGGGCGGCGGCGGTGGTGATGCTGCCGGCGAGGTCGAACAGATCCTTCCAGGCCAGGGGCACGCCATCCAGCAGGCTCAGCGGCTGGCCGTCACGCCACCGGGCGGCAGCCGCCTCGGCCTCGCGCCGGGCCCGGGCCGGGCACAGGGAAATGAACACATGGGGCGTCGCCTCGGCCAACGCCAGGGCCTGCTCCAGGACCTGGACCGGATCGGTGCGGCCCTGGGCGAAGGCTTGGGCCATCGCCGTGGCGTCGCTCAACGAATCTGGATGCATGGTTCACTCCGCAAATCGATAAAATGTACTAATTATTAAAATGTACATTTTATTCAGAGCAGATTCCGTGCCAGCTCAAGAGCCCGCGCACCTCGTCACCCGTTCCGAAAACTTGGAAATGGCCCTGGAATATCGAGGCAGAGTGGGTTGCAGAGACAGGCCGCCGGGCCACCGACGGAGAAAAGCCTCGCGCCTGCTCATGCCAATGAAATAATGTATCTTTTATTAAAAAGTACATTTTGGTGCAGAAAGGTAACAATCCGGCCATGAAGGCCCCAGGACGGGGCAGGCAAACGTGGCACTCAGTGACACTCGGCAACTGTGAGAGAATCCCCGGCCATCGCCGCCCAGCCCCCTAGAGGAACCGATGAAAGCAGTGTCAGCAGAGGACCCGCGCACCGCATCGCGCTACGCCATGATCCGTCAGGTATTGCGCGACGCCATCCTCCAGGGCACCGCCCTGCAGGGCCTGGTGCTGCTGGAAGCGCCGCTGGCTGAACTGTTCGGCACCAGCCGGGTGCCGGTGCGCAAGGCCCTCGACCTGTTGCACGGCGAAGGCCTGATCAGCCGTTTTGATGGCCGCGGCTACCTGATCAACCCCCAGGGCCTGGCGATCGAACCGCTGCGCCTGCCCCTGAGCCATGCGCACCTGGGACTGGCCAGCGATGAAGAACTGGTGGACACCCGCCCCCTGGGAGAACGGATCTACGAGGAACTGAGCGGCGCCCTCTCCACCTGCATCGCCTTTGGCCACTTCCGCCTCGACGAACAGGCTGCCGCCGAGCACTACGGCGTCAGCCGCGCGGTGGTCCGCGAGGCGCTGATGCGCCTGCGCGATCGCGGCCTGGTGGAAAAGGAGCCCTACTCTCAATGGCTGGCCGGGCCGCTGACCGCCCGCGAAGTCACCGAAGACTACGAACTGCGCGCCTGCCTGGAACCCGAGGCCCTGCGCCAGAGCGCCCCGGGCCTGGCGCGCGAGCACCTGGAACAGATGCTGGAACGGGTGACCCAGGCGCAACAGGCCGAGCATTGCGACCTGGAGGTGCTGGAGCGCCTGGAAGAAGACCTGCACCAGCACTGCCTGAGCGGCTTGCACAACCGCAAGATGGCAGCGCTGATCCGCCAGGCCCAGAGCCCGATGATCATCAACCGGATTTTCTACCGCCTGCTGGGCATCGGTGCCGACCCGGCGATGCTCGCCGAGCACCGACTGATTCTCGAACTGTTGCTGCACGGTGCCTTCGACGCCGCCGCCCTGAACCTCAGGGAACACCTGCAACGCGCCCGCCAGCGCATGCTGCAACGCCTCAAAGTGCTGGCGGTGCTCCCGGAACCGCAACTCCCGGGCTTCCTCAGCAAAATCAGCTGAGCCCGGGCGCCGCTGCCGAGCCCGCGAGGCTGCGCAAAGGTCCGCTGGACCTTGCTTGGCGATCGCCCGCCAAACCTTGAGCGGCCTTCAGAAACCCGCGTCCCTGCGGGCCGTTCGCAGCCTGCGGCAGCGGCTACAGTGCGTTGCGCCGCACCAGGCTGAGATCGGGCGCGGCAGTACGCCGCTGGCTCAGGTAGCGGGTGCAACTGACCCGCAGGAAGGAAGCGAAGTTCACCACTTCGCCGCGGTAGTCCATGACCTCTTCATACAGCTTGGCGATCAGCTGGTTGGTGGTCATGCCGTCGGCTTCGGCGATCTCGCTGAGGATGTCCCAGAACTGGTTTTCCAGGCGCAAGGTGGTGACCACGCCACAGATGCGCAGCGAACGGGAGCGGGACTCGTAGAGAATCGGGTCGGCCTTGACGTACAGCTCGCACATGGCGTGGTCCTCGCTTACAGGGTGATTTTGGTGCCCAGCAAGCCCAGGAAATCGGCCAGCCAGCTGGGGTGCGCCGGCCAGGCCGGGGCGGTGGCCAGATTGCCCTGGACGTGGCCTTCGGTCACCGGGATATCGATGTAAGTGCCGCCGGCCAACCGCACTTCCGGGGCACAGGCCGGGTAGGCGCTGCACTCGCGACCTTCAAGGATGCCCGCCGCGGCCAGCAGTTGCGCGCCGTGGCACACCGCGGCGATCGGCTTGCCGGCCTGGTCGAACTCCTGGACCAGTTGCAGCACCTTGGCGTTCAGCCGCAGGTATTCCGGAGCGCGTCCGCCGGGGATCAGCAGCGCGTCGTAATCAGCGGAGTTGACCTGGGCGAAGTCGAAGTTGAGGGCAAACAGGTGCCCCGGCTTCTCGCTGTAGGTCTGGTCGCCCTCGAAGTCGTGGATCGCCGTGCGCACGGTCTGCCCGGCGCGCTTTTCCGGACACACGGCGTGCACCGTGTGACCGACCATCAGCAGCGCCTGAAACGGCACCATCACTTCGTAGTCTTCGACGTAATCGCCAACCAGCATGAGGATCTTTTTCGCGGCCATGGAGTGGACTCCTTTCAGGGAAAGACGTGGGCGGAAGAAGTACTCAAGGTAGTCCCATTACGCCAGCCCGGGTAATAGCCTGGTACTACAGCGGCAAGCGGCAAGCTGTAAGTGGCAAGTGGCAAGTGGCAAGTGGCAAGTGGCTGGCTTGCGGCTTGTCGCTTGTCACTTACAACTGCTGGTCTGCCTTGAGCAGGGTTTCCAGGCAGTGCTCGCTGATCTGGTAGAAGGCCTTGAGTTCTTCGATCCTGGCCAGCAGCGGGGTCGGGTCAACCGGTTCGGCACGCTTGACCGCCAGGATCATCTTGTTCTTGTTGGTGTGTTCCAGGGAGATGAACTCGAAGACCTTGGTTTCATAACCGCAGGCTTCGAGGAACAAGGCCCGCAGGCTGTCGGTGACCATCTCTGCCTGCTGCCCCAGGTGCAGGCCGTATTGCAGCATCGGCTTGAGCAGCGCCGGGCTCTGGATCTGCTGGCGGATCTGCTTGTGGCAGCACGGCGAGCACATGATGATCGCCGCGCCGGAGCGGATGCCGGTGTGGATCGCGTAGTCGGTGGCGATGTCGCAGGCATGCAGGGCGATCATCACTTCCAGCTGGCTGGGGGCCACGCTGCGCACGTCACCGCACTTGAACACCAGGCCCGGGTGCGCAAGGCGCTGCGCGGCGGCGTTGCACAGGGTCACCATGTCCTCGCGCAATTCGACGCCGGTCACCTCGCCCTCGACCTTGAGGGTGTTGCGCAGGTAGTCGTGGATGGCGAAGGTCAGGTAGCCCTTGCCGGAACCGAAGTCCGCCACCCGTACCGGCTGATCGAGCTTGATCGGCGAACTGCTCAGGGCGTGGCTGAAGACTTCGATGAACTTGTTGATCTGCTTCCACTTGCGCGACATCGCCGGAATCAGCTCGTGCTGCTTGTTGGTCACCCCCAGGTCGGCGAGGAACGGCCGGCTGAGATCGAGGAACCGGTTCTTCTCACGGTTGTGCTCGGCCGACGGCACATCGCGCTGGGTTTGCGGCTTGCCCTTGAACAGCGAGCTCTTGCCCTTCTTGCTGTATTCCAGCTGCACTTCATCGGTCAGGGTCAGCAGGTGGGCGTTCTTGAACGCGGCCGGCAGCAGCTCGGCGATGGCGGCGCTGCCTTCGTCCAGGGTGAAGTTCTTGGTGATGTCGCGGGTCTTGTAGCGATAGACGAAGGACAGGCACGGCTGCTCCTTGACCGTCAGTTGCTTGATGATCAGGCGTTGCAGGTCCGCTTCCGGGCCCACGTGCTTGGCCAGTACCAGCTTGATAAAGGCGTTTTGCGCAAGGCTGGTGTCGAGCAATTGCAGGAACTGGGCGTGATGATCCGGCGCGGAGCGGGCGGAAGGAGCGGTAACGGACATGGGGGCAGGTGCCTCGGGCGATGCGGGGTGTGAATCAGGGAGTGGCGGGTATTTTAGGGAGCAAATCCCGTCGGGGCACGGAGTTATTCACCCGACGGTAAAAATTCGTCGCCCCAGGGCAGTGCAAGGCTCAGGGGCCATGGGCCGGCAAGCCGGCCCCCAAGGGGGCTCAGTTGAGCACCACCAGGCGGTTGGGCAATTCATTGCGCACCTGGGTCAGGGGCACATGGGCCTTGAGCAGTTCGCCGCTGGCCTCAATGCAGTCGAGGAAGCCCTGCAGGGTCTGGCCCTGCCGGACCTGCTGGGTAAAGTTGCGCACGATGCCGTTCCACTGCTTGTTATCCAGACGCTTGGAAATGCCCTCGTCCACGAGGATTTCCACGTAGCGCTCGGCTTCGCTGACAAAGATCAGCACCCCGGTGCCGCCCACGGTGTGGTGCAGGTTCTGTTCGAGGAACTGGCGCCGGGCCAGGTTGGAGGCCCGCCAGTGGCGTACCGAGCGCGGGATCAGCCGGGTGGTGATCCGCGGCAGGCGAAACACCAGGCACAGCACGATGAAGGTCGCCCATTGCGCCAGCAGCAATAGGTGCATGTTCAGCCAGCCGGTGGCGTAGTGCACCAGCCCCGGCACCACCAGCGCCAGCAGGCTGGCCCAGAGCAGCGGGATATAGGCGTAGTCGTCGGCCCGAGCGGCCAGCACTGTCACCAGTTCGGCGTCGGTCTGCTGCTCCACCCGGGCAATGGCTTCGGCCACTTGCCGTTGTTCGTATTCACTGAGTAATGCCATGTCGTTGGATTTCCGCTTTTTATTTTGAGTTACCAGCCGCCGGAGGAACCGCCGCCGCCAAAAGTGCCGCCGCCACCGCTGAAGCCGCCACCGCCGGACCCACCACCAAAACCGCCACCGCCGAAACCACCCCCACCACCGCCGCGACCGCTGGTGGTGGTGATGAAACCGAGCGCCTGCGCCACCATCACCACCAGGATGAACAGCAGCACCATGAAGAGGAACAGCCACGGGTGACGCTGGACAAAATCGTCCTGCGGACTGCTCTCGCCGCCGCTGTCGTAGGCCGTGGCCGGCTCGTCCAGCGGCGTGCCGCCGAGCACCAGGAGCATGGCCGAAACCCCGTCGCTGATGCCCTTGCTGAACTGCCCGGTCTTGAACGCCGGGGTGATCACCTGGTTGATGATCACCGAGGCCTGGGCGTCGGTCAGGCGCTCCTCCAGGCCGTAGCCCACTTCGATGCGCAGCTTGCGCTCGTCCCGAGCGACGATCAGCAGCGCGCCGTTGTTCTTGTCCTTCTGGCCGATGCCCCAGTGGCGCCCCAACTGGTAGCCGTAGTCCTCGATGCTGGCGCCTTGCAGGTCCGGCAGGGTCACCACCACCAACTGTTCGCTGGTGGCCTGTTCGTGGGCTTGCAGTTGCCGAGTCAGCTGGGCGCGGACGCTCGGCTCGATCATCTGCGCGTCGTCCACCACCCGCCCAGTCAGGGCCGGGAACCTGAGTTCGGCCTGGGCCGAGACCGCGAAGACCCAGAGCAACAGCACCAGGCCGATTTTATAGAGTCGCATCAGCACCTCATCCTTAATGTTTGTCCGCGTGTACTACCAACTGCCAGACGCCCCGCCACCGCCAAAACTGCCACCGCCGCCCCTGAAACTGTCCGAATCCGAGCTGGAACTGGAGCTGGAGCTGCTGGAGTCGAACCAGTCGAATGAACCGCTGCTCGCACTGCTGTCGCGCTCGGCCCTGGGCTCGCGCCTGTACGAGTCATCGCCGGTGTCGCGCCGCCCGGCGCTTGCCGCTTCACCGTCGTCGCGCGTGTAGAGCAAGAGCCCGACCAGCGGCACGCCGACGAACACCGAGAAAAACACCAGCTTGAACCACCACAGCCATTCGATCTGCTGGTACCAGCTCTGCACCACCCAGCGATGCTCCAGCATCCGCGTGCTGTTGGGCTCCAGCAGACGCACGATGGAGGTGGTGCCGGTAATGATCCCGGAGGAGTACAGCTCATCCTTGAAGTACGGAATGATCGAGTCGTTGATGATCAGGTGCGCCCAGATATCGTCGATCCGCCCTTCCAGCCCGTAGCCCACCTCGATCCGCACCTGGCGCTCGTCCTTGGCCACCAGCAGCAGGACACCGTTGTTCCTGTCCTTGCGGCCGATGCCCCAGTGCCGGCCCAGTTGCAGGCCGAACTCCTCGATGCTGTAGCCGCCCAGGCTCGGCACCGTGACCACCACCACCTGGTCGCTGGTGCTTTGTTCAAGCCGTTCGAGCATCTGCGTCAGGTAGACCTGCGCCGAAGGCGTCAGCAACTGGGCGGTGTCCACCACACGCCCGGTCAACGGGGGGAACAGGCTTGCAATCGGTGCCGCTGTCGCCGTGGCCGGTGCAGGCCCGACCTGGACAGAGGGCTGCGTCGCACGCAACGGCACCCCATCCATGGGTGTTGAACCTGAGGGTTGCGCCAGTACGACGCCACTCACCAGCCCCAGCCACAGGAGCGCGCCTCGTAGCACGCGCTGCCCGAGGGCCATCAGAATTTCACTTGCGGCGCTTTGTCGGCGTCAGGGCTGGTGGCTTCGAAGGATTCACGCACCGGCAGGTCGCTGTACATCAGGCTGTGCCACAGGCGGCCGGGGAAGGTGCGGATCTCGGTGTTGTACTTCTGCACCGCCAGGATGAAGTCGCGACGGGCCACGGCGATGCGGTTCTCGGTGCCTTCAAGCTGGGATTGCAGGGCCAGGAAGTTCTGGTTGGCCTTGAGATCCGGGTAGCGCTCGGACACCACCATCAGGCGGCTCAGGGCTCCGCTCAACTGGTCCTGGGCCTGCTGGAACTGCTTGAGCTTTTCCGGGTTGTCCAGGGTCTTGGCGTCCACCTGGATCGAGGTGGCCTTGGCCCGCGCCTCGATCACCGCGGTCAGGGTTTCTTCCTCGTGCTTGGCGTAGCCCTTGACGGTTTCCACCAGGTTGGGGATCAGGTCGGCGCGGCGCTGGTACTGGTTCTGCACCTGGCCCCAGTCGGCCTTGACCTGCTCGTCCAGGGTCGGAATGTTGTTGATGCCGCAGCCGCTGAGCAGGCTGGTGAGCAGCAACAGGGCAGCGACAGGCCAGCTCGAACGCAGGCTTTGAGTGATGTTCATGGGTGGGGCTCCTTGCACAACCTGATTGAAATGAAGCTTTTGCCCGGTTTCACGCCTCCTGTGGGCAAAATCTGCCTGCGCCACTGGAATGCATCGGGCTGATGGGCTAAAAGATGCCCAGCGCGAAAAAGAGTTCAGAAATAAGGCGGTGTGAAAACGTCGCGAGTGAAGGCAAGACAAGGCAAAAACAGGCGAGGAAGCGGAGTGTAGTAGCCTACATGAGCATTCCGATCGGACTCGCGCACGAGCCTGTTTTTAACGCCGTATTGCCGAACGCAGCAGTTTTCACACGGCCTGAAGTGTGCTGGATTTATCTGAACAACAATAGCCGCTCCCTAAATTTTGGCTGTTCGACGCGTCACTCATGCGTCGGTCTTGAGCCCTTGAGAACACTATTCATGAATAAGCTGTGTTTGCTGGGCCTGCTGGTCAGCCTGGCCAGTCACCCTGTATTGGCCGAATCTGCCCCGGTCCCCCTGGAAAACAAAGACGCCTTTATCAACGACCTGCTCAAGCGCATGACCCTGGAAGAGAAGATCGGCCAGTTGCGCCTGATCAGCATCGGCCCGGAAATGCCCCGCGAGCTGATCCGCAAGGAAATCGCCGCGGGCAATATCGGCGGCACCTTCAACTCCATCACCCGCCCGGAAAACCGGCCGATGCAGGACGCGGCCATGCGCAGCCGGCTGAAGATCCCGATGTTCTTCGCCTATGACGTGATCCACGGCCACCGGACCATCTTTCCCATCAGCCTGGCCCTGGCGTCCAGCTGGGACATGGACGCCATCGGCCGCTCCGGGCGCATCGCCGCCAAGGAAGCCAGCGCCGACAGCCTGGACATCACCTTCGCGCCGATGGTGGACATCTCCCGCGATCCGCGCTGGGGCCGCACCTCCGAAGGCTTCGGTGAAGACACCTACCTGGTCTCGCGCATTGCCAAGGTCATGGTCAATGCCTACCAGGGCCAGAGCCCGGCCCTGCCGGACAGCATCATGGCCAGCGTCAAGCACTTCGCCCTGTACGGCGCGGTGGAGGGCGGTCGCGACTACAACATCGTCGACATGAGCCCGGTGAAGATGTACCAGGACTACCTGCCGCCCTACCGCGCAGCCATTGACGCCGGTGCCGGCGGGGTGATGGTGGCCCTGAACTCGATCAACGGCGTGCCCGCCACCTCCAACACCTGGCTGATGAACGACCTGTTGCGCAAGGAATGGGGCTTCAAGGGCCTGGCGGTGAGCGACCACGGCGCGATCATCGAGCTGATCCGCCATGGCGTGGCCAAGGACGGTCGCGAAGCGGCCAAGCTGGCGATCAAGGCCGGCATCGACATGAGCATGAACGACTCGCTGTACGGCAAGGAGCTGCCGGGGCTGCTCAAGTCCGGCGAGATCGAGCAGAAGGACATCGACAACGCCGTGCGTGAAGTACTGGCGGCCAAGTACGACATGGGCCTGTTCAAGGACCCTTACGTGCGCATCGGCAAGGCCGAGGACGACCCGGCAGACACCAACGCCGAAAGCCGCCTGCACCGCAGCGACGCCCGGGACATCGCCCGCCGCAGCCTGGTGCTGCTGAAGAACCACAACGACACCCTGCCGTTGAAGAAAACCGCGAAGATCGCCCTGGTCGGCCCGCTGGCCAAGGCGCCGATCGACATGATGGGCAGTTGGGCCGCCGCCGGCGTGCCGGCGCAGTCGGTGACGCTCTACGACGGCATGCGCAATGTCCTGGGCGACAAGGCCCAGCTGGTCTACGCCCGGGGCTCCAACATCACCGCCGACAAGAAGGTGGTGGACTACCTGAACTTCCTCAACTTCGATGCCCCGGAAGTGGTGGACGACCCGCGTCCGGCGCAGCAGATGATCGACGAAGCGGTCCAGGCGGCCAAACAGGCGGACGTGATCGTCGCCGCCGTGGGCGAGTCCCGG
Organism: Pseudomonas sp. BC42; assembly: GCF_021560055.1. Taxonomy (NCBI): domain Bacteria; kingdom Pseudomonadati; phylum Pseudomonadota; class Gammaproteobacteria; order Pseudomonadales; family Pseudomonadaceae; genus Pseudomonas; species Pseudomonas sp. BC42. Next base: position 5,317,007 of record NZ_CP091067.1, read on the forward strand.
GGCATGTCCCACGAGTCTTCGAGCCGTACCGACCTGCTGATTCCCGCCAGCCAGCGCGACCTGATCAAGGCGCTCAAGGCCACCGGCAAGCCGTTGGTGCTGGTGCTGATGAATGGCCGGCCACTGTCGCTGCTGGAAGAAAACCAGCAGGCCGACGCCATCCTGGAAACCTGGTTCAGCGGCACCGAAGGTGGCAACGCCATCGCCGACGTGCTGTTCGGCGACTACAACCCGTCGGGCAAGCTGCCGATCACCTTCCCCCGCACCGTGGGGCAGATCCCGACCTACTACAACCACCTGACCATTGGCCGGCCGTTCACCCCGGGCAAGCCGGGCAACTACACCTCGCAATACTTCGACGACACCACCGGCCCGCTGTTTCCGTTCGGCTATGGCCTGAGCTACACCAGCTTCAGCCTGTCGGACATGGCCCTGTCCTCCACCACGCTGAACAAGAGCGGCAAGCTCGACGCCAGCGTGACCGTGAAGAACACCGGCAAGCGTGACGGCGAAACCGTGGTGCAGCTGTATATCCAGGACGTGGCCGGGTCGATGATCCGCCCGATCAAGGAATTGAAGAACTTCCAGAAAGTCATGCTCAAGGCCGGTGAAGAGAAGTCCATTCACTTCACCATCACCGAGGACGACCTGAAGTTCTACAACGCCCAGCTCAAGTACGCCGCGGAACCGGGCGACTTCAATGTGCAGATCGGCCTGGACTCCCAGGACGTCAAGCAACAGAGCTTCGAACTGCTCTGACCCCTGACACCGGCCGGCGCATGACCTGCGCTGGCCGGCTGCCGCTGCAATCGCCACAACCCCCGCAACTCCTGTAGCCGCTGCCGAGCCTGCGAGGCTGCGCAAAGGCCCGCAGGGCCTTGCTTGGCGATCTTGAGATGTTGCGTCCCTTCGGCCGGTTCGCAGCCTGCGCCAGCGGCTACGGTCAGCCGCGCCGGTCCAGCAGGTTGACCACCAGACGGTCGACCCAGCCCCAGATCCGCTGCTTGATCCGCCGCCACAACGGCCGGTTGCGCCACTGCGCCAGGCTGATCTCTTCGCTCTGGGCGAAATCCGCCTCGAAACTGGCCGCCACCGCGCGGGTCAGCGACGGATCCAGGGCTTCGAGGTTGGCTTCCAGATTGAAGCGCAGGTTCCAGTGATCGAAGTTGCACGAGCCGACGCTGACCCAGTCGTCCACCAGGGCCATCTTCAAATGCAGAAACCGCGGCTGGTATTCAAAGATCCGCACGCCGGCCTTGAGCAGGCGCGGGTAGTAACGGTGCCCGGCATAGCGCACCGCCGGGTGATCGGTGTTCGGCCCGGTCAGCAGCAGGCGCACGTCGATCCCCCGGGCCGCGGCCTTGCGCAATGAACGGCGCACCGACCAGGTGGGCAAGAAGTACGGCGTTGCCAGCCAGATGCGCTGCTGGCCGCTGTGCAGGGCGCGGATCAGAGAGTGCAGGATGTCGCGATGCTGGCGAGAGTCGGCATACGCCACCCGACCCATGCCCTCCCCCGAGTCAGGAACGCGCGGCAGATGGGGCAGGCCGAAATCCACACTGGGCTTCCAGGCCCCCCGGTGCAGGTTGGCACTCCATTGCCGGTCAAACAGCCGCTGCCAGTCACGCACCGCAGGGCCGGCGATCTCCACCATCACTTCATGCCAGTCGCAGCTGTTGTGCTCGGGCTGCCAGAAATCATCGGTGACCCCGGTGCCTCCCACCATTGCCAGGGACTGGTCCACCAACAGCAGCTTGCGATGGTCGCGGTACAGGTTGAGCAGGCCCTGGCGCCATTTCAGGCGGTTGTAGAAGCGCAATTCGACACCGGCAGTTGTCAGGCGCTGGCGCAGGGGCTGGGTAAAGGCCAGGCTGCCGTAGTCGTCGAACAGGCAACGCACCCGCACCCCGCGCTCGGCGGCCTGGACCAGGGCCTGAACCATGGCCTCGGCGCAGGCCCCGGCCTCCACCAGATACAGTTCCAGCTCCACCTGTTCTTGGGCGCGGACGATGGCCAGCAGCATGCGCGGAAAGAATTCGGGACCATCGATCAGCAACTCGAAGCGGTTGCCTTCACGCCAGGGGAACACCGCCGCGCGCATTTCAGCGCGCCGTGAAGATCAGCACCGCACCCACCGGCACCGAGAAACTGATGGCCGAAAGCCCCGCGAGCTTGCGCAGGCTGTCCAGCCCCGGGGCCAGGTTGAAGTCTTCGGCGTTGAGCACCAGGGGTTCCAGGGTCACCACCTGAAAGCGCCGGTCATCCAGGCGGGTGGCCAGCAGTTCGGCGTTGTAAGTGTGTTCCTGGCCGTGCAGGGTCACGGTGACCGGCAGCAACAGCTCGATCTGTGCACCGGGAGCCAGGTCGTTGATCGGGCGCAGGTTGATGTGTGCGGTGATCTGCGCCTCGGGAAACTGCTGCACCTGGAACAGTTCCTGGCGCATGCGTTCATCGCGCAGAGGAATGCCGCTGCTGACCGAGTCCATCTCGATCTGCACCAGCGCCTGGCCCTTGCCATCGACCTTGCCGTGCAGCACCAGGAAGCGCTGCACTTCGGAAATATTGGCGTTCTTGGTGGTGATGAAGGACACGCGGGATGACTCGTTGTCCAGGTACCAGTTGGCCTGGACCGGCAGCGCCAGTCCCCCGAGCAGGCTGAGAAGTAGGCGGATCGGCGTACGCATGCAAGCTCCCTTGAACAGAAGGCGCCACCTTAACCGGCTGCCGTAAGGCTGGCAAACGCCGTGCTCGGGCGGCGCCCTGCGATAGAGTGGCAAGCCGCGGCTTTAGTTCAGGAACAAACCTGCGGCGCTCGCGCCGGACGGATCCGGGCCTTGCTCGGCGCCCCGCTGCCAGTCACGCCAAGCATGGATCACGCATTGCGCGCCTGCGCCGCCCGGTAGTGGCTCAGACGAGGGTTTTCTGCAGCTGTTCGACGGTTTCGGCCAGCAATCGCAAATGACGACTGCGCACCTGCTCGACACAGGCCAAATCCATCGGCCAATGCAGGGCGATGCTGCCGATCACCCGGCCTTCGGCCTGCAACGGCAAGGCCACGGCGCGGATCAGAAAAGGCAGGCGCACCGGATACTCCCAGTGGCCTTCAGTGCGCTGGCCAAACCCCAGGTGCTGGGACTGGGCGCAAGCCTGTTGCTGATCTTCGACCGGTACTCGCTCGCGCTCGGCCAACCGCTGGACTTCAGCGCTAGCCAGGGCCCCCAGGCAAGCCTTGCCCATGGCCGAATGAAACAGGCTGGCATGCTGGCCGACAATCCGGCTGTTGATCGGGTAACGCTTGCGCAACACCGGGGGCACTGCGCTTTCCAGGACTTCCAGGTGCTCGCCGTCGAAACCCGACAAGTCGCTGACCAGCCCGGTGCGTGCACTCAATTCCAGCAGCCAGGGCACCGCCTGCTCCACCAGGCGGCGCTTGAACCGTTGTCGGCTGTCGCCGAACAGACTGCGCGCGCTCAAGCGATAGCGCCGGTCACTCAAGCCCCGGTAGATCCAGCCCTGCTCCTGCAAGGTCAGCAACATGCGCGACACCGTCGCCTTGGGCAGCCCGGTCAGGTAGTGCAACTCCTCCAGCCCCAGGGCCTGGTGCTGACCGAGTAACTCGACAATCCCCAGGGCCCGTTCCACGGAACGCACACTGCCGCTTTCGACCTTGCTGGCCATGGTCCGAACTCCCTGACTTGAGAATGGGTAAAGCCGTTACCCAGCAAGATGCGGGCCTCAGGAGCCTATCAGCGACGCTTGCCTGGTTACAGCAGGTTACCCGGGGGGGCGCAGGCGCACCCATTGCGTCAGTTGTTCGTGGGCGTAAGCCAACTGCAGCACGGCGTGATCGGCCTGGGCCGGACCGACGATCTGCATGCCCATGGGCAGGCCCGCCAGGTTGAATCCCACCGGAATGCTGATGCTGGGCAGGCCGGCCAGGGTCGGACCGATCACCACTTCCATCCAGCGATGATAGGTGTCCATTTCCTGCCCATCGATCTGCCTTGGCCAGGCCTGCCGTGCATCGAAAGGGAACACCTGGGCCGTGGGCAACAGCAGGAAATCGTAACGCTCGAACAATCGCTGCAAGGCGCGGTACCAATCGCTGCGACTCTGGGACGCGCGGTACACATCCGCAGCACTCAGGTTGGCCGCTCCCTCCACTTCCCAGCGGGCCTCGGGCTTGAGCCAGCGGCGTTTGTCCGGGTCGCCGTGCAACATCCCCAAAGCCCCCTGGACCAGCCAGTGCCGGTGCACCAGCCAGCAGTCCCACAACTGCGCCATGGAAAAATCCGGCTGGCAGCTTTCCACTTCGCAGCCCAGATGGGTGAAGTCGGCCAACGCCTGTTCGCACAGGCTCAGCACTCCCTGCTCCATGGCCAGATAGCCGTTGTAGTCCCCCAACCAGCCCAGGCGCAGGCCCCGCACGTCCCGTTGCAGAGGCGCCTGCAACAGCGCCGGATCCTCCTTGAGGGACAAGGGCACCCGCGGATCGTAACCGGCCTGGGTGCTCAACAGCCGCGCCACATCGGCCACCGTGCGCCCCATCGGTCCTTCGGTGGCCAGTTGCTGCACGAACAGTTCCGGGGTCGGGCCGAAGGGCACCCGCCCCTGGGAAGGACGCATGCCGAACAGGTTGTTGAAGGCCGCCGGATTGCGCAACGACCCCATCATGTCGCTGCCATCGGCCACCGGCAGCATGCGCAGGGCCAGGGCCACTGCTGCCCCGCCGCTGCTGCCGCCGGCGCTCAGCCGGCTGTCGTAGGCATTGCAGGTGGTGCCGAACAGCTGGTTGTAGGTGTGGGAGCCCAGGCCGAACTCCGGCACGTTGCTCTTGCCGACGATGATCGCGCCACTGGCCCGCACCCGGGCCACGCTGATGGCGTCCACCTGGGGCACCTGTTCGGCGAACAGCGGCGAACCCAGGCTGGTGGTCAGCCCCGCGGTGGATGCCAGGTCCTTGATCGCCTGGGGCATGCCATGCATCCAGCCCATGGACTGCCCCCGGTCCAGTTGCCGGTCGCGCTCATCGGCCTGGGCCAGCAACTCGCCCGGATCGCCCAGGGACACCAGGGCATTGAATTGCGGGTTGTAGCGCTCGATCTGTTGCAGGTAGGCCTGCATCACCTCGCGGCAGGACAACTGACGGGCGTGGATCGCCCGGGACAGCGCCAGGGCATCCAGTTCGACGATGGGCTCGCAGGCCACCGCTTCTTTGTGCTGAATCAAGACTCGCCTCCCAGGGTCAGGGCATCGGGCTTGCTGTCCCGGACCGCGTCGTACATGCAATAGATGCCCAGCAGACTGAGGATCGAAGTTGCCAGGACATAGAAGGACGGCGCCACCGGCGTGGCCATGACCCGGCTCAGCCAGGTCACGATCAACGGAGCAAAACCGCCGAACAGCATCACCGCCACGTTATACGCCACGGAGACGCCGGTGGAACGCACCTCGATGGGGAACTGCTCGGCCAGGGCGGTGGGGCCAGGACCGAAGAAGCCGCCAATGGCGCCACACAGCAGTATCTGCATCACCAGCAGGCGCTCGATGGACGGCGCGGCGGCGACCCACACATACAAGGGATAGACCATGACGAAAAACGCCAGGGTGAACGCCATCAGCACCGGGCGCCGGCCGACCCGGTCCGACAGCGCCCCGGCAAAGGGGATCACCAGGGTCATCAGGGCCACGGCGAACATCTGCACCAGCAGCACCTGATCCAGGGGCAGGCCGAGGTTGGTGTGGGCAAAGGTCGGCATGTTCACCAGCACCACGTAGAAGGACACGGTGCTGCCGCTGCACAGGCCCATGGACACCAGGATTGCCCGGCGCTGGCTCGACACCACCTGCCACAGCCCCGGTCCATCGCCCCGCACCTGCTTGCGTGCCTCGACGAAGGCTTGCGGCTCCTCCATGTACTTGCGGATCCACAGCCCCACCGGACCGATCAGCAGGCCGATCACGAACGGCAGGCGCCAGCCCCAAAGATCCAGGGTCTGGGGCGAAAAGAAATGGGTCACCGCCGCCACCATCGCCGCCCCACTGAACACCGCCAGACACTGGCCGACCAGTTGCCAGGAACCGTACAGGCCCTTCTTGTGGACCGGCGCGCTCTCCACCAGATAGGCCGTGGCGCTGGCGTACTCGCCACCAGTGGCGAAGCCCTGGAGCATGCGCGCCACCACGATCAGCAAGGGTGCCCCCAGCCCGATGGCGGCGTAGTGGGGAGCAAACACGATCATCGCGATGGCCAGGGTCATCAGTTGGATGATCACCATCATGGCGGCCTTGCGGCCCTTGCGATCGGAATAGATCCCCAGCAGCACACCGCCCACCGGGCGCATGAAAAATCCCACGCCGAAGGTGGCCAGGGCCATCAGCAGCGAGGTGTACTCATCCTCCGCCGGAAAGAACTGGCGGGCGATGAAGCTGGCGAGAAAGCCATAGACGATGAAGTCGTACCATTCCAGGGCGTTGCCGACGACGGCAGCTACCACCTGCCGGGTCTTGGAAGCAGCGGGGCTCGAAGTGCTCATGGGACGTTCCTTGGATACTTTTGAGCCCTGGGCCGGGCTCGGAAAAGTGCCGGGCGCCTGTAACGCCCGGGGTGCTCGGAAACACAGGAGCGGCAAGGCTCAGGAGGGCTTGAGCCAGCTTTCCGCCAGGGCAGCCCAATAGGCCGCGCCGGTGAGCAGGATGTCGTCGTTGAAGTCGTAACCCGGGTTATGCACCATCGGCTGCGCCACCCCGTTGCCGATGAACAGGTAGCTGCCGGGGCAGCGTTGCAGCATCCAGCCGAAGTCCTCGCTGCCCATCAGCTTGGGGGTGTTGCCGTTGACCGCATCGGCCCCCACCAGCTCGACCCCGACCCGCCGGGCGAACTCGGTTTCTTCCGGGCTGTTGACCAGCACCGGATAGGCCGGGCGATGCTCGATGCTGGCGCGGCAGCCGAAGCTTTCGGCCTGGGTGCGGATGATCGCCTTGACCCGCTCCAGCATCTGCTCGCGCACCGGTGCGTTGAGGGCCCGCAGGCTCAGGCGCAACAGCGCCTGCTGGGGAATCACGTTGGCCGCCTCGCCGGCCTGCAGGGCACCGACGGTCACCACCGCGGCTTCCTGGGTGTCGATATTGCGCGCCACCACCGTCTGCAAGGCCATCACGATGCTCGCCGCCGCCACCAGCGGGTCCACCGCCAGGTGCGGCATGGAGCCATGGCCGCCGACGCCTTCGACTATCACCTCGAGCAGATCCTGGGAGGCCATCATCGGTCCTTCGCGAAAGCCCAGGTGCCCGGCCGGCAGACCCGGCATGTTGTGCAGGCCAAACAGCGCGTCGCAGGGGAAACGCTCCAGCAGGCCATCGGCGAGCATGGCCTCGGCGCCGCCCTGGCCCTCTTCGGCGGGCTGGAAGATCAGGTTCAGGGTGCCGTCGAACCGGCGGGTCGCGGCCAGGTAGCGCGCCGCCCCCAGCAGGATGGTGGTGTGGCCGTCATGCCCGCAGGCGTGCATGCAACCGCCATGGCGACTGCTGTAGGGCACCCCGGTGTTCTCGATGATCGGCAAGGCGTCCATGTCCGCCCGCAGCCCCAGGGTGCGGCTGCCCGTACCGTTGCGCAGAACCCCCACGACCCCGGTTCGGCCGACCCCGGCATGCACCTGGTAGCCCCACTCCTCCAGGCAACGCGCCACCAGCGCCGAGGTGCGCTGTTCCTCGAACCCCAGTTCCGGGTGGGCATGAATGTCCTGCCGGATGGCCCGCAGGTCGCCGGCGATGTCGTTGAGCCAGGCAAGGATGTGCTGGTGTCGGGTCATGGCGTATCTCCTCTGGGCCGGGTGGCTTCCCGTTCTTGTTGTCGGAGCGCTGCACGAGGGGCCGGACCTGCTCGAAGCGCTGCGTCAGATAACCGCGCGGCGCAGCACAGGACAATCAAATGTGGTTCCACTGTATGGAACACATCATCTGCGGCGCGGCTTGATCGAGGATCAGGGATCGAGGCGGCAGCCTTCGCGGAGACCCAGCCAGGAGGCGCCGTGGGTCCGTCCCAGGGCGCTGGCGGTGACTCGCCGGGCCTGGGGCTCATCGTTGAAACCGCTGATGGGCAGGTACTGGCGCACGTAGGCGCGGCAGTCTTCGGCGGGTTGTTGCATGACGTAACGGCAGGAGCAGTACTCCTTGGCGGTGTAGGCCCCGAGGATGTCGGGAAAGGCCTGCAACGCCACCCGCTGCTGCCAGCCCCAGCCCAGCAGCAGGAGCAGCGCCAGCAGCAACAGGCCGAGCAGCGGATGACGCCGCACCCAGGTCCGGCGCCTCATGGCGGACTCGGCTCGGGAAAGGCCGCCAGGACCCGCTTGAGCAGCTCGTTGTGCCGATAGCTGCCATCGCGATCGTCGCCATAGCGCACGATCACCAGGCGCTCGGCGGGCAGGATGTACAGCGCCTGGCCCCAATGTCCCAGCGCCGCATAAGTGTCCGCCGGCGCATCCGGCCAGGGCCGGGGCGCACCGTCCACCGCGCGGTTGAGCCACCAGTGCCCGCCCGCCACGGCCACGTCCTGGTTGGCGCGGTAGCCGGCAAAGGGCGTGCGACAGAAATCGACCCAGGCCTTGGGCAGCAATTGCCGGTCGCGCCAGCGGCCATCGCGCTGCATCAACAGGCCGATGCGCGCCAGATCCCGAGCCGTCAGGTACAGGTAGGACGAAGCAACGAAGGTGCCGGCCGCGTCGCGTTCCCACACGGCCTGGGTGATTCCCAGGGGGTCGAACAGCGCGTGCCAGGGATAGTCCGCGTACCGCTCGGGCCCCACCATCCCCCGCAGACTGGCCGCCAGCAGGTTGCTGTCGCCACTGGAGTAGCGAAACACCTGCCCCGCCGGCGCGGCCGCTGCCTGCTGCGCGGCGAATGCGGCCATGTCCCGATGGCCCCGGGTGTAGAGCATGGCCACCACCGAGGAGTTGAGCGGTGCGTATTCGTAGTCTTCCTGCCAGTCCAGGCCCGAGGCCCAGTGCAGCAAGTCGGCCAGGGTGATGCTCGGATGCCGCTGCAGCGCCGAGTAATACTGTGCGGCAGGGTCCTGCAGCTGGAAGCGGCCTTCAGCGAAGGCAACGCCCAACACCACCGCCAGCAGACTCTTGCTGGCAGACCAGATGAGATGAGGAGTCTGCGCTCCGGTGGCGCCGGCATAGCGCTCGTAAAGCACCTGGCCATCGCGGATCACCAGCAACGCGTCGGTGCGAATGCCTTGCCGGGACTTCTCGTCCCTGGGCACGAAGGCGTAGTCCTCAAGCGCCTGGAGCGCCGGACCGGCGACATCCGGGGCCCGGCGCCATTGCTCCCCCGGCCACTCCTCGGCCCAGGCCGGCAAGCCGAACAGGAGCAGGAGTGCTAGCAGGGTCGGAGCTTTGCGCATGAAGGACACTCGAACGACGTCAGTGGCCGAGCCTAAACAGGACAGATGACCGTTTTACTGCAGCGCCGTGCTTGCCTGTCAGCCAAGGCGTGATCAGGCCTTGTACACGACGCTCGGCCCCGCTCACCGGCAAGCCGATCCCGCGTGAGGGTGGGCCTCGTTCGGCCGGGATTAAAACGCCGCCAGGGCCTTGGCCAGGCGCTGGCCCCGGGCTCCGGCAGCCAGATCCAGCAGGCCCCGGTCCCGGGACCACTGGTTGCGCCAAGGCTCGGGGCCCTGGGCAAAGGCCGCATCGATCCCGGGCTTCAGGGCCTCGAACTGGGTGAACAAGCCGCCCAACAGAACGTGCCCGCTGCTCAAGGACGGGTTTTGCCGACTGGCTTCGGCACACCCCGCCAGCAGTGCCAGCAGTTGCAATTGCAAAGGCTGCGGCCAGCCGCTGTCCTGCCCCACCCCATACAGCCAGGCGCTCATGGCACTCAGCACGTAGATGTCTTCCAGGGTGCGGAAGGGTTTGACATAGGCGTCCCAGCCGTCGCCGGCGAGCAGTTCGCAAGCGGCGTTGTCCAGCAGCAGGCAGCCATGACCGATCTCCGGCATCAGGCCCATGGCGGGCAGGGTCTGGACCTGGACCCCCGGCTCCCCGGCATAGACCACGGTCAGGCGCAACGCCGCCGGTTGCCCGGGGGCCTCGCTGCGGGCCGCCACCAGCAGCCAGTCGGCGGCATCGCCGGCGGTGACGAAATCCTTGCGTCCGTTTAGACGCAAATCCTCCAGCCGGGTCTGCATGTCCGCCGGGCGCAGGCTGTGACGTTCGGTCGCGCACAACGCCCCCAGGCTGAGCGGCGCGCTGGGCCACAACATGCGCAAGGCCGCCTGGTAACCCACCAGGAACGCCAGCCCGGGGGCGCTCATCAGACGCCCGCCGCGCACCGCCAGTTCAAACGGCGTGACCGCTCCCAGATGGGCCAGCAAAGCCCCGTAACCCTCGGCCAGATCAGGGTTGGCGGGCAGTCGTTCACGGCTCTCGAGCAGGGCTTGCCAGGGCATTCGAAGGTCCTCAGGGGCTGTCATATAAGCATCACCAAAGCTTCATGGCGATGACACCGGGGCTACATAGCCTGACTTTGCACAACAAAGTCGATCGGCTGCAACCCAAGGCGGGTCAGTGGCCCGCACGGAGATTCACAATGACTCAGATCGCCCGCATCAGCGACACCGGCATTGAACGCCGCCTGCAGGCCGAACGCCTGATCGGCGCCCAAGCCCTGCAGGAAGCCCAGGCCCTGCGCTTCAACGTCTTCAGCGGCGAGTTCAACGCCAAGCTCAAGGGCGCGGAATGGGGTCTGGACATGGATGACTACGACATTCACTGCAGCCACATCGGTGTGCGCGACCTGAACACCGGTCGCCTGGTGGCCACCACCCGCCTGCTGGACCACCAGGCCGCCAGCAGCCTGGGGCGCTTCTACAGCGAAGAGGAATTCAGCCTGCACGGCCTGATGCAGCTCAAGGGGCCGATTCTCGAAATCGGTCGCACCTGCGTCGACCCGGCCTACCGCAACGGCGGCACCATCGCCGTGCTCTGGGGCGAACTGGCGGAGGTCCTCAACCAGGGCGGCTACAGCTACCTGATGGGCTGCGCCAGCATTCCGATGCAAGACGGTGGCATCCAGGCCCAGGCGATCATGCAGCGCCTGCGCGAACGCTACCTGAGCACCGAACACCTGCGAGCCGAACCGAAGAACCCGCTGCCGAGCCTGGACATTCCGTCCAACGTGATCGCCGAGATGCCGCCGCTGCTCAAGGCCTACATGCGCCTGGGGGCGAAAATCTGCGGCGAGCCGTGCTGGGACGAGGATTTCCAGGTCGCCGACGTATTCATCCTGCTCAAGCGTGACGAGTTGTGCCCACGCTACGCCCGGCACTTCAAGGCGGCGGTCTGATGCGCCGGCTGCGGGTCTACGGGCGCATCGCCCGGGTTCTGCTGGTGGTGGCGCTGGGGCTGAGCATGGCCAGTGTCTTCGGTCTGCTGGAGCGCCTGGGCGTCGCCAATTCCATGGTCCGGCGCCAGCGCTGGTCGCGCTTCTTCATGGCGCGCTTGAGCAATGCCCTGCCCTTCCAGATCTCGGTACATGGCGAGTTGCCCGGGCAGCCGATGCTCTGGGTCAGCAACCATGTGTCCTGGACCGACATTCCGCTGCTGGGCATGCTCACGCCGCTGTCCTTCCTGTCCAAGGCCGAAGTGCGCACCTGGCCGGTGGCCGGCTGGCTGGCGGCCAAGGCCGGCAGCCTGTTCATCCGCCGCGGGGCCGGCGACAGCCAACTGATCCGCAAGCAGATGACGCGCCACCTGCAGGAACAGCATCCATTGCTGTTGTTCCCCGAAGGCACCACCACCGACGGTCATGGCCTGCGGACCTTCCACGGCCGCCTGCTGGCCAGTGCCATCGACGCCGAAGTGTCGCTGCAACCGGTGGCGATCCGTTATTTGCGCGATGGCCAGATCGACAGCCTGGCGCCCTTCATTGGCGACGACGACCTGCTCTCGCATTTGATGCGGCTGTTCGCCCACGACCGGGGCCAGGTGGAGATTCATCTGCTCAAGCCGATTGCCTGTCAGGGCCAGGAACGTGCAGCACTGGCCTTTCAGGCACAGCAAGCGGTGCAGAAGGCACTGTTCGGCGATGTGCCCCAACCGGCCGAACCGCGCCGCAGCGGCGAACTGGTCGCCGCCTGACCCGCCCTGCTGGAGCCCACTTGCTGGCGAAGCAGCCTCGAAGCCTGCGCCGTTGATAAGGGCGCCTTCGCTGGCAAGCCGGCTCTACAGGAGCGGATCTGATTCAGGGCAAATGGACGTGCTGCGCCGCGAATGCCTGCAACTGCGGGTAGAAGGCGCGAAAGTCTTCGCTCAACGGCTCATACAAGCGCTCCAGCTCGCCCATCGCCGCCGTCAGCTCCTGCGGCTGTGACAGGCGCCGGGCAATCCCGCGCAACACCTGCTCCAGCACCGCGAATTCGCGGTAGGAACCGAGCCAGTCATCGGCCGTCATGTAGGGCGCAATCTGCGCCAGGCGCGCCGGCAACTGCGGTTCGGCCGCCAGCACCCGGTACACCTCGGCAGTGAAGGACGGCAAGGGCTGATCGGCGTAATGCTGCCAGTCCCGGGCCAGGCAATGGTCGAAGAACACGTCGATGACGATGCCGGCATAGCGCCGCCGGGTCAGGGAGAAACGCGACAGCGCCGCACTCACCAGCGGGTGGCTGTCGGTATAGGTATCGATGCGCCGATGCAGCTGAATCGCCGCCTCGACCTCGGGGGCAAACTGCCCTTGCAGGCGGCCTTTGACGAAATCGCCATATAGGCTGCCCAGTAATTGACCCGGACGCTGGCCGCCGAGGTGTAGATGTGCGAGATAATTCATTCGCGCAGCTTAGCACCGCGCCCAACATATCGTTATAACCCGATATACCGATAAGTAATGATTTAAGATCAAAATCATATTGGTATATCGCGAAATAACGATTTAAATTTCGCCTCATCGCGATACAACGTTTTACGGAAAACGAGCACCGCCATGTCCCTCGACCTCGACGAAATAATAAAAGCCCTGGCACATCCGGTTCGCAGGGAAATCCTGCACTGGCTGAAAGACCCGACAGTCGAATTTCCCGATCAGGCTCACAGCAATGAGCACGGCGTCTGTGCCGGACAGATCGATCAACGCTGCGGCCTGTCGCAGTCGACCGTGTCCGCCCACCTCGCCACCCTGCAGCGCGCCGGCCTGATCAGTAGCCGAAAAGTCGGCCAATGGCATTTTTTCAAACGCAATGAGGAAGTCATCCAGCAGTTCCTCACGCAAATGAGCCAACAGCTCTAGACCTGACAAGGACCCGACAATGCCCCTTTCACTCATCATCCTGGCCTTGAGCGCCTTCGCCATCGGCACCACCGAGTTCGTCATCATGGGCTTGCTGCCCGATGTGGCGGCGGACCTCGGGGTGTCGATTCCCGGCGCAGGCTGGCTGGTCACCGGCTACGCCCTGGGCGTGGCCATCGGTGCGCCGTTCATGGCCCTGGCCACCGCCCGCCTGCCACGCAAGGCGGCCCTGGTGGCGCTGATGGGGATCTTCATTGTCGGCAACCTGCTGTGCGCACTGGCCAGTGATTACAACGTGCTGATGTTCGCCCGGGTGATCACGGCGCTGTGCCACGGTGCCTTCTTCGGTATCGGTTCAGTGGTGGCCGCCGGCCTGGTGCCGGCCAACAAGCGCGCCTCGGCCGTGGCCCTGATGTTCACCGGCCTGACCCTGGCCAACGTCCTTGGCGTCCCGCTGGGCACGGCCCTGGGCCAGTCGGCCGGCTGGCGCTCGACCTTCTGGGCGGTGACGGTGATCGGCGTGGTCGCCCTGATCGGTCTGCTGCGCTTTTTGCCGGCCAAGCGCGATGAGGAAAAACTCGACATGCGTTCGGAACTGGCCGCCCTCAAGGGTGCCGGAATCTGGCTGTCCCTGAGCATGACCGCGCTGTTCGCCGCGTCGATGTTCACCCTCTTCACCTATGTCGCCCCCCTGCTCGGCGATGTCACCGGCGTCTCGCCGCGGGGCGTGACCTGGACCCTGCTGCTGATCGGTCTGGGCCTGACCCTGGGCAACATCATCGGCGGCAAGCTGGCGGACAAGCGCCTGGGCGCCACCCTGATCGGCGTGTTCGCCGCCATGGCGGTGGTCTCCACCGTGCTGACCTGGACCAGCGTGGCGTTGATTCCCACGGAAATCACGCTGTTCCTCTGGGCCACCGCCTCCTTCGCCGCGGTGCCGGCCTTGCAGGTCAATGTGGTGACCTTCGGCAAGGCCGCGCCGAACCTGGTTTCGACCCTGAACATCGGCGCCTTCAACATCGGCAACGCCCTGGGCGCCTGGGTCGGCGGCAGCGTCATCGCCCACGGTTTCGGCCTCACCAGCGTACCGCTGGCGGCGGCGGTGCTGGCGATTCTGGCCCTGCTGGTGACGCTGATTACCTTTCGCCAGGGCGGCAACGCCGAACTGGCTCCTGCAACCCACTGATCCGTCTCTTTCCTCTATAGAAGGCTGCATTCCATGACCACTCTCTTTGATCCGATCAAGATCGGCGACCTCGAACTGTCCAACCGCATCATCATGGCGCCGCTGACCCGCTGCCGCGCCGACGCCGGCCGCGTGCCCAACGCACTGATGGCCGAGTACTACGTGCAGCGGGCTTCCGCGGGCCTGATCCTCAGCGAAGCCACCTCGGTCACCCCAATGGGCGTCGGCTACCCGGATACCCCCGGCATCTGGTCCAACGATCAGGTGCGTGGCTGGGCCAACGTGACCAAGGCAGTGCATGGCGCCGGCGGCAAGATCTTCCTGCAACTGTGGCACGTGGGGCGGATTTCCCACCCGTCCTACCTGGACGGCGAAACCCCGGTGGCCCCGAGCGCCATCCAACCCAAGGGCCATGTCAGCCTGGTGCGTCCTCTGGCCGACTACCCGACCCCGCGGGCCCTGGAAACCGCTGAAATCGCCGACATCGTCGAGGCTTACCGGGTCGGCGCGGAAAACGCCAAGGCCGCCGGTTTCGACGGCGTGGAAATCCACGGCGCCAACGGTTACCTGCTGGATCAGTTCCTGCAAAGCAGCACCAACCAGCGCACCGACCAGTACGGCGGCTCCCTGGAGAACCGTGCCCGCCTGCTGCTGGAAGTCACCGACGCGGCCATCGAGATCTGGGGCGCCGGCCGGGTGGGCGTGCACCTGGCGCCTCGCGCCGATTCCCATGACATGGGCGACGCCAACCTGGCGGAAACCTTCACCTACGTTGCCCGCGAACTGGGCAAACGCGGTATCGCCTTTATCTGCTCCCGCGAGAAAGAAGGCGCCGACAGCCTGGGCCCGCAACTGAAAGAAGCCTTCGGCGGCCCGTACATCGCCAACGAGCGCTTCACCAAGGACAGCGCCAACGCCTGGCTGGCTGCCGGCAAGGCTGACGCCGTGGCCTTCGGTGTGCCGTTCATCGCCAACCCGGACCTGCCCGCGCGCTTGAAGGCCGACGCGCCGCTGAACGAGGCGCATCCGGAAACCTTCTACGGCAAAGGTCCGGTGGGCTACATCGACTACCCGACGCTGTAAGCCGGCCCCGGTAAAGCCAAAAGCCCCGACTCTCGCGAGCCGGGGCTTTTTTGTAGGCGCCGGGATCAGCGCCTGCGTTGCGTCCAGGCCACCGCCAGGCCACTGAGGCAGATCACCGTGATGCCGATCAGGCCGTAGCGGTCCGGGGTATGCCCGAAGATCAGGTAGCCGTACAGACCGGCGAACAGAATCTGCCCGTAACTGAACGGCGCCAGCATCCCCGGTGCGGCATGGCGGAACGCCTGGGTCAGCAGCATGTGGCCGAGCATGCCGCAGGTGCCCAGGCCGATCATGAACAGACCATGGAAAAATGACGGCGTGCTCCAGAAAAACGGCAGCAGCGCACTCATGATCAGGCTGTTGAGAATCCCGGTGAGAAAGTTGCTGGTGGTCGGGCTGTCGATACCGCTGAGCTTGCGAGTCAGCAACTGATAGAAGCCGAAACACAGCGCCGACCCCAGGGGCAGCAGGATCGCCGGGGTGAACAACGCCCCCCCGGGCCGCACCACGATCAGCACCCCGACGAACCCGGCGAGCAACGCCAGCCATTGCGCCCGACTGACCCGTTCGCCCAGGAACGGCACCGACAGCGCAGTGACCAGCAAGGGTGCCAGGAAGTTGACCGCCGTGGCTTCCGCCAGGGGGATATAACGCAGGCCGGTGGTGAACAGCAGGCTGGTGCCGATCAGGCACAGGGCCCGCAGCAGTTGCAGGCCAGGACGCTTGGTACGCACGACCGCGGAAAAACCGCAGCGGGGAACGAACACCACCAGCATCAGCAGGGTGTGAACCACGTAGCGGGCCCAGACCACCATGACAATGGGATAAAAAGCCGAGAGGTACTTGGACAACGTGTCATGGCTGGCAAAGAGCAGAACCGCCAGGCAGATCAGGGCAATCCCCTTGATCGGCTGCTCTGCGCCTTTGAACGGTGAAGGGTTCACACTCATTCACACACCCGCAACAAAATCCCTACAAAATACGTAGCTCGCTATCTATCAAGATGCGGCCAGCCCGTATATAAAAGCACCCCATCGCGATGGCGAGCGCGGGAATGGATATCCGTCGCGGTAAATCTTGACACAACTGGATTCAATTACGCATGTTGTCTTGATGACGCAAGTTCGGGCTCAAGCGCAACATATCCAGCCCGATGTCGATCCAGCGCTCTGCCTCGGTGTGCAGGGCGAAGCTCTCAGGGGCCAGCAGCCATTGGTAAAGGATGCCATCGATGAAGGCGCGCATGCTGATAGCCGCCCGCTGCGTATCAAGATTCTCGGGCAATTGCCCGCGATTCACTGCATTGGTCAGCGCCAGCTCGATGCGCACGTTGCACTCCAGGCTGGCGGTGCGACGTTGACGCCGCAGATCGCACATTTCATCGGTGAATTCGCACTTATGAAACAGAATTTCATTAATGCGTCGGGTTTTCGGGTCCAGGGCAACTTGATGAAACAAATGAATCAACAACTTGCGCATCCAGCCCAACGGATCCATTTCATCTACATTCTCACTGGCGGCAGCCATCTCATCCAAAGGTTCACGCAGGCTGTCGAGCATGGCCTGGACCAGATCGGCCTTATTACTGAAATGCCAATAAATGGCACCCCGCGTCACCCCCGCCAGCGCCGCGATATCGGCCAGGGTGGTACGCGCCACGCCACGCTCGTAAAAGGCCTTTTCGGCGGCCTCGAGTATCTGGCTGCGAGTTTCTTGAGCTTCCTCTTTGGTACGACGGACCATGGCAGTAAAACCTCGATCAGGATCTTTCAGCGATGCGTGAAGACCTTCTGAATAAATATGAAACGGCATCTCGGGTGCCGTTTGCCCAGCCTACAATTCAACACCTACAGGGGCTTGTGTAACCGAATGGGTACGCCGCCAGGGTATTTACAAACAGCCGTGAACGTAAGTATATTCCTTAGCAAGCTACTAATCCACTCAGCCAACTCTTTTTAACCTTCCACTTTTCTTGTGCGCATCTTGCGTGCCTGACCCGAGGATCTTCATGCAACTCAAGCCAGCTGTTACCGCTCTGGTCACTGCCGTCGCCCTGGCATCGCTGCTCAGCGGATGTAAAAAGGAAGAGGCGGCACCAGCCCCTCAAGCTCCTCAGGTCGGCGTCGTCACCCTGCAACCACAAGCCTTTACCCTGACCTCTGAACTACCGGGGCGGACCACTGCGTTCCGTATCGCCGAAGTTCGTCCGCAGGTAAATGGGATCATTCTTAAGCGCCTGTTCAAAGAAGGCGGGGAGGTCAAGGAAGGTCAGCAGCTTTATCAGATCGATCCATCGGTCTATGAAGCAACGCTGAAGAGTGCCGAGGCCAATCTGCAATCGACCAGGTCGATTTCCGATCGCTACAAGCAATTGGTCAACGAGCAGGCCGTGAGCCGCCAGGAATACGACACCGCCGTGGCCAACCGCCTGCAATCGGAAGCCGCCCTGCAAAGCGCTCAGATCAACCTGCGGTTCACCAAGGTGCTGGCACCGCTGACCGGTCGCATCGGCCGCTCCTCGGTGACCGAAGGCGCCCTGGTGAGCAATGGCCAGGCCGATGCCATGGCCGTGATCCAGCAACTGGACCCGATCTACGTCGACGTCACCCAGTCCTCGGTGGAACTGCTGGAACTGCGCCGTGAGCTGGAAAGCGGGCGCCTGCAGAAAGTCGGCGACAACGCCGCCAAGGTCAAACTGACCCTGGAAGACGGCAGCCAGTACAAGCTCGACGGCAAACTGGAGTTCTCCGAAGTCTCGGTGGACGAAACCACCGGCTCGGTGACCCTGCGCGCCGTGTTCCCCAACCCTCAGCACACCCTGCTGCCAGGCATGTTCGTTCACGCCCAGCTGCAAGCCGGGGTCAACAGCGCGGCGATCCTGGCCCCACAACAAGGCGTGACCCGCGACCTCAAAGGCACCCCGACCGCCCTGGTGGTTGGCCCGGACAACAAGGTCGAGCTGCGCCAACTCAAGGCCAGCCGCACCGTCGGCAGCCAGTGGCTGGTGGAAGACGGCCTGAAGGCCGGCGACCGGCTGATCACCGAAGGCCTGCAATTCGTCAAGCCGGGCATTGAGGTCAAGGCCAGCGAAGCCACCAACGTAGCCGCGAAAAACCCGGCCCCTGCACAGGCAACTGACAAAGCTGCAGGCGGCAAAGGGGAGTAAACCATGTCGAAATTTTTTATCGACCGTCCGATCTTCGCCTGGGTAATTGCCCTGGTGATCATGTTGGTCGGGGCTCTATCGATCCTCAAATTGCCGATCAACCAGTACCCGAGCATCGCCCCGCCGGCGATCGCCATCTCCGTGACCTACCCGGGCGCCTCTGCACAGACCGTGCAGGACACCGTGGTCCAGGTGATCGAGCAGCAGCTCAACGGTATCGACAACCTGCGTTACGTGTCCTCGGAAAGTAACTCCGACGGCAGCATGACCATCACCGCGACCTTCGAGCAGGGCACCAACTCGGACACCGCGCAGGTACAGGTACAGAACAAGCTCAACCTGGCCACCCCGCTGCTGCCGCAAGAAGTGCAGCAACAGGGTATCCGCGTGACCAAGGCAGTGAAGAACTTCCTGCTGGTGATCGGCGTGGTGTCCGAGGACGGCAGCATGTCCAAGGACGACCTGTCGAACTACATCGTGTCGAACATGCAGGACCCGATCTCGCGGACCGCGGGCGTCGGTGACTTCCAGGTGTTCGGTGCCCAGTACGCCATGCGGATCTGGCTCGACCCGGCCAAGCTGAACAACTTCAACCTGACCCCGGTGGACGTGAAGACCGCGGTTGCCGCGCAGAACGTCCAGGTGTCGTCCGGCCAGATCGGCGGCCTGCCCGCCCTGCCCGGCCAGCAACTGAACGCCACCATCATCGGCAAGACCCGTCTGCAGACTGCCGAGCAGTTCAAGGCGATCCTGCTGAAGGTCAACAAGGACGGCTCGCAAGTGCGTCTGGGTGATGTCGCGGATGTGGCCCTGGGCGGCGAGAACTACGCCGTCAGCGCCCAGTTCAACGGCAAGCCGGCTTCCGGTCTGGCGGTGAAACTGGCCAACGGCGCCAACGCCCTGGACACCGCCAAGGCGCTGCGCAAGACCATCAGCGACCTGGAACCCTTCTTCCCGCAAGGCATGAAGGTGGTATTCCCCTACGACACCACGCCCGTGGTCACCGAATCCATCAAGGGCGTGGTTGAAACCCTGGTGGAAGCGATCGTCCTGGTGTTCCTGGTGATGTTCCTGTTCCTGCAGAACTTCCGCGCCACGGTGATCACCACCATGACGGTGCCGGTGGTACTGCTGGGGACCTTCGGTATCCTCGCGGCGGCCGGTTTCAGCATCAACACCCTGACCATGTTCGGCATGGTGCTGGCCATCGGCTTGCTGGTGGACGACGCCATCGTCGTGGTGGAAAACGTCGAACGGGTGATGCACGAGGAAGGCCTGTCACCCAAAGAGGCAACGAAGAAATCCATGGGCCAGATCCAGGGAGCCCTGGTGGGTATCGCCCTGGTGCTGTCCGCGGTACTGCTGCCAATGGCCTTCTTCAGCGGCTCCACGGGCGTGATCTACAAACAGTTCTCGATCACCGTGGTGTCGGCCATGGCCCTGTCGGTACTGGTGGCCCTGATCTTCACCCCGGCCCTGTGCGCCACCATGCTCAAGCCTGTGGTTGCGGGGCAGAATCACGAGAAGCGCGGCTTCTTCGGCTGGTTCAACCGCACCTTCGACCGCAGCGTAAAAAGCTACGAGCGTGGCGTCGGCAACATCCTGCGCAACAAGGTTCCGTACCTGCTGGCCTATGTGCTGATCGTCCTGGGCATGATCTGGCTGTTCACCCGTATCCCGACCGCGTTCCTGCCGGAAGAAGACCAGGGCGTACTGTTCGCCCAGGTGCAGACCCCGGCCGGCTCCAGCGCCGAGCGGACCCAGGTGGTGGTCGATGAAATGCGCGCCTACCTGCTGGACAAGGAAAAGGACACCGTGGCATCGGTGTTCACCGTGAACGGCTTCAACTTCGCCGGTCGCGGCCAGAGCTCGGGCATGGCCTTCATCATGCTCAAGCCGTGGGGCGAGCGCTCCGCGGAAAACAGCGTGTTCAACCTGGCGGCCCGTGCCCAGCGGCACTTCTTCAGCTTCCGCGACGCGATGGTGTTCGCCTTCGCCCCTCCGGCGGTACTGGAATTGGGTAACGCCACCGGTTTCGACGTGTTCCTCCAGGACCGCGCCGGTATCGGCCACGAGAAACTGATGGCGGCACGCAACCAGTTCCTCGGCATGGCCGCCCAGAGCAAGGTGCTGTCCCAGGTGCGTCCGAACGGCCTGAACGATGAACCGCAGTACCAGTTGAGCATCGATGACGAGCGCGCCAGTGCCCTGGGCGTGACCCTCACCGACATCAACAACACCTTGTCGATTGCCCTGGGCAGTAGCTACGTCAACGACTTCATCGACCGTGGTCGGGTGAAGAAGGTGTACATCCAGGGTCAGGCCGGTGCGCGCATGAGCCCCGAAGACCTGAAGAAGTGGTACGTACGCAACAGCGCCGGGACCATGGTGCCGTTCTCCTCCTTCGCCAAGGGCGAGTGGATCTACGGTTCACCGAAACTGGCCCGTTACAACGGCGTGGAAGCCATGGAAGTCCTCGGCGCCCCAGCCCCTGGCTACAGTACCGGTGAGGCCATGGACGAAGTCGAAGCCATTGCCGCCAAGCTGCCGCCGGGTGTGGGCATCTCCTGGACCGGCCTGTCCTACGAGGAACGTCTGTCGGGCTCCCAGGCACCTGCGCTGTACGCCTTGTCCCTGCTGATGGTGTTCCTGTGCCTGGCAGCCCTGTATGAAAGCTGGTCGATTCCGATCGCGGTCATGCTGGTGGTGCCGCTGGGGATCATCGGTGCGCTGATGGCTACCAGCCTGCGCGGCCTGTCCAACGACGTGTACTTCCAGGTGGGGCTGTTGGTGACCATCGGCCTGGCGGCGAAAAACGCCATCCTGATCGTCGAGTTCGCCAAGGAACTGCACGAGCAGGGCCGCTCCCTGGTGGATGCCGCGGTGGAAGCCTGCCGCATGCGTCTGCGGCCGATCATCATGACCTCCCTGGCCTTCGTCCTCGGGGTCGTGCCCCTGGCCGTCTCCACCGGCGCCGGCTCCGGCAGCCAGCATGCGATCGGCACCGGGGTGATCGGCGGTATGCTCACCGCGACGATCCTGGCGATCTTCTGGGTACCGCTGTTCTTCGTCACCGTATCGTCCATGGGCCGCAGGAAAGCGGATCTATCAGAAACCACTGCAACTGCTAACGAGGCTGGCCAATGAGCAAGTCGCTACTCTCCCTGGCAATCACCGCCATCGCGCTAAGTGGTTGCTCGCTGATACCAGACTATCAGCGCCCGGAAGCGCCGGTGGCGGCGCAATTCCCCCAAGGCCCCGCCTATTCGCCCAAGGAGGCCGCCAACGTGGCGGCCGCCGAACAGGGCTGGCGGCAATTCTTCCACGACCCGGCGCTGCAGCAACTGATCCAGACCGCTCTGGAAAACAACCGCGACCTCAAGGTCGCGGCGCTGAACATCGACGCCTATGCCGCGCAGTACCAGATCCAGCGCGCCGACCTGTTCCCCGCGGTTTCGGCCAACGCCAGCGGCAGCCGCCAGCGCACGCCGGCACGCATGTCGCAGACCGGCGAAGCCGGCATCAGCAGCCAGTACTCCGCCACGGTGGGGATCAGCGCCTATGAGCTGGACCTGTTCGGTCGGGTTCGCAGCCTGAGCGAACAAGCCCTGCAAACCTACTTCTCCAGCGAAGAGGCCCGGCGCAGCACCCAGATCAGCCTGGTGGCCAGCGTGGCCAATGCCTACATGACCTGGCAGGCCGACAAGGAGCTGCTCAAGCTGACCCAGGAAACCCTCGGTGCCTACGAGGAAAGCTACCGCCTGACCTCGCGCAGCAACGAAGTAGGCGTGGCCTCGGCCCTGGACCTGAGCCAGGCGCGGACCTCGGTGGAAAACGCCCGGGTTCAACTGGCCCGTTACACCCGCCAGGTGGCCCAGGATGAAAACAGCCTGACCCTGCTGCTGGGCACGGCGATTCCGAGCAACCTGCCGGCGGCCCAGCCGCTGTCGGCCAATCTGTTGAGCGAACTGCCGGCCGGCCTGCCGTCGGAGCTGCTGCAACGGCGTCCGGACATCCTCGAAGCCGAGTACAAGCTGAAAGCGGCGAATGCCAATATCGGCGCGGCGCGGGCGGCCTTCTTCCCGAGCATCAGCCTGACGGCCAACGCCGGCACCCTGAGCCCGGACCTTTCGGGCCTGTTCAAGGGCGGCTCGGGAACCTGGCTGTTCCAGCCGCAGATCAATCTGCCGATCTTCAACGCCGGCAGCCTGCGCGCCAGCCTGGATTACTCGAAGATCCAGAAAGACATCACCGTGGCCCAGTACGAAAAATCCATCCAGACCGCCTTCCAGGAAGTCTCCGATGGCCTGGCGGCGCGCCAGACCTACAACCAGCAGTTGCAGGCCCAGCGTGATTTCGTCAACGCCAACCAGGACTACTACCGTCTGGCCGAACGCCGCTATCGCATCGGGGTCGACAGCAACCTGACCTTCCTCGACGCCCAGCGCTCGCTGTTCAGTGCCCAGCAGGCCCTGATCACTGATCGCCTGGCGCAGCTGACCAGCGAGGTCAACCTGTACAAGGCCCTCGGCGGCGGCTGGAGCGAGCAGACGGCGAAGAACCAGCCACTGGCTGAAAAAGCCCCGGCGCTGCACCTGTTCTGAAACAGGATCCGGCTGTAGGAAAAACCCACCTCATGGTGGGTTTTTTTATGTCACCGCCCCTCAGCCCCCCGCCCCATTGAGCAAGAACACCGGCTCACGCAGATAATCCAGGCCCAGGCGGGTTTCGAAAGTCTCGTCGCGCAGGGCTGCCGTGGTGCAACTCCTGAGCCCCAGGGCGGTAGCCACCAGGGCAAAGCTCTGGCTCAGATGGCCGCAGTCCATCAAGGCCACCCGCAAGGCCCGACTGCCCGGGTACTTCCAGGCCAGGCGCTGCAGACACGCGGTGGACAGGAACAGCACCGAGGCCTGTTCGATCCAGCTCTGGTCGCCGCACGCCGCACCGATCCAGGACCTGGGGTCCTCGCGCGACAGCAGTTCAAGCCCGTGCCGCCGCACCGAGTAGTGATACAGACCGGCCTCCAGGCCCTGCACATTGAGCAGGATCGGATAGACCTCGATGGCATGCAGGGAGCCCCCGGACGCCGAGGTCTTCTTCAGGAAGAAATCCCCCATGGGATTACGCCGCACCTGACTCGCTCCCCAGGTGTAATACAGCAGCGCCGACAGCTGTTGGGCGGTCACGGGGCCCCCGTCGAAGGTCCGGCAGGTCTGGCGACGGGCCAGAACCTCCAGCAGTTGCGGCTGCTCAAACAGCGAGGGCGATGCCAGCAAGGGATTGTCCAGGGCCTGGAACGGATGGGAAAAGTAGTCCTTGAACGCCGACGGCTGGCGCTGCTGCAGCGCCTTGCCGGCCAGTTGCTCCTCCATCTGCGCCACGCTGATGTAGGGCGTGGCGGTTTGCGTGCGCGTCCCCAGGTAGAAATCCAGCGCGACCTGCCAGTGACTCCAGATCTCGCCGGCCGCCTCGGGCTCGGAGGGCCCAGGGCCCTGCCCGTCCACGGGCTGCAACAGCCCCCGGGCGATCAGGTCCTGGAGCAGCGCCAGGCTGGGGTTTTCCAGCGCGCCGGGGAGCAGCAGCGCGCTGTCCAGGGTCCGCGGACAGAGAAAATGCCGGACCAGCGGCAGAAACTGCAGCGCCAATTCCAGGTCCAGGGCCCGCCGTCGATCCCGCAGGGTAAAGCGGTCCCGGTCGATACCCAGCCAGGTGCCCGGGCGCAATTGCAACAGGGTCTGGCCATCCAGCGGGCTGGCCGCCGGTGGCGCAGGCTTGGCCAGGGCGCCGGCCTGCCAGAACAGCGGCTCAGGCCGCAGCGCCTTGATCTCCCGAATCAGCGCTGCCAGCTCCGGATCGCCGGCGCGATCGGCAATGTCCCACTCGATGGTGACCGCCTTGAGCGGCGCGTGGCCGAACAACTGCCGCAGGATGTCCCAGTCCCGGCGCGGATCGCCGACATGCACTTCGATCAGGCGCTTGAGCGGCAGTGATCGCAGGTACTCACGCAAGTCGTAGCCCAGGGCCCGGGCGGTGCAGATGGCGCTGTCCAGGTCGAGGAGAAAACCGCTGTGGCTGCGCTCCACCACGCTGCAAATGAATCCGCCCTCGGACAGCTCCTGGCCAATGTCCATGGCAAACAGCCGCGGCGCGTTCTCCAGCACCAGCGGGGTGCCGGTGAAGGCCTGCAGTTCGAGGGCGTTGGCCACCACCGTATCGGCCACTTCCCGAGCCAGGCTTGGCAGGATGAAATGCTGGGTATCGCCGCCCTGAAAGCGTGACCAGGAAATGTGCTCCGCCAGCCACGGCGAGGCGGTCCGCTGGCACAGGCGACGGGTCATGTGCAGAAATTCCCGGTCCATCTCGATGCCGACGCTGCCCAGGGACAGGCTCGACGAGTGCAGCAGCACCGGCACCTGCCCGCCCAGCTCGTTCAAGCGCGGCTGCAGGATGCAGTGGGTGGGCTGAAACTCCAGGTAATCGAAGTACGGCAGCCCCTCAGCCTGAATCCGTTCGAGGCTGGGATCGAGCCCGACCGCGCCGCTCCCGGCGCCAGGCGGCAAATGGTATTCCAGGCCCACCCCGGCGTCGGGGAAACGCGAAGCATCGAAGTCTTGCATGTCCGCCTCCCCGGCTCAGGCCGTCATGTGCAGGACCGTGGCAACGGCACTGGCGCCCTCGCCCCGACTCAGCGATCCGGCATGGCGACGCTCCAGGCGATGCACCTCCTGCAGCAGATTGCCCAGCAGCTCCCGCCCCTGCGCGGTAAAACCCGGGGCGGCGGCGAAATCCGCCTGCGCCTTGCTCAAACCCCGCAGGATGAACAGCAGGCGTTGCTCGGCCCGGCGCATCTCCTGCGCCGGACGGTCGCGAACCCGTTCCAGGTACTTGACCAGGGCGATGTAGACATAAAAAGCATGAAAGTACCCGTACAAGTCGCGCTGCTGCCCCGACCAGGGCAGGGTGTACAGGACCTCCCGCGAAGCCTGGGGCTCGACCACCGCGGCGACTTCGACCACGTTGTACAGCAACTGGTGGGTCGCCTCGTGCACCAGCGACTCCTCCAGATCGAGTATCGAGTTGTCCCGGCTCGACAGCAGGATCACCCCGGTATAACGGGACGCGGAGCAACTGCGAAAACTGCCGTCGGGCAAGTAGCACACGGCCTTGACCAGCACCTGCCACTGTTCATGACAGGCCGGCCAGGTGTGTTTGATCCGCTGCAGGGCAAGTTGCATGACATCGCGAAAAAACGCTTTGGAATAACCCGCGCGCTCCAGCTGACGCCGGGTCGCCTCGTCTGGCGGGTAGTCATAACTGGGGGGCGTGACCTGCGTGATCAGCGGATCGACATCGAAGCGATACACCGGCGGGCACTGTTCATCGGGCCGTGCCTGCTGCGCAGCTTCAATCCGTTGCAGCACTTGGGGAAACTCCAGCAGCCTGGCTATGACCTCGCTGTCATCCAGGGTCTTTCCAGTCAATAGATAGTTGACATCGCGAAACGTCAGCACACTCCAGATCTGAAATACCGGATGCGCGACCAGTGGATTGCGGACACTTTCCGGCGACAGAATAATATCCAGCGCCTGTTTGAAAAATACTCGCAGCGCAGAATTCGCCGCAAATAACTTTGACAGTTCCGCATATAACGCGACAAACATCGTATAGCGATTCTTCGCAACTTGTTCCTGCAACTGGAGAAAGCGTTGCGGTTCGCTGTCCGCAAGAAAAGTAGTGCCCTTAAACAGCTCATCGATGGAAAGTTCCGCTTGTTTGCTGTTTACGCTGTCCATGGTTCAACCTTCCCTAAAGTTCACGGCAAGGGCTTGCTCATCGTCAGGCTGGCGACTTCATAGCCCAGCAGTTCATAAAGACGACGCGCCTCAAGGTTGCGACCGAAGACATGCAAACGCATTTCATCACAGCCCCACTCGCGCGCCAGCGACTCACCGGCCAGCAGCGTCTGCCTGGCGTAACCCTGGCGACGTTCGATCGGTTCGATATACAGATCGAGGATGAAGGCAATCCGTCGGGACCCGGCCTGACGTTCGGCGATCCACAGCTCACCCACCGCCCGCCCTGCATGCAGCGCCCGCCACAGGTGGTTGTGCGGACTCAGGCGGCCCTGCGGCAGTAACTGGCGGAACACCTCCGCCGCCTGGAACGATGCCTGCTCCGGCGGCCATTCACCGGCGGCCACCATGCCGGCGGCATACTCCTGCAAGGCTCGCCGGGCGAAACGCTCGAAGTCGGCTTCCTGCATCGACACCAGGCTGATGGACACGGACAGGCACTCCACTGTGAACTTGAATCCCGATTCCGGTGTGCCGCCCTGATCCGCACTGAAGGGCGACACACCGGACTGCACACGCCCCGCTCAGTCCATTCGCGCCTGTTGCTGTTGAGTGTCAAAGATCGCCGCGACACCGATCTTGTCGCGAATGGCCGACCCGGCACTGGTCAGTTTTGCCGTATCAATACTTTTCACGGCGCCCACTTCAGTGGCGCTCAAATGCACGCCGATGCCTTTGGCAGCCGCTTCAGGATCCTGATGCAACTGCGCTGCGAAGTCCTTATCCAGAAGTGCGCGGCCTACTACTGATGCAAGGCGCTCCTGATTGACTTTCGTACTCATGGTATCTCTCCTTATATATTGAAAGCACGATAACAACCTTTCTCCTGACGAAACTTACAACTTATCCCTATCCGCCCTGAGGACTTTCAATATAGCAAGGCAAGTCTGCATTTCCAGCACCAGCAAAGTTTTCGCTTAAACCTTTTTACGATAATAGATAACACCGAATTTAAAGTTTAACTGGCGATTACTCCTATATCTTTTATATAAGTAAGCCACTTGTAGACAATGACTTACAACCAAAGCAATAAACACTTGTCATGAATCTGTGGCGCGCCAGGGATACCACACAAGGACCAGGCCCCATCGAGCAGCGCGGACAACCCCAGGATTCAACAGGCATCCCGGGGTTGCCGGCGCCCCGGAACCGAACTCGATAAGTGTTCGTTAATCGCCCAAAACCGCCATTCGCCAATTGATCGCCCCTGGGGGGCAACGCACCATTCCCGGCACCCGAACACACCAATAACAACAGGTTCGATGTCATGCCCCCACGCCCTGCCCGCTCCGGCTGATCCCACCCGCTGCACCTTCAAGGTATTGCACGCTGTCCGCAGATTTGCCGGCAGTGGGTTGCTGCACCCCTAACAATTAGAGAGACCGACACATGAAGCCAATCACCCCGCCACAACACCTTGTGCCCTGCCTTCTGGCGGTGGCGTTGACCAGCCTCGCCCTGCCGGCAGTGGCCGCGGAATCGGGCTTTTTCGAGGACGCCCAGGCCAACCTGAACCTGCGCAACTTCTACATCAACCGCAACTTCACCAACCCGACCAAGGCTCAGGGCAAGGCCGAAGAGTGGACTCAGAGCTTCATCCTCGACGCCAAGTCGGGTTTCACCCAGGGCACCGTGGGGTTCGGCATGGATGTGCTGGGCCTGTACTCGCTCAAGCTCGACGGTGGCAAGGGCACCGGCGGCACCCAGTTGCTGCCCCTGGACCACGACGGCCGCCCGGCGGACAACTTCGGGCGCCTGGGGGTAGCGTTCAAGGCCCGCTTGTCGCAGACCGAGGTCAAGGTCGGCGAGTGGATGCCGGTGCTGCCGATCCTGCGTTCCGATGACGGCCGCTCGCTGCCGCAGACCTTCCGCGGCGGCCAGATCACCTCCAGGGAAATCGCCGGCCTGACGCTCTACGGCGGCCAGTTCCGCGGCAACAGCCCGCGCGACGACAGCAGCATGAGCGACATGACGATGTTCGGCAAAGCGGCCTTCACTTCCGACCGCTTCAACTTCCAGGGCGCCGAATACGCCTTCAACGACAAGCGCACCCAGGTCGCCCTGTGGAACGCCCAGCTCAAGGACATCTACCGCCAGCAGTTCGTCAACCTGATCCACACCCAGCCTCTGGGCGACTGGACCCTGGGCGCCAACCTGGGCTTCTTCTACGGCAAGGAAGACGGCAGCGCCCGTGCCGGCGATCTGGAAAACCGCACCTGGTCCGGCCTGTTCTCGGCCAAGTACGGCGGCAACACCTTCTATGTCGGCCTGCAGAAACTCACCGGCCCCAGCGCCTGGATGCGGGTCAACGGCACCAGCGGTGGCACCCTGGCAAACGACAGCTTCAACGCCAGCTACGACAACGCCCAGGAAAGATCCTGGCAGCTGCGCCATGACTACAACTTCGCCGCCCTGGGAGTGCCAGGCCTGACCCTGATGAACCGCTACATCAGCGGCAGCAACGTGCACACCGCCACGGTCAGCGACGGCAAGGAATGGGGCCGGGAAAGCGAGCTGGGCTACACGGTGCAGAGCGGTACGCTGAAGAACCTCAACCTGAAATGGCGCAACTCCACCATGCGCCGGGATTTCAGCAACAACGAGTTCGACGAAAACCGCCTGATCGTCAGCTATCCGTTGAGCCTGCTGTAACGGCGCATCAGCCCCACAAAAAAGGCCAGCCCGGTGATCGGGCTGGCCTTTTTGTTGGGCCGTGGAACGGGTTACAGGCGCGACTCGGTGCCCAGTTCGTCCCACACCGATTCGGCCAGGTGGAAGGTGGCATTGGCCGCCGGGATGCCGCAGTAGATCGCGCTCTGCATGATCACTTCCTTGATCTCGCCACGGCTCACGCCGTTATTGGCGGCAGCCCGCAGGTGCAACTTGAGCTCTTCGTTGCGGTTCATGCCGATCAGCATGGCAATGGTGATCAGGCTGCGGGTGTGCCGCGGCAGGCCCGGGCGGGTCCAGATATCGCCCCAGGCATGGCGGGTGATCATTTCCTGGAATTCCGAGTTGAACTCGTTCAGGGCATTCAGGCTGCGGTCGACATGGGCATCGCCCAATACCGCGCGGCGCACCTGCATGCCGGCGTCATAACGTTGTTTCTCGTCCACGAAGGGCTCCTTGAATCGATGCTCAGGCCAGCAGGAATTCCACGACACGGGCGCTGAACGCGTCGCCGGCCTGGACGTTGGACAGGTGCGCGGCATAGAACTCGGCGTACTCGGCGCCGGCCACGTGCTGCTCGATGAAGTGACCGCCGGAGGGCGGAGTCACCGCGTCGTCACTGCCGGAAATCACCAGGGTCGGCACCTTGATCGCCCCCAGTTGCTCGCGGAAATCCGCATCGCGCACCGCCGCACAGTTGGCGGCATAGCCCTGGGGCGAAGTGGCGGCGAGCATGTCGGTAATCAGCTTGGCCTGGTCAGGGTGGGCTTGGGCGAAGTCGGCGGTGAACCAGCGGGCGATGGAGGCGTCACGCAGCGCCACCATGGCCGCCGGGCCGTCACGCAGCACGGTCTCGATCCGCGGGTTCCACACCGAGGGCTCGCCGATCTTGGCCGCGGTGTTGCACACCACCAGTTTGTGCAAACGCTCGCCGGCGTTGATCCCCAGCCACTGGCCGATCAGGCCGCCCATGGACAGGCCGCAGAAATGCGCACGCTGGATATCCAGGGCATCCAGCAACGCCAGCACATCCCGGCCCAGTTGCTCGATGCTGTAGGGCCCCTCGCTCACCAGCGAAAGACCATGGCCGCGGGTGTCCATGCGCAGCACCCGGAAGTGCCGGGTAAAGGCCGCCATCTGCTTGTCCCACATACGCAGATCGGTGCCCAGGGAGTTGGACAGCACCAGTACCGGCGCGCCCTCTGGTCCTTCGAGTTGATAGTGCAGATCGCCCTCGGCGAGTTTCACGAATCCCACAGCAGTCTCCTTCAGGCCTTCAAGGCAAAATGTTCAGCCACGGCGCGCTCGACCCAGGCCTGGGCCTGACCGAGGTAATGCGCCGGATCCATCAGACGATCCAGCTCTGCCGCCGACAGCTCGGCGCAGACCCGGGCATCGTCCGCCAATACCTCGCGCAGATGGCGTTGTTCCTCCACCGCACGCTTGCAGCATTGTTCCAACAGGTGATGGGCGGTTTCCCGGCCCAGGCGCTGGGCCAGTTCAATGCTCACCGCTTCGGCCAGGACCAGGCCCCGGGTCAGGTCGAGGTTGCGCGCCATGCGGGCGCTGTCGACCTGCAACCCCTCGGCCACCAGCAAGGCTTGTTGCAGCGCCCCGGACACCAGGCAGCAGATGTCCGGCAGGGTGTCCCATTCGGCGTGCCACAGGCCGAGACTGCGCTCGTGCTCCTGGGGCATGGCGGTGAACATTGTCGCCAGGAGGCCCGGAACCCGGGTCGCGGCGCTGATCAGTACCGCCGCGCCCACCGGATTGCGCTTGTGCGGCATGGTGGACGAACCGCCCTTGCCCGGCGCAGCAGGCTCGAAGACTTCCGCCGCCTCGGTCTGCATCAGCAGGCTGATATCGCGCCCCAGCTTGCCCAGGCTGCCGGCCAGCAGGCCCAGCACCGAGGCGAACTCCACCAGGCGGTCGCGCTGGGTGTGCCAAGGCTGTTCCGGCAGGCGGAGCTGCAGTTCCTCGGCCAGGGCCCGGGCAATCGGCAGGGCCTGCTCGCCGAGGGCCGCGAGGGTTCCGGAGGCGCCGCCGAACTGCAGCACCAGCAGGCGCGGCTTGAGTTGTTGCAGGCGTTCGCGGCTGCGGGTCACCGCCCCCAGCCAACCGGCGATCTTCATGCCCAGGGTCACCGGCGTCGCGTGCTGCAGCCAGGTTCGGCCGGCCAGGGGCGTGTCGGCATGACGCGTGGCCTGGGCCGCCAGAAGGTCCCCCAGGCGCAACAGGTCCTGCTCCAGCAACTGCACGGCGCGGCGCAGTTGCAGCACCAGCCCGCTGTCCATCACGTCCTGGCTGGTGGCTCCCAGGTGCACATAGCGTTCGGCCTCACCATCGCTGCGGGCGATCTGCTTGCCCAGGGCCTTGACCAGGGGAATCGCCGAATTGCCGGCCGTGGCAATCGCCTCTCCCAGGGCCTGGAAATCATAGAGTTGCGCCCGGCAGGCCGCCTCGATCGGGGCCACGGCACGCTGCGGGATCAGCCCGACCCGCGCCTCGGCGCGGGCCAGGGCCGCCTCGAAGTCGAGCATGGCCTGGACCCGCCCCTGGTCGCAGAACACTCCGCGCATTTCCCGGGCAGTGAAGTAGGCATCGAACAACTGGTTGCTCGCAGTCAGGGTCATAAACAGTCCTTAGCAAGCCTGCGCCCGGCTCGGGCGCAGGCACACAGGTCAAAGATCATGGTGCAGGTAGGCCGCCTGCTTCGGCAGGCGCAGGCTGAACAGGAAGGCTATCGCCATCATCGCCGTGACGTACCAGTAGAAGGTGTTTTCCATGCCCATGTTCTTGAAGTTCAGGGCCACCCATTCCGCCGAGCCACCGAAGATCGCATTGGCCACCGCATAAGCCAAGCCCACCCCCAGCGCGCGCACCTGCGGCGGGAACATCTCGGCCTTCACCAGGCCGCTGATGGAGGTGTAGAAACTGACGATGGCCAGGGCCAGGGTGATCAGCACAAAGGCCAGGAACGGACTGGTGACGGTCTTCAGGGTCAGCAGGATCGGCACGGTGAACAGGGTGCCCAGGGCGCCGAACCAGAGCATGGAATTACGTCGGCCGATCTTGTCCGCCAGCATGCCGAACAGCGGCTGCATGCACATATAGAGGAACAGCGCGCCGGTCATGATGTAGCTGGCGGTCTTGGCGTGCATGCCCGCGGTGTTCACCAGGTACTTCTGCATGTAGGTGGTGAAGGTGTAGAAAATCAGCGAGCCGCCGGCGGTGTAGCCCAGCACGGTGATGAAGGCCGCCGAGTGATTCTTGAACAGCGCGGCGACGCTGCCGGCGTCCTTGTTCTCGCGCATCTCCTTGCTGGTGGTTTCCTTCAGCGAACGCCGCAGCAGCAGCGAGATCAGCGCCGCGATGGCACCGATCACGAACGGAACGCGCCAGCCCCAGGCCTTGAGCTCGGCCTCATCGAGAAACTGCTGGAGAACCACCACCACCGACACCGCCAGCAGTTGCCCGCCGATCAGGGTCACGTACTGGAAGGAGGCGAAGAACCCGCGCTGGCCCTTGAGCGCCACTTCACTCATGTAGGTGGCGGTGGTGCCGTACTCGCCGCCCACCGACAGGCCCTGGAACAGGCGCGCCACCAGCAGCAGGAACGGCGCCCAGGCACCGATGCTGGCGTAGGTCGGCAAAAAGGCGATGACCAGGGAGCCGGCACACATCATCAGCACCGAGATCATCATCGAGTTCTTGCGCCCGTGGCGGTCGGCAACCCGGCCGAACAGCCAGCCGCCGATGGGCCGCATCAAAAAGCCGGCGGCGAACACCCCGGCGGTGTTGAGCAACTGCACCGTGGGATCGTCGGAGGGGAAAAATGCCGGGGCGAAGTAGATGGCGCAAAAGGCATAGACGTAGAAGTCGAACCATTCCACCAGGTTGCCGGAGGAGGCACCGACAATGGCAAAGATCCTTTTGCTGCGCTCCTCTGCGGTGTAGTGACTTGTGCTTGTTGTCATGATTTTTCACTCGTGGGGGACAGTGTGAGTCTAGACACACCTGGCAACACTCCCGTTCCCTACGGGACATGGGCCCTATGGTTCTGCCTGTAGCCGCTGCCGAGCCACGGCGAGGCTGCGAAAGGCCGGGCCGCGTTCGGTACGCAGGGCCTTGCTTGGCACTCTCTCGCCAAACTCGCCGCAACCGCGTCCCTTCGGGCCGTTCGCAGCCTGCGGCAGCGGCTACACCGTGCTCCGGCTCAGTAATCGAAGAACACCGTCTCGGCGTCGGTCCCCTGGAGAATCACGTTCCACTGGTAGTGACCGGCGGCATCGGCCCTGGCCAGCAAGGTACCGCGGCGCTCCTCGGGCACGCAGGCCAACAGCGGGTCGGCGGCGTTGGCCGGCTCGCCGTCGAAGTAGATGCGAGTCAGCAGGTGCTTGACCAGGCCACGGGCGAACACCAGCACCACCAGGTGCGGCGCCTGGGTCGTGCCCTTGAGGCCCGGCACCGTGCCCGGCTTGATGGTGGTGAAGCGAAAGCGCCCTTCGGCGTCCACCGGCACCCGGCCAAATCCCTGGAAGTGCGGGTCCAGGGGCTTGTCCTGCTGATCTTCCGGGTGGCGGTACTTGCCGGCGGCATTGGCCTGCCAGACTTCCAGCATGGCGTCGTTGACGAAGTTGCCGTTGCCGTCCACCACCTGGCCGGTGATCGCCACCCGCTCGCCCCGAGTGCCTTCCTCGGTCAGGTCTTCGCGGTTCAGCCAGGTCAGGCCGATGTGGTAGTAGGGGCCGACGGTGTGGGAGGTAGTCGCGGTCAGGGTCATGTCATTTCTCCATCGGCGTGGCATCGCGGCCGCGCAGGACGATGTCCCAACGGTAACCGAGGGCGTAGGAAGGGATGGTTTTCTCCAGATCGAAACGGGCGATCAGGCGTTCCTTGGCGCGGGTGTCCGGCACGCAGTTGTAGATCGGGTCATATTCCAGCAGCGGGTCGCCGGGGAAATACATCTGGGTCACCAGACGGGTGAGGATGCTCGGGCCGAACAGCGAGAAGTGGATATGCGCCGGACGCCAGGCATTGTGGTGGTTGCCCCAGGGGTAGGCGCCGGGCTTGATGGTCTGGAACTGATACCAGCCGTCGGCATCGGTCACGGTGCGCCCGGTGCCGGTGAAGTTCGGATCCAGCGGTGCATCGTGCAGGTCGCGGTCGTGGTTGTAGCGACCGGCGGCGTTGGCCTGCCAGATCTCCACCAGGATGCCCGGCACCGGCAGGCCGTTTTCGTCCAGCACGCGGCCGTGGATGATGATCCGCTCGCCCTGGGGCTGGCCTGCGTGCTGCGCGGTCAGGTCGTTGTCCCGTTCCTGGATCGATTCGGCGCCGATGCTCGGGCCGGTGATTTCCGACAGCGAATGGGGCAGGAACACCAGCGGCTTGGACGGCGAGCGGGTGTTGGTCGACTGGTAGGCCGGGTGCAGATAATCAGGCTGAGTGCCCGCTTGCGGGCGCCGGTAACCGGGCTTGTCACTCATGGTGGTTCCTCGTTCTCTTCTTGTATAAGGCAGGCAGTCAGACCCGCTCGATGGCCAGCGCCAGCCCTTGGCCGACACCTACGCACATGGTGGCCAGGCCTTTTTTACCACCGCTCTTTTCCAGCTGATGCAGGGCCGTCAGCACCAGGCGCGCACCACTCATGCCCAGTGGATGGCCCAGGGCAATGGCGCCGCCATTGGGGTTGACCTGTGGCGCATCGTCCGCCAGGCCCAGCTCGCGCAGCACCGCCAGGCCCTGGCTGGCGAAGGCTTCGTTGAGCTCGATCACGTCGAAATCGCTGACCGCCACGCCCAGGCGTTCGATCAACTTGCGCACCGCCGGCACCGGGCCAATGCCCATCACTCGCGGCGCCACCCCGGCGCTGGCCATGCCCAGCACCCGCGCACGCGGGGTCAGGCCGTGTTTCTTGACCGCCTCGGCCGACGCCAGGATCAGCGCCGCGGCGCCGTCGTTGACCCCGGAGGCGTTGCCGGCGGTGACGGTCTTGTCCGGGCCGTTGACCGGCTTGAGCTTGGCCAGGGTTTCCAGGGTGGTATCGGCACGCGGATGTTCGTCCTGCTCCACCACTGTCTCGCCCTTCTTGTGGGCGATGCGCACCGGGACGATTTCCTCGGCGAAGTAGCCGGCGGCCTGGGCCGCGGCGGTGCGCTGCTGGCTGCGCAGGGCGAAGGCGTCCTGGTCGGCGCGGGACACCTGATAGTCGTCGGCCACGTTATCGGCGGTCTGCGGCATGGCGTCCACGCCGTACTGGGCCTTCATCAGCGGGTTGATGAAACGCCAGCCGATGGTGGTGTCTTCCAGCTTCATGTTGCGCGAGAAGGCGCTGTCAGCCTTGCCCATGACAAAGGGCGCGCGGGACATGGACTCGACGCCGCCGGCAATCGCCAGCTCCATCTCGCCGCTGGCGATGGCGCGGAACGCGGTGCCGATGGCGTCCAGGCCCGAGGCGCAGAGACGGTTGAGGGTGACCCCGGGCACGCTGTCCGGCAGGCCCGCCAGCAGCAACGCCATGCGTGCCACGTTGCGGTTGTCCTCGCCGGCCTGGTTGGCGCAGCCGAGGAACACCTCGTCCAGCGCGCTCCAGTCCACGCCCGGGTTGCGCTCCATCAGCGCCTTGATCGGCACTGCCGCCAGGTCATCGGCACGGACGGCCGAGAGGCCGCCGCCAAAACGGCCGATGGGGGTACGAATGGCATCGCAAATGAATACGTCACGCATCAGGCTTCTCCAGGAGCTTGGCCATGGGCCGCGGCGGTGCGCGCTTCCAGGTCACGCAGGGCAGTGAGTTCGACTTCGGTGGGTGCGGCCGTTTCGGCCACGTGCTCGGCGAAACGGATCGCCCAGCCGGTGGCGGCCACTACCTGCTCGCGGGTCACGCCCGGGTGCAGCGAGGTGACGATGAATTCGTGGGTGCCGGCTTCCGGCTCCATGATGCACAGGTCGGTGATGATCCCCACCGGACCGGCGCCGGGCAGGCCCAGGCGCTTGCGCGAGTCGCCACCCTCGCCGTGACCGACGGAGGTGATGAAATCCAGCTTGTCGACAAAGGAGCGGGACGACTGCTTGAGGATGATCAGTACGCTTTTCGCCGAACCGGCGATTTCCGGAGCACCGCCGGCGCCCGGCAGGCGTACCTTGGGCCGGTGGTAATCACCGACCACGGTGGTGTTGATGTTGCCGAAACGGTCGACCTGGGCAGCCCCGAGGAAACCCACGTCGATGCGTCCGCCCTGCAGCCAGTAGCGGAAGATCTCGCCGGTAGGCACCACGGTGTCGGCGGTTTCCGCCAGCTCGCCGTCACCGATGGACAGCGGCAGCACGCTGGGCTTGGCGCCGATCGGGCCGGACTCGTAGATCAGTACCACGTCTGGCGACGAGGTCAGGCGCGCCAGGTTGGCGGCCTTGGAGGGCAGGCCGATGCCGACGAAGCACACCGAGCCGTTCTGCAGGCGACGGGCAGCGGCCACGGTCATCATTTCATTGGTGGAGTAGTTCATTACTTGGCCTCCGAAGCTGCGGCCAGCTTGGCCTGGAATTCGCTGAAGTCGGCACTGCCGCGGATGTATTCGTTGATCCAGGCGGTGAAGGTTTCACGGTCGCGGGCGATCGGATCCCAGGCCTGGTAGAAGCGGTTGTCGCGCTCGGAGTAACCGTGGGCATAGGACGGATGGGCACCGCCTGGCACATGGCAGACCGCGCTCAGGGCCCAGGTCGGCAGCACGCAGGCGTTCATCGGGGCGTTCAGGTCGTCGACGATTTCCTCGACGGTGACGATGCAGCGCTTGGCGGCCAGGGCGGCCTCTTTCTGCACCCCCAGGATCCCCCACAGCAGGACGTTGCCCTTGCGGTCGGCTTTCTGCGCATGGATCACCGTGACATCGGGGCGTACCGAAGGCACCGCCGCCAGTACTTCACCGGTGAAGGGGCAGGTCACGGTCTTGATCAGCGGGTTGACCTTGGGCAGGTCGGAGCCGGCGTAGGCCCGCAGTACGGCAAACGGCAAGCCCGAAGCACCGGCGACATAGGCGTTGGCCAGGTCGGCGTGGCTGTGCTCTTCGATTTCCAGCGGCTGAGGCCACTGTTTTTCCACGGCATCGCGCAGGCGGTGCAGGGAGCCCACACCCGGGTTGCCGCCCCAGGAGAAAATCAGCTTGCGAGCGCAACCGGCACCGATCAACTGGTCGTAGATCAAGTCAGGGGTCATGCGCACCAGGGTCAGGTCTTTCTTGCCCTGGCGGATGATTTCATGACCTGCGGCCGTAGGAATCAGGTGGGTGAAGCCTTCGAGCGCGACGGTGTCGCCGTCGTTGACGAATTGCTTCACCGCGTCGTGCAGCGAAAGGATTTCAGCCATGGATGGGGTCTCCCGATTGTTATTCAGCGACTGGAGAAAAAGGCGCTCTGGGCGCGCCGCAGTGACTGAAGATTAAGCGGGAGCCAGACCCCAAACAATCCGATAATCGACTGAGTGTTCGATTATCGAACGCATTGTTGCGTGGCTATCGATTACCGCTCTCCCGTCCCGAAACAGCCTTGCGGGTCGGCTAGTGGCCGCCGCCGCAGGCTGCGATGGGGCTTGAAGAACCTTGCGCAGGACCTTGGAACAGCGGGCCCCTCCGGGCCCGCGGGCAGCCTGCGACAGCGCCTAGGGGGCGAGATGGCCTCAGGTGGCGTCGGCGTGGCTGACCATGCCCTTGATCACCACGGCGGTGGTGGCCAAGGCCGCCGGAATCACCAGGGCGGTCAGTACCTGTTCGAAGTTCCAGCCCAGGCCCAGCAGGGTCGCCCCCATCCAGGCGCCGAGGATGGCACCGAAACGGCCGATGCCGAGCATCCAGGACACCCCGGTGGCCCGCCCCTGGGTCGGATAGAAACGCGCCGCCAGGGACGGCATCGCCGATTGCGCGCCGTTGACGCACATGCCGGCGATCAGCACCAGGGTGGCGAGCAGGGTGATGCTGCCCAGGCTTTGCCCCACGGCGTAGGCAAAGACCCCGGCCAGCAGGTAGAAACAGCCGATCACCTTGTGCGGATTGAAACGGTCCATGGCCCAGCCCACGGCTACGGCGCTGAGCACCCCGCCGAACTGGAACAGGGCGCCGATAAAGGCGGCCTGCTCCATGCTCGCCCCGCTGTCCCGCATCAGGGTCGGCAGCCAGCTGGTCAGCAGGTAGACAATCACCAGGCCCATGAAATAGGTCAGCCACAGCAGCAAGGTGCCCACGCTGTAAGTGCCGGAGAAGATCACCGCGAACACGTTGCGCGCCTTCACCGTCTTCTGCTCGGGCACGCTGAAACTGCCGGCCTCGCCGACGATGGCCGGGGCGATCGGCGCCAGGGTCTTGCGCACCCTGTCGGTGCCGCGATTGCGCACCACCAGGTAACGCGCCGACTCCGGTAACCAGACCACCAGCACCAGGGCCAGGATCAACGGCAGAATTCCGCCAATCAGCAGCAGGCTGTGCCAGCCGAAGGCCGGAATCAGCTTGGCGGAAATGAAGCCACCGCCGGCCATGCCCAGGTTGAAACCGCAGAACATGCTGGTTACCAGCAGCGATTTGTGGCGCTCGGGGGTGTATTCCGACAGCAGCGTGGTGGCGTTGGGCATGCCCGCCCCCAGCCCCAGGCCGGTGAGAAAGCGCAGGACCAGCAACTGATCGACATTGGTGCTATAGGCCGACGCCAGGCTGAAGGCGCCGAACAGCAGCACCGCCCCCACCAGCACCACCTTGCGCCCGAAACGGTCGGCCAGGGGTCCAGAGCCCAGGGCGCCGAAGACCATGCCGATCAGCGCGGCGCTCATCACCGGGCCGAGGCTGGCGCGGTCGATGCCCCAGTCCTGGGACAGCGCCGGGGCGATGAAGCCCATGGCCGCGGTGTCCAGGCCATCGAGGAAGACAATCAGAAAACACAGGATCACCACTCGCCACTGGTAACGGGACAAGGGTTGGGCATTGATGAAGGACTGCACATCAAGGCAGTTCCCTACAGCGGATTGAGGTTGGTTCATTGTTGTTATTTCCACACTAAAACGCAGGCGAGCAAAGGCCGCCAGGGGCTGATCAGGTCACGTAGAAAGGGTGGAGTAAATCAGGCGACTCGGGCGGGACGGCAGGAACGGTCACGGCAACGACGCAGGGAGAGCATGCTCATGAGTTGGCCTCTTCATTATTATTGGACGGGTCATCGGCGCAGACCGGCAATGCCGGCTGGCCGCCGATGACGCTGCCGCGACATTAATGAGCCAGGGGAAACAGCGTCAATTCGTCCGAGGCGGATCTGTGCGTTTATCGAACAGCTTAAGCAAACAGCTGGGCGCTCAGATCGCGGCTGGCGCTCAGCAGGCCGGGCAAAAAGCGCTGTTCCAACTCGGCGCGGCTGACCCGGCCGGCGTGGGTGCTGACGTTCAATGCCGCCAGCACCTGGCCCGAGGCGTCGTACACCGGCACGGCGATCGAGCGCAGCCCCTGCTCCAGCTCCTGGTCGACAATGCACCAGCCTTGCCGACGCACCTGTTGCAGGCATTCCAGCAGGGCTTCCGGTGTATGCAGGGTGCGACTGGTCTTGGCCTGCAGGTCGGCGTGCTCCAGGTACTCATGCAACGAAGAGTCGTCCAGGGCCGCCAGCAGGATGCGCCCCATGGACGTGCAATAGGCCGGCAGGCGCCCGCCGACCGACAGGTCCACGGAAATCAGGCGCTGGGTGGTGGCGGAACGGGCGATGTAGAGAATGTCGTCGCCTTCCAGGGTGGCCATGTTGCAAGCCTCGTGGAGCTGCTCGCTCATGCGGTCCAGATAGGGCTGAGCGGAAACCGCCAGGGGCGTCGACGACAGGTAGGCATGGCCCAGGGTCAGCACCTTGGGCAGCAGCGAATAGGTGCGCCCATCGGTGGTGGCGTAGCCCAGCTTGATCAGGGTGTGCAGGCAACGACGCACCGCGGCCCGGGGAATTTCCGTGCGGTGGCTGATCTGGGCGATGGTCAGGTGGCGCTTGCGCTCCTGGAACGCCTGCACCACTGCCAGGCCACGAGCCAGGGAAGTCATGAAATCCGGGTCACCGGTCAACGCCTGAATCCTCTTCGCAGCCGAAGCCACGATCGGCGGCGCCACCGAGGTAAAGGAATTACGCATCTGATCGTTCATTTCAGGTTCCCTGCGACAAAATTCGGCCGTATTACAAGCCGTATTGGAGAGACAGCACAAGCTGCCACCGGCAACATTGGGCGATTATCGAACCGGCGACCGATAATCGCAATCCGCCGCGCTTGAGGCCGCCACCCTCTTCAGCACTCTTTTATTGCAAAAACTCATAGTAATAATCGCCAGCCGACGCTGGCGCTGCGCGCTGTTTTTTCCATTCGCCACTTGTATAAAGAGCAGCGACGCCCCATCTAGACTTCCATTGGTGGAGTACGAAAACAGGAAGCATCGTGTAGGAAGTGTTTCGAACTTCCGTGTCACAAAATACTCACAATAAAGTTGGCTATTTTAAACTTGTCGCCCATAGAGTTATTCTTCGCCGCGGCTATACTGCACGAGCGAGGAACACGGAGTGAGTCCCGCTCCCGCCTCGCCCAGGTGACGCCAGGCTGTAATCGATCACCTGCCGCAAGCGCTTGACCTCAAAGCAGATTCGGCCAATCCGCTTGCAACAAACAACACTGTTGCTACGACAGTTGTCTTCATCCGGTGACGTGGCCGCATGCAACAAAAGGCACGCTGGAACGGATCACGAATCGGCAGCCCCAGAAGCCCGATTCGGATTGTTATAGTCGCCCACAGGCAATGCGTTACGCCGGAATGGACCTTTACTCAATTAGGTAACACTGTGACGAAAGACGAACTGCGCGCGGAACTTGAGCGCCAGGAACAACGTTACAAGGAAGTTTACGGCGGCGAGATCACCCGCTATGCCGCCCAGCCCGAACCGGAACGCAAACCTTGGCGCAAACGCGCAACTATTCGCGATCAGGCTTTCACTCAAGAACTGCAAAAGATGGAAAAAGAGCTCAAGGCCGAACAGCCATAATCCTGGCGGCCTGACTTCATGGGGCTTGCTCGCTGGTCCGCACGATGATCTCGGCGGCCTGGCAGACTATTGATGCTCGCCACCCCGGGCCCTTCGCCACCTTGTCCCATCCGGACGAGAATCGGCACCCGGCAGGCCCTTTCGCTGAAATTTCATACGATCGTTTTAACCTTTGCTTCACGCCGGTCGAGCCCGCACTCATGGCGCTCAAACCCAATAAACTCAATGGGTTGCCAGGCTCGACGAGAATCGACAAAAACTCTGCTCTGGGTCAGTTTTTTCGTTGAAGAATGTTACCGGTGAGCACCTTGTGCATTGATTACCAGGGTTTTCTGGCATAATCGCGCCCCCTTATGACCGGGTCAGAAAACCTTCATGATCGATTTATTCAGCGGACTGGATGCTTGGGTGCTTGTGAGCCTCTTGCTCGCCCTGGCTTTTGTCCTCGCCTACGAGTTCATCAACGGCTTTCATGACACCGCTAATGCGGTTGCCACTGTTATCTACACCAAAGCCATGCCGCCGCACCTGGCCGTATTCTTTTCCGGTGTATTCAATTTTCTCGGTGTGCTGCTGGGCGGGGTCGGCGTGGCCTATGCCATCGTCCACCTGCTGCCGGTGGAACTGCTGATCAATGTCAACACCGGCCACGGTCTGGCCATGGTCTTCTCGCTGCTGGCGGCGGCCATCGCCTGGAACCTGGGCACCTGGTATTTCGGCATCCCGGCCTCCAGCTCCCACACCCTGATCGGCTCGATCCTCGGTGTCGGCCTGGCCAATGCCCTGCTCAACGACATCCCGCTGGGAGATGGCGTGAACTGGCAGAAAGCGATCGATATCGGCGCTTCCCTGGTGTTCTCGCCGATGGCCGGCTTCCTGATTGCCGCGCTGGTGCTGATCGGCCTGAAATGGTGGCGGCCGATCTCCAAGATGCACAAGACCCCGGAACAGCGCCGCAAGGTCGATGACAAGAAGCACCCACCGTTCTGGAACCGTCTGGTGCTGGTGATCTCGGCCATGGCCGTGAGCTTCGTCCACGGTTCCAACGACGGTCAGAAAGGCATTGGCCTGATCATGCTGGTGCTGATCGGTATCGTCCCCGCGCAGTTCGTGCTGGACCTCAACAGCACCACCTACCAGATCGAGCGGACCCGCGACGCAACCCTGCACCTGAGCCAGTTCTATGAGCGCAACCACGACTCCCTGGGCGAATTCCTGGCCCTGGGCAAGAGCGTGAAAGACGACCTGCCGGGCAAGTTCCGCTGCAATCCGCAACAAACCGAGCCGACCATCAGCGCCCTGCTGAGCAGCCTCAAGGGTGTCGCCGATTACCACTCGCTGTCGCCGGAGAGCCGCATCGAGGTGCGTCGCTACCTGCTGTGCCTGGACGACACGGCGAAGAAAGTGGGCAAACTGCCGGACCTGGCAGCCCGTGAAAAGGCTGACCTGGA
This sequence comes from Pseudomonas sp. BC42, assembly GCF_021560055.1. Taxonomy (NCBI): domain Bacteria; kingdom Pseudomonadati; phylum Pseudomonadota; class Gammaproteobacteria; order Pseudomonadales; family Pseudomonadaceae; genus Pseudomonas; species Pseudomonas sp. BC42. Next base: position 5,359,742 of record NZ_CP091067.1, read on the forward strand.
CAAGCTGCGCAAGGACCTGACCGCCACCACCGAGTACGCGCCGTTCTGGGTAATCCTGGCGGTGGCCCTGGCACTGGGCCTGGGCACCATGATCGGCTGGAAGCGCGTGGTACTGACCATTGGCGAGAAGATCGGCAAACAGGGCATGACCTACGCTCAGGGCATGTCGGCACAGATCACCGCCGCGGGCCTGATCGGCCTGGCGAATATCTTCAGCCTGCCGGTGTCCACCACCCACGTACTCTCCTCCGGCGTGGCCGGGACCATGGTCGCCAACAAGAGCGGCCTGCAGAGCGGCACGGTGAAGACCATCCTGCTGGCCTGGGTCCTGACCCTGCCGGCCACGGTGGCCCTGTCGGCCGGCCTGTTCTGGGCGGCGTCGAAGGTCCTGGGCACCTGATCCACCCGCCCGGGAATAAAAAAGGTGCGCCCCCAGGGACGCACCTTTTTTTATGCCGCACGCTTTTCTGCAGGCAAAAAAAAGGGCAACCGAAGTTGCCCAAAATGCCTTGCGTGCTCGTTGCTCTGGAGAGACTTAAGGTTTTTTACGCTTATTCGCGTCTTTCCAGATGAAGAATCCAAACCCTGCGAAAAACAGAACCATGAGGCCGACAGTCAGCACTCCGGCGATCACCACATTGTCGAAAAACATGACTGGCCTCCTGCTCTTGCCCTGTTGCGATGGGGCTAAGTTAACCAAAGAGGCGGCGGGGAAAATTGACCGGGGTCAATGTCGCCCATGAGTGGGCGCAAGGAAGGGGGAATAACTGACCTGTATCAACAAAAAAGCACCCTGTTCAGCGCTTTTTCGGTTTGTTTTTCGGTTTTTTCTTGGCTTTGCCCAGCGGCATGGCCTGTTCGAATGCCTGGCGCACTTCGTTCAGGCGCTTTTCATTGAGGTCATGCACGCGCTTGGCGCGCTCGGCGGTCAGGTCGATCAGTTTGTCGTCTTGATTCATGGCTTGGCTTGCATCACTCGAAGTCAATATCGACCGCACGGTCTGGAACCCGGGACGGCCTTGGCGAATGTGCCAATAATGCGACGCGGCGCCGCACCTGACCAGTGATCAGACCAACGCGAATGCAATAAAGTCGCTGCCAGACAGATTTTTTATCCGCACAATGGCCGCCCCCCACCCACAGGAAAGCGGATGTGCAAACGCCCCAGCACCTGCCCCCCCTACTGGCCCTGCGCGCCTTCGAGGCCGTGGCCCGCCACCTGAGTTTCAGCAAGGCAGCCCGGGAGCTGTGTGTCAGCCAGAGCGCGATCAGCCATCAAGTGCACAAGCTCGAACAGCACCTGGGCCAGCCACTGTTTGTGCGGCGCACCCGCGCCATCGACCTGACCGCCGCTGGCGCCGCCTATTACCAGCAGATCCGGCCGGCCCTGGAGCAGATCGCCGCAGCCACCCGGGCACTGCTGGCCGCGGAGCCGCCGCGGGTGCTGCGCGTTGGCCTGCTGGCGTCCTTCGCCACCTTGTGGCTGGCCCCGCGCCTGGCGGACTTCAGCCGCCGCCACCCAGAGATCCAGCTGGAGCTGCAACCGGCAATCGACCTGGCGGATGTGGCCGGGGCCGAGGTCGACCTGGCCATTCGCTACGGCAAGGGCAACTGGCCCAAGGTCGAGGCCAGGCGCTTTCTCGCCGAACAGCTGTCGCCGGTGTGCAGCCCGGAGTTCAAGGCCCGCGCCCTGGCCAATGGCACCTTGCTGATGGCCCGCTCCCACCGGCCCTTTGAGTGGGACGACTGGAGCAGGCAGAACAGCATCGACCTCGGCTCCCACCCCAGCGTCATGCTCCACGACTACAACATCGTGGTGGAAGCGGCAGTGGCCGGCCAAGGCATCGCCATGGGCCGCCGTCAGCTGATCCGCCGCCACCTCGCCCAAGGTAGCCTGGTGGATGCCTTCGACCTGCCCTCCCTGCACAGCCCTCACATCGGCTACTGGCTGGTGACCGCCAAAGGTGCGGCCAATCCGTCGGCCGAGTGTTTTGCACACTGGTTAATGGAGCAAGGGTTGATGGAACAGGGCCGCGACACATGAGAAATTCAGATACGTCGGATTAGATCTATCCGTTTGTCGCCCCGAGAGCGAACACCGATGCTGCAAGCCTTTCATTCGAGGACTTGCCATGGGTGACTCTCTGCAACAACGCGTGCAACAACTGGGTCTTGAGCTGCCGCGTCCCGGCCAGCCGATCGCCAACTACGTCAATCATGTCAGCAGTCAGAACCTGCTGTTCATCTCCGGGCAGACGCCGTCGGCCGAGGAGCATCCGCAATTGCTTGGCCGACTCGGTGACAACCTCAGCGTCGAGCAAGGCGCCCAGGCCGCGGAACTGGCGGCCCTGGCCCTGCTGGCGCAACTGGCGGCCGCCCTGGGTGACGACCTGTCACGGCTGCAACGCATCAGTCGGCTGGGGGTGTTCATCGCCGCCAGCACCGACTTCAAGCAGCATGGCCAGGTCGCCAACGGGGCCTCCAACCTGCTGGTCAATGCCTTGGGCGACAAGGGCCGGCATGCCCGCACCTCGGTGGGCGTCGCCAGCCTGCCCGCCGGTGTCGCGGTGGAGGTCGACGGGATTTTCGAGCTCAAGCCGTGAAGCCCCTGGACCTGGAGCAGATCTCCCGGTTGCGGGCCGCCACGCCGGGGTGTGCCCGGGTCTGCCATTTCAATCATGCCGGGGCTTCATTGCCCAGCCAGGGCACCCTGGACGCCATGCTGGAGCAACTGCAACGCGAAGCGCACAACGGGCCGATGGAAGCCGCCCGCCATGGCGCGCAGTGGCAGGAACAAGCGCGACAAGCCGCGGCCCGTGTGCTCAATACCAGCCCGCAAGCGATCGCCTTTGCCAGCAGTGGCTCGGCGGCCTGGAGCATGGCTTTCCACGCCCTGCCCGCCTGGCAACCGGGAGACCGGATCCTCGTGGGGCGCCAGGAATGGGCCGGCAACCTGGCCTGCATGGCCCCGGCCGTGGCGGCCGGCGCGCGGTTGGAGGTGATTCCCTGCGACAGCCAGGGCGCGGTTTCAGTCGAGGCGCTGCAATCCATGCTCGACACCCGGGTGCGGCTGATCGCCCTGACCTGGCTGCCGGCCAACGGCGGGCTGATCAACCCGGCAGCTGCCATCGGCCAGCTGGCGCGCCAGTGGCGCATCCCCTATTTCATCGACGCCGCCCAGGCTGTGGGCCAGTTGCGGTGTGACGTGCAGGCGCTGGGCTGCGATGTGCTCAAGGCCGCCGGACGCAAATACCTGCGCGGCCCTCGGGGCACGGCCCTGCTCTATGTACGGCCAGGCTTCCTCGAACAGCTCAACCCGCTGCCACGGGACGTCTTGTCGGCCCCCTGGGACGGCCAGGGCTTCGCCCTGCGCAACGATGCCCGACGCTTTGAAACCAGTGAAGTGTCGCTGGTGCTGCTGGCCGGTCTGGCCAATGCCCTGCAGGAGCTGGAGCGCATCGGCATCGATGCCATCGCCCAGCGGATCCGCATGCTGAGCGACCGCGTACGCCGGGGGCTGGAGCGTTTGCCCGGCGTGCAACTCCGGGACCTGGGCCAACCGGGGCAGCAATCGGCCTTGATCGCCTTCACCCTCGAAGGCTGGGACGGGCAGACGCTGAAGGAAGAACTGGCGCGCCGCGACATCAACATTGGCGCCAATGGCATGCACTACACACCGCTGGACATGCAGGCCCGGGGCCTAGGTGACATTGCCCGGATCGCGGTGAGTTATTTCAATACAGAAGAGGAAATCGAGCGCCTGTTGCAGGCCCTCGCGGAACTGGCGCGCGCCCATCGGCCCTAGACTTCGACATCCACCCACAGGCCCTGGCGCGGGGCGTCGTCAATCAGCGGCACCACCGGCACGGTGTTGTCGGCATTCAACTCGTCGCCGGGCACGGCCAGATGCTGCTCGGGATCATCATCGGCCTCACGCTTGCGCCGCTGTTTTTCCTGCTGGCGCTGCTGCTCTTCGCGCAGCAGCAGGGCCGACTGCTCGGGATCGCGCTTTTGCAGGTCGATGGTGCTTTCATTGGAGCTTTGCTGCACCGGCACCACCGGCGGGATGTCCGGACGCTGGCGGACCGGATCCTGCTGGGATGTGATTGGCACGGCACTCAAGGGGAGCATCGGTGGCAGCATGTTATGGGTCTCCTGTCAGCAGGCTGTCGGCTGCGGCATGGGCGACTTGAGCCATCGGTCGCAAAACTGTGACCCAGTCGTCAGCCGATAGTGCCCTGCCAACCGACGAATGCACGCCGTACGCTACCTTTTAATCCAGGGGTTTTTATCAGAGTTCTTTGGACTGGAAGCATCGTTCCGTTAAGATAGTCGGCTTTTTCAAAGCGGGAGTCAGGCAGCATGGCGCAGCAGTATCAACCGGGGCAACGCTGGATTAGTGACAGCGAAGCCGAGCTGGGTTTAGGCACCGTTCTGGCACAGGACGGTCGCTTGCTGACCGTGCTCTATCCGGCCACTGGCGACACCCGCCAGTATGCGCTACGGAATGCGCCCCTCACTCGCGTGAGGTTCTCTCCGGGTGACAGCGTCACCCATTTCGAAGGCTGGAAAATGACCGTTCAGGAAGTCGACGACGTCGATGGCCTGCTGGTCTACCACGGTCTCAACGGGCAGAACGAAGCCGTCACCCTGCCGGAAACCCAACTGTCGAACTTCATCCAGTTCCGTCTGGCCAGCGACCGTCTGTTCGCCGGGCAGATCGACCCGCTGGCCTGGTTCTCCCTGCGCTACCACACCCTGGAACACACCAGCCGCCAGCTGCAATCCTCCCTCTGGGGCCTGGGTGGCGTGCGTGCCCAACCCATCGCTCACCAGTTGCACATCGCCCGTGAAGTGGCCGACCGCATCGCGCCGCGGGTCCTGCTGGCAGACGAAGTGGGCCTGGGCAAGACCATCGAAGCCGGCCTGGTGATCCATCGCCAGCTGCTCTCGGGCCGTGCCAGCCGGGTGCTGATCCTGGTTCCGGAAAACCTCCAGCACCAGTGGCTGGTGGAAATGCGCCGCCGTTTCAACCTGCAAGTGGCGCTGTTCGATGAAGAGCGCTTTATCGAAAGCGACGCCAGCAACCCGTTCGAGGACACCCAACTGGCCCTGGTGGCCCTGGAGTGGCTGGTGGACGACGAGAAGGCCCAGGACGCGCTGTTCGCCGCCGGCTGGGACCTGATGGTGGTGGACGAAGCCCACCACCTGGTGTGGCACGAAGACCAGATCAGCCCGGAATACGCCCTGGTTGAACAGCTGGCCGAAACCATCCCCGGCGTGCTGCTGCTGACCGCGACCCCGGAGCAACTGGGCCAGGACAGCCACTTCGCCCGTTTGCGCCTGCTGGACCCGAACCGTTTCCACGACCTTGCGGCCTTCCGTGCCGAGAGCGAGAACTACCGCCCGGTGGCCGAAGCCGTGCAAGAGCTGCTGGACAAGGGCCGCCTGTCCGCCGAAGCGCACCAGACCATCCACGGCTTCCTCGGCAACGAAGGCGAAGCCCTGCTGGCCGCGGTCAACGACGGCGACAGCGAAGCCAGTGCGCGCCTGGTGCGCGAACTGCTGGACCGCCACGGCACCGGCCGCGTGCTGTTCCGCAACACCCGCGCCGCGGTGCAGGGGTTCCCGGAGCGCAAGCTGCATGCCTACCCGCTGCCATGCCCGGACGAATACCTGGAACTGCCCCTGGGCGAACACGCCGAGCTGTACCCGGAAGTCAGCTTCCAGGCGCAGCCCGAGGCCGGCGACGAAGAACAGCGCTGGTGGAAATTCGACCCGCGGGTCGAGTGGCTGATCGACCAGCTGAAGATGCTCAAGCGCACCAAGGTCCTGGTGATCTGCGCCCACGCCGAAACCGCCATGGACCTGGAAGACGCCCTGCGCGTGCGTTCCGGCATCCCGGCCACGGTGTTCCATGAAGGCATGAACATCCTCGAGCGCGACCGCGCGGCGGCCTACTTCGCCGACGAAGAGTTCGGCGCCCAAGTGCTGATCTGCTCGGAAATCGGCAGTGAAGGCCGCAACTTCCAGTTCGCCCACCACCTGGTGCTGTTCGATCTGCCGTCGCACCCGGACCTGCTGGAGCAGCGGATCGGCCGCCTGGACCGGATCGGCCAGAAACACGTGATCGAACTGCACGTGCCGTACCTGGAAACCAGCCCGCAAGAGCGGCTGTTCCAGTGGTACCACGAAGCCCTGAACGCCTTCCTCAACACCTGCCCGACCGGCAACGCCCTGCAGCATCAGTTCGGCCCACGCCTGCTGCCGCTGCTGGAAAACGCCGACGATGGCGAGTGGCAAGCGCTGATCGACGAAGCCCGCAGCGAACGCGAACGCCTGGAAGCCGAGCTGCACACCGGCCGCGACCGCCTGCTGGAGCTCAACTCCGGCGGTGCCGGCGAAGGCGAGGCGCTGGTGGAGGCGATTCTTGAACAGGACGACCAGTTCGCCCTGCCGATCTACATGGAAACCCTGTTCGACGCCTTCGGTATCGACAGCGAAGACCACTCGGAAAACGCCCTGATCCTCAAGCCCAGCGAGAAGATGCTCGACGCCAGCTTCCCCCTGGGCGACGACGAAGGCGTGACCATCACTTACGACCGCAACCAGGCGCTGTCCCGCGAGGACATGCAGTTCATCACCTGGGAACACCCGATGGTGCAAGGCGGCATGGACCTGGTGCTGTCCGGCTCCATGGGCAACACCGCTGTGGCGCTGATCAAGAACAAGGCGCTCAAACCCGGCACCGTGCTGCTTGAGCTGCTGTATGTCAGTGAAGTGGTCGCTCCACGCTCGTTGCAACTGGGTCGCTACCTGCCGCCGGCCGCACTGCGCTGCCTGCTGGATGCCAACGGCAACGACCTGTCGCCACGGGTGGCTTTCGAAACCCTCAACGACCAGTTGGAAAGCGTGCCCAAGGCCAGCGCCAACAAGTTCATCCAGGCACAGCGCGACCAGCTGGCGCCGAAGATCAACGCCGGTGAGGCCAAGGTCGCGCCACGCCACGCCGAGCGTGTGGCTGAAGCGAAACGTCGCCTGGCAGCCGATACCGATGAAGAGCTGGCGCGTCTGACCGCCTTGCAAGCGGTCAACCCGACGGTGCGTGACAGCGAGCTGGTCGCCCTGCGCAAGCAACGGGAACAGGGCCTGGCGATGCTGGATAAAGCCGCTCTGCGCCTGGAAGCGATCCGGGTGCTGGTGGCGGGCTGATTGCCTGGTTCCATCCGCTGAACAAAAGGCCCGCATCATGCGGGCCTTTTTTTTGCCTGCCCGCTCCTGCGGATGGGGCGGCACCCAAGCTCAGACCGCCAGCGCCGGCGCCCCAGGCGCGGCCAGCGCCAAGCCGTCCTTCATGCGCTGTGAGTCACCGACAAAGCAGCGGGCGGCCTGAAACAGAAACAGCAGGGTCAGGAACAGCGCCACCGGAATCAGGTACATGGCGTCGTGCAGGCCGATGGCCTTGAACTCCTCGGTCATCAGCTGCGCGCCGGCGGCGTACATCGCCGAGTGGGCGAAATGGTCCGACAGCGCACCGACCACCACCGGCCCCAGGCCACCACCGAGCAAGTACAGGCCGGCGAAGAACAGGGCCATGGCGGTGGCCCGCAAGCGCGGCTCGACCACATCCTGCAGGGCGGTGTAGACGCAGGTGTAGAAGTTGTAGGCAAACAGCCAGCCGACACTGAAGACCGCGACAAACACCCCGATCTCGACTCGCCCGGCATGCAGCGCCCAGCCGGTGGCCAGGGTCGAAATGATCAGGCTGCAGGCGGCGAACAGCAGGCGACCGTTGGCGATCCGCTGATGGATCTTGTCGGCGAACCAGCCGCCCAGGGTCAGCCCCACCAACCCGGTGACACCGACAATCAGCCCGGTGGCCATCGCCGCCTCCTGCAAGGGCATGAGGAAGTAACGCTGGAGCATCGGCACCAGGAACGAGTTGCAGGCGTAGGTGGCGAAGTTGAAGGTCAGCCCGGCCAGGGTCAGCCAGAGAAAGGTCGGTATCGCCAGCACCCGGCGGATCGGTCGGTCAATAGGCACTTGCGCGACCTTCACCGTTTCCGCAGCGCCGCGCTTGGGCTCCTTGATGAAGAACATGAACACCGCTAGCACCAGCCCCGGCACCGCGGCAATGAAGAACGGCGCCCGCCAGCTGTCGAAGGCCTTGACCATGGCGCCGATGGTGAAGAATGCCAGCACCAGCCCCAGGGGCAGGCCAAGCATGAAGATGCCCATGGCCCGGGCCCGACGATGGGCCGGAAACAGGTCGCCAATCAGCGAGTTGGCCGCCGGCGCATAGCTGGCTTCGCCGATGCCGACCCCCATGCGCACCAGCAAGAAGCTCCAGAAACTGCCGACCATGCCGTTCACTGCGGTCAGCCCGCTCCACACCGCCAGCCCCCAGCCCATCAGCTTGCTGCGCGAGCCGGTATCGGCCAGGCGCCCCAGGGGCAGGCCGGCGATGGCGTAGACGATGGTGAAGGCGGTACCGATGATCCCCAGCTGAAAATCGCTCAAGTGCCATTCCATGCGGATCGGCTCGATGATGATGGCGGGGATGGTGCGATCGAAGAAGTTGAACAGGTTTGCCAAAAACAACAGGAACAGAATGCGCCAGGCATTTGCCGCTTGAGTCGAGTTATCCATGGGTCGATCTCTTTATTGTTATTCGGCCAGACGCAGACGAGCCTGGAAGCTGCAATCTAGTCAGGCCCGGTGCCGCTGTCTGTGATTATTCGCCAGCCTGATATCGACCCATCGCAGCCCGGCGTCCGGGTCCGGCCTCAAGGCGCCGATCGCGGCATCGGCCAATCCGCCACAGCCCCCGCTACCCGGGCGTTTCCCAGTCTTTTCAAGGGCTTGGCCGAGGTTGAAAAAATACCTCGCGCCCCCCCTTCCCATGGCCAATGGGAAGCCTAGAATAGCCGCCTGCCTGCCCCCTTTACCCTTCCCTTTCCCTTTGAATACGCCCATGTCCGAAGCCAGTCCGTGTCTGAATTGCGGTGCCTGCTGTTCATACTTTCGTGTGTCTTTTTTCTGGGGCGAATGCGCCTCATCCGGTGGTACGGTCCCCGACGATCTGGTGCAGAGCATCAATCCCACGCGGGTGGCCATGCTCGGTACCGACTGCAAGTCGCCACGCTGCATCGCCCTTGAAGGCGAGGTCGGCCAGCGCGTGAGCTGCTCGATTTATGAACAACGCTCCAGCCCGTGCCGGGAGTTCGAAGCGTCCTGGGCCGACGGCCAGCACAACAGCGATTGCGACGCCGCCCGCGCGGCCTTCGGCCTCGCGCCACTGGACCCCATCGACCACGAACCCTGGTTCGAGAAAAGCGCTTAGCACCATTGGCGATAGCGCCCATAAGCAAATCATTGGCACCAAAATGCCACCTCCCATTGCAGCCACCGGGTGCCTTCTATACTCCAAGCACTCGTTGGCGCGCGGCTCCGCCGACATCCTATGACTCAGAGATGGGCATGCTATGGACTGGCTGGGTCTGCATTTCATCAGCGAGCTTCCTGACAGTGGGCAGGTGGTCCTGCACGGCACTCACAACCCGGTCCTGGTGCTGCTGGCCTACCTGGTAGCCTGTGCCGCCAGCTTCGCGACCCTGGACATGGCCGAGCGCATCAGTCACGTCGAGCAACCGTCCAGCCAACGCCTGTGGCGCTGTGTCGGCGCCTGCTGCCTGGCCGGGGGTATCTGGACCATGCACTTCATCGCCATGCTGGCGTTCGAAGCACCGCTGAAGATCCACTACGCCCTGCCACCGACCCTGCTGTCCCTGCTCATCGCCCTGATTGCCGCCTGGCTGGCGATGAACACCTTGAGCCACAAGCAATTGCCGTTGTGGCGCTGCGTCATTGCCGCGATATGGATCGGCCTGGGCATCAGCGGCATGCACTACGTCGGCGTCTCGGCCATGCGCTCCAGCGCCGGCCTGTATTACCAGCCGCTGCTCATGGGCCTGTCGCTGCTGCTGGCGATCGCTTGCAGCCTGGCGGCGCTGCTGCTGTCCCGACACCTGCGCGATGGCAGCGGGATGTTCCATCAACTGCTCAAGTACGCCAGCAGCCTGTTGCTGGGCGGCGGCATCGTGCTGATGCACTTCACCGGCATGTGGTCCATGACCCTGGTCTTGCCCGCCGGCAGCGCGGTCGTCCCGGCCATTCCCAACGAGCACCTGCAACTGGGCCTGACCCTCAGCGTGATCATCCTGCTGATCATCGGCAGCGGCCTCAGCGCAGCCCTGGCGGACAAGAAACTGCAGCACAAGGAACGCGACCTGCACCGGGTCAACGCCTTGCTCTCGCAACTGGACCAGGCCCGGATGTCACTGCAGCAGGTGGCCCACTACGACGCCCTGACCAACCTGATCAACCGCCGCGGCTTCAACCAGCTGTTTGCGGAAAAGCTCATGGAGAAGACCCGCTACGGCGGCATGCTGGCGGTGATGTTCCTCGACATCGACCATTTCAAGCGCATCAACGACAGCCTGGGCCACGACGCCGGCGACGAGTTGCTCAAGGTCATCGCCGGGCATATCAAGAGCTCCACCCGCAGCCATGAAGACGTGGTGGCCCGCCTCGGCGGCGACGAGTTCTGCATTCTCATCACTCTCCACGAGCGCGATGAGGCGCGGCACATGGCCCAGCGCATCATGCACAAGATGAAGGAGCCGATCGAACTCGGCGGCCGGCGCATGGTGATGACCACCAGTATCGGCATCAGCGTCTTCCCCGATGACGGCAAGACCTGCGAGGAGCTGCTGAAAAATGCCGACCTGGCGCTCTATCAATCCAAGGACTCCGGGCGCAATACCCTGCACTTCTTCAACACCAGCCTCAAGACCCGGGCCACCCTGGAGCTGCAGCTGGAAGAGGAACTGCGCAACGCCCTGCGCGACGATCAAGGGCTGCTGCTGCACTATCAGCCGATCTACGACCTCAAGCGGGCCAGGGTCACCAAGCTCGAAGCCCTGATCCGCTGGCAACACCCGCAACACGGGCTGCTGACCCCGGATCGTTTCATCAACATCGCCGAAGCCAACGGCATGATCGCCGAACTGGACAACTGGGTACTGCGCAAGGCCTGCCAGGACCTGGGCCAGCTCTCGCAACAGGGGCGCGGCGAGCTGAAGATCGCGGTCAACTGCTCGGCCCTGAACCTGACGCGCGAGGCCCTGGCCACGGAGATCGAAAGCGCCCTGCGCGATGCCCGGGTGGCGCCGCAGCGCCTGGAGCTGGAGGTCACGGAGAACGCCCTGATGGGCAACATCGCCAGCACCCTGGCGCTGCTCCAGCAGATCCGCAGGCTGGGGGTGTCACTGTCGATCGACGACTTCGGCACGGGCTATTCGTCCCTGGCCTACCTCAAGCGCCTGCCGCTCAACACCCTGAAGATCGATCGCTCGTTCATTCAGGACATCCCCCATTCAACCCAGGACATGGAGATCGTGCAGGCGATCATCGTCATGGCCCACACCCTGCACCTGCAGGTGGTCACCGAGGGGGTGGAAACCCTGGAGCAACAGCGCTTCCTGGAACGCTACGGCTGCGACTACCTACAGGGCTACCTGCTCAGCCGCCCGGTGCCGCTGCAGGATCTGCACCGGGTGCTGGATGAACTGGACCAGCGCCAGGAGCAGCTCAATCCAGCCCTGTCGGATCCCGGTACAGGCGGATCAGGGTCGCCGGATCCTGCTCCAGGTAGCCCTGCGCTCCATGCAGGCGCATCAACTGTGCAGCTAATCCGCTGATCGGGGTCGCCGAGCCCTGCTCCCGGGACAATTTCACCGCGCCGTCCAGGTCCTTGAGCAAGGTCCGCACATGCCACTTCACCGGTTCGAAGCGGCTCTCAGCCATTTGCGGAGCGAGAATCTGCAAGGGTTTCGAATCGGCAAAGCCGCCGGCCAGGGCCTCGGCGATCAGCTTGGCGTCCACCCCCGAACGTTCCGCCAGGGCCACCACTTCGGCAATCACCAGGGCGTTGCAGGCGACGATCATCTGGTTGCAGGCCTTGGTCACCTGACCGGCGCCCACCGCGCCCATATGGGTGACCCGCTGCCCCAGGGTCAGCAGCACCGGGCGCACCCGTTCGATGTCCGCCGCCTCGCCGCCGACCATGATCGCCAGGCTGCCGGACTCGGCGCCGGGGGTGCCGCCGGAAACCGGGGCGTCGACCCAGGTCATGCCGGTGTCGCGAGCCAGCGCCGCGGCCATGTCCCGGGTGGCACTGGGCTCCAGGCTGGACAGGTCCAGCAGCAGTTGCCCGGCCCGGGCGCCCTGGGCAACGCCATCAACGCCAAACACCACTTCGCGCACCACGTCGGTATTGGCCAGGCACAGCAGTACCAGATCGGCGTGTTCGCACAGCTGCGCCGGTGTGGCTACTTGTCGCGCCCCGGCGGCCACCAGGGGCGCGCATTTCTGCGGATTGCGGTTCCACACCGTCAGCTCATAGCCCGCAGCCAGCAGCCGGCGGCACATGGGCAGCCCCATCAGGCCGATCCCGGCAAACCCGAGTGAAGGTAACGCTGACATCATATTGCCCCCATTTGATTAAAGATCATCGAATACTGGCCGATTCATCATGATTCAGGAAAGGATTCCCCCGAGCGACGCTCAGTAAATACCCTGACGCCTTGGGCAAAATTCGCGCTCCACGCAGCGACGAGGTCCCATTCCGTGATGGTTCGCTGACACCTCGTCTCGAGCCAACCAGACCAGGCATATGGCGCACAATGACTTCTAAAAACAATCCTGCCAACGCAGTCTCCGAGATGACGCTGACCTCCCCCACATCAAGCCACTCAGATACGAAGCCATTGTCCAGTTCACGCCCCCTGTCGACCCAGCAGTACCTGTACTTCACCGAAACCAACACCGACCGCATCCTCGACAACCTCGACGGCCTGCGCGATTCCGTGTTTCCGCGTCCACCGCACCTGGAAGACGAGCAGGAAAACCGCCGCGACCAGGAATTCCCCTCGGTGTGCCTGATCGGCCTGGGCCGCTGCGGCTCCAACATCGCCCTGGATGTGGCGGAGCTGGTGTACAACGCCCGCAAGTTCTACCTCAACGAATTCAATAACGAAGACAAGGTCTACGAAGGCGGCTACAGCCCCGCGCAGTGGATCCGCCAGAACCTGCGCCTGGGCCAGAGCAAGGCCAGCAAGCCGGTGTTCCTGGTGGAACCGCTGGTGATGCTCGGTGACCTGGACAAGGACATCGCCGGGCGCATCCGCTTCTCGCGCAAGGGCGAAAAGAGCGGCTTCATCCGCGACTACAGCAAGATGAAGATCATGGACCTCTCGGAAGTCCACGCCGGCGGCGCCGGTAACGCGCCGATCCTCGGCCAGTACCTGGCCAAGATCATCCTCAACAAGGACACCCAGCGTTTCTCCAGCCCCGACTGGAAAATGATCCACTCGTACCTGATCGATTCCTGCGGGATCAAGGCCAACCAGTCGCGCCTGTACTTCTCGATCTTCAGTGCCGGCGGCGGTACCGGTTCGGGCATGGCTTCGGAGTTCGGCCTGGCCCAGCAGTACTCGTACATGAACAAGACCTTCGACACCAAGCCGATGGACGAGCACGACAGCAAGAGCGGCCACTCCTTCGTCTTCGAGCCGATCTTCACCAGTGGCATCTGCGTGCTGCCGAACATCTCGGACCATCGCAGCGAAATGTCCGAGGCGCTGCATATCAATGCCGGCCGCCTGCTGTGCAAATACCTTTCGGAAGAGTGGGACTTCTCCTACAACTTCGACAACGAAGACAGCAGCGAAGCCAGTGTGATGGGGCGGATCCGCCCGTGGAACGCGATGATGCTGATCTCCAACGACATCATGCGTTACGCCGAAGAAAGCGATGACGGCAACATCCAGAACATCGACGTCAACGCCATGGAGAAGCACGCCAACCAGTACATCTCCCAGCAGATCTTCAACATCCTCACCGCCCAGGCGGTGACCACCGACTACGACCAGAACTACTTCCGGCGCGCCGGCATCGACATCGGCGAGACCATCCGCCTGGACGCCAACGACCTGTTCATGAGCCTGGCCGGCCCGGTGGCGATCGCCTATGCCGAATCCGTGGTGCCGGAGCAGCCGGTGCCCACCGGCGACAAGTTCAAGGTGTTCGAGAAAGAGCCGCAGCGCCTGAACATCGACGACCTGTTCTTCCGCTCCATCGACCTGCCGCACTTCAACAAGGTGACCCAGGCCATCGAGGGCATCAGCCTGCTGCCGATCGAGTCCAAGCGCTACCGCGCGGCCCTGGAGCAGTACAAGGCGTCGGGTTATGACGCGGCGGCGCTGCACGACCTGCACTTCTTCAAGAACTGCTCGTCGGTGGTGTCGATCGTCTCCCTGCCCAAGGACTACAAGCTGTCCTACATGGACCTGAACCGGCTCAAGACCCACCTCAACAGCCTGTTCCCCAACACCACCCTCAAGCGTTATGCGCTGGTGATCGGCGCTTCGGCCAACCTGTCGCTGACCACCCTGATCGCCAAGAGCCCGTGCCTGTCGGACGACTTCCTGACCCTGATCGTGGCCTTTATCAAGCGTTGCTTCGCGCGCAATCCGTACCGCTTCGACGACACCCTGGACAACTCGGTGCTGGATTTCATCGTCAGCGAGCAATTCGACGAAGACCGCATCGACGATCTGCTCAACGAATTCGAGAACCCGGCGAAGATCCTCGATACCAACTGGTACGCGATCAAGCCGATGTACGAGAAGAAGTACCGCGAGCTGATCAACGACAAGGACAAGTTCGTCTCGATCAACGACATCCGCCTGTCTCGGGATTGCGTGAAGAAGGCCATCAAGTACCTGCGGGAAATCTACCGTCACCGCATCGGCAAGACCCGGGTCATCTCCCTCAACAGCCACACGGGCAAGACCGCCTACTGACCGGGCTGCACCGACAAGCCGGCTCCTGCGCCCTGCAGGAGCCGGCTTGTCGGCGAATGGGTCATTGGCTCACACCACGAAACAATTAAGCAGCTCGTCGGATGGGCTTGAAACTGTGCCCCTTCCGTGAACGTCACCCTGGCTGAAAGCCTTGTGGGGCCTTTCTCCACGGCAAGGTGCCATCACGAAATTCACGGTTACTCGGCTACACACTTTTGTCCGACAAAACGTCGCACCAAATCGGCGCACGCCGTCAGCGCGCTGCTCTTTCCTGGGTCAGAATCCACGGTGAAACCACCACCGCCCACAGCTGCGGATCACGTTCCAACAGATCGGACGCCCGCGTCGCAGACAGCTTTTCAACCTTCCCTTCGGCCAGCCAGGCCGCGACTTTTTGCGCCTCGTTCTGCGCCACCGCCTGGGCCGCCTCGATCAGATCCAGCTCGGCGTCGACCCACAATAGGGCACCCTTGGCGAAGAACGGCTCCAGTTCCTTCCAGCTGATAGATGCGGTCTCACCAAGCAGCTTGGCATAGAGGGTGCTAGGTTCTTGAGTCATGGGACTGTCCAGAAATGAAATCGGCGCAATCATAACGTCGGTGCTCTGGCAGAAAAACCCAGAAGCAAATGCGTCACCGATCGAGAAGCTCAGAAGCGCCAGGGACTGACGCCAAACCGGGCGCAAGCCACGCCGCAAATCTGTCTTTTTCTTTCAATTAAGCGACACTCCGCGTTTTTGCCCCCAGCCGCCAGCTTTTCAAGCGAACAACCGGCGCTCTACACTGTACCGGTACAGTTGCCAGGGGCATTTCCGACGGATATTCGCGATATATCTGATTCGGTTCTGCGACCCAAGGCCGCCGGAACTATAAAAATTACAACAGTAAGAGTGGAGCACTATGAATAAGGCTACTAAGCAGATTTCCAAACTGTTTGCCGCTATGGTCCTGGCCGGTGTTGCCAGCCATTCGTTCGCAGCTGACACCATCAAGATCGGTATCGCCGGCCCCAAGACCGGCCCGGTAGCCCAATACGGCGACATGCAGTTCAGTGGCGCCAAAATGGCCATCGAACAGATCAACGCCAAGGGCGGCGTCAACGGCAAGAAGCTCGAAGCCGTTGAATACGATGACGCCTGCGACCCTAAACAAGCCGTGGCGGTGGCCAACAAAGTGGTCAACGATGGCGTCAAGTTCGTGGTCGGCCACCTGTGCTCCAGCTCCACTCAACCCGCTTCCGACATCTACGAAGACGAAGGCGTGGTGATGATCACCCCCGCCGCCACCAGCCCGGACATCACCGCCCGTGGTTACAAGATGGTGTTCCGCACCATCGGCCTGGACAGCGCCCAGGGCCCGGCCGCCGGCAACTACATCGCCGATCACGTGAAGCCCAAGATCGTCGCCGTGCTCCACGACAAGCAGCAGTACGGTGAAGGCATTGCCACCGCCGTGAAGCAGACCCTGGAGAAGAAAGGCACCAAAGTGGCCGTGTTCGAAGGCATCAACGCCGGCGACAAGGACTTCTCTTCGCTGATCGCCAAGCTCAAGCAAGCCAACGTCGACTTCGTCTACTACGGCGGCTACCACCCAGAGCTGGGCCTGATCCTGCGTCAAGCCCAGGAAAAGGGCCTGAAGGCCAAGTTCATGGGTCCGGAAGGCGTGGGTAACGACTCCATTTCGCAGATCGCCAAGGACGCTTCCGAAGGCCTGCTGGTAACCCTGCCGAAATCCTTCGACCAGGACCCGGCCAACGTCGCCCTGGCTGACGCGTTCAAGGCCAAGAAAGAAGACCCGAGCGGTCCTTTCGTATTCCCTTCCTACTCCGCCGTTGAAGTGATCGCTGGCGCCATTACCAACGCCAAGAGCGAAGACTCGGCCAAGGTGGCTGAAGCCATCCACGCCGGCACCTTCAAGACCCCCACCGGCGACCTGAGCTTCGACGCCAAGGGCGACTTGAAAGACTTCAAATTCGTGGTCTACGAGTGGCACTTCGGCAAACCTAAAACCGAAGTTTCTCCTCAGTAAGGCGCGGCCTGACTGACTGCCAATAAAGCCCACGGCTCGCCGTGGGCTTTGTTTTAAGAATGTATGGGCCTGTATTCCGTGATCCGGAATCCCGCCCACCTGAAAATCTCAAAACCGTCATCAGCGGTTCGCTGGCAAAACCCAGCCCGAAGTGGGTGCAGATCCACGGGGCCTGGGCGGGAAAATGACTCCACCAGTGAAATGCGTATCAGGTTTTTAGGAGCGTTGTAATGCCTGACATCTATCACTTTTTCCAACAGCTGGTTAACGGTCTGACCGTTGGCAGCACGTATGCCCTGATCGCCATCGGCTACACGATGGTCTACGGCATAATTGGAATGATCAACTTCGCCCACGGCGAGGTGTACATGATCGGCTCCT
This sequence comes from Pseudomonas sp. BC42, assembly GCF_021560055.1. Lineage (NCBI taxonomy): Bacteria > Pseudomonadati > Pseudomonadota > Gammaproteobacteria > Pseudomonadales > Pseudomonadaceae > Pseudomonas > Pseudomonas sp. BC42. Next base: position 5,377,077 of record NZ_CP091067.1, read on the forward strand.
ACGTGGCGTTCATCGCCATCGCCGGGCTGGCCATGATGGGACTCGACAGTGTCCCGCTGTTGATGACCGCAGCCTTCATCGCGAGCATCGTCGTCACCAGTGCCTACGGCTACAGCATCGAACGGATCGCCTACCGCCCCTTGCGTGGCAGTAACCGCCTGATCCCGCTGATCTCGGCCATCGGCATGTCGATCTTCCTGCAGAACACCGTTCTGCTGGCGCAGGACTCCAAGGACAAATCCATTCCCAACCTGATTCCGGGCAACTTCTCCATCGGGCCAGGCGGCGCACATGAAGTGCTGATTTCCTACATGCAGATCGTGGTGTTCGTGGTGACCCTGGTGGCCATGCTCGGTCTGACGCTGTTCATCTCCCGTTCTCGCCTGGGACGCGCCTGCCGCGCCTGCGCCGAGGACATCAAGATGGCCAACCTCCTGGGGATCAATACCAACAACATCATCGCCCTGACCTTCGTGATCGGCGCCGCACTGGCCGCTATCGCCGCCGTGCTGCTGAGCATGCAATACGGTGTGATCAACCCCAACGCCGGTTTCCTGGTGGGCCTCAAGGCCTTCACCGCAGCGGTCTTGGGCGGCATCGGCAGTATCCCGGGCGCGATGCTCGGCGGGCTGGTGCTGGGGGTGGCCGAAGCCTTTGGCGCCGACGTGTTCGGCGACCAGTACAAGGATGTCGTGGCGTTCGGCCTGTTGGTTCTGGTGCTGTTGTTCCGTCCGACCGGCATTCTGGGCCGTCCGGAGGTTGAGAAAGTATGACTAGGAATCTTAAATCGGCGCTGTTCAGCGCCCTGTTGGTCTGGGCCGTCGCCTACCCGGTGCTGGGCCTGAAACTGACCATCGTCGGCATCAACCTGGAAGTCCACGACACCAGCCCGGCCATTCTCGCCACCATCGCGGTGTGCTCGGTGCTGATGTTCCTGCGGGTGCTGTTCCACAGCCAGATCAGCGCCGCCTGGAAGTCCTCTCCCAGCATGCCGCTGATCCCGGCCAAGGCCAGCAACTTCCTGACCCTGCCCGGCACTCAGCGCTGGATCATCCTGGCGTTGATCCTCGGCGCCCTGATCTGGCCGTTCTTCGGCTCCCGCGGCGCGGTGGACATCGCCACGCTGATCCTGATCTACGTGATGCTGGGCCTGGGCCTGAACATCGTCGTCGGTCTGGCCGGCCTGCTGGACCTGGGCTACGTGGGCTTCTACGCCGTCGGCGCCTACAGCTACGCGCTGCTGTCGCACTACTTCGGCCTGAGCTTCTGGATCTGCCTGCCGATCGCCGGGATGATGGCGGCCACCTTCGGCTTCCTGCTGGGGTTCCCGGTGCTGCGCCTGCGGGGCGACTACCTGGCCATCGTGACCCTGGGCTTCGGCGAGATCATCCGTCTGCTGCTGCGCAACATGACCGATCTCACCGGCGGCCCGAACGGCATCAGCAACATCGAGAAGCCGACGTTCTTCGGCCTGACCTTCGAACGCAAGGCGGCGGAAGGCCTGCAGACCTTCCACGAGTTCTTCGGCCTGGAATACAACTCGATCAACAAGGTGATCTTCCTCTACCTGGTGGCCCTGCTGCTGGCGCTGGGAGCGCTGTTCGTCATCAACCGCCTGCTGCGCATGCCGATTGGCCGCGCCTGGGAAGCCTTGCGTGAAGACGAGATCGCCTGCCGCGCCCTGGGCCTGAACCCCACCGTGATCAAGCTCTCGGCCTTTACCCTGGGCGCCGCGTTCGCCGGTTTTGCCGGCAGCTTCTTCGCCGCGCGCCAAGGCCTGGTGACCCCTGAGTCCTTCACTTTCATCGAGTCGGCGATCATTCTCGCCATCGTCGTGCTGGGTGGCATGGGCTCGCAGCTGGGGGTGATCCTGGCGGCGATCGTGATGATCCTCTTGCCTGAACTGATGCGTGAATTCAGCGAATACCGGATGTTGATGTTCGGCGCCATGATGGTGCTGATGATGATCTGGCGTCCTCAAGGTCTGCTGCCCATGCAACGTCCTCACATGGAGCTGCGCAAATGAGCCGCGAGATCCTCAAAGTAACCGGCCTGTCGATGCGTTTCGGCGGCCTGCTGGCGGTCAATGGCGTGGCCCTGACCGTCAAGGAAAAACAAGTGGTGGCGCTGATCGGCCCGAACGGCGCCGGCAAGACCACGGTGTTCAACTGCCTGACCGGCTTCTACCAGCCCAGCGCCGGCAGCATTCTCCTGGACGGCGAGCCGATCGAAGGCCTGCCGGGCCACAAGATCGCCCGCAAGGGCGTGGTGCGGACCTTCCAGAACGTGCGGCTGTTCAAGGACATGACGGCGGTCGAGAACCTGTTGATCGCCCAGCATCGGCACCTGAACACCAACTTCCTGGCCGGCCTGTTCAAGACCCCGGCGTTCCGCAAGAGCGAGCGTGAGGCCATGGAATACGCCGGCTACTGGCTGGACAAGGTCAACCTGCGGGAGTTCGCCAACCGTCCCGCCGGCACCCTGGCCTACGGTCAGCAACGGCGCCTGGAAATCGCTCGCTGCATGATGACCCGTCCGCGGATCCTCATGCTCGACGAGCCGGCCGCCGGCCTCAACCCCAAGGAAACCGAGGACCTGAAAGCGCTGATCAGCGTGCTGCGTGAGGAGCACAACGTCACCGTGCTGCTGATCGAGCACGACATGAAGCTGGTCATGAGCATTTCCGACCATATCGTGGTGATCAACCAGGGCACGCCCCTGGCCGACGGTACGCCGGAACAGATCCGCGACAATCCCGAAGTGATCAAAGCCTACCTGGGGGAAGCGTAAATGCTGCAGTTCGAAAACGTTTCCACCTTCTACGGCAAGATCCAGGCGTTGCACAGCGTCAACGTCGAGATCCGCCAGGGCGAAATCGTCACCCTGATCGGCGCCAACGGTGCCGGCAAATCCACCCTGCTGATGACCCTCTGCGGTTCGCCGCAGGCCCACAGCGGCAGCATCCGTTACCTGGGTGAAGAGCTGGTGGGGCAAAGTTCGGCGCAGATCATGCGCAAGAGCATTGCCGTGGTGCCCGAGGGCCGCCGGGTATTCGCCCGCCTGACCGTGGAGGAGAACCTCGCCATGGGCGGGTTCTTCACCGACAAGGGCGACTACCAGGAGCAGATGGACAAGGTCCTGGGGCTGTTCCCACGGCTCAAGGAGCGCTTCACCCAGCGCGGCGGCACCATGTCCGGCGGCGAACAGCAGATGCTCGCCATCGGCCGGGCGCTGATGAGCAAACCCAAGCTGTTGCTGCTGGACGAGCCGTCCCTGGGCCTGGCGCCGATCATCATTCAGCAGATCTTCGACATCATCGAACAGCTGCGCCGCGACGGCGTGACGGTGTTCCTGGTGGAGCAGAACGCCAACCAGGCGCTGAAGATCGCCGACCGCGCCTATGTGCTGGAAAACGGCCGGGTGGTGATGCAAGGCACCGGCGAGGCACTGCTGACCGATCCGAAGGTGCGCGAAGCCTATCTGGGCGGCTAAGCCCGCGCGTCAATGAAAACGGCCCTTCGGGGCCGTTTTTTTGTTCCGGAATAAAAAACTCCGTCCCAGGCTGTAACAAATCCCCAGGTGCCTTCTCTAGAGGGATAAGCAAGCAAACACGCTTTCTTAAACCCACCCCGATCCGGAGAAACACCATGAACACCACTCGCACCTTGTCCGCCACCGCCCTGGTCCTGGCCCTGGGTTCCGCCCTGAGCATCGCCGCGGTGTCCACCAGCGCCCAGGCTGCCGGCGATATGGAGAAATGCTTCGGCGTGGCCATGAAGGGCAAGAACGATTGCGCCGCGGGCGCCGGCACCACCTGCGCCGGGACTTCCAAGGTCAACGATCAGGCCAACGCCTGGAAGCTGGTGCCCAAGGGCACTTGCGAAAAAACCGCCAGCAGCACCTCGCCCACCGGTTTCGGCCAGCTCGAAGCCTTCAAAGCCAAGTCCTGATCCTGCATCAGCCTGAGTGTCGATGATGAACAACGCCCTGAACCACTGCCCCCGCCACGACATTCAGGCGTGCGCCCCGAGCCTGCCGCCCCGCGCAGGCCTGGGGCTCAAGAGCGAACACTTCAAGGAGGTTCTCGAACAGCGGCCCGACCTGGGCTTTTTCGAGGTGCACGCCGAGAACTACATGGTGGCCGGCGGCCCCTTCCATCATTACCTGGGGCTGATTCGCCAGGAGTATCCGCTGTCGCTGCACGGTGTCGGCCTGTCCATTGGTGGCGAAGGCCCCCTGGACAGCGCGCATCTGCAGCGCCTGGCGGTCCTGGTCGAACGCTATCAACCCCAGTCCTTTTCCGAACACCTGGCCTGGTCCAGCCACGGCCCGGTGTTCCTCAACGACCTGTTGCCCCTGGCCTACGATGAGCCGACCCTGCAGCGGGTCTGCGAACACATCGATCAACTGCAGAATCACCTGGGGCGAACCATGCTCCTGGAAAACCCCGCCACCTACCTGCAGTTCCAACGCTCGACCCTGGACGAGACGGACTTCATCCGCGAAGTGATCCAGCGCAGCGGCTGCGGCCTGCTGCTGGACGTCAACAACCTCTACGTCTCGTGCATCAACCACCAGCGCGATCCCCAGGCCTACCTGCAGGCGCTGCCGCTGCACGCGGTGGGGGAGATTCATCTGGCCGGGTTCGCCGAAGACCGGGACAGCCTCGGCGACCGCCTGTTGATCGATGACCACGGCGCCCCGGTGGACCGGGAAGTCTGGGCCCTGTACCAGCAGGTGCTGGAGCGGATCGGCCCCATGGCCACCCTGATCGAACGGGACAATCAGGTGCCGAGCCTCACTACCCTGCTGGGGGAGGCCGCGCAGGCACAGGCGCTGTTGCATCGGTCGCAGGTGCAGCCATGAGCAACCACGCCCTCTTCGCCCAGGCGCTATTGAGCAGCGAAGCCACCTGCCCGGCGGGGCTTTGCAGCAGCAACGGCGCCGATCCGGCCAGCCGCTTCGCGGTCTATCGCAATAACGTGCAAGGCTCGCTGATCAACGCCCTCTCGGAAGCCTACCCGGTGGTGACGCAACTGGTGGGGCAGACATTCTTCAGTGCCATGGCCCGCCTGTATGTGCAGGATTTCCCCCCGCACAGCCCGTTGCTCGGCGACTACGGCCAGGACCTGGCGGACTTTATCCGGGGCTTCGCTCCGGCGGCGGCCCTGCCCTATCTGGCCGATATGGCGCGCCTGGAACGGCTGCGGGTCGAGGCTTATCACGCCGCCGACGCCGAACCTCTGCCACCGGCCCGGTTGCTGGCGGCGATGAACCAGCCCGATCGCCTCGGCCAGCTCTGCCTGCGGCTGCATCCGTCACTGCGCACCCTGCACTCGGCCTTCGCCATCGTCAGCCTGTGGGCCGCACACCAGAGCGATGCCGCCTGGCCGGCGTTCGATCTGCACCAGGGCCAGCACGCCCTGGTGCTGCGCAACGCCCTGGAGGTACAGGTGATGGTGCTGGACGCCGGTAGCGCCACCTTCATCGACAGCCTGCGCCACCACTGGCCGCTGGAAATCGCCGCCGCTCATGCCCTGGACGCCCAGGCCGACTTCGACCTGGGCCAGTGCCTGGGCCTGCTGCTGGCCCACGGTGCCCTCATCGACCTGCAACCTCACCAGAAGGCTTGACCATGAACACCCAGACACCTGCCCCCGTTAGCGGACTGCTGCACCGGATCATTCAAGGATTCGAGCGCATTCCCTACAGCCTGATCGCCTTCGTCGCGCGTTTTTCCATCGCCGCGGTGTTCTGGAAGTCCGGCCAGACCAAGATCGAAGGCCTGGCCATCGACCTGTTCTCCGGAACTTTCGAACTGGGCTGGCCGCGTCTGGCGGACTCCACCCTTCCCCTGTTCCAGAGCGAATACCACGTGCCCCTGCTGAGCCCGGAAGTGGCGGCGCACCTGGCGGCCTTCGCCGAGCACTTTTTCCCGGTGCTGATCCTGCTGGGACTGGCCACGCGCTTTTCCGCCCTGGCGCTGCTGGGGATGACCCTGACCATCCAGCTCTTCGTCTACCCCGACGCCTACCCGACCCACGGCACCTGGGCGGCGATCTTCCTGCTGTTGATGGCCCGTGGCCCGGGCGCGTTCTCCCTCGACCACCTGCTGGCCCGGCATTTTCACCACCGTCCTCTGTAGCCGCTGCCGCAGGCTGCGAACAGGGCCGTAAGCCCTGGAACCGATTCAAGTTCGCAACCCGCCGGCCGCGACTACAGACGATCCAGCGCCTCACCGCTGCGGCGGAACCAGTCCATCAGGTAATCGGCCAGGACCTGGGTGCGCCTGGGCAGGCCGCCCTGATAGGGGTGCACCAGGTACATCGGCATGCTGCGGGTCTGGTAGTCCCGCAACAGCCAGCGCAAGCGGCCATCGGCCAGCTCGCTGTGCAGCACATAGGACGGCAGCCGGGCGATTCCCGCCCCCACCAGGGCGGCCTTCTTCAGCAGGTTGTAGTGATTGCTGGCAAAGGGCCCGGAGACCCGCACCCGCAGCAGCTCGTGACGCTGGTGATAGAGCCACTCCTCCCGCCCGCTGTAGTGACTGTTGAGCAGGCAGCGATGCTCGGCCAGCTCCGCGGGAGTCTGCGGCTCACCGAATTGCTCCAGATAAGCCGGGCTGGCGCAGGTCATTTCATGCCAGGCCAGCAGCGGCCGGGCCACCAGGCGCTGGTCGCTGGCCACCTCGGAACGCACGGCCAGGTCAAAGCCTTCCCGGGTCAGGTCGCGGTAGCTGTTGTTCAGGTCCAGCTCGATCTGCACCTGGGGGTAGTGCCGGGAGAACTCCAGCAGCAGGCCGTCGAAAAAGGTTTCGCCCAAGGACACCGGCACGGTCAGGCGCACCGGGCCGGCCATGTCGTCCTTGAGCCGCGCCAGGGCCTGATGCGCTCGTTCCACTTGGGCAACCAGGGCCTGGGCCTGGGGCAGCAACGCCGCGCCGGCGGCGGTCAGGTCCAGGCGCCGGGTGGTGCGTTGCAACAGCACCACGGCGTAGCGTGCCTCCAGGGCGCTGAGGCGCTTGGACAACTGGCCCTTGCTGCAACCCAGGCGCTGGGCCGCCAGGGTAAAGCTGCCCGCCTCCACCAGCACGGCAAACGCCGCCAGGTCATCCATCTCGCTCATGGACTGTTTCCATTTGAAAACCAAAGGTTGCCTATTAGCGCGTTAATCCACGAAAAAAACCACTCTAGACTGCAAGTTCTTCCCCCCTTATCGAGGAACGACCCATGAAGATTCTCTTGATCGGTGCCAACGGCACCATTGGTTCGGCGGTTGACCGGGAACTGTCCCAGCGTCACGAGGTGATCCGGATCGGCCGTAGCAGCGGCGACTTCCAGGTGGACATCAGTGATGCCCAGTCGATTCGCGCCCTGTTCGAGAAAACCGGACGCTTCGATGCGCTGGTCTGCGCCGCCGGCAACGTCACCTTCGCGCCCCTGGCGGACATGACCGCCGAGCACTTCAGCCTGGGCCTGCAGGACAAGCTGATGGGCCAGGTCAACCTGCTGCTGATCGGCCGCGAGTACGCCAACGATGGCGCGTCCTTCACCTTCACCACCGGCATCTTGAGCCACGACCCGATCCGCAGCGGGGCCTCGGCGGCCCTGGTCAACGGCGCCCTCGACAGCTTCGTGCGCGCCGCCGCCATCGAACTGCCGCGGGGCCTGCGGATCAACTCGATCAGCCCCAACGTGCTGCAGGAAGCCATGGGCAGCTATGCCCCGTACTTCCGTGGCTTCAAGCCGGTGCCCGCGGCTGACGTGGCCCTGGCCTACGCCAAGAGCGTGGAAGGCCTGCAGACCGGCCAGACCTACCGCGTCGGCTGATCCCGCTTGAGTGGGGCTGGCTTGTGTAGGAGCTGGCTTGCCAGCGAAGACGTCCTCCCGAACCACACAAGGCTCCATGGCCTCTTCGCCGGCAAGCCGGCTCCTACGGTTGATGGCGCCGCGGCGTTCAATCCGGGGTTGTGGTGACCGGGCGGGCTGCGTAACGTGTCGGCTTCCGCTTGGAGGCCCGATGATGCGCACTGCCCGTTCACTGCTTTGTTTCGCCCTGTTGCCGCTGTTTGCCGGCTGCCAGATGCTGCCGATGTTCAACCAACAGCCCCAGGCCCCCTCCATGGCCGGGCTGACCCGGATGCAGGGTGAACTCAGTGCGGCGGACGGCAAATTGCTGTTCAAGCCCTGCACCGAGGATCGCCGCTATGTGGTCAGTGACGGCGGCGGCACCAGCGTGCTGCAGGAGGCCGCCACCCTGGCGGAGAAACAGGGCAAGCTGTTCGCCGACCTGCGGGGCAAGTTCTCCGCCAGTGGCAGCAGCGACGGCCAGCTGGACCTGCGCCAGCTGTACCGCGTCGAGCGTTCCGCCAGCGCCTGCGGCGACCCGAACTTCCAGCGCCTGATCCTGCGGGCCGGCAGCAAGAACCCGGCCTGGAACGTCGATGTCAGCGCCAAGGGCATGATGATCGAACGCGCCGGCCAACCGACCCTGGCCCTGCCCTATCTGGAAGAACAGTTGGGCGACGGCCGTTTCAACCTCACCAGCGAAGCCAATCACCAGCGCGTGGAACTCTGGGTGGCGCCGCAGCGTTGCGTCGACCCGACGACCGGCAGCGTCCAACACCTGAGTGCCGAACTGCGGGTGGACGGTCAGGTGCAGCGCGGTTGCGGCTATTTCGGCGGCTCGCGCAACGACTGATTCGACGAGCAGCGGTTTTAGCCTCACGGCCAGGGAGGATTGCGGCTTATAATCGCCGGTTTGTGCAAAGCAAGCCGGCGCACTGTTGCGCACCGCCTACCCGGATCCTGTCATGTTACGAATCACCGAACTCAAGTTGCCGATCGACCATCCCGATGAAGACCTGCGCGCCGCTATCGTGCAGCGCCTGGGAATCGCCAGCGATGAGCTGCTCGATTTCACCTTGTTCAAACGCAGCTACGACGCACGCAAGAAGTCGTCCGAGCTGTGCTTCATCTACACCATCGACCTCAGCGTGCGCGACGAAGCGCCGCTGCTGCTCAAGTTCGCCGACGACCGTAACGTCAACCCGGCGCCGGATGTCAGCTACAAGGTGGTGGGCCAGGCCCCGGCAGAGCTGAGCGAACGGCCGATCGTGGTGGGTTTCGGCCCTTGCGGGATCTTCGCCGGCCTGTTGCTGGCGCAGATGGGCTTCAAGCCGATCATCCTCGAGCGCGGCAAGGAAGTGCGCCAGCGCACCAAGGACACCTGGGGCCTGTGGCGCAAGAGCGTGCTCAACCCCGAGTCCAACGTGCAGTTCGGCGAAGGCGGTGCCGGGACCTTCTCCGACGGCAAGCTCTACAGCCAGATCAAGGACCCGCAGCACCACGGCCGCAAGGTGCTCCACGAGTTCGTCAAGGCCGGTGCGCCGGACGAGATCCTCTACGTCAGCAAGCCGCACATCGGCACCTTCCGCCTGACCGGCGTGGTGGAGAACATGCGCCAGCAGATCATCGCCCTGGGCGGTGAAGTGCGCTTCGAGCAGCGGGTTACCGACGTGTTGATCGAGGACGGCCAATTGCAGGGCGTGGAGCTGGCCAGCGGCGAACAGCTGCATTCGCGGCACGTGATCCTGGCCCTGGGCCACAGCGCCCGCGACACCTTCCGCATGCTCCACAGCCGTGGCGTGTACATGGAGGCCAAGCCGTTCTCGGTGGGTTTCCGTATCGAGCACCCGCAGTCGCTGATCGACAGTGCGCGCCTGGGCAAGTACGCCGGCCACCCGAAACTCGGCGCCGCCGACTACAAGCTGGTGCACCACGCCAAGAACGGCCGTTCGGTCTACAGCTTCTGCATGTGCCCAGGCGGCACCGTGGTGGCCGCCACGTCCGAGCCGAACCGGGTGGTGACCAACGGCATGAGCCAGTACTCGCGCAACGAGCGCAACGCCAACTCCGGCATCGTGGTCGGCATTACTCCGGAAGTGGATTACCCGGGCGGCCCGCTGGCGGGTATCGAGCTGCAGGAGCGTCTGGAATCCCACGCCTTCGTCCTGGGCGGCAGCAACTATCAGGCCCCGGCACAACTGGTGGGCGACTTTATCGCCGGCAAACCCACCACCGCCCTGGGCAGCGTCGAGCCTTCCTACAAGCCCGGCGTGAGCCTGGGCGACCTGGCCCTGGCCTTGCCGGACTTCGCCATCGAGGCCATTCGTGAAGCGCTGCCGGCCTTTGAGCGGCAGATCAAGGGCTACTCCCTGCACGACGCGGTGCTGACCGGTATCGAGACCCGCACCTCATCGCCACTGCGCATCACCCGCGATGCCTCGATGCAGAGCCTGAATGTGAAGGGGCTGTACCCGGCCGGTGAAGGCGCCGGTTATGCCGGAGGGATTCTCTCCGCCGGGGTCGACGGGATTCGCATTGCCGAAGCCGTGGCCCGCGACATCCTCGGCATCCAGGCCTGACGCAGCGGCCCTTTCGCCGGCCAGCCGGCTCCTACCGCCTGCCGTAGGAGCTGGCTCGCCAGCGAAGATGTCATCCAGGACAGTGCAAGGCTCAAGGGCCTGTTCGCCGGCAAGCCGGCTCCTACGACAGGTTCAGATGCCGGCGCGCAATACGCTGGCGGGGAGTGCCTCGCCACGCTCGACGCTGGCCGCTACCGCGTCGATCAAGGCATCCAACTCATACCCCTGCTCCGCCAGCCACTGCTGATCGTAGTAAGTGGTCGCATAGCGCTCACCGCCATCACAGAGAATCGCCACGATCGAACCGCTTTCGCCGGCCGCGGCCATGTGCTGGGCGGCCATCAATGCGCCGATCAGGTTGGTGCCACTGGAACCGCCGACCCGCCGACCCAGGCGCTGGGCCAGGTAGTGCATGGCTGCCAGGGACAGGGCATCCGGCACCTTGACCATGGCGTCGATCACCTTGGGCAGGAACGAAGCTTCGACCCGCGGCCGGCCGATACCTTCGATCCGCGAACCGCAATCCAGGCGCAGGCTGGCATCGCCGCTCTGGTAGTAGTCGAAGAACACCGAACGCTCGGCGTCGGCACACAGCACCCGGGTGCAGTGCTGGCGGTAACGCACGTAACGCCCCAGGGTCGCGGTGGTGCCTCCGGTGCCGGGGCTGGAGATCAGCCAGCTGGGCTCCGGGTAACGCTCGAAGCGCAACTGCTGGAAGATCGATTCGGCGATGTTGTTGTTGGCCCGCCAGTCGGTGGCGCGCTCGGCGTAGGTGAACTGATCCATGAAGTGACCGCCACTTTCACGGGCCAAGCGCTCGGACTCGGCATAGATCTGCGTCGGATCCTGTACCAAATGGCTCTTGCCGCCATAGAAAGCGATCTGGGCGATCTTTTCCTGGGAAGTGCTGGCGGGCATCACGGCAATGAAAGGCAGGCCCAGGAGACGGGCAAAATAGGCTTCGGAAATCGCCGTCGAGCCGCTGGACGCCTCGATCACCGGCGCACCGGGCTTGAGCCAGCCGTTACACAGGGCGTAGAGAAACAGCGAGCGGGCCAGACGATGCTTGAGACTGCCGGTGGGATGGCTGGATTCATCCTTGAAATACAGCTCGATGCCCGGCTGCCCCGGCAGCGGCAATGGAATCAGATGGGTGTCGGCGCTGCGCTGGAAGTCGGCTTCGATGATGCGGATGGCCTCACGGGCCCACTGGCGATTGTCGCTCATGTTCTATTCTCGTCAGATCGAACGCCGTACCGGCGCAAGAAGATGAAATGCCCCCGGGCTGGATGATCCGGGGAGCCGGGACTGACAGGCGCTTTCCCCAGGAAAAACGGCCCGCAACGCCCCGGATCAGACATGTTATGAAATAACTTTCAGGGCTTACAGGTACAGCTGAGAAGCAATTGGAAACACAACTGCAAATGAGCATTTTTAAGCGGGCCCTTTAGCCTCTGCATATAACAAAAAAGAATATATTTTTTGTTTTAACAACTAACTGCACGGGTTAGGGTGTGCCACCTATTTTCGATTTAGATGGAGAGCGACCTTGCCTCTGCGTAGCACTTTCACTCGTTTCTTTGCCATGGAAGCTGCCAGCGGTCTGTTATTGATCGCCGCTGCCATCCTGGCTCTCATCATCAACAACTCGCCACTGTCCTGGCTGTACAACGGTCTGCTGGAAACCCCGGTGGTGGCCCAGATCGGCGCCCTGAAGATCGCCAAACCGCTTCTGCTGTGGATCAACGACGGCCTGATGGCGCTGTTCTTCCTGCTGATCGGCCTTGAGGTCAAGCGCGAAGTTCTGGAAGGCCAACTGTCCAAACCTTCGCAAATCGTTCTGCCGGGCATGGCGGCCATTGGCGGCATGCTGGTTCCGGCACTGATCTACTGGTTTCTCAACCGGGACAATCCGGCGGCGCTCAATGGCTGGGCGATTCCGACGGCCACCGACATCGCCTTCGCCCTGGGGGTCCTGGCCCTGCTGGGCAAACGGGTGCCGACCTCGCTCAAGCTGTTCCTCATGACCCTGGCGATCATCGATGACCTAGGGGCCATCGTGATCATCGCGATCTTCTACTCCGGCGCCCTGTCGACCCTGTCGCTGATGCTGGCGGCCGCCTGCATCGCCGCCCTGGTGGCGATGAACCGCATGGGGGTGGTGAAACTCGGGCCGTACATGATCATCGGCCTGATTCTCTGGGTTTGCGTACTCAAGAGTGGCGTCCATGCCACCCTGGCCGGCGTGACCCTGGCCTTCTGCATTCCCCTGCGCACCCGCAATGCCGAGCCCTCGCCCTCGCAGGCCCTGGAACACGCCCTGCATCCCTGGGTGGCGTTCGGCATCCTGCCACTGTTCGCCTTCGCCAACGCCGGCCTGTCCCTGAGCGGCGTGACCCTTGAGAGCTTCACCCACCATGTGCCAATGGGCATCGCCATCGGCCTGCTGCTGGGTAAGACCATCGGTGTGTTCGGCCTCAGCTGGCTGGCGGTCAAGAGCGGACTCACGGCCCTGCCTGCCGGCGCCAACTGGGGCCAGATCCTGGGGGTGGCGATTCTCTGCGGTATCGGCTTCACCATGAGCCTGTTCGTCGGTTCCCTGGCCTTTGAGCCCGGCAGCAGCGACTACGCGGGCATGGACCGCATGGGGATTCTCACCGGCTCGCTGCTGGCGGCGCTGATCGGTTACGCCGTCACCGCGGCCGCCAGCCGCAAGAGCACGGCGCTGAACTCCTGATCAAGCAGGATCGGCCAGCCTGAAAACACAAAACCCCGACCAGTTGCCTGGCCGGGGTTTTGTTTTGCAGCAAAGGTATCAGCGGGTAACGCGGCTGGTGCCGTTGACGGTCATGATGCGTACCCGATCGCCAACCCGGAACACTTCGTTTTCCTGCACCTGCTGCACATAGGCACGCATGCTGCCGTCGTCTTCACGCACGGTGATTTCGACGCCCTGGGTGCGGGTCAGGCCTTCTTCAGTGGCCGAACCCAGCAGACCACCCGCTACCGCGCCGATCACCGCAGTGACGATGCTGCCACGACCGCCGCCGATGGCGCTACCACCCACACCGCCGATCACAGCGCCAGCAGCGCCGCCGATTGGGGTCTTGGTGCCTTCGATTTTCACCGGCCGCAGGGATTCGATGGTGCCCATACGCACGGTTTGCACGCGACGCGCTTCGTCACGGGAGTAGGAGTCACCGGTCAGGTTAGAGGCACAACCGCCGAGCAACGTTGCCATCGCGGTGAAAGACGCAACCAGCAAAACAGACTTACGCATAGGATCAACTCCAAAGGACAGATGGTCATTAGACTCCGCAGCTTGACGCCTGTCACGGCGCAGCCCGGATAAAATTGGTTTCATTCAGCCGAAGTACAGACTGTATAAACGCTAAACCTTCTCAATACGGTGACGCCAGTTTGCCGCAGAGCGCCACCGAACAAAGGATTCTCCATGGATTACTTCATCATCATCGTGACCACCGTCGCCGGTCTGTACTTCCACTGGTGGCTGTATGTACGCATCAAGCGCTGGACAGACCGGGACCTGGCACTGTCCATGGCCGGGAGCGATGAACAGAAGAAGCAATTCATGCTGCAACAACTGGCCGAGGCCCAACGCCAGAAAGTAAAACGCCGGGACCTGCCGCAATGGCTCGAAGCCGCCGCGGCCGGTTATCCCGGCGAGTGATCCGCAGTCTTCAGGGAGCCAGACGTTCGCGAACCCACTGCTCGCCCTGCAGGCGATAGTTCAAACGATCATGCAGGCGACTGGGACGCCCTTGCCAGAACTCGATACGCTCTGGCAGCAAGCGATAACCACCCCAGTGTTCCGGGCAATCGGGCTGGCTATCGCTGAAGCGCGCCTCAGTGGCCTTGAGCAGTTCCTGCAACTCGGCGCGATCGGCGATCACCCGGCTTTGCGGTGACGCCCAGGCGCCCAGGCGGCTGCCCAGAGGACGAACCTGGTAATAGGCATCGGACTCCTCGGGCGTGACCTTGGCCACCCGGCCTTCAATCCGCACCTGACGCTCCAGGGTTGGCCAGAAGAAGGTCATGGCGGCAAAGGGCCGTGCAGCCAGTTGCTGCCCCTTGGCGCTCTCATAGTTGGTGAAGAAGGTAAAACCTTGTTCATCCAACCCCTTGAGCAACAGGATGCGGCAATGGGGACGACCGTCGGTATCGACGGTCGCCAGGGTCATGGCATTGGCTTCTACCGGGGGCTGCTCGGTTTTCACCGCATCGGCAAACCACTGGTGGAACAGCGCAAAGGGTTCGTCCGGGGCCTGGGCCTCGGACAAACCATCGCGGGTGTAATCGCGGCGCATATCAGCCAGAGACTGCGTCATGCCTGCTTCCTTTTCCTTGAGAATCAGTTGTTAGCTTGCGCGACCTTCTTGGCCGGAGCTGCCGCTTTTTTCGCTGGAGCCTTCTTGGCGGCAGGCTTCTTGGCGACGGTGGACTTCTTCGCCGGGGCTGCGGCCTTTTTGCCGCTTGCAGCTGGCACAGGCGGTTTGGCGTCCTGCACGGCGACCATTTCAGTCTCCGATGGCGTCGGCTGGTTGTACTTGCTCAACAGGCCCAACAGGGTACTGCGCTGGGTCAGCATGATTTCCACACGACGGTTCAGCGAACGACCCTGCGGGCTGTCGTTGGCGGCGCGCGGCATCACTGCGCCCATGCCACGCAGCATCAGGCGGTCCTGCTTCAAGCCGCTGAGGCTGAAGATGGCCGCAACGGACTGTGCACGATCGCGGCTCAGCTTCTGGTTGGCCAGGGTCGGACCGGTCGCATCGGCATGCCCGAGGATCAGCACCGCTGTCTTGGGATCGCCTTCAACCGCCTTGGCCACGCGGGTGAACGGGCCCAGGGTCACAGGCAGCAGCATGGCCGGACGATCCGGGTTGAAGGAGGCGTCGACCAGTGCGGTGACCACCAGCACGTTTTCGCGACGTTCCACTTGCAGCTTGCTGTCCTTCACCGCTTCACGCAGGCGCGGCTCGTAGTCGTCGAGCCAGGCCTGGGTGATTTTCGGATCAGGCATCGGCACGTCCGCCACACTCACTTTGTTCAGAGGCTTGGGCTCGCTCTTGGCAAACGGCCACCACCAGTGAGTCTCGGAATCCGCGGCCTTGGCCACTGCCGGAGCGGGAGCCGGCTCGGCCTTCTTGGCTTCGGCGACCGGCTTGTCAGCCGAGTCCTTGGAGGAGAACGGCCACCACCAGCTGCTGCTTTCGGCCTTCGCGGCGGGCGCGGCTGGGGCGGCGGCCACAGGAGCGGGCGCGGGCGCCGGTTCGGCAGCCGCAGCAACGGCGGGCTTGGCGGCGGCCGGTGCTTTGCCGGCTGGCGCTGCAGGTTTGGCAGAAGCGGTGGCTTTGGCGGCAGGTGCCGGCGCAGCGGCTTTGGCCGCTACCGCCGGTTTGCCCGCAGGAGCGGCAGGCGCCGCTTCGGCTGCGGCCGGTTTCTCGGCCGCTTGCGGGGCTTGATTGCTGCTGCTCTTGTCGGACCCGAACGACCACCAATGGCCGCCATCCGCTTCATTTTGTGGGGTTTGTGCACAACCTGTGACGGTCAGGCAGATGGCCAAGGCTAGAGACTTGTTTGACGACATGGGATATCCACAAAATGAGATAAAAAATTCGGTCTAAATAACCGCTACAAACAGACGCTTGGAAATTATAAAAGCCACAGGGTTCATGCCTGCAGCTTTTCCAGCATGTTTAAGCAAAAAAGTTCTTAACAGCAACCTTTTTACAGACAATCCGACAAAACCCGCACCAGCTTCTGCGCCCGCGGATCCATCAAGACATAAGGCCCCAGGGTGTTTGTCACAAAACCGAAGGCCACGTCATGTTCCGGGTCAGCAAATCCGATGGAGCCGCCCGCCCCCGGATGCCCAAATGCCCGGGCGCCCAAGCCGAACGTGGCATTGGCGACCTGGGGCTGATCGAGCATGCAACCCAGGCCGAACCGGGTCTGGGTCAGCAAGGTCTTGTCCATGCCCAGGCTGTGCTCACGGGTCAGTTCCTCGAGCATGTCGGCCTCCAGCAAACTGCCGTCCAGCAAGCCGCTATAGAAACCGGCAAGACTGCGGGCATTGCCATGGCCATTGGCCGCCGGCTGCTGCATGCGCCGCCACTCGGGTTTATTGGTGCTGGTCATGATAGACGGCGGATTGGTAAAGGCCCGGGTAGTCATCGCCGTGGGCTCGCGCATGGTCACTTGCAACAGGCGCTGGGCCGCGGCATCGCCGACATTGCCCTTGCCCCGGGCGATATGCGCGACCCGATGAAATTCCTCGTCAGCCAGGCCCACATGGAAATCCAGCCCCAAAGGCTTGGCCACCCGGGCCACGATCGACTCCCCCGGGCCACGGCCATCGGCCCGCCGGATCAGTTCCCCAACCAGCCAGCCATAGGTGATGGCGGCGTAACCGTGCCCTTCACCCGGCGTCCACCAGGGCTGCTCTGCAGCCAGGGCATCCACCATGGTCTGCCAGTCGTACAGGGCTTCGGCAGGCAGCAGCTCACGCAGCGCCGGCAGCCCGGCCTGGTGGCAGAGCAACTGACGCAGGGTAATCGCCGCCTTGCCCGAGGCGGCGAACGCCGGCCAGTAATCGGCCACTGGCGCATCCAGCTTGAGCTTGCCTTCGGCCACCAGTTGCAGCGCGGTGACTGCGGTGAAGGTCTTGGTGCAGGAGAACAGGTTGGCGATGGTGTCGCTGTGCCAGGCCTCGGCGCCATCCTTGTCGGCGGTGCCGGCCCAGAGGTCGATGACGGTTTCGCCACCGATCTGGATGCACAATGCCGCGCCGCGCTCCTGGGGATCCTCGAACAATGCCGCGAAAGCTTCGCGTACCGCCTCGAATTTAAGTTCGTAATGACCCTGAATCTGCACCCTGACTCCCCCAGCACATTTGCTCGACAACGAGGCGCGCATTGTTCCAGCCCGTAACGGATTTGGGAACAGCCGGCGGGGCTGCGCTCATGGCGCCAGAGCCCCCGCCCGATCAGTGACCGTTGGCGGCGTGACCACCGGCATGCACGCCGCTGTCCCTGGCGCCGTGCGCCTGGCCGGCGTCACCGGCGCCCTGTGCGGCGGCACCGGCCTGTTGCGCCTGAGCCTTCTGCGCTTCCTTGGCCAATTGCTCAAGCGCCTGCAGGTTGCTCTTGCGCACCGTGTCGACAAAGCCCTGAAACGGCACATCGGTAATGCCCACCAGACCAAAATGTCCGTTTTCACCGTCCAGCAGGCGCCCGGTCACGGGCTGGTCCAGATACTGGAACCAATGCACACCGACGATCGACGGCTCGCTCAGCGCCTGCTTGAGGAAGTTGGCGTAGGCCGGGCCACGCTCCTCTTCCCGGGCCAGTTCGGTCACACCGCCCCAGAACGGACCGCGATCCCGGGAGCCGAAGTTGAATTCGGTCACCAGCACCGGCTTGTCCAGGCTGCGCAGATAGGCAAAGTCCTGACCGTCCTGAGGCTTGAGGGTGTAGAGGTTGAAACTCAAGACGTCGCAGTACTGGGCGCAGGCGGCCACCGCTTCGGGGTTGCTGACGGCAAAACGACCGCCCAGCAGCAGATGATTGGGGGCATGCCACTTCAACGAATCGGCGATGGTCTTGAAATAAGTCTCGGCAAAGACTTTCTGGAAATACTTGAAGTCAGCCTCGATTTCCGGGTGCTCGGGGCTCGGCAACGGCGGCACGAAGCCCGGGTCTTCCATCAGTTCCCAGGCCGGCAGGTCGATGCCCCAGGCTTTCGACAGGCCCGCCTGATTGCGGTACTTGTCCCGCAGTTGCTTGAGGAAGGCCCGCTTGGCCGGGACGTCGGTGGTCAGGCGCAACGTGCCGTAGGCCAGGGCATAGCGGGCTTTAGGATCGTCACCCGGACCGGCCCAGGCCAGTTCGTTGTCGGCAAAGTAGCCGATCAGCCAGGGATCGTCGCGGTGATCGCGGGCGGCAATGGCCACCGCGCGCTCGGTGGCCATGGCAAAGCGCGGGTCGAAGGGATCGGGCATGCCACCCCACCAATCGCTGCCGGTGCTGATGCTGGCGTAGTCGCCGACGATGGACAGCGGCACGGTGTAGGGCACACGGTCGGCCAGCCCCAGGGCCGGCGCGCTCCAGTTGCCGATGGTGTTGAATCCCCAGGCCTGCAGACGATCCAGGGTGTGAGCGACCCAGCGCTTCTCATCAAACGCCGGCGGCGCGCACGGAATGGCCGCCTCCGAAGCCACAGGCTGGGCTTGGCTGGCGGCCGCCTGCTGCGCCGCCGGGTCGTCGTGGGTGCAGGGCTTGCCATACGTGCGTTGCAGGTTGGCCCGGTAGAAGTCGTACCAGCGGCCGGCGTTATAGCCACGCCCTTGGTCGGCACCGTTGCCCCCGCGGTTGTCGCCCTCGCCGTAATAGGCGGCCAGGGGCTCGTCGTCCTTGGGCAAGGCACTGAACATCCACTCGCGCCCGGCGACATAGGTCTGACTGTTGTCCGCGGCCACGGTGTTGACCCCCAGGGAGTAGAACGGATGCCCTTGTGGGGTGACCAGGAACCAGCGGCCATCGCGTTTTTCCGTGCGGAAGAAGCCGCTGGCCTTGAAGTCCGGGCCCAGGCTTGAGCCGCCGAACTTGTCCAGCGGCGCCTTTTCCCGCTCGCCGAGCCAGCCCTTGAGCTGTTGCTGTTCCCTGGCATCGGCCGCCTTGAGCTGATCATCGCTGCTGACTTTTTCCGGCCAGCGGGCCCGGGTCGATTGACCGTAGCCATCCACCAGCGAACCGTAGACCGCCTTGACCACGCCCTCACCGTCCAGCACGCCGAAGCGTTCGAGGAGGATGCTCTGGGTCGCCTTGGGGTTATCCAGGGACAGGGTGACCGACACCACCTGACTGCGGTCCAGTTGCCCTTCGCTACTGGCCAGCAGAATGCGCTGGCCGTCCACGGTCATCGGCATCGGCGGAGCGGCCTTCATGCCCTGGCTCAGGGGGCCGCTGGCCACCAGGGGCACCAGCAGGGTCTGCGCCGGACCGGCCGGCAGGTCGACGCGGCTGACCAGGGTCTTGCCGTCGTTGCTCTGAATGGTCACGTAGAGCGTCAGGGCCCAGTTCATCGCACTCTGGATGCGCAGGCTCATCATCCCCGACTGCGACCAGTCCCAGGCGCCGCTCTGTGGCGTCAGGCTCAGGCTCGGCTTGGCGGTGGGGTTGAAGGTAATCCGCCGCAGCACTTCGCCCTCGGCCGTCTGCTCCGCGTTGGACTGCGGCAGGCTGGCATCTTGTGTCGCCACCTGCACCACGGCGGCAGGTCGGACAAAGTTGAACAGCGTCTGTTGTCCGGCTGGGGCCGCCAGTACGGGCGCGGCAAACAACAGGGCAAATACAGTGGGCAACGAACGGCGAATCATATGAACCTGGCTCTCCCTAAAGGCCGATGAACGGCCGGTGCTGAAGCGGTGACGTGAAATAGACAGCACGGCGCGCAAAGGTGCGCGCCGTGCTCAAGATATTTCTCGGCGAAATGGCGGCAAGGCATTGAGGATAGCCTTGCCGTAGCGCTGGGTGACCAGGCGGCGGTCCAGCAGGGTGATGGTGCCGCGGTCCTGTTCGGTGCGCAGCAGGCGACCGCAGGCCTGGACCAACTTGAGGGAGGCGTCCGGCACCGAGATCTCCATGAACGGATTGCCGCCCCGGGCCTCGATCCACTCCGCCAGCGCCGCTTCCACCGGATCGTCCGGCACCGAGAACGGGATCTTGGCGATCACCACGTGCTCACAGTAGGCACCGGGCAGGTCCACCCCTTCGGCAAAGCTCGCCAGCCCGAACAGCACGCTGGAATCGCCACCGTCGACCCGGGCCTTGTGCTTGTTCAGGGTTTCCTGCTTGGACAGGTTGCCCTGGATGAACACCTGCTTGCGCCAGTCGCGATCCAGGCCGTCGAACACGTCCTGCATCTGTTTGCGCGAGGAGAACAGCACCAGGGTGCCGCGGGAACCCTCCACCAGTTGCGGCAGGTCGCGAATGATCGCCGCGGTATGCGCCGGCGCATCCCGCGGATCGGCCCGCAGGTCGGGCACCCGCAGCACCCCGGCATCGGCGTGATGGAAGGGGCTGGGCACCACGGCGGTCACGGCTTTCTTCGGCAGGCCGGCGCGCATGCGGAAACGGTCGAAGGTGCCCAGGGCGGTCAGGGTCGCCGAGGTCACCAGGGCGCCGTAGGCCACGTTCCACAGATTGCGCCGGAGCATCTCCGCGGCAAGGATCGGGCTGGCGTTGACCTCGATGTCGAACAGCGAGCCGCTCTCGGCCAGGGTCAGCCAGCGAGCCATGGGCGGGTTGTCTTCCGGGTCCTCGACGGTAAATGCGGTCCACAACTCCCAGTTGCCCGAGGCCCGCGCCAGCAGGCTGCCAAACAGCGGGTACCACTCTTCGGCCTGGTTGCTGGCGATGCCGATATTGACCTCGCCATCCATGCCTTCCTTGAGCAGCTCGGTGAGGCGGGTGAACAGGTCGGTCAGACGGGAGAAGCCCTTCTTCAGCTCGATGCCCATCTCGCGCATGTGCTCGGGGATCAGCCCGCCGACGAAGCGATGGCGCGGCCGTTCGCGGCCCTCCATGTCTTCGCCGGTCTTGAAGTCGGCGATCTGCTCGCAGGCGCTGAACATGAACTGCTGCTGGGTCTTGATCTCCCGCGCCAGCTCCGGCACCTGCTCGATCAGGCGCCCCAGGTCCCCGGGCAGCGGATGCTGGGCCAGCAGCTTGGTGAGGTTCTTGGCGGTCTGCTCCAGCCAGTCGGCGGTGGAGCGCAGCCGGGTGTAATGGGCAAAGTGGCCAATGGCCTTGTCCGGCAGGTGGTGGCCTTCGTCGAACACATAAAGGGTGTCGCGCGGGTCCGGCAGCACGGCGCCGCCGCCCAGGGCCAGGTCGGCCAGGACCATGTCGTGGTTGGTGACGATCACGTCCACCTTGCCCATGCCTTCGCGGGCCTTGTAGAAGGCGCACTGGCCGAAGTTCGGGCAATGGCGGTTGGTGCACTGGCTGTGGTCGGTGGTCAGGCGCGCCCAGTCGGCGTCTTCCAGGGCCGTGGGCCAGCTGTCGCGGTCACCGTCCCATTTATTGCCGGCGAGCTTCTCGATCATGCTGGTGAACAGCTTCTGGCTGGCTTCATCCACTTCGATCTTGAAGCCTTCCTCCTCGAACAGCTGGGCCGTGGCGGTCTGGGCGTGGCCTTCCTGAAGCAGCATGTCGAGCTTGGACAGGCACATGTAGCGCCCCCGCCCCTTGGCCAGGGAGAAGCTGAAGTTCAGCCCGCTGTTGCGCATCAGGTCGGGCAGGTCCTTGTAGACGATCTGCTCCTGCAGGGCGACGGTGGCGGTGGCGATCACCAGGCGCTTGCCGGCTGCCTTGGCCGTGGGAATCGCCGCCAGGCTGTAGGCCACGGTCTTGCCGGTACCGGTGCCGGCTTCCACCGCGACCACCGCCGGGTCGCCACTGCGCCGGCCTTCGTCGTCGGTGTCGATATCACCCAGGACCTTGGCCACCTCGGCGATCATCAGGCGCTGGCCATAACGCGGCTTGAGGCTCTTGGCTTCGAGAAAACGCGAATAGGCGCCCTGGATCGTGGTTTTGAGTTCGTTGCTGATCATGGTTTTTCGGGCGCACAAAACGCTGGATAAATTTTCAGTGGTTCGAATCGGCCGCTATCATACCCCGCTAATTCATCCCGCGCAGAACGGAGTACCCGAATGACCCCTTTCGCCCTTGCCTACACCCTGCATGTGCTGGCCGCCCTGGTTTGGGTCGGCGGCATGTTCTTCGCCTGGATGGTCCTGCGCCCCGCGGCCGTGGTCGCTCTGGAAGGCCCCGCACGGCTGAAGCTGTGGGCCCAGGTGTTTCCGCGCTTTTTCGTCTGGGTATGGCTGGCCGTGGTGCTGTTGCCGATCAGCGGTATCGGCCTGCTGCATTTGCGCTTCAGCGGCTTTGAAACCGCGCCCAAGTATGTGCAGATCATGATGGGGCTGTATCTGGTGATGACCGCCCTGTTCATTCGCATCCAGTCCCTGCAACTGCCGGAGCTGCGCAAGGCGCTGGCCGCCGAGGATTGGCCCGCTGGCGCCGCGGCGCTGGGCAAGATCCGCCGGCTGGTGGGCAGCAACCTGATCATCGGCCTGGTGCTGGTGGCCCTGGCCGCGGCCCGGCCGACCTTCTGAAAGCAAGCGCCCGCTACAGGAGCGGGCGACTGGGAAAGCGCGGCCTCAAGGCCGCTGTTACAAACGCTGGACCGTCAGCGTGCCGGCTTCTCCCGCCGGCCCTGGCTGGCCTTGGGCGCCGGGACGACCGCTCTTGCCGCCGTCGGTGCGATACACCAGGCAGCCCTTGGACTTGCCCCCGGCCCCCGGCTTGCCTCCGGCACCGGCCAGGCCACCGGCACCGCCATCGACCAGCACCTTGATCCGCTCGCCTGGGAAGTCGCGGGGCAACTCGAGCCGGACCTGGGCGCCCGCCGCCCCGGGTCGTCCGTCGCCGCCGTTGTCACCATCGGCGCCGCGCCCGGCCTGGCCCCAGGTGCACCCCGGCTCCTGGCCATTGGCGCCGTCGAGGCCGACATAGCCGGGAACACCGGCACCGCCTCGAGCGTCCACCGACAAGGTCTCGGCCTTCAGGGATTCGAACCGCAGGTTCAGATTGCGCCCCGGCTTGGGCGCCTTTTCATAGGTGCCCGGCGCGCCGCGGGAGCTGATCTGGCTGCCGCTGTCCAACTGCGCACGCTGGACCCGCAATTGCAGGCTTTGCCCGGTCGGCACGATGGCGATGCGCGCCTCACGCCCCAGGTGCAGCTCGTCGACCTTGAGCTCGGTGACATTGGCCGGAATCAGCAAGGTGCCGTAGTCCGCCACATCGAGGCGCTCCAGCTGCAGGGTGCTGGTGGTATTGGGCAGGCGCATGAAGGAGTTGCTTTCGACCTGCACCACCTGGGCCACGGCCAGGGGACTGCAGAACAGGGCCAGCAGGCAGAGCTTACGCATGATCGGTCTCGACAGCAGGAACAGCAGCGGGAAGGGTTTGCAGGTGGAAGATGCCCACCAGCAGGATTTGCCAACGATCACGCCAGGGATGCGGACGGTCCTTGAGGCTGCCGTTGAACAGCAGCAGTTCCAGCAGATGGGTCAACAGCAGCAGACTGCCCGCCAGATTCACCAGCAGGTGCAATGGATTGATCAATGGCTTGGCCAGATTGATCAGCACCACCAGCCAAAAAACCAAGGTCAGAAACTTACCCATCCCCCACAAGAACTTCATACGCTCCCCTCGTGAATTATTCTTTGCGCGCACAGTAACGACTTATCCCGGGGGGACGCCAGAGGAGGATGAAAATTCTTCCCGAAGGCTCTGTTTAGCCCCTCGATCGGCGAGGATCGCCTGCCACGACCGAACTCGGCGGACGCATCGAGACCCAGGAGAAGACCAGCGCCAGCCTTATCAACAACGCCCGGAGCCGGAAGCCGAAACGACCCTGCGCGGCAGTCACGCCGCGCAGGTCTAGGTTTCAGCGGTTGATCTGAATCTCCGTGCGACGGTTCATGGCTCGGCCTTCGGCGGTCTTGTTGTCCGCCACCGGCTTGCTTTCACCCGCGCCGGTCACCGAGACGAAGCTGTTGCGTGGAATGCCGTTGCTGATCAGGTACTCCACCACCGAGTGGGCACGCTTGTCCGAGAGTTTCTGGTTGTAGGCGTCGCTGCCGACGCTGTCGGTGTGGCCGGTCACTCGCAGTTGCGCGCTCGGCGCCTCCTGTTTCAGGCGGGTGACGATGGTGTTGAGCTTGGACTTGTCGGCTTCGGTCAGCTTGGCCGAGTCGAAATGGAAGTACACATCGCGAATGACAATGGTTTCTTCCTTGACCACTACCACCTCTTCCACCACGGGTGGCGGTGGTGGGCAGCCGTTGGCATCGACCTTCACGCCCCTTGGGGTATGTGGGCACTTGTCACGGCTGTCCGGCACACCATCGCCGTCCTCGTCGCCATCACCTTTTACCCAGCAATAGGCGCCGGCCAGGCCACCGACCAGCAATGCGCCACCGCCCGCCCACGAGGAGCTTTCGGTGGCGCCCAGCGCCGCGCCCGTGACACCGCCCACCGCGGCGCAGATCGGCCAGTCGGTTTTCTGCAAACCTGCACAACCAGTCAACACACTGGTTAACAGAACCAAGGGTACTGCCGTCCGAATGATGCTCATCTGATTTCTCCTGAGGGATCGGCTCAAGGCCGATTCACGGAGTAAAGACCCCGGTAATGATCTGCGCCAGCAGTCGGCCAGCGCCGTTTTCACCCCGTAAACACGGGAACCTCGCGCAATAAGTGGTGAACCGCTCTAGGCCCGAAGGTGGCGGCACGCTAGTCTTGGGCGTTCTGATCGAGGAGCTAAGATGAGCGCCGGCATTTCTACTCGTACACCCCAGCAGGCCCTGGCGGCCCTGCTGGATCGCTATGCACCGCAACAGCTGCTGCTGATCGGCGCCAGCGACTTCCCGGCCCTGACGGCCTTCAAGGAAGCCCACCCCGGCACTCAGGTCGCCCAGGCAGCGCCCGGCCCCCTACCCGCGGAACTGGCGGCCCGGCGTTTCGACCTGGCCCTGGCGGTGGACTGCCTGGAGCATTTGCCCAAGCGCGACGGCCTGAACCTGCTGGGGGGCATCCGCAACCTCAATGCCAGTCGGATTGCGGTACTGGCCGACCTGTCCGCCTGCGGCTGGCAGGAAACCGATTTTTTCTCCCTGGCCCTGCAGGCCAGCGAACGCTTCCAGCGGGAACAGCAGGTACTGACCCTGTTTACCTATGATCTGCTTGAATACAAACAGGTGCCCGACTGGCTCAATTCACGCTTCTGGGCGAACCCGGAGAACTTTGGAAAGTATTGGTGGTAACACGATGAGCGCCTCGATTTGTCCCTGCGGCAGCGGCAACCTGCTGGATGCCTGCTGCGGCCACTACCATGCCGGCCATCCCGCGCCCTGCGCCGAGGCCCTGATGCGTTCGCGCTACAGCGCCTATGTGCTGGGCCAGGTGGATTACCTGCTGGCCACGACCCTGCCGGTGCAGCAGGCCGGCCTGGATCGCCAGTCCATCAGCGAATGGAGTGCGCAAAGCACCTGGCTGGGGCTGCAAGTGGAGAGCTCGGAGGTCTTCGGTGGCCAGCCGGAGCATGCCTTCGTCACCTTCACCGCGCGCTGGCACGACAGCCAGGGCGAGCACAGCCACCGTGAGCGGTCATCCTTCGTGCAGAACCAGGGACGCTGGTATTTCATCGATCCGACGGTGCCGCTGAACGCCGGGCGCAACGACGCCTGCCCTTGCGGCAGCGGGCAAAAATTCAAGAAGTGCTGCGCCAGCTACTTCACCCGCTGAACCGGGAATGCCCCAGGCCCAGGACGGGCCCGGGGAATTCAAAGGGAGTCTTGCAATGATCGGTGAACTGCGCATCCTGCGAACCCTCTGCCTGCTCGGACTGCTGAGCCTGTCGGGGTGCGTGTCCTGGTTCACCGAGGAGGAACTGAACCCCGCGGTGCATCTGGTGAAAGTCGAGGTGGTCAAGGCCAATCTGCTGGAACAGCGCTTCACCCTGCACCTGCGGGTGGACAACCCCAACGACAGCGACCTGACCGTGCGCCGCCTGACCTACCGGGTCTATCTGCAGCGCTTCCTGCTCAGCGAGGGCGAGCACGAACACTGGTTCACCGTCTCGCCCCACAGCAGCCGCTTGTTCAAGGTGCCGGTGCGCACCAACCTCTGGCCGCAGATCCGCGACGTGGTGAAACTGCTGCGCAAGCCTGAACACCCCATTCCCTATCGCCTGGAAGGCGAACTGGAAATCGGATTATTCATCGGCAAGGACGTGCACCTGAAGCGCAATGGCGTGATAATTCCCGGCGATTTTATTCCGGAGTAACCCGCAATGACCCAGCAACCTCATGTCCATGGCCCTGACTGCAACCACGATCATGACCATCACGATCACGACCATGGCCATGTTCACGGCCCGCACTGCAACCACGCGCACCAGGAGCCGGTCCGCAACGCGCTGAAAGACGTCGGCCGCAACGATCCTTGCCCTTGCGGCAGCAGCAAGAAGTTCAAGAAGTGCCACGGCGCTTGATCTGAGCGCAGGCCGGGCTGCCAGGGCGCTACGCCGTCAGCGGCAACACTGCCCGGCCTCCCCGGCCAGGAGCTGCTCCTGGCTCAGGACCGTGGCGTACTCGCCCTGCAGATTGGCCAGCGACATGGCATGCACCTCCTCGGCAGTACGGGCCCGACCGGCAAAGTCGGGCTTGTCGAAGGTGTAGCAGGCATCGGCCACCACCCATACCGCAAAACCCAGGTTGCCTGCGGTGCGCGCCGTCGACTCCACCGAGTTGTTGGTGGCGACACCGACCATCACCAGCCCCGTAATCCCTTCCCGGCGTAAATCCGCTTCCAGCGGGTTGGCACAAAACGCATCCGGCACCTGCTTGCGAATCAGCCACTCGCCGTCCTGGGGACGAAAGCGCGGCTGAAATTCCACCCCGGATTGCCCGGGCCAGAACACCGAGTCCCGGGAGCGCGACAGGTGCTGCACATGAATCACCGGCCAAGCGCGGGCCCGCCAGTGAGCCAGCAGCTCAAGCATGCGTGCCTCCGCCTCGGGGTTGTTGCGCGGCCCGAGCCGGGGCTCGAGGATGCCTTGCTGCTGGTCGATGAGCATCAGTGCGGTGCTGGCCGAAAGGGGCATATTTTCTCCGCTGCGGTCATTGAATTCGATGCACTTGAGCATCACATGCCTATTCAGGCAAGCCATCGAGGGCAAACAGGACGACCTCATGCCGGCATTGGCTGTCCATAACGTACGGATACATTCCAATTGGAGCACTGCATGATCGACCTGTATTACTGGACCACCCCCAACGGCCACAAGATCACCCTGTTCCTCGAAGAGGCCGGCCTGCCCTACACCCTGCACCCGGTGAACATCGGCCTGGGTGAACAGTTCAAGCCCGAGTTCCTGAAGATCGCCCCGAACAACCGCATTCCGGCCATCGTCGACCCGCAACCCGCCGATGGCGGCCAGCCGCTGTCGCTGTTCGAGTCCGGCGCGATCCTCCTCTACCTTGCGGAAAAGACCGGCCAGTTCCTGCCCCAGGATCTGCGCGGGCGCCAGGAAACCCTGCAATGGCTGTTCTGGCAGATGGGCGGGCTGGGACCGATGGCCGGGCAGAATCATCATTTCAGCCACGCTGCCCCGGAAAAAGTCCCCTACGCCATCAAGCGCTACGTGGATGAGACTGCGCGCCTGTACGGCGTGCTGGACCGACGCCTGGCGGACCGCGCGTTCGTCGCGGGCAGCACCTACAGCATTGCCGACATGGCGATCTACCCCTGGATCGCTTCGTACAAGAAGCAGAGCCAGAAACTCGAGGACTTCCCGCACCTGCATCGCTGGTTCAACAGCATCCAGGCCCGACCGGCCACTGAACGGGCCTATGCCCTGGTCGAGCAGGTCAATCCCGCCATCTGAACCTCGCCTTGCGGGAGCCGACTTGCCAGCGAAGGCGTCCGCAAGCTCCAAGGCCAGGCGCCAGGACCTGTTCGCCCACTAGCCGGCTCCTGTGTGCTTTGGCCGCGGCCGAAGGGCCGGCGATGGCTATTTGCAGCGCCTTCAAGAAATACCTCCCGCCCCCGCTTGCGCGGCACTCGCCTGCTCACTAACGTAGCGCCTTTATCGACGTTACCCCCCGCAGGAGCTTGACCATGGCCTCGCCAGCCCTTTCACATTTTCTTCCCCGGCTCGGCGTTGCCGCGGCTGTGGCCGGTGCCCTGAGCCTGGCCGGTTGCCAATCCTGGAACTCGCAGAACAGCCTGCCCCCGACCTCTGGCGTGCAGCCCCTCAAGGGCCTGGCCCAGAACGTCTCCGTGCGCCGCAACGCCGTGGGCGTGCCGCTGATCGAAAGCAACAGTTTCCATGACGCGCTGTTCACCCTGGGCTACGTGCATGCCAGCGACCGCATCGGCGAAATGGTCACCCTGCGCCTGCTGGCTCAGGGCCGCCTGGCAGAGATGTCCGGCGCCGAGGCGCTGGATGTCGACCGCCTGATGCGCGCGGTAAACCTGAAGAAAAGCGCCGACGAGCTGTACAAGGCCTCGTCGCCACGGATCAAGCGCTTCTTCGAGGTCTACGCCCGGGGGGTCAACGCCTACCTGTTCCGCTACCGCGACAAGCTGCCGCCAGACCTCGCCGCCCGTGGCTACATTCCTGAATACTGGAAGGCCGAAGACTCGGCACTGATCTTCTGCCTGCTGAATTTCGGCCAGTCGGCCAATCTGCTGGAAGAGATCAACAGCCTGGTACTGGCGCAAAGGGTCGGCAGCGACAAACTGCCCTGGCTGACCCCGAGCTACCCCGATGAGCCGCTGCCCATGGCCGAGGCCGACAAGCTCAAGGGGCTGGCATTGTATGTGCCGGGTTTGAGCGAGCTCAGCCTGGCCGCCAAGCAGATGTCGACCCTCAACTCACTGGGCGTCACCGCCGGCAGCAACCTGGCCGTCGCCCCGCAGCGCGCTCGCAGCGGTCGCAGCCTGCTGGCCAGCGACAGCCAGATCGGTGCCTGGTACTACGTACAGATCCGCGCACCGAAATATCAGGCGGCCGGGGCCTCGATCGCCGGTTTACCGGCCATTCTGCAGGGGTTCAACGGCAAGCTGGCCTGGAGCATGAGCTCGGCGATGGGCGACAACCAGGACCTGTTCCTGGAAAAACTCAAGCGCCAGGGCAATGCCCTGTACTACCAGAACAACGGAAAATGGCAGCCGGTCATCGTTCGCAACGAGACCTACTTCGTCAAAGGCCAGCGGCCGATTCGCGAAGCCGTGTACGAAACCCGCCACGGTCCGCTGCTCAACAGCGCCCTGGGGATCAACGCCAACAATGCCCTGGACAGTGGCTACGGCGTGGCGCTGCAAATGCCGGAGCTCAAGGACGACAAGAGCCTGGATGCGTTCTTCGATCTGTCACGGGCACAGAATGTGGAGAAAGCCTCCGACGCCAGCCGCGAGATTCGCGCTATTGCCCTGAATATGGTCTATGCCGATGCCAGCAACATCGGCTGGCAGGTCACCGGACGCTTCCCCAACCGCCGCGAAGGCGAAGGCCTGCTGCCGTCTCCCGGCTGGGACGGACGCTATGACTGGGATGGCTATGCCGATCCGATGCTCCACCCTTATGACCAGGACCCGCCCCAAGGCTGGATCGCCACCGCCAATCAGCGGGTCATCTCCCGCGGTTACGGCATGCAGCTGTCCAACTCCTGGGAGGCGCCGGAGCGGGCCGAGCGCATCGGGCAATTGCTGTCTGGCGGCAAGCAGGACAACCGCAGCCTGATTGCCCTGCAGTACGACCAGACCACCCTGTTCGCGGCCAAGTTGAAAAAGATGTTCGAGGCGCCGGGCATGGCCCAGCCGCTGAAAAACGCCATTGACACCCTGCCCGAGGCAGACCGCGCCAAGGCTCGGGAAGCCTACAGCCGGCTGATGGCGTTCGACGGCAAGCTCACTGCCGGCTCTGCCGACGCCGCGCTCTACGAACTGTTCCTCCAGGAAAGCGCCAAGCAGACCTTCCTCAAACAGCTCGGTCCGGAGCCCGGCATTGCCTGGCAGGCGTTCGTTGCCAATGCGGGCCTGTCCTATTCGGCCCAGGCCGACCATCTTCTGAGCCGCGAAGACAGCCCGTTCTGGGGCGACTCGCGGAACCGGCAAAAAGAGGACAAGCCGGCCATTATCGCCCGCAGCCTGGCGGCGGCCATCAGTTCGGGCGAGCAACTGCTGGGCACGGACCGCAAGGCCTGGCAGTGGGGCAAGTTGCACAGCTACCGTTGGACCAACAACAGTGGCCAGGCGATACGCGGTCCCTTGCAGGCCGGTGGCGACCAGAACACCGTCAACAGCGCCGGCTATCGCTGGGGACAGGACTTTGCCATCACCACGACCCCGGCCCTGCGTTTCGTCGTCGACTTCGCGCTGAGCGAGCCGTTGATGGGCCTCAACAGCAGTGGCCAATCCAGCAACCCGGTGAGCCCGAACTACGCCAATGGCATCGACGGCTGGCTCAAGGCCCAGTACCTGAGCTTCCCGATGCAACCGCAAAACTTTGAACGCAGCTACGGCAAGACCCGTCTGACCCTGGTGCCGGGCAAGTAAGCGCCTGGCCCTGCCACCCGCTTGCCCATCCGGTGCAAGCGGGCCTGCCCCAAAACGAACAGCCCGCCCCCGCCGAGGGCATGACGCGCCAGCGTGATGCCCAAGCCAGCGCCTCCCGCGATCAACCGCGCACCTTGCACCCTATTGGCGCCCGCCCCAAAACACGCCCCACTTGAGCGCACGCCGCCCCTGACACCGACACCTGCCAACGGTTTTAAAACACTTGTTCGGGACTCTGGTTCGGAAATTGCTACTTTCAATATGTCTTATGCGTTCCAGTAACAGTACTCATGCGCCACAAGCGCTCATATTGGTTCTTAGGGATTGAATAATGAAAAAAGCATTGCTGACCCTTTCTGCACTGGCTCTTTGCATGGCCGCCGGCTCCGCGCTGGCCAAGGAATACAAGGAACTGCGCTTTGGCGTCGACCCGTCCTATGCCCCCTTCGAATCCAAGGCCGCCGACGGCAGCCTGGTGGGCTTCGACATCGACCTGGGCAACGCCATCTGCGCCGAGCTGAAGGTCAAGTGCAAATGGGTCGAAAGTGACTTCGACGGCATGATTCCCGGCCTCAAGGCCAATAAGTTCGACGGTGTGATCTCTTCCATGACCGTTACCCCAGCCCGTGAAAAAGTCATCGATTTCTCCAGCGAGCTGTTCTCCGGCCCCACCTCGTTCGTGTTCAAGAAGGGCTCGGGCCTGAGCGCGGACACCGCCACGCTCAAGGGCAAGACCGTCGGCTACGAGCAGGGCACCATTCAGGAAGCCTATGCCAAGGCCGTGCTGGACAAGGCCGGGGTCAAGACCCAGGCCTATCAGAACCAGGACCAGGTCTACGCCGACCTGACCTCCGGGCGCCTGGACGCCTCGATTCAGGACATGCTGCAAGCCGAGCTGGGCTTCCTCAAATCGCCACAGGGCGCGGACTACGAAGTCAGCAAGCCGGTGGAAGACCCCTTGCTGCCGGCCAAGACCGCCGTCGGTATCTCGAAAGGTAACAAAGAGCTGAAAGCGCTCCTGGATAAAGGTATCAAAGCGTTACACGATGATGGCACCTACGCCACCATCCAGAAAAAACACTTCGGTGACCTGAACCTCTACAGCGGTAAATAACCTGTCGGCGCCCATCCTCGATGGGCGCCTTTTTTATCGCTACGGGTCACTGATCGATGCTCGAAGAACTTCTAAAAAACCTGGGGCTTTCCGCCTTCAGCCTGAAGGGTTTCGGCCCCCTGCTGCTGGAAGGCACCTGGATGACCATCAAATTGTCGGTGTTGTCGCTTCTGGTCAGCGTCCTGCTCGGCCTGATCGGCGCCAGCGCCAAACTCTCCAGCATGGCCTTGCTACGGATTCCGGCCCAGCTCTACACCACCCTGATCCGCGGCGTGCCGGACCTGGTGCTGATGCTGCTGATTTTCTACAGCCTGCAGACCTGGCTGACCTCCTTCACCGACTTCATGGAGTGGGAATACATCGAGATCAACCCCTTCAGCGCCGGGGTGATCACCCTCGGCTTCATCTATGGCGCCTATTTCACCGAAACCTTTCGCGGGGCGATCCTTGCCGTGCCCCGGGGCCAGGTGGAAGCGGCCACCGCCTATGGCCTGAAACGCGGCCAGCGCTTTCGCTTCGTGGTCTTCCCGCAGATGATGCGCTTCGCCCTGCCGGGCATCGGCAACAACTGGATGGTGATGCTCAAGGCCACGGCCCTGGTATCGATCATCGGCCTGGCCGATCTGGTCAAGGCCGCCCAGGACGCCGGCAAGAGCACCTATCAGCTGTTCTACTTTCTGGTCCTGGCGGCGCTGATCTATCTGCTGATCACCAGTGCCTCCAACTTTGTCCTGCGCAAACTTGAACGGCGTTACGCCGCCGGCGCCCGGGAGGCCGTGCGATGATCGAACTCCTGCAGGAATACTGGCGTCCCTTCCTCTACAGCGACGGTTACCACATGACCGGGCTGGCCATGACCATGTGGCTGCTCACGGCGTCGATCTGCATCGGTTTCCTGGTGTCGATCCCACTGTCCATCGCCCGGGTTTCGCCCAAGCGCTACATCCGCTGGCCAGTGCAGTTCTACACCTACCTGTTTCGCGGCACGCCGCTCTATATCCAGTTGCTGATCTGCTACACCGGGATCTACAGCATCGCCGCGATCCGCGCGCAACCGCTGCTGGATGCGTTCTTTCGTGACGCGATGAACTGCACCATCCTCGCCTTCGCCCTGAATACCTGCGCCTACACCACGGAGATTTTCGCCGGGGCGATTCGCAGCATGGCCCACGGCGAAGTCGAAGCGGCCAAGGCCTACGGCCTGAGCGGCTGGAAGCTGTATGCCTACGTGATCATGCCCTCGGCCCTGCGCCGCTCGCTGCCTTACTACAGCAACGAAGTGATCCTGATGCTGCACTCCACCACGGTGGCCTTTACCGCGACCATTCCCGACATTCTGAAAATCGCCCGGGACGCCAACTCGGCGACCTTCCTGACCTTTCAGTCGTTCGGCATCGCCGCCCTCATCTACCTGTGCGTGACCTTCACCCTGGTGGGCCTGTTCCGTCTCGCCGAGCGCCGCTGGCTGGCCTTCCTCGGACCGACCCACTAGGACTTGCAGCAGGAATAACCGTCAATGCGCCACGAGATCCACGACCTGCTCGCCCCCTTGCCGGGCACCGCGCGCCAGGTCCACAGCTTTCATTTCGGCCCCACCCAGGCCGCGGGCAAGATCTACATCCAGTCGTCCCTGCATGCCGATGAGTTGCCCGGCATGCTGGTGGCCTGGCACCTCAAGCAGCGCCTGACGGAACTGGAAGCCGAAGGTCGCCTGCGGCATGAAATCGTTCTGGTGCCGGTGGCCAACCCGGTAGGCCTGGAGCAGATACTGATGGATGTACCCCTGGGTCGCTATCAGTTGGAGAGCGGGCAGAACTTCAATCGCGGCTTCGTCGATCTCAGCGAAGAGGTGGGCAACGCCGTCGAAGGACTGCTCAATCACGACCCCCGGCACAACCTCGATCTGGTGCGCCGGCACCTGGCCGACGCCCTGGCCCGGCAACGCCCCGAGACGCAACTGCAATCCCTGCGCTTGACCCTGCAACGGCTGGCCTGCGACGCCGACATGGTGCTGGACCTGCATTGCGACTTCGAAGCCGTGGCGCACCTGTACACCACCCCCGAAGCCTGGCCGCAGGTCGAGCCCCTGGCCCGCTACATCGGCGCCGAAGCCTGCCTGCTGGCCACCGACTCGGCGGCCTGGTCGTTCGATGAGTGCTTCAGCCTGCTGTGGTGGCAACTGCAACAGCGCTTCGGCGAGCGCTTTGCCATTCCCACCGGCAGCTTCGCGGTCACCGTCGAACTGCGCGGCCAGGGCGACGTCAATCATGGCCTGGCCCGTCTCGACTGCCAGGCCATGCTCGATTACCTGACCCATTTCGGTGCCATCGCCGCCGAGGCGCCGCCCTTGCCTGAACTGCCCTTCCCGGCCACGCCGCTGGCGGGAGTGGAACCGGTAGCAACGCCGGTGGGCGGGCTGCTGGTGTTCACCGCACTGCCGGGGGAATACCTGCAAGCCGGACAGCAGGTGGCTGAAATCATCGACCCGATCCACGACCGGGTCACCCCTATCCATTGCAACAACGCCGGGCTCCTGTATGCCCGCTCGCTGCGGCGCATGGCCACCGCCGGCATGGTGATCGCCCATGTCGCCGGCCGCGAAGCCTATCGCAGCGGCTATCTACTTTCGCCTTGAGGATGCAAGCCCCATGTACAAATTGACCGTTGAAGGCCTGCATAAATGCTATGGCGACAATGAAGTGCTCAAAGGTGTGTCTCTCAAGGCCAAGACCGGCGACGTGATCAGCCTGATCGGCGCCAGTGGCTCGGGCAAAAGCACCTTTCTACGTTGCATCAACTTTCTCGAAACCCCGGACGACGGCGCCATGAGCCTGGATGGCCAGCAGATCCGCATGGTCAGCGATCGTCACGGCATGCACGTGGCCGATCCTGCCGAGTTGCAGCGGATCCGCACACGCCTGGCGATGGTGTTCCAGCATTTCAACCTGTGGAGCCACATGACCGTTCTGGAAAACATCACCATGGCTCCGCGCCGGGTGCTGGGGGTCAGCACCAAGGACGCCGAAGAGCGGGCCCGGCGCTACCTGGACAAGGTCGGTCTGCCGGCCCGCGTCGCCGGCCAGTACCCGGCGTTCCTGTCCGGCGGCCAGCAGCAGCGGGTGGCCATCGCCCGGGCATTGGCCATGGAACCGGAGGTCATGCTATTCGACGAACCGACCTCGGCCCTGGACCCGGAACTGGTGGGCGAGGTGCTCAAGGTGATCCAGGGCCTGGCCGAAGAAGGCCGGACCATGATCATGGTCACCCACGAAATGAGCTTTGCACGCAAGGTGTCGAGCCAGGTGCTGTTTCTGCACAAGGGCCTGGTGGAAGAGGAAGGCGCCCCGGAGGACGTGCTGGGCAATCCGAAAAGCGAGCGCCTGCAGCAGTTCCTCAGTGGCAATCTGAAGTAGCGACCCGCTACGACGCTCCCGTCCGCACCGGTTTGCCGCGGGCGGGGCGTCAAGCGGCGACAGGCCGGCTCAGGCCACGGGTGCGGGAGGCGGCTCGTCGGGCAAGGTGGGCTCGCCTGGTTCCTGGGGGTCAAGGGGTTGCGGGGTATCCGGGTCAGGCTGACCGGGAATGCCACCCGCCATCTCGGCGGACGGATGGGCCAGCAGGGTCCAGGCCAAGAGCCCGACCTGATTGGGTTCCAGCTGAGCCAAGGTGGCGCTGATTCGCGGATCTATCTTCATGGGGCACTCCTGAGCTGGGCCCGGCATGCCTTGCGCATACCGGAAATACACCCAATAGAGTGTGGGTCCGCTCAGGAATTCCCGCTGTCTGTCAGACGGACGTACTCAGGTGCGCGGCAGGGTGACGCCACGTTGGCCCTGGTATTTGCCGCCGCGGTCCTTGTAGGACACTTCGCACTCTTCATCGGACTCCAGGAACAGCATCTGCGCCACGCCTTCATTGGCGTAGATCTTCGCCGGCAAGGTGGTGGTGTTGGAGAACTCCAGGGTCACGTGGCCTTCCCACTCCGGTTCCAGCGGGGTCACGTTGACGATGATGCCGCAACGGGCATAGGTGCTCTTGCCCAGGCAGATGGTCAGCACGTTGCGCGGAATGCGGAAGTACTCGACGGTACGCGCCAGGGCAAAGGAGTTCGGCGGGATGATGCAGACGTCGCTCTTGATGTCGACGAAGCTCTTTTCATCGAAGTTCTTCGGATCGACGGTGGCCGAATTGATGTTGGTGAACACCTTGAATTCATCGGCGCAGCGCACGTCGTAGCCGTAGCTCGACACCCCGAAGGAGATCAGCCGATCCGGGCCTTCGCCACGCATCTGGCGCTCTACGAAGGGCTCGATCATGCCGTGCTCTTGCGCCATGCGGCGAATCCACTTGTCCGATTTGATGCTCATGGCGGGTGTCCTGAAATAGCGAGGTGAAAAAAAACGGTCAGGCATCTTACCGGGGCGCGGGGTCGGGTTCAAAGTCCGGGGCGTTTTTCTCGCCCGACACCACGATTTTCAAGGGCTCGGCGACGAACGACGGGCCGTCAGTCACGAAAACCGAGAAACCTTGGCCCTAGCCATTGGCACGTTCAGGAAAAAGGGTTAAGGTGGCGCCACTGTGCTGCTTGTGTCACTGAGAATCTCTACACGATGTTGAATTTCGATCCAACCATCTCCAAGAATTTTTCCTGCTCTTTGCACTCAGTCTCGGCCAGGGCTTTTCCTGAGTCGCAGTTAACTTTGTCCAAGGAGATACACCATGTCTAATCGCCAAACCGGTACCGTTAAGTGGTTCAACGATGAAAAAGGCTTCGGCTTCATCACTCCACAATCCGGTGACGACCTGTTCGTACACTTCAAAGCTATCCAATCCGACGGCTTCAAAAGCCTGAAAGAAGGCCAACAGGTTTCTTTCATCGCTACCCGCGGTCAGAAAGGCATGCAAGCTGAAGAAGTTCAAGTTATCTAACTTGTACTGATCCAGTAAAAAGCCCCGCCCTCAACAGCGGGGCTTTTTTGTGCCCGGTGTTTTTGTCGGCGCCTTTTACTGAAAAGGCGCCCGGGCCGCTCCGGTTTACCAGGCCACGCCAAAGCCCACGGTGTAGCGGGTCTTGTCCAGATCGCTGTCTTTGGTGCCGCGAATCAGGTCCTTTTCCGCCTTCAGGTTCAGCGACGCCCAGTCGGTGACCTTGTAGCGCAACCCCATCTCGGCATCCAGCGCATAGTCGGCTACCCCGGAAAGCGGTCGCCCAACTTCGCCATTGGTGAAGAACTCCACCCGTTTACCGATCAGATAGCGGTTGTAGTCCCACTTCATTGCCAGGGAATAGAAGTTGTCCCTGCCGCCTTCGGCGTACTCGTAATCTGTACGGTTGAGCAGCGAGCCCAGGGAGAACGCCCCCAATTCATCGTCCCAGAACTGGTAGCCAGGGCCGGTACCCACGACCCGCTGCCGCTCCAGCTCCTCGACCTTGTCACGCTTGTAGGTCAGGCGTCCTTCCCAGAACCATTTTTCAGTGATGAAACGGTCCAGGGCATATTCGGCACTCCAGTTGTCCGTGGTCACCACATGATCCTGGAACTCACGGTTGTACTCACCCTGCGCATTGTGGCGCCAAGCCCCATGGCGCGCCGACGTCTTGAAGTCGATGTCGTAGTCATCGGTATCCTTCTCCGCACGCTTGTAGTCCATGGCGACATCGACATTGCCCTTCCAGACCATGTCCTCCACCAGCGGCCTGGGCTTCATGATCTGCTGGATACTCGCCAGCTCCACCGTCTTGGGCGCTTCACCGTTGGCAAGAATGACCTTGCCCTCCTCCGCCGCCTGCAACGACTTGGTCTTCTCGCCGATGTAGGCATCCTGCTTGACCAACAGCTCCTGGTCGCTTTCCAGGGTCTTGACCTGTTTCCAGTCGATGGAAATAGCGCCGCCATAGTCGGTCTGGAGCAACAGCTTGCCGCCGTCGAAAACCTTGATCTTGCCGCTCAGGCGATCACCGTTCTTCAACCAGACGGTATCGGCCAGGACAGGCGTGGAGGCGCTGAGCACCGCGAAACACAACAACGTTCTAGGCAACATAGGTAATACAGGGCTCGATCTTGCGAAAAAAAACGGCATTATTCCTGCTGAACACGCCTTAGTCAGGACTGACCCGGGTATTGAGAGTGAGTTCAATATGCATCCACCCCTCATCCCCTGAACCGACCAACGCCTCTTCATTGATCTGGAACCGCGAATGTGACCGAACACGGCGACGCCCCGCAGGACCCGGCGCAAATCCGACGCACGGCGCTGTACCTGACCCTGGCCCAGGTTCCCGCAGGCAAGGTGGTGAGCTACGGCCAACTGGCAGAAATGGCCGGCCTGGGCCGCGCCGCGCGCTGGGTTGGCCGCACCCTCAGCCAGTTGCCGGCCGACACCCGCCTGCCGTGGCACCGGGTACTGGCCGCCGGCGGCCGCATCAGCCTGCCGGCCGGCAGCCCGTCAGGCGATGAGCAGCGCGCCAGACTGCGCGGCGAAGGCATCACTATCCGGAATAATCGCGTGGATATTCAGCGCCATGGCTGGCGCCCGGTAGAGCACAGCGGTTAGAGTGCGCGCTTTGTTTCCGCAATCTGAGGCAGACTTCAGCCCATGCCCCGTAAAACCTGGCGCGCCGCACTTGCCGCCTATGCCAGCCCCTCGACGCTCGTGCTGTTGCTGCTTGGTTTCGCTGCCGGCATGCCTTACATGCTGGTGTTCTCGACTCTCTCGGTGTGGTTGCGCGAGGCCGGTGTGGCCCGCGAAACCATCGGTTACGCCAGCCTGATCGGTTTGGCCTATGCCTTTAAATGGGTATGGTCCCCGCTGCTTGACCAATGGCGCCTGCCAATACTGGGCAAGCTCGGCAGACGCCGCTCCTGGCTGGTACTGGCCCAGACCCTGGTGATTCTCGGCCTGATCGGCATGGGCTTCTGTGACCCGCAAAAACATCTGTCCTGGCTGATCGCCATTGCCGTGATCGTGGCCTTTGCCTCGGCGACCCAGGACATCGCCATCGACGCCTACCGCCTGGAAATCGCCGACGACAGCCGCCAGGCCGCCCTGGCCGCCAGCTACATGTCCGGCTATCGGGTAGCGGTGCTGCTGGCGACCGCCGGCGCCCTGTTCTTTGCCGAAGGCTTCGGCTCCACCGGCTTCAGCTACAAGCATTCAGCCTGGACCGGCACCTACGTGCTGTTCGGCGTGCTGATGATTCCCGCGCTGATCACCACCCTGCTGATGCGTGAGCCCGCCGTGCCACTGCGCACCCAACTCTCCGCGGGACGCTACAGCTTCGCTCACCAGCTGATCTCGGTATTCGTCCTGATCGTGCTGCTGGTTTCGGTGCCCGCCACCTTCACCCAGCTCTACAACACCGACTTCGCCAGCGTGATCTTCGATGGCATGAGCCTTTTGGACCTGCTGCTGGAAGACCGGGCGTTCCTGCGGGCCATCCTCTATGTCACCCTCACCGCCCTGTGCCTGTCGGCCATGGGCCGCCGGGGCCTGGCGCCGGTGCTGACGCCGGTCAACGACTTCATCCTGCGCTATCGCTGGCAAGCCTTCCTGCTGCTGGGGCTCATCGCCACCTATCGCATGTCGGACACGGTCATGGGCGTCATGGCCAACGTGTTCTATATCGACCAAGGCTTCACCAAGGACCAGATCGCCGGGGTCAGCAAGATCTTCGGCCTGATCATGACCCTGCTCGGGGCCGGCATGGGCGGCCTGCTGATCGTGCGCTTCGGCATCCTGCCGATCCTGTTCATCGGTGGCGCCGCCTCCGCCGCCACCAACCTGCTGTTCCTCATGCTCGCCGACATGGGCCCGAACCTGGAAATGCTGATTGTCACCATTTCCCTGGACAACTTCAGTTCGGGCATGGCCACTTCGGCTTTCGTCGCCTACCTGTCGAGCCTGACCAACCTCAAGTTCTCCGCCACCCAGTACGCCCTGCTCAGCTCGATCATGCTGTTGCTGCCGCGCCTGATCGGCGGCTATTCCGGGGTCATGGTGGAGAAGTTCGGCTACCACGACTTCTTCCTCATCACCGCGA
The DNA here is from genome assembly GCF_021560055.1 of Pseudomonas sp. BC42. Classification (NCBI taxonomy): domain Bacteria; kingdom Pseudomonadati; phylum Pseudomonadota; class Gammaproteobacteria; order Pseudomonadales; family Pseudomonadaceae; genus Pseudomonas; species Pseudomonas sp. BC42. Next base: position 5,416,874 of record NZ_CP091067.1, read on the forward strand.
TACTCGGGGTCCCGACGCTGATCCTGATCGCCCTGCACTGGTTCCAGGAGAGCCGCCGCGCCGGGCCCAAACCCGAGCCGGAGCACCCCGCCAATGGCACCGCCGTGAGCGAAGAATCCTAGAAAATCCCGGGAGTTACGGGCCGTTCCCCGTCGCTCCCCGCCCTTCCAAGCGCAATCCTGTACGCCAGCGGAACTCGCCCGTACAATGCTCCGTCACTTCCAGTCTTCAGCAACCGACAACGGCCTACCATGCGTACCAGTCAATATTTGCTCGCCACACAGAAAGAAACGCCTTCCGACGCGGTCGTGATCAGCCATCAGCTGATGCTGCGCGCCGGCATGATCCGTAAACTGGCTTCCGGCCTGTACACCTGGCTGCCGATGGGCTTGCGGGTGATGCGCAAGGTTGAAGCCATCGTTCGCGAAGAAATGAACGCCGCGGGCGCGCTTGAAGTGTTGATGCCGAGCACTCAGCCGGCTGAGCTGTGGCAGGAATCCGGTCGCTGGGAAGAATACGGCCCTGAACTGCTGCGCTTCAAAGACCGGCACGGTCGCGATTTCTGCGCCGGCCCGACCCACGAAGAAGTGATCACCGATCTGGCGCGCAACGAGCTGAGCAGCTACAAGCAGCTGCCGCTGAACCTGTACCAGATCCAGACCAAATTCCGCGATGAGATCCGCCCGCGCTTCGGCCTGATGCGCGGTCGCGAGTTCATCATGAAGGACGCCTACTCCTTCCACGCCGACCAGGCGTCCTTGCAGGTCACCTACGACCGCATGCACCAGGCTTATTGCAACGTCTTCACCCGCCTGGGCCTGAAGTTCCGTCCGGTTGAAGCGGACAACGGCTCCATCGGCGGCGCCGGCTCCCACGAATTCCACGTACTGGCCGAGTCCGGCGAAGACGATATCGTCTTCAGCAACGGTTCCGACTACGCCGCGAACATCGAGAAGGCCGAAGCCGTGCCGCGCGAAACCTCGCGCCCGGCGCCGACCGAAGAGATGCGCCTGGTCGACACCCCTGACGCGAAAACCATCGCCCAGCTGGTGGAAGGCTACAACCTGCCGATCGAGAAGACCGTCAAGACCCTGGTGGTGCATGCCGAAGAAGCCGGCAAGCTGATCGCCCTGATCATCCGTGGCGACCACGAACTGAACGAAATCAAGGCCGCCAACCAGCCTGGCGTTGCCAGCCCGCTGGTCATGGCTTCCGAAGCCGAACTGCGTGCCGCCATCGGTGCCGGCGCCGGCTCCCTGGGCCCGGTGAACCTGCCACTACCAATCATCATCGACCGTTCGGTGGAGCTGATGAGCGACTTCGGCGTCGGCGCCAACATCGACGACAAGCACTACTTCGGCGTCAACTGGGAGCGTGACCTGCCCGTTCCGACCGTGGCCGACCTGCGTAACGTGGTCGCTGGCGACCCGAGCCCGGACGGCAAGGGCACCCTGGAAATCAAGCGCGGCATCGAAGTCGGGCACATCTTCCAGCTGGGCAACAAGTACAGCAAGGCGATGAAGTGCGAAGTGCTGGGCGAGAACGGCAAGCCGGTGACCCTGGAAATGGGCTGCTACGGCATTGGCGTGTCCCGCGTGGTGGCCGCCGCCATTGAACAGAACAACGACGAAAACGGCATCATCTGGAGCGACACCCTGGCGCCGTTCCAGATCGCCCTGGTACCGCTGCGCTACGAAACCGAGCAGGTTCGCGAAGCCACCGACAAACTCTACGCAGAACTGACTGCCGCCGGTTTTGAAGTACTGCTGGACGATCGCGACAAGAAAACCAGCCCGGGCATCAAGTTCGCGGACATGGAGCTGATCGGCATTCCTCACCGCATCGTGGTCAGCGATCGCGGCCTCGCCGAAGGCAACCTGGAATACAAGAGCCGTACCGAAGCCGAGGCGCAAGCGCTGCCCGTGGCCGACGTTCTGTCCTTCCTCCAAGCCCGTATCCGTCGCTGAAACCAGATAGAGAAGTCATGTTCAAGCGAAACACCTTAAGCCTCGGGGGCGCCGCCTTGTGCGGCGCCCTGCTGGTCAGCGGCTGCGCCAATCAGATGTCGCAACGCAGCGAACACGAGGAACGGATCGAGCGCAAATTGCTCGATCACAGCCTGCAGATCGATGTCGGTGAGCCTAAGGTGCTTGAGCTGCCGCAACGCCGGGTACGTATCCACGAGCAAAAGACCTTCGAAGTCACCGAGTTCGAGGTCACCCGCCGCTACGATCGCTATACGCCCTACCAACCCTGGCGGGAGATCTACGAGATCCCGCTGGGTGCGGTAGCACTGGTGGCCGGCGTCGGTGCCAACGTGGTCAATGTGTTCGCCCTGGGCAACCTGCCGGACAGCGTCACCAAGGACTGGGTCAGCTATGGCGTGTCGGGGCTCAACCCGTTCATGAACATGCCGTCCCACGGTCGGGCCCAGCAGAACCTGGCAGCCATCGATGAAGTCCAGCGTGACAAGCGCCTGGAGTATTCGAGCCTGCCCTGGAGCGAGCGCCCGGTGCAAGTCAAGGCCGGCAAGCAGACCTACGACATGAGCACCGATCGCAATGGTGTGCTGCGCTTGAACCTGCTGGACGCGCCGTTCTCCGAACAGGACCTGAACCACATCGGCAAGTTGCAGATCAGTGTCGAAGACGCCCAGGACGAAGTGCATTCCGACTCGTCCCTGAGCCTGAGCAGCAGCCTGCGCGGCAAGCTGGTGGAAGCTCACGCCCTGATCTACGACGACCTGGAAGATGACGAAGTGAGCCAATGGGTGCACCGAGTCAAGCGCCTGTCGGAACTGGGCCTGGAAGAAGAAGCCAGCGAACTGGAGCAGAGCCTGATCGAGCTGACCCGCAACGATCCGGAACTGCAGAGCGAGTTTCTCAAGTCCCTGACCAAGAACGCCGGCCGCCTGGTCGCCGACCCCGGCAGCAACTGACATCCCCTGTAGGAGCCGGCTTACCGGCGAAAAGCGCTACCGCGGCTGAATAACAGCCCGGTTCGCTGGCAAGCCAGCGCCTACACTCCGCCCTGGAACAGCTCCAGCTGTTCATGAGCGCCGCGCAGATCCTGCAAACGCACACCAATGCCCAACAGGCGCACTGGCTTTCCGCCCCGCTTGAAGGCCTGGGTCAGCAGTTGCCGATAACTCTCCAGGTCCCGCCCCGCCCCCGCCTGTTCCAGGGTGGTCTGGGTAAAGTCATGGAACTTCACTTTGACGAACGGCTTGCCCGGTCGGTAGCTGGCGTCGATACGGGTCATGCGCCCGGCCAGCGTCTCCATCAGCTCCGGCAACTTCTGCAGGCAACTGTCCAGATCCGGCAGATCCACGTCATAGGTGTTTTCCACGCTGATGGACTGGCGCCGACTGTCATTCTGCACCGGCCGCTCGTCGATCCCCCTGGCCAGGCTCCACAGACGCTCACCGAAACTGCCGAACTCGCGCACCAGCGCCAGCTTGCTCCAGTCGCGCAACTGCAGGCAGTCGACAATCCCCAGGCGACCCAGTTTGTCCGCCGTGACCTTGCCCACCCCATGCAACTTGCTCACTGGCAATTCGGAGACAAAATCCTCCACCTGATCCGGAGTGATGACGAACAGGCCGTTGGGCTTTTTCCAGTCGCTGGCGATCTTGGCCAGAAACTTGTTGGGTGCGACCCCGGCCGAGACGGTGATATGCAATTGATTGGACACCCGCCGCCGAATGTCCTGGGCGATGCGCGTTGCGCTGCCGGCGAAGTTCGGGCTGTCGGAAACGTCCAGGTAGGCCTCGTCCAGGGACAAGGGTTCGATCAGATCGGTGTAATCCCGAAAGATCGCATGAATCTCTTTCGACGCCTCGCGGTAGGCATCCATGCGCGGCCGGACGATCACCAGGTCCGGACACAGGGTCAACGCGTGCCGCGACGACATGGCCGAACGCACGCCATAGGCCCGCGCCTCATAGTTGCAGGTCGCAATCACCCCCCGCCGATCCGCGGAGCCGCCCACTGCCAGCGGTTTGCTGGCCAGCTGCGGGTCATCGCGCATTTCGATGGCGGCATAGAAGCAATCACAGTCAATGTGGATGATTTTGCGCTGCATCATATAAAGGCAGGGATCATTGAAAGCTGAAGTCGGAATCAAAGCGGGCGATCAGTATCTACCGGCCCCTGTATATAGCACCAGTACCTTGCATCTCGGAGCAATCGGCAAAGCACCATGAGACATTTATTCTCTCAATGAGCGCCAAGCCTTCCATAGAGCTGCAAGCCACGTTCTACCTGGGCCCAAGCCTCGCCAAACGCTCCTGCGAGCACGCTAAGCGATTGAACAGGAAGCCTTTTTTAAAAATTAATGATTGACAGGCGCCCGCGACGCTGTAGAATCCGCCCACACAGACGCGGGATGGAGCAGTCTGGTAGCTCGTCGGGCTCATAACCCGAAGGTCGTCGGTTCAAATCCGGCTCCCGCAACCAAACATCAAAAAAGGCTACTCGAAAGAGTGGCCTTTTTTGTGCGCGTCTGTTTTTCCCTGCCCGTACTCACCAGCAGCGCGGCAAAACTCTTTAGCTGTCGCTGACTTAAGCGGCAGAGTCGGCCATTCGACGTTTATTTGACCTGTCGGACCATTAATGGTTGACACTCAGTCGTTCGCCTGTAGAATGCCGCCACACAGACGCGGGATGGAGCAGTCTGGTAGCTCGTCGGGCTCATAACCCGAAGGTCGTCGGTTCAAATCCGGCTCCCGCAACCAAACATCAAAAAAGGCTACTCGAAAGAGTGGCCTTTTTTGTATCTGTTGAAAAAGTTCTTTCGCAACAATGACCTGAGAAAGTATTGCGAACCGTTAGCGGTGCTTCGACCCTTCAAGACGCGAGCTATGCTCTGTCTCGAGCAACCACCCGGCGGCAAGCGCCCAGGGTCGCCGGGCCACGGTGAGACGCGTTAATATCTGAAACTATTTTTTCTACAGGGATTGGTAACTTGGCTGGATACCCCCATCCTGTCGCGCACAATCCAAGAGGTGATTGATGCGCGCCAACACGTCTGACTCACAAGACAGCGATACCACCGCTACCGCCACTCAACCTGTGACAGCCACTCGCTTGCGCTGGCTGGACCTGTTGAGCAAATACCGCCAACCCCTGGGCCTGGCCGTAACCCTGTTGCTGTTCGCCATTGCCCTGGTCGCTTGCCGGCATTTGCTCAGCGAGCTGGACTTCTACGCGCTGCACGACTCGATCCTTGAAGTGCCCAAGCCGGCCCTGCTCGGCGCCCTGGGCGCGACCATCGTCGGCTTCATCATTCTGCTGGGCTACGAGTGGTCCGCCAGTCGCTATGCCGGAGTCAACCTGCCCGGTCGCACCCTGGCCCTGGGCGGCTTCACCGCCTTCGCCATCGGCAACGCCATCGGCCTGTCGCTGCTGTCCGGCGGCTCGGTGCGTTATCGCCTGTATGCACGCCACGGGCTGGGGGCCTCAGACGTCGCCCACATGACCCTGTTCGCCAGCCTCTCCCTGGGCTGCGCCTTGCCACCGCTGGCGGCCCTGGCCACCCTGAGCAACCTGCCGGCCGCTTCGGCGGCCCTGCGCCTGCCAGAGAGCCTGTTGGCCGGCATCGCCCTGGCCATCCTGCTGCTGGGCACGGTACTGGCCGTCGGCATCTATCGCCGGCGCCTGCCGGAGCAACCCCTGCGCGACAACCTGTTGGTCCGGGTCGGACGCCGCACCCTGCGCCTGCCAGGTCGCCGCCTGACCTTCCTGCAACTGATCATCACCGCCCTGGACGTCGCCGCAGCCGCCACCGTGCTCTACCTGCTGCTGCCCGAGGCACCGCCCTTCGGCGCCTTCCTGCTGGTCTACCTGCTGGCCCTGGCAGCGGGCGTACTGAGCCATGTGCCCGGCGGCGTCGGGGTGTTCGAAGCCATCCTGCTGGCAGCCTTCGCCGACAAGCTCGGCGCCGCGCCCCTGGCCGCCGCACTGCTGCTGTACCGCCTGATCTACGTGGTGCTGCCGATGCTGGCGGCCTGCGTCCTGCTGCTGATCAACGAAGCCCAGCGCCTGTTCCAGACCAGGCAATCGCTGCGGGTGGCTTCCGGCCTGGCGGCACCGATCCTGGCGGTGCTGGTGTTTCTTTCCGGCGTGGTGCTGCTGTTCTCCGGCGCCACCCCGGAAATCGACACCCGCCTGCAACACATCGGCTTTCTCATTCCCCATCGCCTGGTGGACGCCTCGCACTTCGGCGCCAGCCTGATCGGCGTGCTCTGCCTGCTACTGGCCCAGGGCCTGCGCCGGCGCCTGTCGGCGGCCTGGATGCTCACCACCATTCTGCTGCTGGTGGGCGCCCTGCTCTCGCTGCTCAAAGGCTTCGACTGGGAAGAAGCCTGCCTGATGACCCTCACGGCCAGCCTGCTGGCGGTGTTCCGGCGCTCGTTCTACCGCCCCAGCCGCCTGACCGAACTGCCCTTCTCGCCGCTGTACCTGGTGGCCAGCGTCTGTGTGCTCGGTGCCTCCATCTGGCTGCTGCTGTTCGCCTATCAGGACGTGCCCTACAGCCATCAGCTGTGGTGGCAGTTCACCCTCGACGCCGATGCTCCCCGGGGCCTGCGCTCGCTGCTGGGCGCCGCGGTGCTGTTGCTGGTGGTGTCCCTGACCTGGCTGCTGCGCACCGCGCGCCCGGTGATCCACCTGCCCACCAGCGAAGAGCTGGACAAGGCGGCGCAGATCCTCATGGCCTCCTCCCAACCCGATGGCGGCCTGGCCCTGACCGGTGACAAGGCGCTGCTGTTCCACCCCAACGACGACGCTTTCCTCATGTACGCCCGCCGTGGCCGCAGCCTGGTGGCGCTGTACGACCCCATCGGCCCGACCCAGCAACGCGCGGAAATGATCTGGCAGTTCCGCGACCTGTGCGACGTACACCACGCACGCCCGGTGTTCTACCAGGTACGGGCGGAAAACCTGCCCTACTACATGGACATCGGCCTGACCGCGATCAAGCTCGGCGAAGAAGCCCGGGTCGATCTCAAGCGCTTTGATCTCGAAGCCAAGGGCAAGGAGATGAAGGACCTGCGCTACACCTGGAACCGCGGCACCCGCGACGGCCTGTCGCTGGAGATCCACGAACCCGGGCAAGCGCCGATGGATGAGCTGAAGGTCATCTCCGATGCCTGGCTGACCGGCAAGAACGTCCGCGAGAAAGGCTTCTCCCTGGGCCGCTTCAGCGACGACTACCTCAAGCACTTCCGTATCGCGATCATCCGTTTTGAAGGGCGCCCGGTGGCCTTCGCTAACCTGCTCGAGACCTACAGCCACGACCTGGCCAGCCTCGACCTGATGCGGGCGCACCCGGACGCGCCGAAGCTGACCATGGAGTTCATGATGGTCGGCCTGATCCAGCACTATAAAAATCATGGATACGCCCGCTTCAGCCTGGGCATGGTGCCGCTGTCCGGCCTGCAACCCCGGCGTGGCGCGCCGCTGACCCAACGCCTGGGCTCGATGGTGTTCCGTCGTGGCGAGCAGCTGTACAACTTCCAGGGCCTGCGCCGCTTCAAAGACAAATTCCAGCCTGACTGGGAACCTCGTTACATGGCCGTGCCGGCAGGTCTGGACCCGCTGGTCGCATTGGCCGACACTGCCGCCCTGATTGCAGGCGGCTTGACTGGATTGGTGAAACGCTAATGATTCGACGCTCTTGGCGGTACCTGCTGGCAACCCTGGTGGTGCTGGCTCTGATTGCAGGTGGCGGCTACTGGTGGTGGAACCGCCCAGCTCCCGAACCCACCCTGGAACAACTGACCCAGGCCGACGGTTCGACCCTGACCCGAGTGACCCCAGGCACCAAGGCCAAGGCCCGAGTGGTGGTGGCGGTGCTGCCTGACGCCACCCTGACCGACAAGCAGCTGCTGGCCCTGAGCCGCAGCGGCGCGGCGCAGATCGTCCAGGTGGTCCTGCCCAAGGACGACTGCAAGCTGCAGGAGCAAGCCCTGCAAGACGCCCTGCCCCAGCTCAACGGCCCGGCCACCCTGGTCAGCGGCATCGGCCCGGGCGCCGCCCTGGCCTGGCGCTGGATCGCCTCCCAGAACGACGACAAGGCCCAGGCCGTGTCGGTAGGCTTCACCATCAACCCGGCGCCCGGCTGTACCGATCCACTGCCCAAGACCCTGGCCCACGGCCACTGGCTGGTGGCCTGGAACGACAACCCAGACGACGAAAGTGCCGGGTTCGTGCGTGACACCCCCAACGCCACCACCAGCATCAGCGACTACGACATCCACCTGCCCCAGGTGCTGAACAACGAGCTGCGCAAGCTGCTGGTGGGTTCGGAGAACGGCGGCCTGAGCATCCCCGTGGTGGAAGTCCCGGCCGGCCAGGCCAAGGACACCGTGACCCTGTTCCTCTCCGGCGACGGCGGCTGGCGCGACCTGGACCGCGACGTGGCCGGCGAGATGGCCAAGATCGGCTACCCGGTGGTGGGCATCGACACCCTGCGCTACTACTGGCAGCACAAGACCCCGGAACAGAGCGCCATCGACCTCACCGAGCTGATGCAGCACTACCGGCAGAAGTGGGGCACCAAGCGTTTCGTGCTGACCGGCTACTCCTTCGGCGCCGACGTGCTGCCGGCGATCTACAACCGCCTGCCGGAAGCCGAGCAACAGCGCATCGACGCCATTATCCTGCTGGCCTTCGCCCGCACCGGCAGCTTCGAGATCGAAGTCGAAGGCTGGCTGGGCAACGCCGGCAAGGAAGCCGCCACCGGCCCGGAAATGGCCAAGCTGCCAGCGGCCAAGGTGGTGTGCATCTATGGCGTGGAAGAAGTCGATGAAAGCGGTTGCACCGACAAGACTGCCGTCGGTGAAGCCATGAAGCTGCCAGGGGGCCATCACTTCGATGAGAACTACCCGGCACTGGCCAAGCGCCTGGTGGATGCCATCGAGAAGCGCCAGGTCAAGGATCAGGCCACCGCTCAAGAGTGAGCTGAGCCTCGCCCCATAAAAGCCCCCGCAGCCCTGAAGCTGCGGGGGCTTTTTTAACATCAGCTGTCTGAGTTGTCTCGCTGAAAGCGGCGCAATAGCGGATGACTCCCGCCCAGGTTGTAGGCAAACTCCGAGAGTTGCGTAAGGGGGGCGTTTTGGGCACTTTGCTGCCTTGTTGGCCAGAGCTTCGACGGGCTAGGCTCCGGGTGTCGCTGATTCTTCAGCGGCCGGGCTTGGAAACCCGAAGAACCTTGGCAACTAGCGCCCCGCTTGATTGCAGATAATTTTTGCGCCTGCAATCCATCTGTTATGGCGGCTGTGCGTGGGAGACCTTCGGGTCTGCCGGGTTCCTTGGTTTCCGGTTTTCCAACCTGCGCATAGCTGCCACCCACTCGCTTGGAAACGAACGTGGTAGCTCCTAAAACCTTGGAGTTGAACCATGAACAATACAAACCCGCCTCAACTTTCAAATCTGAAAACAGTCGGCTTAACCACTTTCCTCTACTGCTCGGAACGCCCGTTATTCCAGGTCAGCCCCGGCCTCCCCATTGGCGACGCCCTGGCCCAAGCCTCCGACCTGCTGTCCCTGGCCAAGGCCTTTGCCGAGGACGCCGCCTACAGCCAGGACAGCGATCGTCACGCCTGGGCCGCGCACTACCTGACCGCCATGGGCAAGGCGGTGGTGGACGATGTGGTGCAGGCGCTCGCCGCGTAATGCGCGAGGGGCGATCTCGCGAACGCGTTCTGTTATCGGCATTGATGCTGGCTGTCAGTCCGTTATCGCGAGCAAGCTCGCTCCTACAGGGCCGTGAAACGAAAAAGCCCCCGCTGCCGCAAGGCAACGGGGGCTTTTATGGGCTCGGGTTTATATCTCGACCTGGGTGCCCAGTTCGATCACCCGGTTCACTGGCAGCTTGAAGAAGCGCAGGTTGCCGTTGGCGTTCTTCAACATGAAGGCGAACAGCGCTTCGCGCCAGCGGGCCATGCCTTCGAGCTTGGAGGCAATCACCGTCTCGCGGCTGAGGAAGTAGGTGGTGCGCATCGGGCTGAAGTCCAGTTCATCCAGGTGGCACAGCTTCAGGGCTTCCGGCACGTCCGGCTCGTCGGTGAACCCAAAATGCAAGATCACCCGGAAGAAGCCTTCGCCGTAGGCATCCACCTCGAAACGCCGCTGGGCGGGCACCCGGGGAATGTCTTCATAGACCACGGTCAACAGCACCACTTGCTCATGCAACACCTGGTTGTGCAGCAGGTTGTGCAACAGTGCGTGGGGCACGGCGTCCGGGCGCGCGGTGAGGAACACCGCGGTGCCCTGGACCCGATGCGGCGGCTGCACGCGGATGCTGCCGATGAAGATCGGCAGCGGCAGGCCGCCTTCGTCCAAGCGATCCACCAGCAGTTCCTTGCCGCGCTTCCAGGTGGTCATGAGGACGAACAGGACGATCCCCGCCAGCACCGGGAAGGCACCGCCCTGGACGATCTTCGGTACGTTGGCGGCGAAGAACAGCCCGTCCACCAGCAAGAAACCCACCAGGATTGGCACGGTCAGCACCGGTGGCCATTTCCACAGCAGCAGCATCACCGCCGATACCAGGATGCTGGTGATCAGCATGGTCCCGGTCACCGCCACGCCGTAGGCCGAGGCCAGGGCACCGGAGGACTCGAAGCCCAGTACCAGCAGGATCACGCCCACCATCAGCGACCAGTTCACCGCGCCAATGTAGATCTGCCCTTGCTCGGCACTGGAGGTGTGCTGGATGTACATGCGCGGGATGTAGCCCAGTTGGATCGCCTGACGGGTCAGGGAGAAGGCCCCGGAAATCACCGCCTGGGAGGCGATCACCGTGGCCAGGGTCGCCAGCACCACCAGCGGGATCAGGGCCCAGCCCGGCGCCAGCAGGTAGAACGGGTTGCGCGCGGCGTCGGGGTTTTCCAGCAGCAACGCGCCCTGGCCGAAGTAGTTCAGCACCAGGGCCGGCAGCACCAGGGCGAACCAGGCACGGGCAATCGGCTTGCGGCCGAAGTGGCCCATGTCGGCGTACAGGGCCTCGGCGCCGGTCAGCGCCAGCACCACGGCGCCAAGAATGGCCACGCCCATGCCGGGATGGACGATGAAGAAGCGCACGCCCCACACCGGGTTGAGCGCCTGCAGCACTTCCGGGTGCTGGAGAATGCCGTTGACCCCCAAGCCACCCAGCACCAGGAACCAGGCCACCATCACCGGGCCGAACAGCTTGCCGATGCGATCGGTGCCGTGTTTCTGGATCAGAAACAGCCCCACCAGCACCACCAAGGCCATGGGCACCACCCAGTGCTCCAGGCCGCTGAACGCCAGCTCCAGCCCTTCTACCGCCGACAATACCGAGATCGCCGGGGTGATCATGCTGTCGCCATAGAACAAGGCGGCGCCGATCAAGCCGAGGATCACCAGCACCGAGCGCAGACGTGGGTAGGAGCCGGCCGCCCGCCGGGCCAGTGCCGTCAGGGCCATGATGCCGCCCTCGCCCTGGTTGTCGGCCCGCAGGATGAACAGCACGTACTTGATCGAAACGACCCAGACCAACGACCAGAAAATCAGCGCCAGGATGCCAAACACCCCATCGTGGTTGACCTGGACGCCATAACTGCCGGAAAACACCTCTTTGAGGGTATAGAGCGGGCTGGTGCCGATATCGCCATACACCACCCCGACCGCTGCCACCAGCATCCCCAGAGGCTTAGCCCCGGAGTGCTCGCCACTCACCGCCTGACCACTTGCCTGACCCATCAATGACTCCTACTACCAAGACCGGGGCTTCTTATATAGAAAGCGCAAGGTTATACAAGGGCTATTCTCTAAACTTGTGCAGTTTCCCATGTAACTTGCAGGTTTTTATTACCACTGGGTACTTAACTAAAGCCGCATGAAAACCACCGGGCATAACGCGAAGAAGCATAGTCCAGCGCTCGTCGTATTTCCCCTGCATAAAGCTGGTCAAGCGCCTCGACCATCGCTAGAATTGCGCACTTTTTGATCAGAGGCGCAGCCAGCGCCCAAGCGTCGCACTTGCCCCCCAAGTGATTCGACACCAATACCGAGGTTAGACATGTCCACCCCCTCCGCGCCGGCCAACCCGAAAGTCGGCTTCGTATCCCTGGGTTGCCCAAAAGCTCTGGTCGACTCCGAGCGCATCCTCACTCAACTGCGCATGGAAGGCTATGACGTGGTGTCCACCTACCAGGACGCCGATGTCGTGGTGGTCAACACCTGCGGTTTCATCGACTCGGCCAAGGCCGAATCCCTGGAAGTGATCGGCGAAGCCATCAAGGAAAACGGCAAGGTCATCGTCACCGGCTGCATGGGCGTCGAAGAAGGCAATATCCGTGACGTGCACCCAAGCGTGCTGGCCGTGACCGGCCCGCAACAGTACGAGCAGGTGGTCAACGCCGTGCACGAAGTGGTGCCGCCGAAACAGGACCACAACCCGCTGATCGACCTGGTGCCGCCGCAAGGCATCAAGCTGACCCCACGGCACTACGCCTACCTGAAGATTTCCGAAGGCTGCAACCACAGCTGCAGCTTCTGCATCATTCCGTCGATGCGCGGCAAGCTGGTCAGCCGCCCAGTGGGCGATGTGCTCGACGAGGCCCAGCGCCTGGTCAAGTCCGGGGTCAAGGAACTGCTGGTGATCTCCCAGGACACCAGCGCCTATGGCGTCGACGTCAAGTACCGCACCGGCTTCTGGAACGGCGCGCCGGTGAAGACCCGCATGACTGAACTGTGCGAGGCCCTGAGTACCCTGGGTGTGTGGGTGCGCCTGCACTACGTGTACCCCTACCCGCACGTGGACGAGCTGATTCCGCTGATGGCCGCCGGCAAGATCCTGCCGTACCTGGACATCCCGTTCCAGCACGCCAGCCCGAAAGTGCTCAAGGCCATGAAGCGTCCGGCCTTCGAAGACAAGACCCTGGCGCGGATCAAGGCCTGGCGCGAGATCTGCCCGGAGCTGATCATCCGCTCGACCTTTATCGTCGGCTTCCCCGGCGAAACCGAAGAAGACTTCCAGTACCTGCTCAACTGGCTGACCGAAGCCCAGCTGGACCGCGTCGGCTGCTTCCAGTACTCGCCGGTGGAAGGCGCTCCGGCCAACGACCTGGACCTGGAAGTGGTCCCGGACGAGGTCAAGCAGGACCGCTGGGAACGCTTCATGGCGCACCAGCAGGAAATCAGCTCGGCACGCCTGCAACAGCGCATCGGCAAGGAGATCGAAGTGCTGATCGACGAAGTTGATGAGAATGGCGCGGTGGGCCGCTGCTTCTTCGATGCGCCGGAGATCGACGGCAACGTGTTCATCGATGGCGCCGGCGACCTGAAGCCGGGTGACAAGGTCTGGTGCCGGGTCACCGACGCCGACGAATACGACCTCTGGGCCGAAACCCTGTAAGGCGTAAAAAAACTGCCAAGCCCCGCTCTCGCCACGAGATGCGGGGCTTTTTTCGGTCTATCGTTAGCCCTTGCCAATCACCTCAGGGACAAGCGGCATGCGCCACCACTCGGTCATCCACACACCGAAAGTCAGCGACTACCCGGAACTGGTCCGCGTCTGGGAAGACTCGGTGCGCGCCACCCACGACTTTCTCCCGGACAGCTACATAGCGCTGCTGCGCAACCTGGTGCTGACCCGCTACCTGGATGCGGTGATGCTGATCTGTACCCGCGACCCACGCCAGCGCATCACCGGTTTCGCTGGCGTGGCAGCGGGCAAGATCGAGATGCTGTTCATCGACCCGGCCCATCGCGGCCAGGGCCTGGGCCGGCAATTGCTGCACTACGCGGTGGAGCACTTGAACGCCTATCAGCTGGACGTCAACGAGCAGAACCCCCAGGCCTTGGGTTTCTACTTCAAGCAGGGTTTCGAAGTGGTCGGCCGCTCGGAACAGGACGGCCTGGGCCAGCCCTACCCGCTGCTGCACATGCGCCTGAAGCAGCCACAGCTGCAAGCCTTGCGCGGCTAAAAGCCACAGCCGGCAAATGGACCCGCGATTAACCAGCGCCAGGCAGGTACAATAGCTGCCCTCTTTTGTTACGGCCCCTGACATGACTGACCCGATTCGTCTCTCCAAACGCCTCATCGAACTGGTCGGCTGCTCCCGCCGGGAGGCTGAGCTGTTCATCGAGGGCGGCTGGGTCACCGTAGACGGCGAAGTCATCGACGAGCCGCAGTTCAAGGTCGGCGCGCAAACCGTCGTGCTCGACCCCGAAGCCAAGGCCACCGCACCGGAGCCGGTGACCATCCTGCTCAACGTGCCCGCCGGCCAGGACCTGGACAGCGCCATGCAGTCCATCAGCGCCGACAGCCTGTCGCAGGAGCACCGCTACGGCAAACGTCCGCTGCGTGGGCATTTCCTGCGCCTGAGCGCCAGTGACGACCTGCAACCCAATGCCAGCGGCCTGCTGGTGTTCACCCAGGACTGGAAGGTGCTGCGCAAGCTGACCGCGGACGCGGCCAAGATCGAGCAGGAATACGTGGTCGAGGTCGAAGGCGAGATGATCGATCACGGCCTCAACCGCCTGAACCACGGCCTGACCTACAAGGGCCGCGAGCTGCCGCCGGTCAAGGCCAGCTGGCAGAACGAAAACCGCCTGCGCTTCGCCATGAAGAATCCGCAGCCGGGTGTGATCGCGCAGTTTTGCCAAGCCGTCGGCCTCAAGGTCGTCGCCATTCGCCGCATCCGTGTCGGCGGCGTGTCCATCGGCAAGGTGCCGCTGGGCCAGTGGCGCTACCTGTCGGCCAAAGAGAAGTTCTAAAGCCGCCCCCATTCAGACGCCGTGCCCTGGCGCGGCGCTCCACGCGCATTGATCAGGACTGTAACCATGATTCATAACGATGTACTGCGCAGCGTGCGCTACATGCTCGACATCAGCGACAAGAAGGTCGTGGACATCATCAAGCTGACCGGCTTCAAGGTCAGCCTCAACGACATCGTCAGCTACCTGAAGAAGGATGAGGAAGAAGGCTTCGTGCACTGCCCTGACGAAGTCATGGCGCACTTCCTCGACGGCCTGGTGATCTTCAAGCGCGGCAAGGACGAAAGCCGTCCGCCGCTGCCGATCGAGCTGCCGGTGACCAACAACATCATCCTGAAGAAGCTGCGGGTGGCCTTCGAGCTCAAGGAAGAAGACATGCACGCCGTGCTCAAGGCCGCCGACTTCCCGGTGTCCAAGCCGGAGCTGAGCGCGCTGTTTCGCAAGTTTGGCCACACCAACTACCGCCCCTGCGGCGACCAGCTGCTGCGCAACTTCCTCAAGGGCCTGACCCTGCGTGTTAGAGCGTAAGACAGCTGCAAGCTTCAAGCTGCAAGTTCAAGGCTTGTAGCTGGCGGCTTGTAGCGCAAGGCTTGAGGCTTGCCAAATGACCTACAGCGTTTCTCCCATCGGTTTCGTGCGCTCCTGTTTCAAGGAGAAGTTCGCCATCCCGCGCCAGCCGCAACTGGCACCCGCCGCCCGTGGGGTACTGGAATTGGTGGCGCCCTTCGATCAGGGCGACGCGGTGCAAGGGCTGGAGCAGGTCAGCCACGTCTGGCTGCTGTTCCTGTTTCACCAGGCCCTGGAGGACAAGCCACGGCTCAAGGTGCGCCCGCCGCGCCTGGGGGGCAACAAGTCCATGGGGGTCTTCGCTACCCGTGCCACCCACAGACCCAACGGCATCGGCCAGTCGGTGGTCAAGCTGGACAAGGTCGAGGCCAACCGCCTGTGGATCTCCGGCATCGACCTGCTGGACGGCACGCCGATCCTCGATATCAAGCCCTACGTGCCTTACGCCGACATCATTGCCACGGCGAGCAATGACATCGCCAGCGCCGCGCCGCAGATTATTCCGGTGCAGTGGCAGGATAATGCCCTGCAACAGGCTCAGATCCACGCTCAGCGCCTTCAGGAGCCGCTGGTGGAGTTGATCGAGCAGTGCCTGGCCCAGGATCCGCGCCCGGCCTATCAGGTGCCCACTGCCGAGCGGGAATACGGCGCGCAGTTCTGGGACCTGGACGTACGCTGGCATTACCCCGAGCCGGGGCTGATCCGGGTGCTGGAAGTGGTCCCGGCGGGCTGAACGCCGGAAACGAAAAAGCCCGCGTTGCCTTGACAGGCAACGCGGGCTTTTTTGCGTTCGGGAGATCGTGCCCAATCAGCACGAATGCGCTGCTTGGGCGATCTTCGCGAGCAAGCTCGCTTCTACTTTTCGACGAAGGCGCGTTCGATCAGGTAGTCACCCGGTTCGCGCATGCGCGGCGAAACGGTCAGGCCGAAGCTGTTGAGCACTTCGCTGGTTTCTTCCAGCATGCTCGGGCTGCCGCACAGCATGGCGCGGTCGTCCTGCGGGTTGATCGGTGGCAGACCGATGTCGCGGAACAGCTTGCCGCTGCGCATCAGGTCGGTGAGACGGCCTTCGTTCTCGAACGGCTCGCGGGTCACGGTGGGGTAGTAGATCAACTTTTCACGCAGCGCTTCGCCGAAGAACTCGTTCTGCGGCAGGTGCTCGGTGATGAACTCGCGGTAGGCGACTTCGTTGACGTAGCGTACGCCGTGGCACAGGATCACTTTTTCGAAACGCTCATAGGTTTCCGGATCCTGGATCACGCTCATGAACGGCGCCAGACCGGTGCCGGTGCTGAGCAGGTACAGGTGCTTGCCCGGCTTCAAGTCATCCAGTACCAGGGTACCGGTTGGCTTCTTGCTGATGATGATCTCGTCGCCTTCCTTCAGATGCTGCAGCTGGGAAGTCAGCGGACCGTCCGGAACCTTGATGCTGAAGAATTCGAGATGCTCTTCCCAGTTCGGGCTGGCAATGGAGTAAGCACGCATAAGCGGACGGCCATTGGGCTGTTGCAGGCCGATCATCACGAACTGACCGTTCTCGAAGCGCAGACCCGGGTCGCGGGTGCACTTGAAGCTGAACAGAGTGTCATTCCAGTGATGAACACTGAGGACACGCTCGTGGTTCATGTTGCTCATGTACGGGGGCTCCTAGAAATTGCCTGCGCTGACCATGAGCGCAATTGCACAGCATTCTAATGGCGGCGACAATATCTGTTAACTGGATTATTAAGATAAGGGTTATCGGTTATATCGATATGCGATTTACTCTCCGTCAACTGCAAGTCTTCGTCGCCGTCGCCCAGCAAGAGAGCGTTTCTCGCGCTGCCGGGCTCCTGGCCCTGTCGCAATCCGCGGCGAGCACCTCGATCACCGAACTCGAGCGCCAATCCAGCTGCCAGCTGTTCGACCGTGCCGGCAAGCGCTTGAGTCTCAATGCCCTGGGCAAGCAGTTGTTGCCCCAGGCGGTGGCCCTGCTCGATCAGGCCAAGGAAATCGAGGACCTGCTCAACGGCAAGTCCGGCTTCGGCTCGCTGTCGGTGGGTGCGACCCTGACCATCGGCAACTACCTGGCGACCCTGCTCATCGGCAGCTTCATGCAGGTACACCCGGAAAGCCAGGTGAAGCTCCATGTGCAGAACACTGCGCATATCGTGCAACAGGTGGCTCACTACGAAATTGATCTGGGTCTAATCGAAGGCGACTGCAGCCACCCGGATATCGAGGTGCAGACCTGGGTCGAGGATGAGCTGGTGGTGTTCTGCGCGCCCCAGCATCCGCTGGCCAAGCGCGGCAACGCCAGCATGGAGGAGTTGACCCACGAAGCCTGGATTCTTCGCGAACAGGGTTCCGGCACGCGCCTGACCTTCGACCAGGCCATGCGTCATCATCGCAGCGCACTGAACATTCGCCTGGAGCTGGAACATACCGAAGCCATCAAGCGCGCAGTGGAGTCGGGATTGGGTATTGGCTGCATCTCCCGCCTGGCGCTGCGGGACGCCTTTCGCCGGGGCAGCCTGGTACCGGTGGAAACGCCGGGGCTGGATTTGGCCCGGCAGTTCTATTTCATCTGGCACAAACAGAAGTACCAGACCTCGGCGATGCGCGAATTTCTCGAACTGTGCCGTTCGTTCACCGCCGGGGTGCAGCGCAGCGACGAGATCGTCCTGCCGAGCATTCCTTAGATCAGGATCACCGCCCAGACGATAGTAATCATGCTCAGGGCAACAAACTGCGCGGCACTACCCATGTCCTTGGCGTTTTTCGACAACGGGTGGCGATCCAGGGAAATGCGATCGATGGCCGCCTCCACCGCCGAGTTGAGCAGCTCGACGATCAGCGCCAGCAGGCACACGGCTATCAGCAGCGCGCGCTCGACACGGCTGACATGGAGCAAAAAGCTCAAGGGAATCAGGATCACATTGAGCAGCACCAGTTGACGAAAGGCTGCCTCGCCGGTGAAGGCGGCGCGCAAGCCATCGAACGAATAGCCGGCGGCGTTAAGGATGCGTTTAAGACCGGTTTGACCTTTGAAAGGCGACATAGGCAGGGCAACTGAAGAAAAAGAAGTGGGGAAGCTAGTTCAACCAAAGTCAAAAAAGCGTGAACCAGCAGCCGGTTAATGGCTGGAAATTGACTCAAGTTGTTGCAGAAGCAAGGCCGCCTGGGTGCGTGTGCGAACCCCAAGCTTGCGGAAGATCGCCGTCACGTGGGCCTTGATCGTCGCTTCCGACACACTCAGTTCATACGCGATCTGCTTGTTCAGCAAACCTTCACAGACCATGGTCAAGACCCGGAACTGCTGGGGCGTCAGGCTGGCCAGGCCTTCGCTGGCGGCCTTGGCTTCCGCCGAAACACTGACTTCTTCAAACGCCTGGGGCGGCCACCAGACATCACCGTCCAGCACACTGCGCACCGCTTGTTGAATGACTTCCAGGGAGCTGGACTTGGGAATGAAACCGCTGGCCCCGAACTCTCGGGAACGGACCATGACGGAGGCTTCTTCCTGGGCCGACACCATCACCACTGGAATCTGCGGGTATTGCCCGCGCAACAGCACCAGACCGGAAAAGCCGTAGGCGCCGGGCATGTTCAGGTCCAGCAGGACCAGGTCCCAGTCGGCTTTTTCGGTCAGGCGGGTTTCCAGTTCAGCGATGCTCGCCACTTCCACCAGACGCACATCAGGCCCCAGGCCCAGGGTGACGGCTTGATGCAGCGCACTGCGAAACAGCGGGTGGTCATCGGCAATCAGGATTTCGTATGTGGCCATTTTTCAAATGATCCTGTTTTTCATGGCAGGACTGATGCATTCAGCCCTTATCCAGGCAACACGAGTGCTCGCCAGAGTGCGACACCCAAAGAGCACGAACACCGCGAAAAGCCTGAGCAAAACGGTGGTTCAAACAGCGCTGGCGCCCTAATCGGCGCCAAGCATGCCCAGCGCAGCCGGGGTGGTCAAGCGTGAAGCTTTGCGGCATCTTAGCCGGCTAACTAATAAGAGTGCCATCATGCGAAGCCAAGCCTTGCGTGCCGATGTCCTGATGCTGATCACCGCCGTCATCTGGGGATCGGCGTTTGTTGCCCAAACCTCCGGCATGGATCATATCGGGCCCTTCCTTTATTCCGGACTGCGCTTCGCTCTGGGTTCACTCTGCCTGCTACCGCTGGTCCTGCGCAGGGCGGCGGCCGATCGCCCTGCCGCACCGCTGCTCAATCGCGGCCTGTTGCTGGGCGGCGTGCTGATGGGGCTGGCCCTTGCTCTGGGGATCAATCTGCAACAGGTCGGGCTGTTGTTTACCAGTGTCACCAATGCCGGGTTCATCACCGGGCTTTACGTCATTGTAGTGCCGCTGCTGGGATTGCTGATTGGCCACAAGACCGGCCTGGGCACCTGGATCGGCGCGGTGCTGGCCGTGGTGGGGATGTTCCTGCTGAGCGTCGGCGACGGCTTTCAGGTGGCCTCCGGCGACTGGCTGCAACTGATCGGCGCCTTTGTCTGGGGTGGGCACGTGATTCTGGTGGGCGTATTCGCCAGCCGCCATGACCCGATTCGCCTGGCCTTCCTGCAATTTGCCACCTGCTCGGTGGTGAGCCTGATCCTGGCGCTGTGCCTGGAGCCGATTCGCTGGAGCGCGATCGTCGCTGCCGGGCCAGCCATTCTTTATGGCGGCGTGATAGCGGTCGGCGTCGGTTACACCTTGCAGGTGATCGCTCAAAAGAACGCAATTGCCTCCCACGCCGCGATCATCCTCTCCCTCGAAGCCGTGTTCGCCGCCGTCGCCGGGGCCTGGCTACTGGATGAGTCGCTGCAGATGCGCGGCTATTTCGGCTGCGCCCTGATGCTCGGCGGCATGCTGGTTGCCCAGCTATGGCCGCAAAAAAACCAGGCAAACGCCACCACTACACAAAGGGCTTGAGCCGGGAGTGCACTTCATCCTGGGGATCGATGGCCTTCTGGAACTTCGCCGACAGGTAATGGGTGCTGAACACATCAAGGTAGGCATCCAGGACCTGGCTGACCTGCTCGTCCCCCGCCAGCTCCAGGCATAACGCGGCAACCTCGGCGGTACAGAAATGGTCGTCGCGCTTGGAGCGGCGCAGTTTGTAGCGCGACAGCTTCTCGGACGACAGGCTCAGGACCGGCAAGTGCTCAAGATACGGGCTCTTGCGAAACATCTTGCGGGCTTCGCTCCAGGTGGCATCCAACAGAATGAACAACGGGCGCTTGCCTTCTTGCCGCCGGACCTCACTGACCACCCGCTCGGGGGCCACGAACTCGCCGGGGAACACGATATAAGGCTGCCACTGCGGATCCGCCAGCAAGGCCAGCAATTGTGGATCGACCTCGGTGCGGGACCAGTGAAACGCCCAGGTGTCGGCAATCACATCGGCGATCAACCACCCGGTATTGCTCGGCTTGAGCGGCTCCACATCGTGCATCACCAGGCACATGGCCGATTCGGCGCTGACCTTTGGCCGCCAGGCACACAGGCAATGACTGGGAATCACGCGGCAGCGCGGGCAACGCTCGGCTCGCGAGCCCCGGGCGAAAAAGGGTTTGACCACACGAGCCATACGCAAATCACGTAGTCGGGATACCGCGTGGCTCATCGCAGGCCACACCGGTAAAGGGCAGGAATCAACACGTCAAAAACTCGAGGCGGGAAAAAGTCGGACAAGTTTATCAGAGCTATCTGTTCAAACCTGTACCGCCTTCCTGGCTCTCCCCCTATAATTCGTCGCCACTGAACGCACAGTCGAGTGACTGGTCGAAGCTTCAGTCATTGCACCAGGAGAGTTTCATGTTGCGCTTTACCATCCCTACCGTCGCCCTTCTGCTGGCCTTGCCTCTGGGAGTCCAGGCTGCGTCTTTGCAAGAGTTCGAACTGAGCAAAATGCTGGAGAAGGTCGCTGCGGAAAGCAACGTCGGCACTCCCCGGGAAATCAACGAAAACATCCTCGATCAGGGTTATACCGTTGAAGGCAAAGAGCTGATCAACCACCTCAGCGTCCAGTCCGCTCACGCCGCCCAGATGCGCGCCAATCCCAAGGCGGTCTACCTGCAACTGGGTGCCAGCGTCTGCCGCAACCCCAACTACCGCAAGCTGATGGCCAAAGGCGCAATCATGCGCTACGAATTTACCGAGAACCGTACCAATCGCCCGGTCGCCTCGGCACGCTTCCAGGAATCGGACTGCCCCTCCCAGAACACCCCCAAGAAGAAGTAATCAAGAGCGAGCCGCGCGTCGCTGCAGATCCTCGGCGCGCAACTCCGCCACCAGGGCCTGCAGGTAACGCGAGTGCGGCTCCTCGCCCGCCAGGCGCCGCCGGCACTCTTCCTCAAGGCTCAAATCATGGGCCGCCGCAGCGGCTTGCAACAGCTGGTACAACTGCGGATCGATTTCCAGCACAACAGTGGTCATCCCTTGCCTCCTTGCCCTTCGCTTTCACGAATGAACGCCCGCGGCCCCTTCCCGGGCCCAGCGCTGTAACTTAGTAAATCAGGGGTACAGCCCCCTGCCGCTGCGCCCGACCAATGGTGCACAAGCCAATAAGTTCATCAAGAAGCGATTGCCAGCCAAGACTTTATGGGCACATGATCAAGTCATGTCCGAAGGTTTCCATTAATGCTTTGAGGACGGTTCAGGAGGCCGCCCTGATGCGCCTTGCAGTGCAATTGTTTTCTCAATAAAGGAAAGCAGGACCTCTGTGGATACCTCGATTGCCGCCCAGCGACGGTCAGCAGCAATCGGCGA
Organism: Pseudomonas sp. BC42; assembly: GCF_021560055.1. NCBI lineage: Bacteria > Pseudomonadati > Pseudomonadota > Gammaproteobacteria > Pseudomonadales > Pseudomonadaceae > Pseudomonas > Pseudomonas sp. BC42. The sequence continues at coordinate 5,438,943 of NZ_CP091067.1, forward strand.
GGAGCATTGCTCGCACGCTGGGCCGAGCAGGCAGCGACACAGGCTGTGTCGTGGCACATTCGAATACCTCGAGCGTGCACAAGGTTCTGTGCAGAAGGAGAAGCTGAATGCCTTACCAATCGAATGACCTGTTAACCCGTCATTTTCAGAGCAAGGGCGCCGACCTCACGAGCCAGGTCGAAGCGCAACTCAACCAGATTGCCCCCAACAGCCCGAATATCCCTCTTTATCGCGACATGGTTCTCACTGTCCTGCGCATGGCCGAGGACGACCTCAATCGCTGGAACGCCAAGATCACCCTGCAAGCCCTGCGTGAACTGGAACATGCCTTCAGAGTCCTGGAACAGTTCAAGGGTCGGCGCAAGGTGACGGTATTCGGCTCGGCGCGAACCCCCAGCGAGCACCCGCTGTATGCCATGGCCAAGGAGCTGGGCGCTGCCCTGGCACGCTCGGACCTGATGGTCATCACCGGCGCCGGAGGCGGCATCATGGCCGCAGCCCATGACGGCGCGGGCCTGGAACACAGCCTGGGATTCAACATCACCCTGCCCTTCGAACAACATGCCAACCCGACTGTCGGCGGTACGGAGAACCTGCTGTCATTCCACTTTTTCTTCACTCGCAAGCTGTTCTTCGTCAAGGAAGCGGATGCTCTGGTGCTCTGCCCCGGTGGATTCGGCACCCTGGATGAGGCACTGGAAGTCCTGACCCTGATCCAGACCGGCAAAAGCCCCCTGGTACCGGTGGTGCTACTGGACGTACCTGGCGGGCAATTCTGGCAGGGCGCCCTGGACTTCATCCGCAACCAGCTGGAAGCCAATCGCTACATCCTGCCCAGCGACCTGAAACTGGTGCGTCTGGTGCATAGCACCGAAGACGCCGTCAAGGAAATCCAGCAGTTCTACGCCAACTTCCACTCCAGCCGCTGGCTGAAGCAAGAGTTCGTCATTCGCATGCACCACAATCTCACCGAACAGGCGCTGGCACAGATGCAGACGGAGTTCTCCGACCTGTGCCTCAGTGGTCGGTTTCAGCAACATGCCTACCGTGGAGAGGAGCACGATGAAGCGCAATTCAGCCATTTGACACGGCTGTCGTTCACTTTCAACGCTCGCGACAATGGCCGCCTGCGGGAACTGATCGACTTCATCAACCTGCCGCAGAACTGGGCCAGACAGCCCCCCAAGGCCCACCAAAGCGTGAGAGAAACCAGCGACGCCAACTGATCCGCCTCTCGCCCGCGGCATCACGCAGCGGGTACAGCCTCAGTCATCCAGCCCTCGGCCGCTCAACAGGCGGCCGATCATGTCCATGGAATAGCCGCGATAACTCAGAAAGCGCCCTTGCTTGGCCCGCTCCCGGGCATCCGCAGGAAAGTGCCCGGCAAACTTGCGCTGCCAGACGTCTCGCAACTGCTCTTGCCAGTCGATACCGCACTCACGCAGGGCAAGATCGATATCACTTCGCTGCAAGCCGCGCTGACTGAGTTCTTCGCGAATACGCATTGGCCCGTAACCTGAGCGGGCACGGTAGGAAACAAAGCTTTCGAGATAACGGGATTCGGACAGCAATCCCTCTTCCGTCAAACGGTCAAGGGCAGCTTCGATCATTTCGGGAGGGGCGCCGCGCTGACGCAGTTTACGCGTCAGCTCGACTCGACCGTGCTCGCGTCGCGCGAGCAGGTCCATTGCAGTTCGCCGCACCGCGACGAGGGTATCGAGTACGGCGGTCATTGGATCAATCAGATATCAGCGTCGGCCATATCGTCTTCGGTCTCTTTGACCGGATTAGCTTTGACGTCTGGCGAGGCTGTCAGCAGCTTCTCGCGAATCTGCTTCTCCAACGCGTTGCCGATTTCCGGGTTGTCCTGCAGGAACTTGGCCGAGTTGGCCTTGCCCTGACCGATCTTGTTGCCCTGGTAGCTGTACCAGGCACCGGATTTTTCCAGGAAACCGTGCAGCACGCCAAGATCGATGATCTCGCCGTTGAGGTAGATACCCTTGCCGTAAAGAATCTGGAACTCGGCCTGACGGAACGGCGGAGCCACCTTGTTCTTGACGATCTTGACTCGGGTTTCGCTACCGACCACCTCATCGCCTTCCTTCACCGCGCCGGTACGACGGATGTCCAGACGAACCGAAGCGTAGAACTTCAGGGCGTTACCACCGGTGGTGGTTTCCGGACTGCCGAACATCACGCCGATCTTCATGCGGATCTGGTTGATGAAGATCACCAGGCAGTTGGCGTTCTTGATGTTACCGGTGATTTTACGCAGCGCCTGGGACATCAGGCGGGCTTGCAGGCCCACGTGCATGTCGCCCATTTCGCCTTCGATTTCAGCCTTGGGCACCAGAGCCGCCACGGAGTCGACGATGATCACGTCAACCGCGTTGGAACGCACCAGCATGTCGGTGATTTCCAGGGCCTGCTCGCCGGTATCCGGCTGAGAAACCAGCAGATCGTCGACATTGACCCCCAGCTTGCCGGCGTATTCCGGGTCCAGCGCGTGCTCGGCATCGACGAAGGCACAAGTGGCACCGGCTTTCTGCGCCTGAGCGATGACCGACAGGGTCAGGGTGGTCTTACCGGACGATTCAGGACCGTAGATTTCAACGATACGGCCTTTTGGCAGACCGCCAATGCCCAGAGCGATGTCCAGACCCAGAGAGCCGGTGGAAATGGCCGGGATCGCCTGACGGTCATGATCGCCCATACGCATTACGGCACCCTTGCCGAATTGACGTTCGATCTGACCCAGGGCCGCAGCCAAGGCTTTCTTCTTGTTGTCGTCCATTAAAGTCCTCACGTAATCAATAAGGCCTGACGGCCAACACCTGTATAAGTAGCCAGTATTATTCCACAGCGCTCAAGGATCGCCTACCCCTGATTTGCGATTTCTGCTGCGGCGTGTTGCAGCAGCCCCTCTAGCGCGGCCTTCACCGTTTGTCGGCGAACCTCATCGCGATTCCCGGGGAAGTGCCGGCACTCGGCAGTCAGCGTCTCTCCCGCGCCCCAGGCCAGCCACACGGTACCCACCGGCTTCTGCGCGGAACCGCCATCCGGCCCGGCGATGCCACTGACCGCCACGGCAAAATGTGCATGGCTCTTGGCCTGCGCTCCGCGAACCATGGCCTCTACCACCTCACGACTGACCGCACCGACCGAGTTGAACAACCCGGCCGGTACATTCAATTGCAAAGTCTTCTGGCGATTGGAATAAGTGACATAACCGGCCTCGAACCAGGCCGAACTGCCCGGAATCCGCGTGATCGCCTCGGCAATACCGCCGCCGGTGCAGGACTCCGCGGTGGTGACATGGGCATTCAGAACCTGCAGACGCCGGCCAAGTTCAGCGGCAAGCTGGGTAATTTCTTTCACAATCCTCTCCTGATGGGGCTGGCGTGTGCTTACCGTACACCAGCAAAGACGGCTTGCAAGTGACAAGCCGTCAGGAAAACCAACGGCTCTGGAACACGGCTTCAGACAACGAAGCCCCAAAGAACAGGAAAGCGCTCGCGCAAGCTCGCGAAGCTCGACACACAACTCAGGCCAGCAAGTCCCAAGTCAACGCGATTGCACCACCCGGAGTGGATGCATAGGCCCACAATGCCTGGCCTGCGGGAATACGGATCGGGTACGGCATGACGATCTCGGAGTCACTGCCGGAAATGCTGGAGCCGTTGCCCGAGAAGATGATGGCCGCATTGGAGATGGAAGACCCGGTCGGTCCCACATACAGATCGACCACACCGGTCGAGGTCTTGATCAACCCCGTCTGGATGATCAGCCCCCCCGTGTTTTGGGCCGCCGAAACGATCTCCACAATGCCTTTTGGGAATACGGTAATGAAGTGCTTGCCCATGGTTACTGCGTTCATATTTTTCACCTTTGAATGGAAGGGGCGGTCACGGAAAGTGCCGTTTTCATGTCGCTCAAAGGCGATGGGGTCGAAGCTCTTGGGCTTCTCGATGGACGAGCTGCAACAGCACACCCACCGATATCTTGAAGACGCCAGGCAAAGGCCCCGCACGATCGCGGGGCTTCTTGCGGCCTTTTAGAACACGTTGTCCCAGGTGTAGCTAGCGGTTTGCCACTTGTGATCCGGGTAAAAGACACGCGGCGGCTTGATGGTCGGGGTGTACCCGAAACGGGCCCAGATCGGCCGCTCGGTCACGATGCTCAAGCTGCCGTTGGCCTGCAGGCGAATGGTTGCGCCCGGATGGCCAGCAGTACCACTTTGCCAAACGACAGCATTGTTCGCTGCGTAGATCACCAGGTTACCGTCTGCCTGCATGACGCATCGCGCACCGCCCCTGTTCTGGGTGTACGTCGCCCAGACAACGCTCCAGTTCGGACCGTAGACCACCAGGTTGCCATCGCCCTGGAAGACCAGGGAATGATCACCGGCACGGTAGAACTGGCCCGGTACCAACTCCGCAGGGCCACCGATGATCATGGCCGCCCCGACTGCCGGAGTGAACACGCGACCGTTGGGCGCATACCAGTGAGGGATGGTGTCGATGGTCACGATGTTCCCGTCATCCTGAACCTGGGTGAACGCACGCAAGGACGCATCCTCGCGAGAGCCCATGGTGGGATCGCTCGGTGTCGTCGACCAGATACGGCCGCGCAACGGGTCATCCAGAACGAAGCCGTAATTCATAAAGACCATCATCGGGTCTTTCTTGTTGCCCTTGCTCACATTGGTAAAGGGCGTGTTCTGGTCGGCGACCCACGCCAACTGGGCGCCGTCATAAAGCGCAAGGTTGCCATCAGGTTGAAAGAGCAACTTGAAGCGTTTGTTGGGGGACTGCAGATACTGGTTCGGCGCCATGTAATAGCGAGCCGGTAGCACCGAAGAACCGTTGTCGGTGAAGTCGTAGCGAATCCAAGCCATGTTGATACCTATTGAGTCGAATGATCAGTCGCGGAAAAGTCCGCTCTCATGTCGCTCACAGGCGATTGCCCAAGGCTCGAGGCCTTCACGTGATTCAAGGTTCCACAGCGGGAACATTTAATCTGGAGCTCGGTAAACTCACCCACGCGGGCGAGAAGTCGTTTGCAATGACCGCATCTGCATTCTTTTAACATCGACAAGTCCATTTGATTTCAACTGCCCCACACTGCGGCAGCGATCCATTTCATAAAGATCTCAAGGCCGTCAGGGCATCGCCGGAGCACCTTGCAACAGCGACTGAGACTCCCGCACCCACTGCTGCAACGCCCTCAATTGCTCGGCATTGGCATGGCATTGGCTGTAGTTGTCGACGACGCTGGCGGCGACGGTAGAGAGTGCAAGGCCCGAGGCGGCGTCATCAGCGACGCCGGGGCCTGGGGCCACGGGCAGGTTGGTGGCGCCGGCGTCGTGCACCCGGACAAAACCAGCAGGTACAACGCAGGCGTTATCAGCCGCTTTCGAAACATAGATCGGAACCTCCTTGGTGACAGTGGCGCCCGCCTGATAGACCTTGACGACGCGATCGACGTACTCGACCACCACCTTCTCCTTGACCCTGCCCAACGCCTGGCCCTGCTCGAAGGATTGCTGCAGTCGGGCCTCGTCCAGGCGCTGCTGTTGACTGCGTTCGCTGCCAACTCCGCTGACGAAGCCAAGGGCATAAAGCAACCCCGCTACGACGGCGAGAGCCAGCCAACTGCGGATATTCATCACGTCCTCCTCGGACCGATATGAAATGCATCAAACGGCCGGCAAAAATCCCTGTAACCGCTGCCGCAGGCTGCGAAAAGGTCCGCAGGACCTTCCCTCCAGGTCCAATCGCAGCCTACGGCAGCGACTACAGAAGGTGCCCGCCTCCGCATGAACTCAGACCACGGGCAGGCACAGCACCGCCCGCGCCCTGGCCCAGAGTTGCAGGCGATCCTGCAAGCCGTTCAAACCGCCATTGATGCGACGGGTGATGCTGTTGAACTCATCGCGATCGGCCAGGGCATTGAGCCCGCCGCGCTCCCAGAACCAGGCCGCCGACTCGGCGGCCCATTGCGGCTGCTCCAGCAGCTCGGGCAACTCCAGCAGGCGCTCATCGCCAAACAGCCCGAGGCTGCACTGGCGATAGTTGCTGCGCCCGGTGATCTGGATCAGCCCGCGCCCGCGATAACGCTGACCGTCGCCATCGGCCTCGGGGGTGTTGCCCAGGCGTGCCGCGAGCGTGCCGGTGTCGTACTTGCTCAGGTATTGATCACTGCCCAGCTCGCGCACGTATTGCAGTTGCCCGGATTCGTGACCGATCTGGGCAAGAAAGGCCGCCTGGCGCTTCGGCGTATCGATCTGCCGATGGGCCATGGCGGTGTTGAGTGGAGAAACAAAAACGCCCGCTTGGCGGCGGGCGTTAGGCATGATTTGTTGCAGTTGTTGTTCGGTAATAAGCATGTTCTGTGTTTGTAAGTCGGATAAGAAAACGCCCCGGCGGTGCGGGGCGTTTATTGGGTCTGTTCAGTTATCCACGATGGTGCAACAGGGCGATATCGACTATTGGGAAAATTGGCAGATTGCGGCCAATCGCGTAAAGCCTGGATATACACAAGCAGAGTATTGAACTGCTCACTATCAAGACTAGTCGGTGCTTTAATTTCCAATTGATCACGGTGCCGCTCACGCAACCATATGACGGACATCAGATTTTCATCGCGCCACGCTCGCTCTTGGCTTGAAAAATCCTGGACCACTTTAGGCGCATCAATTAAGAATGGCAGCCCTTGTTCATCATGCGCGCGAATCTGACCAGGCAAAGGATTTCCAATCACAGATTGATAAAGCGCCTCCGATATCTGGATAGCATCCATTGGGATACGAGCATGAACCCCCATGAGATATGTCGTCTGTGTTGTCTTGCTATAAAGTCTTTTCATCTCAGATCTCAACTTCCAATTGCAATCCAACGAATAGGAATTCCGGCACTCATAGCAGTTCCATTATTACTATCAAGCCTCCATCTCGCGCCCGTGAGTGTTATTAAGTCAAACGCAACAATAGGGATACCGCCTGATCCAGAAGTATTGAGGCCTACATTGATATTAGTGGCACCGGGTGCGCCCAGCACTACACGTGTAGCGTCTGGAAATGCCATAGGAAAGTTTAATGTACCAAACGGGGCAGAACCTCCAGTTGCGGAGACCACCCCCCACTGGAGAATGAATCCTCCTAGCCAACTGGGTAAAGCAATATATCCGTTAGGTGAAAGACTGATTGAAAATCCCCATCGCAGCTTATTCGGAGTGACAATCACGGAGTCGTCTGTCCCTGTAAACGTCTGCGCTAACGTCGCGACCCTCGCTGTACCCTGATTCATCTCTGTCGCCTGAACAGCTAATGGAGCCAACGCAGCGACATCGATATTCCCCTGGTTGATGGGAGTGTTCCAGGCCTTGATGCACCACATCACCGCCAGGTTACGAGGGCGGGTTTCAACTCCACCTGATGGATTTGTCCTGAGATTTTCATCATCAGTAACTCCGTTACCAGTATCACCATAAACCCAAGAATCAAACACACTTCCAGCACTTGAACTGTCCTTCACTGAGTGTGCATGACTCTTGAACTCATCGGCCTGCCAACTGCCGACAGTCCGCCCAGCATCCACCCCCCGACCATGATCCCAACCCCGCAAAAACTCCCCCCGCGACTCCGGCAGCCGGAAGTTACCCGCGCCCTCGCCCCCGGTGTTGAAGGTCGTCCCCAGATAAGCCGCCAAATCCGGATAAGTCGCAGCACTCTGCACACTGCCATCCACCTCCAGAAACCCCGCCGGCACCGTGCCCTTGGGAAACGGCACCATGGCGCCCACCGGCAGGGCCGACATGTTCTTCAGCAGCGCCTCGATCTCGGCCTTGGTGTAGGTCACCGACTTGGTATAGGCGTCGGTGATGCCGTACTCGGCCAAGGTGCTGCGAATCTTCTCTGGCGGTATCGAATCCCGGACGATCGCCTTGATCGCCGCCAGCAACTGGTCGTGCTCGGCCTCGGCCGGCTCCTTCCCACCCGCACGAATCACATTGAGCAATTCATCGGTCACCGCATTTCCCCAGTCGGAAGAAATCAGTGAGCCGACTTGCCCCGTGACCGGGTTCTCGTCGACAAACTTCCCATTAACCAGCCCGACACTGGGCACACTCTTTGGATAATCCACTCGTCTGTCCTCTAGTTGAAATTGAAACCCACCAACGCAAGGTAGATGGGTAACCAATAAGTCAGAGACTCCAGGCCTAGGCCTGGAACGATCTCAATGTGCCGTGTGCATCAACTCGCCCAGATGCCGAACTCTGGTCAAACCGATAACGAACTGAATCGCATCGACAGTTGACTAGAGAGATCCGCATCGGGACTTATCAAAAGGTAAGAAAGGTGAAATGCCCCATCGAAGGACGAGGAGTCGGAAACAATGCCTTTAGCATCGTCCCGGTAATCAGAGGGTTGAAACAGGTAACTCGCAAACCACCAAAAACATCAATGAAGCGCTGTCACAACAATTCAGGCGCTGCGGAAAACTCAACAGCCGGCCAACCTGCAATGAGCATCGACGCCTCATACAAGCCAGCATCAACAGCATCAACCAACTCGCTCTCACGCATAAAGCAAGCCTGTACGTAAGCATCAACGGCACTATCACAAACCTGTACCTGACGTGCATCGAGCTGTACGAAAGAGCCATTTTCCAACTTCCAGTGGATTACGTAGTTGGCATCTCGACTTGCCCTTACTGCGGCTCGAGTGAGCTTTGCCTGGCTTGCACGATCCGTTTGAATAGCCAAGCCTTGTACAACGATACCGGCTTCCTCACGCCTGAATCGCTCATCGGCAATCAATGCCAACCTATCGGTAGCGTTAAGAGCGAGAGTCGGATATTCGACTGAGAAAACCTCCCCTTCCAGCAAGTGCTCGACACCGTCCACCGCCCTGCAACCCCGGCCATCGGCTCGAACTGCAAAACCATTCATAAGTTGTCCTCCCATCCAATACATTGCAAAACACCTGTCGCCGCAAAAGATCCGAATCGAATCGTTGGTCCTTCCAGCAAAAACTGACCATTAGCAGTAGGTACCGGCGAAGACGGGTTATAACCGCCGACAAAGGGCGCAGCATTGAGCGTTGCGGTATTCAAATAAACAGGTGCTTGCGCGGTATAGGCACTGCTGGGGGCAAAGCCAACGTAGCCGTTGTTGGTACCGGCAGTCAGTGAAATTTTTGCCGCCGTCGGCGGAACAAAAGCAGAGACGGCAACATCCGCAGCGGGGCTGACAACCCCAGAAGCCATGACCGGCAGATTTTGCACATTGGAACCCGGAACCACCTTGTACTGAACGCAGTTACCCGCCTGAATAAACGACAACAGAAACTTGTTTGCCGTGGGGTCGGTTCGCGTCCAACTGACCCGGGCCTTGTGGGTGTAACCCACAGGTAGCACAGGAGCTTTCTCACTGAGCGACAGCAAACCCGCAACCCCAGCACCTCCCCATATCACCCAGACGCTGTACCAGGTGGAACCGGTCAGCACTCCTGTATCCAGTCCGTTGGCGCCGATGACCGTAGCGTTGATCTTGAGAGTCACATCACCCAGTGTCTTGAACGACAAATCGTTACCGACCACCAACTGCTCAGCCACCACATTAACGATCGAACTGAGCCCGGAAGCAGAAACCTTCAGACCTTTACAAATCCCGACCACAGCATTTTTCTGTGCATTACGAACATCAACGGCCAGAGCAGCAACATCGATGCTTCCCTGATTGGTCGGTGCGTTCCAGGCTTTGACGCACCACATCACCGCAAGGTTTCTAGGTCGGGTTTCCATACCACCTGAGAATGCGGTTTCTGTCAGGTACTTGTTGCCATCGGTAGCAATACCGCCAGCGTATCCAGACCCTGTTTCGGTAACGACGTTGGCGTCAAGCGCGTGCTTGTGACTCCTCAATTCGTCGGGCTGCCAGCTACCCAGAGCCCGCCCAGCATCCACCCCCCGCCCATGATCCCAACCCCGCAGAAACTCTCCCCGCGACTCCGGCAAACGGAAATTCCCCGCCCCTTCACCACCGGTGTTGAAGGTCGTCCCCAAATAGGCCGCCAGATCCGGATAAGTCGCAGCGCTCTGCACACTGCCATCCACCTCCAGGAACCCCGCCGGCACCGTGCCCTTGGGAAACGGCACCATGGCCCCCACCGGCAGGGCCGACAGGTTCTTCAGCAGCGCCTCGATCTCGGCCTTGGTGTAGGTCACCGACTTGGTATAGGCGTCGGTGATGCCGTACTCGGCCAAGGTGCTGCGAATCTTCTCTGGCGGTATCGAATCCCGGACGATCGCCTTGATCGCCGCCAGCAACTGGTCGTGCTCGGCCTCGGCCGGCTCCTTCCCACCCGCACGAATCACATTGAGCAATTCGTCGGTAACCGCGTTTCCCCATTGCGAGGAAATCAGTGAGCCGACTTGCCCCGTGACCGGGTTCTCGTCGACAAACTTGCCGTTCACCAGCCCTACGCTGGGAACACTTTTCGGATAATCCACTTGTTCTTGTCTTCTCTAGTCATAGTTGATGTACACCTGTGTATGCGCCGGTGTACTGCGATGGATAAGGCACTCCAGGGCGCTCCCCGGATTCATGCCAAAACGTTCACCCCAATAGCTCGCGCCGAAACGCCGGCCCAGTTGCAGGCGGCCGCCGGTATTGAGGGTCCACATGAAGTTCGCCCGCCAGGTGCCGAAATGCGCATGACCAAAGCGTGAGCGGCCCATGCGCGGGGTACTCAGCTCAGTGACGCTGGCATTGGGGTAGCCCTGGCTGCGGGCGATTTCGACGAAGTAGGCAGCGCGCTGGCTGCCCACCGCCAACAGACGGCGGCGCACGGCCAGCCGTCGGTCTTCGAACAGCGGGGTCAGGCCCAGGCAGGGATCGGGCAGGTTCATGACCTTTTCCCAATCGGTCACCAGTTCGCTGACGCTGGCCGGGTCCATTTCGTTTTGCAGGTCAACGGCCCGGGCGTCGATGCGCGCCAGCTCCTGGGAGACGCCCTGCAACACTCGTTCAAGCTCCGGCACCCGCTCCGGGTCCCAGGCCGGGCCGCTGGGCAGCAGGCTGCGCAACTGATCCTGGTACTGGGCGGCGCTTCTTATTGCTGCCATTGGCAACCTCCGAAAACCAGCAACTGATTATTCGCCGCCGGAACATCGGCCAGGGGCGCCAGCAGCCGGTGATCCTGCTCGCCGGTGGCGCTGCTGATGGCTTCGCGGATATGGCTGAGCAACAGGGTCTGGCCCAGGCCGGCCTCGCGGCTGTGCAGATCGCGCAGCTGGTCCTCGACCGCGGCGCGCACCGCGCTGGTGTCGGGGGTCAGGCGCAACGTGTAGGTCACCGGCAGCATCACCGGGGCCAGCACATGCACCTCGGCAGTGACCGGGCGCAGTGGCTCGATATAGGCCTGGACCTGCGCCAGTTGCTCGGCATTGGGGATCGGCTGCGAGTCATCGTCACGCATGACGAACAGGCCCACCGTGCCTGGCCCCAGGTAATTGCGCCGGCACCAGGCACGGGTGATCCCCGGGCATTCCAGGGCCCAGGTTTCGTAGTCGTCTGCCGAGCCGCCGTGGGGAATGATCCGATAGGAGCGGATCACCCGGGAGCGCAGGGATTCGAGGCTTTCTTCAGCCACGCCACCGCTCAGCCCCGGGGCCAGCACGGTGAACGCGTTGCCAATGCCTTGCACCGGCTGCACCGCGGTCAACTCCAGGCCGGCGCCGGCATTGCCCAGGGCGCCGCCATCGACCGCCTGGATCGTGGTGCTGTTGAGCCCGGCGCTGGTGGTGCGCGCGGCGGTCACTTTGTAACTGCGACCGTCGCTGCTCTGCAGCAGGGTATCGACATCCAGCACGGCTCCGGCCGCGGCCGTGAAGCTGACGCTGCCACGGGCCGCCTGGGCGGCCTTGCGCGGCTGGTTCAGGCGCAGGGCGGCGATGCGCTCCAGAGTCGACTCATCGGCCTTGTCCGGAAGGATCTGCTCGGCGATCCAATCCAGGTAGCCGTACAGGCCAAAGGCGGCCCCACTCAGGGTTCGGGCCAGCACTTGGGCATCGGACTGGCGCAGCGAATCGCTGGCCAGGTCGCTTTGGGTGCGTTGAATCAGCACCGGCAGCGAAGGGGTTTCAAACGGCATAGGTCACCTGCCAACTGTGAATGGGGTTGAGGTCCAGGCGTTCGCCGTCGGCCAGTATCAGCACCGTGCGCAGGTTCAGGCGCTGGGCATCGAGGCGTTCGCTGAGAATCTCGACGGCGTTGCAATGACCATCGTCGATCAGCCACTGCAAGGCCTCGCGGGCATAGAACTCGGCGTCGAGCTGGGTCTGCCGGGTCAGCTTGACCCGGCGCAGCAGCCACAGCCGCGAACCGATGCGGTCGTCGGCCACCGTGGGAAAGCTGTCGCCCCACCAGCCATAGCGCTGATCGTCGTCCAGGGCATCGTCATCAGCGGCGCGGCGCCAGGTGAACAGGCTGATTTCCACAGCCCGGGTCAGGGCGTTCTTCAGGTCATAGGTGGCGAACATGCTTAACCTCCCACCGGCGCGCCGGTCTGGCCCGGACCGGGTTGCACGCCGCTGTGGACGTGGTTGATCTGGCTGATGCCGGCGGCAAGCTGATCGCCCTGGGAGACGATCTTGCCGCTCATGCTCAGGGTCGGGCTGTCGATGTTGACGCCGCTGCTGGCGCGGATGTTCAGGGTCGCGGTGTCGATGTCGATGACGCGCCCACGCTTGAAGTGGATCTTGTCGCCCTCGTCGGTGTAGATCGCCACCTCACCGGCGGCCAGGGCCTTGAGGCGATAGCGCCGGTCGGCCACCACCAGCACCACCGCGTGGGACCGGTCGCCGCCGAGGAAGGTGGCGATGCCCTCGGCGCCGGCCAGGGGATTGCTGGTGAAACCGTAAGGCTCGAAATGCTCCATGTCGTCGTTGACCTCGCCGGCGGTAAGGCGCATTTGCAGCGATTGCAGTTTGTTGGCCGAGTTGGCGAGCACCACGGTGCCCCGCGCCAACAGGCGTGTCAGTAGGCTCATGCTGAGTTCCTTGGAGGGTAGGAGCCGGCTTGCCGGCGAACAGGGGTTGCGCGGTTTCGGGCCGGATGCCTTCGCCGACCAGCCGGCGCCTACGGATGGGCGCGGGTTTCAGGTGTTGCCGGGTGTCGGGTTGGCGTCGAAGGTCTGCGGCGGCGCCACCTGCAGGGTGGTGATCGAGCCCTGCTCGGACAGCGACCAGGTGACCTTGGAGATCAGCATGTCCCGGTCGAACCCCAGCACCGGGTCGATCACTCGCACCAGGGTGTTGTGGCGCCACAAATCGCCATTGCTCTGGCGCCAGCCCTGCACCTGGTAGGTGGTGGTCAGGGCCTTGCCGGTGCGGGTGCCGCACTCCCAGTCAGCGCGCTGCTGAGCCAGCTCGGCACTCAGTTGCGCGGCTTCGTTGATCACCGTGACCCGCTTGCGCGAAACCCTTGCATCGCTGGCCCGGCCAGACACCTCGCTGACCGCCGCCCCGCTGCTCTGATCGCTGCCCTTGTGCTGGCCGATCACCCGGTACTCGGAAAACACCGCGGAAAAATCCATCGGTGCATTGGCCGAGAGGATGTTCTTGCCCAGCTCCAGGGCATCGCTGGCGCGCCCACCGCTGCCCGGTGCCGCCAGCAGTAGGTAACCGTCGGCGTCGTCGGTGGAGAACACCCGGTACAGGGTCAGCAAACGGTCGATGGAGGCGAACACCGTCTCACCCGGCACGATGCTGTGGGTGTGCAGCTTGCCGGTCGGGGCGATCTCGCTGCGCACCCCGACCCCGTAGGAGCCGGCCAGGGCGCGGACGATGCTCAGCACGTCCTGCTGGCGCCACTGACTCGGCCGGTTGATGGCCGCGCAATCCACCAGGTCCTGGGTCAGCGAACCGCCCTGGATGCTCAGGCTGATCTGCTTGCCGTCGTAACTGATCGGCGCCTTGTAGACATGCCCGGTGAGCACCAGGTCGCAACCGATGCGCACCTGACAGCGAGCGCCCGGGCGGATCCGCACCTGCGAGTCCTGCCCCGGCCATTGCCAGGTGATGTTGAGGCTGAAGGTGCGGAACTGACGCTCCAGGTCGGCGCTGATCTCCACGCTCTTCCAGCCGCTGTAGTCCAGCCCGTCCACCGTCAGGGTGACGATATTTGCCAGTTCGTCCATGGGTCACTCCCGAGCAATTTGCAGGTCGGCGGGCGGCAGGAAACCCGGGTGAGGCACCCGATTGCGCTGCACCACTTCGCCGCCCCGGGTCGCATCGGCAAACCGCTGATAGGCCAGCACCAGCGCCGGAAGGCTGCTCTTGGGGCTGAGGCTGACCAGCCGCACCCCCGAGGAAGCCACGGCATTGAGGTGCCCCTGCACCTGCTGACGCAGAGTGTTGAGCGCCTGGTAATGCACCGCGTCGGCCTTGAGCGAGGCTTGCCAGATCAGCTCATTGAACTGATCGCGCAGCGCCAGCACATCGTCGGCCACCGGCACCTCCAGGCGCTGCACCGGCCGGCTGGCCTGCTGCGCCAGGGGCGGCGTGTTCTTGAGCTTCACCACGGGCGTGGCCACCGGTAACGCCGACACCAGGCGGGCGATCTGCACCAGCAGCGCATCCTGCACCAGGTTGGCCACTGCCTCGGCCGCCGCCGTGGTGTCCTTGCCGGTGGTCAGCTTCGGCGCATCGATGCGCCGGGCCGCCTCCACCTGCTGGGCAATATCGGCGAGCATCTGCCGATAGCCGCTGCGGGCAAAATCCTTGAGCCCGCGCACATCCTCCAGCAACCCCTTGAACTCCGTGCTCAGCTCCTTGGGTATTTCCTTGACCGCCTTGACCAGGGTGTTGAGGTCGCCATAGAACTCGATCAGCGGCTTGAACTCGTGCTCGATGACCGCATACACCTCGGTCAGCCCCTTGCGCAGCGCGTCCACGCCGATCCGCGCCTGCTTGATCAGATTGGTGGCGAACTCGAAACGCAGCACGGCCGAGCCCAGCAAGGTATCGCTGGCCACCAGCACCTGCTGCTGGGTGTTGACCACCGCCGAGGGAAAGCGCAGCGGCTGGTCCGGATAGAACTTCAGGCTGAAGGTCACCAGGCCGCCGTCCTGGCGGCTCTGGGTCATCTCGCATTCGCCGACCTTGACCTGCATCCGCCCAAGCCAGGGGTGCACCAGCTCGCCGCTGCCCTCCTCCAGGGCCTTGAGCAGCCTGTCGCGCTGCTCCAGGCAATCGGCGCCGACGATAAAGGCCGTCAGGTCATGGATTTTCGCCTGCTGGCCAAGGCCCTCGAAAAACGGCTGGTCACGCTGCGGGTACTCGTGCAACTGACCTTTCTGGCCCACCGGGGTTTTCGCCTGATCGACCCAGAACGGCACACCGCGAAAGGACGCGGGCAACAAACGATCACGCCAGTTATCCGCCATTGGAACCTCCTAGGGAAAGTGAGCGATAGCCCAGGGTCGAAGCCACGTTCAGGCCTGGTTGATTGGTCTTGGCTTGTTCGGCACGCAGGCCCGCCGGGGCGTTTTCGAAACGCACGGTCAAACCGCCTTCGAGTTGCGTGCGGTTGTTGGCAGCGTTCTGCTGGATCAGGGCACTGGAGTTCTGGGTCAGCGAGCTGCCCTGGGTGGCGGCAAAGGGTGATGCCAGCCCGCCTTTACCCTCGGCGTTGATTTGCCTTTGCGCCTCGGTAAAGCCTTCGACCTTGCCGGTGACCGTGGCGATCAGCCCTCCGAAACCGCCCTCGAACAGTTCCTTGATCGGCACCATCAGCTCTTGAAGCTTGCTCCACAGCCCGGAAAACCAATCGGCGATGGGGGCCCAATTGGTCATGATCAGCTCCATCGGCGACCAGTCGAACAGGGCTTCAATGGCCTTTCTGATCGAGTCGATACCCGGTTGCAATTCGGCCCAGATCGAACTGAAAAAGCCCGTAACCGCGCCCCAGTTGTTGTAAAGAATCACCAGCGGAGAGAAGTCGAACAGGGTTTGCAGGACCTTCTTGACCCCGTCGATACCCGGTTGCAGCGCCGCCCAGATCGAGCTGAAGAAGCTGCTGACAGCGCCCCAGTTGTTGTAAAGCACCACGGACGGAGAAAAGTCGAACAGCGTCTGGAACACCGTTTTGATCGCCTGGATGCCCGTTTGCAACACTCCCCAGATCGACGCGAAGAAACCGGTGACCGCGCCCCAGCTCTTGGTGATCATGTCCATCGGCACCCAGTCGAACAGGCCTTTTAGAAAGGCCATCGCGGGTACCGTCAAGGCCTTGAGCGACTCCCAGATGGACGCGAACAGGCCCGTCAACCCAGCCCAGTTATCGATGATCAGTCCCAGAGGCGACCAGGAAAACACCTCCTTGAGGAAGCCGACGACCGCAGCCGTCATCGCCTTGATTCTGTCCCAGAGCCCGGCAAAGAACGCCGTGACGGCTCCCCAGTTACCGATCAGCATGCCCAGGGGCGTCCAGCTGAACAGGGTACTCAGCACCTCCATCGCCTGAGCCGCGAAGCTCTTCACGCCTTCCCAAAGGCTGACGAAAAAGGCCGAGATCGGTGTCCAGTTGGCAATGATCACTCCGGCTGCAAGAGCAATGCCCATGGCAATCAGCATCACCGGATTGGCCTTGGCCACGGTGCCCATCAGGTCGAGCACCTGGATCGCACCGGTCACGGCGGTTTGCATCGCCGAAAAGGCAATGGCACCCATCGCCAGCCCCTCGACCAGCTTCGGGTTGTCGTCGAGCAGTGTCCCCACGCTGTTGAGCATGGGCTCCAGACCGACCACCAGTGCCCCCACCGCCGGCGCCAGCGCAGCATCAATGGCCGAGGACACCTTGGCCATGGACTGACTGAATACATTCATGCCTTTGGCCGCGTCGGCCGACGCGCTGGAGTCACCGACCTCGGCCAGTTTGCCCTTGAACGCGTCGCAGGCCTTGATCCCGTCGAGAAACGGGGTGATCAGGCTGCCGCCCTTGAACAGACCACTGATATCCAGCTTGCCCAGCCCGGTCTGCTCAAGGTTTTTCTTGAAAGAGTCGACCTTGCCTTGAAGGGCGACGAGTTTGGGTGACAGTTCGTCGATGCCGGTCAACAGCACCGACTTCTTCTCTACGGTTTGTGTATCTGCCATCACTGCACCTGCTGCATCGCATTGATCCGTTGCGCGTGCTCCAGGGATTCCCGGAGCACATCCAGTGGCCTGGCCATCATCTGTTCGGGGTCGACCTTCCAGAACCAGGCCAGGTCATAGGCGACAGCGATCAGGTCGGCGATGGCTGCGATGCCGCACTCATGAAAAAACTCGCCACCGCCCAGCTCAGGGCGTTGAGGTCCACCAGGTCCAGCTGGTTCACCGAGGACGGTGGAATACCGGCGCAGACCGCGATGTATTTGGCCGCGACGTCCATGTCGAGGCTGACTTCTTCGCTCTTGTCGATCTTGTACGGCAGCGCCTTGATCGCCCGCACTTCCTGCACCGTCGGACGGCGCAGGGTCAGTTCGCTCAGGGGCTCGCCGTGGGCCTCGATCGGCACCTGCAGCTTCACCAGGTTGCTCATTGCCAGGTCCCCTTCTGCCCTTCGAAGTTCAGCTCGATGCTGGCGTCGTCGCCCTTGGCAATAGGCTCGTCCACCAGGTAGGCGCCGGCCAGCACGTAGACCTTGCCGTTGGCGAACTCGCAGGTGACAGTCATGTCGGAGCCGGCAATCAGTTGCTTGAGCGGAAAGTCCGGGGTGTGCAGCGCGGTGACTTTGAACGACGGGGTGAGGTCGGTTTCCTTGTAGAAACCCGGAACCACGGTTTCCCGCTTGACGGCCATCAGCGGTGCTTCGCAGCCGCCGCTGATGGTCAGTTGAGCGCCGTCCACTTTGACGTAGCAGGTGCCCGCAATCAGTTGACCCATGATGTTTCTCCCAAAAAATAAGCCCGCTCAAGGCGGGCTGAAAAAGCGCAGTGATGCAGGTCCGGCTCAGGCCGCGGCGTCGTACTGCAGGCGGAATTGGTTGAGCAGCGCGAACACCCGCAGGCCGTTGATGTAGTCCGGCGGGAACAGCACGTTGACCCGGCTCGGGTCCTGCACGTCGCGCTCGACGATCAGGTGCTCGGCGAACAGGTCGGCGTTCTCCACATGGCCTTCCAGCTCCAGCTTGGCGTACTGGGCGATCAGCTCACCGCGAATGGTGCTCGGGGTGACGATCGGCTGGCCGGCGCCGAAACGGGTGCCGTCGGCGGCCAGCTTGTGGCGCCCGTACTTGCTGGTGATCACGCTTTGCAGGCGACGCACGATGAACGCCGACTGGTGCATGGTTTCGCTGTCCAGGTAGGAGTTGTCGGCCTGGCCGTAGGCGTTCTTCTGGTAGGTGGTGATCGCCCGCTGAATGCGCATGTAGCCGCCTTCGTAGTAGGCGGTGGCGATGCCGTAGCTGAGCAGCGACTGACGCTCGGTGAGGGTGAAGCGTTCGCTGGCCGGCGCCGGGTCGATCCCCGGCAGGCTGCCGCTCTGGGTCGGACGGCTGGCGTCGGCGGAGATGAACACCGAGGTCCGCGCTGCCAGGGCTGCGGCCTGAACCCACACGGGCTGGGGCACGCCGGTTTCCAGGGCCTGGATGGTGATGTGCTGGTCGTTGCGCGCCTGACCGGCCGCCACCAGGGTGCCGACGGTGCCGCGCTTGGCGCTGTAGACATGGCCGAACAGCTGCTTGGCCCAGGACCAGCGGCCGGTGTTGTCGTCCATCACCGCTTGCCAGGCATTGAGGCTGGCGGTGTCGGTCCAGGGCATGCAGATGAACTCGAACGGCTCGTCGCCCAGGGCCGCCAGGGCCGCGACCTGATCCGGCACGCCGGTGCCGCCGGCCATCTTGCCCAGCACCAGGGTCAGGCCGGCCGGGGTTTCTTCGCCATTGCTCTTGCCCAGGCGATTGAGTTGCAGGCTGATGTCGTTGCCGCTGTCGCCGGTCCACTTGGCGCTCAGGGTCACCGTGCCGTCGACCGCCGCCGCGGTCACCGGCAGGTCCACCGCCGCATTGACCTTCAGCGCCAGGGCGCTGGCCGCCTGGGCAGCACTGGCGCCACTGACGATCGAGGCCTGCACCCGCACCCCGCTTACGTACAGATTGAGCAGGCCGGCGGCACTGGCGCTACCGGTGAGCTTCAGCTCGGCCTTGGCCACGCTGCCCTCGGTGCTGTGCAGCGGCAGGCACCAGATCTCGCCCACCGGGTCGGTCTTGCGCCAGGTTTCATACATCGAGGCGAGCATCGAACCTTGCCCGCCGATGCTCTTGGCCAGGGCCACGCTGGACACCAGCACCAGCTTGCCGAGATCGTCGCCGGTCTGGTTGTCATTGACCTGGGCGACGATCAGACGGCGCATGGCCGAAGACGCGCTATTGGCCGCCGAGTTGTCCATCTCGGCGTAGAACAGCGGAACACGGATGTCCGCCGGGATATTGCTGAAACCGATCGCCATTATTTGGCTCCTTGAGATTTCGCCGCTTTCACGGCTTTGCTAGTGATATCGCCATCGGCCAGACGCCGGCGCCACCAGGCGTTGTCCGGCACTTCACGGCCGGAGGCGGGCAGCAGATCGCCTGCTTCCGGGTCCGGTACGGCGCGGCCAGCGACCGGCAGCACGGTGATGCGTTTGCTCATTGCTTCAGCTCTCCTGAAAAAGTCAGCTCCAGGCGCCCGTCGGGGCCCGGTTTCTTCAAATTGGGGTCCGCCGGATCGATGGCATCGACCCGCACCGTGACCCCGGTAAAGGACGGCAGGCCGTCGAGTTCACGCTCATGCCAGGTTTCCGCCGGCTGCCCGGGCAGATTGCGCCCCAGCTGGAATTCGGCGAAGAAGCGCAGGCGGTAGAGCAAGCGGGTGGCGTCGAACGACACCAGTTCACCGCCGTCGTATTGGATCGGGTTGTACTCGGCGCCGGGCTTGAAACCGACCAGGGCGCGCCAGACTTCGGCGCGCAGGTCATATAGCTGAGTGGTGGCTGTTACTAGGTGCTCCTGTAATGCATCCAGAACAACTACCACCTCAAATTGCTCTCGAACTATGGGGTGCTGGGTAGTTTGGCGAACCAAATCCCCTACAAGATTTACATAAGCAGCCGGCTTATCAGTCAGGGGAAGTTTTTCAATCCCCCTCAAACCAACAGCAACACTCACCAAACCTTTCAGACCAGGGCAAAACCCAGCAACCTGGGCAATCAAATTTTTAATATTCAGACCCCACCTCCTGATACAACATCATTGGAAGCCACCTTATTTACAGCCCCGAAACATCCGCCACCAATATACGAATTGCACCCGTTGGAGGAACATGATCATAAGTACCATTCCAACCCGAGCGCCGAATGGTCGCACCGTATTGCATGGCATAATTGCTATAGACTCCCGCATCATCCACTCTACAACCCAAAATATACTCGAACGAATCAGTGGAACCGTTTGAAAACTGCTGTTGTAGATAAATATAGCGAGCATTACCAACGGACCATGCAACTTTGGGTGCTTTTAAACCGGTAGTTTGAGCTGGATAGCTAAACCCATACTTGAACCCCAGCAGGGAAGCTCTACTATCAGCATGGACACCGACCAGCTTCAAGAAAGGCCTTGCAGTATTAAACGTCAATTCCCCGGACGGACCATAAACTTCCAAACCTTCTCCAGCATTTGACTTCACAACTGGACCAAAACTGTAGCAAACAATAGACCCACCAATATTGCCTGTAGGCGCACGCACAACTCCGCCCTGTTCTACAACTGGAAAATCCGCACGATAAAAACGAATGATCGAACCATCATTAGGAATAGCAGCATATGCATCCCAGTAGATCCGTTGCCCTGCGGCAGTCACTAAGTACTGACCTCCAGAAACTGTAAGAGTCCTGGTTCCATAATGGACAAGGTTCGCATAATCAGTACCTATTATCTTGAACCCTTTCTGATTGAAGCTTTCGAATCCGACGTTCATCCGGACACCACAACGAGTAGAGGCTTACCAGCAAAAACACCATAACCAAGATTATTAGCAAACCCCCAATACAAGGTTGAACCTGTAGCACTTACAACACGCGCTCTATTTCCACCCTGATAAAGTATATAGTTGAGAGTTTCGGGATCAACAGCCGGATAACTTCGACTTCCTGGAGTACCAACAACGGACAGATCAATAATTTCGACTATACGAGGGTAACGCCCAGAACCATCCATCATTAGGCGCCCATTACGGTCGAAAAATTCGATTCCACTCGGCATAGCCACCTCCGTAGATATAAGATACGCCGCATAAAAAACTTATAAAAATACAACTAAATCTCATGACCAAATACCAGCGCGCAGGCAAAGACTGCCATCACCATAAAAGATCTGCAGTAGTTGATTATTGATACTCAGACGACCACCACCAGCAACAGGCCCATTAAACTCAATAGACCCGCTTTTATCCAACCGCCACCCCACTTCTCCTGGGACGTAGTCAGTCGATTGAATATATTCACCTATCTGTGCACTGGTTATTGAGCCATTACTTATAAAAGCACTATCAATGAACACCTTATTATCCTGAACAACAAACGGATAAAAAACCTTGTCCATATTTGGATCAACCACCGCAAATCGACTAGCAGCTATCAGCACCTGACTAGTAACAATCCCTTTGTCATTCTCCACCCCCAAACCGATCCCGGCCAAGTAAGGTCGCCCATCTACCGTCAGTTGAGTCTTGATACTGTACATGGCGGCCAACTCGTCTTTTACAGCCTTTATCTGAATTGCAGAGCCACCACCAGTTTCAACTTTCTCAAGCAAGTTTTTACTGAGCTGAGTTTCACTGATCTGATCATTTAAATACTCAAGAATCGGTCCAGCATCACTACTGGACTGGCCCATTACCGCCTTTGAATAGGCGCCAACATTACCTATACGGTCTACGAGTCTGGCCCAAAAAAAGAATGTCGTCCCAGCTGCCAACCCCATAATGGTCAAATCAGTTTGTGGGTATGCATAATCACCAAACTTGGTCGCATTGGATAAATCGTTAGTCTTGCCATACCAGATCTCTGTTCGCTGCAGGTCAGCAACGCTAATGTCATCAGAAATAGTCCATTTGACTTTGATGGCAAAGACTAGAGATTGCGCAGTCAACGACGAAACAACCGGAGGTGGAGTGATCTTGCCAGTTAAAACTGTCTCCGCTGAAACGGCATATACCGAGCCGATATCCAACGCACTAATTGCTCTGACTTTGGCAACATAGCGGCCTGAATAGATGCCTGACACCTCGATGGAATTACCCCCAGTACGTCCTGCAAACACCCACTCACCATCGTTCTTGCGCCAGTAGGCTTCAAACGCAATAGCATTGGCCGGTCGGCTCCACTCGATAGTCATCACATTGATTGTGCTGCCTTGATCAACAAAGTGATCATTACTCACTCGAACGTCGGTTGGTGGTAGTTGCACACTCGGCGGTATCACCGTCACCGGCGGTCGTTCAATCCGCGCGCCGTTATCAATCGCGTCAAACTTGCTGGGTACATGCTTGACCGCGCTGATGCTGTATTTGATGGCGTCATCGCTGAAGTCTTCAGCCACCGACAGCACCCGAAACTGTTGGGCTGCCAAGGTCGGCGAATCGATCGCCCACATCGATTGCTCTGGCGGCAGTTCCTCCAGCTTCTTCTCCAGCACCACTCGCTGGACTTCGGCAGGAAAGCCGGTGGTATCGAGAGTGATGTCACCGTTGTCCCAGGTAATCCCCGTGCTGTCCCAGGTCAGTGGATAGCCCACTGACTTGATCACCCGCGAGACGGCCTTGCCGGTGGGCATGATCAGGGTGACGGTGTCCCCCGGATAGGCCTTAACGTCGGCGTCGAGCACCAGGGTATCCAGGGTCGCGGAACGCAGTCGGCCGCCAATCCGGCGCCCTGCCCTGTCGTTGTCCGCCACCCGGATGATCTGCCCAGGGCGTGCGAGGGTGCCATCCAGGCCCACGGCGAAACTCACGCTTTCGGTTTCCAGGCGGTTGGTCAGCAGCGCCCATTTACCGATGCGCTGGGCCTGGGCCTGGGAGGTGCAACCGGTGGCGGTGATTTCGGTCTGCTGCACGCCGTAGCGGGCAATGCCTTCGGGGTCATCGACGTACTGGACCTTCTGCCGGTAAAAATCCGCCGGATCGTTCCAGCTGACCAGGGCCACGCTGTAGCGGGTCTTTTTCGCCGAGCCGCCGTAGACGAACTTGCCGTCGACCACGTTGGCATTGCTGTAGGTGTACACCGGATCTTCCGGCATATCGGCCACGGCCATCACCGAACCAGCGCCCCAATAGGCCATGCCGCGGAAGGTGGTCGCCAGGTCCTGCAACACTTTCAAGGCGTCGGCGCGAACGGACAGGTAGAGGTTGCAAGTAAAGCGTGGTTCGGTACCGCCCTTGCCATCGGAGACCGGCTGGTCGCAGTACTGGCCGATGCGGTACAGCTCCCACTTGTCCACCTGGGCGGCGTTGAGCAGATGCCCCAGGCCATAGCGCTGGTGCAGCAGCAGGTCGTAGTAGATCCAGGCTGGGTTGTCGGTCCAGGCCGACTTGAAGGTGCCATCCCAGACGCCACTGTAGATCCGGGTCTGCGGGTCGTAGTTGCTGGGTACGCGGATAATCCGCCCCTGCAGTTCGAAGGAACGGGTGGGGATCGACTGGAACTGTGAGGCATCGAATTGCAGGCCGATGATCGCCGACCCGGGGTAGCGCAACTTGGCGTCGATCACATCGGTGATGGACTCGACACTGGTGGTGTCGGCGATCGCTCCGCTGGTGGAGTTCGGCGTCAGGCGCCGCACTCGAACCGTCCAGCCAGCAGTAGCGGCAGGCAGATCGACGCGATGGGAGCGCTCGTACTTGCTTGAGGTCTTGCCGCTGAAGGCTGCTTGCAGCACTTCCACGAAGGCACCGCCATCGGTGGAAAGGTCGATGGCATAGCGCACCGTATATCCGTTGGTGTCGCCATTGCTGGTGTTGGTCTGCGCCAGCCGCGAGACCGCCAGGCGAATGCGCACGGCCGACAGTTGCAGGTTGGTGATGGCCTTGCTCCAGGGCTGGTCACTGCGCAACTCCACCGCCACCGACGATTCGTTTTCCACCGCCGGGAATCCCGGGATGTAGGTCTGGTCCTGGCTGCCATTGCGGGTCTCGAGGGTGACCCCGGAGAAGTTCAGGCTGCCATCGGCGTTGGCCAGGGGTGTCTCGTTGAGAAACACCGAGCGCTTGCCATTCTTCAAGCCCACAATCTCGCCCTCGCTGACGAGATCGAGGATCCGAGCATAAGCCGTGCTTTGCAGGCTGTCTGGCGCCTCCACGGAGGGACGGGGCTTGGAGCCGCCGCCTTTGCTGCCAGCGAGAGTGAGGTCAGTCATGGCTTTCCTTCAGGCGAAATAAGGCCCACGCAACGGCAGGCAGGTTGAAGACAGGAGGAGTTAAAGTTGATCTTCGGCATAGATGCCGGAACTGATCACGGCGCTGCCAATGGTCAACTGACCGTAGAGCAGGCCTACCGGGTTGCCCTGGGCGCTGGTGTTGACTGGCCCGTTGAAGCTATAGCTGGAGCGGCTTTCCGGGCTGTCCTGGGCGGCAAGCCCCTTGGGCAAGGGAGCCAGCATTTGCATAACACCGCCCATGGCCATGCTGACTCCCGTCATCATCAGAAACGACGCAGCAGGCCCGGTCAGGAAGCCAAAGGGGTTGTAATAAGCCACGGCCATCAACACCGCGCCCAGAATGGTCTGCAATCCACCAGCACGCTTCGAACCGCTGAGGACCGGGGCGATCCGAATCACTTCTTTGCCCAAAGGCTGATGAATATCGGTCTCGGACAAATTTCGCCGTCCATTGAACACCGCAAATCGCAAGCCTTGGTCCGCGCTCTGCACCATATAACGCTCGAAGCCGGGGAATTGACGGAAGTACCCCATCACCTCCTTGAAGCCACCCGTAATGGCCACTCGATGCTCACGCCCGAACATCCTTGCCAGGGAGCCGGACAGCAGCACGGTTTGCATCTTTTGTCGTTCTACGGCCAAGCCCATGGGGTTCTCCTGGCAATAAAAAACCCGCCAAGGCGGGTTTCAAGTAAAGGGTGGGCCCAGGCGGATTCAGAGCTGGTCCTGGGCATAGATCCCGGCGCTGATCACCGAGCTGCCAACGGTCAACTGACCGTACAACAACCCCACCGGATTGCCCTGGGCACTGGTATTGACCGCGCCATTGAAACTGTAGCTGGCGCGATTGTCGGGACGGTCCATGGCCCCCAGTCCCTTGAGCTGCGGCGACATCATCTGCATGACCCCACCCATGGCGAGGGCGATGCCCATTTGCGCGGCCATGGTCCAGCCCGTGGTGCCAGTACCGCCGATCAGTGTTGTGCCACCAGCGGCAAACGTGCCCCCGGAGAAGTACGACGCAGCCACTACCAATGCGACCCCGATGATGGTTTGCAATCCACCTGAACGCTTGCTACCGATCAATACCGGAGCGATTCGGATATCACTGGCACCACAGGGGGCATTCAAGCGGTCGTGACCGATGTTGTCGCGGCCAAGAAACAGCGAGTAGGTCAGGCCGCGGTCCTTGGACTCCATCAGGAAAGCCTCGAACCCCGGAATCAGGATGCACAAGGCTCTAACCGCTTCCGAGGCACTACTGACCGCCAGCCTGTGCACTCGGCCAAAACGTGCGCCCAGGGTGCCGTAAAGACGGATGACGCGGATTTTTTGCTGATTCATCACATCACTCCCAGGAACAAGATCCCCGGTTGATTTCAAGGAAAGACGATGCACTTCAATCCATCGCCATGAGTTGGCGATGTCGCCAGATGCTGACTGTTACCTCGTCCCAGTAACCACCATAGGTGTCGCGTTTGCTGTCGCGTCCATAGAGGTGATGCAGGATCGAGCCTGGCGCGGGGAAGTGCTCCGGCTCGCTCTTGAGCACGCCGTCGGCCAGATAGATTGCCGCATGATTGGGCACCGGCGAGCGGATCTGCATCAGCACCACGTCGCCTTGGCGCAGGTCATTGACTCGCTCGAATCCGGCCTGAGGCAGATGCTCTAAATAAAGGTTGCCGCCCTTGTCCCACCAACCGTCTTCACGCTGGTAGCTACCCAATTCGATACCCAGTTCACGACGGTAGTAGTCCAGGATAATGCTCAGGCAATCGTGAATGCCGTGGGCAAAAGCTCGGCCAATCAACGGCGATTGATAGCCCGTGGGCAGCTGACTCGCCCAGTCGCCCTTGCGCAAGGTGCCGTCATCGTCCTTGCGCACTTCCAGGATGTGCCAGGGCAAGCCCGACGCCTCGCAGGCCACCCGGTCCGCCTCGCTGGGAGCCGGTGGATAATCCGGGTGACTGTGGATCACCGCCAGCACCTCGCCGCGCTCTTCCGCCGCCGCGTAATCCTCGGGGGCCAGGCGAAAATGTTCGCTGGGCGTGACAGCGGTGTTGCGACAGGGCACATAGACCCGCTTGCGCCCCTCGCGGATCAACAGCCCGCAACATTCCTTGGGGTACTCGGCCAGCGCGTGGCGCTCGATGGCGGCCCGATTTGCCTTGTTCATGCTCAGCTCCGTAGCAGCCCTGCCGCTGGAAATGAACCGAAAGGCAGCGGGTTGTTTTCACCGAAACGCAGCTTGCAGCTGCTCAAACGACCACCGCATTTATCCTTGGCCGCATCGGTGACGATCACATCGTTGAGATCCGCCACCGGGCCACCGTTGTAGCCGCAATAAGGCCCGCGATAGCCTCCACAACTGAGCCACCAGCAGACGTTGGCAACGATTTGCCGTCGTGGCAGTTGTACACCGTTGAAGTCCAGGGCGCTGGCCAGTTCGAACTTCACCACCTCGTTGTCTTCGCTAGACTTGCGCTCGACATACCAGATGTCTGGCGGCAACTCTTCTTCGGGGTCGGCTTCAGGCTGGCCATCCAGGTACTTGCCAAGGGTCCGGTGACGAATCAACCGGGCCCCTACCAGGTCCTCGAAATACAGCACCAGGGCAGTGATGAAACCGCCGACGTTGCCGACCGACAACGTCGGAGTCGGCTGCGCGCCCTTGCCGGTCATCTCAAAACCCTCGGCCTGAATCGGCCAGGGTGAGTACTCAAGCCCCTGCCAGAAGATCGACGACTGCTGGGGGTAACCGTGAAAGCGATAAAGCTCGGCGCCGAGGCTGGTGGCGTCGAGCTCAAAAAGCTCCACCCACGCGCCTGGCTCCAGGGTCTGGATATCGGCCGTGATCGGCATGGTGATTCCTCGGGCAAAAATAAGCCCGCACAGGGCGGGCACGGGGTAACTCACAGTGGTTTAGCGGTTAGAGCATCCAGTTAGGTTTCATTTGCAAAGGAACCAGGCAATCAACTGCAGAGCTCGAGAGGTAAACACCGTATTGGCCCTGGTGCCCCCAGCCATAGATCATGCCTTCGCTGTCCATAGCATAGGTAACCGTGGCACCAGCACCTGCGTGACTCGTGCCCAGGAACCCAATGGTTTCAATGGAAACCGGCTTGCCACTATTGCCCAGTTTTGGCAGCGCCACCAAAACAGGAGTAGAAATGGTTCCGACGACGCCTCGCCCACCTTCACCGTAACCATTGACACCCATGTGATAGATGTTGCCCGCGGCAGTTCGGATGTACATCGGGAAACAGTAACCATAGTAGGGACGGTCGTAATCATGAGTCATGATCTTGCCGACCTTTCGGTCCGAAGTCGTTCCATCAAACGTCGGGTGCTTGGTCGGCACCAAAAGATTGGTCGCATTGCCAGTCCCCAGTTGTGAGGTTGCGTTATAACCCCAGACCCAAAGTGCACCATCTGAATCCACACCGTAGCAACTGCCAACACCACCGCCGCACACGCTCAGTTGAGAAAAAGCCTGTGAGATTTTGAAGGGCGTCGTCAGGGACGTGGTGTTGCCACTGCCCAGTTGCCCATAAGTATTGAAGCCGCACGTACGCAATGAGTCAGTGAACCACATCACAGTGAACCCACTGGCGTTCGCAGCACTGTCAGCCCAGCCGCTTCCCCCCTTGATATGCAGGAGTTTGGCGATTTCTTCAGGCCCACCCCACGCGGTGGTCACATCGGTGAAAGAAACAACATTGGCTGGAGTAGCAATGCCTGCCTGCCCTTGCCCGTTATAACCCGCAAAGAACAAACGATTATCAGAGGTCTGCACCCAAGTGCGCCCATAGTGACTGCCGAGGTTCCACACCGATTTGATATCACCCCGAGTCGCCACATCCCATACTTTCGTCCAGCTATTTCTAAGCGTGGTATCGCCACTGCCGAGCTGACCGTATCCGTTGTAGCCGGCTGCGTACAAACCATCAGCCTTGCGAATCAAGGCCTTGCCTCCGTCGAAGTTGTGACCGGAGTTAGTCTCATGGAAGTAGATGTCGAGCACACCACTCGTGGAAAGCGTCGGCAATGGAGCCACCGCCACGCTCCCGAGCCCCAACTGTCCATTGTTGTTATAGCCCCATGCCCACAGTTCTCCGTTACCGAGAAGTGCATAGCCGTTATAGCCCACCGCTCCAGCCTTGATAACCGGAGAAGTGCTGGGAATATTTACGCGACTAAAATTGTTCAGGCCATAGAAAGTTGTCGATGCATTAGGTCCGCGACCGGCCTGAAAGTTACCGTACACAGAAGCAGCGCCACACGCTGACCACAACACGCCATTGACGATGGCGTAAACGCTATTGACCAAGCAATTGCTTATCCAAGAGGGCTTAAGCGGATTGATTACATCTTCCAGCTTAGTGACTCGCTGGGTGTTGTTGTCCACCTGAGTCGCCAAAGCGGGAACATTCACTTCACCTGGGGCAGAAGCAGCCGCTGCCGCCATTGTGATCCAGATTACGGTGGCGTTGGCCATACGCGTTTCCGAACCGACTCGCGGGGTACCGTTGGAGCCATCGGACACCGCACCTCCGGTATAAGTAGCCCACCCTGTCGCCGCAACTACGTTGCCAACCAGACTGCTCTGAACAGTGTCACCTCCAAATACAGGGTTTAGACCTGTGGAGTTGGCTCCACCGCCATTCACAGAGGTCCTGTGCTTCATGCTTTGAACTTGATCGGACTGGTGCATCCCGACCATGCCCATAGAGTTCAATCCATAACCCCGGTATGTAACCCCACCCACTCCAAGCTGGTCATACTTGCCGTTGTCATCCGGCATCCGGAAAGTTGTGGAGCCATCGCCATTGGAATAGCAGCCACGAAATGCAATGTTGGACTTCCACTGATCATCCGACACTGCCACCGCCTGGACCTTACCCCACAGCCCCGGCCATACAGCGCGCGACAGGAGTTGCCCGGAGCGCTCGACGAACCCGGCGGGAATAGTCTCAACCGGCAAGGTCCAAGGAATGGTCGCCCCTACTGGCAAACCAGTTCCGCTGCTGACTTCCTTGAAGGTTCCATCGCTGCAGAGGAAGCGGTCTTTATCCGTTTCCAGC
This sequence comes from Pseudomonas sp. BC42, assembly GCF_021560055.1. Taxonomy (NCBI): domain Bacteria; kingdom Pseudomonadati; phylum Pseudomonadota; class Gammaproteobacteria; order Pseudomonadales; family Pseudomonadaceae; genus Pseudomonas; species Pseudomonas sp. BC42. The sequence continues at coordinate 5,468,483 of NZ_CP091067.1, forward strand.
TGAGGCGGCGCAGGCACCAGACCCTGAGTACCAGAGGCGGTGGCGGTCGCTCCACCCATGGGAGCACGGTAGTAAGCCGCAGGCAGGCCTGCCAGCTTGTCCGAATCGATAGCCTTTTCGCTTTTGCCGAGTTTGGCGTCGACCTGCCCCTGCAACTTGGCAATGCCTTGCAACAGCGTATCGCTGGCGACAACAGCAGCGTTGACCGACGCTCCCAGGCCCGTCAGAGTCGTCGAACGCACACGCGCCGCTGTGAAGTACTGGTTAGTCGCCCCTTCAGCCACCTGATCCGTTGAACCTGGGGAGGAAGGGATCAGTACGAAGGACAAACCATTCCAGCGATACTGCTTGCTGGGGTTGCTCAGACTGTCACCATCATTGACCGCGATATAGATCTTCCCGCCCTCACCCGTCGCTGGAAAACCAGCCAGCGTCGCGAACTCCAGCACGTCACTGGGCAACTGCGACTGCGGTACTGTTCCGTTGACCAATTGAGCCACAGTGGCTCCTAGAGCTGATGCCGGAATCGCCGCATCAGCCTTGGCCTGGGCGGCTACGGCCTGCGCAACCCCCTGCTCGGCTGTGGCTTGTGCTGTTGCAGTACGGGTGTCCAGCTCAGCGAAGTTGTCATTGATGGTCTGCCCCCCCGAACGCAGGTTCTGCCCGGTGCCATCGTTGGGAGCACTGCCAAGGTGGATCGGATCGATAGTCATGGATGAAATGCCTGTTCAAAAGTTGCGCTGAGCGAGTAAATCCCTGCGCCCAACGGCGAGGGCTGGTAGGTCTTGCAGCGGTACAACCCCTGCTCGCCCAACGGCGGGGTCCAATAGAAAGGCCTGGCTCCTTGATGGGCGTCGATGAAGTTGATGATCGGCTTGATCTTCTTGTCGTCGCCGACAAAGGTCAGCGGCCAGGACTGGGTCTTGTTGTTGATCCCGTCCTGGACAACCTGCTGATAGCCATCACCAAAGCGCGCCGACTTGAGGCGAAACTCGACGCTGCCCACGGGCTCGATCTTGGGTACCCAAGTGAATGTTTCGATAGTCATGTCTTTTCTCCGGGCGTGAGCCGTTGCGGCCGCTGGAAATCAGCGGCCGTTGATGACGGACCAGATCTGGCCGCCCGGTTTCAGGTCTCGGGCGATCTGTTCGGCCGCGCCCTGCTTCGCCGCGCTGGCGTAGGCATTGGCCAGGCTCTGGGAGTTAGTGCCTGCACCCGCGGCCTGTCCGTCGGGTACGTTGATGGTCTGCTGGATCACCACCTGCTGGTTGCTGGTGGTGCCGGGCTGTCCACCGCCAAGCGCAACTACGCCCAGCGAACCATCGGAACCACGACTCAGGGGCATGATTGCTTCTGGTCCGGCCTCACCGAACAGGGCCATAGGAGCCAGGGTCGGACCGGTAGCGACACCATTGGTGAAGACACCACCGTTGGCATACTTGAAGCTGGAGTCCAGGCTCAACTGAGGATCGAAGGTGTAGCTTGAGGAACCGACCGTAGCGGTCGTTGGGGCAGGGGCAGCAGTAGAGCCAAACCATCCCATGACCGCCGAACTGGCCATTCCAAACAACGAACTCAACGCTTTGGACGCCGCCGTCTTCGCCGCCAACATCGCCATGTCCTTGAGCACCGACTTGGCGAAATCGGAAAAGGAGAACTTGCCCGTGGTAGCGAACTGGAGGATCGCTGCATCCATCTGCTCAAACGCACTGGTGAACACCGCCTTCGACTGAGCGGCGACGTTACCGGCGTTATTCATGTAGTCATCCAAAGCCGACGAGGCACCATTTTTCCAGTCGCCAAGTGCTTCGCTCATCTGTACATAGTTGCTTTGAATCTGCAGGGCCATGTCACTGTGCTTGGTCTTGAGCTCATCAAGCTTGGTGGCATACTCGTCGCCCTGTTCGGCCCCACGGCCATAGGCATCTCCCGCCGGAAACTTGATCCCCGACTTGTCGGCATAGGTCGCTGGCGACTGAACCGCGCCTTGAGGAAATTGCTTATCCAGAGCCTTGCGCGCCGACGCATATTCTTCATCGTTCGCGCTAAGTTGAGCGGCCAGTGCCTGTTGACGACTACCCCTGCCCAGCTGAGAGGCTGCTAAAGCCCCTGAGTTACGCAGTTTCTCCAGCTCGTCGGAGTACGCCCCCAGCTTTTTTCCAGATACTTCCAGGGACTGCGCATACTCGGTTCCAGCACTTTTGTTCTGCTGGAGCAGTGCGCTCAAGGAACTTTGACTCTTTACAAAATCATCGGCCGCTCTGGCAGCCGGGTCATAGGCCTTGCGCAGGCCATCGAAGGCATTGGAGGTCGCGCCCAACGCGGAAGCAGACGAAGTCGCCATTGCCTCGGCCATTTTCTTGCTGGCCTCCTCGACACGCCTCTGCATGCTGCGCATGCCTTGGTCGGTAATACGCTGGGCCTTGTCCAGGGCCCGCTCCAGGCTGCCAAGGTCCAGCTGCAAACTCCCTTGGGAAGCAGTTGCCATAGGTTTCTCCGGGTCATGAAAAAACCCGTCGAAACGGGTTTGGGGAAAGTGGCCTGAGGTCAGCGCCACTCGTTCATTGCACGTTCGAGTGACAACCCCAAACGTTGTTCGTGAGGCATGAAGTCCAGCAACTCCGCCATGCCTCCGCCCAGCCGGTGGGTCTGCAGCGCCACCAGGGCGCTGCCCGCCTCCAGCCGCCTACCGGTATGCAAGGAGCCATATCGGTCGATATAGCGCCCCCATGCCAGGGCTTCCTGGTAGGTCATGCGTTCCTTGGCTTCGGCAATGGTCCGGCCGCCGACTCCGTTCAGCACCAACTCGTGCCAGAACTCATCGGCGGCGGTCAGTTTTTTGCCGCGGCGCCACCGGTGCCATTGACCTCATTCACCGCATTGAGAATCAGGAACCCCAGGGACGGCTCCAGCCCGTAGGCATCGTCGTAACTGAGGGCTTCCGAGCCATCAGCGCCCAAGGCCACCGACGCGGCGATGTAGCGGGCATTGCGGCTCAGCTCGCTGTCACTCTCGGCAAACAGGCGCTCGATAACCCCGAAAGACTGCCGGCGTACATGCAGGGTCAAGGTGTCGGTCACTTCCTTGCCAGTCTTGCTGTCAAGGTGAGTCCAGCTCACCTGTTTCTTCACGGGCAGGGCATCGACGATGCCGCCCTTGGCTTTCAGTTGCTTGAGGTTCATGGCGTGGCTCAGGCCTTCTTGATCCAGGTGGAACCGCCGGTGCGCTGAATGGTGACGGTAGTGGTCACCACAGCGTTGAGGGCGAAGTTGAACGGGAAGTCCGAGACGTAGCCGTCGAAGGCGAACCAGGTACGGGTGGTGGGCAGTTCGAAGTTGTCACCCTTGGTATTGAGGGTAGGGACTACACCCTTGCCATCGGACCAGCCCACGACCCATTTGACGCTGGTATCGCCATTGGCTTCGGACAGTTGGTGCAGGCGGATATGGCTGGCGTTGGCCGGGTCGGCGTTCAGCCCGAGACTGGCCGTGCCTGGAGTGCGCAGGCCCTTCTTGTAGCTGCGCTCTTCGGCATTGAGGCTGGTGTCTTCGATCTGCTCGGCGGGCGCACCGCCCGGATCGAAGGAAGTGGCGTGCTCGATTTCCAGCACGGTGTAGGGGCCGCTGCCGGAGACAGGCGGAACCAGGGCAAAGATTTGCGTACCTTGGGTAAGAATCGACATCAGGTGTTCTCCATCAAACAATAAAAAACCCGCGACGGCGGGCTGTGAGTGTTACTCGGGGAGGAAGCTCAAGACGCTGGAACCCTGGGTTCAGGGAGCCGGCGAGCCATCCAGATAAGGGGGAGCGTTGGGGTCGGGCTCGCGACTCTTGATCAAGTCCACCAGTGCCTGATTGCTCTGCGCCAGCAGGCGGATTGCGCTATTCAAGGCGGCCTGGCCATCGGTCTGGGCCTGGAGCGCAGCGATCAGTCGATTGATCGCCGCAAGGTCTTCGTCATTCATGGGGCAGTACTCTCTATCCGTCGAACGTCACCCGGGGCAGTCCCGGAACTCTGGTACTGGCCTGGCTCACTCCCGCCCCGCCGGCAACAGCTCAGCACCGGCCTTGAGCCCGGCCTGCAGCGCCGTCCAGAACTCGGCATTTTCATAGCCCATGGCCCAGACGCTGGTACCACCCAGGCCCAGCTTGGTCACCAGTGCGGTCTTGGTCTTGATGCTCGTAGCGTCGTCATACCAGAGCACCGGTTGCGCGCGCTCCGGGGTCCACTCCACGCCATCGGCGAAGCTCTTGACCGGCCCCCAGGTGGCATAAGGCGTTGCGGAAGCGGCGTCCCGGTGGGTGACGGCGCGGTGCTCGGCAATGATTTCCTGATAGGCCGACCAGTGCACCCGGTTGCCAATGCTGTAGTCCTGACCGTAGGCCGGCAGCCCGGCCAGGACCTTGCCCGGCGCGACTCGCGATACCGCGTAGCCGAGCACAGCCCGTTGCCAGTCGGCGCCGGAGCCCGGGCCGGGCCAGACTTCGTCGTGGAAACCGCCGCTGCTCCAGCCCGGGCCGACCTGGTCGTAGGTCATGACCTGGACGTAATCCACCGCCGCGCCCAGGGCCTTGTAGTCGTAGCCTTGCAGGTACTCGGGCTCGCGGTCGCTGGACTTGGGCGGGACGCTGATGATCAGTTTCTTGCCGCTGGCATGCAGGGCATTGCCCAGGGCTTTGACATAGGCGGAAAAGGCCTTGGCATTCCTCGGTTCGACCTGTTCGAAGTCCAGGTTGATGCCGGCAAAACCGCCCTCCTTGGCCAGCCTCACCAGTTGCTTGATGCTGCCGGCACTCAAGGTCTTGTCGTTGACGATGGAGTGGGAAATCGCCGGGTCGAAATCCGCAATGCCCTGGTTGTAGTCGGACACGGTGGGGTACAGCGGCAGCGATTTGGACTGGGCGAAGCGAATGATGTTTTCGCTGGTCGGGTTCATCCCTTCCTGGTGCAACTGGCCGGTGACGGTCAGCCCGTAGACGCTGCCCAGGCCCACTGCAGACAGGTTGCCGTGGAACGCTTGCAGGTTGCTGTAGGAGGCTTCGACCTGGCCGTCGGTGTAGGCCAGGACAAAGGGCCCGGCATGGGCTGTGGCCGCCAGCAGCAAGCTGCAGCCGACGATCAATGTCTGGAACAGAAAGCGCAGGCCTCGCTTCGAGGCCGGGCTGCTGATGCCTGGGTTCATGACTACTCCTGCGGATTGTCCGCGTACTTGAAAAGGCAGAGTGGGTTGCAGCGCAACGCTGCACATGGGGTGGCTACGGCAAAGCTCGCGGGGCTGACGCAGCGTCAAAGCTGCACCACTCTGAGTGGTTTTTTGGCGGGGGTTTTCTTCGCCTTGGCTTTGGCCTTGCCTTGCTTGCCGCCGTTGCATTCGACCGTGGTGCTCCACCCCGACGGGTTGAACAGCTGCTCTACCGAGTCCACCAGGTACTCGCCGTCCAGTCCGGCCTTGAAGCCCTGGGCATTGATCAGGCGCTCGGCAAACAGATCGGTGCGCCCGGGCATCTCCAGGCGCAGGCTGGCGCTGCTGCGGTTGAAGGCCGCCAAACGGGCCTTGGCTGCTTGCTCGGCGGCGGACTTGTTGGGGTACAGGTGTCGATCGGTGTGCACCGCCGGCACGCTGGCCGGCGAGTCGCTGTTGCCCAGGTCGATGACCTTGAGCGTGCCGCTCTTCGGGTCCTGATGCTTGGTCTGCACCGCCTTGTGGGTGCTGCTGTCACTGAGGCGGAACTGATAACGGCTGACGTCGCGGCGGCTGAGGCTGACAACGCCCAGGGCCTTGCCGCTGGCACTCAACCCGGACTGACGGGGCAGCACCAGCAACCTGCCTTCGGCCACCTTGGCGGTGCAATCGTACTGCCGGGCCAGGCGGGTGATGAAGTTGAAGTCGGATTCGTTGAGCTGGTCGATCCGCGGCACCTTGGTCGCCACCGGACAGACCGGCTGCCAGCCGTTGCGGGCCGCCAGATCGCGGACGATCTGCGCCAGCGCAACGTTCTCCCAACTGCCGCTGCGGGTGGTCTTGCCACTGCCGCGCATGTCGCTGGCCTTGCCGCGGATCTCGATGGAATCCGGCGGTCCGTTGACCACCACTTCATCCACCGTGTAGCGCCCCAGGCGAGTCAATGCCTGCCCGGCATAGCCGAGGAACACTTCGATGGCGGCGCCACGACCGGGCAAGGCGACCGCACCGTCACGGTCGTCGATGCGCAGTTCGAACTCGTCCGCTTCCATGCCCGGTTTGTCCAGGGTGCGCAGCGTCAGCAGCCGGTCATTGATCTGCGCGGTGATGTCGCGGCCATCGGCGAGGATGCGAAAGACCGGGGTCATGGCCTGTGCTCCAGAAAATGAAGACCCCGCACGCAGCGGGGTCTGTTGAGCGGAGGCCAGGTCAGTCCCATAGCTGAACCATCGCCTCTGTGCGGATCGGCAGCTCCGGTAGCAGGATCAGTACCCCGGACCGAAAGGGTTGTGGCTCATCGGCCAGGCCCTGGTTGGCGTCCAGCACCGCCTCGACGCTGCCATTGAGGTGCCCGTAGTAGCGATGACACAGGGTGTCGAGCAGATCGCCGTCAGAGGTTCTGCAGGTCGTTGCCATAGCTCACAAACTCCAGTGAAAACCCTTGTTTGCGGGGAATGCCGCCCGCCAGCAGGTGGCTCTGTTCCTCGTCGATGCTGGTGAGGCACCAGGTGCCCAGCACTTCGCCGTAGCCCGTGGTCAGGCTCAGGGGCTGCAGGCGCCGGCCAATGCTGCGCAACGCCTGCAACTGCCCCAGCCCGCCCTTGAACCCGGGAAAGATCGCGCCCTTGAGGGAGATCTTGTCGTCGCCCTGCCCCACTGCCTGCTGCGCGATGCTGCGGCTCAGGCGCTCCTGGGCCGCCCAGCGAAAGCCGGTTTGCCGGCGCAGCTCATCGAAGGCCGCGGTGTCGAGGTTGAAGTAGAACGGCTCGGCCGCGGCCCCCAGGGGCTGCAGGATCAGCAGGTGCGGGAAGGGTTTCACCGCCTCTGCCGCCGGGGTGGCCTGGGGCGCCAGCGCGCCGGAAGGAAAGATATTGCCCAGGGCCGGACTGATCTGCCCGCCGATGCGATTGATCGCCGCGCCAGCCTTGGCCACCTGCTCCTGCAAGGCGCCAAGACGCTGCTGCATCTGCCCCGCCACGGTCACGGCCTGGCTGTACTTGGCCGCGACCTCACCCACCGCCGACTGCGCCGCGCCGATGCTGCGCATCGTGCGTTGCAGCTTGGCGCCCAGCACCGGGCCGACCCAGGGCAGGTTTTCCAGCTCCGAGGCGGCGCCGGTGATGTCGCTGATGGCGCCGTTCATCGGCCCGAGCATTTCATCGGCACTGCGCCGCCCCGCCTCCGCTGCCGCCACCAGGGACGTGAGCCCCGATTGCAGCTGTTCCATATAGGCCATGCCGCCTCCTTAAACGTGTGCCGCGTCGAACAACTGACGACCCGCCGCCTGGCGGCTGTATTCGTCGAACTGAAAGCGCAGATAGGGTTCCAGCTCCCGGGCCAGTTGCGCCGGATCCCTGACATCGCCCTGGACCGAGATCGACAGGTAAGGCGCGAAGCTGAACTGCTGTTCGATTGCCGGGGGCGCCGCCGATTTGAACGGCTCCGGAGGATTGCTCAGCGAAAGGCTCGACGCCGACGGTGCCGGACTGGCCAGCGAACGCGCGGCCTGGCCCATCAGCGGAGGCGTCTGGCCCGGTTGGAAGGACCTGGCGATATCGCCCATGACCGACGGGATGTTCTGCCCGGCATTGCGCATCATCAGCGGACCGGCAGCGGGCATTTGCTTGAGCGAGTCGTCGGAGCCGAACAGTTTTTTGCCCAAGGCCCCACCTGCGGCAGAACCGCCCCAAGCGCCCAGGGCACCGCCCACCAGCCCACCAATAACAGTACCGATGACCGGCACCACGGAACCAATGGCGGCCCCTGCTGCTGCTCCGGCAGCGGCGCCTGCAAGATTGCCTGCCGCCTCGCCATAGCCTTCGGCTTTTTCATCCTGGGTCTTGGCATTCAGATAGGTGTCCGCAACCTGGAAACCGGCACCAAGCACCGATAGAATCGCGCCGCCCTTGAGCAAAGGTGCGAACCCTTTGGCCACAGAGCCAGCGCCTTTCAGTGCGGCACCGGCCACGCCAGACCTGACCGCCCCTCTGGGCATTTTTTCCAGACCACTGGGCGTCAAAGGGCTCTTGCCACCTTGAATGCCCGCCCCCCTCGCAGGTGGCCTGCGCCTGTCAGCCTTACGCCCACCACGGCCCCGACGGCGTTGCTTGTCCAAGCCGCAGTCGATAATGGGCTCGCAACAGTCAATGCCTGGCGCATTGCGACCGGGCGCTCGCTTTGCCGCCTTGGGGTCAACTTTCAACCCACCCCGCAGGACATTGATCAGGCCCTTGCCCATGGTGTAGACCGCCATGAGCTTTTGCACCGCGACATACGCGGCGCCCAAAGCGACCACACCCTGCACCAACGATGGGTTGTGCTCTGCCAGCTCGGTCAGCTTGCCGACCACCACGGTGATGCTTTTGGCCACCAGATCCGTCACCGGTTGCAGGGCCTGCCCCACGACCCGCTGGCCTTCATCGATGGCTAAACCTGCTTCAGCCCACAACTGCTTGGAGGCCTCTCGACGCTCCGCGAGGTTCTTGTCGATAACCCCCGAAGCGCTCAACGAATCCCTCTTCACTTGCTCATACTGCTGCCGACCCTGGGTCTGGGCTAGCAAGGCCGCCTTGATCTGCATATCGGTAAACAGGTCGCCGGTGCGCAGGGACTCTTCCAGGGCCTCAAGCATGGCCTTGGCCTTGGCCGGGTCGGTTTCCTGGCTGATCTGCGCCTGGGCCTCGGCCATCTTCGCCGCCTTGGCCGGGTCGATGGCCCTGACGTAACGCATGGCCAGGGCAAAGCTCGCCTCCAGGCTCGACATGCCCTTTTGGATGCCGGTGTTCAGCGAAGCCTGATAATCAATGCCGGCGTCTTCATAAGCCTTGACCGCCTCACTGGAGCCGATTTTCTCGATCCAATTCTGCAATTGGCCAGCGGCCTGATCGGCACTGCCCGCAGTGTTCATCTGCACTTGCAGCATGGACCCCAGCTGACTCACCGCCTCCATGCCGGTGAGTCCTTCCGCGCTCGCACTGTTGAGCAGCGCCGGGAGCAAGCGCGCCATGTCGGCCGCCTCGAAATTACCGGCCTGCCCCTGCAGGGCGATGGCCTCAAGAGCCTGCTCCATGACCTTGGGATCGCTGATCCCGGCCTTCAGCTCCAGGGCGCGCATCAGCTTCGCGGTGTCGTCGACACTCGCGCCCTGCCCCACCGCAAACTTGGCGGCCAGCCCTGTGTAGCCTTGTGCCTTGCCCAGCGACATGCCGCTGGCCATCATCTGGCTCACCAGGGCCGCCACATCGTTACGGGCCATGCCCGTGTCACGGGAGGTCTGAATCACCGTGCGGCTCAGCTGCGCTTCCTGAGGCTGGTTGACCACATTGGCCTTGATCGCCATGTCGCGGATCAGCGCCTGATAATCGGCACTGATCTTGACCGGGGCGCGCAGTTTATCGACGCCAAACTTTGCCCAGCCATAAGCCGCCTTGAAGTCGGCCTTGCCTTGGGTGACCTGCTGTAGCCCACGAGCCTGAAGCTCAGAACCCCGGGCCACCTTGCCCAGCGCTTGATATTCCTGGCGCAGCTTGTGCACCTCAATACCCTGCTGGCGCAGCCCGTTGCGGCTCTCTTCCAACCGGCGCAACAGCCCGGCTGCGGAAGTGGCGCCGGTGTCATGGGCCTTTTTCCATTCATCCTGCAGGCGCAGGGTCTGGCCAATGGTCTTCTCCAGCACCCTGGCCTTGCTGCCCTGCTGTTCCAGCTGCTTGATCCGGTCTTCCACCGTCTTGAAGGCGGCGTCCCAGGTCGAACTGAGGGCAGTACCCACTACCACCAGCCCCGATACCAGTTTGTTCGCCATGTGCTTCTCCTGATCCTTGGGTGACGGGCTCAATCCGTGAGCCACCAGACCATGTCGGAAAAGCCCATGGTCATGATTTCCTCGGCGGAAAAATGCAGCTCGCGAGCGAGCCGTTTCGCCGCCACCTTCATCACCGCCGGATCAAAGCTCGTCGTCTTGCACCAGGCGAAAATAGCCAGCCTGCAGGCGCTGATAGTCCTTGAGCGCCATGCTCTCCAGGTCCTTGGTGCTGATTTGCGCGAGGCTGGCAAACAGCATCAGCTCGCGCTGTTCATCGTCACCCACACCGGCGGCACTGGCGGCGCGCACATCACGCACCGTCGGCGCTCGCAGGGTGAGCCGGTCGCAGACCACACCGTTCATCTCCACCGGCCTGCTCAGCGCCACCATCACGCTGTCGCTGCTCAGGGTCATCCAGCTCGGGGTCTTGTCGCTTGCTTGAGACATGGGGTGTCTTCCTTACAGGCCCAGGGCCGAACGTTGGGCGGCGAGCTGGTCGACGCCGTTGATCACGCGCTTCATGCCCAGGGCATCGATCTCGTAGATCAGGCGGCCGTCGACTTCCAGCTTGTAGTAGGTCAGGGCCACGTTGTGCTTGATCTCGGCCTTGTCGCCGGATTTCCAGTCGCCCATGTCGACCTCCTTGAGCAGGCCGCGCAGGGTGACGATCACCGGAGTGACCTTGCCCTTGAGGCCCTTGAAGGCGCCACGGAACACACCGTTGAAGCCGCTGCCATCGGCCAGGCCGAACATCTTCAGCGACTCGCGGCGCACGCCGGTGGTGGTGAAGCCGGCCTCTTGCTTCTCCATGCCCATGTCCAGTTCCACCGGCACATCCATGCCGCCGACACGGTGTTCCTCGGTCTTGAGGGTCAACTTGGGCAGGGTCAGGCTCGGCACGTCGCCTTGAAAGCTGATGCCATCGACGAACAGGTTCATGTTCGCCAGGGTTTCGGGAATCATTGCCATTGCGGGGGCTCCTTAAGCGGCTTGGTCGAGGACTTCGGTCAACCACTGGTTGGTGACCTCGACCCGGAAGTGGGGGTTTTCGGCGGGCGGCACGTCGGTAAAGCGGATGTTCCAGTAGACCTTGCCCTGCTCCAGCTGGCTGGCGGTGTTCAGTTCGGTGTCCGCGTAGACCTCGAAATTGATGATCGCGCCCTGGTTCTTCAGATCACGCATGAAAGCCTGCAGGCCCTCGGTGACATCCTTGACGTAGGTCGCGGTGATCGAGCGGTCCACGGCCCATTTGTGGCCGAAGAGGATCGCGTCCATGACGATGTCCATGGTCCGCACCCGGGTGACGAAGGCCCACTTCGGATCGCTGGACAGCGTGCGGTTGCCCCACAGGCGGAAGCCCGCATCGCGAATGATGGTGGTGATGTTGGCGTTGTTCAGCAGGTTGGCGCGGCAGGTTTCATCGCCGTCGAGGAACTCGATCGGCCGCTTGGTGCCGGTGATGCCGACGAACTCCTTGTTCGACGGCGAGGCCCAGAAGCCGTACTCGTTGTCGGTCCAGGCGAACAGACCGGCAACCCAGGCCGAGGCCGGCGCATCGACGGTGGCATTGGCGCCGTTGTCCCAGTGCTGAACACCCGGATCGACCATATAGGCGCGCTTGGCACCGAAGTTCTTGGCGTAGGCCATGGCCGCTTCGTCGGTGGTATTAGGGCCATCGAGAATGGCCAGGCCACGCAGCTTGTCCGCCAGGGCCACCAGGGCAGTGCCGATGGCCAGGGTCGAACTGTGCTTGGGGGTGACCAGCAGACGTGGCTGGGCGTTGAAACGGCTCTTGCCGTCCAGCAGCGCCTGCAGACCGGTACGCTTGCCGTCGGCCAGCACCCCGCCGATGATCGCCGAAGTCTGCTCGGCCGCGTCGGTCATCTTGGCCACGCCACAAGCGACGATCACCGCCTTGGCCCGCTGGTAGATGGCCTGGCAGGCCTTGGTGATGGCCGCATCCGGGCCCCAGGCGGCAATGGCCTCGCGCTCGTTGGTGATCAGCAGCAGGTCATTGACCTTGGCAGTGGCGGTCGGGCCTTCGGTGAAGGTGTCCACCAGGCCGATGATCGAAGACGACGGCAGCGAAATGGTGCGCGTGCCGGTGTCGACGTTAGTTACGGTAACGCCGTGGAAAAAACCACTCATGGATAAACTCCAGACATGAAAAAGCCCCGGGTGAAGGGGGCTCGTAGGGATGATTGATTGGTGGGAAGCGAGAAAGAAAACGCCCCGGCGGTGCGGGGCGTTTAATCGGTTTGCTCGGCGATCCAGGATGGGGCTACTGGGCGGTGCTCGGCTTGCGGGAAGTCCGGGGATTGGGGCCAATCGCGTAGGGATTGCATGTACATAAGCAACTCCTTGAACTGCTCACCGGTCAGCGTCGTGGCTGTCCCGATTTCGAGCTGGTCACGGTGACGCTCGCGCAGCCACATGACAGATGCCAGCTCCAAATCGCGCCACTGGCGTTCCTGTGCTGCTGGATCCGGAAGCACCTCGGGGGCATCGATCAGATAGGGCAAGCCCAGTTCATCATGAACCCGAATCTTGCCTGGCATTGGGTTTCCAATTACCGAGAGATAACGCTCATCAGATATCTCTACTGCGTCGTCAGGTATCGACGTATGCAACCCCATCAGGTAAGTGGTCTTTGTGCTCTGGCTATAAAAACGCTGCATATTTCACCATCCAATCGCGATGTAAGAGACGTCATATCCGGTCCCGCCTACTGCCGAGTAAAAGATCGCTCCCTCACGCGAGGGGGCCCCGGTTGAAACACCGCCGCTTGGCGCGGATGCCCCGCCGAAAGATGCAGAGCAGCGACCAAATGCATTGGGGAAAGCCATGGGCCATGTCACTGGAACTGCCGCTGCACTCGGCTTCGGAACATACCCCCACTGAACAACTAGCCCTCCCAGCCATGAGGGGAAAGCCACATATCCGTTTGCCGCCAAGCTCATTGCAAAACCGAGGCGTAGTTTTTTAGGCGTTGCGATCATCGCGTCGTTTGCACTGTCCAGCATCTGCGCATCCGTGGCGACCTTGGCCGTCCCATGTTTTATCTCCGTCGCCTGAGCCGCCAACGGCGCCAGTGCGGCGATGTCGATGGTGCCCTGATTGACTGGCGCGTTCCAAGCCTTGATGCACCACATGACAGAGAGGTTGCGCGGACGGGTTTCAGCTCCCCCAGTCGGGCTGGTTGGCTGGGTTAGTTCTCCAACTTTCGCTCCGTTGTGCAACGGCCCAGAAGACCCGCCGCTGCCGTATGTATTTTGATTACCGATTGGATGAGTGTGCGACTTGAACTCATCAGCCTGCCAAGTGCCAAGAGCACGCCCAGCATCCACACCGCGCCCATGGTCCCATCCCCGCAAGAACTCCCCCCGAGACTCAGGCAATCGGAAGTTTCCAGCACCCTCATCGCCCTTGTTGAAGGTGGTCCCGAGATAAGCCGCAAGATCGGGATAAGCGGCAATGCTTTGCACGCTACCGTTAAGTTCAAGATAGCCCGGTGGAACCTCACCCTTGGGAAATGGAATGATGGCACCGACAGGGTGCGCAGACTTGAGTGCGGCCAGTTCCTTTACCAGCGCTGCTACGTCGATGTTTCCCTGATTGATGGGTGCGTTCCAGGCTTTGATGCACCACATGACCGCCAGGTTGCGTGGGCGGACGTACATTGCAGAAGCTATACCGGGACCACTAATATTTGCCCCGGTCCCAACGTACTGAACATTTGGTAGAGCCGTCGGAGTCCCATCAGAGTTCAGCCGCGCCCTGAATGCTGCAGAGTCATCATTGAGATCATTGTAAAACGCTACAACGCTTACTCCTGAAACTACCGCATCGCCTGCTGAGACAATCGACGCATCTTGCCGACTTCCAATTTCCCGCCCAGCATCCACCCCACGCCCATGATCCCACCCCCGCAGGAACTCGCCCCGAGACTCGGGCAAGCGAAAGTTTCCAGCCCCCTCATCCCCCTTGTTGAAAGTGCTCCCCAGATACGCCGCCAGATCCGGATAAGCCGCAATGCTCTGCACACTGCCATCAATCTCCAGAAACCCCGGCGGCACGCTGGCCCTGGGAAACGCCACCATCGAGCCCACCGGCAATGATGACGACTGCGCCACAATCGACTCGATCTCGGCCTTGGTGTAGGTGTCGGTAATGCCATGCCCGGCCAGGGTGCTCGGGTTGGTCCCGGCGATCACCCGGCCGTACTTGTCGACCGTGACGTTGGCATAGGAGCCCGCGCTGATGCCGGTTCGCCCGATGGCCATCTCGAAGGCCAGCGGCGTGGTGCCGAGGACAATCGGCCCGTCGGTAACCAACTGCCAGACGCTGTCGCCGTTGACCGTGCCCTTCTCGATGCTGACGAACAGCCCGGGGGTGACCTCCAGGCTGGTGTCCGCATCCTGGGCACGGGTCCAGACGCCCGTCGACGACACCACATACAAGCCGTTGTCCTTGGCCTGAGTCTGGTTCTTCACCAGCACCCGGGCATCGGCCGGCAGCAACACGCCGTCGATGGTCTGAATTCCGCTCAAGGCGATGTTGGCGGTGGTGGCCACCACTGCCGAATGCTTGAAATCCAGCTTGGCGAGAGCCTCGATCACTGCATTGTCGACATACTCGCGAGTCGCCAGCACCACAGCAGGATCAATCTTCAACACGATCTGCGCGGTGTTGGCGACGATGAAGTTCATGCGGATGACTTGGGTCTTGCCGGTGCCCTGGGCCAGCAGGGGCTTGAAGCTAGGCGCGCAGTTGGCCACCGCCACCAGGTCGCCGTCGGCGTCGAACAGGCCGATCTCGCGGATCCAGCGCCCACCGACATCAGGCGGGATCACCTGCTCGGTGATGATGATGTTGGGGTTGGCCGGGTCGGTGCGCACCTGGTTGACCGGGGCGCGGCGCCATTCGTTGATCAGCTTGGTCTGGGCCTTGTTCGGGATGGGGTCGGTGCCGTTGGCATCGCCGACCGCCATTTCCTTGAAGGTCCAGGACGTGCCCAGGGCCGTGGCATTCGCCTGTTTCGCCTCGCCCACTGCCGTGAGGATGGCGAAGAACTGACTGTTGGAATCAATCATGAGTACACATCCAGGGTGTCTGTTTCATCAATACACATGACCTGGCCATAACGGCCGGTCACTTCAATGTCGCGGGGTGTCGGGGGATAAACGTCGAGCACTTCGCCTTGATCCACGTAGGCGCCGTAACCGATGACGCCGGAGGTTTCCAGGCTGATGGCCAGGCCGGTCATGTGCCGGCTGACCGGCCGGGCGTCGTCGATCAACCGGGTCAGCTCCTGGTACATCTCCTCGGTGATGCCGGTATCCAGCACCCCTACTTTCAGGGCAAAGGTGGCCGGTTCGCCTTCAGGGACCGTCTGCCACCATTCGACCACTTCGATCAGGTAGCCCAGCGGTTCCACCACCCGCCGCAGCGCACCGAGGGTGCCCTTGCGGGCGTGGATGAAGTACGAGGCGCGAATGGCGTTGCGCTTGACCGTCTCGGACCAGCGCGGGTCCCAGCGATCCACCGACCAGGCCCAGGCCAGTTGCGGCAGCAGATGCACCGGGCAGGTCGCCGGGTCGTACAGGGTGCGCAGCATGATGGCGGTATCGCCTGCGCTGGCCGCCTCCAGGGCGCGCTCCAGCGGCGTGCTATTGATCGGCAATAGGCTGGTCATCTCAGCTCCCCAGCGTGACGCTGTAACCGGCGCAATACGCCGCTTGAGCCTTGGTCGGGGTGATGTCTTGCCAACCCGCCAGATCGACCCGAGCCACGCCGGCCACATGCAACTGCGCATCAATGGCCGAACGGGCCACCTCGATGCCCAGGCGCCGGCGTGGGTTGACCCAGGCAGCCAGCTTGCGCTCGGCTTCAGCCAGGGCAGCGTCACCTTCCGGGCCGGAGCCCTTCATGTGCAGCACCGCGTCGATGCGATACGGCAAGACTTGGGCACTCTGGACCGTGACCCGGTCGCCGAGCGGTCGCACGTCTTCATCGTTGAGGGCTGCGGCAACGGTCGCCAGCAAGCCAGGACTGGCCGCGCCATTTCCCTCCAGGCTCAGCACCGTGACCGTTACCCGGGCCGGTGCCGGGCTTTCGGCCTCGGCGTCTGCTACCAGCGCAGAAGCGTTACGGGCATGCAGGATGTAGCTGTTGCGCGGGCCGGCCGTGGTCAGTCCTTCATAGGCCAATTGCACGCGCTCGCGCAGCGCGTCGTCAGCTTCCTTGACCTCCTCCAACGGCGGTACCGCCTGCGGGTCTGCGGCCTGGATCACCAGGCGCTGCAGTTTGACGTTGGCCGCCAGGTGGTCCAGGTCCGTGCCCTGGGCATGGGCCAGCAGCAACGCCTTGGCGGCGTCGTTGACCCGGGCCCGCAGCAGCATGTCAGCGTAAGCCGAGACTTCCAGCAGTTTGCTCACCGGGTCGCTTTCCAGGTTGGCCGTCCAGTTCTCGCCCATGTGCCGGCGAAAGGTGTCCAGCTTGCCCTGGTACAAGGCCTCGAAATCCAGGGCTTCAAGCACCTGGGGGGCCGGCAGCGCCGACAGGTCCAACGTACTCATGCCGTCACCTCCAAAACCGCGCGATTGCCCAGGTACTGGCCGGTCAGTTGAAAACTGATCTGGCCTCCCACCACCGCGATCACACTGACCCGCTCCAGCTTCAAGCGTGGCTCCCAGCGCAACAGCGCCCGGGCCACTTCGGCCTGCACCGCGCTTTTCCAGCCGCCGGTCACTGGCAGGTCGACATAACGACGCAGGTTGCTGCCGTATTCGGGGCGCATCCGCCGGCTGCCCTGGGGCGTGGTCAGGATGTCCTCGATGGACTGCCGCACATGCTCGATGCCGGACAGCGACAGGCCGGTACGGCGATCCATTCCGATCATGGCCTTACTCCTGTGCTTGCAGATCCGGGTGGCTGGCGAGGTAGTCCAGGGCAACGCGGTCGCCGGCCTTGACCGATACCTGTCCCTGGACCACCGGCAATTGGCGGCCATCCGGCAGGATCAGATGGCGCGAGGTGTAAAGGCTGTCGCGAAACACCACAGCACCGGTGCCGGCCGGGCGGCCGGTTTTTTTCTTGGGGGTGGCCATTGGATTCTCCGGGTAGAAAAAACCGCTCTGGGCGGGTTGCTTGAGTGATAGGTGGGTCGTGCGGGCAATGGGGCCAAGGATCACTGCGGCGGAGCCGTTGCACCGGGGCCTGACATCACACCCGGGTGGGTATGGGTCGAACCGACGTTGACCCCGTTGTGCTTCAGGCTCCCACCGTTGATCTGCACATCGCCATTCAAGGTGATCGCTCCGCTCAGGGTGATGCTGTCGGCCTTGCCGGTCAGGGCGCTGTCGGTCACCACCGCCGAGCTGGCGCCGACCTGAATGCTCACCGTGCCGCTGGGCAGGCTGATGCTGTAGCTCTTGGCCTGCCAGTCATAGACCAGCGAGCCGCCATCCTCGAAACGCCAGACCTCGACATGGTCGCGGTTGTCCGGCTGGGGACCGGCGTTGCCATACAGGCCGGGAACGAAGGTGCCCTGGGCCGGCTCGCCGCTGGGGCTGATCAGCACGCCCTGCTCCCCCAGGCTCGGTGCCCGCCAGTGCCGGGCCTTGCCCGCGGCCTGGCTGTGCCAGCGCAGCCAGGCGCTGGTCCAGCCGGCACCATCGGAAACCCGCACCAGACCGGCAGCCAGATCCACGCCGACCACGCTGCAAGGCAGGATCAGACCGGCAATCATGCGGTCGTGGGTTGCAGACACGTAACTCACGCCATGTGCTCCGGCGACTGGTAGTCGCCCTCGTGGCCGGGTCCGGTATCGGGGCTGAAGCCCAACACCAGCGTGCCCGGTGGTTGATCGGGCCAGGGCCATTGCTCCTGGCCCAGGTAGACCAACTGCTGCCACTGCACGATCCACTCGGCGCGATAAGCCGGATCGGCCACCGGGCCGGCAGGCTTGGCCCATACCGCCGTTGCCCCCTCGACAAAGTCCAGGTTCCACTGCTGGCAACGCAACAGCTCAAGCAACTGCGCCGCCAGCATGGCCGCCTGCAAAGGCGCCTGTGCCAGTTCGGGGTCAACCCGTATCCGCGCCTCGAAGGTGGCCCGCATGCAACTGCGGCCATCCCCGGGGTCGGCGGCCTGGTCCAGGCCGGTAACCGCGAAGTGGAGCGTCGGTTCAGTGACGCCTTCGAGGATCTTGGGGAAGGCCTCAACCCTCTGCAGTTGCGGCATCGCCAGCTTGATGGTGGAGGTGATGGCGTCTTTTAGCTGGGTCAGTTCGTTCATTGTGTAGTTCCTGAATCAGGTCGAGGCGCCCCAGCCGCCAGGGCCGATGAGCCTTGTTGAAGGCCGGAGCCGATGCGGGATCAGCGCTGATCCGGGTTCGAGTCCCGTGAGGGCGGTTCGCATACTCCGATGCGCTTGGCCGCCCAGCGCTCGTAGAGGCCGATGGCGACGTCGGCACCGGCCATGGCGGTCAGGCAACCGAAGGCACAGGCGGTCCAGATCGAGACGCCGGCGGCATACAGCAGCATGATGGCCGAGACCCCGCAGACCACGCAGGCTCCAGAGCGCAGCGCCAGGCGCCGTAACAGCGACCAGCCACGGGCGCCCTCCTTGTCGGCGCGCCACATTTCGCCGGAAACGCCACCGACCAGCGCCAGGACGATGACCAGCCAGATCGGCATGTCCAGCAACGCTTGCTGCTCGTTTGTCATTCACGTCTCCCGTGCGGATTGAGGCCAGCGAGATGGCCAGTTGATAGAAAGCTGAAAAGGGTGATTCAAGGGGTCCCTGTCTATTGGCGGCCCACGTTAGGCAGGCATTCCAAAAAGCCCGGTCGCCCGGGCTTTTCAGTAATGCAAACCTTGGTCTTTCGGCACTACTGGTGCGGTACGGACCCATTCAAATTGTTCCTCCGACCGCGACCCTGTCCGCCGGATAACTGCTTCTGGTGCTTTACGCTGCACACCCGGGTCAGTTGCCAACCCTCTGAACCGTCGAGGCCGGTTCATCGCTGCCTTTGCTTTGCCACTAAAGAGCGTCGTTGCAGCCGTTGTTGAACGGCCTGAGATGGATAATATGCATTCATGCATATGCAGTCAATGCGTAAATGCATTTATTTATGCGCAAAAATTGCACGCGCGCATGGAGCCCGCATAAATGCAGGGGGGAGGATTTTTCGAGGGCGAAAAAAAGCCCGCTCAGTGGCGGGCTGTGTCTGACCGTGATGGCTTAGCGGGCGTACATGCCCCACCAGAAAACGTGACCGAGGATGCTGATCTGCTCCTCCTGGATCTCCTGGAAGCTGTAGTCCTCGTCCGGATGTTCATCGCGGTTGAAACTGCGCAGGCGGATCCCGGTGGGCAGGCGATACAGCTGCTTCACCCGCAGCTGGCCATTGTGGTTGATCGCGTAGAGGTCGCCATCGATGATGTCGCCAATGGCGCATTTGCCGGCATTGACCCCGACCGTAGCGCCATCGCGCAGCACCGGCAACATGCTGTTGCCCCGCACCGTGACGCACTTGGCCTGATCGAACTGCACGCCGTTGTGCCGCAGGCTGCGCTTGCCGAAGCGCAGGCTGGCGCGCTCGCTTTCCTCGATGACGAATCTTCCTGATCCAGCAGCCAATTCAACCTCACGCAGAAAGGGAACCGACACCTCGTCGTCATCGACAGGGGTATCGTCGTCCCACAGGCTTATGTCCTTGAGTTCCGAATGAATCTCGTCACGGGGGGCCGCCGCGCGGGCAGGCGCGATGTCCACGCGCCCGCGCAGTTGATCGGTGCTCACCTGGAAGTATTCGGCGATCCGCGAGATGTGCTTATCCGAGGGATCGACGATCTTCCCGCTGAGAATCCGCGAGAGGGTGGATTGAGGCACACCGGTACGGCGGTGAAGCTCCGTGGGGGAGATTCCATCGCGATCCAGCAGCTCTCTTAAGACGGTAGAAACATTGCGTATTTGCATAGAACGCATATTGCTCGATCTTTTAGGCAATGACAAATGCTGTTTTGCATATTTGCAATGCATTTGCCGGACAAACCTGCTCGCGCCTTGGTGCCTGCGAGCCCGGGGCACCCATGGTAACCTTGCCGCCATCTGCAAAAAGCCGGGCCCAGCGCTCCTTTGCTTCACCCATTCAACGAATCCGCCTAAATACCAATGAGTAAAACTACCTCCGATCTGTCCTCCCACACGCCGATGATGCAGCAGTACTGGCGCCTCAAGAACCAGCACCCTGATCAGTTGATGTTCTACCGCATGGGCGACTTCTACGAGATCTTCTATGAAGACGCGAAGAAGGCCGCCAAGCTGCTGGACATCACCCTGACGGCGCGCGGACAGTCGGCGGGCCAGGCGATTCCCATGTGCGGCATTCCCTACCACGCCGCCGAGGGCTACCTGGCCAAACTGGTGAAACTCGGCGAGTCGGTGGTGATCTGCGAGCAGGTTGGTGACCCAGCGACCAGCAAAGGCCCGGTGGAGCGCCAGGTGGTGCGCATCATCACCCCGGGTACTGTCAGCGACGAAGCCCTGCTGGACGAGCGCCGCGACAACCTGATTGCGGCCGTGCTGGGCGATGAGCGCCTGTTCGGCCTGGCGGTACTGGATATCACCAGCGGCAACTTCAGCGTCCTGGAAATCAAGGGCTGGGAAAACCTGCTGGCCGAGTTGGAGCGGATCAATCCGGTCGAACTGCTGATCCCCGATGACTGGCCGCAGGGCCTGCCGGCGGAAAAACGCCGCGGTACAAGGCGCCGCGCGCCCTGGGATTTCGAGCGCGATTCGGCTCACAAGAGCCTCTGCCAGCAGTTCTCCACCCAAGACCTCAAGGGCTTTGGTTGCGAAACCCTGACCCTGGCCATCGGCGCCGCCGGTTGCCTGCTCAGCTACGCCAAGGAAACCCAGCGTACTGCCCTGCCCCACCTGCGCAGCCTGCGTCACGAACGCCTGGACGACACCGTGGTGCTGGACGGCGCCAGCCGCCGCAACCTGGAGCTGGACACCAATCTGGCCGGTGGGCGCGACAACACCCTGCAATCGGTGGTCGATCGCTGCCAGACCGCTATGGGCAGCCGCCTGCTGACTCGCTGGCTGAACCGCCCGCTGCGCGACCTCAAGGTCCTGCAGGCGCGTCAGTCGTCCATTACCTGTTTGCTGGACGGTTACCGCTTCGAACGGCTGCAACCGCAGTTGAAGGAAATCGGCGACATCGAGCGGATTCTCGCGCGAATCGGCTTGCGCAACGCCCGTCCGCGCGACCTGGCCCGCCTGCGCGACGCCCTGGCCGCGCTGCCGGAACTGCAAGAGGCGATGACTGAGCTGGAGGCGGATCACCTCAAGCAGTTGGCGCTCACCACCAGCACCTACCCGGAGCTGGCAGCGCTGCTGGCCAAGGCCATCATCGACAACCCGCCGGCGGTGATCCGTGACGGCGGCGTGCTCAAGACCGGCTACGACGCCGAGCTCGACGAACTGCAATCGTTGAGCGAGAACGCCGGGCAATTCCTGATCGATCTGGAAGCCCGGGAAAAAGCCCGTACCGGCCTGGCCAACCTCAAGGTCGGCTACAACCGCATTCATGGCTACTTCATCGAGCTGCCGAGCAAACAGGCCGAGCAGGCACCGGCGGACTACATTCGCCGGCAGACCCTGAAAGGCGCCGAGCGCTTCATCACGCCGGAACTCAAGGCGTTCGAAGACAAGGCGCTGTCGGCCAAGAGCCGGGCCCTGGCCCGGGAGAAGATGCTCTACGATGCGCTGCTGGAAACCCTGATCAGCCATCTGCCCCCCCTGCAGGACACCGCCGGCGCCCTGGCGGAGCTGGATGTGCTGAGCAACCTGGCCGAGCGCGCCTTGAACCTGGACCTCAATTGCCCGCGCTTTGTCAGCGAGCCGTGCATGCGCATCACCCAGGGTCGTCACCCGGTGGTGGAGCAAGTCTTGACCACGCCTTTTGTGGCCAACGACCTGAGCCTGGACGACAACACACGGATGCTGGTGATCACCGGTCCGAACATGGGCGGTAAATCCACCTATATGCGCCAGACCGCGCTGATCGTGCTGCTGGCCCATATCGGCAGCTTCGTCCCGGCGGCCAGCTGCGAGCTGTCCCTGGTGGACCGGATCTTCACCCGGATCGGTTCCAGCGACGACCTGGCCGGCGGCCGTTCGACCTTCATGGTGGAAATGAGCGAAACCGCGAACATCCTGCACAACGCCACGGAGCGCAGCCTGGTGTTGATGGACGAAGTGGGCCGCGGTACCAGCACTTTCGACGGACTTTCCCTGGCCTGGGCTGCGGCAGAACGTCTCGCCCAGCTACGGGCGTACACCCTGTTCGCCACCCACTACTTCGAGCTGACCGTACTGCCGGAAAGCGAACCGCTGGTGGCCAACGTGCACCTCAATGCCACCGAGCACAATGAACGCATCGTGTTCCTGCACCACGTCCTGCCAGGACCTGCCAGCCAGAGCTACGGCCTGGCGGTAGCCCAGCTGGCCGGGGTTCCCAGCGCTGTCATCAGCCGCGCCAGGGAGCACTTGAGCCGTCTGGAAACCACCAGTTTGCCCCATGAGGTGGTGCCTCCAGCACCGGGTAAAACCTCGGTTCCGCAGCAAAGCGACATGTTCGCCAGCCTGCCGCACCCGGTACTGGACGAACTGGCCAAGCTGGATCTGGATGACATGACCCCGCGCCGAGCGCTGGAAATGCTCTATACATTGAAGACGCGCATCTAACGCGAACGCCTTCAAGCTGTTAGAATCTCGCGCGGTTTGGGATGCTGCGGACTATTAGCCTGGTTCGCAGACTATCGCTCCCAAACCTGGCGACCCCGTCATGTTGGGGCTCCGCTGCCGCCGCCTGAGGAGAGAATTAGAAATGACCTTCGTCGTCACCGACAACTGCATCAAGTGCAAGTACACCGACTGCGTAGAAGTCTGTCCGGTGGACTGCTTTTACGAAGGCCCGAACTTCCTGGTGATTCACCCGGATGAGTGCATTGACTGCGCGCTGTGCGAGCCTGAGTGCCCCGCTGTAGCTATTTTCTCCGAGGATGAAGTCCCGGAAGAAATGCAGGAATTCATTCAGTTGAACGTCGAGCTGGCAGAGATCTGGCCGAACATCACTGAAAAGAAAGAACCGTTGCCGGATGCCGAAGAGTGGGATGGCGTCAAAGGCAAGATCAAAGACCTCGAACGCTGATTGCCCCGCGTTCCTGAAAAGGCCCCTTGCGGGCCTTTTTGCGTTTCTGGGAACGGGGTTCTTGCGATTGGGGACTTTTCGCCAGGCAAAAAAAAGGGGCGGTATGACCCGCCCACTTTTTCCCTAGTCCCTGTGTTCCTTTTCATCGTCCTGATGAATCGCTTCCTGCGATGTCCTGACCATCGTCCTTGATGGCTGTGTCTATCCGTCGACACAGAGCTGATATTAGAGAGTTCCCTGATAAGAGCAATCGCACCTATCCCGGGAAATACTGTCGAAGGCCAACAGGAAAAATAAAAAATACCCTTATAAATCAAATAGATAAAAAATAGCCTAAGGTGTTTTAGGCAAGCCTGAAGCACTAGCGAACCGAACACCTACGAAAAAGTAATCTATTGCTTACACGCAAGTTAAGAGTAATCCCATCCTTGATCAGAATCCGCGCACTCAGGGCCAAAACACTTAGCCAATAAAAAGCCCCGAACGAATCGGGGCTCTTGCGAATCAGTTCCAGAAGCTACTGGAACAGCGACTCACTGGACAGGCCATTCTTCTCAAGGATCTCCCGCAGGCGCTTGAGCCCTTCAACCTGAATCTGCCGAACCCGCTCGCGGGTCAGGCCGATCTCCAGGCCGACGTCTTCGAGCGTGCTGCTCTCGTGACCCCGCAGACCAAAGCGGCGAACCACAACTTCACGCTGCTTTTCAGTCAGTTCGGAAAGCCATTGATCGATGCTTTGTGACAGATCGTCGTCCTGCAAAAGCTCACAAGGATCCGTCGGACGGTCATCCGTCAGGGTGTCCAGCAGGGTTTTGTCCGAATCCGGTCCCAGCGAGACATCAACCGAAGAAACCCGCTCATTCAGACCGAGCATGCGTTTGACTTCGGCCACCGGCTTCTCCAGCAGGTTGGCGATTTCTTCGGGAGAGGGTTCATGATCGAGTTTTTGCGTCAACTCACGGGCGGCGCGCAGGTAGACGTTGAGCTCTTTGACCACATGAATCGGCAGCCGAATGGTGCGGGTCTGATTCATGATCGCCCGTTCGATGGTCTGACGAATCCACCAGGTGGCGTAGGTCGAAAAGCGGAAACCGCGTTCCGGGTCGAACTTCTCCACTGCCCGGATCAGGCCGAGGTTGCCCTCTTCGATCAGGTCCAGCAGCGACAAGCCGCGATTGACATAGCGCCGGGCGATTTTCACCACCAGGCGCAAGTTGCTTTCAATCATGCGTTTGCGCCCGGCAGGGTCGCCACTCTGCGACAAACGCGCAAAGTGCACTTCCTCTTCAGGAGAGAGCAATGGAGAAAAACCGATTTCATTGAGATACAACTGCGTCGCATCGAGGGCGCGCGTGTAATCAATGTACTTGTGTTGCTTAAGTGATGCGGAGCTTTTGGATTTGGCGCGAACGGAAGGTGGAGTTGCCCCCTCATTATTCGACATCGAATCCATATCGATACTGCTCTCCATAAGGAGAACTTCATCGTCGATGTCAAACTCCGGCACTTCTTTACTGAGAGCCATTGTTATAGTCCTTTGGTGAGTTCGACCTCAGGCTCAAGCGGCGCCTTAATCCTTGGCAACGCTGGAGCCTGTTCCCTCTACGTGAGTGGAACAGGCTGGTGACGGATCAACGTCGTGGCAGGAATTGCAGCGGATCTACAGGTTTACCTTGTCGGCGAATCTCAAAGTGCAGTTTCACCCGGTCTGTACCAGTTGATCCCATCTCGGCAATTGTCTGTCCGACTTTGACCTGCTGTCCCTCCCGAACCAATAGCTTGCGGTTGTGGCCGTAAGCACTGACGTAGGTTTCGTTGTGTTTGATGATGACTAATTCGCCGTAGCCCCTTAAGCCACTCCCGGCGTAAACCACCGTCCCATCAGACGCAGCTAAAACAGGCTGTCCCAAATCCCCGGCGATATCAATGCCTTTATTCAAACTACCGTTTGAAGAGAATTTTCCAATCAGAACGCCGTTTGAAGGCCAGCCCCAACCTGTCGGTGCGGGGCCCGCAGGCGTAACCGGGGCAGGCGCCGGCTTGCTGGCCGCGGGGGCTGCGGTGCCCGATGCTGGAGCCGTTGCGGGGGCCGTAGCAGCACCAACGGGACGACGAATAACCGTGGTCTTGCTCGACGACGAGGCACCGGACTGGGCGCTGGTAACCACCGTGGCCGGCGCTGCGCCAGTGCGGCCATCAAAGCGAATGGTTTGCCCGGGATGGATGGTATAGGGCTCGGCAATATTGTTGCGAGCGGCCAATGCCTTGTAGTCCCAGCCATAGCGGAAGGCAATGGAGAACAAGGTGTCGCCACGACGCACCACATATTGCCCAGTCGTGACTGTCGGGCGCTGAGGCGCGGCGGTATTACTGCGCTCAACCACACCTACGCTGCTGGACTTGGTACTGGAACAACCGACCAACAAGGAACTCAAGACAAGGCCAATCATCAGTCGCTGAAAGCTTGATATACCTATTCGCTGCGCAATGACTGTGAGACTCACCCGCCGCTCCCTTTATGGTGGTTGACGATATAGATTGCCTTGCTCAGGCGTGAAATGACGCAAGTATAACTGGACGACCGCGCTTTACCGCTGGCAAAGCGCACCACACAGTGGCAAGAAATGACCATTGAAGGCCACCCGACTCATTGACGATCAATACGGCACTAAGACACAGCGCTTCAAACAGAATTCACCCAGCCCCGACAAATACTCAGGCCAGCGGCCCATTGAGCAGAGGCACAAAACGCACCGCCCCCAGGACATGCCGGGCAAAGCCGTGTTCTTCTCGAATGATCAGCATCAACTGCTGCACTTCTCCTGCCCCCACCGGAATCACCAGGCGTCCGCCCGGAGCCAGCTGGTCGAGCAGCGCCTGGGGAACATCAGTGGCCACAGCGGTCACGATGATGCCGTTGTAAGGCGCCAAGGCTGGCCAGCCCTCCCAACCGTCACCCCAGCGAAACACCACATTGCGCAGGTTCAACTCCTGCAGCCGTTCCTTGGCACGGTCCTGCAGGACCTTGATCCGCTCCACCGAAAACACCCGCTCCACCAACTGCGACAGCACCGCCGTCTGATAGCCGGACCCGGTGCCTATCTCCAGGACCTTGTCCAGAGGACCGGCCTCCAGCAGCAGCTCGCTCATGCGCGCCACCATGTAAGGCTGGGAGATGGTCTGGTTGTGGCCGATCGGCAGGGCCGTGTCTTCATAGGCCCGATGGGCCAGGGCTTCATCAACGAACAGGTGCCGCGGCGTACGACGAATGACTTCCAATACCTGTGGATTGGACAGCCCTTCATCGTAGAGCCGTTGAATCAGGCGTTCGCGGGTACGCTGGGAAGTCATGCCGATTCCCCGTCGCAGCAAATCGTCTTGCTCACGAGCCATCAGCGCAGCCCCTCCAACCAGCCGTCCAGGCTCCGGAACGCGTCATTGAACGTGCGATCCAGCTGCAACGGAGTGATGGAGACATAACCTTGCATCACCGCATGAAAATCGGTGCCCGGGCCGCCATCTTCGGCATCCCCGGCGGCGGCAATCCAGTAACCCGACTTGCCGCGGGGATCGACGACCTTCATCGGTGCCGCCGCGCGCGCGCGATGGCCCAGGCGGGTCAGCTGTATGCCACGAATATGATCCAGTGGCAGGTTGGGAATATTCACGTTCAACACCGTCCGTGGTGGTAAATCCAGCAAGCCCTGAGCCTGCACCAGCTTGCGCGCGAAATGGGCCGCCGTGGCAAGGTTTTCCACCTGCCGCGACACCAGCGAAAAGGCAATCGCCGGACGCTGCAGAAAGCGCCCTTCCAGGGCTGCGGCGACCGTTCCGGAGTACAGCACGTCATCCCCGAGGTTGGCCCCCAGGTTGATCCCCGACACCACCATGTCCGGCTCATGCTCCAGCAGGCCGTTGAGCCCCAGGTGCACACAGTCGGTCGGCGTGCCGTTGATGCTGATGAAGCCATTGCCGAGGGTATGCGGATGCAACGGACGGTCAAGCGTCAGCGAGCTGCTGGCGCCGCTTTTGTCCTGGTCCGGTGCGATCACCACACAGTCGGCGTAATCCGCCAGCGCAGCATGCAGCGCGGCGATACCGGGTGCGGTTACCCCATCATCGTTAGAAATCAGAATACGCATGAGCTGTCCGTCTGCCCCACCGGCACCAGATCGACGAGTTCACGCACCAATGCGGTGGCGAAACACCCGGCCGGCAGGACGAATTCCAGTTGCAGAATGTCAGGCTCGGGATAATGCCACGTCAAACCGCCAATGGGCAGCCGCAGGATGCGTCGTTCGTGGCTCATGCCGGCTCTGATCAGCCAATCACACAGTGCCGCCTCACGGCCGGCAATCTGTTGCTCAAGCTCGTGGGACACACCGCTCGCCGGAGAGGCGCCCTCGCCCCACAACGGACCGGTGGGGTGCAGGTCGAGAATCGCCAGGCGCGGGTCCGAGCATTCCTCAGGACCGGCCATGAAAAAACTGCGACTGTCGGTAAACGCCAGCAGGTCACCGACTTGCGCCTGCTGCCAGCTGCCGTCCGCCACCCGTGCCGCCAGCACCTGATTGAACAGATAGCTGCGGGCCGTGGAAAGCAGGCGCGAACGCACATTGCGCTGCTCTGGCAAGGCCTGGCGCGCGGCCCAGCCACGGGCATCCACCAGGTTGCCGCCGTCGTGGCCAAACCGCTGGGCGCCAAAATAGTTGGGAATCCCGTGCTGGGCGATCTGGCGCAAACGCTCATCGATGGCCGCATGATCCGCCGTGAGCTCTGTCAGGCGCAGGGTAAAACCGTTGGCCGCATGGGCACCGCGCTGCAGCTTGCGCTTGTGGCGGGTAGCCTTGAGGATTTTCAGGGTGTGGTTTTCCGCAGCGCCAAGATCCGGGTCAGCCTTGCCCGGCAGTTGCACGCTGAACCATTGGCGAGTCAGCGCCTGGCGATCCTTGAGCCCGGCGTAGCTGACGGTGCGCAACGATACTCCGGCGGCCTTGGCAATCCGCCGCGCGGCCTCTTCGGTATTCAGGCCACGCTTTTCCACCCACAGCCACAGGTGCTCGCCTTCACCGCTCAGCGGGATATCGAGCACTTCATCGACTTGGAAATCTTCGGCAGTGGCCTTGAGCACGGCGCTGCCCAGGGCGTCACCATAGGCCCGCGGGCCCAACAGTTGCGATTCATTCATGGGCGCAGCAACAAGGCCACGGAGTGCACCGCGATACCTTCCTCGCGGCCGACGAAACCGAGTTTTTCAGTGGTGGTGGCCTTCACGTTCACTTGGTCCAGTTCGACTTGCAGGTCCTCGGCAATCAAGGCCCGCATGGTTTCAATATGAGGCGCCATTTTCGGGGCCTGGGCGACGATGGTGTTGTCGACGTTGCCGACCTTCCAGCCTTTGGCGTGGATCAGCGCGACAACATGACGCAGCAGGACGCGGCTGTCGGCACCTTTGAACTGCGGATCGGTGTCCGGAAAATGCTTGCCGATGTCCCCCAGCGCCGCAGCGCCCAGCAGGGCATCACTGAGCGCGTGCAACAACACGTCACCGTCGGAGTGGGCGAGCAAGCCGCAATGATGGGCGATGCGCACACCACCCAAAGTAATGAAGTCGCCCTCAGCGAAACGGTGCACATCGTAGCCGTGGCCAATACGCATAAAAAAACGCCCCGAAAAAGTCAGGGCGTGATTCTACCTGCTTTGGCAGGCATTAGGCGTTAAGAGCACGTGCATGGTGCTGCAAGTGATCGTCGATAAAGCTGGCGATGAAGAAGTAGCTGTGGTCGTAGCCCGGCTGCATCCGCAGCGTCAGCTGATGGCCGGCGCTCCTGGCCGCCTGCTGCAGCACTTCTGGCTTGAGCTGGGTGGCGAGAAAGTCATCTCGATCCCCTTGATCCACCAGCAACGTCAGTTTTTCCCTGGCTTCGGCAAGCAGTACGCTGGCATCCCATTCACGCCAGCGTGAACGTTCCTCACCCAGGTAACGGGAAAACGCCTTCTGCCCCCAAGGACAATCCATGGGATTACTGATAGGAGCGAACGCCGAAACCGACTGATAGCGACCGGGATTACGCAAGGCACAGACCAATGCCCCATGACCGCCCATGGAGTGCCCGCTGATCCCACGTTTCTGCGACGCGGGAAAATGCGCCTCTACCAATTCCGGCAGTTCGTTCACCACATAGTCATGCATCCGATAATGCTGGGCCCAGGGCTCCTGGGTCGCGTTCAGATAGAACCCGGCTCCCAGGCCAAAGTCCCAGGCGCCCTCAGGGTCACCGGGCACGCCGGCGCCGCGAGGGCTGGTATCCGGAGCGACGATGATCAGACCAAGCTCCGCCGCCAGCCGTTGGGCGCCGGCCTTTTGCATGAAGTTCTCGTCGGTGCAGGTCAGGCCGGACAACCAGTAAAGCACCGGTAGCTTGCCACCCTGTTCCGCCTGGGGCGGCAAATACACCGCGAACACCATGTCGCAGCCCAACACCTGGGAATGATGCTTGTAGCGTTTGTGCCAGC
This sequence comes from Pseudomonas sp. BC42, assembly GCF_021560055.1. NCBI lineage: Bacteria > Pseudomonadati > Pseudomonadota > Gammaproteobacteria > Pseudomonadales > Pseudomonadaceae > Pseudomonas > Pseudomonas sp. BC42. Next base: position 5,498,207 of record NZ_CP091067.1, read on the forward strand.
CGCCGAAGCTCTTCTGGCAGGAAAGGTTTTCCAGACTCATGGCAGACCTCCAGCCACAAGCCGCAAGCTACAAGCCGCAAGTGGGAATCCCTTCTTGGTGCTTGTGGCTTGCCGCTTGCCGCTGCTCTTAGAAATGAATGACCGAACGAATGCTCTTGCCTTCGTGCATCAGGTCGAAGGCCTTGTTGATGTCTTCCAGGCCCATGGTGTGAGTAATGAAGGTATCCAGCGGGATTTCGCCGGTCTGGGACATTTCCACGTAACTTGGCAGTTCGCTGCGACCACGCACGCCGCCAAAAGCCGAACCACGCCATACGCGACCGGTCACCAACTGGAAGGGACGGGTCGAAATTTCCTGGCCGGCACCGGCCACCCCAATGATCACCGACTCGCCCCAGCCCTTGTGGCAGCATTCCAGCGCGGCGCGCATCAGCTGGACATTGCCGATGCATTCGAAGGAGAAATCCACGCCGCCGTCGGTCATGTCGACAATGACCTCCTGGATCGGACGATCGAAGTCCTTGGGATTGACGCAGTCGGTAGCGCCCAGTTGCTTGGCGATCTCGAACTTGGCCGGGTTGATATCGATGGCAATAATGCGCCCGGCCTTGGCCTTGACCGCGCCAATTACCGCCGACAGGCCAATGCCGCCCAGGCCGAAGATGGCCACGGTGTCACCGGCCTTGACCTTGGCGGTGTTGATCACCGCACCAATGCCAGTGGTCACGCCGCAACCCAGCAGGCAGACCTTTTCCAACGGCGCTTCCTTGGGGATCTTGGCCACGGAAATTTCCGGCAGCACGGTGTACTCGGAGAATGTCGAGGTGCCCATGTAATGGAAAATGGGCTGGCCTTTGTAGGAAAAGCGCGTGGTGCCGTCAGGCATCAAGCCTTTGCCCTGGGTTGCACGAATGGCCTGACAGAGGTTGGTCTTGCCCGACAGGCAGAATTTGCACTGGCCGCATTCCGGGGTGTACAGCGGAATCACATGATCGCCCACGGCCACCGAGGTCACGCCCTCACCCACCGCTTCTACAACTGCCCCCCCCTCATGGCCGAGGATCGCCGGAAAGATGCCTTCCGGATCGGCGCCGGACAGGGTGTAGGCGTCGGTGTGGCAGACGCCGGAAGCGACGACCCGCAACAGCACTTCGCCGGCCTTGGGCATGGCGACATCCACTTCGACGATTTCCAGGGGCTTCTTGGCCTCGAAGGCTACGGCAGCACGTGACTTGATCATCCTGACTCTCCAGCGAATAAAAACGAGGCAGTGAGTGTAAAACAGCGCAATGCGATGAATAATCCAGGCAAAAGCAAAACATTATTGCCATGCAGGGATAATCAATGAGCGAAAACCGTTGGGAAGGCATCGACGAATTTGTCGCGGTTGCCGAATGCAGCCAATTCACTGCCGCTGCCGAGCGCCTGGGGGTTTCCTCATCTCACATCAGCCGCCAGGTGGCGCGCCTCGAAGAACGCTTGCAGACCCGCCTGCTGTATCGCAGTACCCGCCGCGTCACCCTGACCGAGGCCGGGCAGACCTTCCTCCAGCATTGCCAACGCTTGCAGGATGGTCGCGAGGAAGCGTTGCGCGCCGTAGGGGACCTGACCAGCGAGCCCAAGGGCATGCTGCGCATGACTTGCGCAGTAGCCTATGGCGAGCGGTTCATCGTGCCACTGGTCACGCGCTTCATGAGCCTTTATCCACAGTTGCGGGTGGACATCGAATTGAGCAACCGGCCTCTGGACCTGGTGCACGAGGGGCTCGACCTGGCCATTCGCCTGGGACGCCTACAGGACTCACGCCTGGTCGCCACTCGCCTGGCACCACGCCGCATGTACCTATGTGCATCGCCCTCCTATCTGGAGCGCTATGGCCGCCCCCACAGCCTTTCGGAATTGAGCCGGCACAACTGCCTGATTGGCAGCTCGGATATCTGGCAGTTGGAGGTCGATGGGCGCGAATTTTCGCAACGGGTGCAGGGCAACTGGCGCTGCAACAGCGGACAGGCAGTGCTGGATGCGGCGCTACAAGGCGTCGGGCTCTGCCAACTGCCGGACTACTACGTGCTGGAGCACCTGCAGGACGGTACGCTGGTTTCCTTGCTGGACGCTCACCAGCCGCCCAATACCGCGGTCTGGGCGCTGTACCCGCAGCAACGGCATCTGTCGCCGAAAGTGCGCAAGCTGGTGGATTATCTCAAGCACGGCTTGGCCGAACGCCCGGAATACCGCGATGTGTAGCCACTGTCGCAGCCTGCGACAAGGCCCGCAGGGCCTTCAGGTTTCAAGAGCGGCGCCTCCTTCGGAGTCGTTCGCAGCTTGCGGCAGCGGCTACGAGGTTCGTCGGCCGCCCGCGATCAGCGCCGATTGGACCAACGCTGGCGCAGCCACTCAAGGTCCTCGGGGCGAGTGACCTTGAGGTTGTCGGAGCGGCCTTCGATCAGGCGTGGCGCCTGCCCGGCCCATTCCATTGCCGAAGCCTCATCGGTGACCGTCACATCGGCCACCAGGCTGTCGGCCAGGGCCCGGTGCAGCGCGCCAAGCCGGAACATCTGCGGTGTGTAGGCTTGCCAGATCAGGCTGCGATCCACGGTTTCCAGAACCCTTCCGTGCTTGTCGATCCGCTTCAGGGTGTCCCGGGCCGGCACCGCCAGCAGCCCGCCCACCGGGTCGTGCGCCAACTCGCCCAGTAGCTTGTCCAGGTCATCTCGGGAAAGATTGGGGCGCGCGGCATCGTGAACCAGCACCCAGTCTTCGTCGGCCGCGCCCTGGGCGTGCAGATGAAGCAGGGCATTGAGCACCGAACCGGAGCGCTCGGCGCCACCTTCGACCCGCTGAATCCGCGAATCGTGGGCGCAGGCCAGGGTCGGCCAGTAGGGATCATCCAGCGCCAGACTGACCACCAGCCCCTTGAGGCCGGGATGGTCGAGAAAACAGCCGAGGCTGTGTTCGAGAATTGTGCGTCCGCCCAGTTGCAGGTACTGCTTGGGACGGTCCGCGGCCATGCGGGCACCGACGCCCGCGGCAGGAATCACGGCCCAGAAGGCCGGTAGCCGATTGCTCATTGGGCCAACTGGTAGAGGGTTTCACCCTCCTTGACCATGCCCAGTTCATGGCGAGCCCGCTCTTCCACGGTCTCCATGCCCTTCTTCAACTCCATGACTTCCGCATCGAGTACGCGATTTCGCTCCAGCAGACGCTCGTTTTCAGCGTGCTGGTCGGCAATCTGCTGAGTCAGGTCAGCTACCTGGGCCAAGCTGCCGTTCCCCACCCACAGGCGGTACTGCAAGCCGGCCAGCAGCAAGAGCAAGACCAGGAACAACCAATTGGGACTGCGCATCGAATATCGGGTATCCAGTGAAAAAAGACAGCCATGCCAACAACTTTGGACCTACTGATAGCACGAAGCCTGGAAGAACCAGGCTTGTGCTCTTAAGGCATCAGATTAGTGGCAAAAAACTCGCTGTAGCGATTTTCCCGACACAATCCGGTGTCTTTTTACCATCTACTGCTTAGCCGCGAAACTCGCCGCGACCGTTGTACTTGGCCTTGCCGTTCAATTGCTCTTCGATACGCAGCAATTGGTTGTACTTGGATACGCGGTCGGAACGGCACAGGGAGCCGGTCTTGATCTGGCCAGCCGAGGTGCCCACGGCCAGGTCGGCAATGGTCGAATCTTCGGTTTCGCCGGAACGGTGCGAGATCACGGCGGTGTAACCGGCAGCCTTGGCCATCTGGATGGCTTCCAGGGTTTCGGTCAGGGTGCCGATCTGGTTGAACTTGATCAGGATCGAGTTGGCGATCTTCTTGTCGATGCCTTCTTTCAGGATCTTGGTGTTGGTCACGAACAGGTCGTCACCGACCAGTTGCACCTTGTCGCCGATCTTGTCGGTAAGAATCTTCCAGCCCGCCCAGTCAGACTCGTCCAGGCCGTCTTCGATGGAGATGATCGGGTAGCGCTGAGTCAGACCTTTGAGGTACTCGGCGAAACCTTCGGCGGTGAACACCTGGCCTTCGCCGGACAGGTTGTACTTGCCGTCTTCATAGAATTCGCTGGCGGCGCAGTCCAGAGCCAGGGTCACGTCGGTGCCCAGGGTGTAACCGGCGTTGGCCACGGCTTCGGAGATGACTTTCAGCGCGTCTTCGTTGGAGGCCAGGTTCGGGGCGAAGCCACCTTCGTCACCCACCGCAGTATTCAGGCCACGGGCCTTCAGCACGGCTTTGAGGTGATGGAAAATCTCGGTGCCCATGCGCAGACCTTCCGAGAAAGACTTGGCGCCGACTGGCTGCACCATGAATTCCTGGATGTCGACGTTGTTATCGGCGTGCTCGCCACCGTTGATGATGTTCATCATCGGTACAGGCATCGAGTAGACGCCTGGAGTGCCGTTGAGGTTGGCGATGTGGGCGTACAGTGGCAGGTCCTGGTCCTGGGCAGCAGCCTTGGCCGCAGCCAGGGACACGGCGAGGATGGCGTTGGCGCCCAGGGAGGCTTTGTTCTCGGTACCGTCCAGGGCGATCATCGCGTGATCCAGCGCTTTCTGGTCGATCGGGTCTTTACCCAGCAACAGATCGCGGATCGGACCGTTGATGTTGGCTACCGCCTTGAGCACGCCCTTGCCCAGGTAACGGCTCTTGTCGCCATCACGCAGCTCCAGCGCTTCGCGCGAGCCGGTGGAGGCACCGGACGGCGCGCAAGCACTGCCGATGATGCCGTTGTCGAGAAGCACGTCCGCTTCGACAGTGGGGTTGCCACGGGAGTCGAGAACTTCACGACCTTTGATGTCGACGATTTTTGCCATTGTTGTAAACACTCCAAAGTTGACGAAAACGCTGAGTACCGCTCGATTTATAACTTGTGGGTCAAACTGCTGGTTCGTAGGAGCCGGCTTGCCGGCGAACAGGCCCGCGAAAACGCGGTGCCGGTCAGCCGGCTCCTACAGAGGAAGTCGCCGTTTTTTACGCGGTTTCTACCGTGGGGAAACTCTTGACCAGTTCGTCCAGAGCCTTGAGCTGAGCCAGGAACGGCTCAAGCTTGTCCAGACGCAGGGCGCAGGGACCGTCGCACTTGGCGTGGTCGGGATCCGGATGGGCTTCCAGGAACAGACCCGCCAGGGATTGGCTCATGCCGGCCTTGGCCAGGTCGGTGACCTGGGCCCGACGACCGCCAGCGGAGTCGGCGCGACCGCCCGGCATCTGCAGGGCATGGGTAACGTCGAAGAACACCGGGTACTCGAACTGCTTCATGATGCCGAAGCCGAGCATGTCCACCACCAGGTTGTTGTAGCCGAAGCTGGAACCGCGCTCGCAGAGGATCAACTGATCGTTGCCCGCCTCTTCGCACTTGCTCAGGATGTGCTTCATTTCCTGAGGCGCGAGGAACTGGGCCTTCTTGATGTTGATCACCGCGCCGGTCTTGGCCATGGCCACTACCAGGTCGGTCTGCCGCGAGAGAAACGCCGGCAACTGGATGATGTCGCAGACTTCGGCGACCACGGCGGCCTGGGCCGGCTCGTGGACGTCGGTGATGATCGGCACGCCGAAGGCCTGCTTCACGTCTTCGAAAATCCGCATGCCCTCTTCCAGGCCCGGGCCACGGTAGGAGGTCACCGACGAACGGTTGGCCTTGTCGAAGCTGGCCTTGAACACGTAGGGGATCCCGAGCTTCTCGGTCACCCGCACGTACTCTTCACAGACCTGCATCGCCATGTCGCGGCTTTCCAGCACGTTCATGCCGCCGAACAGCACCATCGGCTTGTCGTTGGCGATCTCGATGTTGCCTACGCGGATGATCTTCTGCGCCATCAGGTTCAAGCCTTCTTCTGGTGTTGAGCCAATGCAGCTTTGACGAAACCGCTGAACAGTGGGTGACCGTCACGTGGCGTCGAGGTGAACTCGGGGTGGAACTGGCAAGCGACGAACCATGGATGATCCGCAGCTTCGACCACTTCGACCAGCGCGCCGTCGCCCGAGCGACCGGAGATCTTCAGGCCCGCCTCGATCAGTTGCGGCAGCAACTTGTTGTTCACTTCATAACGGTGGCGGTGACGCTCGACGATCACGTCCTTGGCGTAGCAGTCGTGCACCTTGGAGCCCGCTTCGAGCAAGCATTCCTGAGCGCCCAGGCGCATGGTGCCGCCCAGGTCGGACGCTTCGTTACGCACTTCGACGGCGCCGGTGGCATCTTCCCACTCGGTGATCAGGCCGACGACCGGGTGACCGCTGGCGCGATCGAATTCGGTGGAGTTGGCATCTTTCCAGCCCATGACATTACGGGCGAATTCGATGACAGCCACTTGCATGCCCAGGCAGATACCCAGGTACGGCACCTTGTTCTCGCGAGCGTATTGCACAGCGGTGATCTTGCCTTCCACGCCACGCAAGCCGAAACCGCCCGGAACCAGGATCGCGTCGACGCCTTCCAGCAGCGCGGTGCCCTGGTTCTCGATGTCTTCGGAGTCGATGTAGCGCAGGTTGACCTTGGTGCGGTTGGTGATGCCGGCGTGACTCATCGCTTCGATCAGCGACTTGTAGGCGTCCAGCAGCTCCATGTACTTGCCGACCATGGCGATGGTGACTTCGTGCTCGGGGTTGAGCTTGGCGTCCACCACCTTTTCCCACTCGGACAGGTCGGCGCCGTTGCATTGCAGGCCGAAACGCTCGACGACGAAATCGTCCAGGCCCTGGGCGTGCAGCACGGCCGGGATCTTGTAGATGGTGTCGACGTCTTCCAGGGAAATCACCGCACGCTCTTCAACGTTGGTGAACAGGGCGATCTTGCGACGCGAGGACACATCCACCGGATGGTCGGAGCGGCAGATCAGCACGTCAGGCTGCAGGCCGATGGAGCGCAGCTCCTTCACCGAGTGCTGGGTTGGCTTGGTCTTGGTTTCGCCGGCAGTGGCGATGTACGGAACCAGGGTCAGGTGCATCAGCATCGCGCGCTTGGAGCCGACTTCGACCCGCAACTGGCGGATGGCTTCGAGGAACGGTTGCGACTCGATGTCGCCCACGGTACCGCCGATTTCCACCAGGGCCACGTCGGCATCGCCGGCGCCCTTGATGATGCGACGCTTGATCTCGTCGGTGATGTGCGGAATCACCTGGATGGTGGCGCCCAGGTAGTCACCACGGCGCTCCTTGCGCAGTACGTGCTCGTAGACACGGCCAGTGGTGAAGTTGTTGTTCTGGGTCATGGTCGTGCGGATGAACCGCTCGTAGTGGCCCAGGTCCAGGTCGGTCTCGGCGCCGTCGTGGGTGACGAACACTTCACCGTGCTGGAACGGGCTCATGGTGCCCGGGTCGACGTTGATGTACGGGTCCAGCTTGAGCATGGTGACCTTAAGCCCCCGCGCCTCCAGGATGGCCGCCAATGAAGCCGAGGCAATGCCTTTCCCCAATGAAGAAACAACACCGCCCGTGACGAATATGTAGCGCGTCATGAAAAACCCTAGAAGTCTGCGTTAAAGCGGTCAGTGCCGCCGGGGAAAGCGAAGGAAGGCCGAAGCCCCCGATCACCTGCATTAATCACAGTGCACCTTTCAAAAAAACCGCCGCGTGGTGACAGACCGGATGCAAAAACACCGGTAGGTTGCTCGCTACACATTTTTTGGAATCGCCCAGCAAAGACTGCTTGGTAATCGGCAACTCCTGCAATTCAGGCGAATCCACAGAAGTTGTATCAAGAAGGGAGCGTAGTCTACCGGAAAGCCCCTTTCAGCTCAAACCTTGATCGCTGGTCAGTGGTCGCCAATGCAATTGCCAGTCGGCCAGAGGTTCCGCGCCGGGCCCAGGCAGGTTAGCCAGCGCCAACAGCCGCTCCCCCTGATACAACAGCGGCAATCTGCCACGGACAAAACCCGGTAGCCCGGCTTCGTTGAGCAAACGCTTCAGGTCACGATGGCCGCGCCCTGCCACCTGCACGACCTCCCCTCCCTGTCGGTAGCCTATGCGCAACGGTCCCTGGGGCGCCCTTCCACTGAAAAACACCTGGCCATTGCCCGGCAAACGCAATGGGCATGTCGGATCCAGCCATTCAACCGGCCCCTGCACCGGCTGCAACCAGGCACCGGACAACCACCAGACCCGCCCGCACGCACGATGCAGCTCACCATCGGCCAGGCGCCACAGCGGCCGGCCATCGGCGCCGGCATCCCGCAGGTTCTCCCAGCCGTGCCAATGATCGGTATCGGGCAAACGGCCAAAACCACCCAGCCAATGGCTCAGGGCATTGCGCTGGCGGGCCGGGGACAGGGCCTGCAACGGCGCAAGGGCCAGCGACGGCAGGCCAAGCCAGGAAAAACAGTCCCCGCCCTCGGCAGCCGACAGGTCCAGCGCCGCCAGCTCGTCGAGCAGGCCCTGGGCCTCCCTCAGGTGCGCGGCGCTGCGACTCATGCAGGTAGCGGCCTGAGGCCAGCGGGCCAGCAAAGAGGGCATGACCTGATGCCGCAGGTAGTTGCGCGAATACTGATGATCGGCATTCGAAGGGTCCTCGACCCAACTCAGGCCATGCTCGGAGGCATAGCGCTCAAGCTCCTGACGCGACACGCCAAGCAAAGGTCGCAGCAACTGCCCGCCCCCCAGAGGCCGGCACATCGGCATTGCCGACAAGCCCCGGACCCCGGCTCCGCGCAACAGACGAAACAGCAGGGTTTCGGCCTGATCATCACGATGCTGCGCCGTCAGCAGCAGTTCATGCGCCGCGGTGAGCGCTGCAAAAGCCCCGTATCGAGCCTCACGGGCGGCCTGTTCAAGACTGGCACCAGCCTGCACCTGCACGCGAATCACTTTCAGGGGCACGCCCAGGGCATCACAGATCGCCTGGCAATGATCCGGCCAGGCATCCGCCGCTTCTTGCAGCCCATGGTGGATATGCACAGCCTGCAGTGTCGGCAAGCGTTGCCGGTGCGCCAGACTGGCAAGCAGGTGCAGCAGGACAGTGGAGTCAAGACCACCGGAGAGGGCGACACGCCAGACCTTGGCATCGAGCCAGGGCCTCAGACTGTGCAGTAATTGGGTGCTGAGAGCGTTCATGCAGCGATCGAAACCTGTAGGAGCGGCCGGCTGGCGCAGTCACTTGCCCCGCTATAAGCAACGACGCCGCCATCGAATCGATGGCGGCGCCTGGGTCGCGAACGAGCGTGCCCCTATCGGGGAAAGCGCTAGTCGATCAGAGACCGTAGCTCATCAGGCGGTCATAACGACGGGCCAGCAAGGTGTCGTTATCCATTTCCTTGAGCATCGCCAGCTGCGAGCTGAGCTCGGCACGGATCGAAGCGGCAGCCGCCGCCGGATCACGGTGGGCGCCGCCCAGTGGCTCGCTGATGACCTTGTCGACAATGCCCAGGCCTTTCAGACGCTCTGCGGTGATGCCCATGGCCTCTGCCGCATCGGCAGCCTTTTCCGAGGTTTTCCACAGGATCGAGGCGCAGCCTTCCGGCGAAATCACCGCATAAGTGGAATATTGCAGCATGTTCAACTGGTCGCAGACGCCGATGGCCAATGCGCCGCCGGAACCGCCCTCACCGATCACGGTAGCGATAATCGGGGTCTTCAGGCGCGCCATGACCCGCAGGTTCCAGGCAATGGCCTCGCTCTGGTTGCGCTCTTCAGCGTCGATGCCCGGATAGGCGCCCGGGGTGTCGATGAAGGTCAGGATCGGCATCTTGAAGCGTTCGGCCATTTCCATCAGGCGGCAGGCCTTGCGATAACCTTCCGGACGCGGCATGCCGAAGTTGCGACGCACTTTCTCGCGTACTTCGCGGCCTTTCTGATGACCGATGATCATCACCGGCTGCTCGTCCAGGCGGGCAACCCCACCGACAATCGCCGCATCGTCGGAGAAGTGGCGATCGCCATGCAGCTCGTCGAACTCGGTGAAGATGTGCTGGATGTAGTCCAGGGTGTATGGACGACGTGGGTGCCGTGCCAGACGTGCGATCTGCCAGCTGGTGAGCTTGCCGAAGATGTCCTCGGTCAGGGTGTTGCTCTTGTCCTGCAGGCGGGAAATCTCATCGCCGATATTCAGCGAATTGTCATTACCGACCAAGCGCAACTCTTCGATCTTGGCTTGCAGGTCGGCGATCGGCTGTTCGAAATCAAGAAAATTCGGGTTCATAGGCGTCCGTCTGGGCTCGACGTCCAAGGGGGCTTGGGCCGGCCGGTTGTCTATTCGCGCCCTACCTTAAGGGACGGACGCGTTGAGGTCGAGATTAAAAATTCAGGTGACGACAAGGCGCAATGATGGCGCCTCTCCGTCAACGGTATTGGAGGAAGACGTTGTCTCGCCCGAACTGGTCACGCAGGGCTTGAATCAAGCTGTCCGCCGGGTCGATCCGCCAGTTCTCGCCGAACTGCAGCAGGGCCTTGGCGTCGTTACGGCTGTACTCCATGGTGATCGGGCACGCGCCGCGGTGGCGCTTGAACAACTCACCCAGCCAGCGTAGCTGATCGCCCTTGAGGGCATCGGTATGGACTTTCAGGCGCAGGCTTTCCGCCAGGTTGGTCCGCGCGTCTTCCATGCTCATCACCCGCTTGACCCGCAAGCGCAGGCCTCCGGAGAAGTCGTCGTTGCTGACCTCGCCTTCCACCACCACCATGGCATCGGTCTGCAACAGCGATTGCGCCGAATGGAACGCATCGGCAAACAACGAGGCCTCGATCCGTCCCGAGCGGTCGTCGAGGGTGATGAAACCCATCTTGTCGCCCTTCTTGTTCTTCATCACCCGCAGGGCAATGATCATCCCCGCCACCGTCTGGGTATCCCGGGCCGGCTTCAGATCGATGATGCGCTGACGGGCGAAACGACGGATCTCGCCTTCATACTCATCGATCGGGTGCCCGGTCAGGTACAGCCCAAGGGTATCTTTCTCGCCCTTCAGGCGCTCCTTGAGGGTCAGTTCCTTGGCCTTGCGGTGGTTGGCATAGACGTCCGCGTCTTCCTCGACAAACACTCCGCCGAACAGGTCGGCGTGGCCACTGTCGTGGGTCCGGGCGGTCTGTTCCGCCGCCTTGATCGCCTCTTCCATGGCCGCCAGCAGTACGGCACGGTTCTGATCGATGTTGGCCTGATAAGCCTTGGGCTCATCGAAGAAGTGCGGGCCGAGGCGGTCCAGGGCGCCACTGCGAATCAGACCATCCAGGGTCCGCTTGTTGATGCGCTTGAGGTCGACCCGGGCACAGAAATCGAACAGGTCCTTGAACGGCCCCTCGACACGGGCTTCGGTGATGGCTTCCACCGGACCCTCGCCCACCCCTTTGATCGCGCCAAGGCCATAAACGATACGGCCTTCGTCGTTCACCGTGAACTTGAACTCGGAGGTGTTCACATCCGGCGCATCGAGGCGCAGCTTCATGGTCCGCACTTCCTCGATCAAGGTCACGACCTTGTCGGTGTTGTGCATATCCGCAGACAGTACCGCCGCCATGAAGGGCGCCGGGTAGTGCGCCTTGAGCCAGGCAGTCTGGTAGGACACCAGGCCGTAGGCGGCGGAGTGGGACTTGTTGAAGCCGTAACCGGCGAACTTTTCCACCAGGTCGAAGATGTTGCCCGCCAGGTCGGCGTCGATGTTGTTGCTGGCGCAACCCTCAATGAAACCGCCACGCTGCTTGGCCATTTCCTCGGGTTTCTTCTTACCCATGGCCCGACGCAGCATGTCCGCACCGCCGAGGGTGTAACCGGCCATGACCTGGGCGATCTGCATCACCTGTTCCTGATACAGGATGATGCCGTAGGTCGGCGCCAGCACCGGGCGCAGACCCTCGTACTGATAGTCGGGGTGCGGGTAGGCCAGTTCGGCGCGACCGTGCTTACGGTTGATGAAGTCATCCACCATCCCCGATTGCAGCGGCCCCGGACGGAACAGGGCCACCAGTGCGATCAGGTCTTCCAGGCAGTCGGGCTTGAGCTTCTTGATCAGCTCCTTCATGCCCCGGGATTCAAGCTGGAATACCGCGGTGGTTTCAGCTTTCTGCAACAGGCTGTAGGTCGGCTTGTCGTCCAGCGGGATAAAGGCGATATCCAGCGGTTCCTCGCCCACCTTGGCGCGGTCGCGGTTAATGGTTTTCAGCGCCCAATCGATGATGGTCAGGGTCCGCAGGCCGAGGAAGTCGAACTTCACCAGACCGGCCGCCTCGACGTCATCCTTGTCGAACTGGGTTACCAGGCCGCCGCCTTCTTCGTCGCAGTAGATCGGCGAGAAGTCGGTGAGCTTGGTCGGCGCGATCACCACGCCACCGGCGTGTTTACCGACGTTACGCACCACGCCTTCGAGCTTGCGCGCCATTTCCCAGATTTCCGCCGCCTCTTCATCGACCTTGATGAAGTCCCGCAGGATCTCTTCCTGCTCGTAGGCTTTTTCGAGCGTCATGCCGACTTCGAAGGGGATCATCTTCGACAGACGGTCGGCCAGACCATAGGACTTGCCCTGGACCCGCGCCACGTCGCGGACCACCGCCTTGGCCGCCATGGAACCGAAGGTAATGATCTGGCTCACCGCGTTGCGGCCGTATTTCTCGGCCACGTAGTCGATCACCCGGTCACGGCCATCCATGCAGAAGTCGACGTCGAAGTCGGGCATCGATACCCGTTCCGGGTTAAGGAAACGTTCGAACAGCAGGTCGTATTCCAGCGGGTCGAGGTCGGTGATCTTCTGCACGTAGGCCACCAGGGAACCGGCACCCGACCCCCGGCCGGGACCTACCGGCACACCGTTGTTCTTGGCCCACTGAATAAAGTCCATCACGATCAGGAAGTAACCGGGGAACCCCATCTGGATGATGATATCCAGCTCGAAGTTCAGGCGGTCGACATAGACCTGGCGCTTGGCCTCGTAGTCCTCGGTGGTGTCCCTGGGCAACAACACGCTGAGGCGCTCTTCCAGGCCGTCGAAGGAAACCTTGCGGAAGTACTCATCGATGGTCATGCCATCGGGAATCGGGTAGTCGGGCAAGAAGTGCTTGCCCAGCTTGACCTCGATGTTGCAACGCTTGGCGATCTCGACCGTGTTTTCCAGGGCCTCGGGCAGGTCGCTGAACAGCTCGGCCATTTCCTCGGCGCTTTTCAGGTACTGCTGGTCGCTGTAGTTCTTCGAGCGTCGCGGATCGTCCAGGGCGCGGCCTTCGCCGATGCAGACCCGGGTCTCGTGAGCTTCGAAGTCTTCCTGCTTGATAAAGCGCACATCGTTGGTGGCCACCAGCGGCGCGCCAATCTTGTCGGCCAGGGCCACGGCGGCGTGCAGTTGCTCTTCATCATTGGGCCGGTTGGTACGCTGCACTTCCAGGTAGAAACGGTCCGGGAATACCGTCATCCACTCCCGGGCCAGGGTCTCGGCGACCTCCAGGTCACCGGCGATCAGCGCCATGCCGATCTCCCCCTCCTTGGCCGCCGAGAGCATGATCAGGCCTTCCGCGGCTTCCGCGACCCATTCGCGCTCGATGATGATCTGGCCGTTGCGCTGGCCATCGATAAAGCCCCGGGAAATCAGCTCAGTGAGATTGCGATAGCCCACGGCATTCATCACCAGCAGACTGATGCGGCTCAGGGCATTGTCCGGGTCCTTGTTCGACAGCCACAGGTCGGCACCACAGATCGGCTTGATCCCGGCACCCATGCTGGCCTTGTAGAACTTGACCAGGGAACACATGTTGTTCTGGTCGGTAACCGCTACCGCAGGCATGCCCATGCCGGTCAGGGCTTTGACCAGCGGTTTGATCCGCACCAGGCCGTCGACCAGGGAGTACTCAGTGTGCAGGCGCAGGTGAACGAATGAAGCCGGCATAGTGATCCTGTAATAAGCGCGAAAACAACAAGGCCCGGATTGTACCGGGCCTCGACTAAAACATCAGCCTCAGGACGGAATCTCGCCCCGCGCCTCAAGGGCCTCATAGGCTTGTCGCACCGGGGCGAAGGAGCGCCGGTGAATCGGGGTCGGTCCCAGGCGGGCCAGGGCCTCCAGGTGCACCGGCGTCGGATAGCCCTTGTGGCCGCCAATACCGTAGCCCGGGTAGATCAGCTCAAAGGCAGCCATCTCGCGGTCGCGGCTGACCTTGGCCAGAATCGATGCCGCGGCAATCGCCGGAACCTTGCTATCGCCCTTGACCACCGCTTCGGCGGGCATGGCCAGCTTGGGGCAGCGGTTGCCATCGATCATTGCCAGCTTCGGGGTCACGCTCAGCCCCTCCACCGCCCGCTGCATGGCCAGCATGGTGGCGTGGAGGATATTCAGTTCGTCGATTTCCTCGACTTCAGCCCGGGCAATGCACCAGCTCAAGGCTTTTTCGCAGATTTCGTCGAACAGCTTCTCGCGACGGGCCTCGGTGAGTTTCTTCGAATCATTGAGACCAAGAATCGGCCGTTTCGGATCGAGAATCACCGCCGCAGTGACAACGGCTCCGCACAAGGGGCCACGGCCGACCTCATCGACACCGGCCACCAGATCCTCGGCATCCGCCACCAAGGTGAAGTCCAGGCCCATCTGCATCTTCGCGTTACTCATTGTGATTTGCCGATCAGCTCAAGCACCGCTTGCGCGGCCTGGTTGGACGCGTCGCGACGCAAGGTTCGGTGGATCTCGTCAAAACCGCGGGTCTGCTCTTCCCCGCCTTCGATCAAGGGCGACAAGGTCTGCGCGAGGGCTTCGGCGGTGGCGTCATCCTGCAACAGCTCCGGCACCAGCAGGCGCTGGGCCAGCAGGTTCGGCAAGGAAATGTACGGACTCTTGACCATGCGCTTGAGAATCCAGAAGGTCAGCGGCGCCAAACGGTAGGCCACCACCATTGGACGCTTGTAGAGCAAGGCTTCGAGTGTCGCGGTGCCAGAAGCGATCAGCACCGCGTCGCAGGCGGCCAGGGCCTTGTGGGACTGGCCATCGAGCAAGGTCAGCGGCAGGTCACGACTGGCCAGCAGTTCTTCGAGCTGGAGCCGACGCTCCGGGCTGGCGCACGGCATGATGAAGCGCACGCCGGGACGCAGGGTACGCAAGCGCTGTGCGGCATCCAGGAACAAGGCCCCCAGGCGCCCCACTTCACCGCCACGACTGCCGGGCATCAAGGCCACCAGAGGCCCGTCCGGCAGACCCAGTTCGGCACGCGCCGCCTCACGGTCCGCCTGCAGCGGAATGGCATCGGCCAGAGAGTGGCCGACGAACTTCACCGGTACGCCTTTCTCTTCGTAGAACCGGGCCTCGAAGGGAAACAGCGTGAGCATCAGGTCGCACCCTTCGCGAATCTTCAGCACCCGTTTCTGGCGCCAGGCCCAGACCGACGGACTGACGTAATGCACGGTCTTGATCCCGGCCTGACGCAGCTTGAGTTCAATATTCAGGGTGAAATCCGGAGCATCGATACCGATGAATACATCCGGCTTTTCGGCAATCAGGGTCTGGATCAGCTTCTTGCGTCGCGCCAGCAACTCACGCAGTCGCCCAAGCACCTCGACCAAGCCCATGACCGCCAGGCGCTCCATGGGAAAGTAAGAGGTCAGACCTTCGGCGTGCATCAGCGGACCGCCGACGCCAATGAATTCGACAGCCGGGTGCTGAGCCTTGAGGGCTCGCATCAGGCCGGCGCCGAGAATGTCGCCGGAGGCTTCGCCAGCCACCAGCGCAATACGCAGAGTGTTCATGATTAACGGGTGATGCCGCGAGTCGAAGACTGGATCGAGTCACGAAACACCGCGACTTCCGGGAACTCAACCGCCGCTTCGGCCAGTTCAGCCAAGGCTTGATCCACGGTCAGACCCTGACGGTAAACCACCTTGTAGGCGCGCCGCAGTGCGTGGATCGCGTCCTCGCTGAAGCCGCGACGGCGCATGCCTTCAAAATTCATGCTGCGGGCTTCGGCGGGGTTGCCGAACACCGTGACGAACGCCGGTACATCCTTGCCGATGGCGGTGCCCATGCCGGAGAAGCTGTGGGCGCCGATATGGCAGTACTGATGCACCAGGGTGAATCCGGAAAGAATCGCCCAGTCGTCGACATGCACATGGCCGGCCAGCGCTGTGTTGTTGACCAGGATGCAGTGGTTGCCAATGACGCTGTCATGACCGATGTGGGCGTAGGCCATGATCAGGTTGTGATCGCCCAGGGTGGTTTCGGAACGGTCCTGGACGGTGCCACGGTGAATGGTCACGCCTTCGCGGATCACGTTGTGGTCACCGATGACCAGGCGGGTTTCCTCGCCTTTGTACTTCAGATCAGGGGTGTCCTCACCTACCGAAGAAAACTGGTAGATGCGGTTGTGCTTACCGATCCGGGTCGGGCCCTTGAGAATGACATGGGGCCCGATCACTGTACCCTCGCCGATTTCCACACCAGCGCCGATGATCGACCACGGGCCAACCTCAACGTCGTCGGCCAGGATGGCCGTCGGATCGATGATTGCGCGAGGGTCAATCAAACTCATAGTTTGCGTTCCGCACAGATGATTTCAGCAGAGCACACCGGCTTGCCGTCGACCGAGGCCTGACACTCGAACTTCCAGATCTGGCGCTTGCAGCTGATGAACTTGGCCTCAAGAATCAGCTGGTCGCCCGGCAGCACTGGCTGGCGGAAGCGCAGCTTGTCGGAACCGACGAAGTAATACAGGGTGCCATCGGCTGGCTTCACGTCGAGCATCTTGAAACCGAGAATGCCCGCAGCCTGAGCCATGGCTTCGATGATCAGTACGCCCGGCATGATCGGATGCGCAGGAAAGTGACCATTGAAGAACGGTTCGTTGATGCTGACATTCTTGTAGGCACGAATGCACTTGCCCTCAACATCCAGGTCCACTACCCGATCCACCAACAGGAAAGGGTAACGGTGAGGCAGGTATTCGCGAATCTCGTTGATGTCCATCATTTCGGGGGGAAGCCTGTAGTAAAGAGTGGGAGCGCGCGACTAACGCACGCCCCTCTAGCAAATCAAGGAGGCCGTCTAGCGGCTGTGCACACTTGATATGGAAATGGTATCAGCCATCTGATGAAGCATTGCCGTCAGGGGTCACGCCCCCAACGCGCTTTTCCAACTGACGCAGGCGTCGCGCAAGATCATCGAGCTGACGGATGCGTGCCGCGCTCTTGCGCCACTCGGCAGCAGGTTGCATGGCCGTACCGGAAGAGTAGGCACCCGGCTCGGTAATCGAGTGAGTCACCATGGTCATTCCAGTGAGGAATACGTTGTCACAAATATCGATGTGCCCGACCAGCCCCACACCGCCGGCGAGCATACAGTGCTTGCCGATCTTGGTGCTGCCGGAGATCCCCACACAAGCGGCCATGGCGGTGTGATCACCGACCTGAACGTTGTGGGCGATCTGAATCTGGTTATCGAGCTTCACGCCATTGCCGATGACGGTGTCAGCCAGGGCGCCACGATCGATCGCGGTGTTGACGCCAATCTCGACATCGTCACCGATGGTCACGCCGCCAATCTGCGCGATCTTCTGCCAGATGCCTTTCTCGTTGGCAAAGCCGAAGCCTTCGCCCCCCAGCACCGCGCCCGACTGGATAACCACTCGTTTGCCGATGCGTACGTCGTGGTACAGGGTGACCCTTGGCGCCAGCCAGCCGCCCTCGCCGATCTCGCAGCGGGCACCGATAAAGCAATGAGCGCCGATGGTCACTCCGGCACCGATGCGAGCACCACTCTCGATCACCGCAAACGGGCCAATGCTGGCCGCTGGATCCACCTGCGCATCAACGGCAATTACCGCGGATGGGTGAATGCCAGCCGGCGCCTTGGGCTTGGGGTCGAACAGATGGGAAATTCGGGCATAGGACAGGTAAGGATCGGCCACCACCAATGCGTCGCCGGCATAGGCCTCGGCATCAGCGGCTTTCAGCAACACCGCACCGGCCTGGCAGTCCACCAGGTACTTGCGATATTGCGGGTTTGCCAAAAAGCTCAACTGAGCTGGGCCAGCCTCCTGCAAGGTGGCTAGCCCAGTGATTTCCTTCTCCGCGTCGCCACGCAAGGTGGCGCCGAGGAACTCGGCCAACTGGCCGAGTTTTATAATCGCGGTCATGGCTTACTTCAGCTGATTCATGCGCTCGATAACTTGGCGAGTGATGTCGTACTGAGGTTTGACATCGATCACTGCGCCACGCTCGAAGACCAGATCGAAACCGCCTTTCTTGATGACTTCTTCAACTGCGCTATCCAGCTTCGGCTTCAGTTGCTTGAGCATCTCGCGGTCAGCAACAGCCTTGGCTTCGTTCAGTTCCTTGGACTGGAACTGGAAGTCACGGGCCTTTTGCTTGAACTCGAGCTCCAGACGTTCACGCTCGCCCTGCTGCATCTTGTCGCCACCGGCCACCAGACGATCCTGGATACCCTTGGCGCTGCTTTCCAGGGTTTTCAGCTTGGTCAGTTGCGGACCGAACTTTTTCTCGGCGTCCACTGCGTACTTCTTCGCCGCGTCGGATTCCAGCAGTGCCATCTGATAGTTCAGAACGGCAATTTTCATTTCGGCAAACGCCGGGCTCGCGACCAGAACGGAGGCCAGGAGAACCAATTGAGTCAACTTACGCACGATGCACTCCTACAAAATCCATTGTCGTTATCTTGGGTCAGGCTATTAGAAAGTCTGACCGAGGGAGAATTGGAACACCTGGGTCTCAGCGTTATTCGGTTTCTTCACTGGCATCGCCAGGGCAAAGCTCAATGGACCCAGGGCCGTAACCCAAGTCACACCGACGCCCACGGAGCTGGCCAGGTTGCTGAGACTGATGTCATTGCACTGCGTCTTGGAAGAAATGCCGTTGGTATTTTTCACGTTCGAGCACTTGGAATCGAACACGTTACCCACATCCCAGAACACCGACGTCCGCAGGGAACGCTGATCCTTGACGAACGGCAGCGGGAACAACAGTTCGGCACCACCCTGGATCAAGACGTTACCACCGAACGGTAGCGGATCCTGATCGGGGTCGGCTGCAGTTCCGACGTTGCCCGTTACACCGGCACCACGACTCGGGGTACTGCGCGGACCCAAAGTGCTGTCCTTGAAACCACGAACCGAGTTAAAACCACCAGCATAGTAGTTCTCGTAGAATGGCAAGCCGTCGGTTGAACCGTAGCCATCACCGTAGCCCAGCTCGGTATGGAAGCGCATGGTGTAGTTTTCAGTCAGCGGCTGGAACATCTGGCCACGGTAATCAAGCTTGAAGAACGACAGATCGCTACCTGGGGTCGTGGTTTCCAAGACCAAACTCTGAGAGTGGCCTCGGGTGGCCAGCACACCTTTGTTCAAAGTCGATTCGGACCAGCCGGCGGATGCCTTGAAGTTCAGGTAGTTGCTGCCCTGCTGATTCACGAAGTCGAAAATCTCATCGACGGTGTACAGACCAGTCTTGATCTTGTCCTGCTGCGCAGTCAGGCCGAAGGTCAGACGCGAAGTCTCACTGATCGGGTAACCCACGCTGACACCGGCACCCAGGCTGTCCACCGCATAGCTGGCCACGTTGACGTCGAGGTCTTTGTAGTCAGTGGTGCGATAGAAGGCGTTGTAGCCCAGGCTCACGCCATCGGCGGTCCAGTAGGGGTCAACGTAGCCGAAGTTGTAGCGGCTCTGGTATTCACTGCGGGTCAGGCCAATGCTGACCTTGTTACCAGTACCCAGGAAGTTGTTCTGAGTGATCGAACCACCAAGGATCAGACCGGCACTCTGGGCGAAACCGACGCTGGCGGTGATCGACCCGGACGCTTGTTCTTCCACCGCGTAGTTCACGTCAACCTGGTCATCGACACCCGGAACAGCCGGAGTCTCGACGTTGACCTCCTTGAAGAAGCCCAGGCGCTCCAGGCGAGTCTTGGACTGGTCGATCAGGTAGGTCGAAGCCCAGCCACCTTCCATCTGGCGCATTTCGCGACGCAGAACTTCGTCCTCGGACTTGGTGTTGCCACGGAAGTTGATGCGGTTGACGTAGGCACGCTTGCCCGGGTCCACCACGAAGGTGATGTCCACGGTGTGATCTTCATCATGCGGCTGAGGCACGCCGTTGACGTTGGCGAAGGTGTAACCCTCGTTACCGAGACGACGAGTGATCAGTTCGGAAGTGGTGGTCATCAGCTTGCGCGAGAACACCTGGCCCTTCTCCACCAGCAACAGCGCCTTGACCTGGTCTTCAGGGACTTTCAGGTCGCCGCTGAGCTTCACGTCACGAACGCTGTACTTCTCGCCTTCGTTGACGTTGACAGTGATATAGACGTGCTTCTTGTCCGGAGTGATGGACACCTGGGTCGAAGCGATATCCATGTTGATATAGCCGCGATCGAGGTAGTAGGAACGCAGACGCTCCAGGTCACCGGACAGCTTTTCACGGGCGTACTTGTCGTCGTTCTTGAAGAACGACAGCCAGTTGGTGGTCTTGAGTTCGAACAGGCCGATCAGGTCTTCATCAGGGAAAACCGTGTTGCCCACCACGTTGATGTGCTGGATGGCAGCGACCGTACCTTCGTTGATCTTGACCTTCAGGCCAACGCGGTTGCGTGGTTGCGGCACCACTTCGGTCTCAACGGTGGCCGAGTAACGACCCTGGGCGACATATTGACGCTGCAGTTCGTTACGCACGCCTTCGAGAGTCGCACGCTGGAAGATTTCGCCTTCGGCCAGGCCAGACTGCTTCAGGCCCTTCATCAGGTCTTCGGTAGAGATCGCCTTGTTGCCTTCGATCTCGATACTGGCAACCGACGGCCGCTCGACTACCGTAATGACCAGGACGTTGCCATCGCGGCCCAGCTGGATGTCTTGAAAGAAACCGGTTTTGAACAGCGCACGAGTGGATTCCACCAGGCGACGGTCGTCCGCCTGCTCGCCGACGTTCAACGGCAAGGCACCAAAGACGCTACCCGCGGAAACGCGCTGAAGGCCGTTGACGCGGATATCGGAGATAGTGAAGGACTCGGCGTGAACTTCGGCGATCATCAATACGGTGAGAACCGCAGTTAGCAGCAGACGTTTCATGAAGTCCTTTCTTATTCCAACTGGCAATAAACAAACTGCCGCAAAATGCGGCAGATTCGCAATTCAGCGAAGCGTTACAGACGACCCAGATCGTTGACCAGAGCAAGCAGCATGACTCCGACCACCAAGCTGATACCGATCTGTATCCCCCAACCTTGCACCCGATCCGACAAGGGACGACCACGCGCCCACTCGATCAGATAGAACAACAAATGCCCCCCATCCAGTACCGGGATGGGCAACAAATTCAGAACACCCAGGCTAATACTCAGATAAGCAAGGAAATTCAAGAAATCAGCAATGCCCGACTGGGCAGAAGCGCCCGCCACTTTAGCAATGGTTATCGGTCCACTCAAGTTTTTTACCGAGAGCTCGCCGAACAACATTTTCTTCAGTGATTCCAGGGTCAGGACGCTCATGGTCCAGGTCCGCCGGGCCCCTTCGCCAATGGCCTCCAGCGGACCATAACTGACCTCGCGGAGCATCTCCGGCGGCCAGTCTACCGCCTTCACCCCGGCCCCAAGATAACCGCTGGGCGCCTTGCTTTCACCGCGACTGGCCAAAGTCACCGGGATCTCGACCTGAGCGCCATCGCGCTCCACCTGCAGCACAATCTTGCTGCCAGGGTGCATCCGCACCCGATCGACCACCTGCTGCCAGTCATTGAGCGGCTGCCCATCAAGGGCCAACAGGCGATCACCGCTTTTCAGGCCAGCCGTCTGGGCCGGGCCTTTCGGGTCCAGCTCGGCCAACACCGGCGGCAAGGCCGGCCGCCATGGGCGAACCCCCAGGGAGCGGATAGGGTCCGGCTCATCAGCCCCCTTGAGCCACTTGTCCAGTACCAGCTGACGGGGCGACTCCACAGTCGCGCCCTGCTCGCGCACCAACACCTGCAGCGCGCCACTTTCACCCAAACGACGCACCAGCTGCAGGTTGACCGCTGCCCAGCCAGTGGTCGGCTCACCGTCGATGGCGACGATTTCCTGACCGGCAGCAAGGCCCGCCTGCGCCGCAATACTGCCCGCCTCCACATCACCGATAACCGGCCGCACCTGCTGGCTGCCCAGCATCGCCAGACCCCAGAAGAACACCAGCGCCAGGAGGAAGTTGGCAATCGGCCCCGCGGCAACAATGGCAATGCGCTGGCGAACCGACTTGCGATTGAAGGATTGATCCAGCTCCTCGACGGCCACTTCGCCTTCACGCTCATCGAGCATTTTCACGTAGCCGCCCAGCGGAATGGCGGCGATCACGAACTCAGTGCCGCGACGATCGTGCCAGCGCAGCAGCGGCATGCCGAAGCCTACGGAGAAGCGCAGCACCTTGACGCCACAGCGGCGGGCGACCCAGAAGTGGCCGAATTCGTGGAAGGTGACCAGCACACCCAGGGCTACCAGGGTGCCGACAATCATATAGAGCGCGCTCATCTACTTTCTCCGCAATCCTGTTCGCCGCCACTCGCGCGGTCGCGCATCCTATCGCCCGTTACGCTGCAACCATTGTTCCGCCAGGCTCCGGGCCTTGGCGTCCGCCGCAAACACCGCATCGAGTTCATTGACTGCGACCACAGGTTCACGGACTAAAACTTCGTCGATGATACTCGCGATTTCCGGGTAACGGATGCGCCGTTCGAGAAACGCCGAAACCGCCACTTCGTTGGCCGCATTGAGCATCGCCGGCGCACTGCCACCCGCCTCGGCAGCCTGACGCGCCAGCCGCAGGCAAGGAAACCGCTGCTCGTCGGGTGCTTCGAAGTCCAGGCGGGCAATCGCAAACAGATCCAGCGGCGCAACACCAGAGTCGATACGCTCCGGCCAGGCCAGGGCATTGGCGATCGGCGTGCGCATATCGGGATTACCCAACTGCGCCAGCACCGAACCGTCGACATAATCCACCAGGGAGTGAATCACGCTCTGGGGATGCACCACCACTTCAACCTGTGAAGGCCTGGCATCGAACAACCAACAGGCCTCGATCAGCTCCAGGCCCTTGTTCATCATGCTCGCCGAGTCCACGGAGATCTTGCGTCCCATGGACCAGTTCGGATGGGCACAAGCCTGCTCGGGCGAGACACGCTCAAGCTCGGCCAGCGGCGTCTGACGGAACGGACCACCCGAGGCTGTCAGCAGAATCCGTCGCACCCCGATTGCCCCCAACCCCCGGGAGAAGTCGGCAGGCATGCACTGGAAGATTGCATTGTGCTCGCTGTCGATGGGCAGCAGCACCGAACCACTCTTGCCCACCGCCTGCATGAACAGCGCGCCGGACATCACCAATGCTTCCTTGTTGGCCAGCAGAATTTTCTTGCCGGCCTCAACGGCTGCCAGGGTCGGACGCAAACCGGCCGCCCCGACAATCGCCGCCATCACCGCATCGACCTCAGGCGCCGACGCGACGTCACACAAACCTTGCTCACCCACCAGAACCCGGGTCGAGAGACCGGCAGCCCGCAGCTCTTCCTGCAAACGACTGGCGGCAGCCGCCTCCGGCACCACCGCAAAGCGCGGCACGTGGCGAATGCACAATGCCAGCAACTCGGCCAGGCGACTGAACCCGGTGAGGGCAAACACCTGGTAGCGATCCGGATGACGGGCAATAACGTCCAAGGTACTCAGCCCTATGGAGCCCGTAGCCCCCAGAACCGTTACCTGCTGGACAGCACTCACAGTCCGGCCATCCACAGCAGTACCGCAAACACCGGGATAGCCGCCGTCAGGCTGTCGATCCGATCGAGCACGCCACCATGGCCCGGCAACAGGTTGCTGCTGTCCTTGATGCCCGACTGACGCTTGAACATGCTCTCGGTCAGATCACCGACCACGGAAATAAACACCACGATGGCCGCCCCCAGCAACCCCAGCAGGATCTGCCCGGCACTCCAGTCACGCACCAGCCCGACCACCGCGGTAATCACCAGGCTCAAGGCCAGGCCGCCATACACACCTTCCCAGCTCTTGCCAGGACTGACCTGAGGCGCCAGCTTGCGCTTGCCGAAAGCCTTGCCGGAGAAATAGGCGCCAATATCCGCGCCCCACACCAGCACCATGACCGACATGATCAACCAGTTGCCCAGTGGCAGCTGCTTGATGAACACCAGGCCCTGCCAGGCCGGCAACAGGATCAACAGACCGATCAGCAGCTTGGGCGCGACGCCCGACCAGTGCTCGCTGGTACGTGGATAAGTCAGCACCAGGAAGGTCGCCAACGCCCACCACAGCACTGCAGCGCCCAGCACCCAAGGAGCAACGCCCGGCACCAGGTGCATGAGCAGCAACATCGCCGCCACCACCAAGGCGAAGGCGACCCGAGCCGGCTGCGCCTCGAAACCGGCCAGGCGCGCCCACTCCCAGGCTCCCAGGCTCACCACCAGACCGATGAACAGGGCAAACCCCGAACCTTCCAGCAGGAAAAACCCGCACAAAGCGATCGGCAGCAGGATCAGTGCCGTAATGATTCGTTGTTTAAGCATTAAACCCGGGCTCCAGCCTCGACCTGCTCGCTCGTCTTACCGAAGCGCCGCTGGCGAGATGCGTAATCGGCCAGCGCATTGCGCATGGCTTCGTGTTTGAAGTCCGGCCAGAACAGGTCGGAGAAATACAACTCGGCATAGGCCAGTTGCCACAACAGGAAGTTACTGATGCGATGCTCGCCACCGGTACGGATGCACAAATCCGGCAACGGCAGATCGCCGGTTGCCAGGCAGGTTTGCAACAGACCCGGCGTGATGTCCTCGGGGCGCAGATGACCGGCCTGAACCTCACGCGCCAGGCGCTGGGCAGCCTGAGCGATGTCCCACTGCCCGCCATAGTTGGCGGCAATCTGCAGGATGAAACGATCGGGACCGGCCGTAATGGCTTCCGCCTCGCGCATTGCCGCCTGCAGCTCGGGATGGAAGCGCGAACGATCGCCAATGATCCGCAAGCTGATGTTGTTCTCGTTGAGGCGCTTGGCCTCACGACGCAACGCCTTGAAGAACAGGTCCATCAAGGCGCTGACCTCATCAGCCGGGCGCTGCCAGTTTTCACTGGAAAAGGCAAACAGGGTCAGCACCTCGACCTTGGCCTCAGCGCACACCTCGATCACCGCACGCACCGCATCGACACCCGCTTTATGCCCGGCAACACCCGGCATAAAGCGTTTTTTTGCCCAGCGGTTATTTCCGTCCATGATGATCGCGACATGGCGCGGCACCGAGGACAACACGGACTGCTTGGTCTTTTCCATGAAAACGCCTGACCCTTAAACGGCCATCAAGTCCTTTTCTTTTTCCTCAGTCGCCTTGGCGATCTGAGCTTCAAAGTCCTTGATCAGCTTGTCGATTTCGGCGCTGCCACGACGCTCTTCGTCTTCGCTGATTTCCTTGTCCTTGGTCAGTTTCTTCAACTCGCCCAGGGCGTCGCGACGGATGTTGCGCACGGCAACCCGTGCATCTTCGGCCGCGGCGCGCGCCTGCTTGGTGAAGCCTTTGCGGGTTTCCTCGGTCAGCGGCGCCATCTTGATCAGCAGAAGCTCGCCCAGGTTGGTCGGGTTGAGGTTGAGACCGGCACTGCCAATGGCCTTGTCGATGGCGCCGAGCATGTTGCGCTCGAATGGCACGACCTGCAGGGTCTGGGAATCCTTCACGGTAACGTTGGCAACGCCGCTCAACGGCGTGTCGGTACCGTAGTAAGGCACCATCACGCTGCCCAGGATACTCGGGTGGGCCTTGCCGGTACGGATCTGGCCGAATGCATGCGCCAGCGATTCCAGGGACTTTTTCATGCGCTCCTGGGCGTCTTTCTTGATTTCGTTGATCATTGTTCGCCTTCCTCGATCAGGGTTCCTTCAGCGCCACCATGCACGATATTCAGCAGGGCGCCGGGCTTGTTCATGTTGAATACCCGCAGCGGCATCTTGTGGTCGCGGCACAGGCAGATGGCCGTCAGGTCCATCACTCCCAGCTTGCGATCCAGCACTTCATCGTAAGTCAGATGATCGAACTTCTCGGCATGCGGGTCCTTGAACGGGTCTGCAGTGTAAACACCGTCGACCTTGGTTGCCTTGAGCACGACATCGGCATCGATCTCGATGGCGCGCAGGCAGGCTGCGGAGTCGGTAGTGAAGAACGGGTTGCCGGTGCCGGCCGCGAAAATCACCACCTCTTTGGAGTTCAGGTGGCGCATGGCCTTGCGACGGTCATAGTGATCGGTCACGCCCACCATGGAAATGGCGGACATCACGATGGCCGAGATATTCGCACGTTCCAGCGCGTCGCGCATGGCCAGGGCGTTCATCACAGTGGCCAGCATGCCCATGTGGTCGCCCGTGACCCGATCCATCCCGGCTGCGCTCAATGCGGCGCCACGGAACAGGTTGCCACCACCGATTACCAGGCCTACCTGGACGCCGATGCCGACCAGTTGGCCGACTTCCAGCGCCATGCGATCCAGCACCTTGGGGTCGATCCCGAACTCTTCCGAGCCCATCAGGGCCTCGCCGCTAAGCTTGAGTAGAATGCGTTTATAGCGAGCTTGATAACCACTGCCCTGCTGAGCCATTGCGAATCTCTCCTGCGGCGTATTTTAAAAATTCTTTGCGGGCTGTTTTCAGCCTGCGTTCACTCTAGCTTGACGCTGTCACAGCGCCATCAGAA
Source organism: Pseudomonas sp. BC42 (assembly GCF_021560055.1). Classification (NCBI taxonomy): domain Bacteria; kingdom Pseudomonadati; phylum Pseudomonadota; class Gammaproteobacteria; order Pseudomonadales; family Pseudomonadaceae; genus Pseudomonas; species Pseudomonas sp. BC42. Next base: position 5,524,785 of record NZ_CP091067.1, read on the forward strand.
CACGACTTTGTAAACCGGTTCCGAGGTCACACAACAAAATTGCCCTGCCCATTTGAAAAGAGGCTGCGCGCGTGAGCGGGCAGCCTCTTCTGGGCGACAGTTGAAAAACCGTCTTACTGTTGCTTGGCAGCAGCCAGTTGTGCAGCTACTTCTTCAGCGAAGTTGTCTTCTTTCTTCTCGATGCCTTCGCCTACGGCGAAACGAGTGAAGGAAACGATTTCAGCGCCGCCTTTCTTGGCCAGAGCACCTACGGTGATTTCTGGATCCTTGACGAAGGCTTGCTCAACCAGGCTGGCTTCAGCCAGGAACTTGCTGATACGGCCAGCGATCATCTTCTCGACGATTTCGGCAGGCTTGCCTTTCATCTTGTCTTCGTTCAGCTGCAGGAACACGCCCTTTTCACGCTCGATGGCTTCGGCGGAAACTTGCGAAGGCAGCAGGAACTCAGGGTTGCTTGCCGCTACGTGCATGGCGATGTCTTTGGCCAGGTCAACGGAACCGCCCTTCAGGACAACCGCAACACCGATCTTGTTACCGTGCAGGTAAGTACCGACCACGTCACCTTCAACGCGAGCCAGACGACGGATGTTGACGTTCTCGCCGGTCTTACCCACCAGGATCAGACGGTCGGCTTCTTGAGCTTCGATCAGCGGAGCGGCGTCGGTCAGTTTGTCAGCGAACGCTTTTTCAACGCTGGCAGCAACGAATGCCTTGAAGTCGTCCTGCAGAGCCAGGAAGTCGGTCTGCGAGTTCACTTCCAGCAGGACAGCGGCTTTACCGTCGTCCTTGATGGCGATAGCGCCTTCAGCAGCCACGTTGCCTGCTTTCTTGGCAGCCTTGATGGCGCCGGAAGCACGCATGTCATCAATGGCTTTTTCGATGTCGCCGCCGGCCTTGGTCAAGGCCTTTTTGCAATCCATCATGCCTTCGCCGGTACGCTCGCGCAGTTCTTTGACCAACGCTGCAGTAATCTCTGCCATTTTCAAAATCCTCTTGGATAGGTTTTCAACCATTCCACCCGATCGAACGGGCGTTCAATTCTTGGGCGCTGCCCCGAACTCACTTCATAACAGCCCCGGATTACAGAATCTGTCGGGGCGCGACGACGAAATGATTTTCGAGTTGGCAAAAAGGGGGCCAAGCCCCCTTTTTGCGTACTGAGTAAACGCTAAGCGTCAGTTACTCAGGCTTCAGCCGCCGGTGCTGCAGCTTCTTCGAACACTTCGGTGCCGCCAGCAACGTTGTTGCGACCACGGATCACAGCGTCAGCCATCGAACCCATGTACAGCTGGATGGCGCGAATGGCGTCATCGTTGCCTGGGATGATGTAGTCAACGCCTTCCGGGCTGCTGTTGGTATCGACAACGCCGATGACCGGGATGCCCAGCTTGTTGGCTTCGGTGATCGCGATGCGCTCGTGATCAACGTCGATCACGAACAGTGCGTCAGGCAGGCCGCCCATGTCCTTGATACCACCCAGGGAACGATCCAGCTTTTCCAGATCGCGAGTGCGCATCAGCGCCTCTTTCTTGGTCAGCTTGGCGAAGGTGCCGTCTTCTGCTTGCACTTCAAGGTCACGCAGACGCTTGATGGAAGCACGGATGGTTTTGTAGTTGGTCAGCATGCCGCCCAACCAGCGGTGATCGACGTACGGCGAACCGCAACGTGCTGCTTCTTCAGCAACGATCTTGCCAGCGGAACGCTTGGTGCCGACGAACAGAATCTTGTTTTTGCCCTGGGCCAGACGCTCTACGAAAGTCAGAGCTTCGTTGAACATTGGCAGGGTTTTTTCAAGGTTGATGATGTGAATCTTGTTACGCGCACCAAAAATGTACTTGCCCATTTTCGGGTTCCAGTAACGAGTTTGGTGACCGAAGTGCACACCGGCCTTCAGCATATCGCGCATGTTGACTTGGGACATGATAGTTCCTTAATAAGTCGGGTTAGGCCTCCACGTATCCCAATGACCAACCAACAGCCTGCGCTGAGGGCACCCAGGTCATCGTGTCGACACGTGTGTGGGTTTGGGCTTTTCGGGGCATCCCCGGAAAGCGGCGCATTTTATACCACAGCGAGGGGCAAAACGGAACCCGGATTCACATCCGCCGATCCTTGGAGTTTTTGCCCTGTTGCTGGAATCGGCCCAGAATGCACCATTGTATGGAGACAAGCGCCAGCAGAACCTCAGATTTGCGCTGAGCGTCTGTTAGAATCGCTCCTTTGCGGCTTCCGAAAACCTTCCTGCTTCCACCCCGGCGCCAGCCTTGCCGGGGCAGGTTTTCAAGCCATTCCGTGTATATCGCGCCACTGAGCGTCAAGAGAGCCTGTATGACCGTCACCCTCAAAACTCCCGAGGACATCGCCAAAATGCGTGTCGCCGGCAAACTGGCCGCCGAAGTGCTGGAAATGATTGCCGAGCATGTCAAACCCGGGGTCACCACCGAAGAACTGGACCGCATCTGCCACGACTACATCGTCAACGTGCAGGGCGCCATCCCGGCCCCGCTGAACTACAAGGGCTTCCCCAAGTCCATCTGCACCTCGATCAACCACGTGGTGTGCCACGGCATCCCCAACGAGAAGCCGCTGAAGGATGGCGACACCCTGAACATCGACGTAACCGTCATCAAGGACGGCTACCACGGCGACACCAGCCGCATGTTCCACGTCGGCAATGTGCCTGTCTGGGCCGAGCGCCTGTCGCAGATCACCCAGGAATGCATGTACAAGGCCATCGAACTGGTGAAGCCGGGCTGCCGCCTGGGCGACATCGGCGAAGTGATCCAGAAGCACGCGGAAAAGAACGGCTTCTCGGTCGTGCGCGAATTCTGCGGCCACGGCATTGGCAAGGTATTCCACGAAGAGCCGCAGATCCTGCACTACGGCCGCGCCGGCACCGGCATGGAACTCAAGGCCGGCATGACCTTCACCATCGAGCCGATGATCAACCAGGGCAAGGCCGACACCAAGGTGCTGGGCGATGGCTGGACCGCCATTACCAAGGACCGCAAGCTCTCGGCGCAGTGGGAACACACCCTGCTGGTCACCGAGACCGGCTACGAAATCTTCACCCTGCGCAGCGATGACACCATCCCCCGGGTATCTGCCTGATCCACAACGCCGCGTCCCGACCTTATAGATAGAAAGGAAAGCCAATCGATGCCGCAGGTGGATCCCGAACTCTTCGACCGTGGCCAGTTCCAGGCGGAACTGGCACTGAAGGCCAGCCCCATCGCCGCCTTCAAGAAAGCCATCCGCCAGGCACGGGAAGTGCTCGACAACCGCTTTCGCAGCGGACGGGAAATCCGCCGGCTGATCGAGGACCGCGCCTGGTTCATCGATAACATCCTGCAAAAGGCCTGGGACCAGTTCAACTGGAGCACCGAGGCCGACATCGCCCTGGTGGCGGTCGGCGGCTACGGCCGCGGCGAGCTTCACCCCTACTCCGACATCGATCTGCTGATCCTCCTGGACAACGCCGATCACGAGATCTTTCGCGACTCCATCGAGCGCTTCCTTACCCTGCTCTGGGACATTGGCCTGGAAGTCGGACAAAGCGTGCGTTCGGTGGACGAGTGCGCCGAGGAGGCCCGGGCCGACCTGACGGTCATCACCAACCTGATGGAAAGCCGCACCATCGCCGGGCCCGAGCACCTGCGCCAGCGCATGCTGGACGTCACCAGCACCGCGCACATGTGGCCGAGCAAGGACTTCTTCCTGGCCAAGCGCGCCGAACAGAAGGCCCGTCACCACAAGTACAACGACACCGAATACAACCTGGAGCCCAACGTCAAAGGCTCCCCCGGCGGCCTGCGGGATATCCAGACCATTCTCTGGGTGGCCAGGCGCCAATACGGCACCCTGAACCTGCGAGCCCTGGCCGGCGAAGGCTTCCTGGTGGAAAGCGAAAACGCCCTGCTGGCCTCCTCCCAGGAATTCCTGTGGAAGGTCCGCTACGCCCTGCACATGCTTGCCGGGCGCGCCGAAGACCGCCTGCTGCTGGACCACCAGCGCTCCATCGCCGAGCTGCTGGGGTTCAGCGGTGAAGACGTCAAGCAGTCGATAGAAAGCTTCATGCAGCAGTACTACCGGGTGGTGATGAGCATCGCCCAGTTGAGCGACCTGATCATCCAGCACTTCGAGGAAGTGATCCTCGCCCCCGAGGACGAAGCCCCGCCGCAGCCGATCAACGCTCGCTTCCAGCTGCATGACGGCTATATCGAGGCGATCAACGACAACGTGTTCAAGCGCACCCCGTTCGCCATGCTGGAGATCTTCGTGCTGATGGCCCAGCACCCTGAGATCAAGGGCGTGCGCGCCGACACCATCCGCCTGCTGCGCGAACACCGGCACCTGATCGACGACGACTTCCGCCACGACATCCGCAACACCAGCCTGTTCATCGAGCTGTTCAAGTGCGAGATCGGCATCCACCGCAACCTGCGGCGGATGAACCGCTACGGCATCCTCGGACGCTACCTGCCGGAGTTCGGCTTCATCGTCGGACAGATGCAGCACGACCTGTTCCACATCTATACCGTGGACGCCCACACGCTGAATCTGATCAAGCACCTGCGCAAGATGCAGTACACGCCGATCTCCGAGAAATTCCCCCTGGCCAGCAAGCTCATGGGCAAGCTGCCCAAGCCCGAGCTGATCTACCTGGCCGGCCTGTATCACGACATCGGCAAGGGCCGCCACGGCGACCACTCGGAAATCGGCGCGGTGGATGCCGAAGCCTTCTGCGTGCGCCATCAGTTGCCTCTGTGGGACACCCGGCTGATCGTCTGGCTGGTGCAGAACCACCTGGTGATGTCCACCACCGCCCAGCGCAAGGACCTGTCCGACCCGCAGGTGATCCACGACTTCGCCCAGACCGTGGTCGACCAGACCCGCCTCGACTACCTCTACGTACTCACGGTCGCCGACATCTACGCCACCAACCCGACCCTGTGGAACTCCTGGCGCGCCAGCCTGTTGCGCCAGCTCTACACCGAAACCAAGCGCGCCCTGCGCCGCGGCCTGGAAAACCCGGTGGACCGCGAAGAGCAGATCCGCCAGACCCAGAGCGCCGCCCTGGACATCCTGGTGCGCAACGGCACCGACCCGGACGAAGTGGAACAACTCTGGTCGCAACTGGGCGACGACTACTTCCTGCGCCACACCGCCGGCGATGTGGCCTGGCACAGCGACGCGATCCTCCAGCAGCCGGCGGACGGCGGCCCGTTGGTGCTGATCAAGGAAATCACCCAGCGCGAGTTCGAGGGCGGCACCCAGATCTTCATCTACGCCCCGGACCAGCACGACTTCTTCGCGGTGACCGTGGCCGCCATGGACCAGCTCAACCTGAACATCCATGACGCACGCATCATCACCTCCAGCAGCCAGTTCACCCTCGACACCTACATCGTCCTGGACAACGACGGCGAGTCCATCGGCAACAACCCGCAGCGGGTCGAACAGATCCGCAAGGGCCTGACCGACGCCCTGCGCAACCCCGACGACTACCCGACCATCATCCAGCGCCGGGTGCCGCGCCAGCTCAAGCACTTTGCCTTCGAGCCCGAGGTGACCATCCACAACGACGCCCAGCGTCCGGTGACCGTGCTCGAGCTCAGCGCCCCGGACCGCCCAGGCCTGCTGGCGCGGATCGGCAAGATCTTCCTGGAGTTCGACCTGTCGCTGCAGAATGCCAAGATCGCCACCCTGGGCGAGCGTGTGGAAGACGTGTTCTTCATTACCGATGCGCACAACCAGCCCCTTTCCGACCCACAGCTGTGCAGCCGCTTGCAGGATGCGATCGTCGAACAGTTGAGTGTCAGCCACGAACCGACTATCGAAACGACCCGCCTGAGCATCTGACAGGTCTGAACCGCCGCTTTGAGTGAGAAAACGCACCGATGAACAACGCTCTGAACCAGTTGCAGCCTTACCCGTTCGAAAAGCTGCGGGCCCTGCTCGGCACCGTGACGCCCAACCCGGACAAGCGCCCGATCGCCCTGTCCATCGGCGAGCCCAAGCACCGCTCGCCGAGCTTTGTCGCCGAAGCCCTGGCCAGCAACCTCGATCAGATGGCGGTCTACCCCACCACCCTGGGCATCCCGGCGCTGCGTGAAGCGATTGGTGCCTGGTGCGAGCGCCGCTTCGGCGTGCCGACCGGCTGGATCGACCCGGCGCGCAACGTATTGCCGGTCAACGGCACCCGCGAAGCCCTGTTTGCCTTCACCCAGACCGTGGTCAACCGCGGCGAAGACGCCCTGGTGGTCAGCCCCAACCCCTTCTATCAGATCTACGAAGGCGCCGCCTTCCTCGCCGGAGCCAAGCCGCACTACCTGCCGTGCCTGGATGAAAACGGCTTCAACCCGGATTTCGACGCCGTACCGGCCGAGATCTGGCAGCGCTGCCAGATCCTCTTCCTGTGCTCCCCGGGCAACCCCACCGGCGCGCTGATCCCGCTGGACACCCTGAAAAAACTGATCGCCCTGGCCGACGAACACGACTTCGTGATCGCCGCCGACGAGTGCTACAGCGAGCTGTACTTCGACGAGCAGACCCCACCGCCGGGCCTGCTCAGCGCCTGTGTCGAACTGGGCCGCAAGGACTTCAAGCGCTGCGTGGTGTTCCACAGCCTGTCCAAGCGCTCCAACCTGCCGGGCCTGCGCTCCGGCTTCGTTGCCGGCGACGCCGAGATCCTCAAGGGTTTCCTGCTGTACCGCACCTACCACGGCTGCGCCATGCCGGTGCAGACCCAACTGGCCAGCGTCGCCGCCTGGAACGACGAAGTGCACGTGCGCGCCAACCGCGCGCTGTACCGCGAGAAGTTCGACGCGGTGCTGGCGATCCTCGCCCCCGTGATGGACGTACAACGCCCGGACGGCAGCTTCTACCTGTGGCCGAACGTGGCCGGGGATGACGCCGCCTTCTGCCGCGACCTGTTCGAGCAGGAGCACGTGACCGTGGTCCCGGGTTCCTACCTGTCGCGGGATGTGGACGGCACCAACCCGGGCGCCGGACGGGTGCGCATGGCGCTGGTCGCGCCGCTGGCGGAGTGCGTGGAAGCCGCCGAGCGGATTCGCGATTTCGTGTTGCGTCGGGCCTGAGCCCCTTCGTCGACAAGCCGGCTCCTGCACCTTCCCTGCAGGAGCCGGCTTGCCGGCAAAAGCGTCATCCGTTCACTTCACCTGCCCCAGATTCGCCTCGCTCAAATCCAGGTCCGCCAACACCTCGCGCAGCACATCGTCACCGATCTGGTGATGTCGGCTCAGGCGATACAGCTCCAGCCGTTGCGCACGCAGGGCCTTGAGCCGCAGGCGGCGCTCCAGCAAGTCCATCTGCAAGGCCAGGGCCTGGGCCTCGGCGGAGTCGTTGTAGACCTCCAACTGATGCCGGTACTCAGCCATCAAGCGTCCCTTGAGCTCGGTGGCCAGCGCCGCTTGCGCCGCGTCCGGAACCTCACTGGTTTCGGCCACCTCCTCGGCCTCCAGGGCATGGATCGCTGCCTCGGCAGTCTTGCGCCAGGCATCGCGCACTTCCCCGCGGCGCTTGTCGTCGGGGCTCTTCACAATGCCGCGCAACAGCAGCGGCAGGGCAATGCAGGCCGCCACCAGGGACAGCAGAATCACTCCGGCGGCGATAAAGATCAGCAGGTCACGCTCGGGAAATGCCTCCCCGGCGCCCAGGAACAAAGGCACCGACATCACACCGGCCAAGGTCACCGCCCCACGTACCCCACCCACGGTCAGCAGCCAGCAGGAACGCGCCGTGGGCACCAGGGTCAGCTCGCCCTTGCCGCGCCAGCGCCGCAGCAGCCCGGACAGACGCCAGATGCTCTGCACCCAGATAAAGCGCAACACCAACAGCACCAGGAAGATCGCCAGCACATCCAGGCAGCGGTAGAACAGGGTCGGCCAGAGCGAGGTCTCGTGACTGACCACGGCCTTGACGATGTCCGGCAGTTGCAGGCCCAAGAGCAGAAAAATCAGGCCGTTAAAGGCAAATTCCAGCAACGACCAGACACTGCGATTGAGCAGCCGGGTGCTGGTCTGGCGCGGCAGCAGGTCGAGCCAGCTCTGCATCATCCCCGCCGCCACCGCCGAGAGAATGCCCGAGGCCCCCAGGCGCTCGGCCAGCACATAGGCGGCAAACGGCAACAGCAGCATGAACACCACATGGGTCGCCGGGTCGTCCCAGCCGCGGGCGATCATCCAGGCCCGCAGGCGCCCCACCAACCAGCTCAGGGCCACGCCGACCGCCAGCCCGCCCACCGCCACCAGAACAAAGGTCAGGCTGGCATTGGCCAGGGAAAACACCCCAGTCACGGCCGCCACCAGGGCGAACTTGAAGGTCACCAGGCCCGAAGCGTCGTTCATCAGGGCCTCGCCCTGAAGCATGTGCATCAGCGGGGTCGGCAGGCGGTTCTGGGAAATCGCCGACACCGCCACGGCGTCGGTGGGCGACAGCACGGCCGCCAAGGCAAAAGCCACCGGCAGAGGAATGGTCGGCAACAGCCAGTGAATGAAGTAGCCGGCACCGACCACTGTAAACAGCACCAAACCCACCGCCAGGGTCAGAATCGGTCCCCGCAGACGCCAGAATTCGCGCTTGGGCATGCGCCAGCCATCGGAAAACAGCAGCGGCGGCAGAAACAGGAACAGGAACAGCTCCGGGTCCAGGGCGACGTGCAATCCCAGGGTCGGCCAGGCCAACAAGGCGCCGGCGACAATCTGGAGCAAGGGCAAGGGCAGCGGAATCACCCGTCCGACCAGTCGCGAAAGACTCACCAGCATCAGCAGGATGAGGACGGTATAGGCGGTTTGCATAAAGCGAAAATCCAAGGCTCAACAGGAAAAATCGTACGCATCTCAGCTGAGAATCGCCGACGAAGTGCCATATTAGCCGCTTAAACTTGGCGCTGACCGCTGCACATAAGTCGCAAGCCCCGCACCCTGCCACGCAACAACCTGCGACAAAGCCGATTTCAGGCCGGCGCCGAAGCGCTGCGGTCGTGGCATAATCCGTGACCGTTGATCTCCAGCATCTCCAAAGGGGGCAATTCCTTGACCGCTTCAAGTAAAACGTTGCACCTTTTCGGCATCAAAGCCTGTGACACCATGAAAAAGGCGCGCACCTGGCTCGATGAACACGCTGTCAGCTATGACTTCCACGATTACAAAACCTCCGGCATTGACCGTGAGCACCTGAACCAATGGTGCGACGAGCACGGTTGGCAGGTGGTGTTGAACCGCGCAGGCACGACCTTTCGCAAACTCGATGACGAAAGCAAAGCCGATCTCGACCAGGCGAAAGCCGTTGAACTGATGCTCGCGCAACCTTCGATGATCAAGCGCCCGGTGCTCGATCTCGGAGACAAGACCCTGATTGGCTTCAAGCCAGACCTTTACGCAGCGGCGCTCAAGTAAGCCTGCTCACTCAATTTCGCAAGAGGTAACTGCATGTCCATTACCCTGTTCAGCCTGGCATTCGGTGTCGGCACTCAAAATCGTCAAGGCGCTTGGCTGGAAGTGTTCTACGCATCGCCACTGCTCAATCCTGCCGCCGAAATCGTTGCCGCTGTCGCACCGATCCTCGGCTACAGCGAAGGCAACCAGGCCATCACCTTCACCACCGCCCAGGCCGCGCAGATGGCCGATGCGCTGAAGAGCATCGACGCCACCCAGGCTGCCCTGCTGACCCGCCTGGCCGAAAGCCACAAGCCGCTGGTAGCCACCCTGCTGGCCGAAGACGCTCAGTTGACCTCCACTCCAGAGGCCTACCTGAAGCTGCACCTGCTGTCCCATCGCCTGGTCAAGCCACACGGCCTGAGCCTGGCCGGCGTGTTCCCGCTGCTGCCGAACGTGGCCTGGACCAGCCAGGGCGCGATCGATCTGGGCGAGTTGGCCGAGCGTCAACTGGAAGCCCGCCTGCGCGGCGAGCTGCTGGAAGTGTTCTCGGTGGACAAGTTCCCGAAAATGACCGACTACGTGGTGCCGAGCGGCGTGCGCATCGCGGACAGCGCGCGGATCCGCCTGGGCGCCTACATCGGCGAAGGCACCACCGTGATGCACGAAGGCTTCGTCAACTTCAACGCCGGCACCGAAGGCCCGGGCATGATCGAAGGCCGCGTATCGGCTGGCGTGTTCGTCGGCAAGGGTTCGGACCTGGGCGGTGGCTGCTCCACCATGGGCACCCTGTCGGGTGGCGGCAACATCGTGATCAAGGTCGGCGAAGGCTGCCTGATCGGCGCCAACGCCGGTATCGGCATTCCCCTGGGCGACCGCAACACCGTGGAATCGGGCCTGTACGTGACCGCTGGCACCAAGGTGGCGCTGCTGGACGAGAACAACCAGCTGGTCAAGGTGCTCAAGGCCCGGGAACTGGCCGGCCAGCCGGACCTGCTGTTCCGTCGCAACTCGGAAACCGGCGCCGTGGAGTGCAAGACCCACAAGTCGGCCATCGAGCTGAACGAAGCGCTGCACGCTCACAACTAAGCAGCGATTCGGTTTCACTGGAACCGGCCGGGCGCTTATCATCGGCGCCCGGCCTGTTCAAACGAGTTCTGCCACCATGCTTGTAGCCTCCCCCTGGCGCGCCGACTTCCCGGCCATCGCCGCCCTGCATCGCCAGGACCAGACGTACCTGGACAACGCCGCCACCACGCAAAAACCACAAGCCCTGCTGGACGCCCTGGCCCACTACTACGCCAATGGCGCGGCCAATGTGCATCGCGCGCAACACCTGCCCGGCGCCCACGCCACCCAGGCCTTCGAAGACAGCCGCAGCAAGGTCGGCCAGTGGCTCAATGCCGGTGACAGCGGACAGATCATCTTCACCCACGGCGCCACTTCCGCGCTGAACCTCCTGGCCTACGGCCTGGAACACCAATTCACAGCGGGCGATGAAATCGTCATCAGCGCCCTGGAACACCACGCCAACCTGCTGCCCTGGCAGCAACTGGCCGAACGTCGTCAACTCAAGCTGATCGTCCTGCCGCTGGATGCCGACGGCATGATCGATATCGAGGCGGCCGGCCACCTGATCGGCCCGAGAACGCGGCTGCTGGCGCTGAGTCAGCTGTCCAACGTGCTCGGTGCCTGGCAGCCCTTGAGCCCGCTGCTGGCCATGGCCAGGGCCCGGGACGCACTGACCGTGATCGACGGCGCCCAGGGCGTGGTGCATGGCCGCCATGACGTGCAGGCCCTGGGCTGCGACTTCTATGTGTTCTCCAGCCATAAACTCTACGGCCCGGACGGGGTCGGTGTGCTCTTTGGCCGCCACGAGGCGCTCAAGGGGCTGCGCCACTGGCAGTTTGGTGGCGAGATGGTCCAGAACGCCGACTACCATCACGCCAGCTTCCGCCCGGCGCCGCTGGGCTTCGAGGCCGGCACCCCGCCGATTGCCGGGGTCATCGGCCTGGGTGCGACCCTGGATTACCTCGGCGGCCTGGATCAGTCGGCAGTGGCCGCGCACGAAGCCGCGTTGCACGCCTATCTGTTGCAGGGCTTGCAGGCACGCAACGGCATCCGCCTGTTGGGCTCCCCGCAACTGGCCCTGGTCAGCTTCGTCGTCGATGGCGTGCACAACGCCGACCTGGCGCACCTGCTGACCGAACAGGGCATTGCCGTGCGTGCCGGGCATCACTGCGCCATGCCGCTGATGAAAAGCCTGGGGCTGGCCGGAGCGATCCGGGTGTCGTTGGCGCTGTACAACGACTCCGAAGACCTGGAGCGCTTCTTCGAGGCCCTGGATCAGGCCCTGGAGTTGCTGCGATGAGCCTGCCGGCGGATGCCGTCGCCGCCCTGCAGGTGTTCCAGGGCGCTGCCGGCTGGGAACAGCGGGCACGCCTGCTGATGCAATGGGGCGAACGCCTGCCAGCCCTGAGCGAGGCCGACAAGGTCGAAGCCAATCGGGTGCACGGCTGCGAAAGCCAGGTCTGGCTGGTGGCGAGCCTGGAAAATGATCATTGGCAATTTGCCGCCGCCAGCGACGCGCGGCTGATTCGCGGCCTGGTGGCCTTGCTGCTGGCGCGGGTCAACGGCCTGACGGCGCAGCAGTTGCGCGAGGTGGACCTGGCGGACTGGTTCAATCAGTTGGGCCTGTCGCGCCAGCTCTCGCCATCGCGCAGCAACGGCCTGAACGCGGTGCTGCAGCGCATGAACGAACTGGCCGGCCCCCTGTAGCCGCTGCCGAGCCTGCGAGGCTGCGAAAAGGTCCGCAGGACATTGCCTGGCGCTCTCCCGCCAGCCCCCTAGCGGCCTCAAGCCCCCACGGCCCGCCGGGCCGCTCGCAGCCTGCGGCAGCGGCTACAGGGGCTTGCTGCGCTCGGACGGGCGGCGCACGCCGGCAACGATCTTGTCCACCGCCTTGGTCGCGGCCACCATGCCAAAGGTCGCGGTCACCATCATCACCGCGCCAAAACCACCGGCGCAGTCGAGCTTGACCCCGTCGCCGACAAAGCTCTTCTGCAGGCAGATGCTGCCATCGGGTTTCGGATAACGCAGTTGCTCAGTAGAAAACACGCAGGGCACGCTGTAATGCCGGGTCACGGTGCGCGAGAAACCATAGTCGCGGCGCAACGTGGAGCGCACTTTGGAGGCCAATGGATCGTTGAAGGTGCGGTTCAGGTCGCAGACCTGGATCAGCGTCGGGTCGATCTGCCCGCCGGCACCGCCGGTGGTGATGATCTGGATCTTGCGCCGCTTGCACCAGGCGATCAGCGCCGCCTTGGCATTCACGCTATCGATGCAGTCGATCACGCAGTCGATGTTCGGGGTGATGTATTCGGCCATGGTCTCGCGAGTGACGAAATCCGCCACCGCATGCACGCGGCAGTCCGGATTGATGCCGCGCAGGCGCTCGGCCATGACCTCGACCTTGGGCTTGCCCACGGTGCTGTCCAGGGCATGCAGTTGCCGGTTGCTGTTGCTGACGCAGACATCGTCGAGGTCGAACAGCGAGATCTCGCCCACCCCGCAGCGGGCAATGGCTTCCGCCGCCCAGGAACCGACACCGCCGACCCCGACAATCGCCACATGGGCCGCCCGCAGCCGCTCCAGGCCTTCAATGCCATACAAACGAGCGACGCCGGCAAACCGTGGATCTTCTGTACTCATGACCATCACCTAAAAAACCGGCGCGCATTATAGGGCTGGGAAGCGACAAGTTTTAAGCCGCCAGCTACAAGTAAAGAACTTAAACGCAATTACAGTGCCCAAGGTCTGGCTTTCCTCTGTGCGCTGTACGCTCAGTTGAGGGCCGGTGTAGGATGCCCGCCGTTTGGCGCCTGCCAACCCTTCCCTCGTTCCACACCCTTTGGAACCCGAAATAGCTATGTCATCGCGTAAATTTGGACTCAACCTGGTGATAGTGCTGGCCATTGCCGCGCTGTTCACCGGCTTCTGGGCGCTGATCAATCGCCCGGTCTCGGCCCCCGACTGGCCGGAACAGATCTCCGGTTTTTCCTACTCGCCTTTCCAGCAGGGCCAGTTCCCGCAGAAGGACCAGTACCCGTCCGACGATGAAATGCGTCGCGACCTGGAGATCATGAGCAAGCTGACGGACAACATCCGTACCTATTCGGTGGATGGCAGCCTGCAGGATATTCCCAAGCTGGCGGAAGAGTTCGGCCTGCGCGTGACCCTGGGCATCTGGATCAGCCCGGACCTGGAGCGCAACGAGCGGGAAATCATGCGCGCCATCGAACTGGCCAACAGCTCGCGCAGCGTGGTGCGGGTAGTGGTGGGCAACGAAGCGATCTTCCGCAAGGAAATCACCGCCGACCAGTTGTCGGTGATTCTCGACCGGGTCCGCGCTGCGGTGAAAGTCCCGGTCACCACCTCGGAACAGTGGCACGTCTGGGAAGAACACCCGGAGCTGGCCAAGCACGTCGACCTGATCGCCGCGCACATCCTGCCGTACTGGGAGTTCATCCCGGTGGACAAGGCCGAGCAGTTCGTCCTCGATCGCGCCCGCGACCTGAAGAAGATGTTCCCGAAAAAGCCGCTGCTGCTGTCCGAAGTGGGCTGGCCGAGCAACGGCCGGATGCGCGGTGGCGCCGACGCCAGTCCGGCGGACCAGGCGATCTACCTGCGCACGCTGGTCAACAAGCTCAACCGCCAGGGCTACAACTACTTCGTCATCGAAGCCTTCGACCAGCCGTGGAAGGCCAGCGACGAAGGTTCGGTGGGCGCCTACTGGGGCGTGTTCAACGCCGCGCGCCAACAGAAATTCAACTTCGAAGGCCCGGTAGTGGCGATTCCGCAATGGCGGGTGCTGGCCATCGGTTCGGTGGTGCTGGCGCTGCTGTCGCTGACCCTGCTGATGATCGACGGCTCGGCCCTGCGCCAGCGCGGCCGCACATTCCTGACCTTCATCGCCTTCCTCTGTGGTTCGGTGCTGGTGTGGATCGGCTACGACTACAGCCAGCAATACAGCACCTGGTTCAGCCTGACCGTGGGCTTTCTCCTCGCGCTCGGTGCGCTGGGGGTGTTCATCGTGCTGCTCACCGAGGCCCATGAGCTGGCCGAGGCGGTGTGGATCCACAAGCGCCGGCGCGAGTTCCTGCCGGTGGAAGGCGACTCCAGCTACCGGCCGAAAGTCTCGATCCACGTGCCGTGCTACAACGAGCCGCCGGAGATGGTCAAACAGACCCTCAATGCCCTGGCCAACCTCGATTACCCGGACTTCGAAGTCCTGATCATCGACAACAACACCAAGGATCCGGCGGTCTGGGAGCCGGTGCAGGCCTATTGCGAGACCCTGGGCCCGCGCTTCAAGTTCTTCCACGTCGCGCCATTGGCCGGTTTCAAGGGCGGTGCGCTGAACTACCTGCTGCCGCACACCGCCAAGGATGCCGAAGTGATCGCGGTGATCGACTCCGACTACTGCGTCGACCGCAACTGGCTCAAGCACATGGTGCCGCACTTCGCCGATCCGAAGATCGCCATCGTGCAGTCGCCCCAGGACTACCGCGACCAGAACGAAAGCACCTTCAAGAAGCTCTGCTACGCGGAGTACAAGGGCTTCTTCCATATCGGCATGGTCACCCGCAACGACCGTGACGCGATCATCCAGCACGGCACCATGACCATGACCCGGCGCACAGTGCTGGAAGAGCTGGGCTGGGCCGACTGGTGCATCTGCGAAGACGCCGAGCTGGGCCTGCGGGTGTTCGAGAAGGGCCTGTCGGCGGCGTACCACCACGAAAGCTACGGCAAGGGCCTGATGCCCGACACCTTTATCGACTTCAAGAAGCAGCGCTTCCGCTGGGCCTATGGCGCGATCCAGATCATCAAGCGCCACACCGCCAGCCTGCTGCGCGGCAAGGACACCGAGCTGACCCGCGGCCAGCGCTACCACTTCCTCGCGGGCTGGCTGCCGTGGGTGGCGGATGGCATGAACATCTTCTTCACCGTCGGCGCCCTGCTGTGGTCGGCGGCGATGATCATCGTGCCGCAACGGGTCGACCCGCCGCTGCTGATCTTCGCGATCCCGCCGCTGGCGCTGTTCGTGTTCAAGGTCGGCAAGATCATCTTCCTCTACCGCCGGGCGGTGGGGGTCAACCTCAAGGACGCGTTCTGTGCGGCCCTGGCGGGCCTGGCCTTGTCCCACACCATCGCCAAGGCGGTGCTGTACGGCTTCTTCACCAGCAGCATCCCGTTCTTCCGCACACCGAAGAACGCCGATAACCACGGCTTCTGGGTGGCGATCTCCGAAGCCCGGGAAGAGTTGTTCATCATGCTGCTGTTGTGGGGCGCGGCGCTGGGGATCTTCCTGGTGCAGGGCCTGCCGAGCAACGACATGCGCTTCTGGGTGACCATGCTCCTGGTGCAGTCGCTGCCTTATGTGGCGGCACTGGTCATGGCCTTCCTTTCGTCGCTGCCAAAACCTGCGGAACACCCCGAGCCGGCTCCAGCCGCCTAAATCGATGCAAAGCACTAAACGGCGGCCTCAGGCCGCCGTTTTGCTTTAAGATATCCGCCATTTTGCGCGCCTAGCCCGCAGCTCTCCCTGTAGGAGCGAGCCTGCTCGCGATAGATGTCAAGAATGACGCAAGCACCTGAGGCTCTGCGCCGCTCTTGAGTCCATCGCGAGCTTGCTCGCTGCTACAACAAGAAAAGAGCCGCGCCTGATCTTGCCTTGCACCGGAGTTTCCCATGACGGCCCACGCCGAGCTTTCGCCGACCCTGCAACTTGCCTGTGATCTGATCCGCCGCCCCTCGGTGACGCCGGTCGACGCCGACTGCCAGAAGCTGATGATGCAGCGCCTGGGCGATGCCGGCTTCAAGCTGGAACCGATGCGCATCGAGGACGTGGACAATTTCTGGGCCACCCATGGCCGGCATGACGGCCCAGTGCTGTGCTTCGCCGGGCACACCGACGTGGTGCCCACCGGTCCGGTCCAGGCCTGGCAGAACGATCCGTTCGAAGCCCTGATCGATGAACACGGCATGCTTTGCGGCCGTGGCGCGGCGGACATGAAAGGCAGTCTGGCCGCCATGCTGGTGGCCGCCGAGCGCTTTGTCGCCGACTACCCGGACCACAAGGGCTCGGTGGCCTTCCTCATCACCAGCGACGAAGAAGGCCCGGCGCACCACGGCACCAAGGCGGTGGTGGAACGCCTGGCAGCACGCAAGGAGCGCCTGGACTGGTGCATCGTCGGCGAGCCTTCGAGCACCAGCCTGGTGGGCGACGTGGTCAAGAACGGCCGTCGCGGCTCCCTCGGCGCCAAGCTCACGGTCCGCGGGGTACAGGGCCACGTGGCCTACCCGCACCTGGCCAAGAACCCGATCCACCTGGCGGCAGCGGCCCTGGCGGAACTGGCGGCCGAGCATTGGGACGACGGCAATGCCTTCTTCCCGCCCACCAGCTTCCAGATCTCCAACCTCAACTCCGGCACCGGCGCCACCAACGTGATCCCCGGTGATCTGGTGGCGGTGTTCAACTTCCGCTTCTCCACCGAATCCACCGTGGAAGGCCTGCAGCAGCGGGTCGCGGCGATCCTCGACAAGCACGGCCTGGACTGGCACGTGGACTGGGCCCTGTCCGGCCTGCCATTCCTCACCGAACCCGGCGCCCTGCTGGACGCGGTTTCGGCCAGCATCAAGCAGGTCACCGGCCGCGAGACCAAGGCGTCCACCAGCGGCGGGACGTCCGACGGTCGTTTCATCGCCACCCTGGGCACCCAAGTGGTGGAACTGGGCCCGGTCAACGCCACGATCCACCAGGTCAACGAGCGGATCCTGGCCAGCGACCTGGATGTGCTGACCGAGATCTACTACCAGACTCTCGTCAAGTTGCTTGCCTGATGCTCGCCTGTCCTCTTTGCAGCACCCCGCTGAATGCCGTGGACAACGGCGTGGCCTGCCCGGCCGGGCATCGCTTCGACCGTGCCCGCCAGGGCTACCTGAACCTGCTGCCGGTGCAGCACAAGAACAGCCGTGACCCGGGTGACAACCAGGCCATGGTCGAGGCCCGCCGCGACTTCCTCAACGCCGGGCACTACGCCCCGGTGGCCCGGCGCCTGGCAGAGCTGGCGGCGGAACGCGCGCCCCAGCGCTGGGTCGACATCGGCTGTGGCGAAGGCTACTACACCGCGCAACTGGCCGAGGCCTTGCCTGGCGCCGACGGATATGCCCTGGATATTTCCCGGGAAGCGGTGAAACGCGCCTGCCGCCGCGCGCCGCAACTGACCTGGATGGTCGCCAGCATGGCGCGCATTCCGTTGGCCGATGCCAGCTGCCAGTTCCTCGCCAGCGTCTTCAGCCCCCTCGACTGGCAGGAAGCCAAGCGTCTGCTGAGCCCCGGCGGCGGGCTGATGAAAGTCGGCCCCACCAGCGGTCACCTGATGGAACTGCGCGAGCGCCTGTACGACGAGGTGCGCGAGTACACCGACGACAAGCACCTGGCCCTGGTGCCTGAAGGCATGGCCCTGGCCCACAGCGAAACCCTGGCGTTCAAGCTGTGCCTGGAACGCCCGGAAGATCGCGCCAACCTGCTGGCCATGACCCCTCACGGCTGGCGCGCCAGCGCCGAACGCCGGGCCGCGGTGATCGAGCAGGCCGAGCCTTTCGAGGTCAGCGTGTCGATGCGCTACGATTACTTCGTGCTGCAATAAACCCCACTAGAACCCACGACTTCGGGCAGCGGCCCGGGGTCGAAGAAATCCGCGAATGGATTTTTCAGACCGGCAATGAGGACATCCATGCGCCAGCCCGATATCGAGATTTACCTGAAAGACGCCGACGTCGACTACAAGGCCATCGCCGCCTGGCTCGGTGCCGTGCTCGGCCCTTGCAGCGACTGGGTGCAGAAAGGCCAGACCTACAAATGCAGCGCAGGCAACGTGCCAGTGACCTGGCTGCCCAAAGCGGTGGGCAAGTGGAACAGCCTGTACCTGGAAAGCGACCAGACCCCATGGGATGACGACATCGCCTGCGCCCGCGCCGCCTTTGCCGCCTTGAACGTGGAAGTGCGCTGCGCACCGGGCAGTTGGGTCGAGGAAGAAGGTGAAGAGTCCGCCGATCGCTGGATTCGCATCAGCGCCGACGGTGAAGAAGAGATTACCTGGCGCACCGCCTGAAGATTGAACCCGTAGGAGCCGGCTTGCCGGCGAAGGCGCCGCCAAAGCTTGCATCGCCAGTGCCCCTGTTCGCTGGCAAGCCAGCTCCTACCGGGTTGGTTACAGGCCGACGACGTCTTCGGCTTGCAGACCTTTCTGGCCTTCGACCACGGCGTACTCCACCTGCTGGCCTTCGGTCAGGGAGCGGTGGCCTTCGCCACGGATCGCTCGATAGTGGACAAACACGTCCGCCCCACCTTCACGCTGGATAAAGCCGTAGCCCTTGGCGTCGTTGAACCACTTCACGTTGCCGGTCTCACGAGTAGTCATGAATCCATACCTCATTTTTTTATTATTGGATTGGCGCACTGCAACCAAACCTTGAGAACTTTCCCCCGACCTGTGTCTCTATGACAGGAGGCAACACGGCCGCGAGAGAGTCGGCCGAGTATATGACAGGCGTAAAAACTCTCAACTCAATCTTGTTTCGGCGCTTTTTTGCCGATTTTCGGCGAATCCGGCACACTACCGGCCCCGAGCAGTTGCTCGGTTTTGTGTTCATCCACATATTCACTCACGCAGAAGCCGTATGACCCGCTCCCCGATCCGCCGTCTCGTGTTTGGCACCTTGCGCCGCCTGCTGTACCTCTGGGTGCGCTCGGAAACCATCAACCAGTCGTCCTTCACCCTCGACCTCGACCGCAGCCGGCCGGTGTTCTACGTCCTGCAAAACCCGTCCCTGACTGACCTGGCCGTGGTCGATAGCGAATGCACCAAGGCCGGGCTGCCACGCCCGGTGCTGCCGGTGTCGGTGGGCAATCTGCTGGAGCCTGCGGCCTTCTTCTACCTGACCCCGGAGCCCGACTGGCTCGGCCGCCAGGACAAGCGCGGCGCGCCGCCGACCCTGACCCGACTGGTCAGCGCCCTGGCCCAGAACGCCGCCGAAGACGCGCAGATCATTCCGGTCAGCGTGTTCTGGGGCCAGTCCCCGGACAGTGAATCGAGCCCGTGGAAACTGCTGTTCGCCGACAGCTGGGCAGTCACCGGGCGCCTGCGCCGGCTGCTGAGCATCATGATCCTGGGGCGCAAGACCCGGGTGCAGTTCTCCGCGCCGATCAACCTGCGGGAACTGATCGAACACAACAAGGGCCACGAACGCACCGTGCGCATGGCCCAGCGCATCCTGCGGGTGCACTTCCGCAACCTCAAGGCCGCGGTCATCGGCCCGGACATTTCCCACCGACGTAACCTGGTCAAGGGCCTGCTCAACCAGCCCCTGGTGAAACAGGCGATCCTCGACGAGGCCGAGCGCGAGAAGATCTCCCCGGAAAAAGCCAAGGCCCAGGCCCTGCGCTACGGCAACGAGATCGCCTCGGACTACACCTACACCGCGATCCGCTTCCTGGAAGTGGTGCTCAGCTGGTTCTGGAACAAGATCTACGACGGGATCAAGGTCAACCATCTGGAAGGCGTGCAGAAGATCGCCCAGGGTCACGAAGTGATCTACGTGCCCTGCCACCGCAGCCATATCGACTACCTGCTGCTGTCCTACCTGCTGTTTCGCAACGGCCTGACGCCACCGCACATCGCCGCCGGGATCAACCTCAACATGCCGGTGATCGGCAGCCTGCTGCGCCGCGGCGGCGCCTTCTTCATGCGCCGCACCTTCAAGGGCAACCCGCTGTACACCTCGGTGTTCAACGAATACCTGCACACCCTGTTCACCAAGGGCTTCCCGGTGGAGTACTTCGTCGAAGGCGGGCGTTCGCGCACCGGGCGCATGCTGCAGCCCAAGACCGGAATGCTGGCCATCACCCTGCGCAGCTTCCTGCGCTCGTCGCGCATGCCCATCGTCTTCGTGCCGGTGTACATCGGCTACGAGCGGGTCCTGGAAGGCCGCACCTACCTGGGCGAACTGCGCGGCGCGAGCAAGAAGAAGGAGTCGATCTTCGACATCTTCAAGGTCATCGGTGCCCTCAAGCAGCGCTTCGGCCAGGTGGCGGTGAACTTCGGCGAACCGATCAAGCTGGCGGAGTTCCTCGACCAGGAGCAACCGGACTGGCGCTCCCAG
This sequence comes from Pseudomonas sp. BC42, assembly GCF_021560055.1. Taxonomy (NCBI): domain Bacteria; kingdom Pseudomonadati; phylum Pseudomonadota; class Gammaproteobacteria; order Pseudomonadales; family Pseudomonadaceae; genus Pseudomonas; species Pseudomonas sp. BC42. The sequence goes on from NZ_CP091067.1 coordinate 5,545,412, forward strand.
GAGCTGGGCCCGCAGTACCGCCCGGCCTGGCTCAACGAAACCACCAACCGCCTGGGCGAGCGGGTGGCCCAGCACCTCAATGAAGCCGCGGCGATCAACCCGGTGAACCTGGTGGCCCTGGCCCTGCTCTCCACCAGCCGCCTGGCCCTGGACGAACGCGCCATGGCCCGGGTCCTGGACCTGTACCTGGCACTGCTGCGCCGCGTGCCCTACTCGCCCCACACCACCTTGCCGGAAGGCGATGGCCGGGCGCTGATCCAGCACGTCAAGGACATGGACCTGCTGGCCGAGCAAAGCGACGCCCTGGGCAAGATCCTCTACCTGGACGAGCAGAACGCCGTCCTGATGACCTACTACCGCAACAACGTGCTGCACATCTTCGCCCTGCCGGCCCTGCTGGCGAGCTTCTTCCAGAGCTCGTCACGCATGAGCCGCGAACAGATCCTGCGCTACACCCGGGCGCTGTATCCCTACCTGCAGGCGGAGTTGTTCATTCGCTGGTCGCTGGAGGAACTCGACGCGGTGGTGGATCAATGGCTGGAGGCCTTCGTCGAACAGGGCCTGCTGCGTTTCGAGAAAGACCTGTACCTGCGCCCGGCGCCCAGCTCGCGGCATTTTGTCCTGCTGACGCTGCTGTCCAAGAGCATCGCCCAGACCCTGCAACGCTTCTACATGGCCATTTCCCTGCTGCTCAACAGTGGCCAGAACAGCATCAGCGCCGAAGAGCTGGAAGACCTGTGCACGGTCATGGCCCAGCGCCTGTCGATCCTGCATGGCCTCAATGCCCCGGAGTTCTTCGACAAGAGTCTGTTCCGCCACTTCATCCAGACCCTGCTGGACCAGGACGTATTGCGCCGCGACGAAGCCGGCAAGCTGAGCTACCACCCACTGCTGGGAGACCTGGCCGAAGGCGCGGCCAAGCGCGTGCTGCCGGCGGAGATTCGCCTGTCGATCCGCCAGGTCGCCCTGCACCGCAGCGAAGATGCCGCCGAGCAGCTCGCGGCACCGGTGCAAAGCGACTAGATTCTTATCGGCGCCGCAGAATCTGCGGCGCCCCCGATACGGAGATCCGCAATGAAAAAACTCACCCTGCTGGCAGCCACTGCGCTGCTCGGCGCCTGCCAAGCCATGCAGCCTGCGGCCAAGGCCAGCCTCGATGGTGAAGTCTTCTACCTGCAGCGCATCGCCCTGCCGCCCACCGCCACCCTGAGCGTGAGCCTGCAGGACGTGTCCCTGGCAGATGCGCCGGCGCAAGTCCTGGCCGAGCAGAACGGTCCGATCAAGGGCCAGGTGCCGCTGCCCTTCCACCTCAGCTACGACCCGGCCCAGGTCAAGCCAGGCCACCGCTACGCGGTCAGTGCGCGGATCGAACTGGACGGCAAGCTGATGTTCATCACCACCGAACACAACGGAGTCAATCTGGACGGCAAGGATCCCCAGCCGCTGAAACTCCGTGTCGACGCTGTACGTTAACTCTCATTGTCCAAGGAAGCCGCCATGCTCCGTACTTCGCTCCGCTTCACCAGCCTGTGCGCTGGCCTGATGATCTCCGCCAGTGCTCTGGCCCTGTCCCTCAGCGACCTGTCCCAGGGTGACGCCAGCGGCGGCCTCAAGGACGCCCTGACCCAAGGCGCGCAGATCGCCGTGAAACAGCTGGGGACCCCTGGCGGTTTCAGCAACAACCCCGATGTGCGCATCGAACTGCCGGGCAACCTCGGCAAAGTGGCGAAGAAAATGAAACAGTTCGGCATGGGTGACCAGGTCGATCAGTTGGAAACCAGCATGAACAAGGCCGCCGAAGCGGCAGTGCCGCAAGCCCAGGCGCTGCTGGTGGATGCGGTGAAGAAAATGACCGTGGCGGACGCCAAGGGCATTCTCGCCGGAGGCAAGGACTCTGCCACCCAGTACCTGGACAAGAGCAGCCGCGAGCAGATCCGCGCCAAGTTCCTGCCTATCGTCAAGCAGGCCACCGACCAGGTGGGTCTGGCCAAGCAGTACAACTCCTTCGCCGGCCAGGCCGCGACCCTGGGTGTGCTGGATGCCAAGAGCGCCAACATCGAAAGCTACGTGACCGAGCAAGCCCTCAATGGCCTGTTCGAAATGATCGGCAAGCAGGAAGAAGCCATTCGCCAGAACCCGGCGGCCGCGGCCACCAGCCTGGCCAAGAAAGTCTTCGGCACCCTGTAAGACCTTCCCCTCACCTGCAGGAGCCAGCTTGCTGGCGAAGGCGTCTGCCGACAGACGCCGGCCTCAAGGCCTCTTCGCCGGCAAGCCGGCTCCTGCTGGATGCAACCCTGCGTAGCGCTTGCTAGGTTTTCTTGACCCGGAACCACGCCGCATAAAGTGCCGGCAGGAACAGCAGGGTCAGCGCCGTCGCCACGATCAGCCCGCCCATGATGGCCACCGCCATCGGCCCGAAGAACACGCTGCGCGACAGCGGGATCATCGCCAGCACCGCCGCCAGGGCCGTCAGCACGATGGGCCGGAAACGCCGTACCGTGGCTTCGATGATCGCATCCCAGGGCGTGTGCCCGGCCTTGATGTCCTGCTCGATCTGGTCCACCAGGATCACCGAGTTGCGCATGATCATTCCCGACAGGGCAATGGTCCCGAGCATGGCCACGAAGCCGAACGGCTGGCGGAACACCAGCAGGAACAGGGTGACCCCGATCAGCCCCAGGGGCGCGGTGAGAAACACCATGGCCGTGCGCGAGAAACTGCGCAGCTGGATCATCAGCAAGGTCAGCACCACCACGATGAACAGTGGCACGCCCGCCTTCACCGAGTTCTGGCCACGGGCCGAGTCCTCGACGGTGCCGCCCACCTCCAGCAGGTAGCCATCCGGCAGTTCGGCGCGGATCGGCTCCAGGGTCGGCAGAATCTGCTGCACCAGGGTCGCCGGCTGTTCCTTGCCGTAGATATCGGCCCGTACCGTGACGTTGGGCAGGCGGTTACGGTGCCAGATCACCCCTTCCTCGAAGCCGTACTCCAGGGTCGCGACCTGGGACAGCGACACGCTCTTGCCGTTGTCGGTAGGCACCGCCAGGCTCGGCAACAATGCCAGTTCGGTGCGCTCCTGCCGGGTACCCCGCAGGAGGATCTCGATCAGCTCGTTGTCCTCGCGGTACTGGCTGACGGTGGAGCCGATCAGTGAGCTCTGCAGGAACTTCGACAGGTTGGCAGTGCTGACGCCCAGGGCCCGGGCCCGGTCCTGATCGATGTTCAGGTAAACCACCTTGCTCGGCTCCTCCCAGTCCAGATGCACGTTGACCACATGGGGGTTCTCCCGCACCTTGGCCGCCACCTTGCGGGCCAGGGCGCGAACCTCCTCGATGTGCTCGCCGGTGACCCGGAACTGCACCGGATAGCCCACGGGCGGACCGTTTTCCAGCCGCGTGACCCGCGAGCGCAGGGCCGGGAACTGTTCATTGAGGGTGGAGATCAGCCAACCCCGCAGGCTTTCCCGCTCCTCGATGGACTTGGCCAGCACCACGAACTGGGCAAAGCTGGTGGCCGGCAGTTGCTGGTCCAGCGGCAGGTAGAAACGCGGCGAACCGGTGCCCACATAGGCCACGTAGTTATCGATGCCCGGGTGATCCTTGAGCATCGCCTCCAGACGCTTGACCTCGTCGGCGGTATTGCTCAGGGACGCGCCCTCCGCCAGCTTCAGGTCGACCATCAGTTCCAGGCGTCCCGAGGCCGGGAAGAACTGCTGCGGCACGAAGCGGAACAGCACGACCGAGCCGACAAACGCCAGGATGGTCAGGACGATCACGGTCTTGCGCCGCTCCACACACCAGCCGACCACGCGGCGCACGCGCTGATAAAACGGCGTGCCGTGGGGGTTGGACTCGGCGCCGTGCTTGGCGGCATGGATCTTGGCCAGGTCCGGGAGGAGCTTCTCTCCCAGGTAGGGGACGAACACCACGGCAGCGATCCACGAGGCCACCAGGGCGATGGTCACCACCTGAAAGATCGAGCGGGTGTACTCGCCGGTGCCGGACTGGGCCGTGGCAATCGGCAAAAAGCCTGCGGCGGTGATCAGGGTGCCGGTGAGCATGGGGAAGGCGGTACTGGTCCAGGCAAAGCTGGCGGCCTTGATCCGGTCGAAGCCCTGCTCCATCTTGATCGCCATCATCTCCACCGCGATGATCGCGTCGTCCACCAACAGCCCCAGGGCCAGCACCAGAGCACCGAGGGAGATCTTGTGCAGACCGATCCCCAGGTAGTACATGGTGGCGAACGTCATCGCCAGCACCAGGGGAATCGCCAGGGCCACCACCATCCCGGTACGCACACCGAGGGAGAAGAAGCTCACCAGCAGCACAATGATCAGCGCCTCGGCCAGCACCCGCACGAACTCGCCGACCCCGGTCTTCACTGCCGCCGGCTGGTCGGACACCTTGCGCAGCTCCATCCCTGCCGGCAGGCTGTTCTGCAGGCGCGAGAACTCGCCTTCCAGGGCCTTGCCCAGCACCAGGATGTCGCCGCCTTCCTTCATCGCCACCGCCAGGCCGATTGCGTCTTCGCCCATGAAGCGCATGCGTGGTGCCGGCGGATCATTGAAACCACGGCGCACCTCCGCCACATCGCCGATGCGGAAGGTACGGTCAGCGATCCGGATCGGGAAATTGCGAATCTGCTCCACCGTCTGGAAATTGCCCGATACCCGCAATTGCACCCGCTCGCTGGGGGTTTCGAAGAACCCGGCGGTGGAGACGGCGTTCTGCTCCTCCAGCGCCTGCTGCACCGCCGCCAACGGCAGTCCCAGGGTCGCCAGCTTGACGTTGGACAGTTCGATCCAGATCTTTTCATCCTGCAGGCCCAGCAGGTCGACCTTGCCCACGTCCTTGACCCGTTGCAGCTGGATCTGGATGCGGTCGGCGTAATCCTTGAGCACGGCGTAGTCGAAGCCCTTGCCCGTCAGCGCATAGATATTGCCGAAGGTGGTGCCGAACTCATCGTTGAAGAACGGACCCTGGATGCCCGGCGGCAAGGTCTGGCGGATATCGCTGATCTTCTTGCGTACCTGGTACCAGAGATCGGGAATCTCGTTGGAATGCATCGAGTCCCGGGCGATGAAGGTCACCTGGGATTCCCCGGGGCGGGAGAAGGAAACGATGCGATCGTATTCGCCGGTTTCCATCAGTTTCTTTTCAATGCGCTCGGTGACCTGGCGCGACACTTCCTGGGCCGTGGCCCCGGGCCAGTTGGTGCGGATCACCATGGCCTTGAAGGTGAAAGGCGGGTCTTCACTCTGACCCAGCTTGGTGTAGGACAAGGCGCCGACAATGGCCAGCAACAGCATCAGGAACAGGACGATCTGGCGATTGCGCAACGCCCAGGCGGAAAGGTTGAAACCCATCGGGACTACTCCTTGGCCGCCAGGTTAACCATACGGTTGTCACGATCCACCGGGCGCACCTGCAAGCCCTCATGGAGCACATGCACGCCGGCAGCCACCACCCAATCGCTGGCACTCAAGCCTTCGAGCACCGGCACGCTCTTCTCGCCAAAGGCGCCGACCCGCACCGGGGTCTTGTGCAGGGTGTTGTTGGCATCGACCCGCCAGACGAAGGTCGCGCCACCTTCAGCAGTCAAGGCCGACAACGGCACCGACAGCGACAGCGCATCGGCGTTCTGGATAAACACCCGGGCGCTCTGGCCCAGCTCGGCGGGCACTTTGCCGGCAGTGAAGGCAATGCGCGCGGCGAAGGTCCGGGACTTGGGATCGGCAGCCGGCGACAGCTCGCGGATACGTCCGTCGAAGCGCTGGCCCGGCTGGGTCCAGAGCTCGACCGACACGGGCTGGCCGACCTTGAAGCGACCGTAATTCTGCTCGGGGAAACTGATCAGCACCTCGCGCTCGCCATCGGTGGCCAGGGTGAAGACCGTCTGCCCGGCCGCCACCACCTGCCCCACTTCCACCGCACGCTTGGCCACCACGCCGTCCTGCGGCGCACGCAGCACGGCATAGCCGGCCTGGTTGTTGGCCACGTCGAACTCGGCCTTGATCTGCTTCAGCCGCGCTTCACCGGCGCGGTAGAGGTTTTCGGCATTGTCGTACTGGGAGCGGCTGACCATCTGCCGGTCCAGCAGGGTCTTGTAGCGATCGCGCTCGGCACGCACCAGATTGAGGTTGGCGCTGGCCGCCGTGACCTGGGCCCGGGTGGCTTCAAGCTGCAGGCGCACGTCCTGCGGGTCGAGTTCGGCCAGGGGTTGATTGGCCTTGACCCGCTCGCCTTCCTCAACCAGTCGTCGACTGACCTTGCCGCCAATGCGGAATGCCAGCTCGGGTTCGTAACGGGCGCGCACCTCGCCGGGATAACTGTCCGAAGCCCGTGCCGAAGGCTCTGGCTGGACCACCATGGCCGGTCGGATGCCAATTTGAACGGGCTCTTCGTGCCCACAAGCAGACAGAAAAAAAGCCAGGCTGACTGGCAAGGCATAGCGGAACATGGCGGCGACCCTTCGCTAATGGTGCTTTGAATAATTATACTGGCCGGTATGTTATTAATAGCAAACTCACCAGTCCAGTATTAACAGCGAAAAATGTCCGACAATCTTTCCGCAAACGTTGGGCCAGGCAGGCCCAAAGATCTGGCCAAGCGCCAGGCCATTCTCGAAGCAGCGAAAAACCTGTTTCTGAGCAATGGCTACGCCAGTACCAGCATGGATGCGGTCGCCGCCGAAGCCGGCGTTTCAAAGCTCACGGTGTATAGCCACTTCAATGACAAGGAGACCCTGTTCACCGCCGCGGTGGTGGCCAAGTGCGAAGAGCAGTTGCCGACGCTGATCTACGAACTGACGCCCGACACGTCGGTGGAAAGCGTCCTGCTGAACATCGCCAGAGGCTTTCACCAACTGATCAACAGCGACGAGTCGGTGAACCTGCATCGCCTGATCATGGCCCTGGGCAATCAGGATCCCAAGCTCTCGCAGATGTTCATCGAAGCCGGCCCAGAACGCGTGTTGCAAGGCATGGAACGGCTGCTGAGGCGAATCAATGAGCTGGGCACCTTGCACATCGACAAGCCGCGCAATGCCGCCGAGCACTTCTTCTGCATGCTCAAGGGCGGGGCGAACTTCCGCCTGCTCTATGGCTGCGGCGAGCCGCTGAGGGGCGACGCGGCGGAAGAGCACGTGCAGGAAGTGGTGGCGCTGTTCATCCGCGCCTACAGGTCGTAGCAGCTGGGTTGAGCAGGCCCTGGCCTGCCAGCGAACGGGCCATGAAGACAGCCTTCGCCGGCAAGCCGGGCCCTAGGGGGATCAGGCCTTGAGGGCCTTCTTCGGGTAGATGTCGTAGCGGCTGGACTTGCCCTCCAGCCCGTGGCTCGGCTTGGGCCCGTCAATGCACGGGGCCTTGCGCGGGCGCTTGACCACCACCCGGTGGCTGGCCAGGGCCAGGGCCGCCGCCAGCAGCGCCGGCGCATCGTTGTCGTCCCCCACCAGCGGGCGGAACAGGCGCATTTCCTTTTTCACCAGCGCGCTTTTCTCCCGATGGGGAAACATCGGATCGAGGTAGATCACTTGAGGCGGCTCGCCTTCCCAGTTGCGCATCAGTTCGATGGAGTTGCCCTTGAGCAAGTGCATGCGAGCCACGATCGGCGCCACTTCGGCGTCCAGCGCGGCACGGGCCAGGCCGTCCTCCAATAGCGCGCCAATCAATGGCTGACGTTCGATCAGGCTCATCTCGCACCCCAGGGTGGCGAGGACAAACCCGTCCTTGCCCAACCCCGCCGTCGCATCCAGCACGCGGGGCCGCACGCCTTGAGCCACCCCCACCGCCTTGGCAATCATCTGTCCGCTGCCGCCGCCGTACAGGCGTCGATGGGCTGCGCCGCCTTCGACGAAGTCGACCCGTACCGGCCCCGGCGCATCCGCCCCCAACTGCTGCAATTGCAGGCCCTGCTCACCGACCTGCAGCGCGAACTCCGGCTCGTCGATCTGCAAGGGCAGGCCCAGGCGCTCGGCCCATTGCCGCGCCAGGGGCTCGAAGCCAGCGCCCAGGGCCTCGACTTGGATGCGGCAGGCCGCGGGTTGCTCATTCATCTGAAACCACACTCAAAAAATTAATGATCGGCAAAAACTGCCGATAACAGAACTATCGGCCATTTTGCCAGAGCTCAAGCGTCGACCGAGAGCAATGTCAGACATTCAACGCACATCGATAGGTTATATCTCTCGCCACGGCGACTATGGCCTACGCAACTCCCAGGCACTGAGCGGCGTCAGCCATCTGTGGCAGGACTTCTTTGCCCAGGCCCTGGCCGAGCAACGGGGAGATGGCGCGAGCGTTGAAGGGCTGCCGGCGGTTGCCGTCGATGGACCGGTAGAACCGGCGGGCGGTAGCGACGTGCTGGCGCAGATCGTCAATCAGCGCCACTGCGACGTGCAGGAAACCGAAGTTCGCCCTCCCGAGCCGCTGTTCCTGCCGATTGCCGAATTCGAAATGGAGCTGCTGGACAAACCCGCTACGCCTTTCCCGCCGGAAGAAATCGTCGCCCAGCAACGCCAGCAGGACTTCGAAAGTGGCTGGGTACGGCCGCTCGTGCTCAACGCCGGTCAGCCAGTGCCTGCTCCAGGTCCTGCGCCGGAGCCGCGCCCGCTGCACCTGCCGATTGCCGAATTCGAGCTGGATCTGCTGGACAAGCCGGCCGAACCGTTCCCGCCGGAGGAGCTCATCGAACAGCAACGGCAGATGGATTTCGACATCGGCTGGGCACGCCCGCTGATTCTGCAGAACCTGCGCATCGCCGCCTGAGCCGCTGTTTAGCGACACACCCACCAAGGCCCCACATCCAGATGGAAATGGTTGCGGTGCGCGCTGTTGTAGTCCGGCCCCAGCACCACATTGAACGCATCGCAGGCGCCGTCCCGGGCCAATCGCAAGAAGCGCCCTTCACTGCTGTCCTTGGGCCAATCCCGCAGCACGCTGATACTGCGTCCATCGCTCAAACGAAAGCCGGCAATATCCAGGGCATTGGCGCTGGCATGCTGACTGCGCGCCCCCTTCTCGCGGCTGTACATATTGCGGCAGGCAAAGCTGCCCAGATGATCGACCCGCGCCACTCGCTGCCCATACACCGCCTGCGCCGCCGGCTGCAGTCCATGGCGCTCGTACAGGGCAAACGCCACCGCCAGCGGACAACTGGCGAGAAAGCTGCTGCTCAACGCCACCGACCCACCTTGCACCCGCAAGGTATTGCTCAGCGGACAGGCGACATCGCCACGACTGTCGGGTTGGCGACTGGTGCGCAAACCGGAGCGCCCCAGCACCTCATCGCACAGCTGCGGATCGTCCCGCAGCCGCGCCAGCTTGAAACGGGTCAGCAGATTGGGCTTGGCTTGCACATCCAGCGGCGCCCAGGGGTTCCACGCATCAGCCACCGGCAACCAGCCCAAGCGGATGCCAAGCAACAACAGGGCGCACAACAGCAACACGGCGCCCAACACTTTCAGCCTCCGCACATGCCCCCCCTGTTCATGGCTGCTTGAACAATTGATTGATCTGCCTAAACGGCATCGCCCGCTCGGCAAAATCGAAGCGGCCGTGATCGCGAATGTCCTCAGCCGCGCGGTAGAAGGCGCCATAGGCTGCCCGAGCCAGGGCGGAACCGACGCTGATGCGCTTGACCCCCAGCTCCGCCAGTTGCGCCACGCTCAGGTTGAGGCCGCCGGACATCAGCACGTTCACCGGCCTGGGGGCCACGGCCCGCACCACTTGCAGGATTTCCTCGGCACTGCGCAACCCCGGCGCATAGAGCACATCGGCCCCGGCTTCGGCAAAGGCCTGCAAACGGCGGATGGTGTCAGGCAGATCGTCACGACCGTGGAGCAGATTCTCCGCCCGAGCCGTCAGGGTGAAGGGAAATGGCAGGCTACGGGCTGCCACGACACAGGCCTCGATGCGCTCCACGGCCAGATTGAAGTCATAAATGGGCTCGTCGGCACGCCCGCTGGCATCCTCGATCGAACCGCCCACCACGCCACTGGCCGCGGCCAGCAACAGCGCCTGGGCGCAGCCTTCAGGGCTGTCGGAAAAACCGTTTTCCAGGTCCGCCGCCACCGGCAGGCTGCTGGCGCCGACGATCTCGCGGACGTTGTTCAAGGTGTCTTCCAGGCTGACCGCGCCCTCGGCATCCGGGCGCCCCAGAGAGAAGGCGTTTCCCGCGCTGGTGGTGGCCAGCGCTTCGAAACCGAGGCCGACCAGCATCCTCGCGGAACCGGCATCCCAGGGATTGGGAATGACAAAGGCTCCGGCACGCTCGTGCAGGGCCTTGAAAACGTTGGCTCGAAGGGATTGCGCGTCCATTTGCTCGCTCCTGAAAAAGGCGGTGAAACCGCCTCAGAGCAGGCCGAGCTGCTCCGCGGCGGGCTCTCTGTATAACTCAGGCAACGCGGGCAAGCCAGGCAAACGTTGCATCAGCCGAGCGTGAAAACGTCGGGCCAGTTCCGCTGCCAGGCGGTTGTCCGAGGTGTGCAGGAACACATAGGGCGTGCGCCCTTCCTCGATCCAGGTGGCGACCTTGTCGATCCAGGGCAGCAGGAACGGATCGTTGGCCTCCAGCTCCGGATGGCCGATGAAACGCACCTGGGGAAACTGCGTGAAGGCCGCCGGCCGTGGCGGCACCCGGGGCTTTTTCGACTGCGCATGCAGCACTGCCGGAGCGCTGGACGTGCAACTGAACAGGGCCCGCGGATCCAGGCAGATGCGCTCGACACCCCGCTCGCGCAGCAATCGGTTGAGCCTGCGCTCGGCATCGCCCTTGGCAAAGAATTCCGGGTGCCGGACCTCCACCGCCAGCGGCCGCTGCAGACCATCGATAAACCCCGCCAGCTCCGCCAGGCGCTGGGGCGCGAAGCTGGCCGGCAGTTGCAACCACAGGGGCGAGACCCGCTTACCCAACGGGCTGAGCAACTGAACAAAGGTCTCGGCTGCGCTCAACTGCTGGCGCAGGTCACCGCCGTGACTGATATCGCCGGGAAACTTGGCGGTGAAGCGAAAGTGCTCGGGCATGATCTCGGCCCAGCGCTGCACCGTGGTTGGCGCGGGACGGGCATAGAAGGTGGTGTTGCCTTCGACGGCGTTGAAGACCTGGGAATACAGGCCGAGGAAATCATTCGCTCGGGCATCTTGCGGATACAGGTACTCACGCCAGGCGTTTTCGCTCCAGGAAGGACAACCGAGGAAATAAGGCAGCATCAGATGTGCAGGTCGAGCCCCACCACTTCCAGGTCCCAATCGACAAAGCCGGCGGTGGTCAAGTAGCTGGCCAGAGCATTGGCCACGCTCTTTTTCATCGCGCGCTGGAAGATCATGTCCTGAGGACGGGCGGGGAGATTACCGGTGCGGGAGGCAGAAGCCTGGGAACGGCTTTGGGGTTCGGGCTGGACTTCGACCGCATCGGCATCGTCCAGGGACTCGTCTACCAGCACCGGGCCTTTGCGAGGCTTGCGCTTGATGGGGTAGGACTGCGAGGAGATGCCGTCTATGCGCATACTGAAAAGCCCGGGATCAATGATGGCAATTTAGCGGCACTGCTGCGACTTAGCAAATGCCCGAGTGATAACTAGAACACAGAAAAGCCAAAAGGTTTAAAACCGGGCAGGAAGGATGCTGAAAAACAGACGATTGGCGGCTGTCGGCAGAAAAAATCTGAACAACCGCAAACACTTGGAGCACCCTCAACGGGCTTTGGGCGTGGCCACCTTATCCCGCAGATAGACCGGCTGAGCCTCGTCGGCGACGATCGCCTCGCCCCGCTCCCAGGCAAATTTCGCCAGGGTCAGCAGGTCTTCGGCATGGGGCAGCATGCCCGCGTCCCGAGCGCTGAGCGTGACGGCAATGCGCTCGCCATACCCCCAGCCCGTGCCCGCGCCAAACCAGTCACCACTGGCGCCTGCCGGCAAGCTCGCGACTTCCGGCGCCAGCACGGCTTCGGCCCCGACCAGGCGCATCTCGCCGGCCGTTTCCCGATAACAGCCCCAATAGACTTCATCCATGCGCGCATCGATGGCCGCGGCCACCTGAGTCGCACCGTGCTCACGCAAGGCGCGCTGGGCCAGCACCGCCAGGTTGGACACCGGCAGCACCGGACGCTCCAGGGCGAAGGCCAGCCCCTGCACCACGCCAATGGCGATGCGCACACCGGTAAAGGCGCCCGGGCCACGGCCGAAGGCAATGGCATCCACCGCCTGCAAGGTGGTACCGGCATTGGCCAGCAGTTCCTTGATCATCGGCAACAACTTCTGCGCATGCAGACGCGGGATCACCTCGTAATGGCTCGTGACCTTGCCGTCATGCAGCAAAGCAACGGAGCAAGCTTCAGTCGCGGTGTCCAGGGCCAGCAAGGTGCTCATTCGGGGTTCCATCGGCATTGAAAAAAGTGACGCATTATAAACAGCAACGGCCCGCAAGCGGGCCGTTGAACGATCAAACGATCAGGTAAATCAGCTCAGGGCTTCAAGTACCTTGGCAGTGATCACTTCCACCGAACCCACGCCCGGGATGTGGCTGTACTTCGGCTTGCCCTGGGTCGAGGCCAGCTGCTGGTAGAACTCCACCAGCGGCTTGGTCTGGGAGTGATAGACCGACAGGCGATGACGCACGGTTTCTTCGGTGTCGTCCTTGCGCTGCACCAGGTCTTCACCGGTGATGTCGTCCTTGCCGGCAATCTTCGGCGGGTTGTAGACGGTGTGGTACACACGGCCCGACGCCTCGTGTACGCGGCGACCGGCGATACGCTGGACGATCTCTTCGTCGTCGACAGCGATTTCCACCACGTTGTCCAGTTCCACACCGGCTTTGACCAGTGCTTCGGCCTGAGGAATGGTGCGCGGGAAACCGTCGAACAGGAAACCCTTGGCGCAGTCAGGCTGGCTGATGCGTTCCTTGACCAGGTTGATGATCAGGTCGTCGGACACCAGGCCACCGCTGTCCATCACGCTCTTGGCCTTCAGGCCCAGCTCGGTGCCGGCCTTGACCGCAGCACGCAGCATGTCGCCGGTGGAGATCTGTGGAATGCCGAACTTTTCGGTGATGAACTTTGCCTGAGTACCTTTACCGGCCCCGGGAGCTCCCAGCAGAATTACGCGCATCGATGTGCTCCTCAATTTTTTATTTAGAAACGCTCGGATTCGCCTCGTGGGGCCAATCTCAAAAATAGGGTGATGACCGCCCAAACGGCCAAAGGCTGATCAAGATACACAGCCGACACAGCCCGCACAAGCAGTCGAAAGTCGGAGGAACCCGGCCTTTTTATGCCACTTTGGCCGGGTAGAACAAGTCGCAACCCCATAACAAAGTGTCGCCAGATGAATCTGAGCGACACCTTGGGTTTGTCCTGATCAGGGCTGCGCCAGAGCAGGCAAACAGCCCTCTGCCGCCTCAGCCGGTGTTGCGCAAACCGGCGGCGATACCGGCCACGGAGACCAGCAACGCCTGTTCCACGGGGCTTCCTTGCGGCGCCTCCTGCTGGCGCGAGCGCGCCAGCAGCTCCGCCTGCAGCAAGTGCAGCGGATCCAGGTAGGTATTGCGCAGGCGGATGAACTCCAGGGTATCGGGGCTGTGGGCCAGCAATTGCGACTGTCCGGTCAACCCCAGGACCACCGCGCAGGCCTGCGACAATAGGTCGCGTAAATGCGCACCCAATGGCAGCAGTTCCGCCTCCACCAGGCGCTCGTCATAAGAGCGGGCAATGTCCGCATCGGCCTTGGCCAGCACCATTTCCAGCATATCGATGCGGGTGCGGAAGAACGGCCACTGTTCACGCATCTGCCCCAGCAACTCACCCTCGCCCCGGGCCAGCGCCTTGCTCAAGGCCGCCTCCCAGCCGAGCCACGCCGGCAGCATCAGGCGGGTCTGGGTCCAGCCGAAGATCCACGGAATCGCCCGCAGGCTTTCAATCCCACCGGCCCGGCGCTTGGCCGGGCGACTGCCCAGGGGCAGGCGGCCCAACTCCTGCTCCGGGGTGGACTGGCGGAAGTACTCGACAAATTGCGGATTGTCGCGCACCACCGCGCGATAGGCCTGGACCCCGTCGCTGGCCAGTTCGTCCATCAGGTGACGCCAGGCCGGTTCCGGTGGTGGCGGCGGCAGCAGGGTCGCCTCCAGCACAGCGGCCAGGTAGAGGTTGAGATTCTGCTCGGCAATGTCCGGCAGGCCGAATTTGAAACGGATCATTTCCCCCTGTTCGGTGGTGCGGAAACGCCCCGCCACCGAACCCGGCGGCTGCGACAGGATCGCCGCGTGGGCCGGACCACCGCCGCGTCCCACAGTACCGCCGCGGCCGTGGAACAGCAGCAACTCCACCTGTTGCTCACGGCAGATATCCACCAGCCGCTCCTGCGCCCGATACTGCGCCCAGGCGGCCGCGGTGGTCCCGGCGTCCTTGGCCGAATCCGAGTAGCCGATCATCACCTCCTGAGGCCCCTGCAGCCGCGAGCGGTAGCCCGGCAAGTGCAGCAGTTTCTCCATCACCGGGCCGGCGTTGTCCAGGTCCGCCAGGGTTTCGAACAGCGGCACCACGCGCATCGGCCGCAGCACCCCGGACTCCTTGAGCAGCAACTGCACCGCCAGCACATCGGAGGCCGCCCCCGCCATGGAAATCACGTAGGAACCCAGGGACGCCGCCGGCGCCTGGGCGATCTCGCGGCAAGTGGCAAGCACTTCGGCAGTGTCCGCCGAAGGCTTGAAGTAGCCCGGCAGCAACGGCCGCCGGCTGGCCAGTTCGCGATTGAGGAAGGTGATGCGGTCCTCTTCGCTCCAGTCGGCATAGCGCCCCAGGCCCAGGTAATCGGTGATCTCGGTCATGGCCGAGGTATGCCGGCTGGAGTCCTGACGCACATCCAGACGCACCAGAAACAGGCCGAACGTCACCGCCCGGCGCAGGCAATCGAGCAGCGGGCCATCGGCAATCACGCCCATCCCGCATTCATGCAGCGACTGGTAGCACAGCTGCAAGGGCTCAAGCAGCTCGCGGTTGTTCTGCAACACCTCGGGCCCGGCCGGCACCGCCGCGCCAAGCGCCGCCTGGGCCCAGTTGCGGGTGGCCCGCAGGCGCTCGCGCAGTTGCTTGAGCAACGCACGGTAGGGTTCGGCACTGTCCCCGGCCTTGGCCAGCAGGGCCGGGCTGGCCTGCTGCATGGACAGCTCGGCGGCCAGGTGATCGACGTCACGCAAATACAGATCGGCGGCCATCCAGCGCGCCAGCAGCAGGACTTCGCGGGTCACGCTGGCAGTGACGTTGGGGTTGCCGTCACGGTCGCCGCCCATCCACGAAGCGAAACGGATCGGCGCCGACTCCAGGGGCAAACGCAGGCCGGTGGCTTCGAACAGCGCCTTGTCGGCCTTGCGCAGGTAATTGGGGATCGCCTGCCACAGCGAGTGCTCGATCACCGCAAACCCCCACTTGGCCTCATCCACCGGGGTCGGCCGGGTGCGGCGGATTTCCTCGGTGTGCCAGGCCTCGGCGATCAGCCGTTGCAGGCGCTCCTGAATCTGCCCGCGCTCGGCGCTGGTGAGATCGCGATGGTCCTGGGCCGCCAGCTGCGCGGCAATCGCATCGTACTTCTGGATCAGGGTGCGGCGCGCCACTTCGGTGGGGTGAGCGGTGAGCACCAGCTCGATCTCCAGACGCGCCAATTGCCGGGCCAGGGCATCGGCGGAGTGGCCCTCGGCCCGCAGGCGCGCCAGCAGCTCCGGCAGTACCCGGGCTTCGAAGGGCGCCGGTTGCGACTCGTCGCGACGGTGAATCAACTGATACTGCTCGGCGATGTTCGCCAGGTTGAGGAACTGGTTGAAGGCCCGGGCCACCGGCAGCAGTTCGTCTTCGCTCAGCGAATCGAGACTGGCGCTCAATTCGGCACTGGGCGAGCCCCGGCGATCGGCCTTGGCGCCCTTGCGGATCTGCTCGATCTTGTCGAGGAAAGCCTCCCCGTACTGATCTCGGATGGTATTGCCCAACAGTTCTCCCAAGAGGTGAACGTCTTCGCGCAAGCGCGCATCAATATCGGTCATCGAGGTGGTCTCCAGCAGACTCAAGGCGGCACGGAAGGCTCAAGAGTGCCGCTTGCACGCCTGCCTTAGCAAGCGTGCAACCTCACCCCGGGCCAACCCTGGCCGATGGGACTAGTCTCAAGGGTAGGCCGCACAAGGGCCACGCACCGGCCCCGGCCGGTTACTCAACCCAACCTGCCACAAGCAGGCGTTCATCGAGGTCAACATGAAAATCCGTGAACTGGCACAACATTGGGAAGAAAACGCCAAGGGGCGCCTGAGCAAAACCGCCTACCGGATTCACCTGGACGTGGAAGCCGCCGCCCGCCTGGCCGCCCTCTCCGAGATGTACCCCAAACGCCAGACCGAGGAACTGCTCGGCGAACTGATTGGCGCCGCCCTGGAAGAGCTGGAAGCCAGCTTCCCCTACATCCAGGGTCGGCAGGTGGTGGCCACCGACGAGGAAGGCGATCCGCTCTACGAGGATATCGGTCCGACCCCGCGCTTCCTGGCCCTGTCACGCCAGCATCTGCAGCTCATGGCCAGCCAGTCCGACAAGCCGAAGCACTGAGTCGGCGCCCTCTCCAACTCCCGTTGAACTTCATCGTCCCCGGCCCTGAACAGGGTCGGGGATACCCCGCTGCACGGCAAAAGTTCCGGATTTAGAGCCTTGTCCGAGTCGTCAGTTTTTTTCCGGCCAATCGCCATCTTTCTCTGAACTATTCAAAAAAGCCTCGGGTCACACCCAGTAGCCATCACTGGAACGGCCGTTTCAAATTTTGCCATCAGCGCTCGTCACTCAGCACCACGGCGCCAGGACCGGGATGGACATTGATGTTTTCCAGGAGTTACCCAATGGAGTTGAAGACCATGAAGATCAGCACTGCCAAATCCTCGTTCACCTCTCTGCGCGGGCTGAAGCTGGCCGCGCTGGCCCTCGGTAGCAGCATGGCACTGGCCGGTTGTGCCGGTAACCCGCCTTCCGAGCAGTACGCGGTCACGCAATCTGCGGTCAATAGCGCAGTGAGCGCAGGCGGCACCGAATTCGCCGCTGTGGAAATGAAGTCGGCCCAGGACAAGCTCAAGCAAGCCGAGATTGCCATGCACGACAAGAAGTACGACGAAGCCCGCCGCCTGGCCGAACAAGCCGAGTGGGACGCCCGTGTCGCCGAGCGCAAGGCCCAGGCCGCCAAGGCCGAGCAGGCGCTGAAGGACTCGCAGAAAGGCGTTCAGGAACTGCGTCAGGAAGGTATGCGCAGCGTGCAGTAAGCCGCCGCCGATTCCCACGTACTCGTATTTGATTGAAAGGACGAACCATTATGCGCAAACAACTGATGATCCCTGCCCTGTTGGCCATGAGCGTAGCCCTGGCGGCGTGCTCCACCCCACCCAACGCCAACCTGGAAAACGCCCGCACCAACTTCTCCGGCCTGCAAGCCAACCCGCAGGCGAGCAAGGTCGCGGCCCTGGAAACCAAGGACGCCGCCGACTGGATGGACAAGGCCGACAAGGCCTACCTGAACAAGGAAGACGAGAAGAAAGTCGACCAGCTGGCCTACCTGACCAACCAGCGGGTTGAAGTGGCCAAGGAAACCATTGCCCTGCGCACCGCCGAAGCCAAGCTCAAGGACGCCGGCGACCAGCGCGCCCGCGCGATCCTCGAGGCCCGTGACGCACAGATCAAGCAGCTGCAGGACAGCCTCAACGCCAAGCAGACCGATCGCGGCACCCTGGTGACCTTTGGTGACGTGCTGTTCGCCACCAACAAGTCCGACCTGAAGTCCAGCGGCCTGGTGAACATCAACAAGCTGGCGCAATTCCTCCAGCAGAACCCGGACCGCAAGGTGATCGTCGAAGGCTACACCGACAGCACCGGCAGCGATTCCTACAACCAGTCCCTGTCCGAGCGCCGTGCCGGTTCGGTGCAGATGGCCCTGATCCGCATGGGCGTCGACCCGTCGCGCATCGTCAGCCAGGGTTATGGCAAGGAGTATCCGGTGGCCGATAACGGCAGCGTTTCCGGTCGTGCCATGAACCGTCGCGTGGAAGTGACCATTTCCAACGACAACCAGCCGGTGGCACCACGTTCGGCCATCAGCCGCAACTGATGCAGCCTCTGCCTTATATAGGCAGGTGAAACACAACGCCGCCGACCTGTTCAGGTCGGCGGCGTTTTTGTGTGCATCTTCGCCGGCACGCCGGCTCCTGCAAAAAACCTGCAGATCACTGCTGCAGCTGGGGCGTCTCCTGGCCCATGCAGCGCACGGCCTGCTTCTTCTTGTTCACCAGGACCCCAGTCAGGCCCTTCTGCTGGGTGTCGAACAGCACCAGCACGCCATCGATGCACTGGGCCACTTCATCGGCCGGTTGCAGGGAGATCTTGTAGTCCTCGCCCGGCACGGTCTTGAGCATGGTGAAGTCGCTGAGCAGCAGCGCGTCCTCCGGTTTGGCGAAGTGCAGATAGCCGTAGTACCACAGGCTGCCCACGGTAACGATGATGCTGCAGATACCGGTGATGATCATGGGAATGGCGTTGCGTTCTTCACTCATTGCGGACTCTCTGGAGGTTCAACGGCTGAATTCGGGGGCGTCGGGTAATTGGGGATTTCCCCCAGCCGACGCAACCCGTCGAAATGCTGCGGATCATCGAGGTAGCGCAGCATCACGCTGCGCCAGGTCGGATCGGCAAAGGTTTGCACATGGCCGCCGCGAGTCAGTTGCAGGACCCTGGGCGGGGGCGCAGCTTGATACACGCGGATGCCGTTGGAAAGGGGCACGATCGGATCATCGATGCTGTGGTAGATGAGTTTCGGCACCCCAGTCAGGCGCGGCAGAAGGTAAACCGCGCTGTCGCTGTCCGGCACCAGCCAGGACAGCGGCGCCTGCAACGGCCAGGTCAGCCAGGAGGTGCTCAGGGCATAACGCCCGACATCGCGATAACTGGCCGGCACGCCATCGAGGACGATGGCCTTGAGCCGGGCCTGACGCTCGGGGTGCTCCACCAGGTAGTGGATCGCCAGCGCGCCACCCAGGCTTTGCCCCAGCACGATCAAGGGTTTGCCTTGCACTTCAGGGGCCTGGTCCAGCCACTTGAACGCAGCGTCGACGTCCTGGTAGATCGCCGGCAGGCTCGGCGCGCCCTCGGACAGGCCATAGCCGCGATAGTCCAGCAGCAGCACCTGATAGCCCTGCTCCGGCAACCACCAACTGCCCCCCAGGTGCCAGGCAAGGTTGCCGCCGTTGCCGTGCAGGTGCAGCACCGTGCCCTTGACCGCCACCCCCGGCTTGGCCGGCAGCCACCAGCCGTGCAGCTTGAGGCCGTCGGCGCTGGTCAGGGTCACGTCACGGTATTCGAGCCCGGCCCGTTCGGGAGTGAATGGCAGCCCGGGTTCGGGATAGAACAGCAGCGAGCTGCAGCCATTGAGGCACAGCAACAAGGTCAGCGCGGCCAGGATGCGCATCATCGGCCACTCCGTGCAGCTAGCAGTACGTCCATGTGTGCCCCCCGGAAAGATTCAAAGGATATTGGAGTAGTCCGCCTCGATCCGGTCCAGGCTCAGGTGGTTGAGGAAGTTGGAGAAACACATCCAGGCCGACAGGGCATTCAGGTCACGGAACTGGTCCGGCAGGTACTTGGGCGGCACCACCAAACCTTCATCCACCAACTGGCGCAAGGTACGCATGTCTTCCAGGGTGGTCTTGCCGCAGAACAGCAAGGGGATCTGCTCCAGCTTGCCCTTGCGCACGGCCAGCTGAATGTAGTTGTAAACCATGATGAAGCCCTTGAGATAGGACAAGTCTTTGGTAAACGGCAGCCCCGTGGGCACCGAACCGCGGAACACCCGGCTGGCGTTGCCGTAGCTCTCGGCCATCTCGAAACCCTGCTCGCGGAAAAACTCGAACACCTGCAGGAAGTCCGCCCCCTCCTCCACCATGTGGATGGCCCGGGTGCGGTTGGTCAGCTTGCGCAGGCGGCTCGGGTAGGAGGCGAAGGTGATGATCTCCATGAGGATCGCCAGGCCTTCCTGGGTCACCGTGGACGAGGGCGGCCCCTTGGCCAGGAAGGTACAGATCGGCTGGTTCAGGCCATTGAGGGTGGTGCCGACATGCACCAGTCCTTCATGGACTTCCAGGGCCCGCACATCGCGTTCGTTGAACATCGCGTCGCTGCGGATCTTGATGTAGTCGGCGCCCGCCGCGGCGTCGGCGACGATACCGTCGGACTCGAACACGCGGATGGTTTCCTCGGCCTCGCCGAACACCTTGTTCAGCCGGCCCTGCAACAGGCCGACCGCCTGCTTGGCGCTGAGGACCTTGGGTTCGTCCTTGAGGTCGCCGCGCCCGTCGATGTTGTTCAGGTAGTCGGACATCATCAGCCCGAGGTCCGCCAGGGTCGGATCGCCGGCGTGGAAGGCATCGGACGCGGCGCCGTAGAGCTCCTGGGAGATCAGCCCGAAGTCGCCGGTGCCCCGGGCTTCGAGCATGCGCACCACCATGCGGTATTCCTTGCACATGCGGCGCATGATCTGCCCCACCGGGCTGAACTGGCCCAGTTGCCGGGTGATGTCGCGCTCGATGTTCTGGAATTCCAGCTTTACCGCTCCGGAATCGAAGGACAGCGGCCGTCCTTCGTAATAGGCGCGATCCACGGCGGGCAATTCCTTGCCCTTGGCCTTGAGAAAGCCCTTGCGGATGTTCTCGTCCCACTTCACCGCATCCAGTACGCGGATCGGGGTCTGCGCCAGCACTATGCGATCGGACAAAGTGCGTATCGTCTGCTGGTAGTCGTCCACCGGAAGTTCCTATTGATTGGGTCTGTGGCGCAGGCTCAGCGGGCCACGCGCTTGAAACGTGCCGTCTCGACGAACAGGTCGGAGTTGGCGGGGTCGTCAAGGTAAGCGAAGACCTCGGGCAACGGACTGCTGATCAGCACCCCCTCGCCTTCGGCCGTGGGCATGGATTGCCCGCTCAGGGCCTTTTGACCCAGGGACTGGCGCATCTGTTCCAGGTCCAGGGTATAGAGCACCAGTTCGTGCCTGGCCGTCAGTTCGAACCCGGCAATGCTGTAGTGCCCGCCGAAGGCCTGGGGCACCGCGGCCGACAGATACCAGCGATTGCCATGTTGCGCCACCGTGAACTCGTAGGTGTCGCGCGGGCGCGCCGTGCCACCGGGGAAACTCGCGGCCCGATAGCGGTTGGGGCCGATCTGGCGCAGTTCGATGTTCAGCGGCTCGCCCCAGGCGTTCTGGCTGGCCCACTTGCCCAGCAACGCGGCAGGCGCCGCCTGCTCGGCAGGCAGTGGCTCCTTGAAGACCACCAGGCAACCGCTGAGCAGAAGAAACGCCAGAGCCATCAGGACGCGCCAGGCTTGCATGCAACTCTCCCTTGAACACCAGAATCACTGTAGCCGCTGACGCCGGCTGCACAGCCCGGGACGGATAAATCAGACCGAAGCCAGCACCAGATGCATGTAGCGGGTGAGGATGCCAAGCATCTCCTCCTCCGCCTGCGGCTCGCTGTCGTTGAGCAGGCCCTGATATTCCATCCGGCCGATTATAGACGTCAACACCTTGGCATCCTGCTGCGGCTCCCGGGAGCCCAGGACCTGAAAGAACTGGCAGGTGCCCTGCAACAGGATCTGCTGGTGCGAGCGCACCAGTTGCGCCAGGCGCGGATTGAGCAGCGCCTCCTGGCGGAACGCCTGCTCGGCCATCAGGTGCTCGCGGCGGGTGTACAACTGGCGCTGTACGTAGTCGGCGGTCAGACGGGCAATGTCATCGGCCAATTGCGCGCGCGACGCCGGACTGCCATCACCGTAGGCGACCATCTCGCGCAGCAACCCTTCGTTGCTGGCCCACAGCTTGGCCATGTAGGCCGCGCTGCGCTCGACGTACTGGGCGAAGGTATCGGTGAGCAGGTCATCGATATCCTTGAAGTAATAGGTGGTGGCCGACAAGGGCACACCGGCTTCGGCGGCCACCGCGCGGTGACGCACGGCCCGCACACCGTCACGCACGACAATGCGCATGGCGGCGTCGAGAATTTCCTGTCTGCGCTGTTCGCTGCCCTGTCGGCTGGCCTTGCGCCCCTGGTACTGAACGCTTTCAGCCACCGCAGTGGCGATGCCAGCTGCACCTTCTTGAGCAATTGCGCGGTTCACGACAGGTATTCCCTCTGAAAAATCACACAGAATTAGAAGCGGTACGTCAGTTCCAACCAGACAATAAAAAGCCGCCTGTCAAAGGCGGCTTCATATTCACGACATTCAGGCTTGCGGCCGCATGTGTGGGAACAGGATCACGTCGCGGATCGACGGCGAGTTGGTCAGCAGCATCACCAGGCGGTCGATACCGATACCTTCACCGGCGGTGGGCGGCATGCCGTATTCCAGGGCACGAACGAAGTCGGCGTCGTAGTGCATGGCTTCGTCGTCGCCGGCGTCCTTGTCCGCCACCTGGGCCATGAAGCGCTCGGCCTGGTCTTCCGCGTCATTGAGCTCGGAGTAGGCGTTGGCAATTTCGCGGCCGCCGATGAACAGCTCGAAGCGGTCGGTGACGTTGGGGTTTTCATCGTTGCGGCGGGCCAGCGGCGACACTTCGAACGGGTACTGGGTGATGAAGTGCGGCTGTTCCAGCTTGTGCTCCACCAGCTCTTCGAAAATCATCACCTGCAGCTTGCCCAGGCCTTCGAAGCCCAGCACCTTGGCCCCGGCCTTCTTGGCGATGGCACGCGCCTTGTCGATGTCGTTCAGGTCGTCGGCGGTCAGCTCGGGGTTGTACTTGAGGATCGAGTCGAACACCGACAGACGGGCGAACGGCTCGCCGAAGTGGAACACCTTGTCGCCATACGGCACGTCGGTGCTGCCCAGCACCAGCTGCGCCAGTTCACGGAACAACTCTTCGGTCAGGTCCATGTTGTCTTCGTAGTCGGCGTAGGCCTGGTAGAACTCCAACATGGTGAATTCAGGGTTGTGCCGGGTCGAAACGCCTTCGTTACGGAAGTTGCGGTTGATCTCGAACACCTTCTCGAAACCACCGACCACCAGGCGCTTGAGGTACAGCTCGGGGGCGATACGCAGGAACATTTCCATGTCCAGGGCGTTGTGGTGGGTTTCGAACGGCTTGGCCGCGGCGCCGCCAGGAATGGTCTGCAGCATCGGCGTTTCGACTTCGAGGAAGTCGCGCTTCATCAGGAAGCTGCGGATGTGCGCGATCACTTGCGAACGTACGCGGAAGGTCTGGCGCACGTCTTCGTTGACGATCAGGTCAACGTAGCGCTGGCGGTAGCGCTGCTCGGTGTCGGTCAGGCCGTGGTGCTTGTCCGGCAGCGGGCGCAGGGATTTGGTCAGCAGGCGCACCTGGGTCATTTCAACGTACAGGTCGCCCTTGCCGGAACGGGCCAGGGTGCCTTCGGCGGCAATGATGTCGCCCATGTCCCAGGTTTTCACCGCGGCCAGGGTCTCTTCGGACAGGGTCTTGCGGTTGACGTAGACCTGGATGCGCCCGGTCATGTCCTGGATCACCATGAACGAGCCACGGTTGAGCATGATGCGACCGGCAACCTTGACCGGGATTGCAGCCTCCGCCAGCTCTTCCTTGGTCTTGTCGGCGTACTGCTTCTGCAGGTCCTGGCAGTAGTTTTCGCGGCGGAAGTCGTTCGGGAAGGCATTGCCCTTGGCGCGCTCGGCAGCAAGCTTTTCCTTGCGCAGGGCGATCAGGGAGTTCTCTTCCTGTTGCAGGGCTTGCGGGTCGAGTTGTTGGTCGCTCATGTCTTTAGATATTCCATCAGGTTCGTTGCCCCCGGGCCTTGCGGCCCGGGGATCGCCAGCAGAGCTGGCTCCTACAGGGATCGCGTTGAATCAGCCGATCCTGTATCGCGTCTTTTTACAGGCCGGATTTCAGGCTGGCTTCCAGGTATTCGTCGATGTCGCCGTCGAGCACCTTGTCGCAGTCGCTGCGTTCGATGTTGGTGCGCAGGTCCTTGATCCGCGACGCGTCGAGCACGTACGAACGAATCTGATGACCCCAGCCGATGTCCGACTTGGTGTCTTCCAGGGCCTGGGAAGCCGCGTTGCGCTTCTGCATTTCCTGCTCGTACAACTTGGCCCGCAGCATTTTCATGGCGGTGTCCTTGTTGGCGTGCTGGGAACGTTCGTTCTGGCAACTGACCACGGTGTTGGTCGGCACGTGGGTGATACGCACGGCCGAGTCGGTGGTGTTTACGTGCTGACCACCGGCACCGGAGGAACGATAGGTATCGATCCGCAGGTCGGCCGGGTTGATTTCGATTTCCACCTTGTCGTCGATCTCTGGCGAAACGAACACTGCCGAGAACGAAGTGTGGCGACGGTTGCCGGAGTCGAACGGGCTCTTGCGCACCAGGCGGTGTACACCGATCTCGGTACGCAGCCAGCCAAAGGCGTATTCGCCCTTGATGTGCACGGTCGCGCCCTTGATCCCGGCCACTTCACCGGCGGACAGCTCCATGATGGTGGCGTCGAAACCGCGCTTGTCGGCCCAGCGCAGGTACATGCGCAGCAGGATGTTGGCCCAGTCCTGGGCCTCGGTGCCGCCGGAGCCGGCCTGGATGTCCAGGTAGGCGTTGTTCGGGTCCATTTCGTGGCTGAACATGCGGCGGAATTCTAGCTTGGCGAGGTTTTCCTCGAGACGGGCCAGCTCGGCGACGACATCGCCCACCGCGCCTTCGTCGTTTTCTTCGACCGCCATGTCCAGCAGGTCGCGGCAATCGGCCAGGCCGCCATTCAGCTCGTCCAGGGTCTCGACGATCTGCGCCAGGGCAGCGCGCTCGCGCCCCAGTTCCTGGGCGTATTCGGGTTTGTTCCAGACACTCGGATCTTCAAGCTCGCGATTGACCTCGGTCAGACGCTCATGCTTTTGATCGTAGTCAAAGATACCCCCGAATAGTTTCGGAGCGCTCGGACAGGTCCTTGATGGTGTTCAGGATCGGGTTGATTTCCATGGGGGGCGGCACTCGTTGGCGAACTTTTGAAAGCCGGCGATTATAACGGAATCACCGAATCACGGCAGCCCGCTTAGCGGCTTTAGCGGCCAATCGGCCATCTAATTTCAGCGACAGCCCCACTGAAATCCGAGTGCACACTGAATTTCATTGCCCTCACTGACCTGCAAGCCCTGTCCGGCAAGTCACATCGCCTTCGATACTCACAGGCCGCGACGTAAAATCACGGCGCCCTTGAGACCGGCCGGCGCAATACAATGCCGCCTGAAATGACACGCACGCAGTAGGCTCATGGGACGCACACTCAACAACGCCGAAATAGAAGAGATCCAGCGCAGGGAGCGGCGAAACGGGAGAGGCGTCCAGGCGTTTTTCGCCGCGCTCTTCAGCGCACTGGCCTTTATGCCATTGATGGGAATCTGGCTGATGGTCTCACCAGCGCTGGCCTGCGCCCTGGTCGTGCCCTGGCTGATCTTTTTGTGGTGGTGGATCTACTACCGCACAAGAATGCTGGTGGATGAGGTCGGTGAGCGAACCCAATGGCTGCAGGCCAGGTTCAGCTGTCGCTGGGTCCACGTCCATAGGGGCGGCTACATGGACTACCGCTTTGGCGACTACCCGATCGCCCCTGGCAACCTGCTGAACAACTGGTTCATCGACAAGACACTCAACACCTACACCACCTATCGCATCGAAGCGGTAAAGCTCACTTGTCGGCACACCGCGAGCCACAGCTACTACCTGTTCAGGGACACCCTGGTGGAGGTCGCACAGGATCAGGCGCCGGCCACGCCAATGGCTGACGCCTAGAGCGCACGCCCAACCCGCCTACTCGATCCCGACCTGATTGCGGCCATTGTTTTTCGCCAGGTACAACCCCTTGTCCGCCGCCGAAATCAACTGCCGGCAATGGCTGTTGGGCTGCGGGGTGATGGTGGAAAGTCCGATGCTGATGGTCAGGCTGGAGCCTTCCACGGGGGCGTTATGGGGAATCTTCAGGGCTTCGACGGTCTGGCGCAGCTTCTCGGCCACCAGCCGCGCCCCGCCCGGTGAAGTGTTGGGCAGTACCAGCACGAACTCCTCGCCGCCATAGCGCGCCGGCAGGTCCGAAGGCCGGCTGCTGGCCTCGCGAATCGCCGTGGCCACTTTACGCAGGGCTTCATCGCCCTCCAGGTGGCCAAAGGTGTCGTTGTAGATCTTGAAGTAGTCGACGTCGATCATCAGCAATGACAACTGACTCTGCTCGCGCATCGCCCGGCGCCACTCCAGCTCCAGGTATTCGTCGAAGTGCCGGCGGTTGGACAGCCCGGTCAGGCCGTCGGAGTTCATCAGCCGCTGCAGCACCAGGTTGGTGTCCAGCAACTGCTGCTGACTGACCCGCAGCGCCCGGTAGGCGGCGTCACGTTGCAGCAGGGTCATGTAGGAGCGCGAGTGGTAGCGGATCCGCGCCACCAGCTCGATGTTGTCCGGCAGCTTGACCAGGTAGTCATTGGCTCCGGCGGCAAAGGCCGCGCTCTTGATCAGCGGGTCTTCCTTGGTCGAGAGTACGATGATCGGGATGTTCTGGGTCGCCGGGTGGTTGCGGTACTCGCGCACCAGGGTCAGGCCGTCCAGCCCCGGCATCACCAGGTCCTGGAGGATCACCGTGGGCTTGATGCGGATCGCCTGGGCAATGGCCTGGTGCGGATCGGCGCAGAAGTGGAAGTCGATGTTTTCTTCATTCGCCAACCCACGCCGAACCGCTTCGCCGATCATGGCCTGGTCGTCCACCAGCAACACCATGGCGGCATTTTCGTCGGTCTTGAATTCGTCGAGCTGTAAATCATTCATGGGTTGTCACCTGAGTTGCTACCTGGCCAGGACAGCTGCGTTTATCAGTCATTTGGCAAATATCTCCAGCAAACGTGGAGCGATCTTGTCCAGTGGGCGAATCTCTGTGGCGGCACCGATGGCAGCGGCCGCCTTTGGCATGCCATACACCGCGCTACTGTTCTGGTCCTGCGCGATGGTCAGGAATCCCTGGTCGCGCATCAGCTTCAAGCCCTGGGCTCCGTCACGGCCCATGCCGGTCAGCAGCACCCCCACCGCATCGCCATTCCAGTAGCTGGCGACGCTCTCGAAGAACACGTCGATGGAGGGCCGGTAGATCTCGTTCACCGGCTCGGCGGTGTAGGCCAGGGTGCCGTTCTTCAGCAAACGGATGTGGTGGTTGGTGCCCGCCAGCAATACCGTGCCACTTTGCGGCGGCTCGCCCTCCCGGGCCAGGCGCACCTGCAGGCCGGAGGCGCTGCTGAGCCACTCGGCCATGCCGGCGGCAAACACCTGATCAACATGCTGGACCAGCACGATGGCGGCGGGAAAGTCCTTTGGCAAGGCTTTGAGCAGCACCTCCAGAGCGGCCGGGCCTCCGGCGGAGGAGCCAATGGCCACCAGCCCCTGCCGGGGAGCGCCGCTGCGCAAGGGCACCGGCGCCGAACGGACCCGGCTGCCACGCTGGCCGATCAGCCAGCCGATATTGAGGATCTTGCGCAGCAGCGGCGCCGCCGCCTCCTGGGCATTGCCGGCCCCCAGGGCCGGGGTATCGACCACGTCCAGCGCGCCGTGGCCCATGGCCTCGAACACTCTGTGGACATTCTGCTGGCGATCGACGGTGACGATCACGATGGCGCACGGCGACTCGGCCATGATCCGCCGCGTGGCCTCGACGCCGTCCATCACCGGCATGATCAGGTCCATGAGAATCAGGTCCGGGGTCAGCTCGGCGCAGTACTTCACCGCGTCGGCGCCATTGGTGGCGACCCACACCACTTCATGGCTGGGGTCGAAGGCCAGCGCCCGGCGCAGGGCCTCCACCGCCATGGGCATGTCGTTGACGATGGCGATCTTCATGCCCGCGCGCCTCCAATCAGTTCCACCACCGCGTCCAGCAGCGCGTCGTCATGGAAACTGGCCTTGGCAAGATAGTAGTCGGCGCCGGCATCCAGGCCACGGCGCCGGTCCTCCTCACGATCCTTGTAGGACACCACCATCACCGGCAGGGACTGCAGGCGATTATCGCGACGCAAGAGTGTGACCAATTCAATTCCGTCCATTCGCGGCATGTCGATATCGGTGATCAGCAAGTCGAAACTTTCCGAACGCAAGGCATTCCAGCCGTCCATGCCATCCACCGCCACGGCCACATCGTAGCCGCGGTTGATCAGCAGCTTGCGTTGCAACTCACGCACCGTCAGTGAGTCGTCGACCACCAGAATACGCTTGCGCGCGGCCTGTGCGTGCAACGAATGATTGCCCGCGATGCGCTCCAGGCGTCCGGTATTGAGCAGCTTGTCCACCGAACGCAGCATGTCCTCGACATCCACGATCAGCGCCACCCGGCCATCATCGAGCAGGGCTCCGGCGGAAATATCCTGAATCTTGCCCAGGCGGTCGTCCAGGGGCAGCACCACCAGAGTGCGCTCGCCGATAAAGCGCTCCACGGCGATCCCGTACACCGCGTCACGCTCACGGATCACCACCACCTTGAGGGTTGGCGCGCTGCTCGGGGTCGCCGGGCGCTGCAGCAGCTGGCTGGCCGCCACCAGGCCGACATGCCGCCCCTCGTGCCAGAAATGCTGACGCCCTTCGACCTGGACGATCTCCTCCGGCTGCAGATCGCACATGCGCTCGATGTGAGCCAGGGGAAAGGCATAGGCCTCGTCGCCGACTTCCACCACCAGACTGCGCACCACCGACAGGGTCAGCGGCACCTCCAGGTGGAAGCGACTGCCCTGGCCGCTGGTCTGCTCCAGCAACACCGCCCCGCGCAACTGCCGGACCATGTGTTGCACCGCATCCAGGCCGACGCCGCGCCCGGACACTTCGGTGACCTTGTCCCGCAGGCTGAAGCCGGGCAGGAACAGGAACGTCAGCAATTCTTCCTCGCTGAGCTGGGCGGCCGTCTGCGCCGGCGACAGCTGGCGCTCGACGATGCTCTGGCGCAGGCGCTCAAGGTCCACGCCGTTGCCGTCGTCGCCCAGCTCCAGCACCAGCAGGCCGGCCTGGTGCGAGGCCCGCAGGCGGATCACCCCTTCTGCCGGCTTGCCCGCCAGCAAGCGCTGCTCGGGCAATTCGATGCCATGGTCGACGGCGTTGCGCAGCAGGTGGGTCAGCGGCGCTTCGAGTTTCTCCAGCACGTCGCGATCGACCTGGGTCTTCTCACCCTCGATCTCCAGGCGCACCTGCTTGCCCAGGCTGCGCCCCAGATCACGGACCATGCGCGCCTGGCCGCTGAGCACATCGGCAAAGGGCCGCATGCGACAGGCCAGGGCCGTGTCATACAGCACCTGGGCCCGCTGGCTGGCCTGCCAGCCGAACTCATCGAGTTCGGCGGTCTTCTGCGCCAGCAGTTGCTGGGATTCGGCCAGCAGCCGCCGCGCATCCTCCAGGGCTTCCTGGGCCTCCAGGCTGAGGCTGTGTTCCTTGAGGTGCAGGTTGAGGTTTTCCAGGGCCGCCAGGCTGTTGCTCTGGATCCGCTTGAGACGCTGCATAGTGGCCAGGTAGGGCTTGAGCCGCTGGGTTTCCACCAGGGACTTGCTCGACAGGTCCAACAGGCTGTTGAGGCGTTCGGCGGTGACCCGCAGCACCCGCTCGCCGCCTTCGGTCACGCGCCGGCCCGGACGCGCCGCATTCACGCTCGATTCCACCGCCGGCTCATTCGGCAACGCCAGGGATTCGGGCTCGCTCAACGCCTCCGGCATGGCGTCGACCGGCTCCGCCACGGCGGGCATGGGCAAGGGCGCATCCGGCGTCGCCGGCCCATGGCTCAGCAGGTGCTCCATCAGCGCCACGTAGGCAAGCACGTCCGGGGCAGCCAGTTCGGCGCCTCCGGGCGTGGCGATGCGCATCAACAGGTCGGTGCCCTGCAACAGCGCATCGATGTGCTCGGGCTGCAGGTAGAGTCGCCCTTCCTGGGCACTGACCAGGCAATCCTCCATCACGTGGGCGACGCTGACCCCGGCGTCCACCCCGACAATCCGTGCCGCGCCCTTGAGGGAATGGGCCGCGCGCATGCAGGCTTCCAACTGGTCGGCCTGGGTCGGATTGCGTTCCAGCGCCAGCAGTCCGGCACTGAGCACCTGGGTCTGGGCCTCGGCTTCCAGGCTGAACAGCTCCAGCAGCGAGGCATCGCGCATTTGATCGGGGGTCATGTCAGGCTCCGGGTCACGGCCAAGAGCAACTGCTCTTCATCCAGCAAGCGCAGGCTGCGGCCCTGCCATTGCAACACGCCACGGGTGTACTTGGCATTGGCTTGCTCGCCGGACAGCGACGCGCCATCGAGAATGCGCTCGTCAATGGCATGGATACCGTCGACCTCATCCACCGGCACCACCACCGGGCCACCCTCGGCACCGATGATCAGCATCCGCGGCATGATCCGCGCCGAAGGGGCGGCGCCGGCTGGCGCGCCATCGAGCCCCAGCAGTTCGCTCAACGACAGGCAGGCCACCAGCGCCCCGCGCACATTGGCCACCCCCAGCAGCGCCCGCGAACGCTGGTGGGGCAAGGAGTGGATCGCCTGCAGCGGCGCCACTTCAAGCAGGCAGCGGGTGGCCAGCCCCAGCCACTCCTCGCCCAGACGCAAGATCAGCAGCGAGCGGGTGACCACATCGCTGTCGGGCGAAAGGGCCACCGATTGCTCGCGGTCCTCCTGGCGCAGCGAATAGCGATCCAGCAGGCGCGTGGCCGCGGCGGAGTACACCGAACAGTTGCGGCAATGAATGTGCTCGGCCAGCAACGGGCAGGACTTGTCGCCGTGGATACCGATGCGGTTCCAGCAATCGTCGATGGCCTGGGCATCGTCACGGGTCAGGTCCAATGAGAGGGAATGGCTCATCGTTTCAACTCACTGTCGGCAGCGCGGGTGCTGCGCACAGCCCGCGCCTGCAATCGTTGGGCACCGGCGACATCGCCCTGGGACGCCAGCAGCGCCGCCAGGTGCGCCAGGGCCTCGGGGTGCTGGGGCGCCAGGTACAGGGCCTTGCGGTAAAAGCCCTGGGCCTCCATGGCGTTGCCGGCCACATCACTGAGCAGCCCCAGCCAGTAGAACACCTGGGCCACCGGCTCATGCTGCTGCAGGTAGCGCTCACAGGCGGCACGGGCCTCGGCACTCTTGCCCTCGTTGGCCAGGGCGGCAATGGTGGCCAACAGGCTCGCCGCATCGCTGGGCGGCGCGCTGTCCAGCGCTGGAGCCGGCACCGGAACCGCCCGGGTGGCGAAGGGCCGCGGCCGCGGCGCCGGGGCTGCCGGGGTCAGCGGATGACGCGGCCGCAACGGCAGGGACAGCGGCTGCGGCAAGGTCACCGGCAGCGGCGCCGGTTCCGGCTCCTGATGCCGGCTGAAGGCAAAGGACTGGGGAATGCCGATCGAACGCATGCCCAGGCGCCCCAGCAGACTGCCCTCGGCGGGGCCGATAAACAGCACGCCTTCTTCATGGGTCAGGCGCTTGAGCACCTCGAACACCTGACGCTGGGTCGGCTGGTCGAAATAGATCAGCAGGTTGCGACAGAAGACAAAGTCGAAAGGCGGCTCTGCGGCCAGCAATCCGGGGTCCAGGACATTGCCCACCTGCAGCCGCACCTGCTCGCGCACCCGCTCGCTGAGGCAATAACGATCGCCCTCGACATGAAAGTGCCGCTCACGAAACTCGGTGTGCTGGCCGCGAAAGGAGTTCTTGCCATAGCTGGCGCCCCGGGCCCGCTCCACCGACAGTGGGCTGACATCCAGGCCGTCGACCTTGAATTGATGAGGCGCCAGGCCACCGTCGAGCAGGGCCATGGCGATCGAATAGGGCTCTTCACCGGTGGAGCACGGCAGGCTCAGCAGGCGCAGGGCGCGCATGCCCTTGATCTGCCCCAGGCGGGCCTTGGCCAGCTTGACCAGGGTGGCGAAGGATTCCGGGTAGCGGAAAAACCAGGTTTCCGGAACGATCACCGCCTCGATCAGGGCCTGCTGCTCCTCCCGGGAGCCCTGCAGCTTCTGCCAGTATTCGTCGCTGCTGTGGACGTACAGGGCATTGCAGCGCTGGCGCACCGCGCGCTCGATGATCGCCGGGCCGACCGACGCTACATCCAGGCCGATGCGCTCCTTGAGAAAATCGAAAAACCGTTGCTCGTCACTCATCGAGGCTCCTCAAGCGACGCCGGGTCCAGGGGCTCCTCGGGAAACAGCAGCTCACGCACCTCGGCCGCCAGCAAGTCGTCGACCCGCACCCATTGCAGCAGCCCCAGGTCATCCTCACGCACCGGCCCCAGGTAAGGGGCCTGGCGGTTGTCCAGGCCATAGGGCTGGAATTCCCGGGGATCGCAGCGCAGGGTGTCATTGGCCTGCTCCAGCAGCAGCCCCAGCACCCGCGGCGGCCGCTCGGCATCGCTGCGGTAGTGCACCAGCACCAGCCGGGTACTGGTGCGCAATTGTGCGGGACGGCCGAAGGTCAGCTCGCACAGGTCGATGACCGGCACCACCACCCCGCGGTAGGCAAACACCCCGGCGACCCAGGACGGCGCCCGGGCAATGGGCTTGAGCTGCAGGCGCGGCAGCACCTCCACCACATCCACGGCCCGCAGGGCGTAGCGCTCCTGACCGATGCGAAACATCAGGAACAGAGCGCTTTTCGCCCCCGCAGCGCCACTGCGCTTGTGCGCCAGTTCGTCCATCAGACTTTGAAACGCGAGACGCCGCTGCGCAGGCCCACCGCGACCTGGCTCAGCTCATCGATGGCGAAGCTGGCCTGACGCAGGGACTCGACGGTCTGGCTGCTGGCATCGCCCAATTGCACCAGGGCGTGATTGATCTGCTCGGCGCCGGTGGCCTGGGCCTGCATGCCTTCGTTGACCATCAGCACCCGCGGCGCCAGGGCCTGGACCTGATGGATGATCTGCGACAGCTGCTCGCCCACCTGCTGCACTTCGGCCATGCCGCGACGCACTTCCTCGGAGA
Source organism: Pseudomonas sp. BC42 (assembly GCF_021560055.1). Classification (NCBI taxonomy): domain Bacteria; kingdom Pseudomonadati; phylum Pseudomonadota; class Gammaproteobacteria; order Pseudomonadales; family Pseudomonadaceae; genus Pseudomonas; species Pseudomonas sp. BC42. The sequence goes on from NZ_CP091067.1 coordinate 5,578,368, forward strand.
ACTTGTCCATGCCCATGACCCCCGCCGACACCGCCGACTGGATCTCGCGGACCATCTGCTCGATGTCGTAGGTGGCGACGGCGGTCTGGTCCGCCAGGCGGCGCACCTCGGTGGCCACCACGGCGAAGCCGCGGCCGTATTCGCCGGCTTTTTCCGCCTCGATGGCGGCGTTGAGCGACAACAGGTTGGTCTGGTCGGCCACCTTGACGATGGTCACCACCACCTGGTTGATGTTGCCGGCCTTCTCGTTGAGGATCGCCAGCTTGGCGTTCACCAGGTCCGCGGCGCCCATCACCGAGTGCATGGTGTCTTCCATCCGCGCCAGGCCCTGCTGGCCCGAGCCGGCGAGCACCGAGGCCTGGTCGGCGGCGCTGGAGACTTCCGTCATGGTGCGCACCAGATCCCGGGAGGTCGCGGCGATCTCCCGCGAAGTGGCGCCGATTTCCGTGGTAGTGGCCGCGGTTTCGGTGGCGGTGGCCTGTTGCTGCTTGGACGTGGCGGCAATTTCGGTCACCGAGGTGGTCACCTGCACCGACGAGCGCTGGGCCTGGGACACCAGGGCGGTGAGCTCGGTCATCATGTCGTTGAAGCCGGTTTCCACGGCACCGAACTCGTCCTTGCGGTCCAGGTTCAGGCGGCCGCTCAGATCGCCGGTGCGCATGACATCAAGAATGCTCACGATGCGATTCATCGGCGCCATGATCGCCCGCATCAGCAGCAGGCCACACAGACCGGCGGCAAGAATGGCCACCAGCAAGGACACGCCCATGCTGACCTTGGCCGTCGCCACGGCCTCGTCGATGGCGTCGCTGGCGGCGTCGGCCACGGCCTTGTTCTCGCTGATGATGTCATTGAGCTTCATCCGTCCGGCAATCCAGGCCGGGGTCAGTTGCTCATTGAACAGGCGAATCGCCTCGGCTTCCTGGCGCTTCTGATGCAGGTCGAGCACCGCGGCCTGGATGCGGTTGAACTCCTGGTGGTCTTTCTCGAAGGCATCGAACTCGGTCTGATCCTGGCGACTGTTGAGGGTCTGCTTGTAGTTGCCCATCTGGGTCTGCAGGCGCTCTTCGAATACCTTGAAGTCGGCCTTGTCTTCGGAACTGATGTCCTGATTCTGCTTGAGGCCAATGATCTCCTGGGTCTGCAGGTAGGTATCGACCCAGGCGCTGCGGATCATCGAACTGTAATAGACCCCGGGGATCGCATCGTCACGCATGCTGTTTTCACCGGCTTCGATCTTCAACAGGCGCGAGTACGAGACGACGACCATCAGCAGCATGATGGCGATAATCACCGCAAAGCTCGCCAAAATGCGTTGGCGCAACGTCCAGTTCTTCACAGTCAGTCCTCGGGGCCATTCAAAAATGGAGGGAGTATAGCCGAGGACGATCGCGGTTTTACGGGTGGTTTAACGACACAGGCAGCACTTTGGGCAAATTTGCGCGCCCGCTCTGGCTCGCGCTTTAGCGGGCTTTTTCCGCCCCTGAAGGCATATCGGCAAATCCCTCGGGCAGAACCGCCATCCATGGCAAAGGGGGCCCGTGCAAGTCAGTGAGCGTTCTGGCGCACCTGGTTTTCCAGTTCGGCCTTGAGCCCCACTGGCAGTTGCAGTTGGCGCGCCAGTTCATCCAGGTAGGCCTTCTCCATGAAGTGTTCTTCATCCACCAGCATCACGCTGGCCAGGTACATCTCGGCGGCCATTTCCGGGGTGCTGGCGGCGCGGGCCACGTCCGCTGGGTCCAGCGGCTTGTGCAACTCGCTGTGCAGCCACTGCTGCAGCTGCGGGTCGTTGTCCAGCTTGCGCAACTGGTCCTCGATCAGCGCCCGCTCGCGCTCGTCGACATGGCCGTCGGCCTTGGCCGCCGCCACCAGGGCCTTGAGGATCGCCTGGCTGTGCAGCTCGACCTGTTGCGCCGGCAACCGGTCGAGGGTCCGCGGCTCATTGGCCGGGGCCGTGCCCTGTTGCGCCTGCCAGTTGCCGTAGGCCTTGTAGGCCAGCACGCCGAGAGCCGCGAGGCCGCCATAGGTCAGGGCCTTGCCGCCGAACTTGCGGGCCTTCTTGTTGCCCAGCAGCAAGCCCATGGCCCCGGCTGCCAGGGCCCCGCCGCCAGCGCCGCCGAGCAGTCCGCCAAGACCGCCGGACTTGCCCCCGAGCAAATCGCCAAGGCCGCCCTGGCGGGCCTTGCCGCGCTCGCCGGACGCGGTGCCGGCCTGGTTCTGCAACAGCTCCTGGCCGGACCTGAGTAATTGATCGAGCAATCCACGGGTGTTCATCTGCCGCCTCCGCAAAGTCAGTGTCGTGTCGACACATCAGGCCGCAAGCCTAGAGAGAAGTGCCGAGGCTCAGGGGACGATAGTGCTTCTGAATGTTGCTTTCACCGGATCAGGGAAAGGTGCTAAACAAGGCATCGGTTTTACCAATACAGCGCCCAATACTTCTAATAAGCCGCCCGGTAGCCCCGCCATGATGACCTTGCGCCAGATCCGTCACTTTATCGCCGTGGCCGAAACCGGCTCGATCTCCGCCGCCGCCCAGGCGGTGTTCATTTCCCAGTCGACCCTGACCCTGGCCATCCAGCAACTGGAGCAGGAAATCGGCGTCAACCTGTTCAGCCGCCATGCCAAGGGCATGACCCTGACCCATCAGGGGCACCAGTTCCTGCGTCAGGCGCACCTGATCCTGGCCACGGTGGACAACGCCAAGCGCAGCCTGCAACAGAACAGCGACCCAGTGGCCGGGCAGTTGACCGTGGGGGTGACCAGCCTGGTGGCCGGCTATTACCTGGCGGACCTGCTGACCCGCTTCCAGCGCGCCTACCCCAATGTCGACATCCGGGTCATGGAGGACGAACGGCCCTATATCGAACACCTGCTGGTCAGTGGCGAAATCGACGTCGGGGTGCTGATCCTGTCCAACCTCGAAGACCGCCACGCGCTGCAGACCGAAGTCCTGACCCACTCGCCGCACCGCCTCTGGCTGCCGCCCCGGCATCCCTTGCTGGAACACGACAGCATCAACCTGGCGGACGTGGCCCGGGAGCCGCTGATCCAGCTCAACGTCGATGAAATGGAGCGCAATGCCCAGCGCCTGTGGAGCACGGCCGGGCTGCAGCCGCGGATCAGCCTGCGCACCGCCTCCACCGAAGCGGTGCGCAGCCTGGTGGCCGCCGGGCTCGGCCTGTCGATCCAGCCGGACATGACCTACCGCCCCTGGTCCCTGGAGGGCGACATCATCGAGGCCCGGCCTCTGGCGGACCTCAACCAGACCCTGGATGTGGGCCTGGCCTGGCGCCGGGGCACCGCGCGCCCGGCCCTGGTGGACCCTTTCCTCACCGTGGCCCGGGAGCAGCCCCCGGGCGGGCGCAAGCCATCTATTTAATCGAACGGCCCCTTCAGTATTAAGAATTTGTCGACCTCAGGCCCCGCCACTAGTCTCTGGGCATTCCCGATAAGAGCAGGCCGGGCACTCACCCCCAGGGGAGCCCCATGGCCCTAGCAGAAAAGAGAACCCGCAAAATGGCTGGCCCACAGACTCCGCTGTGCACGGCATTGCTGATCGACGGCGAACTGGTGAACGGCCAGGGTCGGGTCGAGCCGATTCTCAACCCGGCCACCGGCGAGGTGCTGACGCAGATCGCCGAAGCCAGCAGCGAGCAGGTGGAAAGCGCGATCCTCGCCGCCCACCGGGCGTTCTCCAGTTGGTCGCGGACCACCCCGCAGCAACGCTCGAACCTGCTCCTGGCGATTGCCGACAGCCTGGAAAGACAGGCCGACTACCTGGCCCGCCTGGAAGCCCTGAACTGTGGCAAGCCGCTGCACCTGGCGCGCCAGGACGACCTCGGCGCCAGCATCGACGTGTTTCGGTTCTTCGCCGGTGCGGTGCGCTGCCAGACCGGCCAGTTGAGCGGCGAGTACCTGCCCGGCTACACCAGCATGGTGCGCCGCGATCCCATCGGCGTAGTGGCCTCGATCGCGCCCTGGAACTACCCGATCATGATGGCCGCCTGGAAGATCGCCCCGGCCCTGGCGGCGGGCAACACCCTGGTGTTCAAGCCCTCGGAACACACCCCGCTGTCGATCCTGGCCCTGGCCCCGAGCCTGGCGCAGTTGCTGCCACGGGGCGTGATCAACATCGTCTGCGGTGGCGGCGAAGGGGTCGGCAGCCATCTGGTCAGCCATCCGAAGGTGCGCATGGTGTCCCTGACCGGCGACATAGTCACCGGCCAGAAAATCCTCCAGGCCGCGGCGAAGACCCTCAAGCGCACCCACCTGGAACTGGGGGGCAAGGCACCGGTGATCGTCTGCGACGATGCCGACCTGGAGGCCGTGGTCGAGGGCGTGCGCAGCTACGGCTACTACAACGCCGGCCAGGACTGCACCGCTGCTTGCCGGGTCTACGCCCAGGCCGGCATCCACGACCGCCTGGTGGCGGAGCTGGGCAGCGCCGTCAGCAGCCTGCGCTTTGCCAGCAAGCGCGACGCCGACAACGAAATCGGCCCGCTGATCAGCACCCGCCAGCGCGACCGGGTGGCCAGCTTCGTCGAGCGCGCCCTGAGCCAGCCCCACATCGAACGCATCACCGGCGCGGCGGTGCACTCCGGCGCCGGTTTCTACTACCAGCCGACCCTGCTGGCCGGCTGTCGCCAGAACGACGAGATCGTCCAGCGCGAGGTGTTCGGACCGGTGGTCACCGTCACCCGCTTCGAACAACTGGAGCAGGCCCTGGACTGGGCCAACGACTCGGAATACGGCCTGGCCTCTTCGGTCTGGACACAAAACCTGGACAAGGCCATGCAAGTGGCGGCGCGCCTGCAATACGGCTGCACCTGGATCAACAGTCATTTCATGCTGGCCAGTGAAATGCCCCACGGCGGCCTCAAGCGCTCCGGCTACGGCAAGGACCTGTCCAGCGACTCACTGCAGGACTACAGCGTGGTGCGCCACATCATGGCGCGCCACGGCAACGAGCTGGAATAACACCACTACGCTAATAACAAGCCGTCCGCGGCCGCAGCACACATCGTCAACCACTGCCCCGATCCTAATAAAAGCAGAGGCAATTCCTATGTCCGCGCACAAGACCGCAATCCTCAGTGCTCTCACCACCGCCCTGCTGGCCAGCGCCAGCCTGCAGGCCGCCGAACCGCTCAAGGCCGTGGGCCCGGGCGAAGGCCAACTGGATATCGTCGCCTGGCCGGGGTACATCGAACGGGGCGAGAGCGACAAGAATTACGACTGGGTCACCGGCTTCGAGCAGGAAACCGGCTGCAAGGTCAACGTCAAGACCGCCGCCACCTCCGACGAGATGGTCAGCCTCATGGCCAAGGGCGGCTACGACCTGGTGACCGCCTCCGGCGACGCCTCCCTGCGGTTGATTGCCGGCAAGCGGGTGCAACCGATCAACACCGCGCTGATCGCCAACTGGAAGAACCTCGACCCGCGCCTCAAGGACGGCCCCTGGTACGTGGTCGAGCACAAGACCTACGGCACCCCCTACCAATGGGGCCCCAACGTGCTGATGTACAACACCCAGGTGTTCAAGCAGGCGCCCACCAGCTGGGACGTGGTGTTCACGGCGCAGAACCTGCCGGACGGCAAGCCCAACAAAGGCCGCGTCCAGGCCTATGACGGCCCGATCTACATCGCCGACGCGGCGCTGTACCTCAAGACCGCACGGCCGGAACTGGGCATCCAGAGTCCCTATGAGCTGACCGAGGCCCAGTACAAGGCGGTGCTCGATCTGCTGCGCGCCCAGCAACCGCTGATCCACCGCTACTGGCACGACACCACGGTGCAGATGAGCGACTTCAAGAACGAGGGCGTGGTGGCCTCCAGCGCCTGGCCCTATCAGGTCAATGGCCTGGTCAACGAGAAACAGCCGATCGCCTCGACCATTCCCAAGGAAGGCGCCACCGGCTGGGCCGACACCACCATGCTGCACGCCGAGGCCAAGCACCCCAACTGCGCCTACAAGTGGATGGACTGGTCGCTCAAGCCCAAGGTCCAGGGCGACGTCGCCGCCTGGTTCGGCTCGTTGCCGGCGGTGCCAGCGGCCTGCAAAGAGAGCGAGCTGCTGGGGGCCGAGGGCTGCAAGACCAACGGTTTCGATCAGTTCGACAAGATCGCCTTCTGGAAAACCCCACAGGCCGAGGGCGGCAAGTTCGTGCCCTACAGCCGCTGGACCCAGGACTACATCGCCATCATGGGTGGCCGCTAGAACGACCTGTCCAACCCGGCCCTCGTCGACCCAGCAGTCCAGGCAGGCCGCCAGTGGCGGCCCTGCCTTTGCGGAGCAGTGCACCATGACCCTTGCAGTCCAGTTCACCCAGGTTTCCCGGCAGTTCGGCGAGGTCAAGGCCGTCGACCGGGTGTCCATCGATATCCACGACGGTGAATTCTTCTCCATGCTCGGCCCGTCCGGTTCGGGCAAGACCACCTGCCTGCGGCTGATTGCCGGCTTCGAGCAGCCCAGCGCCGGATCGATCCGCATTCACGGCGCCGAGGCCGCGGGCCTGCCGCCCTATCAACGGGACGTCAACACGGTGTTCCAGGACTACGCGCTGTTCCCCCACATGAACGTGCGGGACAACGTCGCCTACGGCCTGAAGGTCAAGGGGGTGGCCCGCCACGAACGCCTGGAGCGCGCCGAGGCGGCCCTGCAGATGGTGGCCCTGGGCGGTTATGGCGAGCGCAAGCCGGCGCAACTGTCCGGTGGCCAGCGCCAGCGGGTGGCCCTGGCCCGGGCCCTGGTCAACCGGCCACGGGTACTGCTGCTGGATGAACCCCTGGGGGCGCTGGACCTGAAACTGCGCGAGCAGATGCAGGGCGAACTGAAGAAACTCCAGCGCCAGTTGGGCATCACCTTCATCTTCGTCACCCACGATCAGACCGAGGCCCTGTCGATGTCCGACCGGGTGGCGGTATTCAACAAGGGCCGCATCGAACAGGTGGACAGCCCGCGCAACCTGTACATGAAACCCGCCACCACCTTCGTCGCCGAATTCGTCGGCACCTCCAACGTGATTCGCGGCGAGCTGGCGCAACAGCTCAGCGGCAGCCCGCAGCCCTTCTCCATCCGCCCGGAACACGTGCGTTTCGCCCAAGGCCCGCTGGCGGCCTCGGAGATCGAGATCAGCGGCCTGCTCCAAGACATCCAGTACCAGGGCAGCGCCACCCGCTTCGAAATGAAGCTGGACAATGGCCAGACCCTGAACATCAGCCAGGCCAACAACCAATGGCTGGACACCGGCAGCAGCCACTGCACCGGACAACGCATCAGCGCCCGCTGGGCCCGGGAGGCGATGATCCCGCTGACCGACACCCCGACCAGCGAGGCCTGAGATGAGCACCCAGGCCCTCGTCCAAGGCAGCGGCGACACGCCCCTGCGGCGCTTGTCCAACCTGCTGTACCGGCGCCCCAACCTGTACCTGACGCTGCTGCTGGTGCCGCCGCTGATCTGGTTCGGCGCGATCTACCTCGGCTCCCTGCTGACCCTGCTGTGGCAGGGTTTCTACACCTTCGACGACTTCACCATGGCGGTCACCCCGGAGCTGACCCTGGGCAACTTCACCGCGCTGCTGCAGCCGTCGAACGTCGACATCATCCTGCGCACCCTGGGCATGGCCGTGGCGGTGTCCATTGCCAGCGCCATCGTCGCCTTTCCCATCGCCTACTACATGGCCCGCTACACCAGCGGCAAGACCAAGGCGTTCTTCTACATCGCGGTGATGCTGCCGATGTGGGCCAGCTACATCGTCAAGGCCTATGCCTGGACCCTGCTGCTGGCCAAGGGCGGCGTGGCCCAGTGGTTCATCCAGCACCTGGGGCTGGAGACGGGGCTGCAATGGCTGCTGGGCGTTCCCGGGGTCGGCGGCAGCACCCTGTCGACCTCGCACCTGGGGCGCTTCCTGGTGTTCGTCTACATCTGGCTGCCGTTCATGATCCTGCCGATCCAGGCGTCCCTGGAGCGTCTGCCGCCCTCGCTGCTGCAAGCCTCGGCGGACCTCGGGGCCACGCCGCGCCAGACCTTCATGCTGGTGGTCCTGCCGCTGGCGGTGCCGGGCATCGCCGCCGGCTCGATCTTCACCTTCTCCCTGACCCTGGGGGACTTCATCGTGCCGCAACTGGTGGGCCCGCCGGGCTACTTCGTCGGCAGCATGGTCTACGCCCAGCAAGGCGCCATCGGCAACCTGCCGATGGCCGCCGCCTTCACCCTGGTGCCCATCGTGCTGATCGCCATCTACCTGTCCATCGTCAAACGCCTGGGGGCCTTCGATGCACTCTGAACGAGCATCCTTCGGCCTGCGTCTGGCGGCCTGGGGCGGGCTGGTGTTCCTGCACTTCCCGATCCTGATCATCGTCCTCTACGCCTTCAACACCGAGGACGCGGCCTTCAGCTTTCCGCCCCGGGGCCTGACCCTGAAGTGGTTCAGCGTGGCCTTCAACCGCCCCGACGTGCTGGACGCCATCCAGCTGTCGCTGCAGATCGCCGCCATCGCCACCCTGATCGCCCTGGTCCTCGGCACCCTGGCCTCGGCGGCCCTGTACCGCCGCGAGTTCTTCGGCAAGCAGGGCATCTCGCTGATGCTGATCCTGCCCATCGCCCTGCCGGGCATCATCACCGGCATCGCCCTGCTGGCGACCTTCAAGACCCTGGGCATCGAGCCGGGGCTGTTCACCATCGTCGTCGGCCACGCCACCTTCTGTGTGGTGATCGTCCACAACAACGTGATCGCCCGGCTGCGGCGCACCTCCCACAGCCTGATCGAAGCCTCCATGGACCTGGGCGCCGACGGCTGGCAGACCTTCCGCTACATCATCCTGCCCAACCTCGGTTCGGCCTTGCTGGCGGGGGGCATGCTGGCGTTCGCCCTGTCGTTCGATGAAATCATCGTCACCACCTTCACCGCCGGCCATGAACGCACCCTGCCGCTGTGGCTGCTCAACCAGTTGAGCCGGCCCCGGGACGTACCGGTGACCAACGTGGTGGCCATGCTGGTGATGCTGGTGACCATGCTGCCGATCCTCGGCGCCTACTACCTGACCCGTGGCGGCGAAAGCGTGGCCGGCAGCGGCGGCAAATAACCCGCTTCCCTACCCTCAGCGCCAAGAAAGGAGATGAACATGCAGACCAAATTGCTGATCAACGGCCAACTGGTGGCCGGCGAGGGGCCGGCCCAGCCGGTGTACAACCCGGCCCTGGGCAGCGTGCTGGTGGAGATCAACGAGGCCAGCCAGGCCCAGGTGGACGCCGCGGTGCGGGCCGCCGACGACGCCTTCGCCAGTTGGTCGCAGACCCCGCCCAAGGACCGCTCGCTGCTGCTGCTCAAGCTCGCCGACACCATCGAGGCCCACGGCGCCGAGCTGGCCAGGCTGGAATCGGACAACTGCGGCAAGCCCCTGAGCGCGGCCCTGAATGATGAAATCCCGGCCATCGCCGACGTGTTCCGCTTCTTCGCCGGCGCCAGCCGCTGCCTGGGCGGCTCGGCGGCGGGGGAATACCTGCCCGGGCACACCTCGATGATCCGCCGCGACCCGGTGGGGGTGATCGCCTCCATCGCCCCCTGGAACTACCCGCTGATGATGGTCGCCTGGAAGATCGCCCCGGCCCTGGCCGCCGGCAATACCGTGGTGCTCAAGCCCTCGGAACAGACCCCGCTGACCGCTCTGCGCCTGGCCGAACTGGCCAGCGAGATTTTCCCGGCCGGCGTGCTCAACCTGGTGTTCGGCCGTGGCCCGAGCGTCGGCCAGCCGCTGGTGACCCACCCCAAAGTGCGCATGGTGTCGCTCACCGGTTCGATCGCCACGGGCGCGAACATCATTTCCAGCACCGCCGACAGCGTCAAACGCATGCACATGGAACTGGGGGGCAAGGCCCCGGTGATCATCTTCGACGACGCCGACCTCGACGATGCGGTGGCGGGCATCCGCGCCTTCGGCTTCTACAACGCCGGCCAGGACTGCACTGCCGCTTGCCGGATCTACGTGCAGGCCGGGGTCTACGAACGCTTCGTCGAGCAGCTCGGCGCCGCCGTCGGCAGCATCCGCCACGGCCTGCAGGACGACCCGGCGACCGAGCTGGGGCCGCTGATCACCGCCGCGCATCGCGACCGCGTGGCCGGGTTTGTCGAGCGCGCCCTCGCCCAGCCGCACATGCGCCTGATCACCGGGGGCAAGGCCGTGCCGGGCAACGGCTACTTCTTCGAACCCACGGTGCTGGCCGACGCCCGGCAGGACGACGAAATCGTCCGCCGCGAAGTCTTCGGCCCGGTGGTTTCGGTGACCCGCTTCGAGGATGAAGCCCAGGTCCTGGGATGGGCCAACGACTCGGACTACGGCCTGGCCTCCTCAGTGTGGACTGCCGACGTCGGCCGCGCCCATCGCCTGTCGGCACGCCTGCAATACGGCTGCACCTGGGTCAACACTCACTTCATGCTGGTCAGCGAAATGCCCCACGGCGGACAGAAACTGTCCGGCTACGGCAAGGACATGTCCCTGTATGGCCTGGAGGACTACACCACGGTCCGCCACGTCATGTTCAAGCACTGAGCCTGCACGGGCCATCGGCAGGCGCTGGCCCCACAGCGCCTGCCGCTCGATCCCCAGCCGCCAGACTGGATTAGCGCCCCCAGTTGCGGCACTATCCGCCGCCTGAAAACCCCGGCGCCATCGACCGGAATCGCTGAACACCTTCCGGCAGCAAGGATGCGCCCATGCCCCGCCCTCCCACCACCACCGCCCGCGAGCGCCGTCCATGAGCCTGGACGCCACAAGCCGTTATCACCTGCTGCGCATCTGCACCAGCCTGGTGCCGCTTGCGCTGCCGGCGCCGCTGTTCTATCTGGCGCATGTCTGGGGCATACCGGTGTATCGCAGCTACTTCGGCGCCCTGGCCAAGGGCTTTGGCCTGGGTGTGATGGTGGATTTACTGTTTTATCTGCTGATCATCGTCAGCGTGCTGGTGGCCCTGGTGCCCAACCTGAAGGCCAAGCTGGGCCTGGTCGGCGCCCTGGTGCTGTTCACCGCCTGGGCGATGTTTCCCAACCATCCGGTACGCGGCTACGTCTATTGCCTGCTGATGAGCGTGCCGCCGCTGCTGGCGATCGCTCTGGCCCAGTGGCTGTGCCGCCGCCTGCTGCCCGCGCCCGCCCCGGACAGCCCATGACCGACGCTCTGTCTCCCACCTCAACGAGTTCGCCGATGCCCGCCCTTCGTCATCTTTTGCGCCCACTGTGCGCCGCCCTGTTGCTCGGTGGTGCCGCTCAAGCGGCCCAGGCCGCTGCCCCCGCCTGCCCGTCCAGCGACCTGCCGACCTTCCTCCAGGCCTTTGCCAGCAGCCCGGAACTGCAGCAGGCGTTCACCGATTCGCCGCTGATCGAACAGCGCCCGGCCCACGACGAGTACGGACGCGAGATCACCACCCGGCACAAGCTGACGGGCGATACCCGACACCTGCTGACCCTGCTCGATCCGAAGGCCCAGGCCCGGGCCGGACTGCAATCCTTCTGGGAGAGCCAGACCCTGGTGGTGCATGACCCGCTGGGCGATGTGGTCCAGGCCTTCGTCTTTCAACAGGGCGCCTGCTGGCAACTGGTGCGGGTGGAGCAGTGGTCCATGGACGGCCTGCTCGACCAGGACGCCCCGGCCAACGAAACAGCCTTGCAACGGCAGATGCGCAAGGCCGATCTGTTCCTGGGCTACGGCGGCCGGGAGCAATACCTGTTGACCCAGTACTTCTTCGAGCTGGGTCAGCAGATTCTGCTGGACGCCGCCCGCCATGGCTCGGCCAAGGCGGCCGTGCAGGCCGTGAGCCTGGGCTACTCGGGCATGGCGCCGGAGCTCAAGCCCGGGGAGCCGGAAGAACTGCTGCTGCCCTATGCCCAGACCGATGCCGAGGCGGCGCTGATGCTGTCGATGTACTACTGCGATCCGCTCGGCGATGGCTCGGTCAATGAATGCCAGCAACCCCGCAAGTCCGAAGAGCTGGTGCAGCGCACCGCCCGGGAACTGGACTCGGCCAGCGCCTTCTACTACCTGGGCAGCGGCTACGCCGAGGGTAAGTGGGGCACCACCGATGCCCCCCGGGCCCTGGCCTGCTACCGGGAAGCGATCAAGCGTGGCGACCTGAACAGCCTCAACCGCCTGACCTGGTGGACCAAAAAGGGCGAAACGCCCGCCGCCGGAGCCCAGTGCCTGCCGGCGCAGAGCTGAACTCGGAGCGGCGTGCCAGCCCCGGCGCAGGCCCGTTGACTTTTTTTCACAAGAGTTTGATTGCCCCCACGCCGCCTGATCGCGTTAATTGAGCCTTCACTCCTTTAACCGACAGGCCAGCCCATGCCCCTCGTCCCTCTGGAACACGCCCTGTTGCCCGGGCCCCGGACATGAACGCGCCATTGCCGCGCCAGGCCGCACGCCTGCAGCAGGTCGATGCCCTGCGCGGCTTCGCACTGCTGGGCATCCTGGCGGTGAACATCTGGTCTTTCGCCGATCCCTACTACGCCTCGCCGGTCAGCAACCCGGCCTACGCCAGCGACCTCGACCACCTGATCCGCTGGCTGGTGTCGGTGCTGTTCGAGGCCAAGTTCTACCTGCTGTTCTCCTTCCTGTTCGGCTACAGCTTCACCCTGCAGATGGCCTCCGCCGAGCGGGCGGGTGAACGCTTCGTGCCGCGCATGCTGCGGCGGCAACTGGCCTTGCTGGCCATCGGCCTGGTGCATGGCGCGCTGCTGTTCTACGGCGAGATCCTCACCCTGTACGCGCTGCTGGGCCTGGTGCTGCTGGCGTTGCGCGGGCTGACAGCACGGATGGCGGCCATCCTGGCGATCCTGTTGATCGGCGCCACGGCGCTGCTGATTCTGCTGTTTGGCATCGAGTTGCTGAACGCCGGCCTCTATACCGGGGCCGCCGACGACCAGCCGCTGCTCAAGGATCTGGCCCTGGGTGGAGATGCACTGGACACCCTCGGCTACAACGCTGCGCATTTGCTGGAAACCGCCTCGGCCCTGTGGCTGCTGCAGGGGCCCAGCACCCTGGCGATGTTCCTCCTGGGTTATGTGGCCGGACGCAAGGGCCTGCTGGTGGCGCCCGAGCGCTTTGCCGCGCGGGTGCCCCGGCTGCTGGCCCTGACCCTGCCCATCGGCCTGGGGGGCGCCCTGTTCTACGGTTACTGCAGCGCCTACGCGCCCGGTGGCGGCCTGGAGGTCATCGGCTACGGCATCAGCCAGATCAGCGCACCGCTGCTCTCGGCCAGCTACGCCATGCTGCTGCTTCGGGCCTTCGACTCGCCTCTGGGCCAGCGCCTGTGCCAACGCCTGGCGCCACTGGGACGGATGTCATTGAGCAACTACCTGCTGCAATCGCTGATCCTGTGCCTGCTGTTCACCGGCTACGGGCTGGGGCTGATCAACCACCTGCAGCCCCTGTGGATTCCCCTGCTGGTGATCGCCATCTACCTGTTGCAGATGCAGCTCAGCGCAGGCTGGTTGCGCAGCCATCAGTACGGCCCCTGCGAATGGCTGCTGCGGGCGCTGACCATCGGCGCCTGGCCGCACTGGCGCAAGCGCGCGCAGGCTTAAACCAGCCGCAGACAGAGGTGGATATCCTCCGGCTCGATGCGCAGCAGCTCCGGGTCCGGGGTCGCCAGCACTTCGCAGCCCAGGCGCCGGTAGAAGTCCACCGTGTGCCACGACGGCGTGGCCGATACATACAAGCCCTGGGCGCCCATGGCCAGGGCCTGCTCCCGGGCCAGGGCGAACAGCTGCCGGCCCAGGCCAAGGCCGCGATAAGCCTGGCTCACGTGGAGGAATTTCAACTGTCGCAAATCCAGCCCGGCGCACTCGATCGCCAGGCAATCGACCACCGCTGCCGCCACCAGCACCTCAGCGTCGAAAATCCCGTACAACCAGCCGCCACGCTGGTAACACTGCTGCAAGATCAGCGCGTCATGCTCGGCCTCGCCCTCCGGCCAGCCGCTGACCACCTCAAGCTGGGCATAGCCGATCAGACGGCCATCCTGCACACGGTAGAAGCCGTCGATGACTTCGGCGCGGTCGATCCATTTGAGCTGCGGGATATCGTTTGCGGTAAGGGCACGCGGGTGCAACATGAGGCCGGTTCCTGAGGCGATTCAAGTGGTTACCAATGGACACAAGCTAAGCATTTTTCTGCCTGGGGCGAACCGTTTATTCTAGCGACCCTCTATTTATCGTCCGCTGCGTCTGGCCAATGGCATGGCCGGACCTCACCTTGCGATCCCCCCAGTCAGCCAGGAGCGGCTGACGATCCCAGCCCCCCACAAGGTTCATCTATGCACCGCAGGCACCTCCTCAAAGCTTCCATGGCCCTGGCGGCCTACACCGGCCTCTCGGCCAGCGGGCTGCTGGCCGCACGAGCCTGGGCCGGCGCCGCTGACGGCGACGCCCAGGCCTTCGATTTCGAGCGCCTCAAGGCCCAGGCCAGGCAGTTGGCCGGCAACCCGTATGTAGACACCAAGCAAGTGCTGCCGCCAACCCTGGCGCAGATGACGCCGCAGCACTTCAACGCCATCCAGTACGACAGCCAGCATTCACTGTGGAATGAGTTGAACGGCCAGCTGGATGTGCAGTTCTTCCATGTGGGCATGGGCTTCAAGCAACCGGTGCGCATGCACAGCGTCGACCCCAAGACCCGCCTGGCCCGGGAGGTGCACTTCCGCCCGTCGCTGTTCAACTACCAGAACACCAGCGTCGACACCGCCCAGCTCAAGGGCGACCTGGGCTTTGCCGGGTTCAAGCTGTTCAAGGCCCCGGAACTGGACAGGCATGACGTGGTGTCCTTCCTCGGCGCCAGCTATTTCCGTGCGGTGGACGCCACCGGCCAGTACGGCCTGTCGGCCCGGGGCCTGGCCATCGACACCTACGCCAAGCGCCGCGAGGAATTCCCCGACTTCACCCAGTTCTGGTTCGAGACTCCGGACAAGGACAGCACCCGTTTCGTGGTCTACGCCCTGCTGGATTCGCCGAGCGCCACCGGTGCCTACCGCTTCGACATCGACTGTCAGGCCGAGCGCGTGGTGATGGAGATCGACGCCCACATCAACGCCCGCACCGCCATCGAGCAGTTGGGCATCGCCCCCATGACCAGCATGTTCAGTTGCGGCACCCATGAACGGCGCATGTGCGACACCATCCACCCGCAGATCCACGACTCCGACCGCCTGGCCATGTGGCGCGGCAATGGCGAGTGGATCTGCCGTCCGCTGAACAACCCGGCGACCCTGCAATTCAACGCCTTCGCCGACAAGGACCCGAAAGGCTTCGGCCTGGTGCAGACCGACCATGAATTCGCCAGCTACCAGGACACCGTGGACTGGTACAGCCGCCGGCCGAGCCTGTGGGTCGAGCCCACCACCGCCTGGGGCGAAGGCAGCATCGACCTGCTGGAGATCCCCACCACCGGCGAGACCATGGACAACATCGTGGCCTTCTGGACCCCGAAGCAACCCGTGGCCGCCGGCGACTCCCTGAACTACGGCTACAAGCTCTACTGGAGCGCCCTGCCGCCGGTGGGCACGCCGTTGGCGCGAGTGCACGCCACCCGCTCGGGCATGGGCGGCTTCGTCGAGGGCTGGGCCCCGGGCGAGCATTACCCGCCAGTCTGGGCCCGACGCTTTGCCGTGGACTTCACCGGTGGCGGCCTCGATCGCCTGCCTGCCGGCACCGGCATCGAACCGGTGGTCACCGCCTCCCACGGCGAGGTCAAGGATTTCAGCATCCTGGTGCTGGACGAGATCAAGGGCTACCGCATCCTCTTCGACTGGTACCCCACCAACGACAGCGTCGATCCGGTGGAACTGCGGCTGTTCATCCGCACCCACGACCGCACCCTGAGCGAAACCTGGCTGTACCAGTACTTCCCGCCGGCGCCGGACAAGCGCAAATACCCCTGATCGGCTGACAGCCCCCGGCACGCCCTAGGGGCCTCTTCGCCGGCAAGCCGGCTCCTACAGACCGCACCGCCTCCGTAGGAGCGGGCTTGCCCGCGAAGGCGGCCAGCAGCCAGACACAAAAAACCGGCCCACACGGGCCGGTTTTTTTACATCGGCACAACCTTAATCGCGCAAGTCCGACTCATGAATCGGCTGGTCCCTGTGGGTGGCCCGCTGGTACTGCGCCGGCCAGATCGCCTTGCGCCCGCCCAGGTCGTCATCGGCATGCAGCGGCCAGTACGGGTCGCGCAACAGCTCCCGGGCGAGGAAGATGATGTCCGCCTGACAGGTGCGCAGAATGTGCTCGGCCTGGGCCGGTTCGGTGATCAAGCCCACGGTGCCGGTGGCGATCCCCGACTCCTTGCGCACCCGCTCGGCAAAGCGCGTCTGATAGCCCGGCCCGGTGGGTATCTCGGCATTGGCCGCGGTGCCGCCGGACGACACATCAATCAAGTCCACCCCCAGGTCCTTGAGACGCCGCGCCAGCTCCACGGTTTCGTCGGGGTTCCAGCCGTCCTCCACCCAATCGGTGGCCGACACCCGCACAAACAGCGGCAACTCCTCGGGCCAGACTTTTCGTACCGCCTCGGTCACTTGCAACACCAGGCGAATGCGATTTTCAAACGAGCCGCCGTACTGGTCCTGACGCTGATTGCTCAGGGGCGAGAGGAACTGGTGCAGCAAATAGCCATGGGCGGCATGCACTTCCACCACCTTGAAGCCGGCCACCAGGGCCCGCTTGGCGGCCGCGACGAAGGCCTGGATGATCTCGCCGATCTGCCCTTCGTCCAGTTGGGTGGGCGGCGTGTGCTGTGGGTCGAAGGCAATCCGCGAGGGCCCCACCGGCACCCAGCCGCCATCCTCGGGCTTGACGCTGCCGGACTTGCCGAGCCAGGGCCGATGAGTACTGGCCTTGCGCCCGGCATGGGCCAGCTGGATGCCGGCCACGGCGCCCTGGGCGGTGATGAAACGGGTGATGCGCTGCAAGGGTTCGATCTGCGCATCGTTCCACAGGCCCAGGTCCTGGGCGGTGATCCGGCCCTCGGCGGTGACCGCCGTGGCTTCGGTGAAGATCAGCCCGGCGCCGCCGACGGCACGGCTGCCCAGGTGCACCAGATGCCAGTCGTTGGCCAGCCCGTCCACCGACGAGTACTGGCACATGGGCGACACGGCGATGCGGTTGAGAAGGGTCAGTTGACGCAAGGTATAGGGTTCAAGCAGCAGACTCATGGGGCACCTCTCGATCAATGGTCAGGCTCCAGGGTTCTGTTTGAACGGTCGACGAGTGACTGCGAAGTGAAGCGCCCGCCCCCGCGGGTAGAGGAATGACAAAAGGTCACAAGGCCAATCAGACAGTGCTTAGAGACTAGTCGACAACACTGCCGCTGGCAGGGTTCCTGATGCGTGCCGGGGTAAAAACTTGCCCCCGGGCCCAAGCGCTAGCCGCTGCGGCGGGGCAGCGGCTAGCAGAGCGTCAGATTGCAGGCC
Organism: Pseudomonas sp. BC42; assembly: GCF_021560055.1. Lineage (NCBI taxonomy): Bacteria > Pseudomonadati > Pseudomonadota > Gammaproteobacteria > Pseudomonadales > Pseudomonadaceae > Pseudomonas > Pseudomonas sp. BC42. The sequence goes on from NZ_CP091067.1 coordinate 5,595,821, forward strand.
CCCTGCGATTGCCATCAAGCAAGGCTTCCACCACGCCGCGGGCCATGGCCATCTCCACCGAATGCACCAGCGACCAGATCAGGCCGCGCTCCACGCCGCTGGCGTGCTCGGTGATTTCATCGGACACCTCCTCGGCGGCCTTGAGCAGCATGGACACATGAATCAATGCCTCTTCGGCACTGATGCCGGGGCGCACAGCGAAGGGGTTATCAGGCCCTGCAGGGCCGGCCACGGTGGGTTGCAGAGTCGCGATCAACGAGCCATTTACGCAAGTGTTGGCCAGGGCATGGCGCACAGCTTCATTGGCCAGATCGTGGTCTGGATTACGACGGGAAGAAGGATGGAGAACCGGCGGATCGGGGAGGATCTTTTTCATGGTGTAGCTCCTCGACGATGAAGCCTCCACACCTAACGCTGCTAGACGTTTAAACAGGGTGGCGGCTGTACGCGGGCTAGCAGACCGGGTCGAGGAACCGGTGCGCCCGAAAGCGCCCCCACGCACAGCCGCCATAACAACACACTGCAAATCTGCATGGCAGTGCTGATGGCATCGCTTGCGTTCGACCCGGGCTGCTATTCCCGATCACTGATAGGCAGTGATGAACCGAGACTAGTCAGCTGAGTAGGTCGCCACAAGCGCCCGGGAGTGTCTCGGAAACCCCTTACAAAAGAAAGAGACATACCGCCATCCCGCTTTCCAAAAGTCTGGCGAAACCACCCTCGTCGCCCTTAACGCGGTTCGATATGGGCAATCATCAACTGCACGGTTTCCTGGCCACGGAACTCGTTGAGGTCGAGCTTGTAGGCCAGTTCCACCCAGCGGATGGTCGGGTTGGGCCAGACTTCGCGGTCGATGCCGAAGGCGATGCCGTCCAGCTTCAGCGAGCCGCATTCGCTACGCAGCACCACTTTCAGGTGGCGTTCGCCGACGATGCGCTGCTCCACCAGTTCGAACACGCCATGGAACATCGGCTCGGGGAAGTGCTGGCCCCAGGGGCCGGCGTGGCGCAGGGCGCGGGCCAGTTCCAGGTGGAACTCCTCCACCGCCAGGGTGCCGTCCGACAGCAGGCGCCCGGTGAGGTCTTCTTCGCGCAGCTGGCGCCGCACTTCTTCGTCGAAGGCCTCGGCAAAGGCCGGGAAGTTCTGCTCCGGCAGCGACAGCCCGGCGGCCATGGCGTGGCCGCCGAACTTGCTGATCAGTTGCGGATGGCGCGCGGCCACGGCGTCCAGGGCATCGCGGATATGAAAGCCCGGCACCGAACGCGCCGAGCCCTTGAGCATGCCGTCGCCGGCATCGGCAAAGGCGATGGTCGGGCGGTGGTAACGCTCTTTCAGGCGCGAAGCGAGAATCCCGATCACCCCCTGGTGCCAGTCGGCATCGAACAGGCACAGGCCGAACGGCATGGACTCCACCGGCAGTTCCTTGAGCTGGGCCAACGCTTCGCGCTGCATGCCCTGCTCGATGGATTTGCGGTCCTGGTTCAGCTCGTCGAGCTGGGCGGCCATGGCCCGGGCCGCCGAGACGTCGTCGCTGAGCAGGCACTCGATGCCCAGGCTCATGTCGTCCAGGCGCCCGGCGGCGTTGAGCCGCGGGCCGAGGATAAAGCCCAGGTCGGTGGAGGTGATGCGCGAATGATCGCGCTTGGCCACTTCGAGAATCGCCTTGAGCCCCGGCCGGGCGCGACCGGCGCGAATCCGCTCCAGGCCCTGGTGCACCAGGATGCGGTTGTTGGCGTCCAGGGGCACCACGTCCGCCACGCTGCCCAGGGCCACCAGGTCCAGCAGCTCGCCGATGTTCGGCTGCGGCCGGGTTTCATAGCGTCCCAGGCTGCGCAGGCGCGCGCGCAGGGCCATCAGCACATAGAAGATCACCCCGACCCCGGCCAGGGCCTTGCTGGGGAATTCGCAGCCCGGCTGGTTGGGGTTGACGATGGCATCCGCCGCCGGCAGTTCATGGCCGGGCAAGTGGTGGTCGGTGACCAGCACTTGCAAGCCTGCGGCCTTGGCCGCGGCCACGCCTTCGACGCTGGAGATGCCGTTGTCCACGGTAATCAGCAACTGCGGCTCGCGCTGCAGGGCCACGGCGACGATTTCCGGGGTCAGGCCGTAGCCGTATTCGAAGCGGTTGGGCACCAGGTAATCGACATGGGCCGCGCCCAGCAGGCGCAGGCCCAGCAGCCCCACGGTGCTGGCGGTGGCGCCATCGGCATCGAAGTCGCCGACGATAAGGATGCGCTGGCGCTGGTCCAGGGCGGTCACCAGCAAGTCCACCGCGGCATCGATGCCCTTGAGTTGCTGATACGGGATCAGCCGCGCCAGGCTCTTGTCCAGCTCCTCCACCGACTGCACGCCACGGGCGGCGTAGAGGCGGGTCAGCAGTGGCGGCAGGTCGCCGAGAAAGGGCAGGACGGCGGGCAACTCACGGGGTTCGATACGCATGGGCTAACAGCAACTTCTCTTGGGGGACGGTGGGTCGTTCAGGAGCGGCGCGGGCAATCAGCCGCGCTCGCCCAGCAGCCATTCCAGCTGGACTTCATGCTGGCCGCGATCGTCGGTGACGAAGATCGTGCCTTCGCTGATCATCACGTCCCACTTGATGACCCGCGGCATGTCCTTGGCCAGGGTCTCAAGGACCTCCTGGGGCACGCCGGCGATGTTGAGGTTCTTCAAGTTCTTCACCGCGTCCACCACCCGGGTCTGCCAGACCCGCAGGCTGCCGTAGGCCAGCAGGCTGGTGCGCTCGGTACGGCGCGAGCACCAGGTCAGGCGATCGGCGTCCGGCTGGCCGACTTCGATCCAGTGCAGCACGCGGTCGTCCAGGCTCTTTTCCCACAGGGCCGGCTCATCCACTTCCGACAGACCACGACCAAACGACAGCTGCTCGTTGTACCAGAAGGCGTAGGCCAGCAGGCGCACGGTCATGCGTTCCTCGGTTTCCGAAGGGTGACGGGCGATGGTCTGCTTGACGCTTTCGTAGACCCCGCGGTCGAGGTCGGTCAGGTTCAGTTCGAATTTATAGGTGGTGGACGGCTGGGCCATGTGCGGGCTTCTTGAGTGTGCGAAAAGGCGGCAAGTCTAACCCGAAACCTGCCGCCCTGCCCGACCGCTGACCGGCCGGAGGCCCTTGCGCTGAAATCCGCAGAAATGCATTGCCTCGGTAAAGTTGGTTGCCAGCCTGCCACCAGGGTTTTATAACCCCCGCGCGAATCGGCCGGCGCGCACCGCGCCAACGCCGCAGTTCAATAGAAAAGGACGTCCATGACTCTCTTTGTCACCCTGCTTGTCATCGTGCTGCTGTTCATCGCGCTGATTTTGTATGCCCGCCAAAAAACCGCCGATCGCAACGAGAGCCTGGAGCTGACCGGCAACCTCACCGCCCAGATCAACCAGACCCTGCTGCTGAGCAAGGCCGAACCGCTGCTGGCGCTGAAACTGGCAGAGCAACTGCCCGGCGAAGCCCGGGAACTGGCCTCGCAGCTGGTGGCCAGCGAGCTCTACCTGGCGGGCCACAAGGCCCAGGCCCGGGAGCTGTACCAGCAATTGCCGCCCCACGCCCGGGACTACGTACTCAATACCCTGATCGAAACGCTGCTCGACACCGACGATAGCCAAGCCTGCCTGGAACTCCTGGAGAACTGGGGGGAATCCCTGCCCAGCTGGCCGCTGCTGCAAGTGCGTATCCTCCAGGCCCGTGGCGAACAGGAGCGGGCCCTGGCCGTGCTCGGCGAACTGAGCGACCCGCGCCAAGCGGCCGCCCATGAGCGCCAGAGCATCGGCAACCTGCTGACCCTGGCGCGCCTGCAGCATCAGGCCGGGATGCAGGACGCGGCGCTGGTCAGCGTCGAGCAGGCATGGTCGGTGTTCGAGGGGCCCGAGGAGGGCCACCGCCAGTCGATTCTGCGCCAACTGTTCGAGGCCAGCGCGACCCTGGGCCAGTTCGACTCGATCCTCACCCGCGCCGCGTCGCTGCCGGCCGAAGAGCAGGCCCAGGCGGTCGCCGCCCTGATCAAGGCCGGTCAACTGGACTCTGCCCTCAGCCTGCTGGCCCCCATCAGCGACGATCTCTACTCCACCACGCACAGCGAACTGATGGACCTGGCCCTGGCCCTGCCGCCCATCGACAACGCCCTGCGCCTGCTGGAGAAGGCCCCCGACCTGCATCGCTACAGCCTGCTGCTGAGCCTGCTGAACCACATGGCGACACAAGGCCAGACCGCAGAAGCCGAAGCACTGCTGCCGACGCTGGAAACTGAGCCGAGCCAGCATCCGGGGCTGATGCTCAGTCTCTGCGAACAGCACCACGCCACGCAGCCGCAATGGGCCGAGGCACTGCTGGCCAAGGCGCTGCAACAGATCGACGGTTACAAGCATGACCATGAGTTCTGGAGCGGCATGCGGATCCAGGCGCTGCGAACCCAACTCCAGCTGCAAAGCCGACTGCCGGCCCATCGTCGGGACAGCTGGCTGGTACGCAGCAGCCTTGAGGAATTGCACAGGCTGCATCAGCAGGAGGAAGGCGAACAGCAATTGCTGTGCATTCGCGAGCAGACCAAGCTGCTGCACGACCTGGGGCAGACGGCCCAGGCCAGGACCCTGCTGGAGCAGGCCCTGGCGTTGCTGGACAGCGACAGCCTGCCGGAGGTCGATGAGATGGACAAAACCTTCTACCTGGAGGACATCGCCAGCGCCTACCTGAGCATCGACGAAGCACAGCAGGCCCAGGCCCTGCAGGATCGATTGCACAGCCTGGAGGCCGGCAGTCGCGACCTGGAAGAGGACCTGCTGCTCAATCACATCGAGCACCAGCGCTACGCCCAGGCCATCAAGGCCCTGAACCTGAGCGTCCTGCTCAGCGACAAGAAACCTCTGTCACGCCTGTATCAGGCCCTGGAAGAGCTGCACCAGCGCGCCCCCGAGCGCGCCGCCGAACTTCAGCAACAGCTGATGGAGCGGTTCAGCAGCGGGCAGGCCTGGCGCGCCTCTCAGGCGAACTGACCCAGCGGCCTTTGGCGCCCCAACGGGGCGCTGTTGGCGTCCAAGGGCTTGACCATCGGCTCCAGCCGTTTCAATGCCGGCAGCACATTGCCGCGGTCCGCCAGGCTCAGTTCTCGCCCCCAAGGAAAACCGAATCATGGAAGTGTTTCTCATCCTGCTGCTCATCACCGGCGTGATCTCGCTGCTGGTGGTCTACGCCCACAAGGGCAGCAGCAATGACCAGGGCAGCAGCCTGGGCATCAACCTGGACGAGGAGGCGCAGATCTATCGCGCGGCGTACCTGAGCGCCGTCGAACCGCAGGTGGCCCTGCAACTGGCCCAGCGCCTGGCGGGCAAAGCCCGGCAACAGGGGCTGCTGCCGATACCCGCCGCGCTGTACCGGCAAGGCAACCAGGCCCAGGCCCTGGAAATCCTGGCCGAGCTCGATGAAACCTGCCAGCCCATGGCGCTGTACCGACTGCTCGAAACCCTGCTCGACAAGGACGGCCCGCAGGCGGTGCTGAGCCTGTTGGAGCGCCTGCATCAGCCCCTGCCGTCAGCCCCCCTGCTGCGCATCCCGCTGTTGGTGGCCCGCGGTGAGCTTGAGCAGGCCCGCGCCTTGCTGGTGACCTTCGGTGTCGAGCAGTTGAACCAGGGCTGTGCCAGTGAGCACCGAAAGTTGGCAACCCTGCAACGCAGTGTGGGCCTGGCCGAGCAAGCCGCCATCAGCATCGGCCTGGCCTGGCAACTGCAGCTCAAACAACCGGCCGACGAACTGGACCCGTATGAAGTGGAACAGACCCTGCGCGAGTACCGTGCCCAGGGGCAGGACGTGCAGTTCCCGGCCATGGCCGCGCAATTGCCCGCGTCGGCCCAGATCATCGTCGTGGTCTTGCTGATACAAGCCGGGAAATTCGACGCCGGGTTCGAACTGCTGGCGCAGAACCCCGAGCCCGAGGACTACTGCGGCTACCCACCGCTGCTCAAGCTGATCCTGGACGCCAGCCGTCCGGATCTGGCGGCATCGCTGATCGCCCAGGTGCCGGTGAGACACGCCAGCGAGATGCTGCTGAGCCTGTTGCACTGGCATGTCGCGCGCCATGAGCTGGCCGAGGCCGAGGCGGCCTTGCAGGCCTGCGCGGTCGCGCCCTCGCAGCGTCTGTGGTGCCTGCTCTCTCTGTGGCGCACCTACTTCGAGGAACACCCGCATTGGTGCGCCCACCTGCTGGAGCAGGCCCTGCTGACACTGGAGACCTGGCGTGGCGCTGAGCAATGGCCGTGGCATCGCCTGCTGATCGTGGAAACCCAGTTGTGGGTGCAGGCTGCCCTGGCGCCCGAGCGGCGCGACAGCGAACTGATCCGCAACGGTCTTGAGGAAGTGGCGCTCCTCAACACCCAGCTCGAATACGCCGATCGCCCGGTGAAACAGGCAGCACAGGCCAAACTACTGCACGACCTGGAACAGACCCGGCCAGCCGTCGAACTGCTGGACCAGACCGTGCAAGCGCTCGACGACGAAGCTCAGAATGCGGCGATGGACCCAGCGGAAAAAAACTACCACCTGGCACAGCTGGCATTGGTTTATCTCTACATCGACGAGCAGGCAAAGGCCGCCGAGCTCAAGAGCCGCGTGGAACAGCACGTTTCCTATACCAGCCAGTTGAGCCACGCCACGCTGCTGAACCATATCCGTCAGCAACGTTTCGAAGAAGCCATTGCCGGCCTGGAACTGGGCAGCCTGTTTAATAGCGAAAACCCGCTGCAGCAGTTGCACCTGGCCCTGGAAACCCTGAGCCAGAGCGCCCCGGAACAGGCCCATAGGTTGCGCCAGAAACTCCTCGACAGGCTGGCCGACGACAGCCTCTGGAGTCAGCCGAGCGCTGCCTGAGGCCGGGTGCTGGCCCGCCGCTACACGCCTTAACGCGGCGCGTAGCGGGCCCAGAGTTCGTTGAACTCCCTGAGGTAACTGGCCACCAGTTGCGGGTGGTCGATCACCAGCAGGTTTTCCTCATTGCCGGTGGTGGCACTGCGGGTCCAGTTGAAGCTGCCATTGAGCAGGGTTCGGCCATCGAACACGGCGAACTTGTGATGCATGTGGAACGGCGTGTCGTCGATCCGCACCGGCACCCCGGCCTCGCGCAGCGCGGCGATATCGCTGCCGACATCGAATTGCTTTTCACTGTCGCTGATCACCCGCACGGCCACGCCGCGCTGGTGGCAGGCGCGGATTTCGTCGCTCAGTTGATCGTCGGAAATGGTGAACACGCAGATATCCACCGAGACTCGTGCCTGGCGGCACAGGTCGCGGATCTTGCGCCGGCAGTCTTCACCGGGGCTGAAGTGGGCGCTGGCCATGTCGCGCACCGGGGCGCTGTGGGTGTCCAGGGTCTTGATCACCTGCTCCAGCCATTTCAGCGCCGGCAGCACATTGGCGCTGTCCGCCAGCGCCAGCTCGCGCACCAGGTCAAAGGCCCGGTTGCGCAGGTAGCGCACCTGGTCGCTGCCCAGTTCGCTGCCCAGTTGGCGCAGTTCGTCCCGTTCTTCGTTGCTCAGTTTCAGGTCCAGCAGGCTGTCGCGCAGTTGCCGGTCCAGGTGGGCAAAATCCATGTCGTGATCCTTGGCTGTTCGCCGGCAAGCCGGCTCCTACTATTGGGAGTCCTTGAGGGTCGGCACATCACCGTGGCTGAGCATGCGGCTCAATTCGTCCACCCGCGTGGCGATGTCGCCAATGCGCTGGTGGCTGTGCAGGTCGACGTCGATCTTCTTGTGCATGACCTTGAGCAGCGGCAGGAAACTCTGCTCCAGGTGCTCGGAGAGGTTTTCCAGCACTTCACGCATGCCCTGCTGTTCCGCCGGCCGGGCCAGGCCGCGCACGCCTTCCACCAGATCGTTGAGCTGGGCCACCACCCGGGTGCCGACATCGCTGTCGCTGCCGCCCATGGAGCGGTTGCGCACGAAGTCGCGCTTGATCTGGGCCCAGCGTTCGCTCTGCTCCGGGGTCTGGTTGCCGCGCAGCTCGGCGAGCTTGAGCAGGTTTTCCTCGGCGCCGGTGGTCAGCAACTGGGATTCACCCTGGTAGTGGTCGGCCAAGAGTTGCAGGAGCTCGGCGTCGTTCATCACCGCCGAGATCTTCTCCGCCATCTTGTTCATGTTGCGGTAGCTGCCCTGCAGCTTGAACGGCGGCTCGCTGCGGTACTGGTCGGCCTGGGCGGCGCTGGCGATGTACTGCTGGTTGACTCGCAGCACCACGTCGCGCACCTGCATCAGGCGTTGCAGGGTGGTGGTGATTTCGTTGATCTCGGCGCCGCTGTAGCTGTGGCTCAGTTCGTTGCTGGAGAAGGCCTTGCCTTCGGCCTTGGCGACAAAGCGGTAGACGTCCGCCATGTCGCGGGTGGCCAGGGGCGCCAGCACCGGGTTGGAGGTCAGGCCGTTCTCGATGTAGCTCAGGGCGAAGGCTTCCTGCATGCCGCCCAGGGTGTCGCCGAGGTTATAGATGTCGGCCCGGTTGGCCAGCATGTCGGGGATCTTGAACACCTCGCCGGACTCGGTGTACGGGTTGCCCGACATCACCACGCAGAACTTCTTGCCGCGCATGTCGTAGGTCTTGGTGCGGCCTTTCCACACGCCTTCGATGCGCCGGGTGCCGTCGCACAGCGAGATGAATTTCTGCAGGAACTCGGGGTGGGTGTGCTGGATGTCGTCGACATAGAGCATCACGTTGTTGCCCATTTCCAGGGCCAGGTTGAGCTTCTCCAGCTCCTGGCGCGAGGTGGCGTCCGGCGCCTGGGCCGGGTCCAGGGAGCGCACCTGGTGCCCCAGGGCCGGGCCGTTGATCTTCATGAAGATCAGGCCCAGGCGGTGCGCCACGTATTCCATCAAGGTGGTCTTGCCGTAGCCCGGTGGCGAAATCAGCATCAACAGGCCCATCAGGTCGGTGCGCTTGTTCTCGCCCACGGTGCCCATCTGCTTGGCCAGGTTGTCGCCGATAAAGCCCAGGTACACATCGTTGATCAGCTTGTTACGCACGAAGGAGCTCAGCGGCCGCGGCTTGAATTCGCTCAGGCGCAGGGCCGAGCGTTCGCGGCTGATGATGCCCTGGCGCAGCGCCTGGTAGCGCTGCAGGCCGGGCAGGAACTGTTCGCGGTGGGCCCGCAGGCGGGCAAAGAAACCGTCCACGGTGAGGGACAGGCTGCGTTCCTGGATGCGCGGGTGTTCGCCCATCAGGTTGCCGACGCTGAACCGCAGGTCGACTTCGGTGATGCGCTTGGCAAAGTCGTCCCGCAACAGCGACAGGGCCACGGCCTCGGGCACGTAGTCGCTCCACTCGGCGAACTCGCCCTCGGCACACAGCGCCGACAGCCAGTTGCCGGCCAGCGCCCACTGCGCGGCGGGCCGCTCGGCCAGCTGGGCCAGGGCCTGCTGGTAGTCGTCCCACATGCGCGCGCCTTGCAGGCGCAGGGTCAGGGCTTCCTGCAACTGCCTGGCGTACTTGCTGAAGGTGAACTCGATGCGTTCTGCGGCCAGTTCCTGCACCAGGTACTCGGCGGCTTCCGGCAACAGCTCCGCCGGCAGGCTGAAGGCCTGCTGCTGACGCCAGTCCTGCAGCGCCAGGAAGATTTCGTCCTGCAACTGCAACAAGCCTTCACGACGACCGAACAGTTGCTGGATATGCCGGCTGGTGCGGGCCCGCTCGGCCCATTGCTGCGGTTGCGGCTGGTGCTGCTGGCGGTCCCAGAACAACGCGGCAAAAGCCCGCGCCGAAGCGCCGAAACGCAGCAGGCCGGCACTGTCGCGCAGGGGCAGCAGTTGCAGGAGGATCGCCGCGGCATCGTGATCGTGGATGCCCTTCTCGTAGCCTTCCTTGTAGCGCGGCGCAGCGAAGTCGCGGATCACCCGCGCCAGTTCCTCGGGGTGCGCCAGCAAGGGTTTCAGGCTTTCCAGGCTCAGGCCTTCCTGGCCGCGGTCGGCGGCATCCAGCACTTGCCCGGCCAGGTACTCGGCGCGGTACAGCTGGGCCGACTCCGACTCCAGGGCCACCTGCCAGAAGTCCCGCAGGGCTTCCAGCTCGGGGTCGCGCAACGGTTCAAGGAAATCCGTGCCGGTCAGGTGCAGGTGCAGTTCGTCGCCCCGGGGCATCAGGGTCAGGTCCAGCTCCTGGGTGTTGACGCTGAAACGGTGGCGCGGCCCCAGCTTGATGACGTTGCCGCCCTCTTCGAACAGCTCGGTCTTGTCGCGCAGGGCACGTACGGCCTGATCCCGGGCGCCCTTGAGGCGCGACTCGACATCGTCGGCCTTGACGCTGTCCTTGAGCTCGCGCAGGCGCTCGGCCAGCTCCCGCAGCTTGAGGATCAGCGGGTCGGCGGCGAAGAACGCGTTGAGTTCCTCGGCCTGGGTGAACTTGGCGGTGCGCCGGCCGAGACTGTCGAGAATCCGCCGCGCCGCGTCCAGCAGGCCCTGGGCCTTGCGCTGGCGCTCGTCGAGCAACGATTGCTTGTGGGCCTCGAAGGTTTCCAGCAGTTCCTCACGCTTGCCGAGGATGTCGCCGAGGAACTGTTCGTGATCGCCGAAGCGACTCTCCAGCTCTTCGAGCTGCACCAGCAGCCGCGACAGTTGCTCGTCGCAACGCTCGGGGTCCTGGGCCTGGGCCAGGGCGTTGGTGATGCCCTGGCTGAAGAGTTTGAACTGCGCGCCGAACTGCGCCACGGTCTCGGTCGAGCCCAGGCCCTTGCGCCGTTGCTCGGCGCGGGCCTTGGCCTGGTTCAGGCGGGCGTAGATCTGCGAGATCGATTCGATGATCCGGGTGCGCTGGGTGGCGTCGTCGATCTGCAACGAGGCCATCAGGCTCGACAGCATGTCCAGGTCGCCGGCCATGGCTTGCAGGGCGCCCAGGGGCTCGTTGAGCTGGGCCACGGTTTCGGCTTTCTGCGCCTGGGCGTCGAGGGTTTCCAACTGGGTGACGAAGGGCAGCAGGGCCTGGTCGCTGGCGAGGAAGGTCGCGGTGCCAGCGGCGGTGCGCTCCTGGGCCTTGAGCAGCTCGGCTTCCATGGCGTCGATGCGCGCCACGTCGATGTAGCGGTAGTCGCGAATGGTCAGCAGCAGGCCGCGCTGGGCAGTGATGCCGTTGAGCGCATCGACGAAGCTCTGCACCTGGTCCCAGCTGTCCACCAGCAGGCTGTCGAGCAGGGCTTTCTGCTTGGCCTCGGCGGCCACCATGGCCTGGTCCGACTGGCGGCGGATACTTTCGACTTTCTCGTATTCATCCAGCACCAGCTCCGAGGTCGAGGCCACCTCGCGCAGCAATGGGGCCAGGCCTTCGAGCTCGGCGCTACCCAGCCAGTGGTACACATCGAACAGGCGCCGGGTGTTCTGGCACAGCAGCGAATAGCGCTGCACCGACACCGCCGGGGTGTCGATCTCGCGGCACAGGTCGTAGAGATCGGAAACGCTGCGCACCAGCTCGGCGTTGCCGATGCGCCCGAGGAAACCGCTGCGGGTCGGTTGCCGCGCGGCGTATTCCTCGGTGAAGAACGGGGTCTGCCAGACCTGCATCGGGTGGACCCGGGTCGGCTCGTCGCCTTCGGCGGCGAAGATCACCATGCGCCCGTCTTCCAGGCGCGCGTAACCGTGGCCGAACAGCGGGTTCTGCAACTGGCGGTTGATCATGTTGTAGGTCAGCAGCACCGAGCGGCCCTGCTCCGGGTGGTAGAAGATGTACTGCACATCTTCACCGTTGGGCGAGCGCACCGAGCGCTTGAAGCGCATGCCGTCCATGGACTGTTCGAAGGTCTTGTACTCGCCGCTCTGCAGGTAATAGCCACCGGGGAAGATGATCCCGTGGTCTTCCGGCAGTTGCACGCAGGCCAGGCCGATGGCGTCGATGCGCTCCACCTGGCGAGTCAGGCTGTTGAACACCAGGTAGCGCCACTGCTCTTCGCGGTACGGCAGGACCTTGAGCAGGATCAGGCTGCCCAGGCGGGCGAATTCGATCTGCGAGTCGTCCAGGGACTGGGTCTTGTCCAGCACCTCTTCGCGGTAGATGCCCAGGCCGGACTCGGTGTTGTTCTCGACCTTGATGGTCAGGTCGCCGCCGATGGTTTCGACGAACACCGTGTCGAGGATGTTCAGGTGCGGGAAGCGGCCTTCGACCACCATCTCGCGGGTGGCCTTCTTCCATTCGAAGTCGAAGGGCGCCGGCAGGGCGATATCCCGTTCGCCGCGGTTGTCGATGTAACGGACTTCGCGCCCGTCCACCGAGATCGACCAGCGGAACACCCGCACATCGGTGACGCGCTCGCCGATCTGGAAACTCGCCAGCAGCTTGCCGTCACGGATCGCCAGTTGCAGCAGGCGGGTGTTCTTGTAATAGGTGTAGAGCTCGTTGAAATCGTTGAGGAAGCCCTGGGCCGCCAGGAAGCTGCCTTCCAGGGGCACCGGCTCGGCTTCGTAGCCTTCGCCCTCCTCCACCAGCCGGTAAAGGGAAAACACGTCGGCGACGCTGGTTTCCTTCTTCAGGCCGATGAACACGTTGTAGCCGAACAACAGGCAGTCGCCGACCTGGACGATGTCCCGGGCGATGCAGTTGTTCTCGGTGCGGATGCGCACCCGCCCGACCACTTCCATGCGGCTGTTGCCGAACTCGTCGAGACGCCTCTGGTTGAGGTCGTCGGTGGTGGCCCGCAGGCGCTGGCCCTGGTCCAGCAGGCGCTTGTGCAGCACCTCATAGGCGCCGCCTTCGGCGACGGCCTTGTCCAATACGTCCTGCGGGGGAGTTGCGACTTGAGCGTCCGACATCGTGGCCTTCCTGGATCTACGGCGGTGTGCAAAAAAAGCGGGCTCCTCAAACCTGGAGCCCGGTGCCCGACACAAGGCCGGTAGCCGCTGCCGCGGGCTGCGTGCTTGAGGGCCCGAAGGCCCTCAAGGGCTGCGCCTCCTACGGAGTCGGTCGCAGCCTTCGGCAGCGGCTACAGGTGTGTCAGGTGTGGGTCAGGCTTCGGCAGACGGCGCGTCGGCCTTGCGCGAGACGGCAGCGGCGGCCAGTTCGGCGGCAACCGCCGGGGCGCCCTTGCCATTGAGCAGGCGTGCCAGGACGTCCTGGACCACCGGGCTCTTGCCCACCACGCCCTCGATGGCCTTGCCCACCGACAGCGACTTGGCGAAGGAGTTGAAGAAGTCGCCTTCGCCGCCAACGATCTCGATCTTGGCCTTGCTGAGGGCCGCCGACAGCACTTCGGCCTGGTCCTTGGCGATCTCCTTGTTGGCGGCGATGGCGGCCATCGCTTCCTCGAAGTTCTTCTCCAGTTGCATGCGGAACTCTTCGTGCTGACGCGCGCTGTCGCTGAGGGAATCCAGGGCACCGAACTTCTTGCCCAGGCCTTCGGCTTCGGCGTTCAGGCGCTGCAGCAGCACTTCGGCTTCGGCCGAACCCAGGTCCTTGGTGGCCTTGGCCTTGGCCGCGCCCAGTTGCTCTTCGCCACGGGCCTGAGCCCCGAGTTTCTCTTCCATGACCTTGGCTTCGGCCAGGCCGTCCTTCTCCTTGGCCGCCGCCTGGGCTTCCATGATGCGGGCGTCGGCCAGGCCTTTTTCCTGCTCGCCACGGGCTTCGGCAATCAGCTGCTCGGTGCGGACGCGGGCTTGCGCCAGGCCTTCTTTTTCCTGGGCCGCTGCAGTGATTTCCAGCACGCGGGCATCGGCCAGGCCAGGCGCGGCGCGCTCGGCTTCCAGGCCTTCGGCCAGGCGTTTCTTGGCTTCGGCCTGCTTGGCCGCGGCTTCCAGCTCGGCCTGGGCCAGGTTGTTGATTTCCACCGCCTTGTGCTTGGAGCGGGTTTCGTCGGCTTCGGCCTGTTTGACCTGGCGCACCAGATCCTGCTCGGCTTCGGCCTGGGCCTGGATCACCACCACTTGCTTGGCACGCTCGGCTTCGGAAACCTCGCGCACTTCCTTGATCCGCTCTTCTTCCTGGGCCACGGTCTTCTCCACCGCGACCCGCTCACGGATCACCGTGGCGATGTTCTTACGCTGCTCTTCCAGGGCCTTTTCTTTCTCGATGCGCTGCAGTTCCACTTCACGCTCGCGGGCCACCACTTCCAGGTCCTTGGCGCGGGTGACTTTCTCCACTTCGATGACCACCGCGCGCTGGCGGTTCTGCTGGGCCACTTCGACTTCGCGCTGATGGTTCTCGGTGCGCACGTCGATTTCCTGCTGCGCCTGGATACGGGCCTGTTCGGCCTTCAGACGCTCTTCTTCCTTGACCTTGGCGGTCTCGGCTTCCTCGCGGGCGCGGATGGTTTCGATCTCGCGCTTCTGCCGTGCTTCGGCATCGGCCTGCTGGCGTTCCAGCGACAGCGAGGCTTCGCGGGTCTCGACGTTCTTCTTCTGGATCGCCAGTTCCTGGTTGCGCTCCAGTTCGTTGGTGATGACGTTCTGCGCCGCGGTCAGCTCGGTGATCTTGCGGATACCCTCGGCGTCGAGAATGTTGCTCGGGTCCAGGGAATGCTTGGCGGTCTGCTCCAGGTAGTCGATGGCCACGTCTTCCAGCACATAGCCGTTGAGGTCGTTGCCGATGATCTCGATGATGCGGTCGCGGAAGTCCTGGCGGTTCTCGAATAGCTGGACGAAGTCGAACTGCTTGCCCACGGTCTTCAGCGCTTCGGAGAACTTGGCGTTGAACAGCTCGTTGACCGCGGCGCGATCGGAGGCGCGGTCGACACCGATGGCCTTGGCCACCTTGAGCACGTCTTCCTGGGTTTCATTGACCCGCAGGTAGAAGGCCACGGTGATGTCGGCGCGCATGTTGTCGCGGCAGATCAGACCATCCTTGGCCCGACGGTCGACTTCCAGGGTGATCAGCGAGATGCGCATGAACTCCTTGAGGTGGATGACCGGGTACACCAGGGCGCCGGTGAAGTGCACCTTGGGGGTCGAGGACATGTCGTTGACGATCAGCGCCGTGCCTTGGGGGACCTTGATGTAGAAGGCCTTGAACAGGGCCAACAGGCCGAAGACCACCAGGACGACGAGGCCGATCCCGAGCAGGATGGGCAGCAGCGACGGTAAATTCATGCAATCAATCTCCTTTGATTCTGAGGAAGCCCGGGCTCAGAGGCCGCGAAACTCGTCCTCGGTAATGACCCGATAGGCGTGTTGCGCCTCCAGATACTCCAGTAACACGACGCGATCGCCGCGTTTGAAAGCTCGCGCCTCATCGGCACGCACACGCAGGATCAGGCCCGCGCCGCCGTTCTCGAGCACGGCTTCGCCGTGTTCCAGGGTGACTCTGCCGCTACGCACCACAGCGGTCTGCCCCAGCACCGACTGGCTGCTGGTGGCTTCCATCTTGTGAAACAGCGGACGCAGCGGACGGCAGATGGCCGCGCTGATGGGCGCTGCCAGAAACAGCGCAACCACGGCCAGCAACAGGCCCAGGGGATAGCGCAGCCAGCCCAGGGGCAGGTGGCTGAGGACGTAGAGTTCGGCGAAATAGGTCAGGAACCAGCTGAAGAACATCAGCAGGGTCAGCACCAGGGTGACCGGCACCCCGTTGAGCTTGAACTTGATCAGCAGCCCGGCCAGGCCTTCGCCGGCGTGGGCGCTGTCGAGCAGCGAGTCGGCCTCGAAGTCCAGCAGGTCGACTTCAAGCATGCCCATGGCCACCACGGCCCAGTAGATCACGGCCAGGCAGAGCATGAAGCTGAACAGCACTGTGGGGAACGACAACACTGTCTGCAGGAAGATTTCCATTGCTTTCCTATCCCTGAAAAAGCCGGGCAAGGCCCGACGACCTCGCCCCTACAACACAACGATGAATCAGGACTTGTTACGGTCCTTGAGGCGCGCCAGCACGCTGTCGGCGCTGGTGCTGCCGGCGACGATCCCGGCCTCGCGCAACTTGGCGTCCAGGGCGTCGTCGGGGTTGCTGGTGCTGGCCAGCTCCGCTGCGGCTTCCATCTTCGCCGCGCGCTCGGCCTGCTTCTGCTTGATCCGCTCCAGGGACTCCACCGCGGTGTGCAGCTTG
Source organism: Pseudomonas sp. BC42 (assembly GCF_021560055.1). NCBI lineage: Bacteria > Pseudomonadati > Pseudomonadota > Gammaproteobacteria > Pseudomonadales > Pseudomonadaceae > Pseudomonas > Pseudomonas sp. BC42. The sequence goes on from NZ_CP091067.1 coordinate 5,611,806, forward strand.
CTCTGGGAGCCGCCGTAGCGCTGGGCCACGGCCTGCTGGGCCTTCTGCACGCTCTCGGTGGCCTTGACGGTATCCACCTGCTGTTTCAAATGTTTGATATTGCCCTCGGCCTGGGTCACGGCCTTGCGCAACTGGGCCACGCTGGCGGCGAAACCGTCGGCCTGCTCGCGTTCCACGGCCAGGTCGTTCTCCAGGTTGGCGATTTTCTGCGCCACTTCCTGGGCGAGCTGTTCGTTGCCCGACTCCAGGGCCTTGAGGGCGTAGGTTTCATATTCGGCGATCTTCGCCGCGCTGCCATTGGCGCGCTCGGCGGCGAGTTTCTGCCGGGCCATGATCTCGGCCAGGGCCTCCTTGGACTTGCGCAGTTCCTGATCGGCGTCGCGGATTTCCTGATCGAGAATCCTCAGTGCCTGGCTGTCCACCAGGGCTTCACCCGCTTCGTTGGCGCCACCGCGCAGGGCGGTAAGCAACTTGCTCCATACGTTCATGTGCATTCCTCCAGGTCAGGCCTGAGCCTTCAGGTAGCCTTCATAGGCCTCGGTAGCCCTGATCACGTTGCTGGCCAGGGTTTCGATCTCGTAGAGCACGTTGGAGAGGATCGAGGTGGCGCTGAGCGCGCCGAACATCATGTAGAAGCGCTCGCCGCCAAGACGGGTTTCCAGGCCGATGCTCGACAGCGGGAACAGCTGGCGGCTGAGCAGGACCTCTTCATTGAAGGCCTGCACATCGGTCACTTCGCTTTGCGGCCAGAGCAGGGCTTCGACCAGGATCTGCTCGCCGGACAGGGCAACGAACAGCGGCAGGTCGCCGTATTCGCGCATGGTCACGTGCAAGCTCGGTTCGGCGCCTTCAAGCAGCTCAACGCAGGCTTCGCCGCTGCTGAACAACTCGGTGGCCATCAGGGCCTGGCACAGCGATCGGGCATTCCAGATCTGCGGCATGCTCATTTCTCCATCCTTTTCCACAGGAGCCAGCCCCTTGGAGGGCTGACGCAGTTTGCGTTCAACCGCCAGCAACGCCTGGGCGTTCTCCGGCAGTATCCAGACTTCCTTTTTCACCAGGCCCTGATCACGCAGGCGCTGGCGGAATAAACGTTGGTAATGGGCTGAGGATTTGTTTTCCATGGCGCACAGACTAGAGCATCACATGTAAGGAGTTCAATTCATCACATGTAAGTTTTTGATCGGGTATTTGTAACGAGATTTATCAGACTTACCGTTCCGGCAAGAGCACAGGCTCCGTCACGGACATAGACCAGATTGCGTCCTTTGCAAGCGCGTTCTCTCGAAAGGCGTCATTAAACCTGTCACCAAAGGGAATGAGAAGCACAATTGTCTGCGCAGCCACCCGGAAATAATCAACGCGGGCCGGCGCCGGACGCTGACTTAATCACGACCAATGGTCTAGGCTAGGCGGATTTTCCTGCCCAGCGGATGCCCCATGAACAGTCTCAGCAAGCCCCTCGCCGGATTGAAAGTGATCGAACTCGGCACCTTGATCGCCGGCCCCTTCGCCTCGCGCATCTGCGCCGAGTTCGGTGCCGAGGTGATCAAGGTCGAATCCCCGGACGGCGGCGATCCGTTGCGCAAGTGGCGCAAGCTGTATGAAGGCACTTCGCTGTGGTGGTTCGTCCAGGCGCGCAACAAGAAATCCCTGACCCTGAACCTCAAGCACCCCGAAGGCCTGGCGGTGCTCAAGCAACTGCTGGGCGAAGCGGACATCCTGATCGAGAACTTCCGCCCCGGCGTGCTGGAGAAGCTCGGCCTGGGCTGGGACGTGCTGCACGCCCTGAACCCGAAACTGGTGATGGTGCGCCTGTCCGGCTTCGGCCAGACCGGACCGATGAAGGACCAGCCGGGTTTCGGCGCCGTGGGCGAATCCATGGGTGGCCTGCGCTACATCACCGGCTTCGAGGACCGCCCGCCGGTGCGCACCGGAATCTCCATCGGCGACTCCATCGCCGCTCTGTGGGGCGTGATCGGCGCCCTGATGGCCCTGCGTCATCGCGAGGTCAACGGCGGCCAGGGGCAAGTGGTGGACGTGGCGCTGTACGAGGCGATCTTCGCCATGATGGAGAGCATGGTTCCGGAGTTCGACGTGTTCGGCTTTATCCGCGAACGCAGCGGCAACATCATGCCCGGCATCACCCCGTCGTCGATCCACACCAGCGCCGACGGCAGGCATGTGCAGATCGGCGCCAACGGCGACGCGATCTTCAAGCGCTTCATGCACCTCATCGGCCGCGACGACCTGGCCAACGATCCCGCGCTGGCCAGCAACGATGGACGCGACACTCGCCGCGACGAACTGTACGGGGTAATCGATCGCTGGGTGGCGTCCCTGCCCCTGGAACGGGTGCTGGAGCAACTGAACCAGGCCGAAGTCCCGGCCAGCCGGATCTTCAGCGCCGAAGACATGTTCAACGATCCGCAATTTCTGGCCCGGGAAATGTTCCTCCAGGCCAAGCTGCCGGACGGCAAGGCCTTCAAGATGCCCGGCATCGTGCCGAAACTCTCTGAGACGCCCGGCTCCGCGGACTGGATCGGCCCCGAACTGGGCGAACATTCGGCACAGGTCCTGGAGGGCCTGGGCTACAGCAGCGAGCAGATCCAGCACTTGCGCAACTCTGGGGCAATCTAACCTGAAACAGCCGTCTCACACCGACGCTCCACAACCGGCACATCGACGCTCGAAGCCCGGCCTTGGCCGACTGACGACGGCGCTCGCGGTGTGCCTGCTGTGGCTGCCCTGCCCACCCGGCCACGCCGGGGAAATGCTCACCTGGCTGCTGCGCGACCTGCCCCCCTTGAATGTGTTCGAAGGCCAGCAGAAGGGCCGCGGCGTCATCGACCTGCTGATGCCACAACTGATCGCCAACCTGCCCGAGTACCAGCACGAGCTGGTCCGGGTCAATCGCGCGCGAGGCATGCAGATGCTGCGCGAGCCCAGCTTCACCTGCGACCCGGCGCTGATCTGGAGCAAGGAGCGCGCGCAGTGGGTCGCCTACTCCATCACCAGCTTTCGCGTATTGAGCAATGGCCTGGCGATCCGCCGCGCCGACCGCGAACAACTCGCGCACTTCCTGCATGACGGCAAGGTCGACCTGCATGGCCTGCTCGAGAGCGGCAAGGAACTGATTGGCGTGGTGGCCGAGCGCAGCTACGGGCAACAGCTCGACAACCTGCTACAGCAAGTGTCGCCGCAGCAGATTCGCGCCCACTATGGCAACGACGCCCTGGGCAGCCTGCTGCAGATGCAGCGCCTGGGCCGCCTGCAACTGCTCCTGGGCTACTGGCCGGAAATCCGCTATCAGGCCATGCAGCAAGGTATCGACCCGCAGGATCTGGAGTTCTATCCGATCGAAGGCACCAGCAAGTATCAGGAAATCCACGTCGGCTGCTCCGACACCCCACAGGGCAGGCAGGCCATCACCCAGATCAACCAGGCCCTGCTCAAGCTGCGCGAAGTGCAACTGGTGGAGCTGTATGCCGCCTGGCTGGACCCCGGAATGCGCGACGAATACCGCGCCGACGCCCGCGCCTACTTCCAGGACCTACACGACCACTGACAAATCCCGGGCAAAAAGAAACCCCGAGAAGTGGGGAGACGACTCGGGGTTAAACGCGGTCTTTGACGACCGGTATCAGCCGGCTGCAAGCACCGGAGCACAATGCCTGATCCTGCTGATACTGAGTCTGACTGATACGACTGGCGGAAGGTTCCGTAAAAATTTGCATCAGCGGTGCTGATCGAACACCTTGCCTTCGGCGGCGTGGCGCAAGGCTGCGATCACACAAGGCTCCAGCCGCCCTTCAGCGATCAACACATCACGGTACAGCCCATCGACCACATCGGTCAGCAGGCGCTTGTCGGCGAGCTGGGCCTGATTGACCTCACGCTCCACGACAATCGCACCAGCGGTATTCTTCAGCCTCACCAGGCATTCACCGTGGGCGCCACAGGGCATCAGCGTGACCTGGTAGGGACTCAACGACTCACTCAATAAAAGACTGATACTTTCCATCTAGATCACCACTCAATAGCTCGAATTAGAGGTTCGAAAACAAAAATGCCGGTAGCTTTCTGACATTCAAGTGACCATCGCTCAGAGAAGAAAGTTCGCCACGCCTACTGCTGCCGACCTGAGTCAATCGAGCATGCACGGGTAACATGACAGATATAAAACGGCCAACCAGGCGCAACCCACGCCGCCGTTGCATTGGAGCCCAAGCTTTGAAAGCAATGTCGAACCACAGATTGCGCATCATCCTTGCCGACGACCACCCGATCTTCCTGATCGGCCTGCGTGCCGTGCTGGAGCAAAACGACAGCTTGATGATCGTCGGTGAAGCCCGATCCCCCTCCGCCCTCGTCCAGTTGCTGCAGGACACGGAATGCGATGTGCTGGTAACGGATTTCATGATGCCCGAGGAGCAACAGAACGACGGCCTGCGCCTGATCGAACAACTGCGCCGGCATCATCCCGATCTGCCCATCGTGGTGGTGACCATGCTCAACCACGCCGGACTGTTCCGCTCGATCCTCGACCTCGGCGTGATGGGCCTGCTGAGCAAGGCCAGCCTGGCCGATGAGTTGCCGTCCGCCATTGCCCGGGCACGACAGCACAAGCGCTATGTCGCCCAGGCCATCAGCCGGGCCCTGAGCCTTGCCGGCGAAGTGGGCCCGGATCGCCTGGTGTCCAAGGACCAGTTGTCCCCCCGGGAGCTGGAAGTGATCCGCCTGCTGGCCGCCGGCCATGCCGTGGGGGAAATTGCCACCCGGCTCAACCGCAGCAAACAGACCGTCAGCGCACAGAAAGTCAGCGCCATGCGCAAACTGGGTCTTTCCAGCGAAGCGGCGCTGTACATCTACGTTCAGGAACATGGGCTGTCCTAGGCACACAAACCGGCCAACTGCTCGCCCGGCCCATTGCATCCCGCTCCTGAAGTTTCGACCAGCCATTGGCGCAACTCGGCGGCGCTCATCGGTGGCGCGATAAAACAACCCTGCAGATGAACCGCCCCCAACGCCCTGGCCGCCAAACAGTCGGCCTCACTCTCGATGCCCGTCACCACCACCGCCAGGGACATGCGCCGAGCCATGCTCGTGGCGCCACCGACCAGTGCCAGCTTGCGTTCATCGGCCGCCATGCCTGCAACAAACACCGGAGGGATCTTCAGCTCGGTGAAAGGCAGCTCCAGCAGGCGCTGCAGACTGGTGCCCCCGGTACCGAAATCGCCAATGGACAACTTGCAGCCCAGCATCCGCAGGCGCAACAGTGCCTCGACATGGGCGCTATCGGTTTGCAATTGGGTGGTGTCGACCAGCTCCAGGGTCAACATCCGCGCCGGGACTTCGAAGCGCCTCAGCAAGGCTTCCAACTGCCGAGGGAACAGCGGCCGCTCAAGGATGCCGGTGGGAATGTTCACCGCAATCGGCAGCCAGTAGCCCAGCACCAGCTTCACTCCGGCCACCAGCTCAAGTGCCTGCTCCAGCATGTGCCAGGTGAAGAGTTCTTGCAGGCCGGCGAACTCGATCAGGGGAAGAAACTCGCCCGGCATCAGCAAGCCCCGCTCGGGATGCTGCCAGCGGGCCAGTGCCTCGACACCCTGCAACCCGCCCTGCTGGTGGATGACGGGCTGAAAGTGCGCCACGCCACAACCCAGCACCGCCGCCAGCCCCTCGTCCGTGGTCACAGGTTCGCGAACAAAGGGTTCAAGGCCCAGCAAGTCCCGGAGCAGTGTCTGATTCAGCTCGGGGCCATCGGCCCTGGAGTGCAACTGATAGGCACAGAGCAAGTCGCCAATCACCGCGGCCGACGCCGGTTTTGGCAGGCATGCGAGCACTTTCAGGCCCAATTCACGGGCCATGCCGGACGCGCCCTCAAGCACATCCGGCTCCGCGTCGCTGAGAATGATCAAGGCCTTGGCCTGCTGGTGCCGGGCCAGATCACGGATCAGTTCCAGGCCGTCAGCCTGCTCCAGGTACAGATCGCAGATGGCGATATCCACCGGCCCCTTGCTGTCCAGCGAACGCCGCGCGGATGCCACGTTCTCGGCAGCCAGCACGTTGAAAACGCCATTGGCGTTGAGCATCTGGTGCAAGGCCATCAACTGGAACGAGTTATCTTCGAGAATCAGCACGTTAAGCGTATTCATGGGGGGCAACCTCCGAGACGGCGCAAGTGAAACAGTCCACTACGAGCCGACACGGTAGTCAGATATTTCTTAGCCACACATAGGACAAGTCTTATTCGTCCAGAGCCGCCTGAATGTCGCTACGCAAGATCCCGATAACGTCTCGCAACTCCGGCCAATGACTGGCCAGCGCCTGCGCCTGCTGCCCCTTGACCACCTCTTCCAACGCGATACAGACCTTGGCCAGGGGCAAGGCGTCAATCAGGCAACACACCCCCTTGAGACGGTGCAAGGTGCCTCCCAGGCCCCGCCAATCCTGCGCCGCCAGGGCCGCCTCCAGCGCCTGCTGCTCCTCGTCGAGATTACGCAACAACTCCTGCAACATGCGCTGCAGCACCGGCTCATCGGCCTGAGTCATCCCGCGCAAGGTCTGGATATTGAATGACGGTGACGGCAGGAAACGCGCGAGGGACTGAGCCAATTGATCCAGGGTCACCGGCTTGACCAGCAATTGATCCATGCCGGCACGCTCGCAGCGCTCTCGCTCGTCTTCGAAAGCATTGGCGGTACAACCGATCACCGGACAGCGCCGACGCCCCTCTTGCGCCTCGATCCGGCGGATGGCCTCGGTCAGTGCATAGCCGCTCATCTGCGGCATGTTGCAATCGGTCATCAGTACGTCAAAGGCCCCGGAACGCCACTGCAGCAGCGCCTCCTGGGCATTGTCACAGGCCACGACCCGGTGCCCGAGAAACATCAACTGCTGGCTCAGGACCATCCGATTGGCGCTCAAGTCATCCACCACCAGCACCTCGATGCTGCGACTCGGCGGGCGCTCGGCAGACGGTGACGCCTGAGGCTCAAGATCGTCGCTGACCCGTTCCGGATACAGCTCGAGGGTGACCACGGTTCCCGCACCCGGTTCGCTCGACAGGTGAATGCGCCCGCCCATCAACTCGATCAGCTGCCGACAGATGCTCAGGCCCAGCCCGGTACCGCCATACGTCGAGGAGGTCATGGCGTCGGCTTGAACAAAAGGCGTGAAAATGTTCGCTTGCTGCTCGGCACTGATACCCGGGCCGGTGTCCGCAACACTGATGCGCAGGCACTCGATACCGGACTCGTCGGGCTGACGCTCGACCGTCACCCGCACCTCACCTTCCGCGGTGAACTTCAGGGCGTTGCTCAACAGGTTGTGCAGGACCTGGCGCAAGCGCAGCGGGTCGAAGAAATAACGGCCCTGGGCCTCTGCGTTGAACACCAACCGTAAATGCACCCCCTGATTACGCGCCGTTACCTCGAACAACTGCCGAACACTCTCGAAAAACGGCTTGAGGGCGGTGACCTGTGGCACCAACTGCATGTGCCCGGCTTCGATCTTGGCCAGATCAAGGCTGTCCCCCATCAGGCTGATCAACTCCTGGGCGGAGCGATAGGCCACCCGCAAGGCCTCGGAGAAGGGCGCGCCCCGGACCCTGGCCTGCTCCTTTTCCAGCTCAAGCAAGCCGACGATGGCCGTCATGGGCGTGCGGATCTCATGGCTCATGGTGGACAGAAATGCGCTTTTCGCGGCATTGGCCTGATCGGCCGCCTGACGCGCCTCCACCAGCTGATTCTCCAGGCGCTTGCGCTCGGTGATATCGATCCAGCCGCCCAGCAAGCCTTGCAGGAGCCCGTCGGCGCTATAGAAGGGCACTGTCCATTGATAGGCGTGAATCGAACCATTGCGCGTCTCCACCTGCCGATCGGCGAACACCGACGCCTCGCTGGCCAGCAATTGCATGATCTCGCCATGCAACTGGCGAGCGGTGGCCGCAGGCAACAGGTCCAGCTCGGTCAGTTGTCGTCCGCGAATCAGCTCCAGGCTCGTCCCCAACTGCTGCTCGTAACTCTTGTTGCAAGTGATCAGGCGCCCTTCCAGGTCTCGGACAAAGATCGGATTGGGAATGCCGTCAAGCAGAGCACGCATGAACACCAACTGATCATTGAGTCGTTGCTCGGCCTGCAATCGCTGCTGAATCTGGCGCTTGAGCCGACTGCTCCAGGCCAGGGAGGCCAGCCCGAATAGCAGCGCCGTGGCAATGGCCCAGTAGACCCAGGTCGGCACACGCTGCCAGGCCGGCATCGGCACCGGCGTGGCTCCCAGCCACTTGAGGCGAATGGCACTGAGCTCCGCCACCGGCAGCGCCTCCAGCGACTTGTTCAAGATGCTCAGCAGTTCGGGCTGATCCTTGCGCACGGAAAACTCGTCAGCCGACCAGGTGCCTTCGACACTGCGCCCGACCCGCAACCCGTCATCGGCCGCCCCCAGCGCCTGAACCTGGACCTCATTCTGAATGGTTGCCCGGGCCTCGCCACTACTCACCAGGGCCCGCGCCTCTTCATCGCTGGCGACACTGCGCAAGCGGATATCGGGGTAGTTGCGGCGAATGTAGCTCTCAAGGGTGTGCCGGGCCGGCAGCGCCAGTACCTCGCCTGCCAACTGTTCCAGGCTGCTCAGGCGCCGATCCTCGGGGCGCACGACAAAAACCCAGGCGGCACCACCAAAGGCATGGGAAAAATTCAGGAACAGTCGCCGGTCTTCACTGGCCGTGAGGGTCGAGTTCATCTGCGCCTGCCCGCTTTCCAGCAGCTCCAGGGTCTGCGCCGTGGTAAGGCTCTCCTTGTGCACAAAATGCAGACCGGTCATGCGCGAGATGCGGTTGAGCAAATCGATGTTCAGGCCAGCCCAGCGCCCCTCCTTGTCCTTGAACACATGGGGCGGATACTGCTGGGACGCGACCATCACATGCGGGTGCTGGAGAATCCAGGCCTGCTCCTCGGCGCTGAGTTCGATGCGCTCACCCGAGATATTCGCCCCCAGCCCGGTGGTCCAACGGGCCTGTATTTCCCGCTGCAGGGACTCGTCGATGCTCTGCAGCGCCTGCTCCAGCATGCCCGCCAGCAGCACGTTGTCATCCCGCGTGGCAAAGGCAAAGCCCGTCGGCGGCAGGCGGCTTTCATCCTGAATCCGCACCGCCAGATAAGGGCGCAGGGCCTGGTAGGCGCGGACGATGATCTCATTGCCGATGAAGGCGTCGGCATCGCCCTGATTCAATGCCTCCAAGCCGCTGTAGAGGTTCGGCGAGAGCATGATCTGACTGTTCGGATACGCCGCATGAACCTGCTCGGCGTTGGCATAGCCATCCAATAACACCAGTTTCTTGCCGGCCAGGTCATCGCTGGAGCTCACCCCGTCACGACGCACCACCACTACCGCCCTGTCAGGCATGTAGTCACTGGTGAAACGCAGCCCCGAGACACCGCGCTCATAGCCATTGGCACTGGTCAGGACATCGATACTGCCGTTGCGCAGCGCTTCAATCGCCTGCTCTCGCTCGGAAAACCCCAGGACCTCCATCGTGACACCCAACCGCTCGCCCACCAGCGCCAGGTAGTCGGCGCTGATTCCTTGATAGCGATTGCGGTCCCGGGTGATATCAATGGGCTGGTAATCATCGATGGCGATGCCGACCCTCAGCGTCTTATGCGTCGCCAGCCACTGGCGTTCGGCAGGTGCCAGGGCCAGGGGTTCCAGGTCAACGAAAGCCGGCACCAGCTTGAAGGGTAGATTCTTCGTCGCAGCCGCCAGCAACGCGCCACAGAACAGGCAGGCCAGCAGGCCCCCGACAAGCCGCCACAAGGCAAGTGACATGCAATGGGTTTGGCGGTTGCTCATCCGTGCCTCCCTGCCCCAGCCGGGCCAAGCTCATGCAACAAGTGCGAGAAAAAACAAAGCCCGTCAGGAGACGGGCTTCGTGGACGACAAGACCATCCGGTCAGAGCGGCTTGCCACGATTGCCGTGCTGGCTGACGAAAGCCTGCACCGCTTTCAGGTCGTTGGCCAGGACCGTGCAGCGTTCTTCACGCTGGAACAGGTCGGACAGGTGCGCCGGCAGCTCCAGGGCCTTGCCGACACCGGCCTTCTCCACGGCATCCGGGAACTTGACCGGGTGCGCGGTGCCCAGGACCACCATCGGCGTGTCCAGGCTGCGACGGCATTCACGGGCGGCCTTGACGCCGATCGCGGTGTGCGGGTCCAGCACTTCGCCGGTCTGGGCGAAGACTTCGGCGATGGTTTCGCAGGTCTGCTCGTCGTTCACCGCCAGGGAATCGAACAGCTTGCGCGCTTCGATCCAGCGGTCCTGTTCGACGCTGAAACCGCCGCCTTGCTTGAAGCTGTCCATCAGCGCGGCCAGGGCCGCGCCGTTGCGACCGTGCAGGTCGAACAGCAGGCGTTCGAAGTTCGACGACACCATGATGTCCATGGACGGCGACAGGGTCGCGTGCAGGGTTTCCTTGACGTACTGATTGCCGCTCATGAAGCGGTGCAGGATGTCGTTGCGGTTGGTCGCGACGATCAGCTGGCTGATCGGCAGGCCCATGTTGCGCGCCAGGTAGCCGGCGAAGATGTCGCCGAAGTTGCCGGTGGGCACCGAGAACGCGATGGAGCGCGCCGGACCGCCCAACTGCAGGGCCGCGTGGAAGTAGTAGACGATCTGGGCCATGATCCGCGCCCAGTTGATCGAGTTCACCGCCACCAGGCGCGTGCCCTTGAGGAAGCCCTGGTCGGCGAAGCTGGCCTTGACCATCTCCTGGCAGTCGTCGAAGTTGCCTTCGATGGCGATGTTGTGGATGTTCTCGCCGAGGATGGTGGTCATCTGCCGGCGCTGCACTTCCGATACCCGGTTGTGCGGATGCAGGATGAAGATGTCGACGTTGTCGCAACGCTTGCAGCCTTCGATGGCCGCCGAACCGGTGTCACCGGAGGTGGCGCCGATGATCACCACGCGCTCGCCGCGCTTCTCCAGCACGTAGTCCAGCAGGCGACCCAGCAGTTGCAGGGCGAAGTCCTTGAACGCCAGGGTCGGGCCGTGGAACAGCTCCAGCACCCACTCGTTGCCATTGAGCTGACGCAGCGGCGCAATGGCGTTGTGGGAGAACGCCCCGTAGGTTTCTTCGAGGATCTTCTTGAAGTCGGCATCCGGAATGCTGCCGGTGACGAACGGGCGCATGACCCGGAACGCCAGCTCGTGATACGGCAGGCCGGCCCAGGAAGCGATTTCTTCCTGGGTGAAACGTGGCAGGTTCTCCGGTACGTAGAGACCGCCGTCGCTGGCCAGACCGGCCAGCAGCACATCTTCGAAATTCAGGGCCGGTGCCTGGCCACGAGTACTGATATAGCGCATGGGGACAAACCTTCGGTTTGAGCTGCAAGTTGCAAGCTACAGGCGACAAGTCAGAGCAGTTGCGCTTCTGGCTTGCCGCTTGGAACTTGAAGCTTGCCGCTGCTTCAATTGAGATGTTCGACGCGGATACGGACCACTGGGCCAACGACGCCCTGCAGGGCCTCCAGCGCGGTAATCGCATCGTTGATGTGCTGCTCCAGAACGCGGTGGGTCAGCAGGATCATCGGCACCAGGCCGTCCTGCTCTTCCACTTCCTTCTGCATGATCGATTCGATGTTGATGCCACGCTCGGAAAGAATGCTCGCCACCTGGGCCAGCACGCCCGGGTGATCCTTGGCCTGGATGCGCAGGTAGTAGGCGCTTTCGCAGGACTCGATCGGCAGGATCGGGTGATCAGACAGGGAGTCCGGCTGGAAGGCCAGGTGCGGCACGCGGTTTTCCGGGTCGCTGGTCATGGCGCGAACCACGTCCACCAGGTCGGCCACCACCGAGGAAGCGGTCGGCTCCATACCGGCGCCGGCGCCGTAGAACAGGGTCGAACCGGCAGCGTCGCCATTGACCATGACCGCGTTCATCACGCCGTTGACGTTGGCGATCAGGCGATCGGCCGGGATCAGGGTCGGGTGCACCCGCAGCTCGATGCCCGCCTCGGTGCGGCGCGCCACACCCAGGTGCTTGATGCGGTAGCCCAGGGCTTCGGCGTAGTTCACGTCGGCGGTGGTCAGCTTGGTGATGCCTTCGGTGTAGGCCTTGTCGAACTGCAGCGGGATACCAAAGGCGATGGACGCCAGGATGGTCAGCTTGTGCGCGGCGTCGATGCCTTCGACGTCGAAGGTCGGATCGGCTTCGGCATAACCCAGGGCCTGGGCTTCGGCCAGCACGTCTTCGAAGGTGCGGCCCTTCTCGCGCATTTCCGAGAGGATGAAGTTGCCGGTGCCGTTGATGATCCCCGCCAGCCAGTTGATGCGGTTGGCCGACAGCCCTTCGCGGATCGCCTTGATCACCGGGATGCCACCGGCCACGGCGGCTTCGAAGGCCACGATCACGCCCTTCTCCTGGGCCTTGGCGAAGATTTCGTTACCGTGCACGGCGATCAGCGCCTTGTTCGCGGTGACCACGTGCTTGCCGTTCTCGATGGCCTTGAGCACCAGCTCGCGGGCCACGGTGTAGCCGCCCACCAGCTCGATGACGATATCGATCTCGGGGTTGGTGGCCACGGCGAATACATCGTTGGTAATCGCAATACCGGTCGTTTGGAACTGCGGCTTTGGCGTACGGGTAGCAATTTGCGCTACTTCGATTCCACGCCCGGCACGGCGGGCAATCTCCTCGGCGTTACGCTGAAGTACGTTTAGGGTACCGCCACCGACAGTACCCAGCCCACAGATGCCTACTTTGACCGGATTCACTCTGAACTCCCCATAAAACGGCCGACTCAAGGCCGGCCGTGGAAAACAGCCGCAAACAGCGCGGCTCTCTATTAATGCCCCTCCAGCTACACGCAGAGGGGCATGATCGTCAAAGGCTAGCGTGACGATGCAGGATTATTTCGCACCCAGCGCCAGTTTGGCGATCTGTGGTGCCGGCTGGTAGCCGGGAATTACCTGGCCATCGGCCAGAACGATGGCCGGCGTGCCATTGACGCCGATCGACTGCCCCAGCGCGAACTGCTTGGACACCGGGTTATCGCACTTGGCAGCCTTGATTTCCTTGCCGTCGACCATCTTGTCCATCGCGGCTTTCTTGTCCGCCGAGCACCAGACCGCCTGCAGCTGTTCGTCACCCGGCGAGCCCAGGCCCTGGCGCGGGAAGGCCACGTAGCGCACTTCCACACCCTGCTTGTTCAGCGCCGGGATTTCCGCGTGCAGCTTGTGGCAGTAGGGGCAGGTGGTGTCGGTAAATACGGTGATGTGGGTCTTGGTTTCGCCAATGGCCGGATAGACCACAGTTTCTGCGACCGGAATGCCGTTGATCAACTTGGAAATGCCCAGGCGCTCGGTTTTTTCCGTGAGATTCACCGGCTTGCCGTCCTTGAGCTGGAACAGATAGCCCTGAACCACGAACTGGCCGTCGGCGCTGGCGTAGAGCACGCGACTGCCCTTGAGCTTGACCTCATACAGGCCCGCCAGGGGGCTGGCGGTGATGCTTTCCACCGGCACTTCGAGCTGCAGCGTCTCGAGGCTCTTGCGGATGGCTTTCTCGGCACTGTCATCGGCCACGGCGAAGGTGCTGAGCAGCGCCAGGGAGGCGGCGGCAATAATCTGGGTCAAACGCATGGGAACTCCTGAAGGCGGGCAAATGGGCAAACGCCAAGGCTGGTCGGGACCAAACGCGGGCAAACACCCTTTTTGCAAACCGGCAAAGCCTATCACATCTGTTTGCCGGCACCGACTACGGGCGACGCAAAGCGCCGCACGGACGCCCATTCAGCCCCTTGGATGATGTTTGGCGTGCAGATCCTGCAGCCGCGCGCGCGCCACGTGGGTGTAGATCTGGGTGGTGGACAGGTCGCTGTGCCCCAGCAGCATCTGTACCACCCGCAAATCGGCACCGTGATTGAGCAGGTGCGTTGCAAACGCGTGGCGCAGGGTATGGGGCGACAGCGCCTTGCCGATCCCGGCGACCTTGGCCTGGTGCTTGATCCGGTGCCAGAAGGTCTGTCGGGTCATCTGCTCGCCGCGCTGGCTGGGAAACAGCACATCGCTGGGCCGCCCGCCCAGCAACTCGGCACGGCCATCGCGCATGTAGCGCTCGACCCAGACAATCGCCTCCTCGCCCATGGGCACCAGGCGCTCCTTGCTGCCCTTGCCCATGACCCGCAACACACCCTGGCGCAGGTTGACCTGCTCCAGGGTCAGGCTGATCAGCTCGGTGACCCGCAACCCGCAGGCATAGAGCACTTCAAGCATGGCGCGGTCGCGCTGGCCGATGGCCTCGCTCAGGTCCGGGGCGGCCAGCAGCGCCTCGACATCCGCTTCCGACAGCGACTTGGGCAACGGCCGCCCCAGTTGCGGCATGTCGATCCGCAGGGTCGGATCGACCTCAATCAGCTTCTCCCTGAGCAGATAGCGATAGAACCCGCGCAGGCCGGAGAGAAACCGCGCCGTCGAGCGGGGCTTGTAGGCCTGCTCCACGCGCCAGGCCAGGTGATCGAGGATCAACTCGCGACCGGCTCGCGGCAGTTCCAGCCCCTGCTCCTGCAGCCAGCCGTTGAACAGCGCCAGATCGCTGCGGTAGGCGTCGCGGGTGTTGTCGGACAAGCCTTTCTCCAACCACAGGGCATCGAGAAAACGGTCGATCAGAGGGTGGTCGATGGCGGGCATAAAGACTCGAAAGGCGCGGCCCAGGGGCTGCGGGTAAAAAAATAGTGAACTGCACGGAGGGTCGCTAGTCTTTCATAGCCAGCCATTTCAAGGAACAGGGTGCATTGATGAGCGAACAACAGATTCTGCTGGCCTTCGGCGGCATCGGCGTGGCGGCACTGGGCTGCCAATGGCTGGCCTGGAGGCTGAAGCTGCCGGCCATTCTGTTCCTGCTGCTCAGCGGCATCCTGGCCGGCCCCGTGCTCGGCTGGCTCGACCCGCAGGAAATGTTCGGCCCGCTGCTGATGCCCCTGGTGTCGCTGGCGGTGGCGCTGATCCTGTTCGAAGGCAGCCTGACCCTGCACCTCTCGGAATGGCGCGAGATCGGCAGTGTGGTCCATCGCCTGGTCACCCTCGGCGCGCTGTCCACCTGGGCGGTGATCACCCTGGCCACCCATTGGCTGCTGGGCTTCGACTGGATGCTGGCCCTGCTGTTCGGCACCCTGACCCTGGTCACCGGACCGACGGTGATCGTGCCCATGCTGCGGGTGGTGCGCCCCAAGGCCTCGATCGCCAACATCCTGCGCTGGGAAGGCATCGTCATCGATCCCATCGGCGCCCTGCTGGCGGTGGTGGTCTACAGCTTCATCATCGCCAGTGCCGCCGGCGATGGCCTGAGCCACAGCCTGCTGACCTTCGGCGGCGTGATTCTGTGCGGCAGCCTGTTCGGCATCGTCGGCGGCTGGGTCCTGGGCAGCATCATGCGGCGCCAGTGGCTGCCGGAATACCTGCACAACCTGGCAAGCCTGGCCGGGGTACTGGGAATCTTCATTGCCTCCAACCAGGTGATGCACGAATCCGGGCTGCTGGCGGTGACCCTGATGGGCATGTGGATGGCCAACATGAAGGGCGTGGACGTGCGGCACATCCTGCACTTCAAGGAGAACCTCAGCGTGCTGCTGATCTCCGGGCTGTTCATCCTGCTGGCAGCGCGCCTGGACCTCAAGGCGCTGATCGCCCTGGGCCCGCTGGTGCTGATCCTGCTGCTGGTGATCCAGTTCATCGCCCGCCCGCTGAACGTGCTGCTGTCCACCGCCGGCTCCAGCCTCAGCTGGCGCGAGCGGGCGTTGCTGGCGTGGATTGCCCCACGGGGGATTGTCGCCGCCGCGGTGTCGGCCATCTTCGCCATCCGCCTGGACGAAGCCGGCCATCAGGGCGCGCTGCTGCTGGTGCCGCTGACCTTCGCCGTGATCATCGGCACCGTGGTCCTGCAAAGCGCCACCGCTCGCCCTCTGGCGCGCCTGTTGAACGTCGCCGAACCGGCGCCCAGCGGCTTTCTGATCGTCGGGGCCAACGGTCCGGCCCGCACCCTGGGCAAGGCCCTGCAGCAACTGGGCAGCCGGGTGCTGCTGACCGACTCCAGCTGGGAGAACATCCGCACAGCGCGCATGGAAGGCCTGCCGACCTACTTCGGCAACCCGGCCTCGCAACATGCCGACGCGCACCTGGACCTGGTGGGCCTGGGGCATCTGCTGGCGCTCTCGCCTTCCGGCGAGCTCAACACCCTGGCGGCCATGCGCTTTCGTCATGACTTCGGTCATCAGCGCCTGTTCGCCCTGGCCAACAGCCAGGAAAGCCGGCGCACCGACAAACACCGCGCCAGTCACGAACACCGAGGCCAGCTACTGGGCAGCGAGGCCCTGAGCTACACCAAGCTGGCCAGCCTGCTGGGCCAGGGCGCGGAGCTGTACAGCACGCACCTGACCGAGGCCTTCGGCTGGGATGACTACCAGGCCCTGCACGGCGAACGCGCCACCCTGCTGTTCGCCCGCGACAGCAACGGCTGGGTGCACGTAGTCACCCCGGAGAGCGACCTCAAGCCGGCACCGGGCTGGACCCTGCTGGCGCTGATCCAGCCCGAGTCCCCGTAACCAGCCCCGGTAGGAACCGGCTGCCGGCGAATAGCCCCGATAGCGTGCTCGCCGGCAAGCCGCCTCCTACGCCGCAAACCCCGGAAGCACCGGCACCGGGCGCTTTTCGTCATCGATGGCGACAAAGCTGAACAGGCCATGGATGGCTTTTTCCCGCCCATCGCAGCTCATGCTTTCGACAAACACCTCGACTTCGACCTTGAGGCTGGTGTTGCCCACCTTCACCACTCGCCCGACCAACTCGACGATCGAACCGGCGGCAATCGGGTGCTTGAAATCAATGCGGTCGGTGGACACCGTCACCAGCGGCAAGCGACAGAAACGCGTGGCCGCAATGAACGAAACCTCATCCATCCAGGCCAGGGCCGTGCCGCCGAACAGGGTGTTGTGATGGTTGGTGGTGGACGGGAATACCGCCTTGGTCACGCGGGTCACCGAGAGTTCGGTACGACGCTGGATTTCTTGCTCACGAGGGGTCATCGAATTACTGCCTGAATGAATAGATCCGCGCATGGGCACGCTGCGGGCATGGAATGCCGATGAGCGCTGTCGGGCAGCGACCAAAGGCTTGAGGGAAACAATCGGGGGCCGCCTGCCTGTGGATAACGTCAGGTCAGGAGCGCCAGGAGGGTGTCACGCGCCCTGGGCGTCCATGCGGGTTGCAGGGCGTGGGCGATCACACTTTATTGGGCCGGCGAGTATATCGCCGCCCGCCAGGGGCCGAAAGAACCCGCCAGGGGCCTGAGGCCAACGGCGGCGAGAAAAAATGCGATGATCCGCGCACTGTAAAAGGAGACCCGCCGCCATGGATGCCCCGCTCACGCCTTCACTCGTCACGCACCTGCAACAACGCCTGAATGCCGACCGAGTGGATCATCCAGACTTCATCGGCCCGCCGCTCGACATCAGCCCTCTGACACCCGCTCAACTGGGCAGCCTGTGGCCGGACATCCGCCGGGCCCTGCGCGACCCTGGCAACCCGGCGGCGCAGCAACTGGCGACCGTGATCGTGCAACAGGCCGCGGAACTGGAACTGAGCCCGGCCCTCGACCACGCCACCCTGCTGGAGGCGCTGCGCAGTTGCCTGACCTGGCCGGAGGCACTGGAGCAACTGGCCTGTTTCAGCGGCACACCGAGCGCCGCCCTGGCCGCGGAGCTGCGCAGGATCCTCGCGGAACCCGGCGCACAGTGGGCGGCGAATTACCCCCAGGCGTACATGCTGACGCAATGGGTGGATGAAGAAGCCCGTACGGCGCTGCAACGCTGCGTGGAACAGCACCATGGGAATTCGCCTTACGCCCGGCAGGAGTTCGAACTGCTGGGGCAACTGGAGCCGCGCTCACAGCAGGCCCTGGCCGGTAGCGAGTACTGGATCGGCCATCATCACCTGAGCGCCGATCCGGCCAGGGTGTTGATGGATGACGCGGCATACGTCGAATTCTCACAGCAGATTCTCAACATGGCGGCCCAGCGCCTGGACGCGATTCACAGCGGCGCCACGCCCTATGTGGCCGATGGCGCCTTTACCACCGATGACACGCCGGTGATCGCCCGCGCCGCGCGGGTCGCCCTGCTGCGCGATGCCCCCTGGCTGCCACCGCTGATGGACATTTTGCTGCCCAAGGCCTGTGTCGCCCCGACCCAGGCCAAGACCGCGCCATCGCAGTCCCTGGCCATTGCCCTGGGGCACTGCATCGAGCAGGTGCCAACCCCGGAAAGCGTGCAGGCACTGCGCAGCGCCCTGAGCCTGGTGCGCCATGCCGGCATCCAGAAAAAACTCGCTCGCAACCTCAAGCCTGCCGAACGCGGCCTGGCCCAACGCCCCGAGATTGCCCTGCGCCTGGCCCCTACCAGCACGCCGGGCAAGGCCCAGCACGGGCTTCTGGCCAACTGCCTGGAATCCGGACTGTGGCAAGCCTTCGAGCTGCCTTTGCGCGACTGGCGGGTGCAACTGGCTGACTCCGCCGTGGGCTCGCCCTTTGCCCGCTCATTGATTTGGGTTGCCCACTGCGACCAAGGCCAACGCCGCAGCTTCCTGCTGGATGCGAACGCGCAAGCGATGGACCCCTGGGGCCAGCCGCTGGACCTGGAGGCCGGGTGCAGGATTTCGCTGTGGCACCCGCTGTCGGCCAGCGCCGAGGAGCGCCACGCCTGGCAAAAGCTGATCAGCCAACGCCGGATCAAACAGCCGCTGCGCCAGGTGTTTCGCGAGTACTACCTGCCGTCCCCGCCAGAGCTGGAAAGCCACCACTGCCAGGCATTCGCCGGCTACAGCCTGTCCATCCGCCCACTGATCGGCCTGGCCCGCCGCGAAGGCTGGAAGATCGACAGGGACGGCGGTCTGAACCGATGCCTGGGCGACATCCGGGTGAGCTTCGCCGT
This sequence comes from Pseudomonas sp. BC42, assembly GCF_021560055.1. Taxonomy (NCBI): domain Bacteria; kingdom Pseudomonadati; phylum Pseudomonadota; class Gammaproteobacteria; order Pseudomonadales; family Pseudomonadaceae; genus Pseudomonas; species Pseudomonas sp. BC42. Next base: position 5,630,786 of record NZ_CP091067.1, read on the forward strand.
GAACACGGCGCTGTACCCGGGCCTGGAGGGGCACTGCCAGTCGGGCAGCACAAGCTTTGCCCGGCGCACCGACCGACATTGGCAGCCGATGCAGCTTCAAGATGTGCCGCCCCAGGTGTTTTCAGAGGCCTGCCGGGCCATCGACCTGCTGGTCAGCGTCAGCAGTTTCGCCATCGAGGAACTGGCGCAGAGCGCCACCGGCCAGCCCCTGCCGCAGATGCCGGTAGCCAGGCGTGAACAACGTCTGAATCTGTTGGCCGGGCAGAATCTCACCCAGATGACGCTGATGCGCCGCCACGTACTGGGCATGGCCTTCGCCACGCTGATCGAGGAGGGGCTGGTGTCGCTGGAGGGACGTCATGTCCGGGTCGGCGACTATGCGGTGCATCTGGTCAGCGGGCGCGTGACGCGCAATGGGGCACCGGTGGAAGTAGCCCTGGCGGGGCAAAGTGGCAAATTGGCGGCGCTGCCCTGGCTGCCTTACGACGAGGTCCTGCTGGAGCGGATCGCCAATACGGTCTGCGTATTGCTCAACCGCTCCGGGGATTAAATGACAGGCAACAAAAAAGCAGCCCGTAGGCTGCTTTTTTCTGCATCGGAAGCTGGACTTAAGCCAGTTTTTCCTTGATGCGAGCTGCTTTACCCGACAGGTCGCGCAGGTAGTACAGCTTGGCTTTACGCACGTCACCGCGACGCTTGACAGCCATGCTGTCGATCTGCGGGGAGTAGGTCTGGAAAGTACGCTCTACGCCAACACCGTTGGAGATTTTACGTACGGTGAACGCGCTGTTCACACCGCGGTTGCGCTTGGCGATAACTACGCCTTCGAACGCCTGCAGACGGGAACGATCGCCTTCCTTCACTTTCACCTGAACGACAATGGTGTCGCCCGGGGCAAAGGCTGGGATCTCTTTGGTCATCTGCTCTGCTTCGAGTGCAAGGATGATTTTGTTGGTCATGCTGTGCTCCTAAGGTAAATCGTCGGATCTACCATCGATACGTTGTTAACTATCGTCCCGCTCGCGGAGATATTCCTCGAGCAGCTTCTTCTCTTCTCCAGAAAGCGAGCGGCTTTCCAGAAGATCGGCGCGTCGTTCATAGGTCCGACCAAGGGACTGCTGTAAACGCCAACGCCGGATGTGTGCGTGATTGCCACTTAGCAATACGTCGGGAACACGCTGATCCGCATACACCTCCGGTCGGGTGTAGTGCGGGCAATCCAGCAGACCGTCCGTGAAGGAATCTTCCTCCGCGGAATCCACATGCCCTAAAGCTCCGGGCAGCAGTCGCGTAACCGCATCAATCAGGACCATCGCCGGCAGCTCGCCACCGGAGAGTACATAGTCGCCAATCGACCACTCTTCATCGACATGAGCTTCAATAAACCGCTCGTCAATGCCTTCATAACGACCAGCAATCAGGATCAATGCATCCTCATTCGCCAACTCGCGCACCGCCGACTGATTCAGTTGACGGCCTTGGGGCGACAGGTAGATCACCTTCGCACCCTCCCCGGCTGCGTTTCTGGCCTGAACCAGTGCATCCTCCAGGGGCTTGATCTTCATCACCATGCCCGGACCACCGCCAAACGGGCGATCGTCCACAGTGTGATGTCGATCCGTGGTGTAGTCTCGCGGATTCCAACAGGTCAGCTGCAACAGCCCCTGTTTCACCGCGCGGCTGGTTATGCCGTACTCGCTGATGGCGGAAAACATCTCGGGAAACAGACTGATCACTTCTACGCGCAAGTTAGCCACGCTTAGAAATCCGCGTCCCATTCCACCTTCATCTCGCCCGCTGCCAGGTCGACGGCCAACACGCATTGCTCGGTATAGGGCAACAGGCGTTCGCGATCATCCAGGCTGCCAGCGCAAGGCTTGACCACCATTACATCGTTCGAGCCGGTCTCCAGCAGGTGATCGATCTGCCCGAGCAGTTGCCCGAGGGTGTCGATGACCTTGAGACCTTGCAGCTGGTACCAGTAGTACTCGCCGTCGGTCAGTTCAGGGAACAGGCTGCGCGGCACGCAGATCTCGTAACCGGCCAGAAGACGAGCTTCTTCGCGATCATCAAGACCCTTGAGCTTTGCGACCAGGAACTTGTCGTTCCCGCGTCCGCTGACCAGCTCAACCTGCTTCACGCTACCTTCGCGCTTGAGCGTCCAGGTTTTGTAGTCCAACAGGTTTTTAATCGGATCAGTAAAGGAAAAGACCTTCACTTCGCCGCGAACGCCATGAACAGAGTAGATTTTGCCGATAACGATCAAATCATCAGCAGGAGCTGGCGTCGCGTTCATAGGGTTCAGGCTGCAGCCTTAGCCGATTCCTTCAGCAACTGAGCAACGCGCTCAGAAGGCTGTGCACCCACGCTCAGCCAGTAGGCTACGCGCTCTTGGTTCACGGACAGGCGTACTTCTTGACCACGAGCGATCGGGTTGAAGAAGCCAACTTGTTCTTTGTGCGAACCGTCACGTGGGTTACGGCTGTCGGTCACGGTCAAGTGGTAAAACGGGCGCTTTTTGGAGCCGCCAAGGGCAAGACGGATTGTTAGCATGTGAACATCGTTCCTGTAGTCGGTGCTGCAAATCTAAATGCACAGCGGGCATGGGTGCCCGAAAGGCCGCATATTCTAAGGAATATCCGGACTTTTGCAAATGACTTTTTCCGGCGCCTATCGGCTGCCACTCAGATTTGCTATGGAGCCGCCGCAAGCGGCAGCGAGTGAGCGCGCCCCAATCGAGGGTTTGCCCAGGATTCCACGTCCCCGTGGAAATGCGCCGACATGACTGTCGGCGCGGATTCTTCAGATCTTCGGCATGCCGCCGCCGGGCAACATTCCGCCCATGCCGCGCATCATCTTGGCCATCCCGCCCTTGGCGGAGAACTTCTTCATCATCTTCTGCATCTGCTTGTGCTGCTTGATCAAGCGACCGATGTCCTGCACCTGGGTACCGGAACCCATGGCGATCCGGCGCTTGCGCGAACCGCTGATCAGCTCAGGGTCGCGGCGCTCGGCCGGGGTCATGGAGTTGATGATGGCTTCCATCTGCTTGAACTGCTTTTCAGCGGCGCTCTGTGCGTTGCCCATCTGCGCCAGATTGACGCCGCCGATGCTCGGCAGCTTGTCCATCAGGCCGCCCAGGCCACCCATGTTCTTCATTTGTTGCAGCTGGTCGCGGAAGTCTTCGAGGTCGAAGCCCTTGCCCTTCTTCAGCTTCTTGGCCAGTTTGTCGGCCTTTTCCTTGTCGAGGGTCTGCTCGGCCTGCTCGATCAGACTGAGCACGTCGCCCATGCCCAGGATCCGCGAAGCGATACGCTCAGGGTGGAACGGCTCCAGGGCCTCGGTCTTCTCGCCCATACCGATGAACTTGATCGGCTTGCCAGTGATCGCGCGAACCGACAGCGCGGCACCGCCACGGGCGTCGCCGTCGACCTTGGTCAGGATCACCCCGGTCAGCGGCAGCGCATCACCAAAGGCCTTGGCGGTGTTGGCGGCGTCCTGGCCGGTCATGGCGTCGACCACGAACAGGGTTTCCACCGGCTTGATCGCCGCGTGCAGCGCCTGGATCTCGTCCATCATCTCGCTGTCGACGTGCAGGCGACCGGCGGTGTCGACGATCACCACGTCGATGAACTTGAGTTTTGCTTCCTTAATAGCCGCTTCGGCGATGGCCACCGGCTTCTGGCTCAGGTCCGACGGGAAGAAGGTCACGCCGATGTCGTTGGCCAGGGTCTCCAGCTGCTTGATCGCCGCCGGACGGTAAACGTCGGCGGACACCACCATCACGCTCTTCTTCTTGCGCTCCTTGAGGAAGCGCGCAAGCTTGCCGGCGGTGGTGGTCTTGCCCGCGCCCTGCAGACCGGCCATCAGCACCACGGCTGGCGGCACGGCGCTGAGGTTCAAGTCTTCGTTGGCCGCGCCCATCAGGCTTTCCAGCTCGGCCTGGACGATCTTCACAAAGGCCTGGCCCGGGGTCAGGCTGCGGGACACTTCGGTGCCGACCGCACGTTCCTTCACCGAGTTGACGAAGTCCTTGACCACCGGCAACGCGACGTCGGCTTCGAGCAGCGCCATGCGCACTTCGCGCAGGGTGTCTTTGATGTTGTCCTCGGTCAGCTTGGCCTTGCCGGTGACATGGCGCAGCGTCTGCGAGAGACGGTCGGTTAGGTTTTCAAACATGCTCGATCCTTTCAGGCCCAAGGTAGACCGGGGTAATGGCGGCCCAGAGCGTAATAAACAAGTGCTCGATGAGCCTGCGGCGTGGGCAGGTCGCGGATTATAGCGAAGACTGTGCGTGGCGGACACCTCGCCGTCTGCTTGCGTGGTCTTTCAGGGCTGTGGGTTCTATGCCAAACTCAGCGACTTTCGGGCCTGCCTAACAGGATTTATGCTCCCCTTGTCACCCAGCTTGCTACCCACCCTCGCCGCCGCCGTCCTTTATGCCGCTGCGACCTTCTATCAAGGCTCTCGCCTGGCCTCCGGCGCCAAGGCAAACAAGCGCCTGCTGGTTACGCTGGGCATCCTGGCCCTGCTCGCCCATGGCCTCAGCCTGCTGACCCACCTGCTGACTCCGGCAGGCCTGGGCCTGGACTTCTTCAGCGCTGCCAGCCTGATCGCCGCCGCGGTCATTGCCCTGACCCTGCTGGCCTGCTGGCGGATTCCGGTGGAAAACCTGCTGGTGCTGTTATTTCCCCTGGGCGCCCTGACGGCCCTGCTGGCGCAGTTCGTGCCCACCGGCACGGTGCCGGTGATCGATGAGGAGCCGGGGATTCTCGCCCACATCCTGTTGTCGATCCTGGCCTACGGCATGTTCACCATCGCGGTCTTCCAGTCGTTGTTGCTGCTGGTGCAGGACCACCAGTTGAAGAACAAGCACCCTTCCGGCCTGATCAGGAACTTCCCGCCCCTGCAGACCATGGAAAGCCTGCTGTTCGGCTTTCTCTGGGCCGGCTGGACCCTGCTGTCGCTGTCGCTGATCTCCGGCTGGCTGTTCGTCGAAAACCTGTTCGCCCAGCACCTGGTGCACAAGACCTTGCTGGCCTGCCTGGCCTGGGTGGTGTTCAGCGTGCTGCTGTGGGGGCGCAACCGCCTGGGCTGGCGCGGGCACAAGGCGATTCGCTGGACCCTTGCAGGTTTCTGCCTGCTAATGCTGGCGTACTTCGGCAGCAAGCTGGTTCGTGAATACATCCTGCACATCTGACGACCGGCCATGACCGACTCCCTGCCCTCCGGGCCCATGCTCGCGGTAATCGCCCTGCTGATCGTCTGGTCGGGGCTGTTCACCGCCATCGACGCCGCCCAGCAACACCTGCTGACCCAACGCAACGGCTCGCGCTCCGGGGACAAACCGACAGCGCGACTGGCCTTCCCCAAGGAAAGCCTGATCCTGTGCAATACCCTGTCCCGGGTCCTGGCGGTGATCATCAGCACCTTGCTGGCGCTGTTCTACTGGGCGGAAGAAGGCCCCTGGCTGGCCTGTCTGATCAGCACCAGCGGCTTGCTGGTACTGGCCGAATACCTGCCCCGCACCCTGGCATTGCGCTATCCGGAAGGCACCCTGAGCTTCGGCAACAGCCTGCTGGCAATCCCCATGAAGCTCGTCTATCCCCTGGCCTGGCTGCTCAACGCCATCGGCCAACTGCTGTTGCGCCCGTTTGCCGCCAAGGCCAGCGCGGTGAAGCACAGCGACGACGATCCGGCGCTGCTGGACGACGAGCCCGCGCCTCAGGAACACCACGCCCTGTCTGGCATCCACGCCCTGGACAACATCACCGTCAACGACATCCTGGTGCCCCGCAGCGAAGTGCAGGGCATCAACCTCGACGACCCGATCGAAGAGATCATTGCCCAACTGCGCCTGAACAAGCGCACCCGGCTACCGGTATTCCACAGTGATATCAATCAGGTCGAAGCGGTGCTCAACACCCGGCAGATCCGCCACCTGCTGCCCGACGCCAGCCTGACCAAGGAAGCCCTGCTGGCCGCCTGCCACGAACCCTACTTCGTCCCCGAAAGCACCCCGCTGCAACTGCAACTGCTCAACTTCCACAAGCAGCAACGGCGCCTGGGCATGGTGGTGGACGAATACGGCGAAGTACTGGGCATCGTCACCCTGGAAGACATCCTCGAAGAAATCGTCGGCGAGTTCGAAAGCGAGCACAGCCTGGACAACCCTCACATCCACCCGCAGGCCGACGGGCGTTATGTGGTGGAAGGCGCGGCCTCGATTCGCGAACTGAACAAGAGCCTGGGCTGGCACCTGCCCAGCGACGGCCCCAAGACCCTCAACGGCCTGGTCACCGAAGCCCTGGAAACCATTCCCGACAGCGCCGTGTGCCTGAAGATCGGCCGCTACCGCCTGGAGATCCTCGAAACCGAGGAAAACCGCGTCAGCCGCGTGCTGCTCTGGCACACCAGCAGCGTTCCCGCCCGGGTCTGACTCGCAGCCGATACGCCACAGGCGCTGATGCCGGCGCCCTGTCCCGCCTGCAACGGGCTCTCGGGGCCTTGCGCAGTCACGCAAAACCGGCAACGAGCACAGGCCTTGTTGGATCGTTAGCAGCCTTTCTATAATCGCGCTGCTTACCCAAGCCCCGCAGATCCGCGTGCTACCCGCACCGCAGACGATCCTGCAGGCATCACCCGCCACCGTTCGACGTCACTCCCATCCCGAGTGACGAGCGCGCCAAACCCACATCCCTGGGTGCTCGACCATAATAATTCGCTCCACAGGAGCACAGACTGTCAGGGATATCCGCATGACGACCAGCACCACCTACAGCACCGCGGCGCCTGCCCAACCGAGCAACTCCGCCTCTCGGGTGGCCACCGCCAGTTTTATCGGCACCGCCATCGAGTTCTACGATTTCTACGTCTACGCCACCGCCGCCGCGCTGGTGATCGGACCGGTGTTCTTCCCCCAGAGCTCCGGCACCGCGCAAATGCTCTCGGCCTTCTTGACCTTCGGCATCGCCTTTCTCGCCCGCCCCCTGGGTTCGGCGCTGTTCGGCCATTTCGGCGACCGCATCGGGCGCAAATCGACCCTGGTCGCTTCGCTGCTGCTGATGGGGGTCTGCACCACCCTGATCGGCGTATTGCCGGGCTATGACAGCATCGGCGCCTGGGCACCGATCCTGCTCTGCGTGCTGCGCTTCGGCCAGGGCCTCGGACTGGGCGGTGAATGGGGCGGAGCCGCTCTGCTGGCCACGGAAAACGCCCCGGCTGGCAAACGCGCCTGGTTCGGCATGTTCCCGCAACTGGGCCCCTCCATCGGCTTTCTCGCCGCCAACGGCCTGTTCCTGGCCCTGGCCATGGGCCTGGACGACGAGCAGTTCCGCGCCTGGGGCTGGCGCATTCCGTTTCTGCTCAGCGCCGCGCTGGTGATGGTGGGGCTCTACGTGCGCCTGAAGCTGCACGAAACCCCGGTGTTCGCCAACGCCGTGGCGCGCCAGGAGCGGGTGAAGATGCCGCTGGTGGAACTCTTCAGCCAATACTGGATGCCAGTGCTGCTGGGCGCCGCCTCGATGGTGGTGTGCTACGCGCTGTTCTACATATCCACGGTGTTTTCCCTGAGCTACGGCGTCGCCACCCTGGGTTACAGCCGCGAGACGTTCCTCGGCCTGCTGTGCTTTGCCGTGCTGTTCATGGCCGCGGCGACCCCGTTGTCGGCCTGGGCCAGCGATCGCTTCGGGCGCAAGCCGGTGCTGGTGGTTGGCGGCGTGCTGGCGATTCTGTCCGGTTTCACCATGGAACCGCTGCTGACCCAGGGCTCCACCGCCGGCGTGGCGTTGTTCCTGTGCATCGAGCTGTTTCTGATGGGGGTGACTTTCGCCCCGATGGGCGCGCTGCTGCCGGAGCTGTTTCCGACCCATGTGCGCTATACCGGCGCTTCGGCGGCTTACAACCTGGGGGGCATTGTCGGTGCTTCGGCCGCACCCTTCTTCGCCCAGAAACTGGTGGCGATGGGTGGGTTGAGCTGGGTAGGCGGGTATGTGTCGGGGGCGGCGATCCTGAGCTTGATCGCGGTGCTGTGCCTGAAGGAAACGCGCAATAACGATTTGAATCGGGTCGTCTGAGCGACCGCTTCGCGAGCAAGCTCGCTCCTACAGGTTCAATCCGGACCTTGTAGGAGCGAGCTTGCTCGCGATGCGTCTCAGAGTTCGACGACGACCGCTTGTGCAGCACGGGTCGCCTTGGCCCGGGCCGCTTCGATCGACTCGTCACGGGCCAGGGCCACGCCCATGCGGCGCTGTCCGTTGACCTCAGGCTTGCCGAACAGGCGCAGCGCAGTGTCCGGCTCGCTCAGGGCGACGCCGAGGTTGGCGAACGCGGTCTGGGTGGATTTGCCTTCTACCAGAATCACTGCCGAAGCCGATGGACCGAACTGACGGATCAGCGGAATCGGCAGGCCGAGAATCGCCCGCGCATGCAGGGCGAACTGCGACAGATCCTGGGAAATCAGGGTCACCAGGCCGGTGTCGTGAGGGCGCGGCGACACTTCGCTGAACCACACCTGATCGCCCTTGATGAACAGTTCCACGCCGAACAGGCCGCGGCCGCCCAGGGCTTCGGTCACTGCCTTGGCCACACGCTCGGATTCGGCCAGGGCTTTGGGGCTCATGGCCTGCGGCTGCCAGGATTCCTGGTAGTCGCCCTTCTCCTGACGATGACCGACCGGCGCGCAGAAGGTGGTGCCGCCCACGTGGCGCACGGTCAGCAGGGTGATTTCGTAGTCGAAGTCGATAAAGCCCTCGATGATCACCCGGCCCTTGCCGGCACGCCCGCCTTCCTGGGCGTAGTCCCAGGCTTTCTGTACGTCATCGACGCTGCGCAGCAGGCTCTGGCCCTTGCCCGAGGAGCTCATCACCGGCTTGACCACGCACGGGAAGCCCAGGTCTTGCACGGCCTTGGCGTAGTCTTCGAAGGTGTCGGCGAAGTGGTACGGCGAGGTCGGCAGGTCCAGCTCTTCGGCGGCCAGGCGGCGGATACCTTCGCGGTTCATGGTCAGCGAAGTGGCCCGCGCGGTCGGGATCACGGTAAAGCCTTCAGCTTCCAGCTCCACCAGGGTCGCAGTGGCGATGGCCTCGATTTCCGGAACGATGAAGTGCGGCTTCTCGGCTTCGATCACCGCCCGCAGCGCTGCGCCATCGAGCATGTTGATCACGTGGCTGCGATGGGCCACTTGCATCGCCGGGGCGTTGGCGTAGCGGTCCACGGCAATCACCTCGACACCCAGGCGTTGCAGCTCGATCACCACTTCCTTGCCCAACTCACCACAGCCACAAAGCAAGACGCGGGTCGCGGTTGGCGACAATGGAGTTCCGATACGAGTCATCTGAAGGTCCTCAAAGGAGCGAATCATCGAGGGCCGAGCGCCAGGCGGACGACCCAAGGGGGAAAGAGCGCGGCATTTTACATGAACCGCGGCCTTTGGCTCAGCCGGCGCACGCCGCTTTGCGCAAACGCCAGGCCATGGCCAGCCAGACCACGGTGACCCCGGCGAACTTCGAGCCCAGGGCGGTGAGGATCACCCCCGGGGTCATGGCATCGATCATGCCGTAGAAGATGAAGGTATCCAGGGGAATGCTCAGGGCCGAACTGATCCACAGGCGATCATGCAGGGGCCGCTTGGTGATGCTGAACACCAGCCAGTCGATGCATTCCGAGACGGCGAACGCGCTGGCGCTGGCCAGGGCAATGGTCGGGTCGGAGGTGACATAGGACAACACCAGGGCCGCCAGCATGGCGACGACGGCGCCATGGCCGAAGCGAGTCTGCACCATGTCCCGCAGGACAAACACCAGCCCGCCCCAGGCCGACCAGACGATATCCAGCTGCGGCGCGACGGAAAAGGCGTAGTTGATCAGCACGACACTGCTGATATAGGTGATCAGGAAGAGCATGGGGCGAAGAGTACCTGTCGGGAAGGCGCACAGGTTACTGCAGGCCAGGGGTTGGGCCAAGAAACCCTTGCGCCGGCAAGCTGGCTCCCGCGCATCGCCTGCAGGAGCCGGCGAATGGCCGGATCAGCTCGCCGAGCTGGAACCGACCATCCACAACAGTCCACTGGACTTGGCCCGCTCGTGGCACAGGGCCAGGACGGCGCGGCGCTCGTTGTTGTCCATGCGACTCCAGCGGGTGATTTCCTCCACCGTGCGCTGACAGCCGGTGCAGATGTCCTGTTCATCCAGGGCACAGATGCTCACGCAAGGCGAGGCGACGGGTCTTTCAGGGGCAGTCATTGTTCTTGCTCAACCAGATCTCGGGCATAACGCTGGCCATTATGAACGTAGTGGGCGGCGCTGGCTTCGAGCATTTTCTTCTGTGCCTCGGTCAGCTCGCGCACCACCTTGCCGGGCGACCCCATGACCAGCGAGCCATCGGGGATTTCCTTGCCCTCGCCGATCAGCGCGTTGGCGCCGATGATGCAGTACTTGCCGATCTTCGCGCCATTGAGCACCACCGCATTGATGCCGATCAGGCTGTAGTCGCCCACGGTGCAGCCATGCAGCATGGCGTTATGGCCGATGGTCACGCCGGTACCCAGGGTCAGTGGAAAGCCCATGTCGGTGTGCATCACGGCCCCGTCCTGGACGTTGCTGTGCTTGCCGATCAGGATCAGTTCGTTGTCGCCACGCAACACGGCGTTGAACCACACACTGGCCCCTTCTTCGAGCTTGACCTTGCCCACCAGGGTGGCATTCGGGGCCACCCAGCTCTGTGGATGGGTGTCGACTCGGGCGTCGCCCAGGCGGTATTTCATCTTGTTGTCCTTATGGTTCAGGCAGCCGCGGTTTATGCCATGCCAAGCCATGGCTTCAGGTGTCGATAAAGGATTTCGGCGGGTGATGCAGGCTGATATCGGCGTCGTACAGCAGGTTGACCAGTTCGACCACCATGATCGCGGTCAGGCCCCAGATCTTGTACTCGCCGAAACGGTAGCTGGGGACATACCAACTGCGGCCCTGGTAGTCGATACGGTGGGTGTGTTCGCGCGGGTCCTGGCGAAAAAACTCCAGGGGCACGCTGAAAACAGCGGCAATCTCGGCATCATTGGCCCGGTATTCGACGTAGTCGGGAATCACCCCGACGTAAGGCGTGACCTTGATCCCATGCAGGGAAATCAGCGGACTTAAGGGGCCGATGACCTCCACCAGTCCCGGCGGCAGACCGATCTCTTCCTCGGCCTCGCGCAGGGCGGTGAAGATCAGGTCCGGGTCTTCCGGATCGCGCCGGCCACCGGGGAAGGCCACTTCACCACCATGGGTCGACAGCCCGCTGGCACGCAGGGTCAGCACCAGTTCCGGTTCGTCGCTGCGGGTGATGGGAACCAGCACCGCAGCCTCGGGGAAACGTCGGTCGGTCTCCAGGGTTCGTGGGGTGTAATGGCTTACCCGATGAAGTAGCTCGTCCAGCATGAGGCATCTCGATCTGTTGGCTACCGTGCATCATGCACCAATCCAATCGGTGGCCCAACCCCCGCTCCCGGGCATGTCGCTTAACGACAACTTGCCGACAACCGGACGGCGCGCCAAGATAGCCCCAGCCTTTTCGGATACCCCTCATGAAATTTTGCAGCCAGTGCGGCAACCCGGTGACCCAGCGCATTCCCGACGGCGATTCGCGCCTGCGCTTTGTCTGCGATCACTGCCAGACCATCCATTACCAGAACCCCAACATCGTTGCCGGCTGCCTGGCGACCTGGGAAGGCAAGGTGCTGTTGTGCCGCCGCGCCATCGAACCGCGCCTGGGCTACTGGACCCTGCCGGCGGGCTTCATGGAAAACGGCGAGACGGTGGAACAGGCGGCCATCCGCGAAACCTTCGAGGAAGCCTGCGCCCGGGTGCGCAACCTGAATATCTACACCCTGATCGACGTGCCGCACATCAGCCAGGTGCATGTATTCTTTCGCGCCGAGCTGGCGGACCTGGACTTTGCCGCCGGTCCCGAGAGCCTGGAAGTGCAGTTGTTCGAGGAAGCCGATATCCCTTGGTCCGAGCTGGCTTTCCGCACCGTCGGTCGTACCTTAGAATGCTTCTTCGCTGACCGGCGGGCACAGGCTTATGCCGTACGCTCCGAATCCATTCCGCCGCTCTCTCAGCCTGCCATCAGTTAAACAATAAAAACGTGCACGGAATCTGTGCGCGCCTGGGGATATCGTGTCAATGCGCTGGTTGCTTGCCCTGCTGTGCTGTTCCGTCGTCACTCTGTCTCAGGCCTCCACGGTGGAAACCCTGGACGGCAAGGTCATCGAAAAGGTCCTGGTGCTCAAATCCGCCCATCAACTGCAGTTGATCAATGGCGGCAAGCCACTGAAAACCTACCGGATCTCCCTGGGCAAGAAGCCCAAGGGGCCCAAGCTCATGGAAGGCGATAAACGCACCCCGGAAGGCCTCTACTGGCTCGACTGGCGCAAGACCAGCGACCGCTACAACCTGGCCATGCACATCTCCTACCCGAACATCACCGATGCCGCCCGCTCGCGTCGCGAAGGGGTCAATCCCGGCGGCATGATCATGATCCACGGCACCCCGGACACCGAAGAGTTTCCCGAGCAGTACTTCCACACCCTGGACTGGACCGATGGCTGCATCGCCATGCGCAACGTCGACATGCGCGAAGTCTGGGGCCTGGTGAAAGACGGCACGCTGATCGAAATCCGCCCTTAACGGCCTCCCGGCAAAAAATATTTCTCCCCCCGCCGCCCTCCCCGGGCGCGCATACCACTTGGCGACCCGCTGCGGGTCGCCACCTCGACTCAAGGCCTTCGCGGCCAGACCTGCCTAATACCACTTCAATCATTTATCCTCTCAGGCACCCCGAAAGCGCCGGATTTACTGCACTTCAGCCCGATAGGTGGCGTTGACATGGTATTTAAGTGGTATTAGTTTTTCGGCATTACCGGGCGACAACAACCTAATAACCGCATCGGAAAACCTATAGATGAATCACCTCCTGACCCTGCGTCCCGACGACTCCCAGCCGACCCCGCTGTACCTGCAACTGGCCCGCAACCTGGAAGCGGCGATCCACTCCGGCCAATGGAAAGCCGAGCAGGCACTGCCTTCGGAACGCAACCTCAGCGAACTGCTGGGCATCTCCCGAGTGACCGCGCGCAAGGCCCTGGAGGTGCTTTTCGAGCGAGGCCTGATTCGTCGCAGCCAGGGCTCGGGCACCTTCATCACTCCGCGCCTCGAACAGCCCCTGTCGCGTCTTTCCGGCTTCAGCGAGATGCTGCGCCTCAAAGGCTTCGTCCCCGGCTCGCAGTGGCTGGAACGCACCCTCACCCCGCCGACCCACGAAGAACTGATCCGCCTCGGCCTGTCGCCCAACGACAAGGTGGCGCGGCTCAAGCGCCTGCGCAAAGCCGACGATGCGGTCATGGCCATTGAGATGAGCACCCTGCCGGCCAGCATCATTGCCAGGCCCGAGGCGGTGGGTGATTCGCTCTACGAGTACCTCGACAGCATCGGCCGCCCCGTGGTCCGGGCCCTGCAGCACATCCAGGCGATCAATGCCTCGGACGAGTTTGCCGCCCTGGTGGGCATTGCCCCCGGCACCGCCATGCTGCTGATGACCCGGGTCGGCTACCTGGAAGACAACACGCCGATCGAAGTCACCGACACCTATTGCCGCAACGACTACTACGACTTCGTCGCCGAGCTGCGACGCTGAATCCGCCCCCTGGAGCCAGAGAAACGCCCATGTCCGAAGACAACATCCTCACGCCCCAAGGCTGGGTCCGTGGCCGCCTGGTCCATGAGCACGGCAAGGTTGTGGCCATCGAAGGCAGCCCCTGCGACCCGGCGGACAATGACCTGCCCTACCTGCTGCCGGGCTTCATCGACCTGCACGTCCACGGCGGTGGCGGCCAGGACGTCATGCAAGGCCGCACAGCTTTCGAAACCATCACCCGTACCCACGTGCGTTTCGGCACCACCTCGCTGCTGGCCACCACCATGACCGCCCCCAGCGCGGAAATCAGCCAGGTCCTGGCCGAGCTCGGGGTCTACGCCGAGCAGCGCCCCCAGGGCTGTGCCCGAGTGCTCGGCGTGCACCTGGAAGGCCCCTACATCAACCCCGGCAAGCTCGGCGCCCAGCCCAACTTCGCCCACACCGCGCTCATGGCGGAAGTGGAGAAGTACCTGCAACTGGCGCCCATCCGGGTGATCACCATCGCCCCGGAAATCGCCGGCCACGACGCGCTGATCCGCGAACTCAGCGCCCGCGGCGTGCGCATGCAGATCGGCCACACCCTGGGCAGCTACGAAGAAGGCGTGGCCGCCCTCGCCGCCGGCGCCACCAGCTTCACCCACCTGTACAACGCCATGAGCCCCCTGCATCACCGTGAGCCGGGCATCGTCGGCGCCGCCCTGGCCCATGCCCAGTACGCGGAGCTGATCCCCGACCTGCTGCACGTGCACCCCGGCGCCATGCGCGTGGCCCTGCGCTCGATCCCGTGCCTGTACTGCGTCACCGACTCCACCGCCGCCGCCGGCATGCCCGACGGCGAATACCGGCTCGGCAGCCACACCGTGACCAAGTGCCTGGGCGGCGTGCGCCTGGCGGACGGCACCCTGGCCGGCAGCACCCTGACCATGGATCAGGCCCTGCGCAATCTGGTGAAGATCGGCTTGCCCCTGGCCGAGGCCTCCCAGCGCCTGTCGCAATTTCCCGCCGATTACCTCGGCATCCCCGAACGCGGCCGCCTGCAACCCGGCAGCTGGGCCGACAGCGTGCGCCTGGACCGCGCACTCACACTGACCGCCGTCATGGTCGAAGGAGAAGACATTGACTTCAAAAATGCTTAAAGAGGCGCTGTCCTCGCACAGCGCCGTCCGCAGCCAGTTGCAGCACCTGGACCCGTCCCTGGTCGAGGTCGCCGGCCGCCTGCGCCGCCAGCCGCCACAAGTGGCCATGACCGTGGCCCGGGGCAGCTCCGACCATGCCGCCAGCTACTTCGCCTACCTGACCATGCAACAGGTGGGCATCCCGGTGGCCTCGCTGCCGATGTCGGTGGTGACCATGCAACAGGCGCCCTTGCGGGTCAGCGGCCAGGCGGTGTTCGCCTTCTCGCAATCGGGCCAGAGCCCGGATCTGGTGAACAGCGTGCGCCTGCTGCGCAAGCGCGGGGCCCTCAGCGTGGCCATGGTCAATGCCGAACACAGCCCCCTGGAGGCCGCCAGCGAATTCTCCCTGCCGCTGTACGCCGGCACCGAGCAGAGCGTGGCGGCGACCAAGAGCTTTATCGCCACCCTCAGCGCCAGCGCCCGGCTGATCGGTCACTGGAACGAGGACAGCCACCTGCTGGAGGCCGGCCTGGCTCTGCCCGAGGGCCTGCAACAGGCCGCGACCCAGGACTGGAACCTGGCGGTCAATGCCCTGCGCGATTGCCAGCGCTTGATGGTGATCGGCCGTGGTGCCGGCTTCGCCATCGCCCAGGAAGCGGCGCTCAAGCTCAAGGAAACGTCGGCGATCCAGGCCGAAGCCTTCAGCAGCGCCGAAGTGCGCCACGGCCCGATGGCCCTGATCGACCACGACTACCCGTTGCTGGTGTTCGCCCCCCGGGGCGCCGAACAGGGCGGCCTGTTGAGCCTGGCGGCGGACATGCGCCAGCGCGGCGCCAAGGTGCTGTTGGCGGCGCCGGATGACATCGGTGAGCGGGACCTGACCCTGAGCCGCGCGGAACACCCGGTGCTGGACCCGATCCTGGCGATCCAGAGCTTCTATGTGATGGCCGCCGGCCTGGCCGAGGCCCGCAGCATGGACCCGGATCAGCCGCGCCACCTGAGCAAAGTGACCCGCACGCACTAAGCCCCTTTGATCGATGAGTACTGCGCCATGCACAACAACAATAACGACCTGACGCTCAGTGCCCCCCTCAGCGGGCCTGTCCTGCCGCTGAGCAGCGTCCCCGACCCGGTGTTCGCCAGTGGCGCCATGGGAGACGGGATTGCCATCGACCCGCTCAACGACACGCTGCACGCGCCCTGCGCCGGGCAAGTGGTGCAGATCGCGCGCACCGCCCATGCGGTCACGCTGCGGGCCGCCAACGGTGCCGAATGGCTGCTGCACCTGGGCCTGGACACCGTCGAACTGCAAGGCGAAGGCTTTGCCCTGCTGGTGGAACAAGGCCAGCAAGTCAGCGCCGGCCAGCCCCTGCTGCGGTTTGACCTGGACCATGTGGCGCAGCACTGCCGGAGCCTGATCAGCCTGATGATCCTGACCAACGGCGAACACTTCGAACTGCGTCACCTGAACCTGTCTTCGGTCAAGGTCGGCGAGCCGCTGCTGCATCTCAGCCGCCGCACGGATGCCGCCAGGCCGGAGCTTTCCCGGGCCGACGCCAGCGAGCAGGCCAGCGCCCGGATCAGGGTCGCCCACCGCGGCGGGCTGCACGCTCGCCCGGCCGCGCTGGTGCGCCAGACCGCGGCGGCATTCAACAGCCACTCACAGCTGAGCTTCAAGGACAAAAGCGCTCCCTGCACCAGCCTGATCGCCCTGATGGGCCTGGGCATCGGCGAACAGGATGAAGTGTTGGTCAGTTGCCAGGGCGATGATTGCCAGGCCGCCTTGCAGGCGCTGCTCAAGACGCTAGGCAGCGCCCTGGCGGACGATGCCCACGCCGCAGCGCCGGCCGCGCTCCAGGTGCTGCGCCCGGCCACCGAGGCTGGCGTGTTGCAAGGCGTCTGCGCGGCACCCGGGCTGGCTTGCGGCCCCCTGGTGCGCCTCAACGCCATGGAGCTGCCCAAGGACAGCGGCCAGCACCAACCCGAGTCGCAGCGCCAGGCCCTGAGCGCGGCCCTGGAGCAGGTGCGTGGGGATATCCTGCGCACCCTGGAACAGGCCCGGCAACGTCGGGATCAGCAGGAACAGGACATCTTCAACGCCCACCTGGGGCTGCTGGAAGACCCGACCCTGCTGGACGCCGCCGACGCCGCCATCGCCCAGGGACGCGCCGCCACCCATGCCTGGAGCGCCGCCATCGCCGAGCAATGCCAGGTCCTGCAACAACTGGGCAATCCGTTGCTGGCCGAGCGCGCCAACGACCTGCGGGACCTGCAACAACGGGTGCTGCGGGCCTTGCTCGGCGAAGCCTGGCAGTACCAGTTGCCCCCGGGGGCCCTTGTCGCCGCCCAGGAGCTGACCCCGTCCGACCTGCTGCAACTGAGCGCCCAGGGCGTGGCCGGCCTGTGCATGGCCGCCGGCGGCGCCACCTCCCACGTGGCCATCCTCGCCCGCAGCAAAGGCCTGCCTTGCGTGGTGGCCCTGGGCCCGGAGCTGCTTGAGCTGGAGCACCTTCCGGCAGTGGTACTCGATGCCGATGGCGGACGCCTGGAACTGGCACCGGACCCGCAACGCATCGCCCGGGTGCAAGAGGTCGTTGCGGCCCGGAGACAGCGCCGCGAGCAGCAACGCCAGCAAGCCGGTGACCCGGCCCTGACCCGGGACGGCCAGTCGATCGAGGTGGCGGCCAACGTCGCCTCCAGCGCCGAGGCCCGGGACGCGCACCAGGGTGGCGCCGATGGCGTCGGCCTGCTGCGCACCGAGTTCCTGTTCGTCGATCGGCAGACCGCCCCGGACGAAGCCGAGCAACGCCAGGCCTACCAGGCAGTGCTCGACGCCATGGGCGACAAGCCGGTGATCATCCGCACCATCGATGTCGGCGGCGACAAGCAGCTGGACTACCTGCCATTGCCGGTGGAAGCCAACCCGGTGCTGGGCCTGCGCGGCATCCGCCTGGCTCAGGCAAGACCGGAGCTGCTGGACCAGCAATTGCGCGCCCTGCTGCAGGTCAGCCCGGTGCAACGTTGCCGGGTGATGCTGCCGATGGTCACCGAAGTGGCCGAGCTGTTGCACATCCGCCAGCGCCTGAAGCAGCTCGCCGCCGAACTGGGCCTGACCCAACAGCCGGAACTGGGGGTGATGATCGAAGTGCCGGCCGCGGCCCTGATGGCCGAGCAGTTGGCGGAACACGCCGACTTCCTCTCCATCGGCACCAACGACCTGTCCCAGTACACCCTGGCCATGGACCGCGACCATGCCGGACTGGCGGCGCGGGTCGACGCCCTGCACCCGGCCCTGCTGCGACTGATCGCCCAGACCTGCAGCGGTGCCGAGCGCCATGGGCGCTGGGTCGGCGTCTGCGGCGCCCTGGCTTCCGATCCCCTGGCCACCCCGGTGCTGATCGGCCTGGGCGTGCGCGAACTGTCGGTGAGCCCGCCGCAGGTGGGGGAAATCAAGGACCGGGTGCGCCAGCTGGATGCCGCCGAATGCCGCCGGCTGAGCCAGCCGCTGCTCGACCTCCAGGGTGCCGTCGCGGTGCGCGAGGCCTGCGCCCGGCACTGGCCGCTGAACCCATAACAAGCATTCCAGGAGAGACGCCATGTACCAGTACTTCATCGAGGGCCTGCAACGCCTCGGCCGCGCCCTGATGCTGCCCATCGCCATCCTGCCGATCGCCGGCCTGCTGCTGCGCCTGGGCGACACCGACCTGCTGAACATCGCCATCATCCACGATGCCGGGCAATCGATCTTCGGCAACCTGGCGCTGATCTTCGCCATCGGCATCGCCGTGGGCTTTGCCCGGGACAACAACGGCACCGCCGGGCTGGCCGGGGCCATCGGCTACCTGGTGATGATCTCGACCCTCAAGGTGCTGGACGCCAGCATCAACATGGGCATGCTCGCCGGGATCATCAGCGGCCTGATGGCCGGCGCGCTGTACAACCGCTTCAAGGACATCAAGCTGCCCGAATACCTGGCGTTCTTTGGCGGCCGGCGCTTCGTGCCCATTGCCACCGGCTTCAGCGCCGTGGGCCTGGGGCTGGCGTTCGGCCTGATCTGGCCGCCGATCCAGCACGGCATCAACAGCTTCGGCCAGTTGCTGCTGGAAAGCGGCAGCTTCGGCGCCTTCGTCTTCGGCGTGTTCAACCGCCTGCTGATCGTCACCGGCCTGCACCACATCCTCAACAACATG
This sequence comes from Pseudomonas sp. BC42, assembly GCF_021560055.1. NCBI lineage: Bacteria > Pseudomonadati > Pseudomonadota > Gammaproteobacteria > Pseudomonadales > Pseudomonadaceae > Pseudomonas > Pseudomonas sp. BC42. The sequence goes on from NZ_CP091067.1 coordinate 5,649,765, forward strand.
GCCTGGTTCATCTTCGGCAGCTTCACCGACCCGAGCACCGGCGCGGTGGTCACCGGCGACCTGACCCGCTACTTCGCCGGGGACCCCAAGGGCGGCCAGTTCATGACCGGGATGTTCCCGATGATGCTGTTCGGTCTGCCCGCCGCCTGCCTGGCGATGTACCGCAACACCTTGCCGGAACGGCGCAAGGTGATGGGCGGGATCTTCCTGTCCATGGCCCTGACCTCGTTCCTTACCGGGGTCACCGAACCCATCGAATTCGCCTTCATGTTCCTCGCCCCATTGCTGTATCTGGTACACGCGCTGCTCACCGGCCTGGCCATGGCCCTGACCAACCTGTTGAACATCCACCTGGGGTTCACCTTCTCCGGCGGCGCCATCGACATGGCCCTGGGCTGGGGACGCTCCACCAACGGCTGGAAGGTGTTCCCGGTGGGGCTGCTGTACGCGGTGGTGTACTACCTGGTATTCGACTTCTGCATCCGCCGCTTCAACCTCAAGACCCCGGGACGCGAGGACAGTCCATCCGGGGACAAGAGCGAACTCAACGCCGATCAGCGCGCCGCCGCCTATATCAAGGCCCTGGGCGGTGCGGCCAACCTGATCACGGTCGGCGCTTGCACCACGCGCCTGCGCCTGGAGCTGGCGGACCGCAACCTGGCCGCCGACGCAGAATTGAAAGCCCTGGGCGCCCTGGCCGTGGTGCGCCCCGGCAAGGGCGGCAGCTTGCAGGTGGTGGTGGGACCGATGGCCGACAGTATCGCCGACCAGATCCGTCTGGCGCTGCCGGCGGCAGCCCCGGTCGCGGCGCCAGCGCCACCAGTCGAGGCCCCCCAATCGCTCGAAGTCTCCACCCAGGAAGCCCAGCAGTGGCTCAACGCCCTGGGTGGCCGGGACAATCTGTTGCAGGCCGACTGCGTCGCCCTGACCCGGTTGCGGGTGCAACTGAGTGACAGCCGCAGCCTGTCGGAGTCGGCGCTCGACGCCCTGGGCTGCCAGGGTATGCGGCGCATGGAGGGGGATGTCTGGCACGTGCTGATTGGCCAGAAGGCCGGGGGATTGCAGGCCGCTCTGCAAACGCTGCTGCACAAGAAGGTGGGGGCGAGAGCCTGAAGACGCCTTCGCCGGCAAGCCGGCTCCTACGCTGATCCCGTAGGTGCCGGCCTGACTGAAAAGTCCCACAAAAAAGCCCGCTGACCGTCTCCGGTGCAGCGGGCTTTTTATCGGTGGATCACTTCAGAACGTTTCAAGACGCCAGACTTCATAAGCCGGCGTCTCGTAGGGATGGCTCTGCTTGAGAGCCGCCACTGCATTGGCGATCAGTTCATCGGCCACCACCAGCTCGACCTTCCATTCCTCCACCCGCTCCACCTGACCGGTCTGCCCGAGAAACGGCTGGCTGCCGTCCAACGGGCGAAACTGGCCCTGGCCGAGCACCTGCCAGGCGCACTGGTCATAGGCGCCGATACGTCCGCCACCGGCGGCAAATACGGCGCTCTTGACCTGCTCCACATGGCTGGGAGGCACGAAGAAGCTGAGCTTGTACATCAGCCTCAGTTCACCCAGGCACGTGCGTTGCGGAACATGCGCATCCACGCCGCGTCTTCGTTCCAGTCATCCGGACGCCAGGAGTTCTGCACAGCACGGAACACCCGCTCAGGGTGCGGCATCATGATGGTGACGCGACCGTCGCGGCTGGTGAGGCCGGTGATCCCGCGCGGCGAGCCGTTCGGGTTGGCCGGGTAACGCTCGGTGACCTTGCCGTGGTTGTCGACGAAGCGCAGGGCCACGCAGCCGGACAGATCGGCTTCCAGCAGGGCCTCCTCGCTTTCGAATTCCGCATGGCCTTCGCCGTGGGCGATGGCGATCGGCATCCGCGAACCGGCCATGCCCTGCAGGAAGATCGAGTTCGACTCCTGGACCTGGACCATGGCTACACGGGCTTCGAACTGCTCGGAGCGGTTGCGCACGAAGTGCGGCCAGAACTCGCTGCCCGGGATCAGCTCGTGCAGGTTGGACATCATCTGGCAACCGTTGCACACGCCCAGGGTGAAGCTGTCGGTACGCTCGAAGAAGCCCTGGAAGGCGTCACGCGCGCGGCTGTTGAACAGCGCCGACTTGGCCCAGCCCTCACCGGCGCCCAGTACGTCGCCGTAGGAGAAACCGCCGCAGGCCACCATGCCCTTGAAGTCGTTGAGGTCGACACGACCGGCGAGGATGTCGCTCATGTGCACGTCGATGGCGTTGAAGCCGGCGCGGTCGAAAGCCGCCGCCATTTCCACCTGGCCGTTGACGCCCTGCTCACGCAGCACCGCCACCTGGGGACGCACGCCTTTCTTGATGTAAGGCGCGGCGATGTCCTGGTTGACGTCGAAGCCCAGCTTGACGCTCAGGCCCGGGTTGTCTTCTTCCAGCAGGACGTCGAATTCCTGCTCGGCGCACTCGGCGTTGTCCCGCAGGCGCTGGATCTGGTAGCTGGTTTCCGCCCACTGACGCTGCAGCAGACGGCGCTGGCCGGTGAACACGCTTTCGCCGTTGTAGGAGATGCTCACTTCACCGTTGTTGATCGGCTTGCCGATCACCGCCACGCAGTCGCCCAGACCGGCAGCGCTGAACTGAGCCAGCACGCCTGGGGTCGCATCCTGCCGCACCTGGATCACCGCACCCAGTTCTTCGTTGAACAGAATGGCGGCGATTTCCGCGGCGTTTTCCGCCACGGCGTCGAGGGTCAGGTTCAGACCGCAGTGACCGGCGAAGGCCATTTCCAGGGCGGTTACCAGCAGGCCGCCATCGGAACGGTCGTGGTAGGCCAGCAGGTGGCCGTCGGCGTTGAGGCCCTGGATCACGGCGAAGAAGGCTTTCAGGTCTTCGGCGTCATCGACGTCCGGCGCTTGCTTGCCGAGCTTGCCGTGGGTCTGGGCCAGGATCGAGGCGCCCATGCGGTTCTGCCCGCGACCGAGGTCGATCAGGATCAGATCGGTGGTGCCCTTGTCCATGCGCAGTTGCGGGGTCAGGGTCTGACGGATGTCCGCCACAGGCGCGAAGCCGGTCACGATCAGCGACAGCGGCGAGGTGACGCTCTTGTCCACGCCTTCTTCGTTCCAGCGGGTGGCCATGGACATCGAGTCCTTGCCCACCGGGATGGTGATGCCCAGCTCGGGGCACAGTTCCATGCCCACGGCCTTGACGGTGTCGTACAGACGCGCGTCTTCACCCGGGTGGCCGGCGGCCGACATCCAGTTGGCGGAGAGCTTGATGTCGCTGATCTTGTTGATCCGCGAGGCGGCGATGTTGGTCAGGGTTTCGCCGATCGCCATGCGGCCGGACGCCGGGGCATCCAGCAGGGCCAGCGGCGTGCGCTCGCCCATGGCCATGGCTTCACCGGTGTAGACGTCGAAGCTGGTGGCGGTCACGGCCACGTCGGCCACCGGCACCTGCCATGGGCCGACCATCTGGTCACGGGCCACGAGGCCGGTGATGGTGCGGTCGCCGATGGTGATCAGGAAGCTCTTGCTGGCCACGGCCGGGTGGTGCAGGACGCGCTCGATGCTCTCGGCGATATCCAGGGTGCTTGGATCGAAATCATCACCCAACTCGGTTTCCCGCACGGCCGAACGGTGCATGCGCGGGGCCTTGCCCAGCAGCACTTCCAGGGGCATGTCCACCGGGCTGTTGCCGAAGTGGCTGTCGGTCACGGTCAGCTGTGGCTCGGCAGTGGCTTCGCCGACCACCGCGAATGGGCAACGCTCGCGCTCGCAGATGGCCTTGAAGCGTTCGAAGTCTGCTGCGCCCACCGCCAGGACATAACGCTCCTGGGATTCGTTGGACCAGATTTCGTGCGGGGCCATGCCCGGCTCGTCGTTGGGAATGTTGCGCAGTTCGAAGCGACCACCGCGGCCGCCATCGTTGACCAGCTCCGGGAAGGCGTTGGACAGGCCGCCGGCGCCGACGTCGTGGATGAAGCTGATGGGGTTGTTGTCCCCCAGCTGCCAGCAACGGTCGATGACTTCCTGGCAACGGCGCTCCATTTCCGGGTTTTCACGCTGTACCGAGGCAAAGTCCAGGTCCGCCGAGCTGGTGCCGGTGGCCATGGAGGAAGCGGCACCGCCGCCCAGGCCGATGAGCATCGCCGGGCCGCCGAGGACGATCAGTTTCGAACCGACGGTGATCTCGCCTTTCTGTACGTGCTCGTCACGGATGTTGCCCATGCCGCCCGCCAGCATGATCGGCTTGTGGTAGCCACGCACTTCATCGCCACGGGGGGTGTTGATGGACTGTTCGAAGGTACGGAAGTAACCGGTCAGGGCCGGACGGCCGAATTCGTTGTTGAACGCGGCGCCGCCCAATGGGCCTTCGATCATGATGTCGAGGGCGTTGACGATGCGCTCGGGCTTGCCGTACGGCACTTCCCACGGCTGTTCGAAGCCCGGGATCTGCAGGTTGGACACGGTGAAGCCGGTGAGGCCGGCTTTCGGCTTGGCGCCGCGGCCGGTGGCGCCCTCGTCACGGATCTCGCCGCCGGAACCGGTGGAAGCCCCCGGGAACGGAGCGATGGCGGTCGGGTGGTTGTGGGTCTCGACCTTCATCAGAATGTGCACCGGCTCCTGCACCGCGCCGTACTGGCGGGTTTCAGGGTTCGGGTAGAAGCGCCCGGCAACGGAACCGACGATCACCGCGGCGTTGTCCTTGTAGGCGGACAGCACACCTTCGCTGTGCATCTGATAGGTGTTCTTGATCATGCCGAACAGGCTTTTTTCCTGGCTCTGGCCGTCGATGTCCCAACTGGCGTTGAAGATCTTGTGGCGGCAGTGCTCGGAGTTGGCCTGGGCGAACATCATCAGTTCGATGTCGTGGGGATTACGCTTGAGGCCCTGGAAGGCGCTCATCAGGTAATCGATTTCGTCTTCGGCCAGGGCCAGGCCCAGTTCGCTGTTGGCTTTTTCCAGCGCGGCGCGGCCGCCGCCGAGGATGTCGATGGCGGTCAGCGGCTTGGGTTCGGCGTGGCTGAACAGGCCGGCGGCCTGCTCCAGGTTGGCCACCACGATCTGGGTCATGCGGTCATGCAGGGCATCGGCAATCGACTGGGCGTCGGCGTCGCTGAACTCACCGGTCACGTAGAAAGCGATACCGCGCTCCAGGCGCTGGACTTTGGCCAGGCCACAGTTACGGGCGATGTCGCTGGCCTTGCTCGACCAGGGCGAGATGGTGCCGAAACGCGGCAGGACCAGGAACAGACGACCGCTCGGCTCTTGTACCGGAACGCTGGGGCCGTACTTCAGAAGGCGCGCAAGCACCTGCTGTTCGTCGCCGGTCAGGACGCCGGTGACTTCGGCGAAGTGAGCGAATTCAGCATACAGGCCACTGACAGCTGGAACCTTCTGGCTCAGTTGTTCAAGGAGTTTGCTGTGGCGAAAGGCAGAAAGGGCAGGAGCGCCGCGCAGGATCAACATCTTCGGGACAGCCTCGGGAAGGGGGTGTGCTTTGAGGCCGTGCATTCTAACGTAAACCGTTGCCATCGGCACTCGAAACCCAACCCCGGGTGGCGCCCGGACGTCGGCCCGGCCCAGGCGCCCTATAACAAAGGCTCATCAGGGTCATTGCCGCGGGTTATTTTAATCGTCACATCAAGCACCGAGGCCCCATTCTTGAGGCCTCCAGCCCAGACCGCCGCTGGCTAGCAGACAAGCCCTTCGCTGTCGAGATATGGCGGCCGTTATCCTTTGCGTATACTGCGCCAATGTTTTCCCCTATGGCTTTACGTCCGCGCTGCGCCAAGTGGCTCATCGTAACCGGACTCTTCCTGATGCTCGGCGCCTGCGTTGAAAAACCCAGCACCCTTGAGCGCGTAAAGGAGGATGGTGTGCTGCGGGTGATCACCCGTAACAGCCCCGCCACCTACTTTCAGGACCGCAACGGCGAAACCGGCTTCGAATACGAGCTGGTGAAGCGCTTTGCCGACGATCTGGGCGTGGAGCTGAAGATCGAGACCGCCGACAACCTCGACGACCTGTACAACCAGTTGGGCCAGCCCAAAGGCCCGGTGCTGGCTGCCGCTGGCCTGGTGAGCAGCGAGCAGCGCAAACAGCAGGTGCGGTTTTCCCACCCTTACCTGGAAGTCACCCCGCAGATCATCTATCGCAACGGCCAGTCCCGCCCTACCAGCGCGCAGAACCTGGTGGGCAAGCACATCATGGTGCTCAAGGGCAGCAGCCACGCCGAACAACTGGCGGAACTCAAGCTCAAGTACCCCGGCATCGACTACGAAGAGTCGGACGCCGTCGAGGTCGTCGACCTGCTGCGCATGGTGGACGAAGGGCAGATCGACCTGACCCTGGTGGACTCCAACGAACTGGCGATGAACCAGGTGTACTTCCCCAACGTACGGGTCGCCTTCGACCTGGGGGATGCCCGCAGCCAGAGCTGGGCGGTAGCCGCCGGCGACGACAACAGCCTGCTCAACGAAATCAACAGTTTCCTCGACAAGGTGGAGAAGAACGGCACCCTGCAACGCCTCAAGGACCGCTATTACGGCCACGTGGACGTGCTCGGCTATGTCGGTGCCTACACCTTCGCCCAACACCTGCAGCAGCGTCTGCCCAAGTACGAGAAACACTTCAAGAATTCGGCCAAGCAGGAGAAGCTCGACTGGCGCCTGCTGGCGGCGGTGGGCTACCAGGAATCCATGTGGCAGGCCGAGGTCACCTCCAAGACCGGCGTGCGCGGGCTGATGATGCTGACCCAGAACACCGCCCAGGCCATGGGCGTGTCCAACCGCCTGGACCCCAAGCAGAGCATCAGTGGCGGGGCCAAGTACCTGGCTTATATCAAGGAGCAACTGGACGACAAGATCGAGGAGCCGGACCGCACCTGGTTCGCCCTCGCCGCCTACAACGTCGGCACCGGCCACCTGGACGACGCCCGCAAGCTGGCGGAAAGGGAAGGCCTGAATCCGAACAAATGGCTGGATGTGAAGAAAATGCTGCCACGGCTGTCGCAAAAGCAGTGGTACAGCAAGACCCGCTATGGCTACGCCCGGGGCGGCGAGCCGGTGCATTTCGTCGCCAACATCCGCCGCTACTACGACATCCTGACCTGGGTGACCCAGCCGCAGCTGGAAGGCGATCAGGTCGCCGAGGGCAACCTGCACGTGCCCGGGGTCAACAAGACCAAGCCGCCGGAAGACAATCCGCCGCTTTAACAGCCCTGGCCGGCCAGCCGACTCCTACAGAGATGGTGCAGGAGCCGGCTCGCCGGCGAAGGTCATTCAGGCCTTGGCCGCAGCCGCCAAAATCAGGGCCTTCATCTCCGCTACCGCACCCTTGAAGCCGACGAACAGGGCATGGGCCACCAGGGCGTGGCCGATGTTCAGCTCGTTGATGCCCTTGATCGCCGCCACCGCTTCGACGTTGTGGTAATGCAGGCCGTGGCCGGCATTGACGATCAGGCCCTGGGCCAGCCCCACGGCAACCCCGTCGACGATGCGCTGCAGCTCGTCCGCCACTTCACTCGGCGTCTGGGCATCGGCATAACGACCGGTGTGCAACTCGATGGCCGGCGCGCCGACGCGCTTGGAGGCTTCGATCTGGCGCTCGTCGGCATCGATGAACAGCGACACTTCGGAACCGATTTTCGACAAGCGCTCCACCGCCGCCTTGATCCGTGCCTCCTGCCCGGCCACGTCAAGACCGCCTTCTGTGGTCAGCTCCTGACGGGTTTCCGGCACCAGGCAGATATGCGCCGGGCGAATGCGCTCGGCGAACGCCATCATCTCTTCGGTGACGCCCATCTCGAAGTTCATGCGGGTCTGCAGCACGTCCTTGAGCAGCAGCACGTCGCGCTCCTGAATGTGCCGGCGATCTTCGCGCAGGTGCACGGTGATGCCGTCGGCACCCGCCTCTTCAGCATCCAGAGCGGCCTTGACCGGGTCAGGGTAACGCGTGCCGCGGGCCTGACGCAGGGTGGCAACGTGATCGATGTTCACGCCGAGAAGAATGCGATTGCTGGTGGTCACGGAAGCGCTCCTGGATAAATGAAAATTCGCCGCACAGCATACGGGGAGAACAGGGTCTGTTGCCATTTGCACGAACGCAGAATAAGCGCTGCACGTGGCCGGCCGCCGCCGACGGATAAGCGGCAAGTACACCTAGGGTTTGCGAAACAGCTCGCGACTGACCAGGGGCCGCCCGCCCAGGTGCACGGCCAGGGCCTGGCGCATCAGGCGCTTGGCGGCCGACAAGGCACCGGGAGCGCTCCAGTCGGCCTCGGCCATGGCCAACAGCTCGGTGCCATTGAACAGGCCCGGTTGCAGCAGGAAGACCTGCTCCAGTCCGGCATCCACCTGCAGGCGATACAGGCCATCGGCAGCGATGGGCGCGCCGTGGATGTCGCTGTCCAGGGCGAAGCCATAGCCCAGATCGTCCAGCAGGCGCCACTCAAAGGCCCGCAGCAGGGGCTCCAGGGGCCGGCCCTCGGCCAGGGCCAGCAAGGTGGCGGCGTAGTGGTCGAACACCGCCGGATGGGGATCTTCCGCCGGCAGCAGGCGGATCATCAGCTCATTCAGGTACAGGCCGCTGAACAGCGCTTCGCCGTTGAGCCAGGCGGCGATTCCGGCACTTTCCATGCGCCCGACGTTCTTCAGCTCGCCGCGGCCGCGAAACTCGACTTCCAGAGGAACGAAGGGTCGCGCCAGGGTACCGGCCTTGCCTCGTGCATTGCGCAGGACAGCGCGCAGGCGACCTTGCGGGGTGAGAAAATCCACCAGGGCGCTGCTTTCACGGTAAGCGCGGCTGTGCAGGACGTAGGCAAGCTGGCCGACTGGGGCGTTGCTGGACATGGTTGCGGGGGATCTCAGGGGCAGAGAGGGAACCGGGTCCGGAGAAGGAGGTGAAGCGGTTCGCCGACCAGCCGGCTCCTACAGGGTGTTGTAGGAGCCGGCTGGTCGGCGAAAGGTCTCAGAGGTCGCCGTAGCCCAGGGAACGCAAGGCGCGCTCGTCATCGGACCAGCCACCCTTGACCTTGACCCAGAGGTTGAGCATGACCTTGGAGTCGAACAGCAGCTCCATGTCCTTGCGCGCTTCCATGCCGATGCGCTTGATCCGCTCACCCTTGTCGCCAATGATGATTTTCTTCTGCCCATCGCGTTCGACAAGGATCAAGGCGTGGATATGCAGGGTCTTGCCCTGCTGCTTGAACTCTTCGATTTCCACGGTGATCTGGTACGGCAGCTCGGCACCCAGCTGGCGCATGATCTTCTCGCGCACCAGTTCGGCGGCGAGGAAGCGGCTGCTGCGGTCGGTGATCTGGTCTTCCGGGAAGAAGTGGTCGTTCTCCGGCAGGTGCTTGGCGATCAAGCCTTCCAGGGCTTCGAGGTTATGCCCCTGCTGCGCGGAGACCGGCACGATCTCGGCATTCGGCAGTTGCTCCTGCAGCCAGGTCAGGTGCGGCATCAGCTCGGCCTTGTCCTCGATGCGGTCGGTCTTGTTGATCGCCAGGATCACCGGCCCCTGCACGTACTGCACGCGCTCAAGGACCAATTGGTCCTCGTCGGTCCACTTGGTGCGGTCGACCACGAAGATCACCACGTCGACGTCTTTCAAGGCCGCCGAAGCGGTCTTGTTCATGTAGCGGTTCAGCGCCTTCTCGTTGCTCTTGTGCATGCCGGGGGTGTCGACGTAGATCGCCTGGATGGCGCCTTCGGTCTTGATGCCGAGCATGTTGTGACGAGTGGTCTGGGGCTTGCGCGAGGTGATCGCCAGCTTCTGGCCGAGGATGTGGTTGAGCAGCGTCGACTTGCCCACGTTGGGGCGGCCGACGATGGCGACATAGCCACAGCGTGTTGCGGTTGTATCAGTCATGGCCATTCTCCACGCCCAGGGCAATCAGTGCTGCAGCGGCCGCTACCTGTTCGGCAATACGACGGCTCACACCCTGACCTCGGCTTTTTTCATTCAATAAGGTGACTTCACATTCAACGAAGAATGTCCGGCAGTGCGGCTCGCCCTGGATATCCACCACTTCGTAGCGCGGCAGTTCGCAGGCACGGGACTGGAGGAACTCCTGCAGCCGGGTCTTGGGGTCCTTGTTGGTGTCCACCAGGGTCAGGCTCTCGAACTCCGAGGCCAGCCAGGACAGTACGCGGTCGCGGGCGGTTTCCATGCCGGCGTCCAGGTAGATCGCACCAATCAGGGCTTCCAGGGCATCGGCCAGGATCGATTCACGACGGAAACCGCCGCTCTTCAATTCGCCGGAACCCAGGCGCAGGTATTCGCCCAGGTCGAAACCGCGGGCCAGTACCGCCAGTGTTTCACCTTTCACCAGGCGCGCGCGCAAACGCGACAGCTGGCCTTCGCGGGCCTGGGGGAAGCGCTCGAACAACGCCTCGCCGGCCACGAAGTTGAGAATGGCATCACCGAGAAACTCGAGGCGCTCGTTGTTGCGCCCGGCAAAGCTGCGGTGAGTGAGGGCCAGGAGCATCAGTTCCTGGTCCTTGAAGGAATAGCCGAGCTGACGCTCGAGACGGCTCAAAGAAACGCTCACGGTTTACCCACACTGATTTCGTTGCCGAAACTCGCCATCCTAGGGGCCGCGCACGAAGTGCGGGTGGCAATTAACGCTGTGTTCAAATCCACATCCTGAATATCGTTGACTGCATGCTTCTGGCGATAAGGCTGTTACGGATGGCCCGAAGGCGCGCCGTTTTATACAAGAGCCAGAAAAGCATTCGGCGCTGTGTTCAACAGCGCCGTGTGTGATTACTTGATCAGGCCAACCCGCGAGAAATTCGGCAGGTGGCTGAGTTTCGGTTCGGGCCAGCTCATCCAGACTGCGAAGGCCTTGCCGACGATATTCTTGTCGGGAACCATGCCCAGCAGGTCTTTGGGAATACTCGGATCGTCCCAGTAGCGACTGTCGTTGGAGTTGTCGCGGTTGTCGCCCATCATGAAGTAGTGCCCGGCGGGTACCACCCAACGACCGTCCGGAGTGGCCCGATAGCGGCTCATTTCCTTGCGGATCAAGTGCTCGGCGGCACCGAGTTTCTCCTTGTACAGCTCAGCGCTGCCCAGGGTGCCGGGCTCAGCGCCGACCAACTGCTCCGCCACCGGCTGGCCGTTGACGAACAGATGCTTGTCGCTGGTGTAGCGCACTTCATCCCCCGGCAGGCCCACTACACGCTTGATGTAGTTGACGTTGGGGTCGCTTGGGTAGCGAAACACCATCACATCGCCACGTTGCGGATCACCGATCTCGATGACTTTCTTGTCGATCACCGGCAAGCGAATCCCGTAGGAGAACTTGTTCACCAGGATGAAGTCGCCGACATCCAGGGTCGGTTTCATCGAGCCCGACGGAATCTGGAACGGTTCCACCAGGAACGAACGCAGCACCAGAACAATGAACAACACCGGAAAGAACGACTTGCCGTATTCAACCAGCAGCGGTTCCTTGTTCAGCTTCTCGACCACCAGCCCATCCGGCTGGCTGACGCTGCCCTGATAGTTGGCGATGGCCGCGCGTCGACGCGGTGCGAGAAACACCAGATCGAGCAACGCCAAGAAACCGCATACGAAGACAGCGATGACCAGCAACAGCGGGAAATTTAGTGACATAGGACCTAACTATCCAACCTGAGCACGGCAAGGAAGGCTTCTTGTGGAATTTCCACGTTGCCCACTTGCTTCATGCGTTTCTTACCGGCCTTCTGCTTTTCCAACAGCTTGCGCTTACGGCTGACGTCGCCGCCGTAGCATTTGGCCAGTACGTTCTTTCTGAGGGCCTTGACGGTTGTCCGCGCCACAATCTGCCCGCCGATGGCGGCCTGGATTGCCACGTCAAACATCTGCCGAGGAATCAGATCTTTCATCTTCTCGGTCAACGCACGCCCTTTGTAGTGGGCGTTGTCACGGTGCACGATCAATGCCAGGGCATCGACCTTGTCGCCGTTGATCAATACATCCAGCTTGACCAGATTAGCTGACTGGTAGCGATCGAAGTGGTAATCCAGCGACGCGTAGCCGCGGCTGGTGGACTTCAGGCGATCGAAGAAATCCAGTACCACTTCGTTCATCGGCAGATCGTAGGTCACCTGGACCTGGCTGCCCAGGAACAGCATGTCATGCTGCACACCGCGTTTCTCGATGCACAGGGTTATGACGTTGCCCAGGTGCTCTTGCGGCACAAGGATATTGGCCCGCACGATCGGCTCGCGCATGTCTTCGATCGACGACAGGTCCGGAAGCTTGGACGGGTTGTCGACATAGATGGTTTCACCGGTCTTGAGCAGCAGCTCGAAGATCACCGTCGGCGCGGTGGTGATCAGGTCCAGGTCGTATTCGCGCTCCAGGCGCTCCTGGATGATCTCCATGTGCAGCATGCCGAGGAACCCGCAACGGAAGCCGAAGCCCAGGGCATCGGAGCTTTCCGGGGTGTACTGCAGCGACGAGTCGTTGAGGGTGAGCTTCTGCAGCGCTTCGCGGAAATCCTCGAAGTCATCGGAGCTGACCGGGAACAGGCCGGCATAGACCTGAGGCTGGATGCGCTTGAAGCCTGGCAGCACTTCCACGTCCGGGGTCGAACTCAAGGTCAGGGTGTCACCCACCGGCGCCCCGTGAATATCCTTGATGCCGGCGATGATGAAGCCCACTTCACCGGCCTTGAGGTCGGCAGTGGCGGTGTGTTTCGGGTTGAATACACCGACGCTGTCCACCAGGTGGATCTTGCCGGTGGACTTGACCAGGATCTTGTCGCCTTTCTTGACCCGGCCGTGACGCACACGCACCAGGGACACGACGCCCAGGTAGTTGTCGAACCAGGAGTCGATGATCAGCGCTTGCAGCGGGTCTTCGATATTGCCGGTCGGCGCCGGAATGGTGGTCACCAGGCGCTCGAGCACCTCGTCCACGCCCAGGCCGGTCTTGGCGCTGCAGGTCACGGCGTCGGTGGCATCGATACCGATGATCTTCTCGATCTCTTCCTTGACCCGCTCCGGATCGGCCTGTGGCAGGTCGATCTTGTTCAGCACCGGCATCACTTCCAGGCCCTGCTCGATGGCGGTGTAGCAGTTGGCTACCGACTGGGCTTCAACGCCCTGGCCGGCATCCACCACCAGCAGCGCACCTTCACAGGCCGCCAGGGAGCGACTGACTTCATAGGTGAAGTCCACGTGGCCCGGGGTATCGATGAAGTTCAGCTGGTAGGTAATGCCATCTTTGGCTTTGTAATAGAGGGTGACGCTGTGGGCCTTGATGGTGATCCCGCGCTCACGCTCAAGGTCCATGGAGTCCAGAACCTGGGCTTCCATTTCGCGCTCGGCCAGGCCGCCGCACATCTGGATGAAGCGATCGGCCAGAGTCGACTTGCCATGGTCAATGTGGGCGATGATGGAGAAATTGCGGATATGACTCAAATCACTCACGGATGAACACTCAAAAAGGCTGCAGGCATGGCCCGCCGAAAAATAGCCGGGAATTGTACCTGATACTCGGCACGAGCGTCACGCTCGCCTGTCAGCGTTTGTCAAATGCAAAAACGCCCCAATCCAGAGACCGGGGCGTTGCGCTTAAAACCTGGCGGAACCGCTAAATCAACCGGCCCGGCGCAGCAGCCAGAAGCCTGCAATGGCGCAGATGCCTGCCGGCACCAGCACCGCAAACAGCGGCGAGAAGCCAAAAACCAGGCTCGAAGGCCCCAGCAGGTCCTGGGCGATGCGGAAAGTGAACCCCACCAGCACGCCGGTGAACACGCGCTGACCGAGGGTCACCGAACGCAGCGGGCCGAAGATGAAGGAAATCGCCATCAATACCAGGGCCGCCGTCACCAGGGGCTGCAGGACCTTGACCCAGAACGCCAGCCAGTAGCGACCGTTGTTCAGCCCCTGATCCGCCAGGTAATGGATGTAGCCCCACAAGCCAGTGATCGACAGGGACTCCGGCGCCATCACCACGGTGCTCAGCAGTTGCGGGCTCAGGGCCACGTCCCAGCGCTCGTCGGGCGCGCTGATGACTTCGGTGTGACCTTCACGGAAATAGGTGGTGGTGACATCCGTCAACTGCCAGTAGCTCTCATGGAAGCGCGCCTGGCGGGCGAAGCTCGACGACAGCATGTGGTGATTGTCATCGAAGTGGTAGCGGGTCACGCCATACAGCAAGCCATTGGGTTGCACGGCGTTGATGTGGATGAACTCCTCGCCCTGACGGTGCCACAGGCCATGCTTGGAACTCTGGGCATCGCCGGAACCCTGTGCCAGGGCGCGACTGGCCTGGGCCTGGGTCTCGGTGGCCGGCGCCACGTACTCGCCCACCAGCACCCCCACCAGCATCAGCACCAGCATGGGCTTCATGACCGCCCAGACGATACGACCGACGGAGACACCGGCGGCACGCATGATGGTCAGCTCACTGTTGCTGGCCAAAGAGCCCAGGCCGATCAGACAGCCGATCAGAGCCGCCATCGGCAGCATCTCGTACACCCGGCGCGGAGCGGTGAGGACGACGTAGCTCATCACGTCCATCACGGTGTAGGTATCGCTGACGCTGCCCATCTCATCGATGAAGGCAAACAGCGAGGCCAGCCCGAGGATGATCCCCAGGACTGCAAGAATGGCCATGAACACACTGCTACCGATGTAGCGATCGAGCTTAACCACGAGCCATCTCCTTCACGCTGCGACGACTCGCCATTTTCAACCGCATCGGTTCCCAGTACATCAAGCCCAGGCCAATGGCCAGGAACAGCAGGTGAACCCACCACAGCCCCAGGGCAGGCGAGATCTTGCCTTTCTCCAGGGCACCGCGCACCGCGATCAGGATGGTCAGGTACGCCATGTACAGCAGAATGGCCGGGATCAGCTTGAGGAAGCGGCCCTGGCGCGGATTGACCCGGGACAGCGGCACCGCCATCAGGGTCACGATGAAGACCAGCAACGGCAGGGACAGGCGCCATTGCAGTTCGGCGCGGGCCCGCAGGTCGTCCTTGCCGATCAGGTCGCGGGTCGGCATGGCGTCGCGATCGGTGACTTCGTCGCTGACGTCCGGACGCTCCAGCAGCACGCCGTAGGTGTCGTACTTGATCACCCGGTAGTTGGCCTCGCCCGGGTTGCCGTCATAGCGGTAGCCGTTCTCCAGGATCAGGTAACGATTGCCGTCGGGCCGGATGTCCTGATGGCCCTTCTCGGCCACCAGCACCGAGATGCCCTGGTCCTTCTTTTCCTGATTCAGGCGTTTTTCGGAGATGAACACCCCGGAAAGATTGGTCCGGTCTTCCGACAACTGCTCGGTGTAAGTCACCCGGCTGCCGTCGTTGAGCGCCTGAAAGCGTCCGGCCACCAGGGTGTCGAACTCGGTCAGGGCATCCTGCTTGTTCAGCAGCAACTGGAACTGATTGGCTCCCTGCGGCGCCAGGCTCAGGCTCAGCCACGCCACCACCAGCGCCACCAGGGCCGCCGGAACCATGGTCATGCCCAGCAGGCGCTGCTGGCTCATGCCGGTCGCGGACAACACGGTCATCTCGCTTTCGAGATAAAGCCGGCCATAAGCCAGAAGAATGCCGAGGAACAGCCCCAGCGGCAGGATCAGTTGCAGGAAGCCCGGCAGACGAAAGCCCATGATCAGGAACAGCGAGCCCGGATCCAGAGCACCCGAGGCGGCTTGAGCGAGGAACTTGACGAAGCGCCCGCTCATGATGATGACCAGCAGCACCGCACTCACGGCACTCAGGGTCAGCAGGATTTCGCGGGATAGATAACGAAAGACGATCAAACCAGACACTCCAGGGTTGTCAGGCTAAGGCGGCCGAACAAGCAAACGTATCGAGCCGGCTCCAAATTGCAGAGCCGCCGAAAAAGATGGCGCATTATCCTGTGATTGCGCGCGCCTGTCACGGAGGATGCTCTCCCGGCGCTCTAAAGCGGCGAACTTGGCCGATACGAGGGTTGTCAGCCGCGACCGGCGAGGTTCAAACTGGCGGCTTTGTCGTCGCCAGCACGCGACGCCTTCTTCTATATAGATAAGCCCCGCGCCGGAGTCTTTCCTGCGCTCTTAGACCATTCATTCAGGGACCCGGACATGGAACTGGTTGTAAAAAGCGTTAGCCCGGAAACGTTGAAGACCGCCACCCTGGTGGTCGCCATCGGCGAAGACCGCAAGCTCGGCACCGTCGCCAAGCAACTCGACGAACTCAGCGGCGGCGCCATCAGCGCCGTACTCAAGCGCGGCGACCTGGCCGGCAAGGTCGGCCAGAGCCTGCTGCTGCACGGCGTGGCCAAGCTCAAGGCCGAACGCGTGCTGCTGGTCGGCACCGGCAAGGATGGCGAACTGGGCGACCGCCCGTTCCGCAAGCTCATCAGTGGCGTACTGAGCACGCTCAAGGGCCTGGGCGGCAGCGACGCCGTGCTGGCTCTGGACGAAGTCGTGGTCAAGGGCCGCGACAGCTACGGCAAGACCCGCCTGCTGGCTGAAACCCTGGTGGACGGTGGCTATGTCTTCGACCGCTACAAGAGCCAGAAGGCCGAACCTCGCGCCCTGAAGAAAATCACCCTGCTGACCATCAAGGCCGCCGAGGCGGAAGTCCAGCGTGGCGTGACCCACGCCCAGGCCATCGCCAAGGGCATGGCCTTCACTCGCGACCTGGGCAACCTGCCGCCGAACGTCTGCCACCCGACCTTCCTCGGCGAACAGGCCAAGGCCCTGGGTAAAGAGTTCAAGGGCCTGAAAGTCGAAGTCCTCGACGAGAAGAAGATCAAGGAACTGGGCATGGGCTCGTTCTATGCCGTGGGCCAGGGCAGCGACCAGCCGCCACGCCTGATCGTCATGCAGTACAACGGCGGTAAGAAGTCCGAGAAGCCATTCGCCCTGGTGGGCAAGGGCATCACCTTCGACACCGGCGGCATCAGCCTCAAGCCCGGCGCCGGCATGGATGAGATGAAATACGACATGGGCGGCGCCGCCAGCGTGTTCGGCACCCTGCGTGCGGTGCTGGAGCTCAAGCTGCCGATCAACCTGGTGTGCATCCTCGCCTGCGCCGAGAACATGCCCAGCGGCGGCGCTTCCCGTCCTGGCGACATCGTCACCACCATGAGCGGCCAGACCGTGGAAATCCTCAACACCGACGCCGAAGGCCGCCTGGTGCTGTGTGACGCCCTGACCTACGCCGAACGCTTCAAGCCTCAGGCCGTGATCGACATCGCCACCCTCACCGGTGCCTGCATCGTGGCCCTGGGCGCCCATACTTCGGGCCTGCTGGGCAACAACGACGAACTGATCGAGCAACTGCTCAGCGCCGGCCGGCAAGCCGACGACCGCGCCTGGCAACTGCCGCTGTTCGACGAGTACCAGGAGCAGCTGGACAGCCCGTTCGCCGACATTGCCAACATCGGCGGACCGAAGGCCGGCACCATCACTGCCGCCTGCTTCCTCTCGCGCTTCACCAAGAACCTGAACTGGGCACACCTGGACATCGCCGGCACCGCCTGGACCAGCGGCGGCAAGGACAAGGGCGCCACCGGCCGTCCGGTTCCCCTGCTGACCCAATACCTGCTGGACCGCGCCAAAGCCTGAAAACCATGACCGCGGAGGGTGTCGCTTGAAAGCGGCGCCCTCTCCGGCTCAGGAACCCCAATGACCACAGTCGACTTTTATATCCTTCCCAGCGCGGACCCCGCGGCGCGCCTGGATTTTGCCTGCAAGCTCACCGACAAGGCCTGGCGCATGGGCCACCGCATCTACCTGCATTGCAGCGATGCCGCGCAACGGGATGAACTCGATGCCCGCCTGTGGCGCTTCAAGGGCGAAACCTTCGTCCCCCACGGCCCGGCGGAAAGCGAACCCGAAGGCTTGATCGTCCTCGGCCTGGGCCAGGACCCCGGCGAACACAACGACCTGCTGGTGAACCTGGACCTGAAAGTACCGGCCTTCGCCCCGCGCTTTGCCCGAATTGCCGAGGTCGTGGTGGAAGACCCGACTATTCGTCAGGCGGCCCGCGAGAGTTTCCGTTTCTATCGCGAACAGGGCTATCCTCTGCAAGATCACCGTTTACAGCGACTCTGAGCACCCGATGGACACTCCCAACCCGCTGCAAAAACCCGCGCACCTGCTGGACGACCTCGAGTCGATCCGTCAACTGCTCGGTGATGACAACCTGCAACCACCGCTGCTGACCGAGACCGTGAGCAGTGAAGTGCAAATCCCCCTGCTGTTCGACATGGTGGGCAGCCAGCAACCGGCCACCACCGAAACCGCCCCTGCCGTGCCAGCCAAACCGCAACCTGCGCCGACCCCGGCTCAAGTCGCAGCACCAGCACCAACCCCTGCTGCGCCCGCGGCTCCCGCGCCAACGCCGGCAGCCAAACCCGCAGCCGCCAGCAACAGTGCCGACGCCCTGCTGCATCTGGACACCGAGCTGCGCGCCGCCGCGCAATTGATCATGCAAGACGTGATCGACGACTTCGCCCCACACATCGAAACCGAGATCAAGCGTCGCCTCGACGCCCGCCTGGAACGCCTGCTCGCAGCAGCCACCAGCGGCAAACCATAAGCCACACGCAAAAGCCGGGCATGGCCATCTTGTCGCTTGCCGCTTGTGGCTTGCTGCTGCCGCCCTCCGCTATACTTCCCGGCTTTTCCTGAATAAATGCCAATAGGGTCCCGCCGCGCATGGATAAGACCTACCAGCCGCACGCCATTGAAACTTCCTGGTACCAGACCTGGGAGTCCGAGAACTACTTCGCCCCGCAAGGCGCGGGCGACTCCTACACCATCATGATCCCGCCGCCGAACGTCACCGGCAGCCTGCACATGGGCCACGGCTTCAACAACGCGATCATGGACGCCCTGATCCGCTTCCGCCGCATGCAGGGTCGCAACACCCTGTGGCAGCCGGGCACCGACCACGCCGGTATCGCCACCCAGATGCTGGTGGAGCGCCAGATCGAAGCCCAGGGCCAGAATCGTCACGATCTGGGCCGGGAAAAGTTCCTCGAAAAAGTCTGGGAATGGAAGGATCAGTCCGGGGGCAACATCAGCCGCCAGATCCGCCGCCTGGGCTCCTCCGTGGACTGGAGCCGCGAGCGCTTCACCATGGACGACGGTCTCTCGGAAGCGGTCAAGGAAGCCTTCGTGCGCCTGCACGAAGACGGCCTGATCTACCGCGGCAAGCGCCTGGTGAACTGGGACACCAAGCTGCACACGGCGATTTCCGATCTGGAAGTGGAAAACCACGACGAGAAAGGCTTCCTGTGGAACCTCAAGTACCCACTGGCCGACGGCGCCAAGACCGCTGAAGGCAACGACTACCTGATTGTCGCCACCACCCGTCCGGAAACCATGCTCGGCGACTCCGCCGTCGCGGTGAACCCCGAAGACGAGCGCTACAAGGCCCTGATCGGCCAGTTCGTCGAACTGCCCCTGGTCGGCCGGCGCATCCCGATCATCGCCGACGACTACTGCGACCCTGAATTCGGCACCGGCTGCGTGAAGATCACCCCGGCCCACGACTTCAACGACTACGAAGTCGGCAAGCGCCACAACCTGCCGCTGCTGAACATCTTCGACAAGAACGCCGCCGTGTTGCCGGCCTGCCAGGTGTTCAACCTGGACGGCAGCCTCAACGAAACCGTCGACGGCAAGATCCCGGCCGAGTACGTCGGCCTGGACCGCTTCGAAGCGCGCAAGCAGATCGTGGCCGCCTTCGACGCCGCCGGCCTGCTGGTCAGCGTCGACGACCACGCCCTGAAAGTGCCGAAGGGCGACCGCTCCGGCACCGTGATCGAGCCGTGGCTCACCGACCAGTGGTACGTCTCCACCAAGCCTCTGGCCGAGCCTGCCATCGCCGCCGTGGAAGACGGCCGCATCGCCTTCGTGCCCAAGCAGTACGAAAACATGTACTTCTCCTGGATGCGCGACATTCAGGATTGGTGCATCAGCCGCCAGCTGTGGTGGGGCCATCGCATTCCGGCCTGGTACGACGAGTCCGGCAAGGTCTATGTCGGCCGCGACGAAGCCGAAGTGCGGGCCAAGCACAACCTCGGTCCGGACGTTGCCCTGCAGCAGGACAACGACGTACTCGACACCTGGTTCAGTTCGGGCCTGTGGACCTTCTCCACCCTGGGCTGGCCGGAGCAGACCGAGTTCCTCAAGACCTTCCACCCGACCGACGTGCTGGTCACCGGCTTCGACATCATTTTCTTCTGGGTCGCCCGGATGATCATGCTCACCATGCACCTGGTGAAGAACGAGGACGGCACGCCGCAGGTTCCGTTCAAGACCGTGTACGTGCACGGCCTGGTCCGCGACGGCCAGGGCCAGAAGATGTCCAAGTCCAAGGGCAACGTCCTCGACCCGCTGGACATCATCGACGGCATCGACCTCGAAACCCTGGTGCAGAAGCGCACCACCGGCCTGATGCAGCCCAAGTTGCAGAAAGCCATTGAGAAGCAGACCCGCGCCGAATTCGCCGACGGCATCGCCAGCTATGGCACCGACGCCCTGCGCTTCACCTTCTGCTCCCTGGCCACCACCGGCCGCGACATCAAGTTCGACATGGGTCGCGTCGAGGGTTACCGCAACTTCTGCAACAAGATCTGGAACGCCGCGCGCTACGTGCTGGACAAGGGCGAGGACTGCGGCCAGAACGGCGAGGCCTATGAGCTGTCCCTGGCGGACCGCTGGATCATCTCCCAGCTGCAGCGCACCGAAGCCGAAGTCACCCGCCAGCTCGACCAGTTCCGTTTCGACCTGGCCGCCCAGGCCCTGTACGAGTTCATCTGGAACCAGTACTGCGACTGGTACCTGGAGCTGTCCAAGCCGGTGCTGTGGGACGAGAACTCGCCGGTTGAACGCCAGCGTGGCACCCGTCGCACCCTGGTGCGGGTACTGGAAGTGGCCCTGCGCCTGGCGCATCCGTTCATGCCGTTCATCACCGAAGAGATCTGGCAGCGCCTGGCGCCGCTGGCCGGTAGCACCGGCAAGACCATCATGCTGCAACCCTGGCCAGTGGCTAACGAAGCCCGCATCGACCAGGCCGCCGAAGACGACATCGAATGGCTCAAGGGCCTGATGCTCGGCACTCGCAACATTCGCGCGGAAATGAACATCGGTCCGGGCAAGCCCCTGGCCCTGTTCCTGAAGAACGCCGGTGCCGAAGACCAGCGTCGCCTGACCGAGAACGAAGCCTTGCTGAAGAAGCTGGCCAAGCTCGAATCCATCACCGTACTGGGCGCCGGCGACGAAGCACCGCTGTCCGCCACCGCCCTGGTGGGCGAGATGGAAGTGCTGGTACCGATGGCCGGCCTCATCGACAAGGGCGCGGAACTGGCCCGTCTGGACAAGGAAATCCAGCGCCTGCAAGGCGAAGTGCAGCGCGTGGGCGGCAAACTGTCCAACGCTTCCTTCGTCGACAAGGCACCGGCGGAAGTGATCGAGAAGGAACGCGCCAAACTGGCCGAGGCCGAACAGGCCCTGGGCAAGCTGGCGGAACAGCACGCACGGATTTCCAGCCTGTAACGAATATTCGCGCAGTGTGAAAAAGGGAGGCCCATACAGGCCTCCCTTTTTTGTGCCCCTTGTCTTGGGCGGCGCGGAGGCAGGCATCACTTGTCGCTCACCGCTTGAAACTTACCGCTGCTCCTGTGTGACAATGCCCGCCACTTTGAACCAGCCCCGAATCGATCCCCCATGACCGCCCCCAGCACACCCAAGCCTGCGCGCAAAAAGCCCAAGCCCGCCGCCCCAAAAACCGCCGCGCCCCGGGAAAAGGCCAGCCTGCATCCGCGCAATCGTCACCAGGGGCGTTACGACTTCCCGCAACTGATCAAGAGCACCCCGGAACTGGGGCAGTTCGTGATCCTCAATCCCTACGGCAAGGAAAGCATCGATTTTGCCGACCCGGCGGCCGTGCGGGTGTTCAACCGCGCCCTGCTCAAGGCCTTCTACGGCATTGCCCACTGGGACATTCCGGCGGACTTCCTGTGCCCACCCGTGCCCGGTCGCGCCGACTACGTGCATTTCCTCGCCGACCTGCTGGCCAGCCACAACCAGGGTGAAATCCCGCGTGGCGCGGCGGTACGGGTGCTGGACGTCGGGGTCGGCGCCAACTGCATCTACCCGCTGATCGGCTACAGCGACTACCGCTGGCAGTTCCTCGGTTCGGACATCGACAGCACCGCCCTGGCCGCCGCCAAGGCCATCGTCCAGGCCAACGGCTTGAACAAGGCCATCAGCCTGCGCCAGCAGGGCAATCCCAGGCAGATCCTCAACGGCCTGCTGGAAAGCACCGAGCGTTTCGACCTGACCATGTGCAACCCGCCGTTCCACGCCTCCCTGGATGAAGCCACCCGCGGTAGCCAGCGCAAATGGCGAGCCCTGGGCAAGGCCGATCCCAAGCGCAAGCTGCCGGTGCTGAACTTTGGCGGGCAGGCCCGGGAGCTGTGGTGCGAAGGTGGCGAGATCCGCTTCGTCAGCCAGTTGATCAGCGAGAGCGCAAACGTCGGCCAGCAAGTGCTGTGGTTCAGCACCCTGGTGTCAAAGGCTTCGAACCTGCCGGCGATTGAAAGCGCACTGAAAAAGGCCGGCGCCCTGGAAAGCCAGGTGGTGGAGATGTCCCAGGGACAGAAACAGAGCCGCTTCGTCGCCTGGACCTTCAAGGACAAGGCACAGCAACAGGCCTGGAGTCAGGAACGCTGGGTCAGGAAGAACTGAGGAAAAACTTGAGAGGCGGGGGAGGCAAAGACGATTCACCTTGCGTGAATCGGTGTCACACAAACCGTGCCCGGAGAACTTCTGAGCACGGTTTCACTGCAAGTCTTACTTGTTAACAGCGTCGGTCAGGCCTTTAGCCACAACCAGCTTGATAACTTTCTTGGCAGCGATTTCGATGGCAGCGCCAGTCGATGGGTTACGGCCAGTACGGGCAGGACGCTCGGTCACTTTCAGCTTGCCGATACCTGGCAGAGTGATTTCGCCGCCATTTTCCAATTGATCAGCAACGATCTGGGCCAGTTGGTCCAGAGCGTTACGCGCGGTGGTTTTCGGCGCGTCGATAGCTTCAGCGATATCAGCGATCAGTTGGTCTTTAGTAATAGCCATTGTGGTGTTCC
Organism: Pseudomonas sp. BC42; assembly: GCF_021560055.1. Classification (NCBI taxonomy): domain Bacteria; kingdom Pseudomonadati; phylum Pseudomonadota; class Gammaproteobacteria; order Pseudomonadales; family Pseudomonadaceae; genus Pseudomonas; species Pseudomonas sp. BC42. The sequence goes on from NZ_CP091067.1 coordinate 5,672,848, forward strand.
TTCCCTATCAAATTCATTTGGATTGCAGAGTGCAGTGTCAGCCATCGAGCCAGATCTTGTGAATCTGGCACCCCGGTTACAACCACGACAGATCGGGGTTATAGATACCGAAATCAGGGTTTGGTTCGACCCGACAAATGCTGAATGCACGCTTAACGCTGAGACATCGCGTAAGACGGGGCAAAACTAGCACACAGACGGGGAAATATCCGCCTCTACCTAGCCATTTGGTCAGCTTTATTGCTCTAAATCGGTAAAAAAATGCATAAGCGTTACCGACGAGCCGTTCATCGCCCGGCAAACCGCGCCCGAACCCTCGGCTGCGGTACACTGGGCACTTTTTCGGGGAGCCCGCCCTCCCCCTTCAATCAGCCGAGAAGCCCATGCCGATCCGTCATTGCATCGTCCACCTGATCGACAAAAAACCCGACGGCAGCCCCGCAGTTCTTCATGCCCGAGACTCCGAACTGGCAGAGTCCGCGGCCATCGAGAACATGCTCGCCGACCTCAACGAAAGCTATAACGCCAAACAGGGCAAAGCCTGGGGACTGTTCCATCCCGAGTCCGGCGCGTTTCCCTTCAGCGGCTGGCTGAAGGAGTACCTGGACGGCGGCCAGGACTTCACCGCGTTCAGCCGGGTGGCGGTGGAACACCTGCAGAAGCTGATGGAGGAATCCAACCTGTCAGTGGGCGGCCACGTGCTGTTTGCTCACTACCAACAGGGCATGACCGACTACCTGGCCATCGCCCTGCTGCACCACAGCGAAGGCGTGGCCGTGACCGACCAGTTGGACGTGACGCCGTCGCGCCACCTGGACCTGGGCCAGCTGCACCTGGCGGCGCGGATCAACATCTCCGAGTGGCAGAACAACAAGCAGTCCAAGCAGTACATCTCCTTTATCAAGGGCAAGAACGGCAAGAAGGTCTCGGAGTACTTCCGCGACTTCATTGGCTGCCAGGAAGGCGTCGACGGCCCGGGCGAAACCCGCACCCTGCTCAAGGCCTTCAGCGACTTCGTCGAAAGCGAGGATTTGCCGGAAGAGTCGGCCCGGGAAAAGACCAAGACCCTGGTGGACTACGCCAGCAGCCAGGCCAAGCTCGGCGAGCCCATGGGCCTGGAGGAGCTCTCGGAACTGATCGACGAAGACCGCCCCAAGGCCTTCTACGATCACATCCGCAACAAGGATTACGGGCTGTCGCCGGAGATTCCCGCGGACAAACGCACCCTCAACCAGTTCCGCCGCTTCACCGGCCGCGCCGAAGGCTTGTCCATCAGCTTCGAAGCCCACCTGCTGGGCTCGAAGATCGAGTACGACGAAGAAGCCGGGACCCTGATCATCAAGGGCCTGCCGACCCAACTGACCGACCAGCTCAAGCGCCGCAACTGATGCTCCAGGGGGTATTGAAGAAGTTCTTGCTGATCCTGCTGGTGGTGGTGATCTACCAGCACTGGGGCAAGATCGAGCGCCTGTTCAACCCTTCGGCGGTGGTCAGCGAAGCGATCCGCAGCCAGGCCCGGGTGGTGCTGTACGCCACCGACTGGTGCGGCTACTGCAAGGCCACCCGGCGCTTTCTCGATCAGAAGGGCATTCCCTACCGGGAGTTCGACATCGAGAAAGACGCGGAGGCGCGTAAGGCCTATACCGCCCTGGGCGGTGCCGGGATTCCGATCCTGGACGTGAATGGCAGCCTGATCCGTACCTACGACCCCGACGCGATCATGGCTGCGCTGAAACCTTAGTCGGAGCCGGCCGGGCGGCGCTCCGCTTGCCGGCGAAAGGGCCAGTAGATCGAGCATCGATCTTGAGGACGCCTTCGCTGGCAAGCCAGCGCCTACAGGTGTGGATCATTGTGCCTGGATACGGAAACCCAACCGCGGGAAGTGCACGTGGACCAAGCCGGCGCGCGGGTCCTGGCGACGCAGGATCAACTCTTCAGTACCGGCAAACAGCAACTCGCCCGCCACCGGATCGACGCCATAGTCGGTCGCGGCAATCACCACCTGCTGCCCTGCAGCAAAGCCATTGGGATCGACAAACCGCTCATCCGGCAGCGGCGCCGGCGTAGCGCTGCGCGACACCTCAAGGGCCTCTTCGGCACTCAGCTCGGTGAAGGAGCCATGACCAAAGCCCAGCACCCGCGCCAACCAGGCGGATACCGCCGGATACTCGTCCACCAGCGGTGCGGTCACCGGCGTGCCCTTGAGGAACCACAGCGGGTGCGCCAGGGCGATATCGGCAATCGACGGTTCACCAAACAGGAAGTCCCCCGGCTCGCGCTGCAGTTGCTGCTCCAGACGCGCCATGATGGTCGGCCATTGATGCTTGGCCACGTCCAGGGGCAGACGGCTGGCGCTGCCGCCACTGAACAACCCGGCGCGGTCGGCCATGAAGGCCTTGACCGCTTCCGGCGGCAGCTTGCCAAAGCGCACGGCTGCCGACTCGGGCTGGAACACCAGGGTCACCGCATGCTGGAACACCACCGAGTCGACCCAGGCGGCGAAGGTCGCGCTGATCATTTCCTGGCCTTCGGGGAACAGCGCCGGCGAGGCTTTCTCCCGCTCCAGGCGGCGCGCGATCAAGGCCGTGTCGCAATAGATGTCCGCCCCGATCTGCAACACCGGGGTCTTGCGATAGCCGCCGGTCAGGGCCGTCAGGTCGGGTTTGGGCATGACCGGGGAGATCTTCACGGAGCGCCAGGACAGGCCCTTGAACCCCAGGAGCAAGCGGGCTTTTTCCGCGAAGGGAGAGGTCGGGTAATGGTGGAGAATCAACTCTGACATGCTGGGGTCCGCCACAAGAGGGAGAGCGCTGAAGCTTAGCGCGCAATCCGTGGACGGCCTACAGATCCAACTGATGAGAACCTATCAGTCAGATTGATGCCGCTGCACTGGCCGCGGCCACCAGGCACTCCTTGGCGCTCTTCCTGAGTTTCTTGATCAGCCGCTCCTGGCGCAGGGCCTCGCTCTTGTCTCGGCAGGCTTCGGTGTAGACCAGGGCCACCGCCGGGCTGGAGAGAAAGAAACGCGCGCCCTTGCCGCTCTGGTGCTTGGCAAAGCGCTTCACCGGGTCGTCGCTGATGCCGCAGTAGAGAGCGCCATTGGCCGCGCGCACCAGGTACACAAACCAGGGTTTGCTGGCAGGCGCAGGCCGCTCGGCGGCAATTGCGGGGGTTGGATCGGGGCTGCTCACAAAAAGAATCGAGGCCTGTGGATAACCAGCCGCGATCTTAGCAGAGGATGGCTTTCAGCGACCGCCCTGGAAGGCCTTGAGTCCCTTGCGGGCCTGAGCGCGAACGGCGTTCTTGAGCAGCGGCGTCCAGCCCAGCAACAGGCCCTTGGCCCCGAGGGCCTGACGCGCCCAACGCCACATGTCGAAATGATCGTGGTGCTCGCAGATCTTGCCGTCGCGAAACACGAAGCGCGCCTGAATGTCATTGACCACGGTGTTGCCGGTCTGGCTGAACAGGTAGGTGGCCACCCAATGCGCGCTGCCGGTGTTCCCATCGGCACGCACCTGATCGAAGGTCAGGGAAAAGTCCTTGGCCCGGGACGTGAGCATGCGCCACATGTCACCAGCATCACGTCCGCGCAATTCACCGAAGGCCGGATCGCTGAACAGCACATCCTCGGTATAACAGGCGCTCATGGCCTCGGCATCGAGCCGCTGGAAGGCCTGGTAGAACTCGGTGATCAGGGCGCGCTGGGCATCACTCATGGACAGACTCCGGAAAGGCAAGGGAATGCCAGCACAATAATCCCCATGCCTCGGGAAGACTATCGGCATTTGCCAGGCAAATACCGACAGCGAAGTCCGTCAGATTTTCTCGCTTTGCACCTGCACATACAGCGAACGACCGGCGCCCAGGCCGGCGATGATCGCCCCGCTGCCCAACACGGCGAAGATCCAGCCCACGGCGTTCCAACCACCGGTCCAGTCGTGCACCAGCCCCACCGCAAAGGGCCCCATGGACGCCAGGGTGTAACCGATGCCCTGGGCCATGCTCGACAGGTTGGCCGCCACATGGGTGTCCCGCGAGCGCAGCACGATCAGGGTCAGGGCCAGGCTGAAAGTGCCGCCCTGCCCCAGGCCCAGCAGGATCGCCCAACCCCACAAGCCGTCCAGCGGCGCATACAGGCAACCGAACAGGCCGCCCAGGGTCATCAGCATGACCATCACGATGGCCAGGCGCTGGTCCTTGCCGCGGGTCGCCAGCCAGGGCGCCGCCAGGGAGCTGGCCAGTTGCACGATCACCGATCCGGAGAGCACCAGTCCGGCCTGGGTCGGACTCAGCCCGCGGCCGATCAGGATCGACGGCAGCCAGCCAAACACGATGTAGGCCAGGGAGGACTGCAGGCCCATGTACAGGGTGACCTGCCAGGCCAGGCGATCACGCAGCAACCCGCGCACACGGAAGGCGACATGGTGGGCGCCGTGTTTGTGCCCCACTTGCGGCAACCAGAACAGCGCCGCCGCCAGCGCCGGCACAACCCAGAACCCCAGGCCCATGGCCCAGCTGCTACCGAAGTGCTGGCTCAGGGGCACCGTCGCGCCTGCCGCCATCGCTGCCCCCAGGCACAGGGCCATGGTGTAGACCCCGGTCATGGTGCCTGCATGGCGGGCAAAATCGCGCTTGACGATGCCCGGCAGCAGCACCCCGATCACGCCGATGCTGGCGCCGGCCAGGATGCTCCCGGCAAAGACGCCGAACTCCCCCAGGGAACTGCGCAGCACAATGCCCAGGGCCAGGGTCAGGAGAATCCCCAGCACCACCCGCTCGGCACCAAAACGCCGGGCCAGCAGCGGCGCCAAAGGCGCGAACAAGCCCAGGCACAGCACCGGCAGAGTGGTCAGCAGGCCGGCCTTGGCGGCTGACAGCCCCAGTTGCTGCGACACATCGCTGAGCAACGGCGCCATGCTCGACAGCGCCGGACGCAGGTTCAGCGCCACCAGAATCAGCCCTAGCAGCAACAGCCAGGGCCGGCGCACTGCGGGTGGGGCCTGCTGAAGCTCCTCGTCATCGGCCTCGGCGTCGATCAGCAGCTCTTCGAGTTCGGCAGGACGCCGAGGAGCAGACGGGGTATTCGGGGGTACCTGGTGATTGGACATGAAGGTCTCGGATTCAGGATTCGTTGATCAACTGGCGGGACAGCTGCTTGGCCTGCTCGGGGTCGCCCTGTTCGATGGCATCCAGCAGATGCTGATGGAGATCGAAGACGTCCTGGCGACGCGGAGCCTGGGTCAAGGTCTGGCGCAACTGCGCGCCCACCACGCTGGAAAAATAGCGATACAGCTGGCTGAGGGTCGGGTTGTGGGCGGCATCCACCAGGCGCTGGTGAAAAACCAGGTCGCAGGCGATGTAGCTTTCCAGGTCACCATGAAAATGCCCGCTGCTGGCCTGCAAGGCTTGGTTCAGGGCCTGCAGGTCCTCGTCGGTGCGGCGCAGGGCCGCCAGGCCGACCGCCTCCACTTCGAGGATCTGCCGGGTTTCCCGGGCCTGTTCCAGGGAGCACTGGGACAGGGCCTGGAGCATGTCCAGTGGATCGGCCACCGCTCGCAGGTAGCTGCCGTCGCCCTGGCGGATCTCGATCAGTCCGGAGAACGCCAGCACTCGCATGGCTTCGCGCACGGTATTGCGGCTGATGCCCAGTTCTTGGGCCAGTTCAGGTTCGGTGGGCAAGCGCTGGCCGACCCGCCAGACACCGCTGTTGATGCGTTTGCGCAGTTGTTCCAGGGCCTGGTCAACCAGGGATTTTTTGATCAGGGGGGATGTTTCGCTCATGGGACTCGCTCAATCATCCAATCATCGGATGAATTGTCCGACATGGTATTCAGGCTTTTCCGAGAGTTCAACGATTTAGGCTGGAGGAGGCACTTTCGCCAAGGCAAACAAGTCTTGACAAAAAACCCTATAAGGGTAATTTCGGTCAAGCCTCAAGGGTGTCTCATGGAAAAGAAAACACCTCATTACGACCTGTCGCTGATCAAGGCACAGGTCGTTCGGCAAGGAGCACAAGCCTTCACTCGAAGCGCATTGCGCTGCGGCCAGGAACTCGGATTGTCCCTGGCCGCCATGCAACGAGTGATAGCCGGACTGCAGGGCAGCCTGTTCTACAAATCGATGACCACCTATGGCGATCACCGGCTGTGGCAGGACGTGTATTACACCCGCATCGATAACCGGACGCTCTACATCAAGGTCACCTACCGCCCCGGTGCAGGGCCTCCGGTGATCTCCTTCAAGGAGGCAGAGACATGAAACGACAACAATGCTACAGCTGCGGCGCTCCCACCGGCATGCTGGCCTTCGAGCAGCGCAGCGAGCTCATCGACTACCGGCACCTGCAGCGTCAGCTCCATGGCCTGGCGGGCTGGGAATGCCAGGAGTGCGGTGAAATCGAATTCGATGCCCAGAGTGCAGAGCGCTATGCCGCCGCGGGCGACCACTTGCTGGAGGAGTACCGGCAGAGCGTCGCCGCCGACCTGAAGCGCATCCGCCGCAAGCTGCACCTCTCGCAGAAAGAAGCGGTCAAACTGCTGTCCGGCGGCGGGCACAACGCCTTTTCCCGTTACGAGCGCGGCGAAGTCGGCGTGCCCCAACCGCTGTACGTGCTGATGCGCCTGCTGGATCGCCACCCACGGTTGATGAAGGACGTACTGGAGCTTGGCGAACCACAGCTGGCGCCCTCAGCCTTGGGCGACCACCCCGAACCACATCTCGGCGTTGCCGGCAGCTGAATGCCGGGCAAAAATAAACCCGGAGCCAGTCCGGGTTTATCGTCAGCGCCAGCCGTGCATCAGGATCAATGCAGGATCTGGCTCAGGAACAGCTTGGTGCGGTCGTTCTGCGGGTTGTCGAAGAAGTCGTTGGGGGCCGCCTGCTCGACGATTTCGCCCTTGTCCATGAAGATCACCCGGTTGGCCACGGTGCGGGCAAAGCCCATTTCATGGGTCACGCAGAGCATGGTCATGCCGTCTTCCGCCAGGCCGATCATGGTATCGAGCACCTCCTTGACCATTTCCGGGTCCAGGGCCGAGGTGGGTTCGTCGAACAGCATGATCTTGGGCTTCATGCACAGCGCCCGGGCAATCGCCACCCGTTGCTGCTGGCCACCGGACAGCTGGCCCGGGTACTTGTTGGCCTGCTCCGGAATGCGCACCCGCTCCAGGTAGTGCATGGCGATTTCCTCGGCCTTGCGCTTGGGCATCTTGCGCACCCACATAGGCGCCAGGGTGCAGTTTTGCAGGATGGTCAGGTGCGGGAACAGGTTGAAGTGCTGGAACACCATGCCCACTTCCCGGCGAATGGCCTCGATCTGCTTGAGGTCGTTGGTCAGCTCGACGCCATCCACCACGATGCGTCCCTGCTGGTGCTCTTCCAGGCGGTTGAGGCAGCGGATGGTGGTGGACTTGCCCGAGCCCGAAGGCCCGCACAGCACGATGCGCTCACCCTGCCTGACGTTGAGGTTGATGTCCTTCAACACGTGGAACTGGCCGTACCACTTGTTCACACCCTGCATCTGAATAATGCCTTCAGGGCCCACAGGCTTTTTGTTCGCTTCACTCATGGAGATACTCCTAACGCTTGTGGCCTGTGTCCAACTTACGCTCCAGATGCATGGAGTAGCGGGACATACCGAAACAGAAAATCCAGAACACCAGGGCCGCGAAGACATAGCCTTCGGTGGCCATGCCCAGCCATTTGGGATCGGCGGCGGCTTGCTTGACGCTGTTGAGCAGGTCGAACAGGCCGATGATGATCACCAGGCTGGTGTCCTTGAACAGGGCGATGAAGGTGTTGACGATGCCGGGAATCACCAGCTTCAGGGCCTGGGGCAGAATCACCAGGCCCATGGCCCGCCAATAACCCAGGCCCATGGCCGCAGCGGCTTCGTACTGGCCCTTGGGAATGGCTTGCAAGCCACCGCGCACCACCTCGGCCACATAGGCCGACTGGAACAGGATCACCCCGATCAGGGCCCGCAACAACTTGTCGAAGTTCATGCCCTCGGGCAGGAACAGCGGCAGCATTACCGAGGACATGAACAGCACGGTGATCAGCGGCACGCCGCGCCAGAACTCGATAAAGGTCACGCAGACCACGCGAATCGCCGGCAGGTTGGAGCGTCGCCCCAATGCCAGCAGGATCCCCAGCGGCAGGGCTCCGGCAATCCCCACCGTGGCGATCACCAGGGTCAGCATCAGACCGCCCCATTGGCTGGTGGCGACATTGCTCAAGCCCAGGTAACCGCCATGCAGCAAGGTGTAGGCAACCACCGGGTACCACACCAGGAAACACAAGCCGTAGATCGCCTTGCGGGCAAAGCGCGAGATGAACAACGGCGCCACGCCGATCACCGCCAGCCACACGGTCAGGTCCACCCGCCAGCGCAGTTCCACCGGGTAGTAGCCATACATGAACTGGCCGAAACGCTGCTGGATGAACACCCAGCAGGCGCCGTCCTTGGTGCAATCGGCACGGGTGGTGCCGACCCAGTTGGCGTCGAGGATCGCCCAATGCAGGAGCGGCGGCACCACCAGGTAGATCAGGTAGAAGGCAAACAGGGTCAACAGGGTGTTGAGCCAGCTGGAAAACATGTTGGCGCGCATCCACGCCAGCACGCCGATACTGCGGCTGGGCGGCGGCATGTCGGGCTTGAAAGTATGAGTTGTCATGGGCGCTTCCTCACCGCTCGATCAGCGCAATGCGCTTGTTGTACCAGTTCATCAGCAGGGAAATGCTGATGCTGATCGCCAGGTACACGCTCATGGTGATGGCAATGACCTCGATGGCCTGGCCGGTCTGGTTGAGCACCGTGCCGGCGAACAGCGAAACCATTTCCGGGTAGCCGATACCGGCGGCCAGGGACGAGTTCTTCGCCAGGTTCAGGTATTGGCTGGTCAACGGCGGAATGATCACCCGCAGGGCCTGGGGAATGATCACCTTGCGCAGGGTCGGGCCGTTGCGCAGCCCCAGGGAGCGGGCCGCCTCGGTCTGGCCGTGGCTCACCGACTTGATCCCGGAGCGCACGATCTCGGCGATGAATGCCGCGGTGTAGACGGTCAGGGCCAGGGTCAGGGCCAGCAGCTCGGGAATCAGCACCCAGCCGCCAACGAAGTTGAAGCCTTGCAGCTTCGGCAACTCCCAATGCACCGGCGAACCGAACAACAGGGTGCACAACGCCGGAATCACCAGCAGCAGCGCCAATCCGCACCAGAACTTGTGGAACGGCACCCCGGTTTCTTCAAAGCGTTTGTTGGCCCAGCGGCACATCAGCACGATGGCGACGATGGCCAGCACCACACTCGCCACGAACGCCCAGAACCCAGGGGCCATTTGCGCCGCCGGCATGTTCAGGCCCCGGCTGCTGACAAAGAAGGTGTCGCCGAAGTTGTGGCTGTTGCGCGGCCCCGGCATGGTCAGGAACACCGCGAAGTACCAGAACAGGATCTGCAGCAGCGGCGGAATGTTGCGGAACACTTCCACATACACCGTCGCCAGCTTGTTGATGATCCAGTTCTGCGACAGCCGCGCCACCCCGATGATGAACCCCAGCAGGGTCGCCAGGACTACCCCGATAAAGGTCACCAGCAGCGTATTGAGCAGGCCGATGACGAAGACCCGGGCATAGCTGTCCGCTTCGGTGTAGGCAATCAGGTGTTGAGCGATGCCGAAACCGGCGCTGCGCTCAAGAAAGTCGAAACCCGAGGTGATACCCCGGTGCTGAAGGTTGGTTTGCGTGTTGTCGAACAGAAACCAGCCCAGCGAAACCACCGCCACGAGGGTGATGATCTGGAACAGCCAGGCGCGCACACGCGGATCGCTGAGGCTAAGCCTCTGCTTGGGTGCGCCGATAGAATTTTGCATGAAGTGCCCCAGGAATAATGGAACAGAACATCACCCGGCGGTTGGCCCGCCGGGTGATAGAACCATCAGCGCACAGGTGGTGCGTATTGGATGCCGCCGTTGTTCCACAGCGCGTTCAGGCCGCGGTCGATGGCCAGTGGCGTGCTCTTGCCGAGGTTCTTCTCGAACACTTCACCGTAGTTACCTACTTGCTTGACGATCTGTACTACCCAGTCCTTCGGCAGTTTCAGGTCTTTACCGTATTCACCGTCCGCGCCCAGCAGACGTGCCACATCAGGGTTCTTGGTCGACTTGGCTTCAGCTTCGACGTTTTTCGAAGTGATGCCCGCCTCTTCGGCGTTGAGCATGGCGAACAGGGTCCACTTGACGATGCTGAACCACTCTTCGTCGCCCTTACGCACCACCGGGCCCAGCGGCTCCTTGGAGATGGTTTCCGGCAGCACGACATAATCGGTCGGGGTCGCCAGCTTGCTGCGCTGTGCGTAGAGCTGGGACTTGTCGGATGTCAGCACGTCGCAACGCCCGGACTCCAGGGACTTGGCGCTTTCATCGGAGGTGTCAAAGGTAATCGGGGTGTATTTCAGACCATTGCCACGGAAGTAGTCCGACACGTTCAGCTCGGTAGTGGTACCGGCTTGAATACAGATGGTCGCACCGTCCAGCTCCTTGGCACTTTTCACACCCAGCTTGTTGTTCACCAGGAAGCCGATGCCGTCGTAGTAAGTGACACCGGCAAACATCAGGCCCATGCCCGCGTCGCGAGAGCTGGTCCAGGTGGTGTTGCGCGACAGCACGTCGATTTCGCCGGATTGCAGCGCGGTAAAGCGCTCCTTGGCGTTCAACTGGCTGAACTTGACCTTGGTCGCGTCACCGAATACTGCAGCGGCCACTGCGCGGCAAACGTCGGCGTCGATCCCGAGGATCTTGCCGGTCGCATCCGGTACCGAGAAGCCCGGCAGACCATCACTGACGCCGCACTGTACGAAACCTTTCTTCTGTACTGCATCCAGAGTCGCACCCGCCTGTGCGAAACCGCTTGTAGCCAGGACCGTGGCCGCCGTGACAGCGGCCAGGGTGGATTTCAACATCTTCATTCAAACCTCCAGTTTTGCTCTTGTTGTGTCGGAGCTTGAGTCCTGCCGCACCCTCATGAGGCGCTGTTGACCCGTGTAGGCTTTTTTATGGGGTCAAGCGGCGTAAGACCTTCGCTATGAGTCTAGTAGGAGAAATCCACGTAATGGGGGGCCTACATCTCACCAATCGGCCGAACGGGCTGTAGCCCTTTGCAGTTCGCAAAGCCCGTAGCGGCCATTGGCGAACCTGTATCAGAGGAGGTTGGCTATGCCATCGCCCGCGGTAGCCTGTTAGTGTTACCGCCGGCAGAGAGTGCTATCACTTCCACTCCTCTTTCTGAGCCATAGCAAAGCCCGTACCACAGTTTCGGCTAAAGCGTTTCAGCCAGTGGTCAATAGCAAAACGTTCAACCGTGCGACATCTTCTTCACCGATCAACCGGGCGCGCCCCTTGACCTCGCACTCAATCAACGCGCACGCACAAAAATGGAGCAGCCATGACCGAGCCCTTGATTCTTCAGCCCAGCAAGCCCGCAGATGCCTGTGTGATCTGGCTTCACGGCCTGGGAGCGGACCGTTACGACTTCCTGCCGGTGGCCGAGATGCTGCAGGAAAAACTCTTGAGCACCCGCTTCGTCCTGCCCCAGGCGCCGACCCGTGCCGTGACCATCAATGGCGGATATGCCATGCCCAGTTGGTACGACATTTTGGCCATGAACCCGGCTCGTGCGATCAGTCGTGAACAGCTCGACGAATCATCCGATGAAGTCATCAGACTTATCGAAGAGCAACGCGCCAGCGGAATAGACGCCTCGCGAATTTTCCTGGCAGGTTTCTCCCAGGGGGGCGCCGTCGTACTGCACACCGCCTTCCTCAAGTGGCAGGGTCCGTTGGGTGGCGTGCTTGCCCTCTCCACTTACGCACCGACCTTTGGCGACGAACTGCAACTTTCCGCCAGCCAACAGCGGATTCCGGTGCTGTCGCTGCATGGCCAGTACGACGAAGTGGTGCAAAACGCCATGGGCCGCACCGCCTACGAGTATTTGAAGCAGCATGGTGTCACCGTGACATGGCAGGAATACCCAATGGGGCACGAGGTGTTACCAGAAGAAATCAGCGATATCGGCACCTGGCTGAACGAGCGTTTGCGCTAGAAAATCCGCCTCCAACCGGGGGCCAGAGCAACAGACTACGCCGCGCCCGTTTCTTGCATTACACTGGCCGGCGTACATTCCTTAACCAATTGATGAGATGACCGTGCTCAAAGCACTCAAGAAAATCTTCGGTAAAAGCGAGGCTGAGCCGCTCGCGCCAGGCCCCAGTGCCCCTTCCCCCAGTTCCAGCAGCCGTAATGACGGCCGTCAGCCGGAACGGAGCGCACCCGCTACCGCAGCTAAAAAAGAACCGGTGAACACACCGGCCGCCCCTTCTGCTCCCAAAGCGCCACGCCAAGAGAAGCCCAAGGCCGAGCAACCCAAGCCTGAGCAGCCGCGCCGTCCGCGCGCACCCAAGCCGCCCGCCAGTACCTGGAAACTTGAAGACTTCGTGGTCGAACCCCAGGAAGGCAAGACCCGTTTCCACGACTTCAAGCTGGCACCGGAACTGATGCACGCCATCCAGGACCTGGGCTTTCCTTATTGCACGCCGATCCAGGCCCAGGTGCTGGGCTATACCCTGGCGGGCAAGGACGCCATCGGCCGGGCCCAGACCGGCACCGGCAAGACCGCCGCGTTCCTGATCTCGATCATCACCCAGTTGCTGCAGACCCCGCCGCCCAAAGAGCGCTACATGGGCGAGCCACGGGCGCTGATCATTGCCCCGACCCGGGAGCTGGTGGTGCAGATCGCCAAGGACGCCGCGGCGCTGACCAAGTACACCGGCCTCAACGTCATGACCTTCGTCGGCGGCATGGACTTCGACAAACAGCTCAAGCACCTGGAAGCCCGCCACTGCGACATCCTGGTAGCCACCCCGGGCCGTCTGCTGGACTTCAACCAGCGCGGCGACGTGCACCTGGACATGGTCGAAGTGATGGTGCTGGACGAAGCCGACCGCATGCTCGACATGGGCTTCATCCCGCAGGTGCGGCAGATCATCCGCCAGACCCCGCCCAAGAGCGAACGCCAGACCCTGCTGTTCTCCGCCACCTTCACCGATGACGTGATGAACCTGGCCAAGCAATGGACCACCGATCCGGCGATCGTCGAGATCGAGGCCGAGAACGTCGCCAGCGAAAACGTCGAACAGCACATTTATGCCGTGGCCGGGGCCGACAAGTACAAGCTGCTGTACAACCTGGTCACCGACAACGGCTGGGAACGGGTCATGGTCTTCGCCAACCGCAAGGATGAAGTGCGGCGCATCGAGGAACGCCTGGTGCGCGACGGGGTGAACGCCGCCCAGCTGTCCGGCGACGTGCCGCAGCACAAGCGGATCAAGACCCTGGAAGGCTTCCGCGAAGGCAAGATCCGGGTGCTGGTGGCCACCGACGTGGCCGGCCGCGGCATTCACATCGACGGCATCAGCCATGTGATCAACTTCACCCTGCCGGAAGTGCCGGACGACTACGTGCACCGCATCGGCCGTACCGGGCGTGCCGGGGCCGAGGGCGTGTCCATCAGCTTCGCCGGCGAGGACGACTCCTACCAGCTGCCCTCGATCGAAGCCCTGCTGGGACGCAAGATCAGCTGCGAGATGCCGCCCACCGAACTGCTGCGCCCTGTAGAGCGCAAACGCCCGCAAGCCTGATCACGGGCGCACCCAAAAAACGCAGCCATTACCGGCTGCGTTTTTTTTCGCCTGGATATTGCCCGCAAAAACTAAAAGTCCATAATGGACAAATTAGTTTAATTTGATGGGAGCCCTTGCATGTCCAGCACGCCCTACCTGATGGCCCGACCCGAAGCCCGCCAGTGGCTCGGGCAAATCGACGTACCGCAGATTTTGCGCAAACTGTTCCGCGACCTGGCCGCCGGACTCGCCGTGCAACCGGCGCAGCAGCTGGTGGAGTTTCCCCAGGGCGCCGGCGACTTCATCAACTACCTGGGGGTGCTGGCTGAAGATCGGGTGTACGGGGTCAAGACTTCGCCCTACATCGTCCGCGCCGAAGGCCCGCTGGTCACCGCCTGGACCCTGCTGATGTCCATGGACAGCGGCCAGCCGCTGCTGCTGTGCGACGCCGCCGAACTGACCACCGCACGCACCGCCGCCACCACGGCGGTCGCCGTCGAGGCACTGGCCACGCCCGAGGCCCGGCACCTGACGATCATCGGCAGCGGCGCGGTGGCCCAGGCTCACCTGCACTACGTGAAAGACCTGCGCCCCTGGCAGAGCATCCGCCTCTTTTCCCCAAGCCTTGCGAGCAAATCCGCCGAGGAGCTTGCGCGTCTCAAGGCCCTCGATCCGCGCCTGCAAATCGCCCCGCAGCTTGAAGAGGCTGTCGAAGATGCCGACGTGATCATGCTTTGCACTTCCTCCGCCGGGCCGGTGATCGATCCGCGCCGCCTCGGCAAGCCGGCGCTGATCACCTCCATCAGCACCAACGCGCCACGGGCCCATGAAGTGCCGCCCGCGGCCCTGCCAGAGCTGCAGGTCTACTGCGACTACCGGCGCACCACCCCGGGCTCGGCCGGCGAGATGCTGATCGCCGGCGAACAGCACGGCTGGGACAGCGCGGCGATCCTCGGCGACCTGCCGGAGCTGCTCAGCGGCCAGGCCCGGCGCCCCAATGCCGAGCGCCACGTGTTCTTCCGCTCCATCGGCCTGGGCCTGGAAGACATCGCCCTGGCCAATGCCCTGTACCACTTGCAACGCCAGCCCTAAGCCCCCGTCACCTGCATCTTTTCCGGAGTTATCAATGACCCAGGCAGACTTCATCATCATCGGCGGCGGTATCGCCGGGGCCTCCACCGGTTACTGGCTGTCGCGCCACGGCCGGGTCATCGTGCTGGAACGCGAGTCGCACCCGGCCTACCACTCCACCGGCCGCTCCGCCGCGCTCTACACCGCTGCCTATGGCACTGCCCAGGTGCGTGCTCTGACCCTGGCCAGCCGGGACTTTTTCGACCACCCGCCAGAGGGTTTCTGCGAACACCCACTGCTGACGCCACGGGGCGAAATGACCGTGGACTTCACCGGCGATCCGGCCGAACTGAACAACCAGTACCTGAGCGCCAAGGCCACGGTGCCGCAGATGCAACTGCTCAGTGCTGACGAAGCCTGCGCCCGCCTGCCAATCCTGCGCCGCGAAAAGGTCCACGGGGCCCTCTACGACCCCACTGCCAGCGACATCGACACCGACGCCCTGCACCAGGGCTACCTGCGGGGCATTCGCCGCCATCAGGGCCAGGTCCATACCGACCATGAAGTGCTGGGGTTGCGCCGTGATGAACAAGGGCTGTGGCAGGTCCAAACCAGCGGCCAGACCTTCAGCGCCCCCCTGCTGATCAACGCCGCCGGCGCCTGGGCCGACCAGATCGGCGCCATGGCCGGCGCGCGCTGCCTGGGCCTGCAACCCAAGCGCCGCGCGGCGTTTATTTTCGCCGGCCCGGAAGGGCTCGATATTCACCAGTGGCCGATGCTGGTCAGCCTGGACGAATCCTTCTACATGAAGCCCGACGCCGGCATGTTCCTCGGCTCGCCGGCCAACGCCGACCCGGTCGAGCCCCACGATGTGCAGCCCGAGGAACTGGACATTGCCCTGGGCATCTACCAGATCGAAGAAGCCACCACCCTGAGCATCCGACGTCCAACCCGGACCTGGGCCGGCCTGCGCAGCTTTGTCAGCGACGGCGACCTGCTGGCCGGTTTCGATCCACAGGTGCCCGGGCTGTTCTGGGTTGCCGGGCAAGGCGGCTACGGCATCCAGACCTCCCCGGCCATGGGCCAGGCCAGCGCCGCCCTGGTGCGGGGCCAGCCGCTGCCGGAACAGCTGACCCGCTTCGGCCTCACGCCCGCCATGCTGTCCCCTGCCCGCCTCGGCTGAAGGCCCTCAAGATGACGCGCCCGAACGATTGCGGCACACTCCCAGCGCCCGCCAACGGCGGGCGCCGATGCCGCCTGGAGTACGACCCATGACCTCACCCGCAAAGGACCCTGCCCTGGACAACTTCCGGGCGATTGCCGATGCCATTGCCACGCTGTTCTTCCCTCACGCCGAGGTGGTGCTCCACGACCTGCGCACGCAGAAGATCGACTACATCGCCAACAACCTGTCCAAGCGCGAAGTGGGCGACGATGCGGCCCTGGAAGACCTGCTCAGTGGCGACAGCGAGGAGCGCAATATCGGCCCCTATGAAAAGCTCAACTGGGACGGGCAGAAGATCCGCAGCCTCAGCAGCGTGCTGCGCGACAGCCACGGCCAGCCAATGGCCGTGCTGTGCATCAACCTGAACATCTCGCTGCTGGAAAACGCCAAGGCGGCGCTGGACCTGTTCCTCTCGCCGAGCAAACTGATTCCCCAGCCCGACTCGCTGTTTCGCGACGACTGGCAGGAACGCATCAACACCTTCCTGCACAACTGGCTGCGCGAACGCCAGCTGGGGCTGAACCTGCTGACCCGCGACCACAAGCGCGAGCTGGTGCTGGCGCTGCACGCCGAGGGCGCCTTCAAGGGCAAGAGCGCCTCCAACTACGTGGCCAACGTGCTGAACATGGGCCGGGCCACGGTGTACAAGCACCTGAAGGAATTGAAGGGACAGTAAAGGTTCGCGAGCAAGCCCGCTCCTACACGCAATTGCACAACACCTGTAGGAGCGAGCTCGCTCGCGAAGGCGTCCTCAAGAACACCGCAATGTCTCAATCCCCATAAATATCTGACTTGAAGTACTTGGCCTGGATCTTCTGATATTCGCCCTTGGCGCGAATCTCATCGATGGCCTTGTTCAACTCGCCCACCAGTTCACTGTTGCCCTTGCGCACCGCGATCCCCGCGCCCTCGCCGACGTACTTCGGATCCTTCAACTCGGGCCCGACAAAGGCGTAGTCGGCGCCGCGAGGCATCGACAGGAAATCGTCCAGGGGAATGGTGTCGGCGAAGATCGCGTCCAGGCGCCCGGCCGCCAGGTCCATGTAGATCTCTTCGTTGTTGCTGTAGCGCACCACCTTGATGCCCTTGGGCTCGAAGACCTCGGTGGCGAAACGATCGGTGGTGGTGGAACGCTGCACGCCCACGGTCTTGCCCTTGAGGCTGGCGTACTGGTCATCCACCACCGCGCCCTTCTTCATCACCAGGCGCGACGAGGTGAAGTAGTACTTGTGGGTGAAATCCACCGATTTACGGCGTTCCGCGGTGATGGTCATGGAGGACAGCGCGGCGTCGATCTTCTTCACCTTCAACGAGGGAATCAGGCCGTCGAACTCGCCCTCGATCCACTCGCACTTGACCTGCATCTGCGCGCACAGGGCATTGCCGATGTCGTAGTCAAAACCGCCGATCTTGCCGTCGGCGGTCTTGAAGGCGAACGGCGGATAAGCCGCCTCGATGCCCAGGCGCAGGGTTTTCTCGGCAGCCATCAGGCTGCTGCACGCCAACAGGCTCAAGGCCAGGCCACTGATGAGGGGGAATTTTTTCATGTTCGTTCTCTCGCGGGTTGTTGTTAGTTTGGCAAGACAGAAGGAAGGGGTGAAACGGGAGACGCTGTATTTGTACTTGTAATTCCATACTGGACTTTTACGTACATATCGTCAACGGCGCGCGCAGCGACTTATCCCCAGCGGTCGGCGGGAACAGTCGCAGTCGATTGCAAGCAGGATTGCGGCGGGATCCGGCCCCGCCGCCAGGCATCAGGGGATCAGTCTTTCCAACGCTCGGCCGCAGCGTGATCACTGTCGCGGCCTTCCACCCAGCGCGGGCCGTCGGCGGTGTTTTCCTTTTTCCAGAACGGCGCGCGAGTCTTCAGATAATCCATGACAAAGGCACAGGCATCGAAGGCCGCCTGGCGATGGGCACTGGCCGCGCCGACGAAGACAATCGGCTCGCCCGGTTCCAGGGCGCCGACGCGGTGCAGCACCTGCAATTGCAACAGCGGCCAGCGCTGCTCGGCTTCGGCCGCAATCTTGCCCAGGGCCTTTTCGGTCATGCCCGGGTAATGCTCCAGGAACATGCCGTGCACGTCCTGGCCGTCATTGAAATCGCGCACGTAGCCGACAAAACTGACCACCGCGCCCACCCCGGTATTGGCGGCGTGCATGGCATTGACTTCGGCGCCGGGATCGAAGGCCGCGGCTTGCACACGGATCGCCATCTCAGCCTCCGGTCACGGTGGGAAAGAACGCCACTTCATCGCCGTCCGCCACGGGTTCGTCCAACTGGCACAGCTCCTCGTTACGGGCGCACATCAAGTTCTGTTCGGCGAGCACGGCGGCCCCGTCACGGGACAGCAGCGCCTGGCGCACATCGTCGACACAGGCAAAGTCACCCTCAACAAGCACACCATCGAGCTTCAGGGCCTCACGGTAGCGGGCAAAGAACTTCACCGAGATCTTCATGCGTCAGCCACCCGGTAATGGCCGCTCTTGCCGCCGGTCTTCTCCAGCACCCGCACGCCTTCGATGATCATGCCGCGGTCCACAGCCTTGCACATGTCATAGATCGTCAGCGCGGCGACGCTGGCGGCGGTCAACGCCTCCATCTCCACCCCGGTCTGCCCCGACAGCTTGCAACGGGCCACGATGTGTACGCTGTCTTCGCCCTCGGCACTGAGCTCGACCTTGACGCTGGTCAGCATCAGCGGATGGCACAGGGGGATCAGCTCGCTGGTCTTCTTCGCTGCCTGAATCCCGGCGATGCGCGCCACGGCAAATACATCGCCCTTGGGGTGACCGCCACTGACGATCATCTGCAGGGTTTGCGGGAGCATGCGCACCCGGGCTTCGGCCGCCGCCTCGCGAAAAGTCACGGCCTTGTCGGTGACGTCGACCATATTGGCGCGCCCCTGGGAATCGAGATGAGTCAGCACGGCGTTACTCCTGATCAGGTGGGCCGATTGTAAACCTGCGGGTCAATTTTTCGCACGGGGCATCTGCCTGCGCCAAACGGCAATCAGCCCGACGAATAGGGCGCATCAGAACAACGAATTGGAGCCCGGCGCTGGATAACCGTACAACAGCGCCAACATCCAAAAAAGGAAGTCGCTTCATGGCCTTGTTCGTTTCGATCCTGCTCAGTCTGCTCGCCGGTTTCGCCGTGCCCCTCCAGGCCGGGACCAACGCCCGCCTGGGCACCCTGCTGGGGCATCCACTGTGGGCCACCGGTGTTTCGCTGCTGGTCAGCCTGCTGGTGCTGGGGGTCCTGCTGCTGTTCATCAAGGTGCCCAAGCCCAATCTCATGGCCGCCCTGCAAGGTCCCTGGTGGATCTGGATGGGCGGCCTGGCCGGGGTGCTGTACATCACCGTCGCGCTGTTGATGGCGCCGCGCCTGGGGGCGCTGAACTTCATCATGGTGGTGATCATCGGCCAGTTGCTGATCTCGCTGATCATCGACTACTTCGGGCTGGTGGGCCTGCCACGCAAGGACATCAGCCTGCAGAAGCTGATCGGCGTGCTGGTGGTGATCGGCGGCTTCGTCATCACCACCCGTGGCTGAGCTGTCGCCTCAGTCCTTGGCTGCGCTGGCCAGCCTGACCTGCTCGCGCAACCAGCGATGCGCCAGGTCATCACTGAAACGCGAATGCCAGATCTGCACGAACTTGAAGGGCGCAATGTTCAGCGGCGGGGCCAAGCGCAGCAGTCCCTGCTGCAGCGGGATCTCGTCCAGGGTGCGGCTGGCCACGGTGAGGATCAGGTCGGTGCCACGGATCATGTTCGGCGCGGCCCCCCAATGGGGCACGCTGACCGCAATCTGGCGCTGCAGGCCTTCGTCGGCCAGGCGCTGATCGACCTCACCGTTGAAGCAACCGTCCATCGACACCTGCAAATGGGGACGCGCCAGGTAGGTGTTCAAGTCCAGGCTTTGCTCCGCGCCCAAGGTGCTGCCATCCACCAGGCAAGAGAAGGTCTCTTCAAACAGCACCTCCTTGGCGATCTCTGCGCCGAGGCTGGGAAACACTCCCAGGGCCAGGTCGATCTGGCCCTGGGCAATCTGCTCGGACATCTCGTGGCGGCTGCCCTGGGTCACCACCAGGCGCATCAACGGCGCCTCACCGCGCAAGCGCACCAGCAGCCGGGGAAGGACGATGGCCGCCGCGTAATCCGACATCGCCAAATGAAAGATCCGCTGGGAGGTGGCCGGGTCGAAGTCCAGGGATTTGCCGAGCAAGGTCTCGATCTGGCTGAGAACCTCCTTGAGGGGCGCCTGCAGGCTACGGGCCAGCGGGCTGAGCAGCACCTCGTTGCCCTGGCGGATCAGCAGCGGATCATCCAGCAGCACCCGCAGCTTGCCCAGGGAATGGCTGATGGCCGGCTGGCTCAGGTGCAGGCGCTCGCCGGTGCGGGTCACATGCTTTTCCGTCAGCAAGGCATCGAGGATTACCAACAGATTCAGGTCGATATTGCGCAGGGAAACGCGGGTCATCCGGTGTTTTCCAACTGGGGAACGCTCGGCGGCGGGAGCGCAGGATAACCCGGGGCCGGGGCCTGGATGCAAAACGGGCGACCCGAAGGCCGCCCGTGCTGGAAGGCATTGCCGTTACAGATGGCTCTCCGCGTACTCCGCCAGGATCGAGCGCGGCACCCCTTGCAGGGTGATGTGCACGCCGTTGGGGAAGTCCTTGAAGCGTTCGGTGAGGTAGGTCAGGCCCGAGCTGGTGGCCGACAGGTAAGGGGTATCGATCTGTGCCAGGTTGCCCAGGCACACCACTTTGGAACCGGCGCCGGCACGGGTGATGATGGTTTTCATCTGGTGCGGGGTGAGGTTCTGGCATTCGTCGATCAGGATCAGGCTCTGCTGGAAGCTGCGACCGCGGATGTAGTTCAGGGATTTGAACTGCAACGGCACCTTGCTGAGGATGTAGTCGACGCTGCCGTGGGTGTTCTCGTCATCCATGTGCAGGGCTTCGAGGTTGTCGGTGATGGCGCCCAGCCAGGGCTCCATTTTCTCCGCCTCGGTGCCCGGCAGGAAGCCGATCTCCTGGTCCAGCCCCTGCACGCTGCGGGTGGCGATGATGCGCCGGTAGCGCTTGCTGACCATGGTCTGCTCGATGGCCGCGGCCAGGGCCAGGATGGTCTTGCCGGAACCGGCGGCGCCGGACAGGTTGACCAGGTGGATGTCCGGGTCGAGCAGCGCGTACAGCGCCAGGCCCTGATAGATGTCACGCGGTTTCAGGCCCCAGGCTTCCTGGTGCAACAGGGGTTCCTGATGCAGGTCGAGGATCAGCAGCACATCGGCGCGGATCTCCTTGATCCAGCCGACAAAGCCCTGCTCGTCGATGATGAATTCGTTGATATGCACCGCCGGCAGGTTGTCGATCAACTGCACCTGGTGCCAGGTACGGCCGTGATCCTGACGGGTTTCCACCTTGCTTACGCGGTCCCAGAACGAGCCGCTCATGTTGTGGAAACCATTGGGCAGCAGGGACACGTCGTCCACCAGCTGGTCGGTGCTGTAGTCCTCGGCGGCGATCCCGCAGGCCCGCGCCTTGAGGCGCATGTTGATGTCTTTGGTCACCAGCACCACGGGCAGGTCCTTGTTGCGCGCGTGCAGGTCGATCAACTGGTTGATGATGATGTTGTCGTTGAGGTTCTCCGGCAACAGGCTGTTGGGCTCGTTGCGCTTGCTCATGAGGATCGACAGCAAGCCCTTGGGCCCGCTCTTGCCACGCTGGATCGGCACGCCCAGCTCGACATCCTCGGGCGAAGCCTCGCCCAGGGTCTTGTCGATCAGGCGGATCGCCTGGCGGCATTCCGCGGCAACGCTATGGTGTCCGCTCTTGAGCTTGTCCAGCTCTTCGAGGACGGTCATGGGAATGGCGACGTGGTGTTCTTCGAAATTCAGTAAGGCGTTGGGATCGTGAATCAATACATTGGTATCGAGTACATAAAGGATTGGCTGGTTGGAAGAAGAGCTACGTCCGTGGTCATCCATACTCGGTCACCTTATGTGGGAGCCAGTCGACGCAATACCATGGGGTATCGCGCCTCGAATGACCACCGAATTCACCCGCAGGGGGGTCAGGTGAGCTGCACACGAGGAGTCTTGGAAGACGCCACCTGTGTCGCAGGTTTCGGCGGTCTGAGTTCGTAATACTCCAAAAACCGTGACAGGAAAACGCACTTTGACGCTTTTTTGATGTTTATTTTTCAGAGTGACGAAAAGCCCTTGGCGCACTGCCCGCTCACCGTTAAAGTCGGAAGTCCGCCTGCCTCGAAACCCCGCTGAAATCCGCCCCCTTTTGCGCCCACGCCCCGTGTTTCCGGGCACTTGGCCGTTTCAGCGGAACGCGTCCTGACAATCCTCCCAGCCAATGCCGCTCTGCGCGGTCTGCGCCAGCAACCAGGGCAGGCTGGTCTTGACCCCGTCCTGCTTGGCATTGAAGGCAATCACCCCGCGCCGCCACAACAGCATCAGGGTCAGCACCCGCTGGCCACTGTCCTCGGCCTTGAGCTTGCCGGCGCCATCCTGGGCGTCGATGTCCCACAACGCCACCTGCATGCCCTGGGCATTGAAGAAACCCTCGGCGTCGGCGCGGCGCTGGCCAAGGGGCGGGCGGAACAGCGGCACGTAGTTTTCCGGCAGCTTGCTCTTCACCAGGTCGGCGCTGCGCTGGATCGAGTACTGCCAGTCCTGCCAGTGGCTGTGGGAGCGGAACTCCCAGCCCTGGACCCCGACGCACTGCCGGGAATACAGCGACTGCAGGCTGGCCACCGAAGCCTTGTCGAGGCGGTTCTGGATGTCGTTGCCGAGGACGAAGAACGTCCCGCTGAGGTTGGCCTTGCGCAGGTAGTTGGTGAGCCAGGGCGTATTGTCCGGCGCCAGGTTGGCGGCGCTGTCGAAGGTCAGCAGAAACAGCCGGTCATTGAGTTCGTCGCCATTGCGCTCGTAATCGCCGAAACGCAGCACCTCGCTGCTGGTCTGCGGTGACAGCGCCGCCTTGCGCAGCAACTCATCCAGGTACTGCTCGTGAAAGCTGCGACTGGGTTCGCCCCAGCGGGCGTAATAGGAATCCTCGCCGAGCTGGAACTTGCCGGCCTGCTTGCGCAACTGCTGCATGTTTTCCACCAGGAAACAGAACGAAGCGTCCTGATCGCAGCTTTGCTGGGCGAAGTCGTAGTTCTCCAGCAGGCGCGCCCACAGATGCTCGCGCAGCTCGTTGATCGCCCCCATGTTGATCATGCGCAAGCCCAGACGCTGCTTGAGCGAGGCCTCGTCCCAGGCCTCGCTGACCAGCAGGGCACGGGCGAAAGTGAGGATCTCGGCCCGCGAGGCGACGTCGAACAGGGTCGGATTGTCGAGCTTTTCCGGCCAGGTGCTGCGATCCAGGGTCGCCGGATCATTGGGCGCCGCCAGCACGCTGACACTCAGTAGCCAGGCCGAGAAGAGAAACGCGATACGCAAAAGGGATGCCTCCAGAACAAAACCCGCGCGGCACTATAGCCGATCTGGGCCAGGAATCAGGGCCCCTTCGCCGGCAAGCCGGCTCCTACAGGGCTATGTAGGAGCCGGCTTGCCGGCGAACCGCGATCAGCGGTCATGGCTATCGCCATCATAGGTGGAGTCCCGGCGCCCGAGCCCCTAGAATCCCCCGACGCTTAAAGGAGACGACCCCATGCTGATGGTGATTTCACCCGCCAAGACCCTCGATTACGAAACACCGCCGGTCACCCAGCGCTTTACCCAGCCGCAATACCTCGACCACTCCCAGGAACTGATCCAGCAACTGCGGGAACTGAGCCCGGCGCAGATCAGCGAACTGATGCACGTGTCCGACAAGATCGGCGGGCTCAACGCCGCGCGTTTCGGCAGCTGGACCCCGGCCTTCACCCCGGACAACGCCAAGCAGGCGCTGCTGGCGTTCAAGGGCGACGTCTACACCGGGCTCAATGCCGAATCCTTGAGCGAAGCGGACTTCGACTACGCCCAGCAGCACCTGCGCATGCTCTCCGGCCTCTACGGCCTGCTGCGCCCCCTGGACCTGATGCAGCCCTACCGCCTGGAAATGGGCACCAAGCTGGCCAACGCCCGGGGCAAGGACCTGTACGCCTTCTGGGGCACCCGCATCAGTGAATGGCTGAACGAGGCCCTGGCCGATCAGGGCGACGACCTGCTGCTGAACCTGGCCTCCAACGAGTACTTCTCGGCGGTCAAGCGCACCGCCCTGAACGCGCGGATCATCAACACCGAGTTCAAGGACCTGAAGAACGGCCAGTACAAGATCATCAGCTTCTATGCCAAGAAGGCCCGGGGCCTGATGAGCCGTTTCGTCATCCAGGAACGCATCAACGACCCCGCCCAGCTCAAGCAATTCGACGTCCAGGGCTACCGCTTCAGCGCGGAGCAATCCAAAGCCGACAACCTGGTGTTCCTGCGCGACCACGCACCGGAATAAAGCGTTCCCCTGCCGCGCTCGTTACCACCTGGCGAGCGCGCCAGAATGTGATCACCCGCACATTCCCCGCCTTCAATAAGCCATTTTTTTGGCGCGACAGAACTTTCCGCGTTTTGCATAACTTTTATTTCACTCGACAGCGCTGAATTTTTTCAGTAGTGGCACCACTTTTTTTATTCGGTAGTGGCACAAAACTATCTACGCAGTTCAACTCCCCACAACTAAAGGCCCAAACCTTAAGTGCTATCAGTTTGAAAGCAGTGCCATCTTTCTCAATATTTCAAGAAATTTCGCAAAACAGGATGAGCGGGCCGGAACTATGCCCGCGGACACCGCTCATACCACCGGTAACGATTCTCAACGAGCTTGTAAGAGATGACTTACACGGACTCAGCTGAAACTAATCAAGTTGCGTCCCCCTTTGACCAATGAGTCACAAACTTGAACTAAAGGGTAAACAACAGGAGATAAGGCAGCACAACTATCCCCTAACGAGCCAAGGAACAGCTGGCCTTCAAGGACCGCGAGAACCAACTGAAAAGCCCGTATTACGTGGCCTTCAGCCATCCCAAGGATAGCGGATGGTTTTTCTCGCGAACCCTGCAGCAGGAGCCGCCGGCAACATTCAAGGGCAAATCAGAACAACAAGGATCGGTTGCGCACAACTTGAGTGCACTTATTTAGACACTCGGAACTTAGTCTGCCTGCACGCGGCCCTACAACGTACTTCGTTGTACTTCCGAGTGCGCAACAACAGCTGGCAAACATTAACTCCGGCCATCTAATGGCGTGAATAACACAGAGGTAAATGCGATGCGCATCAGCATATTTGGTTTGGGTTACGTCGGTGCAGTCTGTGCCGGTTGCCTGTCCGCACGGGGCCACGAAGTGGTTGGCGTAGATATTTCGAAAGAGAAGATCGACCTGATCAACGCCGGTAAATCGCCGATCGTTGAACCGGGTCTGGGTGAACTTCTGGCGCAAGGTATCCAGACCGCTCGTCTGCGCGGCACCACCAACTTCGCCGAAGCCATCCGCGATACCGACCTGTCGATGATCTGCGTCGGCACCCCGAGCAAGAAGAACGGCGACCTGGAACTGGACTACATCGAATCGGTGTGCCGCGAGATCGGTTTCGTCCTGCGCGACAAGGCCACCCGCCACACCATCGTGGTGCGCAGCACGGTGCTGCCGGGCACGGTGAAGAACGTGGTGATCCCGATTCTCGAAGACTGCTCGGGCAAGAAGGCCGGGGTGGATTTCGGCGTCGCGGTGAACCCGGAGTTCCTGCGTGAAAGCACCGCGATCAAGGACTACGACTTCCCGCCCATGACCGTGATCGGCCAGTTCGACCAGGCCTCCGGCGATGTGCTGCAAGCGCTGTACGAAGAACTCGACGCACCGATCATCCGCAAGGACATCGAAGTCGCCGAGATGATCAAGTACACCTGCAACGTCTGGCACGCGACCAAGGTCACCTTCGCCAACGAGATCGGCAACATCGCCAAGGCGGTGGGCGTCGACGGCCGCGAAGTGATGGACGTGGTCTGCCAGGACAAGACCCTCAACCTGTCCCAGTACTACATGCGCCCGGGCTTCGCCTTCGGTGGCTCCTGCCTGCCCAAGGACGTGCGCGCCCTGACCTACCGTGCCAGCTCCCTGGACATCGAGGCGCCGCTGCTCAACTCGCTGATGCGCAGCAACGAATCCCAGGTGCAGAACGCCTTCGACATCGTCTCCAGCCACGACAAGCGCAAGGTCGCCCTGCTCGGCCTGAGCTTCAAGGCCGGCACCGACGACCTGCGCGAGAGCCCGCTGGTGGAGCTGGCGGAAATGCTCATCGGCAAGGGCTTCGACCTGAGCATCTACGACAGCAACGTTGAGTACGCACGGGTCCACGGCGCCAACAAGGACTACATCGAGTCGAAGATCCCCCACGTCTCGTCCCTGCTCAACTCGGACTTCGACGCGGTGATCGGCAACTCCGACCTGATCATCCTCGGCAACCGCGACGAGAAGTTCCGCGCCCTGGCCGAACACGTGCCTGACGGCAAGCAGGTCATCGACCTGGTGGGCTTCATGGCCAAGGCCACCAGCAGCAAGGGCCGTACCGAAGGCATCTGCTGGTAAAGCAGCGGCAAGCTTCAAGCTTCAAGCCGTAAGCAAGAGCTCCACGCTTGGAACTTGCGGCTTGGAGCTTGCAACTGATTTTAGGATGCAGATTATGCACAGGCTAAAGCACGGCCTGCTTCAGGCCGCCGGTTGGCTGTTTTACTCGAGTTTGCTGATGGGCATGGCCTTGCTCCTGCCCGCCTCGACCTTCGACTCGCAATCCAAGGACTTCATTTTCCTGATTGGCGCCGTGGGCATCTGGCGCTACTCCATGGGCGCCACGCACTTCGTGCGCGGCATGCTGTTTCTCTACGTGGTCTACCCGCACCTGCGGCGCAAGGTGCGCAAGCTCGGCAGCGCGGCCGACCCGTCCCACGTATTCCTGATGGTCACCAGCTTTCGCATCGACGCGCTGACCACCGCCCAGGTCTACGGCTCGGTGATCCGCGAAGCCATCGACTGCGGCTTCCCCACCACCGTGGTCTGCTCGATCGTGGAGATGTCCGACGAGCTGCTGGTGAAAAGCCTGTGGGCACGGATGAACCCGCCGGAGCGGGTCAAGCTGGACTTCGTGCGCATCCCCGGCACCGGCAAGCGTGACGGCCTGGCCTTCGGTTTCCGCGCCATCTCCCGCCACCTGCCGGACAGCCGGGCCGTGGTGGCGGTGATCGACGGCGACACCGTGCTCGGCGAAGGCGTGGTGCGCAAGACCGTGCCCTGGTTCCAGCTGTTCGGCAATGTCGGCGGCCTGACCACCAACGAATTCTGCGAAGTGCGCGGCGGCTACGTCATGAGCGAATGGCACAAGCTGCGCTTCGCCCAGCGCCACATCAACATGTGCTCCATGGCCCTGTCCAAGCGCGTGCTGACCATGACCGGGCGCATGTCGGTGTTCCGCGCCAGCGTGGTCACCGACCCGGACTTCATCGCCGACGTCGAAAGCGACTCCCTGCAACACTGGCGCCTGGGCCGCTTCAAATTCCTCACCGGCGACGACAAGTCCAGCTGGTACAGCCTGATGCGCCTGGGCTACGACACCTTCTACGTGCCCGACGCGGCGATCAACACCGTGGAACACCCGCCGGAAAAGAGCTTCATCAAGGCCAGCCGCAAGCTGATGTTCCGCTGGTACGGCAACAACCTGCGGCAGAACGCCCGGGCCCTGGGCCTGGGGATCAAGCGCCTGGGACTGTTCACCAGCGTGGTGCTGTTCGACCAGCGCGTGTCGATGTGGACCTCGCTGCTGGGCCTGACCGTGGCCATCATCGCCAGCGTCAAGTACGGCACCGCCTTCCTCCTGGCCTACCTGCTGTGGATCGGCATCACCCGGCTGATCCTGACCCTGCTGCTGTCCTGCTCGGGGCACCACATCGGCCCGGCCTACCCCTTGATTCTCTATTACAACCAGATCGTCGGCGCGCTGGTGAAGATCTACGTGTTCTTCCGCCTCGACCAGCAATCCTGGACCCGCCAGGACACCAAACTGACCCGTGATCTCGCCAGCTTTCAACGTTGGTTCAACACCTGGTCGTCTCGAACCATGACCTTCTCCGCCGGCAGCGTATTCGTCGCCGTGCTGCTGCTGATGGTCTGACCCGACTTGCCTGAATTAACTAGGAAATCGACTCTATGAACACCGCCGTGAACGTCAACGTAGTGCATGAATCCGAAGCCCAACGCCAGCACGCCCGGGTCAAGATCCCGGCCAAGCTGCGCTTCTTCGGCAACGAGGCCAAGCCGCTGGAAGTGCGGGTCCACGATCTCTCCGCCGGCGGCCTGAGCTTCAACGCCGGGCAACAGATGCTGACCGTGGGTGCCGTGCACAAGGGCCGCCTGCAATTTGTCATCGACAACCTCGGCCTGGCCATGGATGTGGAGCTGCAGATCCGCTCCTTCGATCGCCAGAGCGGCCGCGTCGGTTGCCAGTTCCAGAACCTGGAGCCCCAGGACATCTCCACCCTGCGCCACCTGATCACCTCGCACCTGGCCGGCGACATCGTCAGCATGGGCGACGTGCTCGCCACCCTGCAGCGCGACAACTTCACCAAGGCGCGCAAGGTCAAGGACAGCGGCAGCGGCATGAGCGCCATGGGCCGCCTGCGGGCCGTGACCTTCAGCGCCGGGATCTTCGTGGTGGGCTTGGCCGCCTTCGGCTTCGTGCTCAAGTCGGTGTACGGCATGTACTTCGTCAGCCACGCCCAGGCCGGCCTGGTCAGCGTCCCGGGGATGAACGTCACCATGCCCCGCGATGGCACCGTGCAAAGCCTGGTGCAGATCGATGGCGCCGTGGCCAAGGGCGCGCCCCTGGCCAGCTTCAGCACCAGCATGCTCGACGTGCTCAAGGGCCACCTGGACGAAAACCAGCTGCAACCGGCCAAGGTCGAGGAACTGTTCGGCAAGCAGATGACCGGCACCCTGACCTCCCCCTGCGACTGCACCGTGGCCCAGCAACGGGTGGCCGACGGTCAGTACGCGAGCAAGGGCGACGTGATCTTCCAACTGGTGCCCCGCAACAGCCAGGCCAACGTCGAGGCACGCTTCTCCTATCGCCAGTTCGGCGACGTGCGCCCGGGCACCCAGGTCAACTTCCAGATCGCCGGCGAGGATGAAATGCGCACCGGCACCATCGTCAGCAGCACCAGCCTCAACAGCGATGACCTGTCCTCCGACATCCGCGTGCAGATCAAGCCCGACGCGCCTCTGAGCAGCGCCTTCGCCGGTCGCCCGGTGGAAGTCAGCAGCGACCGCGGCCCGTCGATGAACTGGCTGATCGACAAAGCCATGGCCGCGGGTCTCTGAGCGGAGGACATGCCTGTGACTAGCCTTTTCATTGGCGAGTGCTGCGCACTCGATCGCGAGCAAGCTCGCTCCCACCAGAGCACCGCCACCCCCCGTAGGAGCGAGCTTGCTCGCGAAAGCGTCCCAGGCCGTCGCCATCTGGCCCTGTGCTCCCTGGCGCTGGCCGTGAGCCTGGCCGGTTGCGCCGGCCTGCCGGACCAGCGCCTGGCCAACGAAGCCCTGAAGCGCGGCGACACCGCCCTGGCCCAGCAGAACTACCGGCAACTGGCGGACCTGGGCTACAGCGAGGCGCAAGTGGGCCTGGCCGACATCCAGGTGGAAAGCCGCGACCCGGCGCAGATCAAGCAGGCCGAGGCCACCTATCGCGCCGCAGCCGATGTGTCGCCCCGGGCCCAGGCGCGCCTGGGCCGCCTGTTGGTGGCCAAGCCCGGTTCCACCGAGGCCGAGCAGCACGAAGCCGAAGGCCTGTTGAAAAAAGCCTTTGCCAACGGTGAAGGCAACACCCTGATTCCCCTGGCGATGCTGTACCTGCAATACCCCCACAGCTTCCCCAACGTCGACGCCCAGCGGCAGATCAGCCAATGGCGCAGCGCCGGTTACCCGGAAGCCGGCCTGGCCCAGGTGCTGCTGTACCGCACCCAAGGCACCTACGACCAGCACCTGGCCGAGGTGGAAAGCATCTGCAAGGCCGCGCTCAACAGCACCGACATCTGCTACGTGGAACTGGCCACCGTTTATCAAAAACGCGGTCAGCCGGAGCAACAGGCCGAGCTGCTCAAGCAGCTGCAGGCCGGCTACAGCCGTGGCACGGTCAGCGCCCAGCGCGTCGACAGCGTGGCCCGGGTGCTGGGCGATGCCAGCCTCGGCAAGCCGGATGAAAAAACCGCCCAGGCCCTGCTGGAACAGGTCGCTCCGGGTTACCCGGCGTCCTGGGTCAGCCTGGCCCAACTGCTCTACGACTTCCCCGAACTGGGTGACGTCGACCAGATGATGCAGTACCTGGACAACGGCCGCGCCGCCGACCAGCCCCGCGCCGAACTGCTGCTGGGCAAGCTCTACTACGAAGGCAAATGGGTGCCGGCCGACGCCAAGGTCGCCGAAGCACACTTCCAGAAAGCCGTGGGCCGCGAAGTGGCTGCCGACTATTACCTCGGCCAGATCTACCGCCGTGGCTACCTGGGCCAGGTCTACCCACAAAAGGCCCTGGACCACCTGCTGACCGCCGCGCGCAACGGCCAGAACAGCGCCGACTTCGCCATTGCCCAGTTGTTCTCCCAGGGCCGCGGCACCCAGCCCAACCCAGTCAACGCCTACGTCTTCAGCCAACTGGCGAAGGTCCAGGACACACCGCAGGCCAACGAACTGGCGCAACAACTGGAAAGCCAATTGCCGCCTGCACAGCGCGCCGAAGCCCAACGCCTGCTGCAACAAGAGCAGGCCGTGCGTGGGGCCTTGAGCCAGAACGCGCTGCAACTGCACGCCCTGCAAGAAGAAGACGGCGAGGAAACCCTATGACGCTCCCCCCACTCAATCCAACTCCTGTAGCCGCTGCCGCAGGCTGCCATCGAGCGCAAAGCGCTCGCCACTCCAGCCCCCGCCAATCGCGGCCGCTGCGCGACCGGGCGCAGCCTGCGGCAGCGGCTACAGGCAAGCGTTTCAGCCTGTCGAAGCTGGGCATGGCCCTGGGCTTTGCCATGCTCTGGTCCAACCCGACCCTGGCCGCCCTCACCGACACCAGGAACTTCGGCCTGGAAGTGAAGATCACCGGCCAGTCCGAGGACGACCGCGACCTGGGCACCCAGCGCGGTGGCGACGTCAACGGCGTCGGCCTCGACCTGCGGCCCTGGGTCTACGGCGAAAGCGGTGCCTGGAGCGCCTACGCCATGGGCCAGGCGGTGACCGCCAGCGACGTGATCGAAACCGACACCCTGCAACAGTCCAGCGACGACGCCAGCCAGCAATCGAGCAACGACGACCGCAAGACCAAGAAGAGCTACCTGGCGATGCGCGAGTTCTGGATCGGCTACAGCGGCTTCACCGCCTACCCCGGCGAGCAGTTGAAGTTCGGTCGCCAGCGCCTGCGCAACGACGACGGGCAATGGCGCGACACCAACATCGAGGCGCTGAACTGGACCTTCGACACCACCCTGCTGCGGGCCAACGTCGGCGTTGCCGAGCGCTTCAGCGAATACCGCACCGACCTCAAGGAACTGGCGCCCAAGGACAAGGACCGCCTGCACCTGTACGCCGATGCCGCCTATCAGTGGACGCCCAGCCAATGGGTGGGCATCCGCGCCCACCACACCCATGACGACGGCAAGCTCGACTATGCCCAGCCCGGCGTGGCCAGCGACCCGCTGGACAAGAAGCAGAACGGCGACCTGACCTGGCTAGGCCTGGAAGCCAACAGCGACGCCTTTAACTGGCGCAACACCAATACCGTCAACTACTGGGCCAGCCTCACCGGCATGCGCGGCGACCGCGACAGGGTCAACCCGCTGAACGCCGACGGCAGCCGCCCGACCCAGGCCAAACGCGGCGACAACCTCGACGGCTGGGCCACCGACCTGGGCGTGCGCCTGCGCCTGGACCCGAACTGGCAAATCGGCGCCGCCTATGCCCGGGCCAGCGGCGACTACGAGCAGAACGGCCTGCAAAGCAACCGCTCCAACTACACCGGCACCCGCTCCCGGGTGCACCGCTTCGGCGAAGCCTTCCGTGGCGAAATGAACAACACCCAGAGCGCCACCCTGTTCGGCTCCTGGATGCTCAACGATGAATACGACGCCAGCCTGATCTACCACAAGTTCTGGCGCGTGGACGGCAACAAGCCGGTGGGCAGCAACGGCATCAACGCCGTGGACAACGACTATGACGGCAACGGCAACCTGCTCTCCAGCACCGCGCTGCCCCTGCAGGACGGCAAGAAAGACTTGGGGCAGGAAATGGACCTGGTGGTCACCAAGTACTTCAAGCAAGGCCTGTTGCCGGCGGCCCTGAGCCAGTCCATCGATGAGCCGTCGGCCCTGGTGCGTTTTCGTGGCGGCGTGTTCAAGCCCGGCGACGCCTATGGCAAAGACGTCGACTCGTACATGCACCGCGCCTTTATCGACGTGATCTGGCGCTTCTGATGCGAACCGCGAAGGGAGTGCCCGAAATGAACTGCTACCCCATGAACAGCCCCGCTGCGAAAGGCGCCATCAGCCTGTTGGCGGGCGCTCTGTTGCTGGCCAGCAGCTCGGCGTTCGCCAGTGTCGAGCCGGCCAAGGCGCCGATCATCGCCAAGGGCCTGCAGCAGGCCAAGACCTACACCGTCAGCAGCGCGCCCACCGAGCCCCTGGCCCTGGCCAAGCCGACCCTGCCGGACCTGTCCGGCTACACCGCCGAAGCCGTCGCGGCGAAGATCGTGCGCAGCAAGCCGGGCAAGATCAGCGTGCGCCGGATGATGCAGGAAGACGCCCTGAAAGACTTCATCGGCGGCGACAACAAGATGGCCGAATGGGTGGTGCGCCAGCACGGCATCCCCCAGGGGATCTTCATCGACGACGGTTACATCAACCTCAAGCAACTGGTGGGCAAGCTGCCCAAGCAGTACATCAGCGAGACGGCGCCCGGGGTCTACCTGGCCCGCGTGCCGATCGTCGTCGGCCGCCACGGCATCCTCGACATCGACAAGCAGACCCAGGAGCTGCGCCTGTCCCAGGAGGGCGGCGCGTTCCTGGTCAACGACGGCCAGCTGTTCGTGCGTGACACCAAAGTCAC
This sequence comes from Pseudomonas sp. BC42, assembly GCF_021560055.1. Classification (NCBI taxonomy): domain Bacteria; kingdom Pseudomonadati; phylum Pseudomonadota; class Gammaproteobacteria; order Pseudomonadales; family Pseudomonadaceae; genus Pseudomonas; species Pseudomonas sp. BC42. The sequence continues at coordinate 5,705,942 of NZ_CP091067.1, forward strand.
CGGCTGGCGCGAGCAGGACAACGGCCCGGCGAGCTTCCGTTCGCCCAAGGAATTCCGCCCGTTCCTGCTGGCCTGGGGCGGCACCGAGACCTACATCGTCAACAGCACGATGGCCAGCTTCGGCTACGCCAATTCCAAGTCCTACGGGGTGAGCATTTCCCAGTACACGCCGAACATGGCCAAGGTGCTCAAGCGCCCCGAGCCCACCGGCTGGATCATCGGCTCGACCTTCTCCGACATGTGGTACGGCTTCTACTGCTACGAAACCCGGGACTTCGTGCTCAAGGGCAACACCTACAAGGACAACATCGTCTACGGCATCGACCCCCACGACCGCTCCCACGGCCTGATCATTGCCGACAACACCGTCCACGGCACCAAGAAGAAGCACGGCATCATCATTTCCCGGGAAGTGAACGACAGCTTCATCTTCAACAACCGCAGCTACGACAACCACCTCTCGGGGCTGGTGATCGACCGTAACAGCGTCAACAACCTGATCGCCTACAACGAGATCTACCGCAACCACAGCGACGGCATCACCCTCTACGAGAGTGCCGACAACCTGATCTACGCCAACAAGGTGATCAGCAACCGCCGCCACGGCATCCGCATTCGCAACAGCGTGAACATCCGCCTGTACGAAAACATCGCCATGGCCAACGGCCTGACCGGGGTCTACGGCCACATCAAGGACCTGTCCGACACCGACCGCGACATCAAGCTCGACCCGTTCGACGCCCAGGTGTCGCTGATCGTGGTCGGCGGCGAGCTGGCGGCCAACGGCAGCGGGCCGATGTCCATCGACTCGCCCCTGAGCGTGGAGCTGTACCGGGTGTCGATGCTGGCGCCGACCAAAAGCAGCGGCATCAGCTTCTCCGGGGTCCTGGGCGAGCGCCAGGACGAAATTCTCGACCTGCTGGTGCGCCAGCAGAAGGCCGTGCTGATCGACCCCGTCGAACGCCAGACCGAAATGCGCGATTGAGGATGACTTGCATGCACCCACACTGGATCAAACTCCTGGGCCTGTCGGCCCTGACCGCGGGGATACTCGCCGCCAGCGCCGGCGCCCGCGCCGATGCGGCCAGCGCTGCGAGCGCCGCGCCCAGCTTCAAGGCCGAGCCGTGCTGCAACCTGTGCCCGGCCGCCCACGACGCGAAGAACTACGTGACCCGCTACCAGCAGAACTTCACCACCCTGGTGCAAGCCCAGGGCGACTGGCTGTTCCGTACCCAGGAAGATTTGCGCACCGAGTTCAACACCACGCCTGAAGGCTACCGCCGCCTCAAGCAGCTGCACGAAGCCTTCAAGAGCAAGGGCGTGGAACTGGTGCTGGTGTACCAGCCGACCCGCGGCCTGGTGAACCGCAACAAGCTCAACCCGGAACAGAAAGCCCGCTTCGACTACGACAAGGCGCTGAACAACTACAAAGCCATGCTCGGGCGCTTCGCCCAGATGGGCTACGTGGTGCCGGACCTGTCGCCGCTGACCAACGAACAACTGCCCGAGACCCTGCCGGCCCACGACTTCTACTTCCGCGGCGACCAGCACTGGACCCCTTACGGCGCCCAGCGCACGGCGAAGATCGTCGCCGACAAGGTCAAGCAACTGCCGGCCTTCGCCGACATTCCCCGGCGCGAATTCGAGACCCACAAGTCCGGGCGCATGGGCAAGACCGGCACCCTGCACAACATGGCCGGGCAGCTGTGCGGCACCAGCTACGCCATCCAGTACATGGACCAGTTCACCACCGAGCCCAAGGGCGAGGCCGGCGACGGCGACCTGTTCGGTGATTCCGGCAACCCGCAGATCACCCTGGTGGGCACCAGCCACAGCGGCAAGAACTACAACTTCGCCGGCTTCCTCGAAGAGGCCATCGGCGCCGACATTCTCAACGTCGCCTTCCCCGGCGGCGGACTGGAAGGCTCGATGCTGCAGTACCTGGGCAGCGACGAATTCCAGAAGTCCCCGCCGAAGATCCTGATCTGGGAATTCTCGCCGCTGTACCGCCTGGACCAGGAAACCATCTACCGGCAGATGATGGCCCTGCTGGACAACGGCTGCGAAGGCAAGAACCCGCAGATGAGCGCCAGCACCACCCTCAAGCCGGGCAAGAACGAATTGCTGGTCAACAGCAAGAACCTGGACCTGCGCAACAGCGGCCATCAGGTCGACATCCGCTTCGCCGACCCTTCGGTGAAAACCCTGCAAGCCACCCTCTGGTACATGAACGGCCGCCACGAGGACATCAAGATCGAAAAACCGGAAACGTCCGACACCGACGGGCGCTTCGCCTTCGAACTGCGCACCGATGAAGACTGGGCCTCGCAGAACCTGCTGGCGGTGGAGATCCAGGGTCCGGAAGCGGGCACTGCCGGGCAGAAGGTCGAAGCGAAAATTTGCAAACGCAACGTATTCCCGAGCGCCGAGCAACGCACCGCGCAGATCGGGCAATGAGGTTACCTATGCAAAGCACACAGCTGAAACGCCTGTTGATACCCAGCCTGCTGGGGCTGGCCATGCTCACCGGCAGCGCCCAGGCCGCCGCGCCGCTGCGTCCGCCCCAGGGCTATTACGCCCCGGTGGACAAGTTCAAGAGCGCTGACGACAGCGAAGGCTGCGACGCCATGCCCGCGCCCTACACCGGCGCCCTGCAGTTTCGCAGCAAGTACGAAGGCTCGGACAAGGCCCGGGCCACCCTCAACGTGCAGTCCGAACAGGCCTTTCGCGACACCACCGCGGACATCACCAAGATCGAGCGCGGCACCAGCAAGCGGGTCATGCAGTTCATGCGCGACGGCCGCCCGGAGCAACTGGACTGCACCCTCGCCTGGCTCAGCGCCTGGGCCCAGGCCGATGCGCTGATGTCCAAGGACTTCAACCACACCGGCAAGTCGATGCGCAAATGGGCCCTGGGCAGCATGGCCTCGGCCTACCTGCGGCTGAAGTTCTCCGACTCCCACCCCCTGGCCACCCACCAGGAACAGGCGCAGAAGATCGAGGCCTGGTTCAGCAAGATGGCCGACCAGGTGGTCAGCGACTGGGACAACCTGCCCCTGGACAAGACCAACAACCACTCCTACTGGGCCGCCTGGTCGGTGATGGCCACCGCCGTGGCCACCAACCGCCGCGACCTGTTCGACTGGGCCGTGAAGGAATACAAGGTCGGCGCCAATCAGGTCGATGCCGACGGCTTCTTGCCCAACGAACTCAAGCGCCAGCAACGGGCCCTGGCCTATCACAACTACGCCTTGCCGCCCTTGGCGATGATCGCCAGCTTCGCCCAGGTCAACGGCGTCGACCTGCGCCAGGAAAACAACGGCGCGCTCAAGCGCCTGGGCGAGCGAGTGCTGGCTGGGGTGAAAGACCCGGACACCTTCGAGCAGAAAAACGGCAAGCAGCAGGACATGACCGACCTCAAGGTCGACTCCAAATTCGCCTGGCTGGAACCCTACTGCAGCCTCTACACCTGCGCCCCGGATGTCTTGGAACGCAAGCACAAGATGCAGCCGTTCAAGACCTTCCGCCTGGGCGGCGACCTGACCAAGGTCTACGACCCGACCCACGAAAAAGGCAACAAGGGCCCGTAACAGCAACACCTGTCGCCACTGCCGAGGCACGAGGCTGCGACGCGGTCCAAAGGACCGCCGCCGGGGGCCGCTTCGTACCTCGGCAGCGGCGACAGAGAGCGTCATGCATGCAATACGCCCCCCGCGTTTTTTCACGGGGGGGTTTGGGGGGGCTGCGGCCTCTGACTATTGGTTAAACATGGAGAGATCGGGATGGTTTTCTCATCCAATGTGTTCCTGTTCCTGTTCCTGCCGATCTTTCTCGGCTTGTACTACTTGAGCGGGCAACGCTATCGCAACCTGCTGCTGCTGATCGCCAGCTACGTGTTCTACGCCTGGTGGCGCGTGGACTTCCTGGCGCTGTTCGCCGGGGTCACCCTGTGGAACTACTGGATCGGCCTGAAAGTCGGCGCCGCCGGTGTGCGCACCAAACCCGCCCAGCGCTGGCTACTGCTGGGGGTGGCGGTGGACCTGTGCATCCTCGGCTACTTCAAGTACGCCAACTTCGGCGTCGACAGCCTCAACGCCATCATGACCTCCATGGGCCTGGAGCCGTTCATCCTGACCCACGTGCTGTTGCCGATCGGCATCTCGTTCTACATCTTCGAGTCCATCAGCTACATCATCGACGTCTACCGCGGCGACACCCCGGCCACCCGCAACCTGATCGACTTCGCGGCGTTCGTGGCGATCTTCCCGCACCTGATCGCCGGCCCCGTGCTGCGCTTTCGCGACCTGGCGGACCAGTTCAACAACCGCACCCACACCCTGGACAAGTTCTCCGAAGGCTGCACCCGCTTCATGCAGGGCTTCATCAAGAAAGTGTTCATCGCCGACACCCTGGCGGTGGTCGCCGACCATTGCTTCGCCCTGCAAAACCCCACCACGGGCGACGCCTGGCTCGGCGCCCTGGCCTACACCGCGCAGCTGTACTTCGACTTCTCCGGCTACAGCGACATGGCCATCGGCCTGGGCTTGATGATGGGTTTTCGCTTCATGGAAAACTTCAAGCAGCCCTACATCAGCCAGTCGATCACCGAGTTCTGGCGGCGCTGGCACATCAGCCTGTCCACCTGGCTGCGGGACTACCTGTACATCACCCTGGGCGGCAACCGCAAAGGCACCCTGATCACCTACCGCAACCTGTTCCTGACCATGCTCCTGGGCGGCCTGTGGCACGGCGCCAACTTCACCTACATCGTCTGGGGTGCCTGGCACGGCATGTGGCTGGCCATCGAAAAGGCCCTGGGCATCAACACCACGCCGCGCAGCCTGAACCCGATCCGCTGGGCCCTGACCTTCCTACTGGTGGTGATGGGTTGGGTGATCTTCCGCGCCGAGAACCTGCACGTGGCCGGGCGCATGTACGGCGCCATGTTCAGCTTTGGCGACTGGTCGCTGTCGGAACTCAACCGCGCCAGCCTCACCGGCCTGCAAGTGGCGACCCTGGTCCTGGCCTACGCCACCCTGGCGTTCTTCGGCCTGCGTGACCTGTACCGCAACCCGGCACCGGTCAAGGCCAAGCCCGACGTCGCTACCCCCGCCGACGGCCCGGCCAGCGCCCAGCCCGGCCTGATCAAGGCAGTGCCCGGGGACACCCCCGGCAGCATTCACCAGCCGGGCTACATCGTCGGCACCGAGGCCCAGGTGCAACCGGCCTACTGGAGCGCCGACTGGTCGCGCTACGTGATGCGCGCCCTGGTGCTGCTGCTGTTCATCGCCTCGATTCTCAAACTCTCGGCGCAAAGCTTCTCGCCGTTCCTTTACTTCCAGTTCTGAGGGATCTGCCCATGACCCGCTCATTACGTGTGTTCTACATCGCCCTGTTCCTGATGACCCTGCTGGTTCTAGGGCTGTGGTCGGTGCGCAGCTTCTTCGGCTTCAGTACCAACAACGACGCCACCGTGCTCAACGGGCGCTGGGCCAAGGCCGTGGAAACCCACTACGACGACCAGTTCCCGATCAAGCGCCTGGGCACCAACCTGTGGGCCGCCCTGGACTTCAAGCTGTTCAACGAAGGCCGCCCCGGGGTGGTGCTGGGCCGCGACCAGTGGCTGTACAGCGATGAAGAGTTCAACCCGGTGGTCAACGAGGAGCTCAACCTGCAAGGCAACTACGCCCTGGTGGAAGGCGTGCGCCAGACCTTGAAAGAGCACGGAGTGAAACTGGTGATGGCCATCATTCCGGCCAAGGCGCGCCTGTACCCGGAGCACCTGGACGAGGTACGTCCGGCGCGGATCCACGCCAACCTCTACCAGGACTTCCACGCCCGGGTCGCCGCCAACAAGATCCTTGCCCCCGACCTGCTGGGGCCCCTGCGACAGGCCAAGCAACAGGGCCAGCAAGTGTTCCTGCGTACCGACACCCACTGGACCCCGGCCGGCGCCGAAGTCGTCGCCCGGCAACTGGCCACAGCCATCGCCGCCAAGGCCCCGCTCAGCGGTCCGCCGCAACGCTTCGTCACCCAAACCCAGGAGACCGTGAAGCACCAGGGCGACCTGCGGCGCTTCCTGCCCCTGGACCCGCTGTTCGAGAGCCTGATGCCCGCCGAAGAGCCCCTGCAAAAGCGCGTGACCCGGGCCAGCGAGGAACAGCCGGCCGCCGACGACGCACTGTTCGCCGACCACGAAGTGCCGGTGACCCTGGTGGGCACCAGCTACAGCGCCAACCCCAGCTGGAACTTTGTCGGCGCCCTGAAACAGGCCCTGCACAGCGACGTGCTGAGCTACGCCGAGGACGGCCACGGCCCGATCCTGCCGATGCTCAGCTACCTGAAAAGCGACGACTTCAAGAACCACCCGCCCCAGGTGCTGATCTGGGAATTCCCTGAACGCTATCTGCCTGTGAACAACGAAATCGGCGACGCCGACCCGCAGTGGGTCGCAGAACTCAAGCAAGCCGGTGCACGCCAACAGAACCTAGCTGTTAACGCCAAATCCGAGACGCCCGACCGGGCGCAAAACTGAAAAAGAGGTAACACTCATGACTTTCATCACTACTCCTCGCCGTCTCGCCCAAGCAATCACCCTGGCTGCCGGCATGAGCGTCCTGTCCCTGTCCGCCTTCGCCGGTGGCGACGCCGCCCTGTACGGCCCCACCGCGCCCAAGGGCTCGACCTTCGTGCGCCTGTACAACGCCAGCAACAGCGAAGTCAGCGCCACGGTGGGCAGCACCAACGTCAACGACGTCGCGCCTCTGGCCAGCAGCGACTTCAGCTTCATGCCCGGCGGCGACTACACCGCCAAGGTGGGCAGCCAGAGCGTGCCGGTAAAACTGGCCGCCGATCACTATTACACCCTGGTCAACAACGCCAGCGGCCAGCCGCAACTGATCGAAGAACCGCCGTTCAAGAACAAGCAGAAATCCCTGGTGCGGGTGCAGAACCTCAGCGACCAGGCCCTCACCCTGAAGACCGCCGACGGCAAGACCGACGTGGTCAAGGCGGTGGCCGCCAAAGGCCGCGGCGAGCGCGAAATCAACCCGGTGAAGGTCAGCTTCGCCCTGTACGACGGCGATAAAAAAGTCAGCGACCTCAAGCCCGTGGCCCTGGAGCGAGGCGAAGCGGCGGTGCTCTACGTCACCGGCAACGGCAGCAACCTGTCGCCGGTGTGGGTGAAACGCCCCGTCTCCACCCGCTAACGAATTTCCGGACGGCCGCCGCTCCCCCTGTGTAGGAGCTGGCTTGCCAGCGAAGGCGTCCTCAAGCCCGACACAAGGCTAACAGGCCCCTTCGCCGGCAAGCCGGCTCCTGCAGGGGGCGAGCAAGGGCATCCGGGCACGCCACAAAAACAAGAGTGAAACGACAGAACGCAGTAGCTCTAACCCATACGATGTTTGAAGGAGTAACAACATGATTCCGGTGATCTTGTCAGGTGGTAGCGGCTCACGTCTTTGGCCGCTTTCGCGCAAGCAATTCCCCAAGCAATTCCTCGCCCTGACCGGCGAACACACCTTGTTCCAGCAAACCCTGGAGCGCCTGGTGTTCGAAGGCATGGACACCCCGATCGTGGTCTGCAACAAGGACCACCGCTTCATCGTCAACGAGCAACTGGCAGCCCGTAAGCTCGAATCCCAGCGCATCCTCATGGAGCCCTTCGGCCGCAACACCGCCCCGGCCGTGGCCCTGACCGCGATGATGCTGGTCAACGAAGGCCGTGACGAACTGATGCTGGTGCTGCCCGCCGACCACGTCCTGGACGACCAGAAAGCCCTGCAACGGGCCCTGGCCCTGGCCACCGTGGCCGCCGAGCGGGGCGAAATGGTGCTGTTCGGCGTGCCGGCGACCAAACCGGAAACCGGCTACGGCTACATCAAGTCCAGCAACGATGCGCTGCTGCCGGAGGGCATCAGCCGGGTCGCGCAGTTCGTCGAGAAGCCCGACGAAAAACGCGCCAACGAATTCGTCCAGGCTGGCGGCTACTTCTGGAACAGCGGCATGTTCCTGTTCCGCGCCAGCCGCTTCCTCGAAGAGCTGAAGAAACACGACCCGGACATCTACGACACCTGCCTCCTGACCCTGGAACGCAGCCAGCAGGACGCGGACACCGTGACCATCGACGAAGCCACCTTCGCCTGCTGCCCGGACAACTCCATCGACTACGCGGTGATGGAAAAGACCCAACGCGCCTGCGTGGTGCCACTGAGCGCCGGCTGGAGCGATGTCGGCTGCTGGTCGTCGCTGTGGGACGTGCATGAAAAGGACGCCAACGGCAACGTCAGCAAGGGCGATGTGGTGATCCAGGACAGCAAGAACTGCATGATCCACGGCAACGGCAAGCTGGTGTCGGTGATCGGCCTGGAAAACATCGTCGTCGTCGAAACCAAGGACGCCATGATGATTGCCCACAAGGACAAGGTCCAAGGGGTGAAACAGATGGTCAACACCCTCAACGAACAGGGCCGCAGCGAAACCCAGAACCACTGCGAAGTCTACCGCCCGTGGGGCTCCTACGACTCGGTGGACATGGGCGGGCGCTTCCAGGTCAAGCACATCTCGGTCAAGCCGGGGGCCTGCCTGTCGCTGCAGATGCACCACCACCGCGCCGAACACTGGATCGTGGTCAGCGGCACCGCCGAAGTCACCTGTGACGAGAACGTGTTCCTGCTCACCGAGAACCAGTCCACCTACATCCCCATCGCCTCGGTGCACCGCCTGCGCAACCCGGGCAAGATCCCGCTGGAGATCATCGAAGTGCAATCGGGCAGTTATTTGGGCGAGGACGATATCGAGCGGTTTGAGGATATCTACGGGCGCTCTACTCCGGTGGAGCGTGGCGTTTCGGTGAAAACTATCGCTCAGTAACAGCGGCAAGTAGAAGCAGCCGTAAGCTTCAAGCGGCAAGCTGCAAGTAAAAGCAGGTAGTCGTGCTAACAAGACCTTTGTGCTCCCCCTTTCCAGGTGCCGGCGTCCCCTATCCGCAGGCACTTGGACAGGGGGATTTTTGTAGCCGCTGCCGCAGGCTGCGAAAAGGGCCGAAGGACCTTCAGCGATCTCAAGCCCCCTGCGCCCGCTGCGCGGTCGTTCGCAGCCTGCGGCAGCGGCTACAAGAAACAGCGATCAGTAAAGGCAGCCGTAAGCTTCAAGCGCCAAGCTGCAAGTAAAAGCAGGGAGTCGTGCTAGCAAGACCTTTGTGCTCCCACTTTCCAGGTGCCGGCGTCCCCTATCCGCAGGCGCTTGGACAGGGGGATTTTTGTAGCCGCTGCCGCAGGCTGCGAAAAGGGCCGAAGGACCTTCAGCGATCTCAAGCCCCCTGCGCCCGCTACGCGGTCGTTCGCAGCCTGCGGCAGCGGCTACAAGAAACAAAAAAGCGCTGCGTCCCTCCCACGAAGACACAGCGCTCTTTCGACTCCCTCCATCAGGAAACATCGATCAGGCGTGCAACACCTCTTCCTTCATTCCCAATCCCACGTCATCGATCAGCGCCTTGCCCATCTCCGCCAGGAAATGCGCGGCCCAGGCGTAACGCTCGCCCTGGTCTTCCATGGCCGCATCCAGGGCGAGTTTCTTGGCGTAGTACAGCAGGGTCGACGCGTGCTCCAGCGCCTGCTGCAAAGGCACATCTGCATTGACGCGGAACAGAGACTGATCGGCGTCACCACAGGAACCAAAGGTGACGAAGCCCGAGGTCTTGATAGCGCACATGGTTGAACCCCCATATCAAAGTGAGAGCTGCCACGTTCGTTACCAAGCGAATGGGTGGCAGCCGTGCGCAGGTTGGTAAACCGGAGATACAGGAACCCGGCAGGGACGAGCCCTCCCACGCACAGCCGCCATTGCACGGAAATGCGGGCGCAAAAAAAGCGCCTGCAATCGTCAAGGGGCGCTGTTGCGCCTGTATCAACACGGGTTACCAAGCCCAGCCGCTGAGTTGGCAGCGACGCTCAAAGGCTAGTCCCGGGTTCGATACAGAGCAACGACAAAGGCGTCGCAGTTTATGTCCAAGCCGCTGGCGTTGGGAACATTCAGGATGGCGGCACGCCGTAGCACGCCAGAACAAGCAGGCCATTGCGGCCAACTTCGATAGGAGGTTTTAGGCAGTGACGATGCGCTTGAAGATCTCTGCCATGGGCGCGTAGTTCACATAGACGCCATTGATATTCGCTTCAAGCCACTCATCCTGGCTGACCTCTTCCCAGTCCAGTTCGTAACCTGCCGATAGCGCGAGGTGTTCAAAGAAGATCCGCTGAACTCGGCCATTGCCCTCGCGAAACGGATGAATCATGTTCAGCTCGCAGTAGAATTCCGCCAGCTTTTCACAGAAATCGTTTCGCTCAAGTCCACTCAGCCAGTTGTTTTCTTGAAGATTGGAAAAAATCTTCAGGGCTTCCGCCTCGATTCTTCCGCAGTTACAGAAACGCGTCCCGCCCTTGGAGATATCAACATTTCTTATCTCTCCCGCCCAGGCATAGAGGTCGGAAAACAACTGTCGATGCAGCAGCTTGAGATTCTCCAGGCTGTAGGGCGGAGCAACATAGCGAACCCGACTGACGGTCAGCGCGGTGATGTCCCTCTCCGCCGCCTCAAGGGCGGCCATTTCCTGGATATTCAGCTTGTTTTTAAGCACTGAGGAGGCGGGGTAGCAGTAATGATCATGAGAAGCGTCGTATTTATCCATCCAACGGTCTTCCATGCTTGGCCAAGATTTTTTCCAACGAGGCTTTTTCGTCGAAGATCGGTATGTCTATGCCTTCCAGTCTTGAACTGCTTACAAAGTTTTTAAGCTTGTTCTTTTCGAAACGTTCATAAGGATCAAACCTAGGACGAACAGCGCATTTCGACAACAGGGACAAAGCGCCTCTAAGTTCTGCAACATTCCTGGCGCACATCCTGAAGCCGATTCTTTTTGAAACTTCATTGCGCACAACCGGATAGGGCAAGGCATCACTGAGCGCACGTTCGCACTCTCGCCCCTCTTCTGCGAGGGCACTGAGGCGCTTCAACTTCAAAGATAAAGAGCTCCAGCCATTTGCCCCTAACTTCAAATACAGCTGAGTTTCGACAAAGCGCTTGACCTCAAGAAACGTCCCCAGCTTCTTCAGATCGCTGATCTGTGCAGTTTGCAAAATCTGCTGCAGTGATACGTCCATCATCGCCCCATGATTGATGCCAAAGCCCGGAGATTATACACCTCATAGATCGCCACCACGGGCATGTCTCGTCCTTGGCACCAGCACTCTTCACTGTCGAAAGCGGAGTCCACCCCTTCAGCTAGCATTCGCCTCGTTCGATGTTTGCAGCCCTTAGAACCTGAGCATTTTCCAGTCCCGGTAAAGGTGCTCCAGGAGTGAATAGAGGCCCCGGGAGCATGCCAACCACCCGCTCGGGCGGGCACCAGAATGGACCACATGATGTCCACTATCGGCATAAATCCGCTTTAACGGACCGTCTGTTGTCCCTAACACCCCCATCAAAACCAGACCTGTGGATAACGTCACAACAGCCCTCCTCCATCGCCAACCCCACCTACGCTTAGGTAGGATGTCCCCCTCCTTTTCCCCGAGGCTCGCGTCATGTTCATCGGCGTTCTGCTGGTCGTCACCTGGCTGATCCTGCTTCTGCGCTATCCCGCCAAAGCCCTTCCCGTGTCCCTGGCCGCTGCGTTCGGCCTGGCCCTGGTGGCCTGCTGGGTGGTCTGGCTGGACAATCGCGAAGCCCAGCAACTGGCGCGCCTGGAGCTGCGCCTGAGCTACGCGCCGGACCACTGCCCCGCCGACCGGCCGCTGCAGGTCAAGCTCAACAACGGCAACAAGGTGCCCCTGGTGGAACTGCGCTGGCGGGTCGCCGCCTATGCCCCGGGGGATACGGTCAACCTCGCCGACAACCAGTACAGCGCCCCGCGCTACCGTGGCCCCGGCGAGTTGCAGGCCGGCGCCAACTGGCAGGACTGCCTGCCGCTGCCGCCCCTGCGCCCCGGCTATCGCCCGCAAACCCTGGAGTTTCGCGCCGAGCGTCTACAGGGTAGTTTCTCCGACTGATTCGCCCCTCCTCTCACCCAGCACAAGGACCGCGCCATGCCCGTAGCGTTGATCACCGGTTGTTCCAGCGGCATCGGCCGCGCCCTGGCAGACACCTTCAAGAACGCCGGTTTCACCGTGCTCGCCACCGCTCGCAAGGCCGAGGACGTGAACACCCTGCAAGCCGCCGGTTTCAAGGCCGTGCAACTGGACGTGAATGACGCCCCGGCCCTGGGCGCCCTGGGCGAGGAGATCAACCAGCAATACGGCGGCCTGGATGTGCTGATCAACAACGCCGGCTACGGCGCCATGGGCCCGCTGCTGGATGGCGGTGTGCAAGCCATGCAGCGCCAGTTTGAAACCAACGTGTTTTCGGTGGTCGGGGTGACCCGGGCGATGTTCCCGGTGCTGCGCCGCAGCCGTGGCCTGGTGGTGAATATCGGCAGTGTGTCCGGGGTGCTGGTGACGCCGTTTGCCGGCGCCTACTGCGCCTCGAAGGCCGCGGTGCATGCCTTGAGCGACGCCCTGCGCATGGAGCTGTCGCCGTTCGGCATCCGGGTCATGGAAGTGCAGCCCGGGGCCATTGCCTCCAGTTTCGCCAAGAACGCCGGGCATGAAGCCGAACAGCTGCTCAACGAACAATCGCCCTGGTGGCCCCTGCGCGAGGGCATCCGCGCCCGGGCCAAGGCCTCCCAGGACAAGCCGACCCCCGCCAGCGAATTTGCCGCCGGCTTGCTCAAGGCCGTGCAGCAGGACAACCCGCCGCGCCTGGTGCGCCTGGGCAATGGCAGCCGTGCCCTGCCGCTGCTGGCCAACCTGCTGCCCAAGGGTTTGCTGGAGAAGGGACTGATGAAGCGGTTTGGCTTGAACGCCAAGCTCTGAGCACCCCACGCTGGGCATCCGTTGCATGACACCGTTGTATGCCGCGCCGATGCCCATAGAATGCCCGCACTCAAATTCCAGGGAAGCGGCACCTCAGGCACGCAACGGCTGCCCCCCGCCCCTGCTCATGCCCTCTTGGCGTCCTGCCTTATACGATTGAACCTCAGGGACTCTCCATTGATATCTCGCAGCCTGCTGCCCTTGACCATCCTCACTCTGCTGCTGGGCTGCAATGCCTCGTCACCGGACGAAAAACTCAATGCCACCCTGCCGGACCTGAGCCTGGAACAGATCCTGCCCAAGGTCGAGGCCAACCCCTACTGCACGCCGGAGATGGACAGCGAACGGCTGGTCGGCCTCGGCATCCGACTGATCGATGAGGACGAGGTGCGGCATGGCGCAAGCCGTACCCTGCTGGCAAGCCAGGCCATACAGATGGCCCGCGCCTGCCTGATCATGGCCGCCCCCCGCAACACCATGAGCCTGTGCATCCTGGGCGGGATTGTCGGCTCCCGGCAGAAGGACTATGACAAAAGCGAAGCCTTCAACTACATCGCCTACGCCGCCCAGCACAATGAATCCTGCGCGGAAGCGGGCCTGTACCACATCTATAACGTCGGCAAGCTGGACCAGCCCCCGAACAAGGCATTGGCCATGGCCTGGCTGGAACGCGCCGCTCGGCACGGCGACCAGGACTCGCAACAGGAGATGGTGCGCCGCAACGAACAGGACAATTTGCCGCTGGCCTACGCCTGGGCCCGAACCCTGGATGACGCCCAAACGCTCGCAGCGCTGAAACGCAAGATGAGCCCTCAGCAGTTGGCCGAAGGCGAGCAGCATTACACCCGGTTACTCGGTCAACTCACGCCGAAACAGGAGATTGAGCAGGCGCTGCGCCAGGACCTCATCGCCCTGGGCACAGGGGATCTGTACTTCAGCTACCCGGAAGTATTCGCGGGCATGTCGCCTGAGCAACGGCATGCGTTCGTCGCCCAGTTGGTGGACATGCAGGACCGCCACCCGAAGTTCCACACCCGCGGCCAACTGGTGGCCTACGCCTTGATTTCCCGCCTGGTGCAAAGCACAGGCCCGGCCGTGGACCTGTGGCAAGACCCGGCGCTGCAGGCCGTGCTGGAGGACGATGACCTGAGCGTGGAAGACAGCGTAGCCAAGGCCAAAATCATTCTGGCCAAGCGCAAGTCATAACGGGAGCGGCGGCGCTAGCGCTGTTGAAGCCGTCGCCGAGGTGTCATCCGCTCAAGGCCTCAGGGCCCCTTGCCGCGGTCAACCAGATGCCGCGGTTTGGGTTGTACGCCCTCTCAAACCCCGTAGAATGCGCGACCTTGAGCCCTTAGGGCTCATGCAGCATGGAATCGCTGGCGTCGACACCCAAGCACGGAATGGCTAACGCTCCTCCTTCCCCCGTCCCAGCCTGATTTCATGCGCGCCTTTTCATTCGCCGATCAGGGAATACCCATTGAAATTGTTCAACGCGCTGCCACTGGCCTTGGCTGTCTTGCTGGCGGCCTGCGCCTCCACGGCTCCGGAAAACACCGAACCGAAAGTCCCCGAACTGAATGACACCCTGCCCAAGCTGACGCTGGAAAGTGTCTTGCCCAAGGTCAGCGCCAACGAGTACTGCAACCCGGCCATGGAGGCCGATCTGCTGTACGGCATCGGTTACAAGCTGAACGAGATCGAGGACTACAAGAACGCCAAGGGCTGCTTCGCCATGGCCGCGCCGCACTACACCCGGGCCTTCTGCTTCCTGTCCACCACCACTGACCAGGAAACCGACAAGCCCAAGGCCGAGCGCGACCGCGAGTCCTTCAACTACATCGCCTACTCCGCCTCGCAGAACGACTGGTGCGCCGAGTACGGCATGTACGCCACCTACTGGTTCGGCGACAAGGACATCCCCAAGGACCGGGACCTGGCCCTGCGCTGGCTGGAGCGCTCGGCGCTGCACGGCAACCCGGAGCCGCAGCAGAACCTGGCCGACGCCGCCGAAGAGTCCGGCGACCTGGTCAAGGCCTACGCCTGGCTGAAGGTTATCGACAACACCGAAGACACCAGCCAGCTGGATGCCCTGAAAGGCAAGATGAGCCCGGAGCAACTGGCCGAAGGCGAACAGCGCTTTGCCGACCTCAAGAAGCGCGTGACCAGCAAACAGGTGATGTACGACGAAGCACGAGATGAGGAGGTGGCGATTTTCTCCGCCGAGATCCACTTCGATCTCCCCGACCTGTTCCAGGGCATGACCACGGCTGAGCGCCAGGCTTTTGTCAAAGCGGCCATCGCCAAGGCCCGGGACAGCGGCCAGTTCAAGCTGCATTACGCGGTAACCCAGTACGTCATCGTCTCGCGGCTGGCCCAGCAGCGTTACCCCGGTGTCGACGTGCTGCAGAACCCGAAGCTGGTGGCCGCGATCAACCACGTCAACGACGGCCTGCAAGCCACGGCGAAGAAGTCCCTGGCGATCATGCAGAAAACCTACAAATAACCGCCCCCCGTAGGAGCCGGCTTGCCGGCGAAGGGGCCCGCAAGCCTTGCAGCGCCTGTGACGACGCTTTCGCTGGCAAGCCAGCTCCTACAGCCGTCAGGTGCACCGCGCAGTTCCCCGTAGGAGCCGGCTTGCCGGCGAAGGGGCCCGCAAGCCTTGCAGCGCCTGGGCCGACGCCTTCGCTGGCAAGCCAGCGCCTACAGCAGTCAGGTGCACCGCGCAGTTCCCCGTAGGAGCCGGCTTGCCGGCGAAGGGGCCCGCAAGCCTTGCACCGCCTGTGACGACGCCTTCGCTGGCAAGCCAGCTCCTACAGCAGTCAGGTGCACCGCGCAGTTCCCCGTAGGAGCCGGCTTGCCGGCGAAAGGGCCCGCAAGCCTTGCACCGCCTGTGACGACGCCTTCGCTGGCAAGCCAGCGCCTACAGCAGTCAGGTGCACCGCGCAGTTCTCCGTAGGAGCCGGCTTGCCGGCGAAGGGGCCCGCAAGCCTTGCAGCGCCTGGGCCGACGCTTTCGCTGGCAAGCCAGCGCCTACAGCAGTCAGGTGCACCGCGCAGCTCCCCGTAGGAGCCGGCTTGCCGGCGAAGGGGCCCGCGAGCCTTGCAGCGCCTGTGACGACGCCTTCGCTGGCAAGCCAGCGCCTACAACCGCCGGCGGCTACAGAGGCTCGGGGTTGACGATGACGGTGCAGGTGATGCCGGCGGCCAGCAGCACGCCGTCCGGCACTTCGTCGATGTGGATGCGCACCGGCACGCGCTGGGCCAGGCGCACCCAGTTGAAGGTCGGGTTGACGTCGGCGATCAGTTCGCGGCTTTCCGGGTTGTCGCGGTCGTAGATGCCGCGGGAAATGCTTTCCACATGCCCCTTGAGCACTTCGCCGCTCATCAGTTGCATGTCCGCCTTATCCCCCACGCGCACGTGGGGCAGCTTGGTTTCCTCGAAGAAGCCGTAGACCCAGAACGAGTTCATGTCGACCACCGCCATCTTCGCTTCGCCAATACGCGCGTAGTCGCCGCGGTGCACGTTGAGGTTGGTGACGTAGCCGTCCACCGCCGCCCGCACCTGGGTGCGCTTGAGGTTGAGTTCCGCCGCTTCCAGCTGGGCCTGGGCGTGCTGGTAATCGGCCAGGGCCGAGTCGGCGATGTTGCCGGCGTCGTCGCGGTTTTCCTTGGAGATCACCAGGTTGTCCATGTCGGCGCGGCGCTTGGCGTTGACCTTGCGCATCTCCCAGGTGGCCTTTTTCGACGCCACCAGCGATTGCGCCTGCTTGACCGCGATCTGGTAGTGCTCGGGGTCGATCTGCATCAGCAGATCGCCCTTGTGCACCAGCTGGTTGTCCTTGACCGGCACGTCCACCACTTCACCGGTGACGTCGGCGGCGACGTTGATGATGTCCGCGCGCACCCGGCCGTCACGGGTCCAGGGGGTGTACATGTAGTGCTCCCACAGGGTGCGGCCGATCCACAGGGCCAGGGCCAGCACGAGCAGGGTGGCGAGCAGGCTGAAAAACTTTTTCATTGGGCGAATCTCAACGGTAGACAGTGAGCGCCATGGCGCCGAACAGACAGCAGAACAGGCTCAGGCGCAGCAGCGCCGGGTGCCAGAAGAAGCGATACAGGTCATAGCCGGAGATGAACCGGTCCAGGGCCCAGGCCAGGGCCGCGGCGATGAAGAACATCAGGGTCATGGTGGGCATGTAAACGCCGTGGAAGGCGATTTCACGAGGCATGGTCAAGTCCTTGGGGTGCAGGCGCCGTTGGCTTGGCCACGGCATAGGCCGCCAGCGGCGATTGCGGGTCGAGCAGTGAAGTGCGGATGAAGTGCAGGTAGCTCTTGACCCGGCGCAGGGCCGAGGTGTCGAAGTGCGGGGCAAAGGGCTCGTCGGTGGCCTGGACCCGGCTGATGGCGTGGTCCACGGCGATCAGCCCGCGTTCCAGGTTGCTCTGGCTGGGCTGCAGGAACAGCCGCACCAATGATCGGCCCATGACCCGGATCGCCTGGCGCCAGGGCTGGGATTCGGCATAGGCCGGGTGCACCGGCAGGATCGCCTGCTCCTTGCGCAACTCGATGATGGCGTGGCCGACTTCCAGCACCACGAACATCCAGCGCAGCAGTTCGCTCTGCACCTTGGGCTGGCCCACCGCCAGGCCATAGGCCTGGTGCAGCAGGTCGCGGGTGCGGCTTTCGAAGCTCGACGCCAGGCCCTTGAGCTTGCCGCTGATGGCGTACACCACTTGGCCGCGCAGGTCCTGCTCCAGGCGCCGCCACAGCCAGCGGCTGTTGGGCGGCAGGATGATCGCCCCGGCCGCGGCGCAGACCAGCATGCCCATGACCATGGCGATGTAGTCGTTGATGAAGGTGTAGGGGTTGTAGACCGTCAGGTTGTCCGGCACCGAGCCGGTGCTGAAGAAGATCAGCAGGCCCAGGCCGACCCCGGCGTACTTGGGCCGCGAGGCGAGGAATGAGCCGAGCACGATCACCGGCGCCAGCATCAGGCACAACAGCGGGAAGCCGTCGATCCAGGGGAACACGAAGAACATTTCGACGAAGCCCACCAGGGCCCCGATAAAGGTCCCGCAGGCCATCTGGAAGGCCATGCGCTTGGGGTTCGGCGTGGCGGCGGACAGGCCGATGGTGGCGGCGGCGATCAGGGTCATGGTGGCGCCGCTGGGCCAGGCGGTGGCCACCCAGTAACTGCCCAGCACCAGCAGCACGAAGGCCGCACGAATGCCCGAAGCGGCACTGGCCAGCCAGTTGGTCTGCGGGGTGTAGGGCTCGTCCCAGCGCTCGCGTTCGTGGCTGTGGTCGGCCAGGGACGCGTGGGTCTGGGCGTAGCTGTGCATCTCGTCGACGAAGCGGTACAGCAGCTCGTAGGCGGTGTGGAAATCCAGCTGCTCGGCGTCGCTCGGGCCGCTCTCCTGGAAGGCCGCGCGCAGGCTGCGCACCCGCGCCGGCAGCTCGCTCTTGTAGGCCGCCAGGGCCGTGGCCAGGCGCGCCGCGTCGGGGCTGGTGAGGGCCCGACCGGAGAAACCGTCCAGCAGTTCCGCCAGGTCCTGCAGGCCCGGCTTGATCGCCGCCACCACATGGTCGGCGCCGCTGCTGCGCAGGCGTTCGAGCAACTGGTGCAGGGCGTTGAAGCGCGTGGTGATGCCCATGAACTCGCTGTTCAGGCGGCTCAGGCGGCCGTTGCGCCGACGCATGTGCGGGTCTTCGAACACGGTGACGCTGCGCAGCCCTTCCAGGCCCACGGCCTCGGCAATGAAACGCACGTTGCTGCTTTCAAAACTGTCGCGCTGGCTGCGCCCGCGCAGGCCGTCGGTGACGAACAGAGCGAACACCCCGAAGCGCTGGTACAGGGCGTTGCGCATCGCAGCGCTGGCGGTCTGCGGCAGGATCGCGGCGCTGACCAGGGTCGAGCAGAGAATCCCCAGGGAGATCTCCAGCACCCGCCACACCGCCGCCATGAAGGCGCCTTCCGGATGGGCCAGGGCCGGCAGGCCGACCATGGCCGCGGTGTAGCCGGCGAGGACGAAACCGTAGGCGCGGAAGTTGCGGCAGCGCGCGGCACCGGCCGAGCAGATGCCGACCCAGATCGCCAGGGAGCCGAGGAACAGCTCGGTGTTCTGGGCGAACAGGGCGATCAGCGCCACCATCACCGCCGAGCCGGTCAGGGTGCCGAGAAAGCGGTAGAAGCTCTTGGCGAACACCTGGCCGCTCTGCGGCTGCATGACGATGAACACGGTGATCATCGCCGTGCGCGGTTGCGGCAATTCCAGGCGCATGGCCAGCCACAGGGTGAGGAACGCGGCGGCCAGCACCTTGAAGATGTAGACCCAGGTCACGCCGTCGCTGCGTGCCCAGTCGAAGAAACCCCGGCGCCATTCAAGGGAGTACAGCCAGCGCAAAGGGGCGGGCAAGGAAGTCATGGGAGCCTGCTTCAGTGGTCGAACACGGCCAGGGCCGCGGGGGTCTTGGGTGCCTGGGTGCGGTTTTCCGCGGGGACGTCGCGGCCGGCTTCCAGCCCGCCGCCCAGGGCCGTCACCAGGTCCGCCTGGGCGGTCAGGCGCGCGGCCTGCACCTGCTGCTGGATCTGCTGCTGGTGAAACAGCAGGCTCTGGGCGTTGAGCACATTCAGGTAGTCGGTCAGGCCGCGCTGGAAGGCCACGGTGGCGATGTCGTAGGTCTTCTGCGCCGCGGCCACCGACTCGGCGGCAAAGACTTGCTGCTTGTCCATGGACTCGCGGCGGATCAGCTGGTCGGAAATGCTTTTCAGCGCGTCCACCAGGGTCTGGTTGTACTTGGCCACGGCCATGTCGTAGCCGGCCGCGGCTTCGCCCAGCTCCGAGCGCAGGCGGCCGCCGTCGAAGATCGGCAGGCTGATGGCCGGGCCGACGCTGTAGTTGAGCTTCTTGCCAGTGAGGAACTCCAGGGCGCCGCCGCCAGTGGCCATGAAACCGATGCTGCCCACCAGGTCGACGTTGGGGTAGAAGCCGGCGTGGGCCACATCGATGCCTCGGGCCTGGGCTGCCACTTGCCAGCGGCTGGCGACCACGTCGGGGCGCTGCCCCAGCAGTTCGGCGGGCAGGGCCGACGGCAGTTTCAGCGCGGCGCCCAGGGACAGGCTCGGCCGCTGCAGTTGCGCGCCCTCTCCCGGGCCCTTGCCAGCCAGGGCCGCCAGTTGGTTGCGGGTCAGGGCGATTTCTTCGTCCAGGGCGTCCAGCTGGCGATGGGTTTCCGGCAGCGGCGCCTCGGCCTGGCTGACTTCGAAATGGGTGCCCAGGCCGCCGTCCAGGCGCCGTTGCGCCAGTTCGAGAATCTGTTGCTGCTGCTTCAGGGTGGCGGCGACGATATCGCGCTGGGCGAAGTGCAAGGACAGCTGGATATAGCTGCGCACCACGTTGTTCACCAGTTCCAGCTGGGCCTGGCGGGCTTCGGCCACGCTCATGTGGGCCAGGTCGACGGCGCGCTCGGTGTTGTTGCTCTCGCGGCCCCAGAGGTCCAGGGCATAACTCAAGCCCAGGGCGGCGTTGTTGTCCCAGGTGGTGGTGTTGGCCAGGGCGCCGGGGCCGTAGAACTGATCGGTGGGCCAATTGTGGCGCTTGAGGGTGGCGTCGCCCTTGATCTGCAGCGACTCGGCCGACTCGGCGATACCGGCCAGGGCCTTGGCCTGGCGCACCCGGGCGGCGGCCATGGCCAGGCTCGGGCTGCCTTGCACGGCGAGGCTGATCCAGCGGTTCAACTGCGGGTCGCCGTAGGCCTGCCACCACTGGGCACTCGGCCAGTGGGCCTCTTGCGCGGCGCTCTGGATCGCCTCGTCGGTGGCCAGTGTATTAGCGGGAAGTGTCTTGCCTTGTGGGGCAATGCCTCCGGTTCCGATGCAGCCGCTGATTGCTAACGATAAAGCCCAAACACTGAGGGTCTTGAACCCTCTGCTGATGCGACGCGGCACTGCTGCGAATTCCTGAAGATCGGGGGGGAGTATTTCTCTCGTGGAAGTCGGCCGGCCAGCGCAGCGATACGCCTGCTACACCGCGTTGCGCGGATCGCCGGCACGCCGACTCCTACGGATCGGCGCAATTCTAGGGGGCGGCCGGGGCGGCGATAAGCTGGGATTCCTGTGAATCTTTGTTACCGTAAACGCGATAATCCCTTGGTCGCCTATCCAAGCCCCCGTAACTTCGTGTCACAATTTGCCATCTCCCCAGAGAG
Organism: Pseudomonas sp. BC42; assembly: GCF_021560055.1. NCBI lineage: Bacteria > Pseudomonadati > Pseudomonadota > Gammaproteobacteria > Pseudomonadales > Pseudomonadaceae > Pseudomonas > Pseudomonas sp. BC42. Next base: position 5,727,055 of record NZ_CP091067.1, read on the forward strand.
CACCCCATGGACACTTTGCAAAACATGCGCGCCTTCAGTTGTGTGGCCGAAGCCGGCAGTTTCACCGCCGCGGCGGTGCAACTGGATACCACCACGGCCAACGTCTCGCGCGCAGTCTCCAATCTTGAGGCTCACCTGCAAACCCGCCTGCTCAACCGTACCACCCGCCGTATCGCCCTGACCGAAGCCGGCAAGCGCTACCTGCTGCGCTGCGAGCAGATCCTGGCCTACGTCGAAGAAGCCGAGGCCGAGGCCAGCGACGCCCACGCCCGCCCCGCCGGCCAGTTGAAAGTGCACACCATGACCGGCATCGGCCAGCACTTCGTGATCGACGCCATCGCCCGCTACCGCAAATCGCACCCGGACGTGACCTTCGACCTGACCATGGCCAACCGCGTGCCGGACCTTCTGGACGAGGGCTACGACGTGTCCATCGTGCTGGCCAGCGAGCTGCCGGACTCGGGGTTCGTCTCCCAGCGCCTGGGGATCACCTACAGCATCGTCTGCGCCTCCCCGGCCTACGTGAAAGCCAACGGCTGCCCGCACAAACCCAGCGACCTGCTGAACCACGCCTGCCTGCGCCTGGTGAGCCCGGTGATTCCCCTGGAGAAATGGGCCTTCGACGGCCCGGAAGGCCAGGAAATGGTCACCATCAACAGCTCGCCGTTCCTGGTCAACTCCGCCGACGCGATGAAGACCGCGATCATCAGCGGCATGGGCATTGGCGTGCTGCCGGTGTACGCCGCCATCGAAGGTTTGCGCAACGGCACCCTGGTGCGCGTGATGCCCCAGTACCGCTCCCAGGAGCTGAACCTGTACGCCATCTACCCGTCGCGCCAGTACCTGGACGCCAAGATCAAGACCTGGGTCGAATACCTGCGCGGCTCCCTGCCGGAGATCCTTGCCGCGCACCAGGCGGAACTGGCGGCCTATGAACTGAGCGGCAGCCTCACCGGCGCACGCCTGGCCAATTGACCGCCGGGGCACTCCCCAAACCACCGTCCCCACCTGTAGGAGCCGGCTTGCCGGCGAAGAGGCCCGCCAGCCTCAGCACCGCCTTCGCTGGCCAGCCAGCTCCTACAGGATGTACGCGGCTCCCACGAACGACGCCCGCCCCCCGTAGGAGCCGGCTCGCCGGCAAAGAGGCCCGCAAGTTCTGCGCAAATCTGGAAACCGATTTCGCTGGCAAGCCAGCGCCTACACAGGCCAGCGCCGGCAGGCTTTGGCGGCGGCGGCAAAAATGTTAGCTTGCTTGGCATTCTCTCCCGCCTGACGAGTCTTCCCGCAATGAAAAAGACGGTACTTGCCTTCAGCCGCATCACCCCCGAGATGACCGAACGCCTGCAACAGGACTTCGAGGTCATCGTCCCCAACCCCAAGCTGGGGGACATCGCCGCGCAGTTCAATGAAGCCCTGCCCCGGGCCCACGGCCTGATCGGCGTCGGCCGCAAGCTGGGGCGCGCGCAGCTGGAAAACGCCGCGCAGCTGGAAGTGGTGTCGAGCATCTCGGTGGGTTACGACAACTATGACCTGGCCTATTTCAACGAACGCGGGCTGATGCTCACCAACACCCCGGACGTGCTCACCGAGAGCACCGCCGACCTGGCCTTTGCCCTGCTCATGGGCAGCGCTCGCCGGGTGGCCGAGCTGGATGCCTGGACCAAGGCCGGGCAATGGCAGGCCAGCGTCGGCCCGGCGCTGTTCGGTTGCGATGTGCACGGCAAGACCCTGGGGATCGTCGGCATGGGCAACATTGGCGCGGCCATCGCCCGCCGTGGGCGTTTGGGCTTCGGCATGCCGATCCTCTACAGCGGCAACAGCCGCAAGGCGGCCCTGGAGCAGGAACTGGGCGCACAGTTCCGCAGCCTGGAGCAACTCTTGGCCGAGGCGGATTTCGTCTGCCTGGTGGTGCCGTTGAGCGAACAGACCCGGCACCTGATCAGCCACCGTGAACTGGCCCTGATGAAACCCAGCGCGATCCTGGTGAACATTTCCCGCGGGCCGGTGGTGGATGAGCCGGCGTTGATCGACGCCTTGCAGAAGGGCCAGATCCGTGGCGCCGGCCTGGATGTGTACGAGAAAGAGCCGTTGGCAGAATCGCCGCTGTTCCAGTTGAAGAACGCGCTGACCCTGCCGCACATCGGCTCGGCCACCCATGAAACCCGTGACGCCATGGCCGAACGCGCCATGAGCAACCTGCGCAGCGCCCTTCTGGGCGAACGCCCGCAGGACCTGGTCAACCCGCAAGTGTGGAAGGGCTGACCACCCACTGCCTATCACCCCCTGCCGCTGCCGAGCCTGCGAGGCTGCGAAAAGGTCCGCAGGACCTTCAGCGATAGCCCGGCAGCATCAGGTCGCCTGGTTTTGCGACGGCTGCGCCGCCGTTCGCAGCCTCGCGAGCTCGGCAGCGGCTACAGAGGCTGGTACAGCCTTGGGTTTACGGAACACCAGCACGTTGCCCAGCATCACCAGCACCAGTCCGGCCAATGCCGGGGCGGTCCACTGATAGCCTTCGGCAAAGGCCGAGACGTTCAGCGCCACCACCGGGAACAGCACGGTGCAGTACGCCGCCCGCTCCGGGCCCATGCGCCCCACCAGGGTCAGGTAGGCGGTGAAGCCGATCACCGAACCCGGTATCACCAGGTACAGCAGCGAGCCGATGTAGCGGGTGCTCCACTCCAGGTCGAAGGCAATGCCCTGGACCAGGCAATACACCGCCAGCATCGTCGCGCCGTAGGCCATGCCCCAGGCATTGGTGGTCATGGGCTTGAGCCCGGCTTTCTGCTGCAGGCTGGAGAGCATGTTGCCCGCCGAGAAACACAGGGTGCCGAGCAGGGCCAAGCCCAGGCCCAGCAGGGTTTGCGGACTGGCGCTGTGGCCCGCCAGTTCGGGCCAGAACAGCAGCCCCAGCCCGAGCAGCCCCAGGCCGCCGCCGAGCAACACGTTGCGGGCGATCTTCTGGCCGAAGAACACTCGGGCATTCAGGGCGTTCCACAAGGTCGCGGTGGAAAACACCACCGCCACCAGGCCACTGGGAATCCACTGGCTGGCGTGCAGGAAGCACATGAAGTTGATGCAGAACAGGCACAGGCCCTGGGCCAGGCAGATCAGGTGGCCACGGCGGTTCATCGGCTGCAGCTTGCGGCTGAGCAACAGCAGGACGAACAGCACCAGGGCCGCCAGGGCGAAGCGATAGACGATGGACACCGGTATCGCCACCACCCCCAGTTGCAGTTTCAGGGCGATCCAGGTGGTGCCCCAGATCAGCACGGTCAACAGGTACAGCGATAGGTTCATGGCACGACTCCTTTATAAGGTGTGCAGTGTCATGCCCGGCAGATCAGGGGCGCTTGCACAAACTTGCGCTTTTTATCAGCCCGGGGCTGGCAGCGCAGGGGCGACGGAGTAGCATGCGAAACACCGGCAAACGGACCTTTGATTGACGCCCCCACCATGCCCGCACTGGATACCCTGCAAGTCTTCCAAGCCTTGAACCGCTCGCCCCATGCTCGCCTGGAGCACAGCGCCGAGCTCGGTGACGGCTTGTCCGCGGCCTTATGGAGCAACCATCACGACGCCCAGGAATATCAGGCGCCCGGCCACCACACCCTGTCTTGCTACCTGGCCGGCGGCACCGGCACCTTTCGCCGCGATCAGCCGGGCAGCAAGGGCGCCCCGGGCAAGCTGTGCATCCTGCCCGCCGAGCACCAGTCGGCCTGGGTGATCAACGGCGATATCCGCCTGGCCCACGTGTATTTCAGCCCCGAGCAGTTCGCCCTCGGCTGCGTCACCCTGCTGGACCGCGAGCCCCGGGACATGCACCTGCGCGAGAGCACCTTCGTCGACGACCCCGAGCAGACCCGGCGCTTCGCACAGTTGGTGCGCCTGAACTGGGACGAGCCCGGCGAGCGCCTGCTGACCAGCAGCCTGGCCCACGAGATGCTCAGCCACGCCCTGCTCAATCAAGTGGGCCCGCGCCAGGGTGTCCGGCTCAAGGGCGGCCTGGCCGCGCACCAGCGCCGCCTGCTGGTGGACTACATCGACAGCCAGCTGGACGCGCCGCTGAGCCTGGGCCAACTGGCGGGGTTGTGTGCGCTGTCGGAATACCACTTCGCCCGCATGTTCCGCGCCAGCTTCGGCCTGCCGCCCCATCAATATGTGCTGGCCCGGCGCCTGGTCCGGGCCCGCTATCTGCTGCGCCACAGCGCCCTGCCCCTGGGGGAAGTCGCCCTGGCCTGCGGCTTCTCCAGTGCCAGCCACTTCACCAACCGCTTTCGCCAGGCCCTGGGCGGCACGCCCGGTGACTACCGGCAGGCGTTCCAGCGCCAAGGTTCGGACTACCGCTAAGCCACCTCCGCTGACCCCTTCTTGCGGCAAAACCCACGCCGACACGTCCGAATTCGTAACTGACCAAAGTTCCTTACTTAAACAAGACAACTCTTACAACCCAATTAAACAACTCCTACACACCCCTCCATAAAAGAGCACTTTCAATAAATACTTATATGACAACCAAAAACATAAACAGGTAATAATTTTAAAGTTTCAGTTACCACTTCATTCACAGAGCTGATGGTTCTTGTTTAACCCTAGGCCCAACTTAGTCTTCCGACTTTGAATCCCGGGCATTACGCAAAGATTCAACATCCCCATACCCACAACACACCACTCACAACTTCGATCAACTCAAACCAACCGGCAACAACTCAACACGTCATTCGTCAATCGCCTGACTCCAAAAACAACAAGAACAGAGGACGATGCAATGCTTTCAAGAAACTGGCCACGACAATGGGTCAAGCGCTCGACCCTGATGTGTGCCTTGATGCTGGCCATTCCGGTCAACGCCGAACTGCTGGGCGACAGCAGCGCTCGCCTGGAACTGCGTAACTATTACTTCAATCGGGACTATCGCGAAGGCACGGCCCCGAGCCGTGAAGAATGGGCGCAAGGTTTGCTCTTGCGCCTGGACTCGGGGTTGACCGAAGGTCCCATCGGTGTCGGTGCCGACGCCATCGGCATGCTCGGCATCAAGCTCGACTCCTCGCCTGGCCGAACCGGCACCGGGCTGCTGAAGGTGGCGCGCGATGGCCGGGCAGAAGATGACTATTGGAAACTGGCCCTGGCCGGGAAGCTCAAGACCGGCAAGACCCTGTTCAAGTTCGGCGCGCTGGTGCCACCGGTACTGCCAACCTTGAAACCCAACGACGGCCGTCTGTTTCCGCAAGTTTTCGAAGGCGGGCTGCTGACCTCGAATGAAATCGAAGACCTGGAATTGACCGCCGGGCGCCTGAGCCGGGTCATGCAGCGCAACGCCACGCAGTACACGCCACTGACCTTAAGCCCCTTGAACCGGCGCTTTCAGGGTCAGGGGGCCACGGCGGAACACTTCGACATGGCGGGCGTCGACTATCGGTTCAACAAGCAATGGCTGGCGCGTGTGCATGTCGCCCAACTGCAGGACATCTACCGCCAGCGGGTCTTCACCCTGGTCAACAAGAGCCCCTGGGGAGCGGGAACATTCAGCAGCGATCTGCGCTTGAGCCTGATGAACGACTACGGCGATGCCAAAGGCGGCAAGATCGACAACCGCGCCCTGCAGGGACTCATCGGCTATGCCTATGAAGGCCACAGCCTTGGCCTGGCTTATCAGCGAATGTTGGGAGACACCGGTTATGCCAACATCCTGGGCGCCGATGCCAACTTGATCAACTTGTCGGTACTGGGTGACTTCGCCAATGCCAAGGAACGCTCCTGGGCACTGCGTTATGGCTACGACTTCGCCAGCCTGGGCTTGCCGGGCCTGAGTTTCAACAGCCGCTATATATCCGGCAGCCATGCCCAGATCACCGGCAGCCAAACCATTGGCAAATCATGGGAGTTGGATAACGAACTGCGTTACGTCGTACAACAAGGCCCGCTGAAAAACTTGAGTGTGCGCCTGCGCACCGCGAACTATCGCTCCAACTATGCCAAGAACTTCATTCGTGACACCGATGATACACGGCTGATGTTCAATTACGCCTGGAACTTCAAGTAACCCAACTAGCAGACCCCATGTAGCGAATCAAACTCCTAGAGGTGATATCCACATGCAACGCCTACTATCCAAATGTTTGGCCGGTGTATTGCTTTCAAGCCTGATCCACCCAGCCGTGGCCCAACAACACAGCCAAACGGACAATGTCCCGGAGTTCCGACCCGGTTACTTGATCGGATATCTGAAACAGCAGGATCTGCCCAATAGTCTTGCGCTGTTACCGCCACCTCCTGCGGTGGGCTCACAAGCCTTCGCGCTGGACCAGAGCATGGCTGAAAAAAGCCAGGTCTTGCGTGGCAGCAAACGCTGGGCGCTGGCCATCAGCGATGCCAACCTGAAGTTCCCCGCCGCCGCAGAGACGTTTTCCTGTGCGCTGAATGCGCCCATCAGCGAACAGCAGACACCTGCGCTGTACAGAGTCTTGCGCCGGACCCTGACCGATGCCGGGCTGGCCACCTATAGCGCCAAGAAGCGCTACCAGCGCACACGGCCCTTCGTCTACAACCAGCAGCCCAGCTGCACCCCGGAAGATGAGGCCAAGCTCGCCGAAGATGGTTCCTACCCGTCGGGCCACAGCGCCATTGGCTGGGCCTGGGCGCTGCTGTTGAGCGAACTGTCCCCCGAGCACGGCGACGCGCTCTGGGCCCGTGGCCGGGCCTATTCGGAGAGCCGCATGGTGTGCAACGTGCATTGGTACAGCGACGTACGTGAAGGGCGCGAGATCGGCGCGACCACCGTGGCACGCTTGCACACCGATCCGACCTTCCAGGCCGACTTCGCCGTCGCCCGGCAAGAGCTGCTGGCCGTCCGCGCCAGGGGCCTGACCGCCAGCGGCGACTGTGCGGCACAAGCGCAAGCCCTGGCACTGGGCGCCGACTAAGGCGCCACGGCCAGGCCCGGGATCAGGGTGCTCATCAGAACTCCAGGGTGCTGGACAGCGACACCTGACGGGCATCCCCCATGGACACGAAGTACTTGCTGGCCGACGAGGTGTAGTAGGTCTTGTCGAACAGGTTCTTCACGTTGAGCTGGAACTTGACCTTCTGCCCTTCGACCCGGGTGTCGTAGGTGGCGAAGGCATCGGCCACGGTGTAGCCCGGCAGGTCGAAGCTGTTGGGCGCGTCCCCGGCGCGCTGGCCGACATAACGGGCCCCCGCGCCGACCCGCAGGCGGTCGCCGCCGATCAGGCTGCCGAAGTCGTAGACCGCCGACAGCGAGCCGCTGTTCTTGGCCACGTTCTGCAACTGCTTGCCCTTGTACTGGGTGTCCTTGGTCACCTCGGTGTCGGTGTAGGCATAGCTGCCGATCAGGCTCCACTGATCAGTGAGCTGCCCGGTCAGGTCCAGCTCCAGGCCCTGGGAGTGCACTTCACCGGCCACGCTGGTGACGGTCTCGGTGGCGGTGGCCGTGGACACCAGCACATTGCGCTTGGTGATGTCGAACAGCGCCGCGCTGGCGGTGATGCGCCCGGGGATGTCGAGCTTGGCTCCCAGCTCCCAGGACTTGGCCTCTTCCGGGGCGATGGAACCGTCCAGCACCGCGGTGCCGCCGGCCAACTGGGCGATGCTGGAGTTGGGTTTGAACGACTCGGTGTAGCTGCCGTAGAACGACAACTGATCGGTGTAGCGATACACCAGCCCGGCACGGGGCACGAACTTCTGTCCGTTGCTGTCGGTGTTGGCGTGGAACGGCCGGCCCTTGCCGGCGTACTGGTCGTATTCCTGGAAGCGTCCGCCGCCCACCAGGATCCACTGGTCGGTGAGGTGGATGGCGTCCTGGAAGAACAGCGAGTCGCTGCGCAGCAGGTCGGTCTGGTCGCTGTCCGGGGCGCTGACCGTGGTGCCGGCCACTTCCCGACCGTAGACCGGGTTCAGGTAGTTGAAGGTGGTGCGGCTTTTCTGCCGGATCAGGTCGGCGCGGTAGATCTTGCGGTACTCGTCGTCCAGGCCGAACACCAGGTCGTGCTGCATGCCGCCCAGCTGCACCTTGCCTTCCAGGCTGACGGTGGCGTAGCGATCGGTGGTCAGGGCGTTCTGGGTGCCGTCCATGCTCCGGGTCAGGGTGCCGTTGGGGTTGACCGCGGTCAGGCGCACCTGGCTGGCGTCGTAGGTCTCGCGGTTCCAGCTGTAGCCGAAGTGGGCTTTCCAGTCGTCGCTGAGCTCATGATCGACTTCAAGGCGATACAGGTCCGAGCGCCCTTCCATGTTGTTGAACGGCTCGTCCAGGCGTCGGGTGGCCGGGATGTCCAGCGGGTGGTTGGTCTTGGGATCGATGGCGGTGCCGCGATCGAACGGGGTGAGGAACTCGCGGTGCTCGTAGGCCAGTAGCACCCGGGTACTCTCGCCGTACCAGGCCAGGGACGGTGCCACCAGGGATTCGCGATGGGTGCCGAAATTGCGCCAGTAGTCCTCGTCTTCATGGTCGACGATCAAGCGGTAGGCCAGCCCGGAATCGCCGAGCGGCCCGGTGGTGTCGAGGCTGCCGCCGCTGCCGTTCTTGCCCGAGCCATAGGTCGAGCCGCGCACGGTCAGGGCCGTGGATTGCTGCAGCTCGGGCTTCTTGCTGACCACGTTGACCACGCCGCCCGGGTCCTGGATGCCATACAGCAGCGACGAGGGCCCCTTGAGCACTTCCACCCGTTCCGCCGTGGCATTGAGCGCCCGGCCCTGCACCACCGGCATGCTGTCGCGCATGATCGAGCCGTTGCGGTTGTCGCCGAAGCCGCGCAGCAGCACCGCGTCCTGGGTGCCGCCCAGGGTGTTGGTCTGGGTGATGCCGCTGACATTGGCCAGGGCGTCATCCAGGTTGCGCGGGGTCTGGTCCCGCAGTACCTGGGCTGGAACCACGTTGATGATCTGCGGGATCTCCTGGTTCAGCGCCTGGGAACGGGCCACCGAGGTGCTGGCCGGCGGCTGGTAGCTGGTGCTGTCGTCTGGCCCCTGGGTGGTGACCTGGGTCGCCTCCAGGTTCAGCCCGGCGCCGCTCGGCAAGGGTTCCAGGACCAGGGTGTGGGCATCGCTGCGGCGGTAGCCGAAGCCGGAGTTGCCCAGCAGGCGCTGCAAGGCCTGATCGGCGCTGAACTGGCCGCTAAGGGGGGGTGCCGTCAGCGCATAAGGCGCTTCGTCGGTGTAGATCACACTGATCCCGGTGATCCGGGTGAAGTCGCTGAGGGCCTGGGGCAGCGACTTGGCCGCGATGGAAAAGTTGAACAGCGCGCTGTGTTGCGCAACGCCGGACTCGCTCGCCAGCGCCACGCCCAGGGGCAGCATGGCCAACCCCGACACCACCAGCGCCGAGGCGCCGAACCACCGTTTGACCGAAGCGTTTGCCGCCGAATGTGCCCTGGACTTCATGCTTGAGACTCGCGTGTAAAAAAGCCGTGAATGCGAATTAGTCGCACTTTCAAGCACTACACGTAGCTCGAACGCCAAGACCTCACCTGTTTTTTGAAAATATTTTCACGACGGCGAAAACGCCCCCCGCCCGATGCATCCCCTGTAGCCGCTGGCGCAGGCGGCGAACGGGCTGGGCGGTATTCCGACGAAGCGGTCGCGGCGGTCTAAAGATCGCCAAGCAAGGTCCTGCGGACCTTTTCGCAGCCTCGCTGGCTCGGCAGCGGCTACAAGCGTCAGTTGAGGCGCTGGATACGCCCGGCGCTGGTGCTGGAGCCCACAGGCCGGCCCTGCTGGTCCATGGCCTTGAGGTACTGCAGCATCGCGTCCAGGTCGCTGAGCCCGAGGTCGCTGCGGTTGCCCCCGCTCTTGAACAGGCTGAAGCGGTCGCCGCCATCGGCCAGGAAGCCGTTCATCACCACCCGGTAGTTCGCCTCGGCCTGCAGCGGCTGGCCATTGAGGCGCAGGCTGCCGGGCACTACGCGGCTGTCCGGCGGGCGCTTGGCGTCCCAGCGGTAACTGAAGCCCTCGGACACTTGCAGGATGTTGGCATCGTCCGCGCCCTTCCATTGCTGGTTGAGCACCTGCTCGATCTGCCGGCCCGTGAGGTCGAAGGCGATCAGGTTGTTGTTGAACGGTTGCAGGGTCGCCAGTTGCCCGTAGTTCACCCGGGTTTGCCCGGGCTCCAGGGCCAGGTCGCTGCGAATGCCACCGGTGTTCATGAAGGCGATCTGTGCGCCGTTGGCTCGGCCACCGGCCAGATGCGCGTCGGCGATCAGGTCGCCGATGGGCATTTCTCCGGCGGCATCGGCGCGCCGGGCAATCGGCGAGGCGGCGATCGCGCCCACCGGTTTGAGCAGCACCTGGTTGCTGCGCGCTTCGACCTGTTGTTGCAACTGCGCCAGGGCCGGGTCCTGTGGATAACGGGCCGGATCGGCCAGCAGGTTGACCGCCTGGATGCTCGCCACCCGGTGCTGGCCCGGGGTCACTTGCAGGGTCAGGTGGGTCAGCAGGTGGCCGTATGAATGGCCCTGGGTCACCAGCAGCGGCCCGACCTGGCACAGGTAGCCCTGGTGCGAGTGGGCGCTGATCAGCACGTCCACCGCCGGGTCCAGGCGCTTGGCCACCTCGACGATATCGCCGCCCAGTTGCGAGCAGTCCGGCTTGTCGAACGGCTCCGGGGTCGAGCCGCCCTGGTGCACCACGGCGACGATGGCGTTGACTCCCTTGGCGTTGAGTTCGGGAATCAGCCGGTTGATGGCGTCGGCTTCATCGCTCACCTGCAGGCCGCGCATGCCCTTGGCGCTGACCACCGAGGCCACGTCCCGCAGTACCGCGCCGACAAAGGCCACCTTGACCCCGCGCACCTCCTCGATGCGATAGGCCGGCAACAGCGGCTGGCCGGTGTCGCTGTCCAGCAGGTTGGCCGCCAGGTAGGGGAAGCCGCTGCCCGGGTAGTTCGGGCGGAACTGGCAGGCCTTGTCCGGTCGCGACGACTGGCAGCCACCGTTGAGCTGGCGCAGGAACTCGGCCTTGCCGTTGTCCAGTTCGTGGTTGCCGATGGCGCTGAGCTTCATGCCCATCTGGCGCAGGGCCTCCAGGGTCGGCTCGTCGGCCCACATGGCCGACAGCGGCGGGCTGCCGCCCACCAGGTCGCCGGCGCCGATAAACAGCAGCTGCGGATCCTGCTGGCGCAACTGGGTGAGCATGCCGCCCAGGGTGGCGATGCCGCCGGCCGCAAGCTTGCGCACCCCGCCCGGGGCCTGGGGGTCCTTGTAGCTGAAGGGGTTGGCCTGCAGGTAGCCGTGCAAATCGTTGATGGCGACGATGTTCACCGCCACCGGTTGCGGCTCGCGGGTCAGCGAGCTGCAACCGGCCAGGGTCACCAGGGCCAGGGTCAGTGCACCCAGCAGCCGGGGCATGGGACGAAGACGGGACATGGAAAAAATCCTTGGAAAGTCGACGAAAAAAAAGCCGCTGGCCAAAGCTGTGAGGGGACGACCCGGGGGGCTGGACAACAGCACCGGTCCGGTCGTCGATCACAGCCTGCGCCAGCGGCGACAGGCTAGGCCATCAGGCCGGTTGCAGGCTGCCGTGGAGCGCTTGCGGTGCGGGCGGCGCCTTCAGCGCGGTGCCCATGCCGGCGCGCAGCAGCAGGATCTTCAGGTGGTCGGTGATGCGCTCGACCCGGTCCTGGAAGTGGTTGTGGAAGATCATGCTGCCCAGGGCAATGGCGATCCCCAAGGCGGTGGCGTACAGCGCGGTGCCGATGCCCTTGGACACTTCGCCCGGGTCGCTGACGCCGGTCTCGGCCAGGGCCTTGAAGGTGTCGATGATCCCCAGGATGGTGCCCAGAAGGCCCAGCAGGGGCGCGGCGGTGACCACGGTTTCCAGCAGCCACAGGCCATGCATCAGCTTGCTGCGGGTGGCGATGTAGATCGACTCGCTGAGGTCTTCCAGGTCCTTGTGGCTGGCCAGCCCCTGCTTGTGGGCAAACAGCTCGGCGACCATCTCCAGGGGCAGGCTGTTGCGCTGGCGCAGCTCGGCGGGCAGGTCGTCGACGCTGTGCATCTTCGGGTTGAGCACGCTCTCCAGTTTCTTCGCCTGGCGCAGGCTGAAACTGAAGTAGATGCCCCGCTCCACGGCGATAAAGGCGGCAATCGCGGCGGCGCCATACATGGTGTAGAAGGTGATGTCGTGCAGCAGATTCATGTCCATCGTCATTTCCTCTTGGCCCCGAAGGGCATCAGAACCCGGCTTCCAGGGAGACCATCGCGGTGCGTTCCTCACCGACGTTGTAGTAGGCGGTGCTCGGCGCCAGGCCGTTGGTGCGCTGGGTGTTGAACGACACGGTACGGGTCGAGGCCAGGTATTCCTTGTCGAACACGTTGAGCATGGAGAAGCGCAGGGTCGCGGACTTCAGCACCTTCTTGTCCACCGGCAGGTGGATACCGGCGTTGAGGTCGACCACGGTGCGGCCGGCGATCTTCTCGTCGTTGGTCAGGTCGCCGTAGAAGGCGCCGACGTACTTGCCGACGACGTTGCCGTAGTAGCGCGAGTCGTCGTAGCCCAGGCTCAGGTTGAACATGTTTTCCGGCACGTTGGCCAGTTGCTTGCCGGAGGTCGGCAGCAGCACGTTCTTGTTGGTCAGGTCGTCCATCTGCTCGGACTTGGTGTAGGTGTACGAGGCGTAGTAGTTGAAGTCGTGGGGCAGCTTGCCGCTCCACTCCAGCTCCAGGCCGCGGTTCTTCACTTCGCCGACGTTGGCCACGACGTAGTCGCCGTTGAGGTCGGTGGTGGAGATCTGCCGGTCCTTGAAGCTGATGTAGAACAGGGTCGCGCTCAGGGCCATGTTCTCTTCGCTGTAGCGCCAGCCCAGTTCCTGGTTCCAGCTCAGCTCGGGTTTCAGGCTGATGGAGTCGCCCTTGTTGTAGAGCACGTAGTTGGGCGGTGTGCGCATGTTGCGGGTGACGTTGTAGAACGCCTGGTTGTTCGGGTCCACCTGGTACTTGGCGTTGAAGCTGGGCAGGAACTGGTGGTACTTGGCGTCGCGTTTTTCCGGCTTGTCGGTGAGGCTGCCGAGGTTGTTGCCGTCGCGTTCCACGTACTGGTAGGCCAGGGCTCCGGTAAGGGTCAGGTCCGGGGTCGCCTGCCAGGTGTCCTGCACCCAGAGCTTCTGTGCCGGGGTCACGGTGTACTGGTGACGGCCCTGGACCGTGACGCCGTTGCGGTCCACCAGTTGGTCGGAACCGTTGTAGTCGCCCCAGACATTCTCCGGAGCACCGTTGCCCTTGATGCCGATGAAGGGCTGGGTCTGGCGCTGGCGGGCGCGCTCGTACCAGTAGCCGACGTCCAGGCTGTGCTCTTCGTTGAGATCCCACTTGAGCTTGGTGGTCATCCCGGGGCGCCAGGTTTCGGTCCACGACGGCCGGTAGTAGGTGCCGGCAGGCAAGCCGGCCAGGTCGTAGTTGCCGGCCTTGTTCGAGCTGGCGGACAAGCTGGTGGCGGTCTGGCCGCTGAAGCTGCCGCCGTTGGACCACACGTAGTAGGGGTTGAAGGTCAGGCTCAGGTCGTCACGCAGCTGAAAGCGCTGGGTCAGCGAAGCGGTCACGCTCTCGAAGGGGTTGCGGTTGAGCTTGTAGGACTGGGACACGCTGCCGTTCTTGAACACGGTGCTTTCCGAATAGTCCAGGCGCCGGCCCTGGTTCTGGAACTGGGCCTTGCTCAGGCTGTTGTAGTTGTAGTTTTCCTGCAGGTTGTACTTGACGATGGCGTTGGTGGAGTTGCCGTTGCCGTCTTCGAACAGGGTGTTCCACTCGACCTTGTCGGCCCGCAGGGTGCCCTTGCCGCGCCATTTGTCGCCCTCGGTGTGGGACGCCGAAACCCAGGTCTTGAAGCCGCCCAGGTCACCGGTATTGAGCCGGGCGAAGCTCTTGCGCACATTGTTCGAACCGATGGACTGCTTGGCGAACACGCCAAAATCCTTGGTCGGGCGCACGGTCACCAGGCCGATGTTGCCGCCGCTGGAGCCGATGTGCGGGCCGTCGGCCTCGGACGAGCCCTGGGTGACGAAGACTTCGCTGAAGTTCTCCGGGTCGCCCATGAGGTTCGGGTAGATGCTGTAGTCCCCCGAGTCGTTGATCGGGAAACCGTCGGCGGACAGACCCACCTGGTCGGAGTTCATCCCGCGCATGGTGAAGTTGGTGCCACTCAGGCCCGTGGCGTCGGTGCTGGAGACGTTGATGCCCGGGGTGTACTTGAGCTTGTCCACGGCGTTGGCGGTGGGGGCCATCTGGTCCATGGCTTCCTTGGTCACGGTGGAGCGCCCCTTGGCGCTTTCTTCCTTGATCATGTGGCCGTTGCCCAGGGTCTGTTTACCGGCAACGTTCACCGCACCGACGTCAACTGTATCTTCGGCCAGAACCAATGGCGCAAAACTGCCCAGGCCCGATGCCAGAAGCAGGGCATAAAGTTTATTGATCTTCACGGGTCAATCCCTTGCTTACAACTTTCGTTAATAGGTGATGGGTTTATTCCACGTTGTAACTAAAGGTCGCGGTAAAACGTTGCTTGTTCTTGCCGGAGAATGCGTCCGAGGGAAACGGTGAAACTTTCTCCACGCGGCGCAAACTGGTTTGCGCGGCGCGATTGAGCAACATGTTCGGCGCCTTGTTTTCGATGCCACTGTCGAGCACGTTGCCGGCCCGATCGACTTCCAGCCAGATCACCACATCGCCCTGGGGACGTTGCAACGAGGCCTCGCGGCCGCTGGGGTATTGCTTGTGCTTTTCCAGTTCCTTGCGCAAAGCGGCGGTGTACAGGCTTTCCTTGATGGCACTGCTGGGCGCCGCGGGTGCGGGGGCCGGAGCAGGTACGGCGGCCGGTGGCGCCACCGGCTTGGGGGCGGCGGCCACCGCGAGCTGCGGCGCCACCGGAGTGCTCTGGGCCACGGCGGCCGGGGCCGGCTTGGGCGGCTGCGGCTTGGCCACCAGAGGCTTGGGCGCCGGCGGTTTGGGCTTGACCACCGGCTTGGGCTTGGGCGGCTCGATCACCAGCGGCTCTTCCTCGGGCACCACCTGCGGCGGCTCGGGCTCGACCGGCAGCGGCTCGGGCGGCGGCGGTGGCTCGGCAGCGGCCAGCAGTTCGGCGGCATCGACCAGGGCAATTTCCACCGTGCTTTCGTCGTACACCGGCTTGATCTGCAACTGTTGCAACTGGCTGGTATAGATCACCAGCAACAACAGGCCAGCCGGCAGCAGGCACGCCAGCCACTTGCGTGTTTTATATAAGGCGAACATGGCGTCAGGACTTGCGTGTAGCGATGGAGACGGAAGAGAAGCCATTGCCCTTGAGCAAGTCCATCACCGACACCAGGCGCTTAACTTCCACGCCCTGATCGCTATTGATAATGATCACCAACTTTTCACTGCCGTTATTCAGCACTTTGAGTTGGGCCAACAGTGCCCCTTCATCCAGGTCCTGTCCGTCCAGTTGCAGACGTTCCTGCAGACCCAGGGTAATCACCGCCTTGTTTTGCGGCTTCAACTGTTGCGCGGTGCTGGCCACCGGCAACTGCGTCTTGATTCCCACGGCGGGAATCACGTTGAGACTGATGAGTACGAAGAACACCAGGAGAAACATCATCACATCGATCATCGGAATGATTTCGATGTGGGCCTTCTTCTTTTTAGCGACATCCCAGCTGCGCATCGTCTTGCTCCCGCTTCAGCCTTCCCTCCCTTGTGAGAGCTGAATCACAACCCTCGCCGATCCTGACCATGTGCTCAGGAATGCGCAGATGATCCGCGCCCCATGTAACGTTTTGGTGACAGAACGGTGTGATCTCGATGAATGTTCGGGAGCTCTGGGACGGGCCTTTCAGCGCAGGACCAGGAGTCGGCCAAAGAGCTGGTGCTGCTCGAAGCCCAGGACGGCCTGCAGGGAATCGAGGACCGCTTGCGGGTCCTTGCTGGAGAAACTGCCGCTGACCCGGCGCGCCGCCAACTCGTCGTTGAGCAGAACGATGCGTCCGGGGAAATAGCGCCGCAGGTCGGCCACCACCTCACCCAGGGGCGCGTGGTAGTAGTTCAGCCAGCCCTGGCGCCAGGCCAGTTGCGCCTCGCTGTCGACACCGTGCAACGGGGTCGCCGCAGCATGCCCGTAGGCCACTTGCTGGCCGGCGCCGAGTACCTGCTGCGCCGCGCCCTGGGCCGCCGTGACCCCGACCCGCCCGGACAGCACCGTGACCTGGGCCCCTTGCGGTTGCAGGCGCACTTCGAACTGGGTGCCCAGGACTCGCGTCTCGCCCTCCCCGGCCGCCACCACGAAGGGCGCGCCGGTGTGGCTGACACTGAAGAACCCGGCGCCGCGGCGCAGTTGCACATGCCGCTCGCCGCCGCTGAAATCCACGGCAATGGCGCTGTCGGCATCCAGGGTCACCTGGCTCTGGTCGGCCAGGGTCACGGTGCGCACCTGGCCCGGCGCGGAAACGTAGTCGGCCCCCAGGTCATCGACCCAGCGCCCGGGCTGCCAACCGGCGCCCAGGGCCACCGCCAGCACCAGGCTGGCGGCCATGGCCAGGCCCGCCGACCAGCGTCGTCGGCTCCGGGCCCGGGCGCCATCCATGGAACGCAGCAGGCCTTGCAGGGCCAGGGCGTCTTCATCGGCCAGGGTGCGCGCCGGCTGTTCGCTCAACTCCCACAGCACCTGGGCCTGGGCATAGGCCTCGATGTGCGCGGGGTCGGCCTGCAGCCACTGGCTGAACGTCGCCTGATCACCGCTGCTGGGCTGATCGTGGAGCAGGCTCAGCCAGGCCAGGGCCGCCTGTTCCTGGGCGGGCGTCGGGATAACGCGGGAGCGGTGGTTCACGGTGCATTCCTTGGCGTGCGCGGGGTCGAGGGGTCCCGCAGGCTGGCCTTGCAGGCTTCGAGGGCGCGCATCATGTGTTTTTCCACGGCGCTTTGGGACAGGCCCATGACCTTGGCGATCTCGGCGTACTTGCGCCCATGGATGCGGTTGAGCAGGAAGATCTGCCGGGTGCGTTGCGGCAGGCTGCGCAGGGCGGCCTCGACATGGCGCAGATCGTTGCCGGCTTCCAGGGCGGCCTGGGGTTCGCAGCCCTGGTTGTCCTGTTGCTCCGGCAGCCAGCCTTCGCTGACCCGCACCCGCGCGCCCTCGCTGCGCAGGTGATCGATGGCGATGTTGCCGGCGCAGCGCAGCAGGTAGGTGCTGAGTTCTTCGACCTGCACCAGCGGCCGGCGCCAGAAGCGCAGGAACAGGTCCTGCACCAGATCCGCGGCGGTGGCCCGGCAACCGACCCGGCGGCTGACCAGGGCTTCCATCTGCGCCCGCTGGGACAGGAACACCTGGAGAAAATGCGCGCGACTGCCCCGCAGATCGGGGTGATCCAGATCGGAGGGTTCCGGTGGCAGGGTGCTCATCATGGGCCGCTCCTTCAGAACCCGGCCAGGGCGGCGAGCGGGCTGGCCAACAGGCTGGCCCCCGCCATCGACAGCACCAGGCGCGGGCGATAGGGCAGCAACAACACCAACAGCAGGGCGCTGGCCATCAGCACCGCGCACCACTGCACCAGGCCCAGGCTCCAGCCGGTTTCGAGCACCGCCGCCGCCAGCGACAGGCCCAGCAACAGCCAGCCGCCCAGGCGCAGGCCGTGTCGGCGCCGGGTCGTGGGCTTGCGCCCGAGCACCTCAGCGTGGTGCCGGTCCAGGGACAGGCACAGACCGGTGAATCCGGCAAAGCACAGCAGCAGCGCCAGCAGCATTCAGTTCACCTCGGTGTCAGGGGCCGGTGGCCGTTGTCGTGGGGCACGGGCCGCCGCCGGCTGGCCGCGATGCATCTTGCGCGCCGCCCAGGCCAGGAACAGGCCGCTGCCCAGGCAGGTCAGGTCGAAGCCCGCCAGCATCCAGTCGCCGCGGACCATGAGGCCGTCGGCCCGGCTCGGGCTGGTCAGGACGTCCAGCAAAGGAATGCCGGCGAACAGCAAGGCCGCCAGGCTCAGTTGCTCGACCCAGGCACGACGCTCCGGCCGCAGCACGGCATGCAGCAAGCTCAGGCCCCACAGCATGAAGAAGCCGTTGACCTCCCAATCGGCACGTTCGGCCAGGGTCACCGGCAACAGCCGGTTGGCCCAGAAGAACCCGGCCACCGCCAGCACCAGCCCGGCCATGCTGGCCAGGTTCAGCACTTGCACCAGACGCAGCTCGAAGGGCAGCGCCGGGCTCTTGGCGTGCTTGAGCTGGCGCTTGCCGAGCCAGAGCACCAGGCCGGTGCCGATCATCGCGGTGCTTGCCAGGCCACAGGCAAAGTACAGCCAGCGCAACAGCGAACCGGCGAACAGCCCCATGTGCAAACCATAGAAACTGCCGCTGATGGCCTTGGGCAGGGATTGTTCCGGGCTGGCCTGCAACAGCTGGCCACTGACCCCGTTGAACGACAGGGTGCTGCCCCCATCGCGCACCACCCGGTCGGCGCTGTGGCGCATGACATGCACCGAAGCGTTGGCATCCCCCGGGTGATTGATCACCAGCCGCTGCACCCGGCCCCCCGGCCAATGGTCCAGGGCCTGTTCGAGCAGCGGGTCGAGGGCGGTCAGGGGCGCTGCCCGACCGGCCGCCGGGGTGTTGTTGCTGGCCGGCCGCAGGTCCTTGAAGTAGGCGTTGCTGTCACCCTTGTAGGCCACCTGGATGCTCGCCGGCATGACCATGGACATGAAGATCACCAGGCTGCTGTAGGTGATCATCAAGTGGAACGGCAGCACCAGCACGCCCAGCGCGTTGTGCCCGTCGAGCCAGGTGCGCTGGCCCTTGCGCGGGCGGAAGGTGAAGAAGTCCTTGAAGATTTTCTTGTGGGTGATGATGCCGCTGATCAGCGCCACGAACATCACCATGGCCGCCAGGGTCGAGAGCCAGCGGCCCCAGGGATAGGGCATCTGCAACTGGAAGTGGAAGCGGTAGAAGAACTCGCCGCCACGGGTATCGCGCACGTGCAGTTCGCTGCCGGTGCCGGGGTCCAGGAGCTTTTCCGTGAACACGCCGCGCTCGCCGGGGGCGCTCGGCGCCTGCCAGGCCACCGCCAGCAGCGGCTGGCGCGGGTCCGGCAGGTCGATGAACCAGCGCTGGGCGCCCTGGCCGTGCTGTTCCAGGTAGCGCTGGGCCAGCTCCAGACTGACGTCGGCGTTCAGGGCGCGGGCCGGCGCCTCGGGCTGCATCCAGTGGGTGATTTCCGCCTTGAAGTAGGACAGGGTGCCGGTGAAGAAAATCGCGAACAGCAACCAGCCCAGCAACAGCCCGCTCCAGGTGTGCAGCCAGGCCATGGATTGCCGCAACCCCTCCTTCATGACCAGGCCGCCCAGTAGAGACTGCCGCTCACCAGCGCCAGCACCAGGCTCGGCAGCAATACCCCGGCCCAGGCCTGCCAGGCACTGCGACAGGCGAAGCACCAGAGCACCGCCAGCAGGTAGAACACGAAGGACAGGAGCATCCCGCTGAGCACGGCATCGACCCTGGGGCCAGGCAGCAGCAGGGTCAGGCAGACACTGGACAGCGCCGCCAACAGGTAGCCCCCCAGGACTGCGGCGCAGACCCGCGAGGCAACCGCCAGACGATAGGAAGCGGGGAGCCCGCCGGCCTTGCTTTTCATGTTTGGACCTGGAAACGAAGGGAGAAGCCCGGGATGCCACGCAAGCACCCGGAGCCAACAGGCGCACGATAATAATGATAAATATTCTCATATGCAAAAAACCCCAGGCACAGCCACTGGCTGCCGGCGACGCGGGCGGATTGCCGAATGCCAGGTAGCGACACTACAATGCGAACAATTCTTGTTCTCTTGTGCGCCCTGCGGGTGCAGGAGCGTCCCGCTTGTCCCATTGCGCTACCGTCGAAGGCCTCTACCAGGCCCATCACAGCTGGCTGAACAACTGGTTGCGGCATCGGCTCGGCTGCCCCCACAGCGCCGCCGACCTGGCCCAGGACACCTTTATCCGGGTGCTCAGCGCCCGGGAAACGCCGGCCCTGATCGAGCCCCGGGCGTTCCTCACCACCATCGCCAAACGCGTGCTGTACAACCACTACCGCCGCCAGGACCTGGAGCGGGCCTACCAGGAAGCCCTGGCGCACATGCCGGAGCAACTGGCCCCCTCCGAGGAGGACCGGGCCATCATCCTGCAGACCCTGATGGAACTGGATGCCCTGCTCGACGGCCTGCCACGCCCGGTCAAGCGGGCCTTTCTGCTCTGTCAGCTCGACGGCCTGAGCTACGGCGAAATTGCCCGGGAGTTGAACATTTCCATTGCCACGGTCAAACGTCACCTGAACAAAGCCGCCATGCGTTGTTACTTCGCCCTGTGAGCGCCTCGATGAATCCACACCTCAATGGCCAGCCCGACTTCAGCAACGCCGTGGCTGAACAGGCCGTGCACTGGCTGATCGAAATGCAAGGCGGCCCCTTGAGCCCGCGCCAGCAAGCGGCCTGGCAGCAATGGCACGACGCCCACAGCGAACACCAGCGAGCCTGGGCGCATATCCAACGGGTCAATCAGCGCTTGCGCGGCGTGTCCTCGCCCCTGGCCCACGCGGCCTTGAATGCACCGAAATCCGCCAGCCGGCGCCAAGCGATGAAGCTGTTGCTGATGCTCGGTGCCGGCTCGGCCGCCGCCTGGGGCCTGCGGGAACACAACCCGCTGCCGCCGCTGTTGGCGGACTACCGCAGCGCCGTGGGCCAGCGGCGCACCTTGCAGCTGAGCGATGGCAGCCAGTTGCAGCTCAACACCCGCAGTGCGGTGGATGTGCGCTTCGATGGACAACAACGACTGATCCGCCTGCTGGAGGGCGAGATCATGCTCAGCGCCGGCCAGGACGCCCGGCCGCTGCTGGTACAGACCGCCCAGGGGCAGGTCCGCCCCGCTGCCGCACGAATCAACCTGCGCCAGTTCAAGGAGCACAGTCAGCTGGCGGTGTTTTCGGGAACGGTCAGCGTGACGCCGGCGCACTACAGCGCAATGCCGCCTCAGGTAGCGGCCGGACAGCAACTGAATTTCACCCACAGCAGCTGGCAGCCGCCCCGGGCCCTGGATGCCGGCAGCGGTGCCTGGAGCGAAGGCATGCTGGTGGCGGCCCATATGCGCCTGGCGGATTTCCTCGACGAGTTGGGGCGCTACCGTCGTGGCCAGTTGAACTGCGATGCCCAGGTGGCGGACCTGCTGATCTCAGGCAGTTATCCGCTGGATGACAGCGAGCGGATTCTCGACCTGCTGGCCATCAGCCTGCCGGTCAGGGTGCGGCGCTTTACCCGCTATTGGGTCACGGTTGAGGCCCGGGCCTGATTGTCGGCAACCGCCATCCGTCGCTGGTTCTTTCGCTCAGGTAGATTTTTTTCAAGGCCGTTGAGCCGTTTTGCCCGGCTCGGGTGACAGAGAGGGAAAGCCACCTTGATTCCCCCTTCTCAGGATCGCCGTTCATGACCGAGCACCCCATCCGCCTCACGCCCCTGGCCCGTACCCTACGTCACCTGTTGCTGGGCGCCAGCCTGAGTCTTGCCAGCCTGCCCCAGGTCCTGGCCGCCACCACCGAGACCAAGCCCTACCACATTGCCCCGACCAGCCTGGAAAGCGCGCTGAACCAGTTCGGTCGTGCAGCCGGGGTGCTGATCTCCTTCGGCTCAGAGGTCACCCGTGGCTTGCAAAGTCGTGGCCTGGAAGGTAACTACAGCCCGGAACAGGGCCTCAAAGCCCTGCTGCAAGGCACCGGCCTGCAAGCCCGGGCCGAGGGCCAGAATGCCTTCAGCCTGCAACCGGCCAGCCCCGAGGCAGCTCCGGCGTCGGTGCAACTGGAGGCTTCCAGCGTGGTCGGCGACTGGCTCGGCGATGCCCGGCAGGGCGATGTCTTCGAGCACCCCGGCGCCCGGGACGTGATCCGCCGGGACGAGTTCGAGCGCCAGGGCGCGACCCAGGCCCGGGACGTGCTCAATCGGATTCCCGGGGTCAATGCACCGGACAACAACGGCACCGGCAGCCACGACATGGCCCTGAACTTTGGCATCCGCGGCCTCAATCCGCGACTGGCCTCGCGCTCCACGGTGCTGATGGACGGCATCCCGGTGCCGTTCGCCCCCTACGGTCAGCCGCAGCTGTCGTTTGCCCCCATCAGCATGGGCAACATGGATGCCGTGGACGTGGTGCGCGGTGGCGGCGCGGTGCGCTACGGCCCGCAGAACGTCGGCGGCATCGTCAACTTCGTGACCCGGGCGATTCCCGACACACCGACGGTCAAGGGTGGTTTTCAGACCGAGACCAGCCCCTCCTCCAGCCACGACGGTTTCAAGACCAGCAGCAACCTGCTGGCCGGTGGCACCGCCGACAACGGCCTGGGGGGCGCCCTGCTGTATTCCGGCACCCGCGGCGGCGACTGGCGCGAACACAGCGACACGCAGATCGACGACCTGATCCTCAAGGGCAAGTACCAGCTCGACGAGGCCAACAGCTTCAACGCCATGGCCCA
This sequence comes from Pseudomonas sp. BC42, assembly GCF_021560055.1. NCBI lineage: Bacteria > Pseudomonadati > Pseudomonadota > Gammaproteobacteria > Pseudomonadales > Pseudomonadaceae > Pseudomonas > Pseudomonas sp. BC42. Next base: position 5,749,503 of record NZ_CP091067.1, read on the forward strand.
GTACTACGAGGGTGAAGCGGACATGCCCGGCGGCCTGAACGTGGCGGACTACAAGGCCGACCCGTATCAGTCGACCCGCCCCTACGACAAGTTCTGGGGCCGGCGCACGATGTTCAACCTCGGCTATCGCTATCAGGAAGATCGCCGGGAGTTCAGCGTCAACAGCTTCTTCACCAAGACCCTGCGCAGCGGCTACCTGGACCAGGGCAGCTTCCTCTCCCTGTCGCCCCGGGAATACTGGGTGCGAGGCCTGGAAACCCGCTTCGCCCAGGGCTTCGACCTGGGAGACAGCAGCCATGAAGTGGGCGTCGGCTATCGCTACATCAACGAAGCCGGGCATGAACTGCGCTACCGCACGCCGGTGACCGCCAACCAGGCACTGCCCACCAGCAACAGCCGCAACGACCGGGATACCCGCGGCGGCACCGAGGCCCATGCGTTCTTCGTCGACGACCGGATCGATATCGGCAAGTGGACCCTGACCCCGGGGATCCGCTACGAGATGATCGAGTCCCAACAGAGCAACAACCTCACCCACGTCAAATACCAGGGCGACTACAACACCGCCCTGCCGGCGCTGAATGTGCTGTATCACCTCAACGAGAGCTGGAACCTCTACGCCAACACCGAAGGCTCCTTCGGCAGCGTGCAGTACAGCCAGATGCCCAACCGCGTGGCCAGCGGCCAGGTCAAACCGGAAAAGGCCCGCACCTGGGAACTGGGCACCCGCTATGACGATGGCACCCTGCGGGCGGAGATCGGGGCGTTCCTGATCAACTTCGACAACCAGTACGACAGCAACCAGACCAACGACACGGTGATCGCCCGGGGCGAAACCCGGCACCAGGGCATCGAGAGCAGCATCAACTACGCCCTGGACGGCCTCGATCCGGCGCTGGCCGGTTTCAATGTCTACGCCACCTATGCCTACGTCGACGCCACCATCCGTGAGGACGGCCCGAACCAGGGCAACCGCGTGCCCTTCTCGTCCAAGCACAAGGGGACACTGGGGGTGAGCTACACCGAAGGCCCATGGAAGCTCAACCTCGACAGCAGCTACCAGAGCAGCCAGTTCGCCGACAACGCCAACACGTCACGCGAAAGTGCCGACGGCAGCAACGGGCGCATCCCCGGCTACATGCTGTTCAGCACCCGGGCCGGCTACGACTTCGGCCCGCAACTGTCGGACCTGAATGTGGCGGTGGGGGTGAAGAACATCTTCAACCACCAGTACTTCACCCGCTCCTTCGACGACAACAACAAGGGCAAGTACGTGGGTGAACCGCGCACTCTCTACGTGCAGACGTCGGTCGCGTTCTGATTTGTTTCGCCACAAAACAAAACGGGCCTGCAATGCAGGCCCGTCGTTGGGAGTGAAGCTCAGCCGTCAGCTATTGAGCGCGGCCTGTTGGTTTTCCAGGAATTCTTCTTCAAGCAGGGCATCGGCCTCGCTACCATCGCTGCTAGGTACGGCCGCCGCACGTTTGCCGCGCAGTTTGCCGAACATGTGCTCCAGGGCGCTTTCCAGCTTGATGGTGGCACCATCGATGGCCTGCTCCAGGGTGTCGGCCTTGTGGGTCACGGAAATCGGTTGGTGACCTTTCGGACGGGCTTCCAGCTGGCAGCGCATATCGTCCGGACCCGACTTGCCGCCGTTCTCGTCCCGCAGGTGGACCACGACCCGGGTCAAATCTTCTTCGTAGCGTTCGAGCGTGCTTTCAACGGTGCTGCGCACCCACTCCTCCATCCGAAGGCTGCTTTGAATATGGTTATCGCTATGGACTTGGATTTGCATAGTTCTTCCCTTATTTCAGCTTGCTCGTAAGAGGGTCAAGGCAGGGCGTTTGGACCTGCGTTTCGTGACCTCTTGGTTACACAATTAGGCACGGCGACGAACATTTCAACCCCTAAAAAAAGATAAATATTCATACGCAAATAAACCCGGACAAACTGCAAAAGCGCTGTTACTGTCGGGAGTTAGCTCCACTCGGCTACCGCGCTTGCCCCCTCACAATTGCCCCTCGCCCAGAGGGTGCAGACCGCGAAAAATCTCCGCCTCCTCCACCAGCCAGTCATGCACCGCGCGTACGCCCGGATGACTCAGCGCGCCCGGCGCATAGAGCAGCACATAGCGCTTGTGGTTGGGCACCGCCAGGCCGAAAGGCACGATCAGGGTGCCGCGCTCCAGCTCGTCGTTGAGCAGGGTGCGTCGGGCAATCGCCACGCCCATGCCGGCAATCGCCGCCTCGATGGTCAGGTGATTGCGGTTGAAGGTATGGCCACGGCGCACGTCCGCGCCCTCGAAACCGATGGCATTGAGGTAAAACTCCCATTCGGCGTATTCGTAGCTGCCGCGCCAGGCGGTGATGTCGTGCAACAGCGGAAAATGCGCCAGGTCCGCCGGGCCGTGCAGCGGCGGTCGGCCGCGCAAGAGGCTCGGGGCACACACAGGAAAGATCTGCTCATCCAGCAGCGCGGTGGATTGCAAACCGGGGTAGCTGCCGTCGTTCAGGTCGATGGCCAGATCGAAGTCGCCTTCGTGCAGGGCCACGCTGCTGTCTTCGGCCACCAGGCGCAGCTGGATCTCCGGATAACGCTGCTGCAGCCGCGGCAGACGCGGGGTCAGCCACTTGCCAAGGAACGACGGGATCGAACGCAGGCGCAAGGTGCCGCTGATCATTCCCGCGTCCAGGCGCCGCAGTTCCGCATCGATGCTGCCGTAGGCCTCGCTCACCGTCAGCGCCAGCCGCTGGCCCTCGGCACTCAGCTCGACGCCCCGGGGCCGGCGATGAAACAGGCGCAGCCCCAGGCGCTCTTCCAACTGGCGAATCTGCTGGCTCACCGCGCCGGGGGTGATGTGCAGTTCTTCGGCACAGCGAGTGAAGGACAGGTGCCGCGCGGCACAGGAAAACACATGCAGCCAGACATAGGTCTGGGCATGAAACTGACGACTCATCGTTTAGTCCTGCTAAAGGATCTCTTAGGAATTTTCGTTGGTCAGCCGCGACCGACCCGGGCAGTATCGCCGACATTGCGCTTGGCCTACAAAAAATGGCAGCGATCCACCTTCCATTGCTTGTAAGGCTTTAGCATGGCTATCAGTGTTTTCGATCTTTTCAAAGTCGGTATCGGCCCCTCCAGTTCACACACCGTAGGCCCGATGCGCGCCGCCGCCACCTTCGCCCAGGCACTGTTCGACCAGGGCCTGGAGCAGCAGGTGCAGCGGGTGCAAATCCGCCTCTACGGCTCGCTGTCGGCCACCGGCGTCGGCCATGCCACCGACCGCGCCAGCGTCATGGGCCTGATGGGCCAATGGCCAGACAGCATCGACCCCAGCAGCATCAACCCTTGCATAGCGCAACTGCGCGAAAGCGGCCAGCTGCTGCTGGGCGGACGCACGCCCATCGCCTTTGACTGGCAGCAGGACTTGCTGCTGCTGGACGAAAGCCTGCCCTACCATCCCAACGCCATGTCCCTGAGCGCCTCCGGCGAGCAGGGCATGCTGCTGGAGCAGACCTACTACTCGGTGGGCGGTGGCTTCATCATCGAGGCCGCCCAGGTCGAGACCGGTGCCGACGCCGCTGCCAGCGTCGAATTGCCTTACGACTTCAACAGCGCCGCCGAACTGCTGGCCCTGTGCAAGACCCACAAGCTGCGGGTCGGCGAACTGATGCTGGCCAACGAACGGGCCTGGCGCAGCGATGCGGAAATCCGCAGCGGCCTGCTGCATATCTGGTCGGTGATGCGTGAGTGCGTCGAACAGGGCCTGCGCCACGAAGGCACCCTGCCCGGCGGCCTCGACGTCCCGCGGCGCGCCGCCAAGCTGCACCGCAGCCTGCTGGAAATCGGCAAGCCGAACGTCATCACCTCGACGCTCTCGGCCATGGAGTGGGTCAACCTCTACGCCCTGGCGGTGAACGAGGAAAACGCCGCCGGCGGCCGCATGGTCACCGCACCCACCAATGGTGCGGCGGGGATTATCCCGGCGGTGCTGCACTACTACATGAAGTTCAATCCCCAGGCCTGTGACGACGACGTCGTGAGCTTTTTCCTCGGCGCCGCAGCCGTGGGCATCCTGTGCAAGAAGAACGCTTCCATCTCCGGCGCCGAAGTCGGTTGCCAGGGTGAAGTGGGCTCGGCCTGCGCCATGGCCGCCGCCGGCCTGGCGGAAGTTCTTGGCGCCACGCCCGAGCAACTGGAGAACGCTGCCGAGATCGGCCTGGAACACAACCTCGGCCTGACCTGCGACCCGGTGGGCGGCCTGGTGCAAGTGCCGTGCATCGAGCGCAACGCGATTGCCGCGGTGAAGGCGATCAACGCCACCCAGATGGCCCTGCGCGGCAACGGCCAGCATTTCATTTCCCTGGACCGGGTGATCCGCACCATGCGCGATACCGGCGCCGATATGCACGACAAATACAAAGAAACTTCACGGGGCGGCCTGGCGGTGAGCTGGGTGGAATGCTGAGGAGCCTTGCCTGACCGTCCGTAAAACGTGAGCCCGAGCAAAAATAATAACGAGGCGATACCGATGACCGATGTACCGACACCTGCTGCCGAACACCCTGCTGTAGCCACACCCCGCGACACCGCGACAGCCCACCAGGGCTGGAGCAAGCACGACACCACCTGGATGCTCGGCCTGTATGGCACCGCCATCGGCGCCGGCACCCTGTTCCTGCCGATCAACGCCGGGGTCGGGGGCTTCTGGCCGCTGATCGTGCTGGCGCTGCTGGCCTTTCCCATGACCTTCTTCGCCCACCGCGGCCTGACCCGCTTCGTCCTCTCCGGACGCTCCGGGGACATCACCGAAGTGGTCGAGGAACATTTCGGGATCGGCGCCGGCAAGCTGATCACCCTGCTGTACTTCTTTGCCATCTTCCCGATCCTGCTGGTGTACAGCGTGGCCCTGACCAACACCCTGGGCAGTTTCATGGAGCACCAGCTGCACATGACGCCACCGCCCCGGGCGCTGCTGTCGCTGCTGCTGATCCTCGGCCTGATGGCCATCGTGCGTTGCGGCCAGGGCGTGATCGTGCGGGCCATGAGCCTGCTGGTCTATCCGTTCGTCGCCGCCTTGCTGCTTCTGGCCCTGAGCCTGATCCCCAACTGGAACGGCGCCTTCTTCGCCTCGGCCAGCGAAGGCATGGCCCTGCCGCTGTTCTTCAAGACCCTGTGGCTGGCGATTCCGGTGATGGTGTTTTCCTTCAACCACTCGCCGATCATCTCGGCCTTCGCGGTGGATCAGAAGCGCCAGTACGGTGCCCTGGCCGAGCGCAAGAGCAGCGGCATCCTGGCCACTGCCCACGGCATGATGGTGCTGACGGTGATGTTCTTCTGCTTCAGCTGTGTGCTGGCCCTGTCGCCGGCGGACCTGGTGGCGGCCAAGGAACAGAACATCTCGATCCTGTCCTACCTGGCCAACCACTTCCAGACCCCGGTGATTGCCTACGCCGCGCCGCTGATCGCCCTGGTGGCCATTACCAAGTCGTTCCTGGGCCACTACATCGGCGCCAGCGAGGGCTTCCAGGGGCTGATCGTGAAAAGCCTGCGCAGCCGCGGCCGTGTCCTGTCGGCCGGCAAGCTGGAAAAGATCACCGCGCTGTTCATGGTCCTCACCTGCTGGGCCGTGGCCACCTTCAACCCAAGCATCCTCGGCATGATCGAAACCCTGGGCGGCCCGGTGATTGCCTGCCTGCTGTTTTTGATGCCGATGTACGCGATCCAGCGGGTGCCTTCACTGCGCCAGTACTCGGGCCAGCTGTCGAACCTGTTCGTGGTGTTGATCGGCCTGATCGCACTGTCTGCGATCATTTACTCGTTCCTGCCCTGAAACGGACCGGAATAAAAAAAGCGGACCTTGCGGTCCGCTTTTTTATCCCTGCAATCATTGCCTCCCGCGGTTCCCGGCATGCCCCTTGCTTTGTTCGTCCTTGAGCCACACGGACGTAGACAAACCTCGGCGAACGACCGGCCAGTGGTCTGGAATCGCGAACCTATTGCGCGCCCTGCCGGTCAATGACTGCACGACCCAATCAAGCGGTGAGGCATCATGGACAACCCCTTCCAACTGATTACCGACACCTTCACCCCGGACTATCAGGTCAACCTGAGCATCCAGGGCCTGGACGGCAGCATCATGCTGACCCTGTCCCAGGCCGGTCGGGTGGTGGCCAAACGCATCATCAGCGCGGCCCAGCGCAATGACCCGCAACGCATCAAGCGCCTGGTGCAGAGCATCCAGTTCGGCATCGCCATCGAACAGGGCCACAGCGCCGTGGCCATCCTCGAAGCCATGACCAACGGCGACAACCTGGCGCAGTTGCCGCCCGCCGGCCACAAGCCCGCGCCCCAGGCCCTGAGGATTTAAAGCTCGCCCTTCTCCACTTCCGGGTGCTCGCCGGAGCCGGCGCCGAGCTTGCGCTGCGGATGCTCGATCTTCACCGAGGGAAATTGCGACGAGGCGTAGCGCACCACCAGAATGGCGAAGGCCAGCAACAGGATGCCGCCGCACAGGTAGATGATCCCCAGGTCCGGCGGGTTGTGGTGGGAAACGTTGGAGATCAGCAGCCGGGTCAGCGCGGTGATCGCCACGTAGATCAGGAAGCGCACCGGCATGTGGTTGGTCTTGAAGTAGATACCGACCATCGCCCCCAACTCCAGGTAGATGAACAACAGCAGGATGTCATCGATCTTGATGTGCCCTGCCTCGATCATCTGCAAGAATTCCATCACCGCGGCCCAGGCGGTCACCGCACCAATGGCGAACAGCGCCAGGTAATGGAATGTCTCGACGAACAGGTTGCCCAGGGATTCGGCCAACTGATGGACGTTCTGCCGCAGGTTCTCGGCCCAATTGATTTTCACGATGGTACTTCCTTAGGTCGGTTCGACCGGATGATGCGGATTGGACGTGACGGTTGTTCTGCATGCAGAAAAAAGGCCAGGAGCCGTCAATGAGATGGTGGCCACCCGCAACGAGGCACGGCCCGGTAACAATCGGCCCGGGAAAAAAAATCCGTCTACATTAAAAAGCCACTATCCAAGGGAAAAGGATTCGCCTATTCTCTCGACCTGTATATAGATACAGTATTTATACAGACCCATTATCGTGAAGGCATGTGAGGTGGTGAATGGCCGTCGAAGTGGTATACCGCAGCAGCCGAGATCTGGAGCGCTTGTTCATGGATAAAGCCGAAGCTGACCGTCATGACAAAATGCTCGAACTGGCTGAATTGCTGGCGCAAGTGTTGCAGAAAGCCGTGCCGTCGTTGAGCGAGCAGCAGGTGGAAGAAGCCGGGATCTACATGGCGAAAAATCGCGATGTGTTCGCCAAGGCATTCAAGAGCCAGCCGGATGCGTTGTCCGAGTTGCTCAGCGCCCCCGCACCCGTGGTGGAAGCGGTCGAGGCGCAGCAACCTGCCGAAGCCGAGGCGCCAGCCAAACCGGCGAAAGCGACCAAGGCGGCAAAGTAGGTTTCACGCGAATTGATTCAGCCCTGTGTCCATGACCCAGGGCTTTTTTCATGCCTGCGGATAACCGAAAGCGGCGTGCACAACGGCCGCTCAAATGGCCCTTGGTCCTGGCAACTCGGGCAGATCGAGAGACTGGCCACGCAGTATGGAAGTGATCTTGCGCACAAAGGTCACCGGCAAATCCGTCGATTCACCAAACAGGTCGACAAGGCCAACCTCCACCGCGCTGTCGACGAGGCTGGAGAACGCCTCGGTCTCCGAGGGCGGTATCAGAGCGACAAGGTCCTGTGGCCAGTCATCCCCGCGACCATTCAACGCCAGCAAGGCCCCGGCCCGCTCCCAGGCCAGTACAGAACCCCTGTCCGGATAATCCTTGAGGTGCCGGATCAGCGCATCGACAGCGCAATGGCGAATGCCCTTCCCCTGGCAGTACGCCTCCAGGCAGGTCGCAGCGTATCGCTGCAGATCCCTGACCGAACACTCGGCAAACCCCTGGTCCGCATCTGCCACAGTCATTGCCCAACGCCCCATACTCTGCAACCTGCCGAGCAATGGCCGGACGCGATATCCATGGCTTCCAGGATTCGGTCCTCGACCGCATCGGATGCATCAAGCCTGAGTAATGCCAGGTAGTTGTACACCGCCGCCGCCGAAAAGCCCCTGTCCCGGTACAGCACAAGAATATTGCGCACCGACTCCATATCCGCCCCCACCCGCAACAGGCAAGACAGCTGCTCATCCAGCCCACTATCCAGTGCTTCACGCATCGTCGAATACATTCCTTGTCCATTGGGCCTGCCAGGGGGCGGGTTCAGCGCCGCGTTTTCGGGGCCAGATACTACAGAGGGCGTGGGCAAGGATGAAGGCCTGGGCCTAGCGATACAGCACCCGCTCCGCCAGCTCATCGGCCACCCGCGCCGGGGAGCGTTTTTCCGCCTGGGCGTGGGCGAAGACTTCGGTCAGCCGTGAACTGATCTTCGAGAGGTGGGCGGTGATGGTCGACAGCTCCTCGCCCCGGTGCTTGAGCGAGACATAAATCAGCCCGCCGGCATTGATCACGTAATCCGGCGCATAAAGGATGCCGCGACGTTCAAGCTGGTCGGCCACCTCCAGGTTGGTCAGTTGGTTGTTGGCCGACCCCGCCACCGCCGCGCAGCGCAATTGCGCCACGCTATGACTGTTGAGCACGGCCCCCAGGCCGCACGGCGCAAGGATGTCGCAGGGGGTGCTGAGCAGCGCATCGTTGGCAATCGGATGGGCGCCCAGTTGCTCCATGGCCAGCTGCACCTTGCCGGCATCGATGTCGCTGACCAGCAGTTCGGCCCCGACCGCATGCAGTTGTTCGGCCAGGGCGAAGCCGACGTTGCCCAGGCCCTGGATCGCCACCCGCAGGCCTTCCAGGTTGTCGCTGCCCAGGCGCGCCATGGCCGTGCTGCGGATGCCGGCGAACACCCCCATGGCAGCGTGGGGCGAAGGATCGCCGGCAGCGCTGGTGCTGGTGACATAGCGAGTCTGCTGGGCGATGCAGTCCATGTCGGCCACCGAGGTGCCGCTGTCGATGGCGGTGATGTAGCGGCCGTCCAGTTGCTCGACGCAGCGGCCAAAGGCCTCGAACAGCGCGGCGCGGTTTTCCACATGGGCCGGGCGGATGATCACCGCGGTACCGCCACCTTGCGGCAATCCGGCCAGGGCGGCCTTGTAACTCATGCCCCGGGCCAGGCGCGCAGCATCTTCCACAGCACTGGTGGCGTCGGGATAGGCCAGATAACGGCAACCGCCCAGGGCGGGCCCCAGGCGGTTGTTGTGGATGGCGATCACTGCCTTCAACCCGGTGCTGGGGTCGACGCTGAGGTGCAGCGATTCAAGGCGGGTGCTGTGCATGAGAGCAAACATCGACAGGCTCCCGAATCACTTCTGGTAGTCGCCAGTATAGGCTTGCGCCTGGAATTTGCTGCGCCGCGCAGGAATAAGCCGAGAGTGTTTGCAGGCATTGGGAAATAACCTGCAACCACCTGTGTCAGCACTGGACGAAGCGGCGCCACGAGGCTAAAACGAGGCATCCGTCGGAGGTTGAGATGAACCCGCGCCAAGCCTTTTTCGCCTGCCTGCACCGCTCGCCGCCCGCTCTGCTGGAGGCGGCCCTGTGGATTGCCGCCGAACACGCCCCGCAACTGGTCCCCGAACGCCAGCTGGAAGCCTTCAAGGAAATCCAACTGCAGATCGGCCACAGCCTGCCCCCTCTGCCGGCAAACGAACTGGGCCAGCCGCTGTTGCGCCGGATGAACGACCTGGGCTTCCAGCAGGACGAACACCTGCCCCTGCGGCCCCAGGCAGCGCTGATGGACAAGGTCCTGGAGACGCGCCGCGGACAGCCCCTGGCCCTGGCGCTGATCGCCCTGGAACTGGCGCAACGCTTGCAGATTCCCCTGGTGGGCGTGAACTTCCCCGGGCACTTCCTGCTGCGGGTGCCCGGCGCCGATCATTTGCTCGATCCCTGCGGCGGACGCCGCTTGTACCCCGCCGACTGCCGGGAACTGCTGCAACGCCAATACGGTGCCCACATCAAGCTCAGTGCCGAACACCTGGTCAGCGCCGAGCCCACGCAGATGTTCCAGCGCCTGTCGCGCAACCTGCGCCAGTTGCACCTGTCCTACGACGACCACCTGGGGGCCCTGATCAATGCCGAGCGCGTACTGGAGCTGGGCAATGGCAGCGCCGCCGACTACCTGGCCCGGGCCAGCCTCTACCAGCGCCTGGAATGCCCGAATGCCGAGCGCTTCGACCTGGAGCACGCCCTGCTGCTCAGCGACGACCCGATCCAGCGCCTGCGCCTGACCGAACGCCTGGGGCACCTGCCGCCCAACACCATCGTGCACTGAATCCCCCCGCGGTTCCGCGCCTGCCGTGCAACAATGCCCGCCGCCCACCCGCCTGCTGCAAGGATGAAAAAGCATGAACAGCGCCGAACGCTTCCTCCAGGATTTCCACCAGCGCCACCCCGGCACCACGCCACCGGCCTTCGCCGGGCTGAGCCTGGCAGGGCGTGGTTCCTCCTACGACATACTGGCAACCACCCTCAAGGCCCTGCCACCCGAGGCGCGGGTGCTGGACCTGGGTTGCGGCGACGGTTTCCTGCTCGACCTGCTGGCCAGGCACCACCCCACGGCACGGTTGCTCGGGGTCGACATGAGCGCCACCGAATTACAGGCGGCCCATGTGCGCCTGGCGGGCCGGGGCCTGCTGCTGGAGGAGCGGGCGCAAGCCCTTTCCCTCGCCAGCGCCAGCGTCGACGCGGTGCTTTCCCACCTGGCGCTGATGCTCATGAGCGATATCGAGCAGGTGCTGCAGGAGGCTCATCGAGTGCTGGTCCCGGGCGGCCAACTGTCAGCGGTGGTCGGCCGGAAATTTCTCCTCGGGGAACTGGGCCAGCACTACCTGCAGGTGTTCCGCGCCGCCGCCCGACGCGACCACCTGGCGCACCTGCCCCTGGTGGACCCACGGGCGCAGTCGGAGGATGGCTGGCGGCAACTGCTGGGCCGGCACTTCACCGCGCTGCACTTCGAAGACCTGGACCTGCCCTGGACGCCAACCTTCGAGGAACTCTGGGTTGCCCTCGGCGACACCTACGACCTGGATCGCCTGAGCCCTGCCAACCGCGCCAGGATGAAGCAGGAGCTGCACGACGCCACCCGGCACTTGCAATGCGCAGACGGCACCCTGCCCACCGGCTGGGGGCTGTTGCTGATACAGGCCAGGGCCGCATGACAGCAGCGCCCGGGCTCTGGCAGGATGGGCGGCTAACTCCAGGGAACGGACACAGCATGCTCATCAGAAAAGCCCACGGCGCCGACGCACAACGGGTCTTCGACATTCGCAACCAGGCCATCAACCAGCAGTGCGCCGGCCATTACCCCGAAGCGGACCTCCAGGTCTGGACGGCTGGCGAACTGAGCGGCTACTTCATCGAAGTGGTGGAAAACACCGGCCATGTCGCGGTCATCGACAATCAGGTGACCGCCAGCGGCATGCTCGACCTGGAGACCGGGCAGGTCGACGCGGTGTTCGTCGACCCGGCCTACATGGGACGCGGCATCGGCCGCAAGATGATGGAGTACCTCGAAGAACGGGCGCTGGAGGCCGAGTTGCCCCACCTGATCCTGGACTCGACCCTCAACGCCGCCGACTTCTATCGCCGCTGCGGCTTCGTCGGTGAGCGCATCGCCCAGTACCAGTCGCCCCGGGGCCTGACCCTGGCCTGCGTGCCGATGATCAAGCACCTGGCACGCTGAACCACCCTGCCCCTCAGGACTTGAGCGGGGCCTGCCGTTGCACGGCCGGCCCCGCCTCACCCGAGGCCGCCACCAGCGGCGAACGCACCTGGATGATCAACAACGCCGCGAGCAGGGCCGGAATCGCACAGAAGAAGAAAATCTGCTGCACCGGAACATGCATCGCCAGCAGCATGCTGCCAAACAGCGGACCGAGGATCGAACCGAAACGCCCGACGCCCAAGGCCCAGCCGGTGCCGGTAGCGCGCACCTGGGCCGGGTAGAAGTTGCTGGCGAAGGCGTTCAGGGTCAGCTGGCCGCCGATGATGCAGAAGCCCGCGGCAAACACGAACAGCACCAGGTAGCGCGGGTTGTCGTGGTTCAACCCCAGTAGCACGGTGCACAGTGCGGCGGCGCTGAGCACCGCGGCCAGCAGGCGCACCTTGCGTTTCAGGCGGTCGGCGAACCAGGCCATGCAGATCGCGCCGAGGGTGCCGGCAAAGAGGAACATCGAGGTCACCAGGTTGGCCTGCTGCAGCGCCAGGCCACTCTCCAGCAGCAGCGTCGGCAGCCAGCTGATCATGAAATACAGCAGGATCAGGCTGACGAAAAAGGTCGACCAGATCAGCAGGGTCGGCCGCGCATAACCGTGGCGAAACAGTTCCAGCACCGTGAGCTTGCTGTCCGCCTGCGCTTCGTCGCGGCCCAGCTCGGCAGCCGGCGGCTGCCAACCCGGAAGCATCTGTACGGTGAGCTTGCGCAGCCGCGCATAAGGCGGTGCATCGCGCAGCAGCCGCGGCAGCGATTCGGGCAAGCGCCAGAGCAGGAAAGGAAACAACAGCAGCGGGGTGATGCCACCGGCAAGGAACACCGCCTCCCAACCAAAGCGATCAATAAAGCCGGCGGCCACAAAACCACCGGCAGCACCGCCAAAGGAGAAACCACAGGCCGCCAGGGTGACCATCAGGGTGCGCAGGCGCGGCGGCGAGTATTCCGACATCAGCGCCATGGCGCTGGGCATCGCCCCACCCATGCCGATGCCGCAGATAAAGCGCGCCACCATCAGGCTCTGCAGAGAATGGGCGAACACCATCAGCACCGTCAGGCTGGCGTAGATCAGCACACAGCAAAGCAGGATGCGCCGCACGCCAAAACGGTCCGCCAGGGGCGTCACTGCCAGGGAGCCCAGGGTCAGGCCCAACAGGTTGGCGCTGAACACCGGGCCGAAGGCAGCCTTTTCCAGGCCCCAGTCCTGAGCCAGGGCCGGCACCACATAACCCAGGACCTGGGCATCGTAGCCATCGGTGACCAACAGCAAGGCGAGAAGCAACAGGAGCAACCACTGGTAGCGGGACACCGGGCGGGCGTCGAGCGCCGCGCGAAAGCTGGCAATCTGATTTTGCATCGCAAGGTACCTGTTCGGTTTTTTATGGTGATGGGCAGCGGTGTTGCACAGGTCACCGGTGGTGACCGCTCGGGCCCCCTTGCGGGGCCCGGGTGATGCGGATGCCGCGCGGCCCCGGATGCCGGGGCCGCGCGCAGGCTCAGGCCGGGGTGTCCGGCTGGTTGGCCGGGTGCGCGGCCTGGAACGCCGGGTGTTCGGCCGCCAGGGCCGCGACCCGGAGAATCCGCGGGTAGTTTTCCAGGGACACCTTGAAACGCTCGGCCGCGTACAGCTGGGGAATCAGGAACACATCGGCCAGCCCCGGCTCGGCGCCGAAACAGAACCCCTGATCGCCGATCAGCTGTTCCAGGGCCGCCAGGCCCTGGCTGATCCAGTGGTCGATCCACACCAGCAACTGTTCTTCCTCATGCCCCCACTCGCGCAACAGGTTGAGGGTGCTGGAGTTGTGCAGCGGATGGACGTCGCAGCCGATGATTGCCGCCACCGCCCGTTCCCGGGCACGGCTGGCCAGGTCCTCGGACAGCAGCGGCACCTGTGGATAACGTTCCTCCAGGTACTCGATGATCGCCAGGGACTGGATCAGCAGGTCGCCGTCATCGGTGCGCAGCGCCGGTACCCGCCCCTGGGGGTTGATCTCCAGGTATTCCGGCTGGCGGTTGGCGCCGCCCTTGGGCACCAGCAGGTTGACCGGGATGGCCTGGAAATCCAGGCCCTTGAGGGCCAGGGCAATCCGCACCCGATAGGACGCGGTGGAACGGTAGTAGGTATAGAGCTGCATGGGGCTCTCCCTTAACGCGCCGGTTGGACCGTGCCACGGCATTCGCCGAAGCCGATGGAGGCGAAGCCTTCGCGGCGGCAACGCCCGCGCAGGATGATTTCATCGCCGTCTTCGAGGAACTTGCGCACCTCGCCGGAGGCCAGCTCGATGGGTTTCTTGCCGCCCTCGGTGATTTCCAGCAGGCTGCCGAACTGGCCGCTCTGCGGACCGGACAAGGTGCCCGAACCAAACAGGTCGCCCGCCTGCAACTGGCAACCGTTGACGCTGTGGTGCGCGACCATCTGCGCCACGGTCCAGTACATGTACTGGGTGTTGCTCAGGGTCAGGCGGTGAGCCGGCAGGCCCTGCTCGCGCATGGTCTGGGTGATCAGCAGCACTTCCAGTTCGATGTCGAAGCCGCCAGCGGCCTGGTCGCGCGGGTCCAGCAGGTACGGCAGCGGTTGCGGATCGCCTTCCGGACGCTGCGCCTGGGCCTGGCGAAACGGCTCCAGGGCTTCGGCAGTCACCACCCAGGGCGAAATGCTGGTGATGAAGCTCTTCGACAGGAACGGGCCCAGCGGCTGGTATTCCCAGGCCTGGATATCCCGCGCCGACCAGTCGTTGAGCAGGCAGAAGCCGGCGATGTGCTCGGCGGCGTCGCCAATCGCGATCGGCTCGCCCATCTCGTTGCCCTGGCCGATCCAGATCCCCAGCTCCAGCTCGTAGTCCAGCCGCGCGCAGGGGCCGAAGGTCGGCTCGCTCTGCCCGGCCGGCAGGGTCTGGCCCTTGGGCCGGCGCACGTCGGCACCGGAAACCCGGATGGTCGAGGTCCGGCCGTGATAACCGATGGGCACGTACTTGTAGTTGGGCAGCAGGGGGTTGTCGGGGCGGAACAGCTTGCCGACGTTCTGCGCGTGCTCGATGCCCACATAGAAGTCGGTGTAGTCATTGATCTTGGCCGGCAGGTGCATCTGGCAATCGGCCGCCAGGGGCAGCAGTTTCGCGCCCAGGGCCTCGATCTTGCCGCGCAGGCTGCTGCCTTCGCCGAGCAACTCCAACAGGCGCTCACGCAGGGCGACCCGGGCCGGGCGGCCGAGCTCGAAGAACGCGTTCAACTGACCACCACGGGCGGCTTGCACCGCGGCCTTGGCCTGGCCTTCGAACAGGCCGGCCTCCAGCGCCGCTTCCAGGTCGAAAATCTGTTCGCCGATGGCGACCCCGCTGCGGGGCGCCGAACCCTGGGTGCTGAAGACGCCCAGGGGCAGGTTCTGCAACGGGAAGTCGGGGTGACCGTTGGCGGACTCGACCCAGCTACGGGTGATGGTGGGCAAGGTCATGGGTTATCTCCGATTCGGGTTGAAGGTGACGGGCAGCGAGGCCCAGCAAGCATCGTAGTCGTTCTGCAGCTCCGGGCATTCCAGGGCGAACTGGCTCGGGCGCAGCACCTGGCTGGTTTCGAACATGAAGGCCATGGTGTTGTCGATCTTGGCCGGCTGCAGCTCGACGTTGATCGCCTTGGTGCAGGTTTCGCCGTCCGGGCCGTGGGCGCTCATGCAGCTGTGCAGCGACGCCCCGCCGGGCAGGAAGCCTTCGGCCTTGGCATCGTAGGCGCCCTGGATCAGGCCCATGAACTCGTTCATCAGGTTGCGGTGGAACCACGGTGGACGGAAGGTGTTCTCGGCCACCATCCAGCGTGGCGGGAAGATCACGAAATCCAGGTTGGCCAGGCCCGGCACGCTGGTGGGCGAGGTCAAGACGGTGAAGATCGACGGGTCCGGGTGGTCGAAGCTGACCGTGCCGATGGTGTTGAAACGGCGCAGGTCGTATTTGTACGGCACGTTGTTGCCGTGCCAGGCGACGACGTTCAGCGGCGAGTGGTCGAGCTCGCAGCCCCAGAGTTCGCCGAGGTATTTCTGGATGAGCGTGGTGGGCTGGCGCAGGTCTTCGTAATGGGCCACCGGCGCCAGGAAGTCGCGAGGGTTGGCCAGGCCGTTGCTGCCAATGGGCCCGAGGTCCGGCAGGCGCAACGGCGCACCGTGGTTCTCGGCAACGTAGCCACGGGCTTGCGGGTCCAGCAGCTCGACGCGGAATTTCAGGCCGCGAGGCAGCACGGCGATCTCCAGCGGCTCCAGCTGCAGCACACCCAACTCGGTGACGATGCGCAGGCGGCCCAGTTCCGGCACCAGCAGCAACTCGCCATCGGCGTTGAAGAACACCCGCTCCATCGAGCGGTTGGCGCGGTAGTGATAGACGCTGATACCGGCCGGATGCTGCGCCGCCGAGTTGGCCACCATGGCCACCAGGCCGTCGATGAAGTCGGTGGGCTCGCCTGGAATCTGCAAGGGGCTCCAGCGCAGGCGGTTGGGGGTGACTTCACCCAACGGGCCGCCTGCCAGTTGCCGCGCCAGCTTGGCGAAAGCCGGGTGCTTGGCCGAAGGCTGGATGCGGTACATCCAGGTGCGCCGGGCTTCGCTGCGGGTCATGGTGAAGGCGGTGCCGGAAAACAGTTCGGCGTACAGGCCGTAAGGGGCTTTTTGCGGGGAGTTCTGGCCGACGGGCAGTGCGCCCGGCAGGGCTTCGCTGGCGAATTCATTGCCGAAGCCCGATTGGTAGCTGAGGGCCGACGCCGAAGAATCGAGGTTCATGGAGCCTCCTGGAAGTTGGAATAGGCAGGGGCCCACTACTCCTTCACAAGAGTTATCGGCACGCCTGGGTTATTTTTATCGTAATCCAATTACGCATAACGTAATTTGATTGCCTATGAGCGTCAAGCTATAAAGACCGCCACTTGTCACGGGACCCCGACACCTCCATGGAAAAGCCGCGCAGCACCAGCGACAGCACCGGTAAACAGAAAGTCCGCTCGGCCGAAGTCGGCACCGACATCCTCAAGGCCCTGGCCGAACTGTCACCGGCCACTTCTCTTTCGCGCCTGGCCGAACATGTGCAGATGCCGGCGAGCAAGGTGCACCGTTATCTGCAGGCGTTGATCGCCAGCGGTTTTGCCGAGCAGAACACCGCCACCAATCATTACGGCCTGGGTCGCGAAGCCCTGCGGGTCGGCCTGGCGGCCCTGGGCAGCATGGATGTGCTGAAGGTCGGCGCCCTGCCCCTGGCAGAACTGCGGGATGAGCTGAACGAAACCTGCTTCCTCGCGGTGTGGGGCAACCAGGGCGCGACCGTGGTGCACATCGAACCGGCGGTACGGGCGGTGACCGTGGTCACTCAACTGGGTTCGGTGCTGCCGTTGCTCAGTTCATCCACCGGCCTGGTGTTCAACGCCTACCTGCCACAACGGGAAACCCTCGACCTGCGTCAGCAGGAACTGGCCGGCAGCGAGCCCCATGCACTGGCCGATCCCCAGGTTCACGATGCACTGGCGCAGCAAATTCGCCAGCGCGGCCTGCACCATGTCCACGGCCTGCTGATGCCCGGGGTCGATGCGCTGTCGGCCCCGGTGTTCGATGCCACCGGCAAGATCGCCGCCGTGCTGACCGTGGTGGGACCGACTTCGCTGTTTCACGCCGATGAACATGGGCCGGCGGCCCAGCGCCTGCTGGCGGCCAGCGCCGCCGTGAGCTGGCGCATGGGTTATCAGCCGCAGCCCGAGTAACCGCCCCCCCTCAGCTCATCAGCCCCAGGGCCTGGGCCTTGGCCACGGCCTGGGTGCGCCGCTCCACCCCCAGCTTGCTGTGGATCCTGCGGCCGTGGGTCTTCACCGTGTGCAGAGAGATGAACAACTGCTCGGCAATCTGCTGGTTGGAGCAGCCCTGGGCGATCAATTGCAGCACCTGCAGCTCCCGCAGGCTAAGCAGGCTCTCGTGATGCTCTGGCGGCGCCTGGGCCGCCATGGCTGGCGGGCTGTCGGCTGGCGCCAGCAAGCCGGGTTGCCGCAGGCGCAACTCGTGCAGGGCGTGGGGCAGATTGCAGCGCGCCGCCAGTTCCTGTCCGGCCTGCAGGGCCTGGGCCGCCAGAGCCTGATCGTCGAGCCTGAAGGCCACCTCGGCCAGCACCAGCTGCACCTGGACCTCCAGGCCCAGCATGCCGTGGCGCCGGGCCCGGGCCAGCAGCCCCTGCAAGCTGGCCACCGGTGCCTGGGCCCGCCCCAGATGCACCTCGGCCAGCACCAGCAGGCATTCGATACTCGGGATCAGTTCCAGACTGGCCGGCGGCGCCTGCAGTGCCTGGGGCCCGCGATAATGCCGCAGTACCCGGCTCAGGGCTTCGTGAGCCAGATCCGCCCGCCCCTGCTGCAGCCAGAGCTGGCTGCTGACCTGCAACAGCACGCCACGGTAGACGCTGTCCGGGATCTGCCGTTGCTGCATCAGTCGCTCGGCGTCTCGCAGGCGGACGAAGGCCTGGGCGTAGTCGCCCTGGTTGGCCGCCAACTGCGCCTCGCCGAGAAAGCCATACAAGGCGCGCTTGTCATGACTGACCAGGCAATCCTCAAGGCCCCGGCGAAAATACCCGGCCGCTTGCTGATCCTGTCCCTGGCGCAGGGCCAGACGCCCCAGGCGCAAGGCCAGGCGCCCCAGCAGGGGCGTGGCCCGCAGCACTTGCCCGGACAATCGCTCGAGCACCTGCTCCAGCAGGCTTTGCGCCCGATGCGGCGCGCCGCGCTGTTCCAGCAGTTGGGCATGGTCGAGTTCCAGCAGGCCCTCGAACAACTGCGCATCCTGGGCCCGGGCCAGGCACAGGGCTTGCCGATTGAGGGACTGGGCCACATCCAGCTCGCCGCACAGCAACGCTTGCTGGGTCAGGCCGGACAGACACAGCAAGCGGATGGTCCAGGCGCTGTCGTCCAACTCGTTCAGGGCTTCGCGAAAGTGCTGCCGCGCGGCCTCCATGCGCCCGCCCAGATGCAACAGCCAGCCCTGCTGCGCCTGCCAGCGGGCCAGCAGCTGGCGCTGGTCGGCGGCCGACGCCTGCGGCGTGAAACGGGCCATCTGGGCCATGCACTGCCCGGCCTGCTCGAAGCGTCCGGCAAACAGCATGGCCGCCACCAGCAGCCCCAGTAACTGCGGACTGCCCAGCAACAGCTCGGCGCCCTGGCGTTCGTGCAGTTGCAACAGCAGCAAGCCATTGTGGCGCTGGAACAGGAACTCGACGTTGAAGTGCTCCAGCAGGCTGACCGCCACTTCATACTCCTGGGCCAGCAGCGCCTGCTCAAAGGCCGACTGCCAATCCTCCTGGGCGGTAAACCACTGGCAGGCCCGACGATGCCAGGAGCGTCCCGCGGGCCAGGCCTCATCGCGCATCAGCCGGGCCAGGGGCGCAAACACCTGCAGCCAGTCGGCACCGCCTTCCCAGGGTTCGATAAAGCAGCCCAGGTCCTGCAGGGTCCGCAGGTACCGGGCCCCTTCTCCGGCGCCGAACAGGTGCTCGCACAGCTCGGCATTGAACCGCGGCATATGGGCCAGCACTTGCCAGACTTCCGCCAGTTCCGCCGACAGCACGCTGAACAGCTCGTGCTCCAGGTATTCGAGCAAGGTGTTGGGACGCCCGGGCTTGCAGGGTTGGCTGACCCACTCGCTGCCGTCGAGCAAGGCGATACGCACCCCCGCGCACCAGCCGCCGCTGCGTTGCAGGACGCGGCTGGCGGTCTGGGCGCACAACGGCTGCGGCAGGCGCTGCAGCAAGCGCTCGATATCGTCCTGGCTGAACGCCAGGGCGCTGCCGTCCAGTTCATGCAGCTGGTCGTCCAGCAACAGTCGTGGCCAGTTGCATTGAGGCCGGCGGCGACTGCCGATCCACCAGGTGAGCGCGGGGTTGTCGACGCTCAGCAAGCGGTCCAGCAACAGGTCCAGATCGGCCGCCGGCAGCCGGCAATAGTCATCGAGACACAGCCAGGCCGGGCCCGGCAGTTGGGCCAGATGAGCCAGCAACGCAGCCGGTTCGGCAGCGGCCAGGCCCAACGCCTGGGCCAGGGCGCGACACAGGTCCTCGGGCGTCTGCCGGGTGCCGCCCAGGGGCAACCAGATGACCCGGCAGCCCTCGGGGGCCTGCTGCAGGCATTCGCTGAGCAGTGCGGTCTTGCCGCTGCCGGCGGGGGCGCACAACAATTTGACCCGCGCGCTGGAGAGCAGCAGGGGCTCACTCAAGTGGCGGCGTGGAGAATGATGGGAAGACAAACGGGGCATGAACCCGGGACGCTCTGGACAACGAGTCATGGCAGTCATTGCGGCGAGCCTTTTTATAGTTTTTGCCAGCGTGCCCCCACCCTAGCCCCGACCTCCCGGCCTGTTGAAGAAGTATTCAGCGGGCTGATCCCCTGCCATAAAAAAGGCGACCGGGCGGTCGCCTTTCGAGCGCCTGCGTCACCTGCGGCCTAGCGCACCCCGCTGGCGCGCAAGGCGGCCGGGGTGTAGTCGGCCGCCTTGGCGGCAAAGCCGAATTCCAGGCTGTGCTTTTCCTCGTTCTTCATGCCCAGGGCCAGGTAGCGACCGGCGTTGAGGTCATACAGGGCTTCCAGGGTGTAGGCCGGGACCTGATGGTCGTAGTAGTACTGCGCGTGACCTTCGGCGACCCGCCACAGCTGGCCACGGCCGTCGTAGTGATCCACCAGGGCCACCTGCCAGCTGTCCTCGTCGATGTACATGTGCCGGGTGGCGTAGATGTGCCGCTGGTTCGGCTTGACCGTGCCCACCACCTCCCAGACCCGGTGCAGCTCGTAGCGGGTCAGGTCCTGGTTGATGTGTCCGGCCTTGATGATGTCGTCGTACTTGAGGCTCGGCGAGTCCAGCTTGTAGCTGTTGTAGGGGATGTACATCTCCTTCTTGCCCACCAGCTTCCAGTCGTAGCGGTCGGGGGCGCCGGAGAACATGTCGAAGTTGTCCGAGGTGCGCAGGCCGTCGGCGGCAGTGCCCGGACCGTCGTAGGCTACTTGCGGGGCGCGGCGCACCCGACGCTGCCCGGCGTTGTAGATCCACGCCGAGCGGGGCTCCTTGACCTGGTCCAGGGTTTCATGGACCAGCAGCACGTTGCCCGCCAGCCGCGCCGGGGCGGTCACCGACTGCTTGAAGAAGTTCTGCACGTTGGCGCCCTTGGCCGGGTCCAGGTCGGGGATCAGTTGCGGCGCCGCCACTTCCTCCTCAAATCGGATCGAGGTGTAGCTGCCGTTGGTCTGCGGGGTGGCCTGGGTGATGATGCGTTTCTGGTTGCCGCCGTGATAGCGGGTCAGGTGGTTCCACAGCACCTCGATGCCGTTCTTCGGAATCGGGAAGGCGTAGTAGCGGTTGCCGGTGAAGTTGGCCAGACCGTTGCCATCGTTGGTGGTGGTCACGTTCAACGCGCTGCGCTTGGCCGACTCGTAGATCTCCGGTGGCAGGCCGACGCTACGATGGGTCGGGTAGACCGGAATCCGGTAGCTGTCCGGGTAGCGCTTGATCATCGCCAACTGACCGTCGGACAGCTTGTCCTTGTACTGGTCCGCCGTGGCCGCGGTGATGATGAACAGCGGCTTTTCATTGGCGAACGGGTCGGCGAGAAAGCCCTTGCTGTCCACCGCCCCGGCGTTCTTCGGGAGGCCGCCGGTCCAGGCCGGGATCGAGCCATCGGCATTGCCAGCCTTTTGCGCCCCCAGGGGCGTCAGGCTGGTGCCCAGCTGGGCGGCTTCTTGCGGGCTCACCGCGGCCATCAGGTTGGCCGCCCACAGGCTCAGTGCCAGGGCGCTGCATTGCAGAATCATGTTGCGCATTCAAGTGCTCCTTCTTGTGCCGGTTCAGAAATTCACGCCAAAGCTCAAGGCGAGGAAGTCTCGGTCGGTGAGGGTGTTGTAGCGCCCGCCAAAAAAGTCGGTGTAGCTGAGGCTGGCGGTGTAGGTATTGCGGTAGTCGGCATCGACCCCGACGCTCAGGGCCTTGGCGCCCTGGTTGAACAGGCCGTTGGGACCGTAGCCGTTGACGTCATGGGACCAGGACAGGTTGGGCTTGAAGTTGATCCCGGCGATGACGTTGCTGTAGTCGAGGATCGCCCGGGCCCGATAGCCCCAGGAGGTGGCGGTGACGAAACCGCCGGTATCGCCGCCATAGCCGTACTGGCCGTAGGCCGAGTCACGGCCGTAGCGCAGCTTGCTCTTGTCTTCCAGGCCGCCGACGTGTACGACCGCGGCCTCGCCCACCAGGGTCAGGCGGTCGGCCCCCAGCACCTGGTCGAAGAACTGGGTCATGGAGCTCTGGATCTGGGTGATTTCCTTGCGCCGGTAGCCGGTGTTGTCGGCGCCCAGGGCGGTCTTGATCGGCGACGCCGCGCCGCCGGCAATCGGGTTGAGCAGGGCCAGGGTCAGGTCGTTGGTGTTGACCTGCACCGGGGCGTTGGGGCGGTAGCTGATCTCGCCGGTCCAGGCGGTGCCGGTGGGCAGCGTGGTGGAGAAGCTGGCGCCATACAGGCGGATGTCTTCGGGGTATTCCAGGTAGTACTGGCCACGGCCGAGCATCACGCTTTGCACCAGGCTGGCTCCCGCGCCGGGAACCGTGGGCGCGGCCGCAGCTCCTGCGGCACCAATAGCCCCCAGGGTGGCCGGACTGATGTTGGCCGTGGTGGTGCTCACCACCGGGCTGCGCGCATGGTAGTTCATGAAATACAGGCCGTACTCGGTGTCATCGCCGAGCCAGCGCAGAGCGGCGCCCCACTGCCCGGAATCCCGGGCATCGCGGTCGCCGCCACGGGGCAGGATCACCCCTTCACGGGACACCTGAAAGCCCTGGCCGAACGCCGCGGCAACCGGTTGCAGGGGCGCGATCGCCGGGCTGCCGACGGTGTAGCCGGTGGTGCAGCCATCGGCCACCACATCGTTGCCGAAGAAGGTGCCGCAGTTGTCCACCACGGTCTGGTCCCACTCCAGCTGATAGAAACCTTCCACGGTCAACTGGTTGGTCAGGCCCTGGGAGGCGAACAGCATGTTCACCGGCACCAGGCCTTCCTTGATCTCGGCCCCCGGGCGGCGAAAGGCCGAGACGTCCACCGGGTTGATGCTGTTGATGGAGTTGCCGATGAAGGTGCTCTCGCCCCAGCTGACCACCTGCTTGCCGGCGCGCACGGTGCCCGGCAGGTCGGCGATGGAGTAGTTGTGGTAGACGAAGGCGTCGAGGATCTGCCCGCCTGCGGACTTGGCGCCTTCCTTGCGGTTGTGATCGCTGATGGGCTTGAACTCGCGATCCTCGTCCTTGAGCTCGAAGTCGTACCAGTACTTGCCGCGCACGAAGACGCCGGTGTCGCCGTACTTGAGCTCCAGGTCATGCAGGCCCTTGAAGATCTTCGAGAAGGTCTCGCCCTTCTTGAAGTTCAGGCGGCCATCGTCGCCGGTGGAAGACTGCGCGGTCCCGCCGTTGACCGTGCCGACGAACGCCCGGTCGGCATCGCGCATGCCCCAGCTGGCGCCGACCGATAGCGACGAGTCGAACTGCCCTTCGATTTCCCCGATGTTGAACGAAACCGCTTGCACCTGGCTGCAACAGCCCAGTGCCACCGCGGCGGCCAACGCCTGCGGTGTGAAGATGGCGCGCATTGTTGTTTTTGTCATGCGTCTTCCCCGGTGAATGACAGGAGAAGTCACCCTACTGCCGGGGTGCCACGGCCGATAAGCGCACCAAGGAGGTATTCGCGTTGTCGCTCGAAAGGATGAATGCCCTTGCCTCCGGGGCGCTCCAGCGGTCTATCCATGGGCTGGATACGCCCCCATCAGGGGCGTCGATCCGATTGGCGGGCGCTCACTTGGAACTGTTGCTCAGGCTGTAACAGTCCTTGTCCTGAATCGCTATTTTTCCACGGCGGGCCAGGGCTTATTCTTGCCCCGCAGTCACGGCAAACAGCACCACGCCACTGCCACGGGAAGCACCCGGCAACCGGGTTCCCCGAATCAGTTTCCAGGCGGCTTGAAGGGGTTGGGTTCAGGTCGCGACACCGGGTTCACTGACGTTGATTTTGTAGCTCCTTGATCTAACGTCTTACTTTGGCCGCTGCTCTTGCAGCGGCCTTTTTTATGCGCGCAAGACAACCGCGACGTTGAACTTACAACCTGTCGTCATCCCCTTCGTCGTAGTGAAACTTGTGCAACAGACGATGCGCCACCGGAGACAGGATCAAGCCCAGCGTGGCGGCGAACACCAGGTTGGTATAAAGCCCGTAGGTGGCAAAAAACAGTTTGCCGCCAGGGGTTTGCGGCATGTTGATGGGCCCGATGCCGCCGAGGATCATGGCCGCGTCATACAAGGCGTCGTGAAAGGAAATGTCCTGCTCGAAGTACAGCAGGCCGCTGATCCCCAGCAGCACCGAAAAGCTGATCAGGGCCAGGACCACCAGGCCATGAACACATAGACGCCGGATAAACAGCAGTCGCGACAGTACCGGCTGATCCTTTGATTCATACATCTCAAGCGCTCCTTGTGCGTTCGCCAACCGTCGAGCATAGAGACGAACGCCACAGGAGTAAAACCGCCGGGGCCCAGGCTCCGGCGGGTCATTGAACGGCTGTTTTCAAGCCGGGGAAGAGTGCCCGCCGATCAGCGCCGGACAACGCTGGTCCGCGCAGCGTCAGAGGGCGTACTTTTGCAGATTCTGCATCATCTCCTTCAGCGCCTCGATGTTGTCCTTGGGATGGGCCGCCCCTTCGAAATCGCAGATCTGCTGCCAGTGCGCCGCCACATCGTCGGGCGAAAAGCCCTGGCGCGGATCGAAACCGACGCCCAGGCTGCGCTCCCAACGCACCTTGCCGATCCAGCCGCCGCCCACTTCGAACAGGCCGGAGGTTTCCTGGCATTGCTCGCTGCCCAGGTACACCACCAGCGGGCTCACCAGTTCGGGCTTGAGCTGTTCGAACACTTGCGGCGGGATCAGCCCCTCGGTCATCCGCGTGCCACCAGTCGGGGCAATGGCGTTGACCAGGATGTTGTTCTTGCGCCCTTCGATGGCCAGGGTCCGGGTCAGGCCGTACAGGCCGAGCTTGGCCATGCCGTAGTTGGACTGGCCGAAGTTGCCGTAGATGCCCGATGTGGAGGCGGTGAAGATCACCCGCCCGTAGGCCTGGTCCCGCAGGTGCGGCCAGGCGGCACGGGTGACCTTGTAGGCCCCTTCGACATGCACCCGGTACACCAGGTCCCAATCGCTGTCGTCCATCTTGTGGAAGGTCTTGTCCCGCAGGATGCCGGCGTTGTTGACCACCACATCGACCCGGCCGAAGACGTCCAGAGCGTTCTGCACGATCTTTTCGCCATCGGTGACCGAGTCGTGGTTGGCCTCGGCAATGCCCCCGGCCTCACGGATCTGTGCCACCACCTTGTCGGCCGCCGAGGCGCTGGCGCCTTCGCCCTGGGCCGAGCCCCCCAGGTCGTTGACCAGCACCTTGGCCCCGTGCCTGGCGAACAGCAAGGCATGGGCCCGGCCCAGGCCACCGCCGGCTCCGGTGATGATCACTACTTTGTCTTGCAAGCGCACAGATTCACTCATACCGAACTCCAGCAGGGCCAATGGACAATGGGCCGAGTGTCAGGCAGCCGGGCGGCGGTCACAATAAAAACGTCCGGACCTGAATGGTGCGCAATAAGACAGCGGGATAATTGCCCCGAGCGCTCAACAACGGGCTCCGGCAAGGGGCCACGGTGTGGCCCTGGCGCTCAGGAGCCCACGGCCTGACGCGATGGCGACGACAGCCTGTCGCGAAAGCCCAGGTAATGCTTGAGCACCGGCAGCGGCGCCTCGATCTGCGGGTAATGGCCGATGCCCGGCAGCAGCACGGTGTCCGGCTCGGGGATCAGCTGGCGATAGCGCTCCACCATGTGTGCGCCGGAAATCGGGTCCTGGGCGCCGTCGATCACCCGCAGCGGCACTTCGCCGCGTTGCATGGCACTGACCCAACGCTCGCGCTGCAGCCGCCGCTCGGGGATGTAGGCGATCAGCTTGTGCAGGATGCGCGGCCCGTTGTTGCTGTGCACCAGGCTCCAGAAGTCGTCCAGGACCGACTCGCTGGGACGGGTCTGGGGGCCGAAGATCTGCCGGAAGCTGTTCGCCAGGCCGTGGCGGCTGAAGGCCCGCCCAAGCATCCAGCCCAGCGGGCTGAGCAGGAGCTTCTGGGTCAGCACCGGGCGATGGGTTTCCGGAAACAGGCCGCCATTGAGAAACACGCAGCTGGCAATTGCGATGCGCTGTTCATAGTGCCGGGCCAGCAGCTCCTGGGCGACGCTGTCGCCATAGTCATGGGCCAGCAGGTGCAGCGGCTGGCGGACATGCAAATGAGCCAGCAGCGCCTGCTGCAAGTCCGCCTGTTCCAGCAGGCTGTACTCATGCTCCAGGGGCTTGTCCGAGTCGCCGAAGCCGAGCATGTCGCAGGCGATCACCTGATAACGCCGCGCCAGGGGCTGCCACAGGTAATGCCAGTCCCAGCTGGCCGTGGGAAAGCCATGGATCAACAGCAGCGGCTCGCCATGCCCCGCCACCCAGTAGCGAATGCGCCGGCCGCGGAACTCGAAGTCCTTGCCGCGCTTGCGCCAGACACATAGAGGAATCTCGGCAATAGGCATCAGACTTTATAACCTGGGTCGAGTTGATCGAGTTTGCGCAGCAGGGCCGGCCAGGCCAGCACCCCGCCCATGCCCTGGGCACTGCGGGTGACCCCGGCGATCATCGCCTTGGCCCCGCTCAGGATCGCCGGGGAAATGGCCATCAGCTCGGCGCCGCCACTCTGCGCCAGCACCTGAATCTCACAGGCACGCTGGAAGATGAACATCATCAGAAAGGTATCGGCGATGCTGGCGCCGCAGGTCAGCAAGCCATGGTTGTGCAGCAGCAGAAAGTTGTTGTCGCCCAGGTCGGCCTGCAGCCGCACCTTTTCCTCGGGGTTCAGGGCCACTCCTTCATAGGGGTGATGGCCCAGGCTCGACAGGACAAACAGCGACTGCTGGCTGATGGGCAGCACGCCCTGCTTCTGCGCCGACACTGCGACCCCGGCGGCGGTGTGGGTGTGCAGCACGCAGAGCGCATCGTGGCGCACCGCATGCACCGCGCTGTGAATGGTGTAGCCGGCCGGGTTGATCTCGTAGGGGCTGTCCATCAGCTTGTTGCCGGCCTGATCGACCTTCACCAGGCTGGAGGCGGTGATCTCGTGGAACATCATGCCGAACGGATTGATCAGAAAGTCTTCGGTGCCCGGCACCTTGGCGGAGATGTGGGTGAAGATCAGGTCGTCCCAGCCATGCATCGCCACCAGGCGATAACAGGCGGCCAGGTCCAGGCGGGTTTGCCACTCGATGGCACTGACCTGGTTTTTCACACTCGCTGTCGATTGAACGGGGGCTGAGCTCACGGCAAGGACCTCGGTGACAGTTCTTATTGGAGGAAGAGGACCCTCAGAGTCTAGACAGCCCGCAGCGCTGGCGGAGTTGCATTGCCAGCCAGCTTGATGACCGAGCGGGTCAGCCGGAAAAAAGGCTCTGGCCCGCGGTTTTCACGTCAAAGCACCGACGCCAGCAAAGGGGCGGCGAACAGGTTCAACAGCCCGGTCAGCACCATCACCAGCCCGGCCACGGAGCCCTCTTCGCCGCCAACTTCGTGGGCCCGGCTGACTCCGGCACCATGGGCCCCCACCCCAAACAGGGCGCCCCGGGCCAGGGCGCTGCGCAAGGGCAGCCAGCGCAGCAGCACACCGCCAAGCATGGCGCCGAACACCCCGGTGAACATCACGAACACCGCCGTCAGTTCGGGCACGCCGCCCAGGTCATGGGCCAGGGGCATGGCGAACGGCGTGGTAATGGAACGTGGCACCAGGGACAGAGTCACCGAGCTGTCCAGGGCCAACATCTTCGCCAGGCCGAAGGAACTGCCGATGGACGCGGCGCTGCCCGCCAGCATGCCCAGCAACAGGGCCGACCAGTGGCGCATCAGCAGTTGCCGCTGCTGCCAGATGGGAATCGCGAAGGCCACGGTGACCGGCCCCAGCACCAGCATCAGCCAGTGGGTATTGGCGGCGTATTCGGCGTAGGCGGTGTGCAGCGGCACGGCAATCGCCAGCAACAGGGCCGGCACCAGGATCAGCGGCGATAGCAGGTAGCGCCCGGTGCGCCGATAGATCCAGCGGCTGAACAGATAGGCCCCCAGGGTCAGGGCCAGCCAGAACATCGGCATCAGCTCAAGCTTCATGGCGCATTCTCCAGCGGCACACCCATTCCACGGTCAGTGCAGTCACCAGCATCACCAGCAAGGTGCTGATGCCGATCACCAGGAGGATCCGCCAGCCGTCCTCGCGCAGCAGGCTGCCGTAATCCAGCAGGCTCATCAGCGCCGGAATGAAAAACAGCAGCATTTCCGCCATCAGCAGGCCGGCCCCCAGTTGCAGCGCCGCCGGCTTGACCCAGCCCAGGGCGAAGGCCAGCAGCAACAGCCCCAGGCCGATGACTCCGCCGGGAATTGGCCAGGGCAGCCAGGTGGCCAGTTGGCAACCGAGAAAATAGATGGCCAGCAGCACCGCCAGCTCGTAAATCAGGCGGCTCAGGCGTTTACAGGTGGAAATGTTCATGGGGTCAGGTCCTCTCAGGGGGCTATTTTATGAAAAGCCCCCGCATCACCGAAGCGAATTGTTAGACTCGAAACCATTCCAATCTGGAATCACCACCATGGATTTCAAACAACTGCGCAGCTTCGTCGAAGTGATGCGCCAGGGCGGGTTCACCCAGGCCGCCAAGACCCTGCACATCAGCCAGTCGGCCGTCAGCAAACAGATCGCTCAGCTGGAACAGAGCCTGGGCACGCCCCTGCTGGAGCGCCAGGGCTCGCACATTCACCTCACCGCCGCCGGCCAGGTGGTGCTGCAACGGGCCGAGGGCATGCTGCGCCTGCGCCACGAGCTGCTCAGCGAGCTGGACGACCTGAGCCAGCTGGCCCGGGGCGAACTGCGCCTGGGCCTGCCGTTGCTGGGCAGCGACGCGCTGTTCGCCAGCCGCTTTGCCGAATACCGCCGGCGCTATCCGAACATTCAGGTGTCACTGCTCGAAGGCGGCAGCCTGAATGTCGAGCAGGCGGTGCGCAATGGCGAGCTGGAACTGGGCGGCAGCCTGACCCCCAAGGACCCGGCGTTTGCCTACCAGCCCTTTTGCGATGAGCCGCTGGATGCCTTGCTGCCCGCCGATCATCCCCTGGCGATGAACGCCCAGGTGCGCCTGGAAGAACTGGCGGATACCCCCTTCCTCCTCTATCAGCGCAGCTTTGTGCTCAACGACCGGTTGCTCCAGGCCTGCCAGCAGGTGGGCTTCACCCCCAAGGAGGGCGGGCGCAGTGGTCAGGCGGATTTTCTCGCGGCGCTGGTGGCCGCCGGCCAGGGCGTGGTGTTGCTGCCCAGTGTGGTGGCCCGCGGCCTGGTGCGGCCGGGGGTGGTGCGCCTGACACTCAAGGCGCCGGACTACCTGCGTTGGGATATCGCCTTCATCTGGCGCCAAGGCGCTTATCTGTCCAAGGCAGCGCAAGCCTGGCTCGCGCTGCTGCGGGAACAGCCGGTCAGCCCCGCAGGGCGCTGATCAGCTCGGCCAGCCAGGGCTCGGCGTCGGTTTCCGGGGTCACGCTCTCGCTGGCGTCCAGGCGCAGCATCGGCAGCACTTCGCGCACGCCCAGTTCGGCGAACAATTCGCGCATCTGCTCACCGCCACCGCAAAAGGTATCGCCATAGCTGGAATCGCCGAGGCCGATCACCGCCCCCGGCAGCCCGCGACAGGCGGCGGGCAACTGATCGCGAAGGCTCGAATACAGCGGCAGCAGGTTGTCCGGCAGTTCCCCCATGCCGGTGGTCGAGGTCACCGCCAGCAACGCCTGCGGCGCGAAGGCCTGGAGCTCGGCCAGACTGGCCCGTGGGTTGTGCCAGGCCTCCAGGCCTGCAGCGTTGAGGAGCTTGGCGGCGTGCCGGGCGACTTCTTCAGCCGTGCCGTAGACCGAGCCGGAAAGGATGGCGACTTTCATCAATCTGTTCCTGAAGCTGACTAAAAGACTGGGATATTACCAGCTACGGAGTAAAATCCCCTTCCTGGCATCCCGCGCCTCTGGAGAGCCCCAGTGGACAGCGTGCCAGCATGTCTTAGAATCCAGCACCAACTGATCGATAGCGGAACTTCGGGATGATCAACGCGCATCTTCTGCAACGGATGATCGACGCCTCCAACGACGGGATTGTGGTCGCGGAACAGGAAGGCGAAGACAACATCGTGATTTACGTGAACCCGGCCTTCGAGCGATTGACGGGCTACAGCGCCGATGAGGTGCTTTATCAGGACTGTCGTTTCCTGCAGTCCGGAGACCGTGACCAGCCGGGACTGGAGCGGATTCGCCAGGCCCTGGGCAAGGGCCAGCCGTGCCGCGAGGTGCTGCGCAACTACCGCAAGGACGGCAGCCACTTCTGGAACGAGCTGTCGATCACTCCGGTGTTCAACGACAGCGACCAGCTGACCTATTTCATCGGTGTGCAAAAGGATGTCAGCGCACAGATCAAGGCTCAGCAACGGCTGCTCCAGCTGGAACAACAGTTGGCCGCGGCACAGGCCGAACTGGCCGCGTTCAAGGCGACCGACGGACACTAATAAAATCCATCTTTCGTGGTCTGTAGGGATATTCCCCGCCGATCTGTACTCCACCCTTCGAGCAACATCATGCAGCGTGACGCCCTTCTCACTCAGGATGAACTGGATTTCATCCGGACCATGCAGCACAACCCGCAGCTCAATGTGCGCGACAGCACATCCAGCCTGCTGGTCAATGGCGGCTCGCAGATCCGTGACTTGCTGACCCGCCTGGCCGCCAACGAAAAGGTCACCATCCAGGCGCACTTCGACAATCAGCAGATGACCTTTCCCCTGCAATTGGTGGAAGACGAGTTCCATGCCCTGCATCTGCGCCTGGGTGTGCCGAGCATCTTCGAGGACGGCCCGATGGTCCGGCCCTGGCGCCTGGCGCTGGAAGAACCGGTGGCCCTGGAAAACGCCAAGGGCCAGCCGGGACGCCTGTGGGTGCGGGAAGTGTCGTTCAAGGGCGTGTTGCTGGAGATCCGCAACCGGACCCGCCCGCCCAAGCAGTTCGCCCAGTGGTTCAGCCCCTCGGGGTATGAGCGGATTGCCCTGCATGGGCGCTTCGAGCGCCAGACCGAAGCCGGTTTCTATGCCTATCGCCTGGATCAGCGCGATGTGGAAGAAACCGAGCGCCTGCGCCAGTTCATCCTCCAGCAGCATCGCCACAGCCATCCGGCCCTGCACGCCTGAGGCGGGCGGGCCAACGGCGGGCTCAGGTATCCAGGCGCCCGCTGAGGAACTGCCGCAGGCGCTTCTGCATCAGGCGTCCCTCATTCCCCAGGCAGGCCACCGGCGAACCGCTGAGACGCTCCTGTGCCAGGTCCGCCGCATCTCCGGCCAGCATCAGCGGACAATCCAGGGTCAGCGCCAGACGCTGGAGACGCTTGGGCAGTTCCGCCGTGGGCGCATGATTGGAAAACACCACCAGGGCCACGGGCTGGAGCTTCTCGCAAACCAGGGTCAGCTCCTCCAAGGGCGCCCCCGGCCCCAGCAGACGCACACCGAGCTGGTCATGCCCGAGCATCAGCGCCGCCACCAACAGCTCCAGCTCGCGACACTGTTCGTTGAGCGCGGTCAGCAACAAGTGCCGGCTCTGCCCGGCCCGCTGCAACAACAGACGCTGAGTGATCCGCGCGCGCAGGAAACCGTCCAGAAACAACCACTCGCTGGTCTGGCCGAAACCGTCCCGAACCTGCAGCAGCTGCTTCCAGAACGGCAGGAAGATGTCCTGGAACACCACTGGCAGGGCGTAACTGGAAAAAATCTGCCCGTACAGACGCTCCAGCAGCTCCTCATCGAAGGCGCTCACCGCCAGCTTCAACTGATCGCGCCACTGGCCGTACTCGCCTTGCAGGGCATCGTCCAGCGGCGCCTTGCCCTGCGCCTGGGCAGCGCGGTTCTTGGCCAGGATCTTGCCGACCTTGCTCACCGCCACGCCACGCTCGATCCAGCCCAGAATCTCCCGCACCGCCTCAACATCGTGCATGGAATACAGGCGATGCCCACTTTCGGTGCGCGTGGGTTGAATCAGACCGTAGCGTCGCTCCCAGGCCCGCAGGGTCACCGGGTTGATGCCGGTCAGGCGCGCCACCTCACGAATCGGAAACAACTCGTCCTGAGCGACAGGGTCGGGGGCGGGCGTGACAGGGGCAAGTTCAGTCATGACGGGCATCTGGGGGAGAACACACCGGTAAACAAAGTGGCGCTCATTCTACTCTTCCCCGACGCAAATGCTTCAAGCCCGAGAAAAACCGACCGGCGTCGTTGGTCCCGCGCCAGCAATCGGGAATAATCCTTGCTTGTTTCAGGCGCGGCCCACTACCCCGGTGCCACGTCAAGCGCCTGCCTTATCCAGGCAGCGCATTGGTTTTACGGAGATACATAATGTCTACCTCACCCGTCACCCTGATGGTTGCCCGGCGCGTTGCCGACGGCCGTTACCAGGACCTGATCGCCTGGCTGCGCGAAGGCGAACAACTGGCCACCGACTTTCCCGGCTACCTGGGTTCCGGTGTCCTTGCACCACCGCCCGACGATGACGAATTCCAGATCATCTTCCGCTTTGCCGACGAACATACCCTGCACACCTGGGAGCACTCCGCCTCGCGTACCGCCTGGCTGGCCCGGGGCAGCGATCTGTTTGCCCACCCTTCGGAGCACCGGGTCAGTGGCATCGACGGCTGGTTCGGCGCCGCCGGACAACGGCCGCCACGCTGGAAGCAGGCCGTGGCCATCTGGCTGGCATTCTTCCCGGTATCGCTGCTGTTCAACTTCGTCCTCGGCCCCTTGCTCAGTGATCTGAGCCTGCTGCCCCGGGTGTTTGTCAGCACCCTGGCGCTGACCCCGCTGATGGTCTATTTCTTCATTCCGCTGTCCACCCGCCTGCTGGCCAACTGGCTCAACAGCACACCGGCGCGCGTATTGCCGAGCGCCCCCTCGACGCAAAATCCGTGATTTGCCGGCAAGCCGGCTCCTGCAGCACCTGGCGCAGCATTCGCGCCGAGCGCAGGAGCTGACTCGCCAGCGAAGAGCCGCGCAAGGTCGCTTTCGCCGACCAGCCTGTTGCCTGCAGGCACAGGTCCGCCCCTCGCTGGTATAGTTTTCCCACTACCCGCGACGCGAGCCCTCCATGAACGCCTCCCCCGCCCCGATCCTGATCACTGGCGCCAGCCAGCGTGTCGGCCTGCATTGCGCCCTGCGCTTGCTCGAAGACGGACAGCCGGTGATCGTCACTTACCGCAGCCTGCGCCCAGGCCTTGAAACCCTGCGTGAAAAAGGCGCGACCCTGCTGTTCGCCGACCTGTCCAGCGAGGCCGGAATCCTGGCCTTGATCAGCGAGCTGAAAACCCAAACCAACCGCCTGCGGGCCATCGTCCACAACGCCTCGGAGTGGCTGGAAGAAAGCCCGGGCGAGGAAAGCGCCGCCTTTACCCGGATGTTCAGCGTGCACATGCTCGCGCCCTACCTGATCAACCTGCACTGCGCGGAGTTGCTGCAGCGCTCGAGCCCCGCGGACATCATCCACATCAGCGACGACGTGACCCGCAAAGGCAGCAGCAAGCACATTGCCTACTGCGCCAGCAAAGCCGGGCTGGACAGCCTGACCCTGTCCTTCGCAGCGAAATACGCCCCGACAATCAAGGTCAACGGCATTGCTCCGGCCCTGCTATTGTTCAATCCCGACGACGACGCGGCGTACCGCGCCAAGACCCTGGCCAAATCCGCGCTGGGCATCGAACCCGGCAGCGAAGTGATCTACCAGAGCCTGCGCTACCTGCTGGACAACCCCTATGTCACCGGCACCACCCTGACCGTCAACGGCGGGCGACACATCAAGTAAGCCGGCCCCGCGAGGACCATGCATGAGCCTTTCCCTGCCCCAGCATTACCGCGAGATCCTCAAGGATCTGGGCGAAGACCCCGAGCGCGAAGGTTTGCTCGACACCCCCAAGCGCGCAGCCAAAGCCATGCAGTACCTGTGTCACGGCTACAGCCAGTCGCTGGAGGAGATCGTCAACGGCGCGCTGTTCGCCTCCGACAGCGATGAAATGGTGATAGTCGCCGACATCGAACTGTATTCGCTGTGCGAACATCACCTGCTGCCCTTCATCGGCAAGGCCCATGTGGCTTATATTCCCACCGGCAAGGTGCTGGGGCTGTCGAAGATCGCCCGCATCGTCGATATGTTCGCCAGGCGCCTGCAGATCCAGGAAAATCTCACCCGGGAAATCGCCGACGCGCTGCAGAGCGTGACCCAGGCCGCCGGCGTCGCGGTGGTGATCGAGGCCAAGCACATGTGCATGATGATGCGCGGCGTCGAGAAACAGAATTCCACCATGCACACCTCGGTGATGCTCGGCGCCTTCCGCGATTCGAGCACCACTCGCCAGGAATTCCTGCAATTGATTGGACGGAGCAAGTAGCAATGCCACAACTTCAGCCAGGAATGGCTCGTATCCGAGTCAAGGACCTGCTCCTGCGGACCTACATCGGAATCAACGAGGAAGAAATCCTCAACAAGCAGGATGTGCTGATCAACCTGACCATCCTGTACCCCGCCCAGGAGGCGGTGCGTGACAACGATATCGATCATGCGCTGAACTATCGCACCATCACCAAGGCGATCATCGCTCACGTCGAAGGCAATCGCTTCGCCCTGCTGGAGCGCCTGACCCAGGAACTGCTGGACCTGGTGATGAGCAACGACTCGGTGCACTACGCCGAGGTCGAGGTCGACAAGCCCCACGCCCTGCGCTTTGCCGAATCGGTATCGATCACATTGGCGGCAAGTCGCTAGCGCCAAGCGGCCGGTCAGGGCGATTGGGCTTTGACTGGCCGCCGGCAGCTTGTAGCTTGCAGCTGTTCCCATCCTTCTACGTGCAGTGAGTCTTATGTCCCCTCAACAACGCCTGGAACTGGAAGCCGCGGCCTTTCGCCGCCTGGTGGCCCACCTGGACAACCGCAAGGACGTGCAGAACATCGACCTGATGAACCTGGCCGGGTTCTGCCGCAACTGCCTGTCCAAGTGGTACAAGGCCGAGGCCGATGAACGCCAGATCGAGGTCAGCCTCGATGAGGCCCGTGAAGTGGTGTACGGCATGCCCTACGCCGAATGGAAAAATCTCTACCAGAAAGAAGCCAGCGCCGAGCAGCAAGCGGCGTTCGCCAAAGGAAAGCCCCATGACTGACCTGAACACCCTGCGCGCCAGCCTGAACAGCGGCGAACATGCTTTTGCCGACACCCTGGCCTTTGTCGCCGCCGGTTACCACTACCAGCCCCAGGCGTTCAACAACGGCGGCGTGGAAAACGCTGCCGGACAGAATGAAGGCTCGTGCAAGACCCTGGGCCTGGCCCTGCTGGAAGGCCTGAGCGACAACGAGGCCCTGCTGGCCTTTGGCGAACACTACCGCTCGGTACTGGCCACTCCCGAAGGCACTGATCACGGCAACATCCGCGCCCTGATCGCCCACGGCCTGGCCGGGGTGAAGTTCGCCGCCCAGCCGCTGACCCGCCGCTGATCCGGAGCCTGTAGCAGCCGGCTTGCCAGCGAAGGCGACAGCCTCGCCACCGACAAACCGGCTCCGACAGTGCAACCCCCATAAAAAAACCGGCTTGCGCCGGTTTTTTTATTGCCTGGAAATCAGTGTGCCGCGTTCTGCAGGCCGTCCAGGTAACGCTCGGTGTCCAGTGCTGCCATGCAGCCGGCGCCGGCCGAGGTGATGGCCTGACGGTACACGTGGTCGGCCACGTCACCGGCGGCAAAGATGCCTTCGACGCTGGTCGCGGTAGCGTTGCCGTCACGGCCGCCCTGCACCACCAGGTAACCGTCCTTGAGGGTCAGTTGGCCTTCGAACAGCGAGGTGTTCGGGGTGTGGCCGATGGCGATGAACACGCCGTCGACTTTCAGTTCGTCGAAGCTGCCGTCGTTGTTCTTCAGGCGCGCACCGGTCACACCCATGTTGTCGCCCAGGACTTCGTCGAGGTTGGCATTGAGCTTGAGGATGATCTTGCCTTCGGCCACACGGGCGTTGAGCTTGTCGATCAGGATCTTCTCGGCGCGGAAGGTTTCGCGACGGTGGATCAGGGTCACGGTGCTGGCGATGTTGGCCAGGTACAGGGCCTCTTCAACCGCAGTGTTGCCACCGCCGACCACGGCCACCGGCTTGTTGCGATAGAAGAAGCCGTCGCAAGTGGCGCAAGCGGAAACGCCCTTGCCCATGAAGGCTTCTTCCGAAGGCAGGCCCAGGTAACGGGCGCTGGCACCGGTGGCGATGATCAGGGCATCGCAGGTGTAGGTCGCGCTGTCGCCGGTCAGGGTGTAAGGCTTGGCGGCAAAATCCACGGCGTTGATGTGGTCGAAGACGATTTCGGTTTCGAAACGTTCGGCGTGCTCGCGCATCCGCTCCATCAGCGCAGGGCCGGTCAGGCCGTGCACGTCGCCAGGCCAGTTGTCGACTTCAGTGGTGGTGGTCAGTTGGCCGCCGGCCTGCATGCCGGTGATCAGCAGCGGCTTCAGGTTGGCACGGGCGGCATAGACGGCGGCGCTGTAACCGGCAGGGCCGGAACCGAGAATAATCACACGCGAATGACGTACTTCAGACATGACTCACTCCTATCGACCGGCCCAGGTGACCTGGCACGGAACGCCGGATTGCCGGCTGGAATAAAAAAGGACGGCGATACCTTGGGGAAGGCTTTGACTCGTCCGTCCAAAAAATAATGGGTGAAGCGTATAGAGGGGGCGAAGATTAAGGAAATACGGTTTAACAATCCAGCTCATAGGCGGTCTCTATCCTCTGCGGACTCATTTGAAAGGGTCTTTGTTACCGTTGATGTCGAGCTGATCGCACCACTTTCGCCCCCTGGGCAAAGCCGGTAAGGTCGGCGCGTTTTCCATCTGCTCGGAGCGCTCTATGCCCGCCCCCGTACTGTCCGGACCGCAATACCTGCGCGAAGGCCTGAAGCTGGTCCTCAGCCCTGGCCTGCGCCTGTTCGTGCTCCTGCCCCTGGCGATCAACCTGATACTGTTCGTCGGATTGATCTATTTCGCCGGCCACCAGTTCAGCCTGTGGATCGACAGCCTGATGCCGACCCTGCCGGACTGGCTGAGCTTTCTCAGCTACATCCTCTGGCCACTGTTCATGGTGCTGGTGGCGCTGATGGTGTTTTTCACCTTCACCATGCTGGCCAACATCATCGCCGCGCCCTTCAACGGCTTTCTATCGGAAAAGGTCGAAACCGTGGTCCGCGGCACCGATGATTTCCCGGCCTTCAGCTGGGGCGAGCTGATCGCCATGATCCCCCGCACCCTGTCCCGGGAAATGCGCAAGCTCGGCTACTTCCTGCCCCGGGCCATCGGCCTGTTCATCCTCTCGCTGATCCCGGTGATCAACCTGGTGGCCGCGCCCCTGTGGCTGCTGTTCGGCATCTGGATGATGGCCATCCAGTACATCGACTACCCGGCGGACAACCACAAGATGAGCTGGCAGGACATGCTCGCCTGGCTGCGGCAGAAGCGCTGGCAGAGCCTGGGCTTTGGCGGCATCGTCTACCTGGCGCTGATGATCCCCTTCGTCAACATCCTGATGATGCCGGCCGCCGTGGCCGGAGCGACGCTGTTCTGGGTGCGCGAGCGCGGGGTGGAGAACCTGCCGGGCAAATAGGCTGCCGGCGTCATAAATCCATCATCCGCACGTCACAATGGCGACATGGCCTCAGTCGACACTGAGGCCATGACGACCGCTCTGCATATCACCCTCATCACTGAAACCTTCCCGCCGGAAATCAATGGCGTGGCCAATACCCTTGGCCGCCTGTGCGATGGCCTGCGCGCCCGCGGGCATCAGGTGGAGCTGGTGCGCCCGCGCCAGGGCTGCGACCAGAGTCGGCCCAGCGATGAAGCGCTGCTGCTGTGCCGCGGCTGGCCGCTACCGGGCTATCCGGGGCTGCAATGGGGTCAGTCGTCGATGCACAAACTGCTGCGGCGCTGGAAACGCCAGCGCCCGGACGTGCTCTACATTGCCACCGAAGGTCCCCTGGGACTGTCTGCACTGCGGGCCGCCCAGCGCCTGGGGATCTCGGTGGTCAGCGGTTTCCATACCAACTTCCAGCAGTACTCCAGCCAATACGGCCTGGGTTTGCTGACTCGCCTGCTGACCCACTACCTGCGCTGGTTCCACAACCGCTCGAAGCTGACCCTGGTGCCCAGTGTCAGCCAGCGCCTGGAGCTGGAGCGCCGCCACTTCGAACGCCTGGCCCTGCTGTCCCGAGGCGTCGACAGCCAGTTGTTCCATCCGGCCAAGCGGCTCAATGAGTTGCGCAGCCATTGGGGCCTGGGCAACGACGACCTGGCGGTGATCCATGTCGGGCGCCTGGCGCCGGAGAAGAATCTCGGGCTGCTCAAGCGCTGCTTCGAACAGCTCAAGGCCAGTTATCCACAGCGTCGGATGAAGTTGATCGTGGTGGGTGACGGCCCACAACGTGCCGCCCTGGAAAAAAACCTGCCCGAAGCCCTGTTCTGCGGCAGCCAGCGCGGCGAGGCACTGGCGGCCCATTACGCCTCGGGGGATGTGTTCCTGTTTCCCAGCCTGACCGAAACCTTCGGCAATGTGGTGCTGGAAGCCCTGGCGTCCGGCTTGGCGGTGGTGGCTTACGATCAGGCCGCGGCAGCCCAGCATATCCGCCATGGCTACAACGGCGTGCTGGCCATGCCCGGGGATGAAGGCGCGTTCTGTGAGGCTGCCGGCTGGCTGCTGGAGGAAGCCGAAACCCTGCGCCGGGTACGTCTCAATGCCCGGCAACACGCCAGCCGCCAAGGGTGGCCCGCCGTGATCGAACAGTTTGAAGATCAGTTGCGCAATGCCTGCCAGCCGGCTCCAGCCGGAGACTACGAGGCAATGATCGAAGCGGCGCTGCAAAAAACGCCAGGTACGGTCAAGACACTCCAGGCGGTGAGAGGGCTGCCCCCCTCGCCGCCCGGAGCCGGACGTTAGACCAGGGTCATCAGGGCTTCGCGGCTGAACGGCAGAATGTCCTGCTCACGGCCTTCACGGACTTTCTGCGCCCAATCCGGATCCACCAGCAGGGCCCGGCCCACGGCCACCAGATCGAACTCGTCGTTGTTCAGGCGCTGCAGCAGGTTTTCCAGGCTGGCCGGCTGCGCCACCTTGTCGGTGTTGACCATGAACTGCAGGAACTCGCCGTCCAGGCCGACGCTGCCCACGGTGATGGTCGGCTTGCCGGTGAGCTTGCGGGTCCAGCCGGCCAGGTTCAGGTCCGAACCTTCGAACTCCGGCTCCCAGAAGCGCCGGGTCGAGCAGTGGAAGATATCCACACCGGCATCCGCCAGCGGCTTGAGGAATGCGCCCAGGGCTTGCGGAGTCTGTACCAGGCGAGCGCTGTAGTCCTGCTGCTTCCATTGGGAAAAGCGCAGGATGATCGGGAAGTCCGGGCCGACGGCGGCACGCACGGCCTGGATCAGCTCGATGGCGAAACGCGAACGCTGGGCCAGGTCGCCGCCATATTCATCGGTGCGCTGGTTGCTGCCTTCCCAGAAGAACTGGTCCACCAGATAACCGTGGGCGCCGTGGATTTCCACGCCATCCATGCCGATGCTCTGGGCATCCTTGGCGGCCTGGGCGAAAGCGGCGATCACCTCCCGGATGTCCTCGTGGGTCATGCCATGCACCACCACCTTGCCATCCTTGAGCTTCTCACTGGGGCCGTAGCCGGGCACGCTGGCATCCGGCTCGGTGCCCAGGCGCCGCACATTGCCCACATGCCACAGCTGCGGGACGATCTTGCCGCCCTCGGCATGAACCGCGTCCACCACCTTCTTCCAGCCGGCCAGGGCCGCTTCGCCATAAAACTGCGGCACGTTGGGGTAACCGTTGGCGGCCTTGTGTCCGACCGTGGTGCCCTCGGTGATGATCAGGCCCACGCCGGCGGCGGCACGGCGCCGGTAATACTCGATGACCTTGGCGTTGGGCACCCCACCCGGGGAAAACGAGCGGGTCATGGGCGCCATCACCACGCGGGTCGGCAGCTCCAGCGCGCCGAGTTGAAAGGGTTTGAACAAGGCTTGAACAGGCATGCTGCACTCCGACAAAAAGGCTTGAGTCGATATTCGACGCACAAGACTGCGCCGGGTACCGGCCCCGGCGCACTTATGATGGGGATAATATTCATCCCCCAAAGCCCTGCACAGCATTATTGATTTAAGTGATTTAGATGCAAAAACGCCGCATGAGAGCGGCGCGAGGCAGGCAATAACAATGGGCCGGGCGGGTGCACCCGGCTGGCCGCCTCAGCTCAAGGCCTTCTCGATAGCCTGGACCACGGTGGGATCATCCGGCGCGGTGCGTGGCGAGAAGCGCGCCAGAACCCGGCCATCCTTGCCCAGGAGGAATTTTTCGAAGTTCCAGGTGATGTCCCCCGGAAACTCGGCCCCCTCGCCCGCCAGCAAACGGTACAGCTGATGCCGCTCGGGACCGTTGACCTCGAGCTTGCTGCTCAGGGGAAAGGTCACCCCGTAGTTGAGGCTGCAAAACTCCTGGATCTGCTGCTCGGTGCCCGGCTCCTGCCCGGCGAACTGATTGCAGGGCAGGCCCAGTACGCTGAACCCCTGGCCCTTGTATTGCTGGTAGAGATTTTCCAACGCCGCATATTGTGGTGTCAGACCACATTTGGAGGCGACGTTGACCACCAGCACGACTTGCCCCTTGAAGGGCGCGAGCGGCAGCTCCTGACCATCCAGGGCTTTCAATTTAAGGTCGTGAAAAGCACTCATGACGAACTCCAAATTCCTGTGTTCTTACAGAAAACAGCCTCTCGACAGTACAGCCAAAAGCCGCGGACTAAAAAGGCGCCCTCGCAGGCTGTGTGAAAACGTCGCGAGTGCAGGCAAGACAAGGCAAAAACAGGCGAGGAAGCGGAGTTTAGGAGCCCAAATGAGCATTCCGAGCCTGTTTTTAACGCAGTATTGCCAAACGCAGTAGTTTTCACACAGCCTGCTCGGGCGCCTCTCCAGCACGCTTGAGCTTAGCGCAGAAAATCAGTGGTGATGGCCACCTTCGCCATGGACGTGGCCATGAGCGATTTCTTCCTGGCTGGCATCACGGATGGCAACGATCTTGACCTGGAAGTTCAGGCGCTGACCGGCCAGCGGGTGGTTGCCGTCGACGGTCACGTCGTCGCCGTCCAGGTCACGGATGGTCACGATCTGCATCTGGCCGTCCGGAGCGGATGCGTGGAACTGCATGCCCACTTCCAGCTCGTCGACACCTTCGAACATGCTGCGGCTCAGGGTGCTGACCAGTTCGGCAGCGTA
Organism: Pseudomonas sp. BC42; assembly: GCF_021560055.1. Lineage (NCBI taxonomy): Bacteria > Pseudomonadati > Pseudomonadota > Gammaproteobacteria > Pseudomonadales > Pseudomonadaceae > Pseudomonas > Pseudomonas sp. BC42. Next base: position 5,790,769 of record NZ_CP091067.1, read on the forward strand.
TTCGCCGTAGGCATCTTCAGGTTCTACGGAAACGTTCAGCTCGTCACCGACTTGCTTGCCTTCCAGAGCCTTTTCCAGACCAGGAATGATGTTACCTGCGCCTTGCAGGTAAACCAGCGGGGCGCCGCCGGCAGAGCTGTCGATGACCTCACCAGCGTCATTGGTGAGGGTATAGTCGATGGAGACAGCCTTATTGGCGGCGATCAGCATGGGGCGGGACCTTTTGCATAAGAATGAAGAGCGTCGAAGTTTAGCGAAGCAATCGCTCGAAAGCGAACGGAACCCGGACCAACGGAACGGGAAAAGCCGGCCGACAATTCGTGGATTTCATCAGGATGAAGACGGCCACTGGGTGGTGGAGCTGTCCTGCGGCCATACCCAGCACCTGCGCCACCAGCCCCCCTGGCAATCCCGGGCCTGGGTCCTAGACACACAGCGGCGGGCAGAAAAAATAGGCCAGCCCTTTGACTGTGGCTGGTGTGCTCAGACCCCGGGAAGCGATAACCTTAGCGCCTGACGATTCGGCAGACGGCCTTAGACCGTCGCCCTTGCCATGCACCTTCCGAGAATTCGCATGCAAACTTTTTTTATCGCGCCCACCGATTTTGGTGTGGGTCTGACCTCCATCAGCCTCGGGCTGGTGCGTACCCTGGAACGGGCCGGCCTCAAGGTCGGCTTTTTCAAACCCATTGCCCAGCCTCATCCGGGCGATACCGGTCCCGAGCGCTCCACCGAGCTGGTGGCCCGCACCCACGGTCTGAAACCGCCACAACCCCTGGGCCTGGCCCATGTCGAACGGATGCTCGGCGACGGTCAGCTGGATGAGCTGCTGGAGGAAATCATCACCCTCTACCAGCAAGCCGCCATCGGCAAGGACGTGCTGATCGTCGAAGGCATGGTGCCGACCCGCAGCGCCAGCTACGCCGCCCGGGTCAACCTGCACCTGGCGAAAAGCCTGGATGCCGAGGTGATCCTGGTGTCCGCCCCGGAAAACGAAGTGCTCACCGAACTGTCCGGCCGGGTCGAGCTGCAGGCACAGTTGTTCGGCGGCCCGCGGGACCCGAAAGTGCTGGGTGTGATCCTCAACAAGGTGCGCACCGATGAAAGCATGGAGGCCTTCTCCGCACGCTTGAAGGAGCATTCACCGTTGCTGCGCAGCGGCGACTTCCGCCTGCTGGGGTGCATTCCCTTCCAGCCGGAACTCAACGCCACACGCACCCGCGACGTAGCAGAGCTGATGGGAGCCCAGGTGCTCAACGCCGGCGACTACGAAAGCCGGCGCATGACCAAGATCATCATTTGCGCCCGCACCATGCGCAACACCGTGGAGCTGCTCAAGCCCGGCGTGCTGGTGGTGACGCCAGGGGACCGCGACGACATCATCCTCGCCGTGAGCCTGGCGGCGATCAACGGCGTGCCCCTGGCCGGCCTGCTGCTGACCAGCGACACCCTGCCCGACCCACGGATCATGGAGCTGTGCCGTGGCGCCCTGAACGCCGGCCTGCCGGTGCTGTCGGTCAGCACCGGGTCCTACGACACCGCCAACCAGCTCAATGGCCTGAACAAGGAAATCCCCATCGATGACCGCGAGCGCGCGGAAATCATCACCGACTTCGTCGCCAGCCACCTGGACGCCAACTGGCTGCACCAGCGCTGCGGCACCCCGCGGGAAATGCGCCTGTCGCCGGCCGTGTTCCGCTACCAGTTGATCCAGCGAGCCCAGCAGGCCAACAAACGCATCGTCCTGCCCGAAGGCAGCGAGCCGCTGACCGTACAGGCCGCCGCCATCTGCCAGGCCCGTGGCATTGCCCGTTGTGTGCTGCTGGCCAAGCCGGAGGAAGTTCATGCGGTGGCCCGGGCCCAGGGCATCGAGTTGCCCGAAGGCCTGGAGATTCTCGACCCGGACCTGATCCGCGAGCGCTACGTGGAGCCCATGGTTGCCCTGCGCAAGAGCAAGAGCCTCAACGCGCCCATGGCCGAGCAGCAACTGGAAGACCCGGTGGTGATCGGCACCGTGATGCTGGCCCTGGATGAAGTGGACGGCCTGGTATCCGGGGTGATCCACTCCACCGCCAACACCATCCGTCCGGCCCTGCAACTGATCAAGACCGCCCCGGGGTGCACCCTGGTGTCTTCGGTGTTCTTCATGCTGTTCCCCGAGCAGGTGCTGGTCTACGGCGACTGCGTGATGAACCCGCACCCCAGCGCCAGCGAGCTGGCGGAAATCGCCTTGCAGAGCGCCGATTCGGCGGCGGCCTTCGGCATCACTCCACGGGTGGCAATGATCAGCTACTCCAGCGGCGATTCGGCCAGCGGCGAAGAAGTGGAGAAAGTCCGCGAGGCGACCCTGCTGGCCCACGAAGCCCAGCGCTCACTGCTGATCGACGGCCCGCTGCAATACGACGCCGCGGCCAACGAGAACGTCGCCCGACAACTGGCGCCCAACAGCCAGGTGGCAGGCAAGGCCACGGTGTTCGTGTTCCCCGACCTGAACACCGGCAACACCACCCACAAGGCCGTGCAGCGCAGCGCCGATTGCGTGAGCCTGGGCCCGATGCTGCAAGGCCTGCGCAAACCCGTGAACGACCTGCCCCGGGGCGCCCAGGTGGACGACATCGTCTACACCATCGCCCTGACCGCGATTCAAGCCGCCAACCGACCCATGGATGTCTAAATGCTGGAATTTCTACCTGCCGTCGTGCGCGGGATCATTGCCTCGATCCTGCTGGCGCTGAACACCCTCCTGCTGTGCTCGTTCCTGTTCTGCGTGGCGATCTGCAAGGCCCTGCCCTTCGCCCTCACCCAGCGCTTGACTCACTGGCTGATGAACCACACCCACGAAGCCTGGATCAGCAACAACAAGGCCTGGATGCAGCTGGTGTGCCGCACCCGCTGGCATGTGCAGGACCTGCAAGGCCTGGATTACCAGCACTCCTACCTGGTCACCAGCAACCACCAGAGCTGGGTCGACATCATGGTCCTGCAGTACGTGTTCAACCGGCGCATTCGCCCGTTGAAGTTCTTCCTCAAGCAGGAGTTGATCTGGGTGCCGGTGATTGGCCTCGCCTGGTGGGCTCTGGGCTTCCCGTTCATGAAGCGCTACTCCAAGGCCTACCTGGAAAAGCATCCGGAGAAGAAAGGCAAGGACCTGGAAACCACCCGCAAGACCTGCGCGAAGTTTCGCAACAACCCGGTGGGCATCTTCAACTTCGTCGAAGGCACGCGCTTTACCGACGCCAAGCACACCCAGCAGCAATCACCGTTTCGCTACCTGCTCAAGCCCAAGGCCGGTGGTATCGCCTTTGTGTTGGACGCCATGGGCGAGCAACTGCAATCGATCATCGATGTGACCCTGCACTACCCCGCTGGCCGGCCCGGTTTCTGGGACCTGTTGTGCGGCAGGGTCAAGGATGTGGTGGTGCGCTTTGAAGAGGTACGGATTCCGCCGCAGTTCATTGGCAAGAACTACGAACAGGACACGGCCTATCGCCAGGAATTCCAGGGCTGGATCAACCAGCAGTGGCTGGCCAAGGATGCGCTGCTGGAAGTGCTGCATCGAGAGTATCCGGCAAAATCCTGAGGGCCTCTTCGCTGGCAAGCCAGCTCCTACGGAGCTGTACCGTCCTGGCCGGGGAAGGCTAATTCAAGCGCACAAAAAAGCCCGCAGCCGATCACTCGACTGCGGGCTTTTGGCTACGGCTTAGATCGCGCCGCGGCTGCGCAGCAGGTCCAGCACCTGCTTGACGCTCTCTTCCACCGACAGCGCCTGGGTGTCGATCACCAGATCGGCATTGAGCGGCACGTCGTAAGGGAAGGATTCGCCCGGGATGTTATCCCCACCCGCCGCGTACAGGCCTTGCGGATCACGCTCGGCGCACACCGCAGGCGATGCCTGGACATACACCGTCAGCAGACGCTCCTTGCCGATCAGGTCCTTGGCCTGCTCGCGCCCTTCGGCACTCGGTGCCACGAACGCGGCCAGGGTCAGCAGGCCGGCTTCGTTGAACTGACGGGCGACGTGGGCCGCACGGCGCCAGTTCTCGGTCCGCCCGGCACGGTCCTGGGGCAGGCCCTTGTTCAGGTCGTGCCGCAGGTTCTGGCCATCGAGCACGTACACCGCACGGCCCATATCGAACAGCTTGCGCTCCACGGCGTAGGCCAGGGTGCTCTTGCCGGCGCCCGACAGGCCGCTGAACAGCACGGTGGCCGGTTGCTGGCCGAAGCGCTGGGCACGCTCTTCGGTGGCCACATGAGCCAGCTTGCCATGGTGGGTGGCGCTGCCATGGGCCACCGGCTGGGCGATGATCATGCCGGCGCCGACGGTGCCGTTGGTCAAGCGGTCGATGACGATGAAAGCGCCGGTGGTGCGGTTGCTTTCGTAGCCATCCAGGGCGATCGGTGCATCGAGGCTGATCTTGACCTTGCCGATCTCGTTCAGTTGCAGCGCGCTGGCCGCGCCCTCTTCCAGGGTGTTCACATCCACCTTGTGGTTGATGCTGGCGATCGAGCCCGGCACGTAGCTGGTCGCACGCTTGATGTCGTATTTCTTGCCCGGCAGCATCGGCTCTTCGGCCATCCACACCAGCATGGCTTCGAAGCTGTCGGTGACCGGCGGCACGTTGTCGGCATGCACCAGCAGGTCGCCGCGGGAGATGTCGATCTCGTCTTCCATGGTCAGGGTCACGGCCTGGCCAGGACCGGCCTGCTCCAGCTCGCCCTCGAAGGTGACGATGGACTTGACCCGGCTGCTCTTGCCCGACGGCAGCACCACGACTTCGTCACCCTTGTGCACGATGCCGCTGGCCAGGGTGCCGGCAAAACCACGGAAGTTCAGGTTCGGACGGTTGACGTATTGCACCGGGAAACGCAGGTCGGTGAAGTTGCGGTCACCGGCCACTTCCACGGTTTCGAGGATTTCCATCAGCGACTGCCCGGTGTACCAGGGCGAACGCTCGCTCTTGTTCACCACGTTGTCGCCCTTGAGCGCCGACATCGGCACGAAGTGCAGGCTGGTGGGCTGCAACTTCAGGCCCTGGGCAAACTTCAGGTAGTCGGCCTTGATCGACTCGAACACGCCTTCATCGAAGTTCTTGAGGTCCATCTTGTTGATGGCGACGACGATGTGCTTGATGCCCAGCAGCGAGGCGATGAAGCTGTGACGACGGGTCTGGGTCTGCACACCGTAGCGGGCATCCACCAGGATGATCGCCAGGTCACAGGTGGAAGCACCGGTGGCCATGTTACGGGTGTACTGCTCATGGCCTGGGGTGTCGGCGATGATGAACTTGCGTTTGGCGGTGGAGAAATAGCGATAGGCGACATCGATGGTGATGCCCTGCTCGCGCTCGGCCTGCAGGCCATCGACCAGCAACGCCAGGTCGATGTCGTCACCGGTGGTGCCGACCTTCTTCGAATCCCGGGTGATGGCTTCCAGATGGTCTTCGTAGATCATCTTCGAGTCGTGCAGCAGGCGCCCGATCAGGGTGCTCTTGCCGTCGTCGACGTTGCCGCAGGTGAGAAAGCGCAGCAGCTCTTTGCGTTCGTGCTGGCCCAGGTACGCGAGGATGTCCTCGCTGATCAAATCAGATTGATGCGACATGACAGCCCCTTAGAAATAACCTTGACGTTTCTTGTCTTCCATCGAGCCGGCGCCATCGTGGTCGATGACCCGGCCCTGGCGCTCGGAAGTTCGCGTCAGGAGCATTTCCTGGATGATGTCCGTCAGGCTCTCGGCCTCGGACTCCACCGCGCCCGTCAACGGGTAGCAGCCAAGGGTACGGAAACGCACTTTCTTCTTGACGATGCGGGCTTTCTCTTCATCGGACAGATGCTCGAGGATGCGCTCGTCATCGATCATGATCAGGGTGCCGTTCTTCTCGATCACTTCACGCTCGGCGGCGAAGTACAGCGGCACGATCGGGATGCCTTCCAGGTAGATGTACTGCCAGATGTCCAGCTCGGTCCAGTTGGACAGCGGGAACACGCGGATCGACTCGCCCTTGTTGACCTTGCCGTTGTAGACGTTCCACAGCTCGGGACGCTGGTTCTTCGGGTCCCAGCGGTGCTTGCTGTCGCGGAACGAGTAGACGCGCTCCTTGGCGCGGGACTTCTCTTCATCGCGGCGGGCACCGCCGAACGCGGCGTCGAAACCGTGTTTGTCCAGGGCCTGCTTGAGGCCCTCGGTCTTCATGATGTCGGTGTGCTTGGCACTGCCGTGGGTGAACGGGTTGATGCCCTGGGCCACGCCATCCGGGTTGACGTGGGTGATCAGGTCCAGGCCCAGTTCTTCGACCATGCGGTCGCGGAACTTGTACATTTCCTGGAATTTCCACTGGGTATCGACGTGCATCACCGGGAACGGCAGCTTGCCGGGGAAGAACGCCTTGCGGGCCAGATGCAACATCACGGCGGAGTCTTTACCGATGGAGTACAGCATCACCGGGTTGTCGAACTCGGCGGCCACCTCGCGGATGATGTGGATGCTTTCCGCCTCCAGCTGTTTCAGATGCGTCAGTTTGTCGACCATGGCTACTCACGAAAGCTTTCTTATGGACGGCCATCGGGCCGTGTTCGAGCGGGGCATGCTAGCACAGCGACCTGCTTCTAATCAGGGAGCCAACTAGAACGAAACGATATATGAATATGCCGCCCGGTTAGGCAGCTAAATCGCCTGCCCGGGCGGCCCATGCAGGGGTTAGATCGGGTTGGGGCAGTCGATGAACAGGTGCTCCAGGGCAAAGCGCCGGGCCAGATAGTCGCCCAGGGCCTGGACGCCGTAACGCTCGGTGGCGTGGTGGCCGGCGGCGATGAAGCTGATGTCGTTTTCCCGGGCACTGTGGAAGGTCTGCTCCGAGGCCTCGCCGCTCAGGTACAGGTCGACGCCGGCCTGCACCGCCTGATCGATGTAGCCCTGGCCACCCCCGGTGCACCAGCCGACCCGGCGGATCATTTCGCTGCCTTCGATCAGCAGCGGTTCACGGCCCATCGCTTCCTGCACCCGCCGGGCAAAGTCCCGCGCCGTCATGGGTTCGCCCAGGGAACCGACCAGACCGACGACCTTGGGGTTCTCCGGGTCCAATGGGCCTTCCACGGTGATATCCAACTGCCGGGCCAACTGCACGTTGTTGCCCACCTCGGGGTGCAGGTCCAGGGGCAGGTGATAGGCCAACAGGCTGATGTCGTGCTTGAGCAGGGTTTTCAACCTACGCTGCTTCATGCCGGTGATGCAGGGGTTCTCGCCTTTCCAGAAGTAGCCGTGATGCACCAGCACCAGATCGGCCTTGGCCTCCACGGCGGCGTCCAGCAAGGCCTGGCTGGCGGTCACGCCACTGACGATACGCATCACCTGCGGGCGCCCTTCGACCTGCAGGCCATTGGGGCAGTAGTCGGCAATGCGTGAACTGCCCAGATAACGGTCCGCTTCTTCCACCAATGTGCTCAGGGCAACGGCCATAAAAGACTCCTAAATATCCCGTTCAGAGGCGCGCGCGGCCTCGTATAATGCGCGACATTATGGGCCGTGCGCAGCCCTTCGTAACCACCCAGGACTTGCTCAATGCTCAAGGCTCTGCGTTTTTTTGGCTGGCCGCTTCTGGCCGGCGTGCTCATCGCGTTGCTGATTATTCAGCGCTACCCCCAGTGGGTCGGCCTGCCCAGCCTGGACGTCAACCTGCAACAAGCGCCTCAAACCACCAGCACCCGGCAGGGACCGGTGTCCTATGCCGATGCGGTGCTGATTGCCGCGCCTGCGGTGGTCAACCTGTACACCACCAAGGTCATCAACAAACCGGCCCACCCACTGTTTGAAGACCCGCAGTTCCGCCGCTTCTTCGGCGACAACCTGCCCAAGCAGCAGCGCATGGAGTCGAGCCTGGGTTCCGGGGTGATCATGAGCCCCGAAGGTTACCTGCTGACCAACAACCACGTGACCTCCGGCGCCGAACAGATCGTGGTGGCGCTCAAGGATGGGCGGGAAACCCTGGCCCGGGTCATCGGCAGCGATCCGGAAACCGATCTGGCGGTGCTCAAGATCGACCTGAAGAACCTGCCTTCGATCACCGTCGGCCGCTCGGAAAACGTCCGCGTCGGCGACGTCGCCCTGGCCATCGGCAACCCGTTCGGGGTCGGCCAGACCGTGACCATGGGCATCATCAGCGCCACCGGACGCAACCAGCTGGGCCTGAACAACTACGAAGATTTCATCCAGACCGACGCCGCGATTAACCCGGGCAACTCCGGCGGCGCCCTGGTGGACGCCAATGGCAACCTGACCGGGATCAACACCGCGATCTTCTCCAAGTCCGGCGGCTCCCAGGGCATCGGCTTCGCCATTCCGATCAAGCTGGCCATGGAAGTGATGAAATCGATCATCGAACACGGCCAGGTCATCCGTGGCTGGCTGGGAATCGAAGTGCAACCGCTGACTCAGGAACTGGCGGAGTCTTTCGGCCTGGCCGGACGTCCCGGGATCGTGGTGGCGGGGATCTTCCGCGATGGCCCGGCACAGAAAGCCGGCATGCAACTGGGTGACGTGATCCTCAGCATCGACGGCGAGCCGGCCGGCGACGGCCGTCGCTCGATGAACCAGGTGGCGCGCATCAAGCCGATGGAAAAAGTCGCCATCCTGGTGATGCGCAATGGCAAGGAACTCAAGCTGACGGCGGAAATCGGCCTGCGTCCGCCACCCGCACCGGTCAAGGAAGAAGACTAAAGCTGGGCCCGGCAATGCCGGGCTAACAGCATACATTCTCATCGGTCATGTTATATTGTTTCAATATTGCTATTGGAACAGCCCCATGACGTCCCGAAAAATCCTCCCCCTGGCCGGTCTGGCACTCGGCCTGCTGGCCGACCCCCTGCTCGCCGAAGAACCGCAAACCCTGGAGCTGGAAACCACCCGCATCAGCACCGAGTACGAGTCCGCCACCGGTCCGGTCAAGGGCTACCGGGCCACCCGCTCGGCCAGTGCCACCAAGACCGATACGGCAATCCGCGATATCCCGCAGTCCGTCAGCGTGATCCCCGCCAGCGTGCTCAAGGACCTGGGCAGCCACAATGTCGAACGCGCCCTGGAGTTTGCCGGCGGAGTCGCCAAGCAGAACAACTTCGGCGGTCTGACCCTGTATGAATACAGCGTGCGCGGCTTCACCACCTCGGAATTCTACAAGGACGGCTTCAGCGCCAACCGCGGTTACCCCAGCACCCCGGACGCCGCCAACATCGAGCGCATCGAAGTGCTCAAGGGCCCGGCCGCCAGCCTCTATGGCCGTGGCGACCCCGGCGGCACGGTGAACATCGTGACCAAGAAACCCCAGCCCGAAGCCTTCACCACCCTGCAGACCAGTGCCGGCAGCTGGGACCGCTACCGCACCGCCCTGGACCTCAACACCCCGCTGGATGCCGAGGGCGACCTGCTGTCCCGGGTCAACCTGGCGGTGGAGGACAACCACAGCTTTCGCGACCACGTCGACAGTCGCCGGGTGTTCGTCGCCCCCTCCTTCAGCTGGCAGTTGAACCCGGACACCAACCTGCTGGTGGAAAGCGAATTCGTGCGCCACAGCTCGACCTTCGACCGCGGCATCGTCGCCCCCAACAACCGCTGGAGCGGCGTCTCGCGCTCGACCTTCCTCGGCGAACCCAGCGACGGCAACATCGACAACCACAACACCATGCTCCAGGCCGCCCTGGAACATCACCTCAACGACAGCTGGAAGCTGCGCCTGGCCAGCCACTACAAGGAAGGCAAGTTGTGGGGCTTCGCCTCGGAAACCCGCCCGTTGAATGCCGACCAGCACACCGTCAACCGGCGCTATCGCGAGCGCGACAACAACTGGCACGACAGCATCACCCAGCTGGAACTGCGCGGCCTGTTCGACATCGGCAGTTGGCAGCACGAACTGCTGATCGGCAGCGAATACGAGAACTACCGCAAGAACGAGCGGGTCACCACCCTCGCCGGCGGCGCCTACGCTGTCGACATCTACGACCCGATCTACGGCCAGGCCAAGCCCAACGGCAAACGTTCCGGCACGGACTTTTTCGAGCATGTCGAAAGCCAGGCCCTCAACCTGCAGGACCAGATTATCTTCACCGATCGCCTGCGAGGCATGCTCGGTGCCCGCCTTGAACACTTCGAACAACGGATCGACGACCACACCAACGGCAAGCGCAGCCGCCAGAGCCACGACGCCCTGACCCAGCGTGCCGGCCTGCTCTATCAACTGACGCCGCAAGTGGGCCTGTTCGCCAACGCCTCCACCTCGTTCAAGCCCAACAACGGGCTGGATGCGGCCGGCAAGACCTTCAAGCCCGAGGAAGGGGTCGGTTATGAAGTGGGGATCAAGAGCGAGCTGTTCGACGAGCGTCTGAGCGCCACCCTCGCCGCCTTCCGCATCGACAAGGAAAACGTCCTGGCCCTGGACCCCGGCAGCGACTTCAGCCGAGCCGTGGGCAAGGCCCGCAGTCAGGGCTTGGACATGCAAGTGAGCGGCCAGTTGACTGACGCGGTGCGGGTGATTGGTGCTTATGCGCTGATCGATGCCGAAGTGACCAAGGGCGACCAGACGATCCCGACCGGCAGTCGCATACTCGGCGTGGCCAAGCACAGTGGCAGCTTGCTGGGCGTCTATGAGTTCCAGGACGGACGATTCAAAGGCTCGGACGTCGGCGCCGCCCTGACCTACGTCGGCGATCGCTCCGGCGAGGCCGGCGGCAGCTTCGAGCTGCCGGCCTATCGCACCCTGGACCTGCTGGCCCATTACAAGGCCAGCGACAACCTGACCCTGGGCCTGAACCTGAACAACCTGTTCGACGAGAAGTACTACGAGCGCTCCTACAGCAACTACTGGGTCACGCCCGGCGAGCCGCGCAACTTCACCGTCAGCCTGACACTCAACCTGTAGCCGGAAATCGCCATGCACAACCTCAAATCAATCGCCCTGCTGGGCCTGCTCGCCACCCTGGGTACAACCCAGGCCTCGGCCCACGGTCTGTGGACCGAACAGCGCCGCGGCAATATCGAAGTGATCTACGGCCACGGCGCCGAAGACGACGCCTTCAAGGCCCAGAAGATCAGTGGTACCTGGGCCTACGACGCGGCGGCCAGAATGATTCCAGTGACCGTGCAACGCCTGGCTGACCATGCGCGCCTGCAACCCCTCAAGCCACCGGCGGTGCTGGCGGTGGCGCTGGACAACGGTCCCTGGTCACAAACGGCGGACAAACGCTGGGTCAACCAGGGGCGCAGCAAAGTTGCGGGGGCCATCGCCTCGACCCACACCTTCAAGTACAGCCTGGCGATCTATCAAGCGGGGGCGAAGCTACCCAAGCTGGAACAGCTCAAGCTGCTGATCCTGCCGGAAGTCGACCCGCTGACCGTCGGCCAGGGCAATAGCCTGCCGGTGCGGGTACTGCTGGATGGGCAGCCCGTGGCTGGGGTCAAGTTGATCGGCGACTACCGCAATGCACCGAGCACCCTGAGCACCGAAACCGATGCCCAGGGACGCGCTCAAGTGTTGGTGAGAAATGAAGGCTTGAACGTGATTGCCGCAGAGCTTGACGTGCCGCTCAAGGACGACCCGGATGTGGCTTCACGCGGCCTGTTCAGCTCCCTGACCTTCCTCGGCGAGCCGCACCACGAGTGAGAGCAGCCGGGGGGCTGCAGCTACAAGCGGCAAGCTTGTAGCTGCAGGCGAGAGGCTCCAAGCATTGGCTCTGGGCTTCTAAATTTGCAGCTTGCGGCTTAAAGCTGCCCCAACCCGTCGATCAGCGCCTGGTTCTGCTCCGGCGTGCCTATGCTGATCCGCAGGAATTGGGCGATCCGTTCCTGCTTGAAGTGACGCACGATCACCCCTTGCTCACGCAGCTTGGCCGCCAGGCCGGCTGCGTCGTGCTGCGGGTGGCGGGCAAAGATGAAGTTGGCCGCCGACGGCAGCACTTCAAACCCCTTGGCCTGCAACTGCGCCACCACCCACTCGCGGCTTTCGATCACCAGCTGACAGGTCTTGGCAAAGTACTCGCGGTCCTCGAAGGCCGCCGCTGCACCCACAATGGCCAGGCGATCCAGCGGGTAGGAGTTGAAGCTGTTCTTGATCCGCTCCAGGGCCTCGATCAGGTCCGGATGCCCCACTGCCAGGCCCACCCGCAAGCCGGCCAGGGAGCGCGACTTGGACAGGGTCTGGGTCACCAGCAGGTTGGGGTAGCGGTCCACCAGGCTGATGGCGGTCTGGCCGCCGAAGTCGATATAGGCTTCGTCCACGACCACCACCGAATCCGGGCTGGCCTGGAGGATCTGCTCCACCGCGTCCAGGGCCAGCAGGCAGCCGGTGGGCGCATTCGGGTTGGGGAAGATGATCCCGCCGTTGGGCTGGGCGTAGTCGGCCACACGGATCTGGAACTGTTCGTCCAGGGGCACCGCCTGGTAGTCGATGCCGTACAGGCCGCAATACACCGGGTAGAAGCTGTAGCTGATGTCCGGGAACAGCAGCGGCTTATCCTGCTGCAGCAGGCCATGGAAAATGTGCGCCAGGACTTCGTCGGAACCGTTGCCAAGGAACACCTGATTGCCCTGCACCCCGTAATAGCGGGCCACCGCCTGCTTGAGCAGGTCGCTGTTGGGATCGGGATACAGGCGCAGGTTGTCGTTGAGCTCGGCCTGCATCGCCGCCAGGGCCTTGGGCGACGGGCCATAGGGGTTTTCGTTGGTGTTGAGCTTGACCAGCTTGGTCAGCTTGGGTTGCTCGCCCGGCACGTAGGGCACCAGGTTCTTGACGAACGGACTCCAGAATTTGCTCATGTTCATTGCCCCTGATCTTGGTCGTCGACGATGCGGTATTCGGCGCTGCGGGCGTGGGCGGTCAGCGACTCGCCACGGGCCAGCACCGAGGCGGTCCGGCCCAGCTCGGACGCACCCTGCTCGGAGCAGAAGATGATCGACGAGCGTTTCTGGAAGTCATACACCCCCAGCGGTGAGGAGAAACGCGCAGTACCGGACGTCGGCAGCACGTGGTTCGGCCCGGCGCAGTAATCGCCCAGCGCCTCGGAGGTGTGACGGCCCATGAAGATCGCCCCGGCGTGGCGGATCTGCGGCAGCCAGGCTTGCGGGTCGGCCACCGACAGCTCCAGGTGCTCGGGGGCAATGCGGTTGGCCACGTCCATGGCCTGCTGCATGTCGCGAACCTGGATCAGGGCGCCACGGCCATTGATCGAGGTGTTGATGATTTCCGCACGCTCCATGGTCGGCAGCAACTTGGCGATGCTCGCCGCCACCTTGTCCAGGAACTCGGCGTCCGGGCTGACCAGGATCGCCTGGGCGTCTTCGTCGTGTTCGGCCTGGGAGAACAGGTCCATGGCGATCCAGTCCGGATCGGTCTGGCCGTCACAGACCACGAGGATCTCCGACGGACCGGCGATCATGTCGATGCCGACCTGGCCAAACACATGGCGCTTGGCGGTGGCCACATAGATGTTGCCCGGACCGACCACCTTGTCCACCTGGGGCACGCTTTCGGTGCCGTAGGCCAGCGCGGCCACGGCCTGGGCGCCGCCGATGGTGAAGACTCGGTCGACCCCGGCAATGCAGGCCGCCGCCAGCACCAGCTCATTGACCTCGCCGCGCGGGGTCGGCACCACCATCACCACCTCGGTCACGCCCGCCACCTTGGCCGGAATCGCGTTCATCAGCACCGACGACGGGTAGGAAGCCTTGCCCCCCGGCACGTACAGGCCGGCGCGGTCCAGCGGCGTGACCTTCTGGCCCAGCACCGTGCCGTCGGCCTCGGTGTAGCTCCAGGAGTCCTGCTTCTGCTTCTCGTGATAGCTGCGCACCCGCGCCGCGGCCTTTTCCAGGGCTTCGCGCTGGGCCACGGTGATTCGGGTCAGGGCCAGCTCCAGGCGCTCGCGCGGCAGGATCAGGTCGGCCATGGAGGCCACTTGCAGGCCGTCGAAACGCTGGGTGAACTCCACCAGCGCCGCGTCACCGCGCTCGCGCACGGCCTTGATGATGTCCAGCACCCGCTGATTGACCGAATCGTCAGAGACACTTTCCCAGCTCAGCAGATGATCCAGATGACGGGCAAAATCCGGGTCGGCAGCGTTGAGTCGGCGAATTGCAGTCGGAGCGGTCATAGCGAAGGCCTCAATGATTGGCGAGTGCACAAAAGGGCAAGCTTGGATTTGCAAAGCTCAGGCGCCGCAAGACTACCAAGCCATCCGCGTGGGCACCTGAGCATTCTGGCTATGACGCGGATAGATGGGCGCGGCTCAAGGCCACGCATGTGAATCAACCGCGGTGTCGCGATTCCACTGCCTTGCGCAGGGTGTCGATCAACGCCTGGATACGGGCGTGCTGCATCTTCATCGATGCCTTGTTGACCACCAGGCGGGAGCTGATGGTGGCGATCAGTTCCTGGGGCTCCAGGCCGTTGGCCCGCAGGGTGTTGCCGGTGTCGACCACGTCGATGATCTTGTCCGCCAGACCGATCAGCGGCGCCAGCTCCATCGAGCCGTAGAGCTTGATGATGTCCACCTGGCGGCCCTGTTCGGCGTAGTAACGCTTGGCCACGTTGACGAACTTGGTGGCCACGCGCAGGCGCCCCTTGGGTTCGACGGCGCCAATGGCTCCGGCGGTCATCAGCTTGCACTGGGCAATCTGCAGGTCCAGTGGTTCGTACAGGCCCTGGCCGGAGTACTCCATCAGGACGTCCTTGCCGGCCACCCCGAGGTCGGCAGCGCCATGCTCGACATAGGTCGGCACATCGGTAGCGCGCACGATCAGCAGGCGAACATCGTCCTGAGTCGTGGGGATGATCAGTTTGCGGCTCTTGTCCGGATTCTCGGTTGGCACGATGCCCGCTTCAGCCAGAAGCGGCAGCGTGTCGTCGAGGATACGGCCCTTGGACAGTGCGATGGTCAACATGAGTAACGTAAGTCCTTATGCGGCGACTGATGCCCGGACGCAAACGGCGCCAGACATGCGTCGAGCCTGAAGACAGGCTCGACGTGGAACAGATTCGGCTGTGGGCACCTCCCTGTGCCCGTCATGCTACTAGCCCGGTACGCGGCGGATCTTGGCGCCGAGCATCTGCAGCTTCTCTTCGATGCACTCGTAACCACGGTCGATATGGTAGATGCGGTCGATCAGGGTGTCGCCTTCGGCCATCAGGGCCGAGATCACCAGGCTGGCCGAGGCCCGCAGGTCGGTGGCCATGACCGGCGCGCCCTTGAGGATTTCGGTGCCGGTGACGATCGCAGTGTTGCCTTCGACCTGGATCTTGGCGCCCATGCGGTGCAGTTCGTATACGTGCATGAAGCGGTTTTCGAAGATGGTTTCGATCACCGCGCCCGTGCCTTCGGCAATCGCGTTCAGGGAAATGAACTGCGCTTGCATGTCGGTCGGGAACGCCGGGTACGGAGCGGTACGCACGTTGACCGCCTTGGGGCGCTTGCCGTGCATGTTGAGCTCGATCCAGTCGCTGCCGGTGGTGACTTCGGCGCCTGCTTCCTTGAGTTTTTCCAGTACGGCTTCAAGGATGGTCGGATCGGTGTCCTTGACCTTGACCCGGCCGCCGGTGACGGCAGCCGCCACCAGGTAGGTGCCGGTTTCGATACGGTCGGGCATGACCTTGTAGATCGCCGAATGCAGACGCTCGACACCATCGATGGTGATGGTGTCGGTGCCGGCGCCGGAAATCTTCGCACCCATGGCGATCAGGAAGTTTGCCAGGTCGACGACTTCAGGTTCGCGGGCGGCGTTCTGCAGCACGCTGCGGCCCCGGGCCAACGCCGCGGCCATCATGATGTTCTCGGTACCGGTCACGCTCACGGTATCGAAGAAGAAGTTCGCGCCGCGCAGGCCGCCTTCAGGGGCCTTGGCCTTGATGTAGCCGCCTTCGACGTCGATCACCGCGCCCATGGCTTCCAGGCCGCGGATGTGCAGGTCAACCGGGCGCGAGCCGATGGCGCAACCGCCTGGCAGGGCCACTTCGGCCTCACCGAAGCGGGCAACCATCGGGCCCAGCACCAGGATCGAGGCGCGCATGGTTTTCACCAGCTCGTAAGGCGCCACCAGGGTCTTGATGGTGCGCGGGTCGATTTCGACACTGAGCTTCTCGTCGATCACCGGTTCGATGCCCATGCGACCGAACAGCTCGATCATGGTGGTGATGTCGTGCAGGTGCGGCAGGTTGGCCACGGTGACCGGGCCATCGCACAGCAGGGTTGCCGCCAGAATCGGCAGCGCGGAGTTCTTGGCCCCGGAAATGCGGATCTCGCCATCAAGGCGAACGCCGCCGGTAATAATCAATTTATCCATAACAGTCTCGACGCCCTTGGGCTCAGGTGCGCTCGGCCCAGGCCGCGCGGCTGAAAAATTTCATGGTGATCGCGTGGATGCTGCCATCGGCAATCCATGGATTCAAATGGGCATAGATGCTCTGCTGACGCTTGACCGGGCTCAAGGCCACCAGTTCGTCGCTAATCACGTTCAGCTGAAAGTTGCAGCCTTCGCCCTCAACTTCTACCTGAGCTCCGGGCAGCTTTCCCTCAAGAAAGCTCTTCACTTCGTTGGCCTGCATGCTCAACCTCAATCGGCGCCCTGTGCGCGCGGGTCGGACATCATACAAAAAAGCCCCGCGCCTGCGAACCCCGCATAGCAGGACTCTGACGGGGGGCTTCTATATAGATGTGGGTAACTACGGATGGAGGAGGATCTCGGTGACCCCGGATACCTCGGCGATTTCCCGCATGTCCTCGGGCAGGGCGCGAACGCTCACTGTCTTGCCCAGCCCCTGACCATCGCGAATGAAGGCCAGCAACAGGGCCAGACCGACACTGCTGGATTTTTCCACCGCCGAGCAATCGAGTACCAGGGCGGTGCCCGGGCTCGACTTGATCAGCGCCAGGCCCTGCTTGCGCAGGCCCGGGCCGCTGCGGTAATCCAGCACGCCGCTGATCAGCAGCTCCCCGGCGTCACCCAGGCGTACGGCCGACTCACTCATTGTGCAGCCTTATGGGCGGCGTCTTCGGTGACTTCCTTGGCCTTGGCCACTTCGCCGGCCCAGCCGTCGATGGTCTTGTCCAGGTTGTTGCCGTTGCGCTGCATAGCGTCGGCGAACTGATCACGGAACAGCTTGCCGATGTTGATGCCGTTGATGATCACGTTACGCACTTTCCACTCGTCGTTGATCTTTTCCAGGGTGTAGGACACCGGATAGATAGCGCCGTTGTTGCCTTTGACCTGCATGTCCACGCTGGTACGGGTGCCGCTTTCATCCTTGGCCGGAGAAACGGTGATGCCCTGGTTGTTGTACTCGAGCAAGGCGTTGCCATAGAACTGCATCAGGCTGCGCTTGAAGTTCTCCTGGAAGCGCGCCATCTGCTCCGGTGTGGCCTTGCGCGAATACTTCACGGTCATGATGCTGCGGGAGATGCCGTCGGCATCCACCACCGGACCGACAATGCCGTTCAGGGCGTTGTAGAAGTCGTTCGGGCTTTGCTTGTACTTTTCCTTGTTGGCCGCCAGATCCGCCAGCAGGCGGGTGGTGGTGTCCTGCACCAGATCGTGTGCGGAAGGTGCACCGGCCGCATTGGCCAGCAACGGCAGGGCCGCCAGCAGCACCAACAGGCCACGTCGCAAGATAGAGATCATCGAAAAACTCCTCATTTGGCGTCTTTGCTAACGGTATTGAGCAGGAATTTACCGATCAGGTCCTCCAGCACCAGCGACGACTGGGTGTCGTGGATGGTCCCGCCATCCTTGAGCAAGGCTTCTTCCCCGCCCACGCTGATACCGATGTATTTCTCACCCAACAGGCCAGCCGTCAGAATAGATGCAGTGGAGTCAGTCGGCAGATTATCCACACGTTTCTCCAGTTGCATGGTGACCCGACCGGTGAAGCTGTCGCGGTCCAGATCGATCGCCGTGACCTTGCCGATGGTTACCCCGGCCATGGTCACCTTAGCTCTGACCGTCAAACCGGCGATATTGTCGAAGTAGGCGTAAAGCTTGTAGGTATCGGTGCTTGCGCTCGGAGACAAGCCACTGACTCGCAGGGCAAGCAACAGCAAAGCCAGGATGCCGGCCAGCAGGAAAAGGCCGACACCGATTTCCAGGGTGCGGTTTTGCATCAGAAATCTCCAAACATCAAGGCGGTCAGAATAAAGTCCAAGCCGAGTACGGCCAACGAGGCGTACACAACGGTCTTGGTAGTGGCACGGCTGATCCCCTCTGAAGTGGGCTCACAGTCGTAGCCTTGGAATACGGCGATCCAGGTCACTACAAACGCAAAAACGATACTCTTGATCACACCATTGAGTACGTCACCGCTGAAGGTCACGCTGTTCTGCATGTTCGACCAGTAGGAACCTTCATAGACACCCAGCCAGTCCACAGCAACCCAGGAGCCGCCCCAGATGCCCACTACGCTGAAAATCATCGCCAGCAGCGGCAGGGAGATGAAGCCGGCCCACAGGCGTGGCGCGATGATGTACTTGAGCGGGTCGACCCCGATCATCTCCAGACTGGAGAGCTGCTCGGTGGATTTCATGTTGCCGATCTCGGCAGTCAGCGCCGAACCGGCACGACCGGCAAACAGCAGCGCGGTAACCACCGGTCCCAGCTCACGCAACAGGGTCAGGGCGACCATCTGCCCCACCGCCTGCTCCGAACCGTAGCTGGAGAGAATGTTGAAGCCCTGCAGCGCCAGCACCATGCCGATGAAGACTCCGGACACGACGATGATCACCAGGGACATCACGCCCACGGAGTGCAGTTGCTTGATCAGCAGGCCGAAACTGCCGCCGATGCCGCCACGTCCCAGCAGCGCGTGAAACAGGAACAGGGTGGAACGCCCCAGTACCGCCAGGACATCGATGCCTGAGCGACCGAAGAGGCGAACCCTCTCGATTAGCGATATTTTGCGCATCAGCGCTTCCCCAGAAGATCTGCGCGGTAATCCGTCGCTGGAAAGTGAAACGGCACCGGGCCGTCGGGATCCCCCTTCATGAATTGACGGATACGCGGATTGTCGGAGTCCATCAGTTCGTCAGGAGTTCCCTGACCCAATACCTGGCCATCACCGACTACATAGAGGTAATCGGCAATGCTCGCGGTTTCCGCAAGATCGTGGGACACCACGATGCTGGTAATGCCCAGGGCATCGTTGAGCAGGCGGATCAGCCGCACCAGGACGCCCATGGCGATCGGGTCCTGACCCACGAAGGGTTCGTCATACATGAGAATCTGCGGGTCCAGGGCGATGGCCCGGGCCAGGGCGACCCGACGCTTCATGCCGCCGGACAGCTCGTCGGGCATCAGGTCGACGGCACCACGCAGGCCCACCGCCTGCAGCTTGAGCAGGACAATGTCGCGAATCATCTCGTCCGGCAGTTCGGTATGCACCCGCAGCGGAAAAGCCACGTTCTCGAACACATCCAGATCGGTAAACAGTGCGCCACTCTGAAACAGCACGCCCATTTGCTTGCGCGCATCGAACAGATCGCTGCGCGAGAGGGTCGGCAGATTCTGGCCGTTGACCCACACTTCGCCGCTGCTGGGCCGCAACTGCATGCCCATCAAGCGCAACAGGGTGGTTTTTCCGCAGCCGGAAGGCCCCATGATGCCGGTGACCTTGCCCCGCGGAATACGGATATCCACGTTATTGAAAATGCTGCGCGCACCGCGCTTGAAGGACAGTCCCTTCAGCTCGACCGCGTAGGCGTTATCGGCACTCATCTAAACTCCTTGCGATGCAGCCTATCACTCGGACGCTTGGCTCCCTGCCGGGAGTACGTGCCCCTGGGCAGGCCGAACTGGCGGCGAACTATATCACTGCTGATACGACGCCCCCAAGGCCGAAGCCGTGAACGTTCAGGTCTAGGACAGGCGAAATCGGAGGAATCCTGATACCGGACGGACAAAGGCTGACGAACTTGCGTGAGGGATTTGTTCATTACCGCTATAATCGCCGCCTTTTCATCGGGCTATACGATTTCAGACATGAGCCAATCCAGCGACCTGATTCAATCAGCACAACGCACCATCCGCCTCGAACTTCAGGCCGTAGAAGGCTTGCTGCCCCATATCGACGCAGATTTCGTACGCGCTTGCGAGATGATTCTGGCCAGCAAAGGCCGAGTGGTCGTGGTCGGCATGGGCAAGTCCGGGCACA
Organism: Pseudomonas sp. BC42; assembly: GCF_021560055.1. Lineage (NCBI taxonomy): Bacteria > Pseudomonadati > Pseudomonadota > Gammaproteobacteria > Pseudomonadales > Pseudomonadaceae > Pseudomonas > Pseudomonas sp. BC42. The sequence continues at coordinate 5,810,934 of NZ_CP091067.1, forward strand.
TCGGCAACAAGATCGCCGCGACCCTGGCGAGCACCGGAACCACCGCTTTCTTTGTCCATCCGGCCGAAGCCAGCCACGGCGACATGGGCATGATCACCCGCGACGACGTGATCCTGGCCCTCTCTAACTCCGGCTCCACCAACGAAATCGTCACCTTGCTGCCGCTGATCAAGCGCCTGGGCATCCAATTGATCAGCCTGACCGGCAACCCCGAGTCGCCGCTGGCCAAGGCCGCCGACGTCAACCTGAATGTGCATGTCGAACACGAGGCCTGCCCGCTGAACCTGGCCCCCACCTCCTCGACCACCGCAGCCCTGGTGATGGGCGACGCCCTGGCCGTGGCCCTGCTGGAAGCCCGCGGTTTCACCGCCGAAGACTTCGCCTTCTCCCATCCTGGAGGCGCCCTGGGCCGCCGCCTGCTGCTCAAGGTCGAGAACGTGATGCACGAAGGCAACGACCTGCCACAGGTGCAACGGGGCACCCTGCTCAAGGATGCGCTCATGGAAATGACCCGCAAGGGCCTGGGCATGACCGTGATCCTCGAGGCCGACGGCCGCCTGGCCGGGATCTTCACCGACGGCGACCTGCGCCGCACCCTGGATCGCGCCATCGATATCCACCACGCCACCATCGATTCGGTCATGACCCCTCATGGCAAGACCGCCCGTGCCGATATGCTGGCCGCCGAAGCCCTGAAGATCATGGAAGACCATAAAATCAGCGCCCTGGTGGTGGTGGACAAGGAAGACCGGCCGATCGGCGCCTTGAACATGCACGACCTGCTGCGCGCGGGAGTGATGTAAATGAGTGCCGACCTGCTGCAACGCGGTAAACACATCAAGCTGGCGGTCTTCGACGTCGATGGCGTCCTGACCGACGGTCGCCTGTACTTCCTTGAAGACGGCAGCGAATTCAAGACTTTCAATACCCTCGATGGCCAAGGCATCAAGATGCTCATGGCCGCCGGAGTGCAGACCGCGATCATCAGCGGGCGCAAGACCCCGGTGGTGGAACGCCGCGCCAAGAACCTGGGGATCCCCCATCTGTACCAGGGCCGCGAAGACAAGCTGGTGGTACTGGACGAGCTTCTTGCCCAACTGGGCCTAAGCTATGAACAGGTCGCCTACCTGGGTGACGACCTGCCCGACCTGCCGGTGATCCGCCGTGTCGGCCTGGGCATGGCGGTGGCCAACGCTGCCAGCTTTGTCCGCGAACACGCCCACGGCATTACCGTTGCCCGCGGCGGCGAAGGTGCCGCACGGGAGTTCTGCGAGCTGATCCTGCGCGCCCAGGATCGCCTTGAAGCAGCCAATGCCGCTTATTTATAGAGCCCTCCCATGCTGAGTAAAAAGATTCGCACCATCCTGATCTTCGGGACCATCGCCCTGCTGTTCGCGGCGGTCGGCTACTGGAACATCAGCCCGGAACGCTTCCTCGACAAGCCAGTGGTGCAGGTCGACGAGAGCGCCATCGACTATTACGCGATCAACGCCCGCAGCGTGCAGTACCTGCCCGACGGCAAACTGCAGTACGAAATGACCTCGGACAAGGTCGAACACATCAAGGCCAGCGAAGTGACACTGCTGACCAAGCCCGACCTGCAGATGTACCGCGGCACCACTTATCCCTGGCACGTCCAGAGCGAGCGCGGCGAAGTCAATCCGGACGGCACCGAGGTCGAGCTGATCGACTCGGTTCGGGTTTCCCGCACCGACGAGCACAACCGCAACCTGCTGATCACCACCAGCCGCATGACAGTATTCCCGCAGAAGCAATATGCGCAGACCGAGCAAGCCGTTAGAATCGACGGCGCCGACGGCGTGACCACTGCCAAGGGAATGAAAGCGTATTTGAAAGACGGCAGGATGAACCTGCTATCGAACGTAAGAGGACAGTATGAGGCTCGTTAAAACCCTCCCTATTTTGCTCAGTCTGGGCGCAGCACTGGGAAGCGTGAGCGCCTGGGCTCTGCCGAACGATAGCCAACAGCCAATCCGCATTCAGGCCGACGACGCCCAGCTGGACGACAAGAACGGCGTGGCCACCTACAAGGGCGATGTGATCATCACCCAGGGCTCGATGAAGATCACCGGCAACACCGTGACCATCACCCGATCCAAGACTGGCGAAATCGATGTCGTGACGTCGGTGGGCAACCTGGCCTACTTCGAGCAGCTGCAGAAGCAGACCGACCCGAAACCGGTCCAGGCCTACGCCGTGACCATCCAGTACCATGCCCAGCAGAACCGCATCGTGCTGATCGACAAGGCCAAGGTCATCAACGACGGCAACACCACCGAAGGCGAGAAGATCGTCTACGACACCGTCAAGCAAGTGGCTAACGCCGGTCGCGCCAACGGCAGCTCGGTCACCGCGCCACGTCCGCGGATCGACATGGTCATCCAGCCGAAAAAGAAAACCGACGAGCAAAAGGCCCAGTAATGGCAACTCTAAAAGCCCAGCACCTGGCCAAGAGCTACAAGAGCCGCCAGGTCGTGCGTGATGTCAGCCTGTCCATCGACAGCGGGCAGATCGTCGGCCTGCTCGGCCCCAACGGCGCCGGCAAGACCACCTGCTTCTACATGATCGTCGGTCTGGTCCAGGCTGATCAGGGCCGCGTCCTGATCGACGACCTGGATGTCAGCCACCAACCGATGCACGGTCGCGCCCGCGCCGGTATCGGCTATCTGCCTCAGGAAGCCTCGATCTTTCGCAAGCTGTCGGTCGCAGACAACATCATGGCCATCCTCGAGACCCGCAAGGAGCTCGACAAGGCCGGCCGCCGCCAGGAGCTGGAAAGCCTGCTGCAGGAATTCCACATCAACCACATCCGCGACAATCTCGGCATGAGCCTGTCCGGTGGCGAGCGCCGCCGCGTGGAAATCGCCCGGGCGCTGGCGACCGCACCCAAGTTCATCCTGCTGGACGAACCCTTCGCCGGTGTCGACCCGATCTCGGTCGGCGATATCAAGCAGATCATCCATCACCTGAAGGCCAAAGGCATCGGTGTACTGATCACTGACCACAACGTCCGGGAAACCCTGGACATCTGTGAGACTGCCTATATCGTCAATGACGGGCAACTGATCGCCGAGGGCGACTCCGAGACCATCCTGGCCAACGAACTGGTCAAGGAAGTCTATCTGGGCCATGAGTTCCGCCTGTAACGGCTGAGGTGTCGGGCCAGACGCCAGAGCGCCGCAAACGATAAATCCCCACAAACTTTATTGTTACAGCGCTCTAGGCAAACACTTCAGTTTCAGGCATATAATTTGCTTATGTTTGGCGCTTCGGCGCCCTGTAGTGGATGGCGCATGTGCGCCGGCAAATAAGGTGTTAAGCCCCTGCCATGAAACCATCGCTAGTCCTGAGAATGGGCCAGCAGCTGACGATGACACCGCAGCTGCAACAGGCCATCCGCCTGCTCCAATTGTCGACCCTGGACCTGCAACAGGAAATCCAGGAAGCCCTGGAGTCCAACCCGATGCTCGAACGCCAGGAAGACGGCGACGACTTCGACAACAGCGACCCCCTGGCCGACAACACCGAGTCCAAACCCAATACCGAAATCCAGGAACCCTCCTACCAGGAAACCGCCCCCACGGTGGACAACCTCGAGGAAGGCGAATGGAACGAACGCATCCCCAACGAATTGCCGGTGGATACCGCCTGGGAAGACGTCTACCAGACCAGCGCCAGCAGCCTGCCCAGCAGCGATGACGACGAGTGGGACTTCACCACTCGCACATCGGCCGGAGAAAGCCTGCAGAGCCACCTGCTCTGGCAACTGAACCTGGCCCCGATGTCGGACACCGATCGCCTGATCGCCGTGACCCTGATCGATTGCATCAACAATCAGGGCTACCTGGACGAAACCCTTGAGGAGATCCTCGAGGCCTTCGATCCTGAGCTGGACATCGAGCTGGACGAGATCGAAGCCGTCCTGCATCGCATCCAGCAATTCGAACCTGCCGGCATCGGCGCACGCAACCTGGGCGAATGCCTGCTCCTGCAGTTGCGCCAGCTGCCGGTGAAAACTCCCTGGCTGAGCGAGGCCCAGCGCCTGGTCAGCGATTACATCGACCTCCTGGGCAGTCGCGACTACAGCCAGTTGATGCGTCGCATGAAGCTCAAGGAAGACGAACTGCGCCAGGTCATCGAACTGGTGCAAAGTCTCAACCCGCGTCCCGGCTCGCAGATCGAATCCAGCGAAGCCGAGTACGTGGTTCCGGACGTCATCGTGCGCAAGGACAACGAGCGCTGGTTGGTGGAGCTGAACCAGGAATCCGTGCCACGCCTGCGGGTCAACGCACAGTACGCCGGTTTTGTTCGCCGCGCCGACACCAGCGCCGACAACACCTTCATGCGCAATCAGTTGCAGGAAGCCCGCTGGTTCATCAAGAGCCTGCAGAGCCGCAACGAAACCCTGATGAAAGTGGCCACCCAGATCGTCGAGCACCAACGGGGCTTCCTCGAATATGGCGACGAAGCCATGAAACCCCTGGTTCTGCATGACATTGCCGAAGCGGTCGGCATGCACGAATCAACGATTTCCCGGGTGACCACGCAAAAATTCATGCATACCCCCCGGGGCATATATGAACTGAAATACTTTTTCTCCAGCCACGTCAGCACCTCGGAAGGCGGCGAATGCTCGTCCACGGCAATCCGCGCGATCATCAAAAAACTGGTGGCTGCGGAAAATCAGAAAAAGCCGTTGAGTGACAGCAAGATCGCTGGTTTACTGGAGGCACAAGGCATTCAGGTAGCCCGCCGGACCGTCGCCAAGTACCGCGAATCCCTTGGGATCGCGCCTTCCAGCGAACGGAAGCGGTTGATGTAACCGCCGGGCCGGCCACAGCGTTTCGGAGTGTGCCTGCAAGCTGGCTGAGCCAGCTGGTTGCAGGCATGGTCTAGGTGGCAGGCACCTCAGCCTGCCGCGTTATGCACTGGCAACGAAGGAGAAGCTGTATGCAAGTCAACATCAGTGGACACCAACTCGAAGTGACTGAACCTCTGCGCGCTTACATCGGCGAAAAACTCGACCGGCTGGAGCGGCATTTCGACAAGATTACCAATGTGCAGGTCACCATGGCCGTCGAGAAACTGAAGCAGAAAATCGAAGCCACCCTGCACATCCACGGTGGGGAGGTCGTCGCCAATGCAGAACATGACGATATGTATGCCGCAATCGACCTGCTCACGGACAAGCTTGACCGCCAACTGAAAAAGCATAAGGAAAAGCAACTCCACCTTCTCCAAGGCACGGGTCGCTAACACTCCCCTCCCATGATCCGACTTGAAAGCATCCTGACCCCCGGCCGTTCCCTGGTGAACGTGCCGGGCGGCAGTAAAAAACGCGCCCTCGAACAAATTGCCAACCTGATCAGCCGTGAAGTGCCTGATCTGGAGATGCAGGACGTCTTCGAGAGCCTGATCGCCCGCGAAAAACTCGGCTCCACCGGTTTTGGCAATGGCATCGCCATTCCCCACTGCCGCCTCAAAGGCTGCGAGTCTCCCATCAGTGCACTGATGCACCTGGACGCTCCCATCGATTTCGACGCCATCGACGGCGCCCCGGTCGACCTGCTGTTCGTCCTGCTGGTCCCGGAAGCCGCCACCGATGCTCATCTGGAACTGCTGCGGCAGATAGCCAGCATGCTCGATCGCAAGGAAGTCCGCGAGCGCCTGCGCAGTGCCACCAGCAACGAAGCCTTGTATCAGGTTGTCCTGGACGAGCAAAACGGTCAGTAATCATGCGCTTGATCATCGTCAGCGGCCGTTCCGGCTCAGGTAAAAGCACCGCCCTCGATGTTCTTGAGGACCACGGCTACTACTGCATCGACAACCTGCCCGCCGGCTTGCTGCCCGAGCTGGCCGAACGCGCTTTGATTCACACTGAACTGGCGCAACCGCTGGTTGCGGTGTCCATCGACGCCCGCAACCTGCCCAGCCATCTGTCACGCTTCCCCGAACTGCTGGAGGAAGTGCGCAGCCGGCATATCCAGTGTGACGTTCTTTATCTGGATGCCGACGAGGAAACCCTGCTCAAGCGTTTCTCGGAAACTCGTCGTCGTCACCCGCTGAGCAGTGCCAATCGCTCACTGGCCGAAGCCATCCACGACGAAACCCAGCTGCTGGGCCCGATCGTCGATCTGGCCGATCTCAAGGTCAACACCACTAATCTGAACCTCTACCAACTGCGGGACACCATCAAGCTGCGCCTGTTGAACCAGCCGGAACCCGGCACCGCGTTCCTGGTGGAGTCCTTTGGTTTCAAGCGCGGCATGCCGGTGGATGCCGATCTGGTGTTTGACGTTCGCTGCCTGCCCAACCCGTATTGGAAACCCGAGCTGCGTGCCCAATCCGGACTCGACGCCCCGGTGGCGGAATACCTGGCTGCGCAACCCGATGTCGAAGAGATGTTCCAGGACATCGAAAGCTATCTGCTCAAGTGGCTGCCGCGCTTCGCCGCCAGCAACCGCGCCTACGTGACCATTGCCATAGGCTGCACCGGCGGGCACCACCGCTCCGTGTACCTGACCGAGCGCCTGGGCAAGGTGTTGCAAAAAACCCTGAAGAACGTCCAGGTTCGCCACCGCGACCTTAGCTGAAAGGATCTACCCCGCGATGCCAGCTCTGGAAATCGAGATCATCAACAAACTGGGCCTGCACGCCCGCGCCTCAGCCAAGTTCGTCGGCGTGGCCGGCCAGTTTCCCTGCCAGATCCGCGCCGGCAGGACCCCGGAATCCATGGTCGATGGCAAAAGCATCATGGCCATGATGATGCTCGCCGCCGGCAAGGGCACCAAGATCCACCTCAAGACCGAAGGCGAGCAGGAACAGGAAGCACTGGATGCACTGGTTGCCCTGATCAACAACTACTTCGACGAAGGCGAGTAAGCACGAGCGGCATTCAGGCCAGTGCGGTATCCATCACCATCATCAGGCAGAAACCGATACATAGGCCGAGACTGGCAAGCTTGTCATGGCCATTGCGACGCGACTCCGGAATCACTTCATGAGTGACCACCAGCAGCATCGCCCCCGCTGCCAGGGCCAGGCCCAAGGGCAGCAGCACCTGCGCCAGGCTCACCAGCCAGGCACAGAGCAAGGCAAAGACCGGCTCCACCAGGCCTGAAGCGGCGCCGATCAGGAACGCCTTGCCCCGCGACATCCCCGCCCCCGCCAACACCAGGGCAATCACCAGCCCTTCCGGTACATCCTGCAGGGCAATGCCCATGGCCAGACTGTCCGCATCCGGCATGCCGCCTCCGGCCGACACCCCCACCGCCATCCCTTCAGGAATGTTGTGGGCAATGATCGCGAAGACGAACAACCAGATCCGCGGGGCAATCACTGGATGCTCCGGCGTGCCCACCAGCAACTCCGGGCTGCCGCCGGAAATCTTGCGGTCCACCAGGAACAGAACAAGGGCCCCCAGCATGATGCCGGCACAGATCAGGCCGCTGGAGCCCCAGGCAGACAAGCCCAGGTCCTGGGCTGCGGCAATGCCGGGGACAACCAGTGAAAACGCCGTCGCCGCCAGCATCACTCCGGCACCAAAACCCAGCAGGGTGTCGCTCACCGCCACCGGCATTTGCCGGATCACCAGCACCGGGACCGCCCCCAATGCCGTGCCCAGCGCGCAAATGGAACCGCCTTGCAAGGCACGCAGCAGGCGCGGTTCCAGGCTTAGCCAGCTCAGCCCTTGAGCCACCAGCAAAGCGGTCCCCGCCAACAGCAACAGCGAACCGAAGGCATAGCGAAACATTCGTCCGCTGCTGATCGCCAGTGTTTCAGTGCCCATAGTCGGCCTTAGATCTTGTTTTCAGGAGAAGGGATCAAGCCATCGCGGCCCGGTAGCGCTGAGCCACTTCCGGCCAGTTGATCACGTTGTAGAACGCGTTGATGTATTCCGGCCGCCGGTTCTGATATCGCAGGTAATAGGCGTGCTCCCACACGTCCAGCCCCAGAATGGGCGTATTGCCGTTCATCAGCGGACTGTCCTGATTGCCGCTGCTTTCCACCACCAGCTTTTTCTCCGGGGTCACGCTGAGCCAGGCCCAGCCGCTGCCGAAACGGGTCAGCGCGGCCTTGGTGAAGGCCTCCTTGAAGCGTTCGAAACCGCCCAGTTGCTGCTCGATGGCCTGCCCCAAGGCACCTTCGGGCTGGCCACCGCCGGCCGGGGTCATGACGGCCCAGAACAGTGAATGATTGGCATGCCCACCACCTTGGTTGATCACTGCGGCCCGGAGCGGCTCAGGCAGTTGCTGGACGCTGGCCACCAGCTTGTCGATCTCCCAACCGGCCCATTCGGTGCCCTCCACTGCGGCATTCAGGTTGTTGATGTAGGTCTGGTGGTGCTTGCTGTAGTGAATCTCCATGGTCTGCGCATCGATGTGCGGCTCCAGGGCGTCGTAGGCGTAAGGCAGTGCAGGCAAGGTAAAGGACATATCAATGAACTCCGAAAAAGGTGCCGCCGGCGCGCGGGCTGTCGGTCGACAGGCCCGTGACGTTGCCGCCCAGCAAGCGATGAGTGCGGGGGTATTCACCGTGCTCGCCGATGAAATTCAGCAGCTCGACGTAAGTCTTGCTGCTCTGGCGCCAGGCCGCTTCGCGCAAGGCCGGGTTCAGGCGACTGTCCTGCATGGTCTGCAGCAGGCGCTGATGGATGGCACAGAGGTATTCCGCGCTCTCCTCCGGCTGGTTCAGGCGTAGATGCAGGTCCGCCAGGTTGTGATGGGAAATCACGCAGGCCGCCACCGCTTCGTCGGCATCCGCCCAGCGCTCGAACAACACCTGAGCCAGCGCCAGCGCCTGCAGGTAGAACTCGCGAGCATCCACCAGTTCGCCCTGCATAAAGAGACGATTGGCCCTTTCGATCGTGCGTTTCCAGTGCTCCATGGTGCGCCTCCAAAACGGTGTCGAGGGTTACAGGCCGCCTGCGGTGAGTTTTTCCGGATCCAGCAGAGTTTCGAGCTGGCTACGCGGCAGATCGGTGAGTTCCAACGCCACATCGATCACCGGCCGTCCCTGCCTGTAGGCGGTCTTGGCAATTTCCGCGGCCTTCTGGTAACCGATGATCGGGTTCAGGGCGGTGACCAGGATCGGGTTGCGCGCCAGCGCTTCCTTGAGCTTGGGCTCATTGACCTTGAAGCTGGCAATGGCCTTGTCCGCCAGCAGCCGGCTGGAGTTGGCCAGCAGCTCGATGCTGCCCAGCAGGTTCTGGGCGATGACCGGCAGCATCACATTGAGCTCGAAGTTGCCCGATTGGCCGGCCACGGTGATGGTGCTGTCGTTGCCAATGACTTGGGCGGCAACCATCGCCACCGCCTCCGGAATCACCGGATTGACCTTGCCCGGCATGATCGACGACCCCGGCTGCAACCCTTGCAGCTCAATCTCGCCCAATCCCGCCAGCGGGCCTGAGTTCATCCAGCGCAGGTCGTTGGCGATCTTCATCAACGACACCGCGGTGGCCTTGAGCTGACCGGATACCGTCACTGCGGTGTCCTGCGAACCGATCAGGGCGAACAGGTTCTTGCCCGGGGTGAACGGCACCTGGGTCAGGTGGCTCAACTGCTGGCAGAAGCGCGCAGCGAACTCGGGGTGGGCGTTGATCCCTGTGCCCACCGCGGTGCCGCCCTGGGCCAGGGCCTGCAGGCTCGGCAGCAGATCCTGCAAGTGAGCGATGTTGGCCTTGAGCTGTTGCGCCCAGCCGTCCAGCACCTGGCTCATGCGCACCGGCATGGCGTCCATCAGGTGAGTACGCCCGGTCTTGATGAAGGGATGCACCTGCACCGCCTTGCGCTCGATGACGTCCACCAGGTGCACCAATGCCGGCAACAAGCGTTCGTGCAGGCTCAGGGCGGCGCTGACGTGAATGGTGGTGGGAATGATGTCGTTGCTGCTCTGACCACAGTTGACGTGGTCGTTGGGATTGACCGGTTCGCCCAACAGGCGGCCGGCCAGGGTCGCCAGCACTTCGTTGGCATTCATGTTGGAACTGGTGCCGGAACCGGTCTGGAAGATGTCCACCGGGAAGTGCTGCATGAAGTCGCCTTCCAGGAGGCCCTGAGCGGCATCGACAATGGCCTTGCCCTGGGATTGGCTCAACTGCCCCAGCTCGACGTTGGCCCGGGCCGCCGCGGCCTTGGCCAGGATCAGAGCCCGGATGAAGGCTGCCGGCATGCGCTGGCCGCTGATGGGAAAGTTATCCACCGCCCGCTGGGTCTGTGCGCCGTACAGCGCCTGCTCCGGGACCTGCAGTTCGCCCATGCTGTCACGTTCGATACGGAAGTTACTCATCGGGAAATCCTTGCACCAGTTCAATCAGGGGAATGGAAGGCAGCAGCGACACCGTCGCCAACCGCCAGGCATGGCTTTGCCAGCGCTTGAGCCGGCACTTGCACAAAGACAACCGCTCCATGTCGCGCAGCGGGCGCCAGGCCTGATCCAGGCACAGGCTGCGCCAGTGCCAGGGCAATGCGGTATCGGTAGCGGTATCGATCAATAAACGGAAGGAGGTTTCAGCGACGCGCCACGCCGACATGGAGGTGCAACACGCCAGATAGCGCCCTTCGGCCAGGTAGTGCTCAATCAGACGCGGCTCATCCGGCTCCAGCGCGCAACGGATCTGGCGACTCATCCAGCGCCAGCTTTCGAGGTAGGGCTGCTCGTGCAAGGCAGAACTCATGACCTGGGCTCATTGATTAATGATTTTCATTATTAAATGATATTGAGAATCAAATCAATCTGACTTGTACGATTTTTGCCCAACTTCTGTAGGAGCCGGCTTGCCGGCGAATAGGCCCTTGAACCTGATAAGGGGCCTCAGCACGCCTTCGCTGGCCAGCCAGCGCCTACGAGAATTGCGCGCATAAAAAAACGCGCCACCCGGGAAAGGTGGCGCGTTTGGCTGACTCAGGAGGAGGATCAGCTGCCGGCGACGGTCATGCGCTCGATCAGCACCGAGCCGGTGCGGATGTTGCTGCGCAGTTCCAGATCGTTACCCACGGCCACGATCTGCTTGAACATGTCGCGCAAATTACCGGCAATGGTCACTTCCTGCACCGCGAACTGGATCTCGCCGTTCTCGACCCAGAAGCCTGCCGCGCCACGGGAGTAGTCGCCAGTGACCATGTTCAGGCCATGGCCCATGAGTTCGGTGACCAGCAGGCCGCGTCCCATGCGCCGCAACAGCGCAGCCTGATCTTCATCGCCATGGGTGACGAACAGGTTGTGCACCCCGCCGGCGTTGGCAGTGCTGGGCATGCCCAGTTTGCGCCCGGAATAGGTGCCGAGCACATAGGACACCAACTCGCCGTCCTTGACGAAGGGCTTGGCATAGGTGGCCAGGCCATCGCCATCGAATGCCGAACTGCCCATGGCGCGCATCAGGTGCGGCCGCTCGTCGATCGTCAGCCACTGGGGAAACAGCTGCTGGCCCAGAGCGCCTTCGAGGAACGAGGATTTGCGGTACAGGTTGCCGCCGGAGATCGCGCCGAGAAAACTGCCGAACAGACCGCCGGCCAGTTCTGCGGAAAACAGCACCGGCACTTCGCAGGTCGGCACCGGACGGGCACCCAGCCGGCTGGCCGCACGCTGGGCCGCGCGCTGGCCGATGCTCGCCGGATCCGCCAGCAACTGGCCCTGGCGATTGACGTCGTACCAGTAGTCGCGCTGCATCTGGCCGTTGGCCTCGGCGATCATCACGCAGCTCAGGCTATGGCGGGTCGAGGCGTAACCGCCGATGAAACCATGGCTGTTGCCATACACCCGGCAACCCTGGTGGGTGCTCAAGGTGGTGCCATCGGCATTCTTAATCCGGCTGTCGGCGGCAAAGGCTGCCGCCTCACAGGCCAGGGCCTGCTCGATGGCTTGCTCGGGCGTGATGTCCCAGGCATGGAACAGATCGAAGTCCTGCAGGTCCTTGGCCATCAGGGACGCATCGGCCAGGCCCGACGCTTCATCTTCCGACGTGTGCTTGGCTATCGCCAGCGCCGCAGCCACGGTTTCACGAATGGCCTCCGGACCGCTGGCAGAAGTGCTGGCCGAGCCTTTGCGCTGGCCCACATAAAGGGTGATGCCAAAGCCCTGGTCGCGGTTGAACTCCACGGTTTCCACTTCCCGCTGGCGCACCGACGTCGACAGCCCCTGCTCCAGGGACACCGCCACTTCGCAGGCACTGGCCCCCTGGCGCTTGGCCTCGGCAACAATCTGCTCGACTTGCTCCTGCAGGGCCGGCAAAGCCTGTGGGCCGACGCTTTGTGCTGCACTCATGCTGTTCTCCACTCAAATTCTGCTTTCGATTAAGGCCGGCGAGCGACCGAGCCGGACAAGCGGCCCTCGACTGGTTATCATGGCGGCGTTTCTTTGCGGACTGCCACCATGGTTGATTCTTACGACGACTCCCTCGATGGGGAGAAAAGCAAATCCCAGGTCAAACGCGAGCTGCATGCTCTGGTTGATCTCGGCGAGCGCCTTACCACCCTCAAGCCCGACCTGCTGAACAAACTGCCTCTGACCGACGCCTTGCGCCGGGCGCTGGCGGATGCGCCCAAGCACGTCGCCCATATCGCCCGCAAACGCCACCTGCAATTCATCGGCAAGCTGATGCGGGACCAGGACACCGACGCGATTCTGCAACTGCTTGACCAACTCGATGCCTCCACCCGGCAGTACAACGAACGCTTCCATAACCTGGAACGTTGGCGTGACCGCCTGATCGGTGGCGGCGATGACGTCCTGGAAAAGTTCGTCAACGAGTACCCGGATGCCGATCGCCAACAGCTGCGTTCCCTGATCCGTCAGGCCCAGCACGAGGTGGCCCATAACAAGGCGCCGGCCTCCAGCCGTAAAATCTTCAAGTACATCCGCGAACTGGACGAGACTCAACGCGGTCTGCGTTGAGTCCTCCACGGGCGAGCTGCCCGGCAGCTCGCCCGACGCCCTCCTTCCTATGCCCCAGTGCCACCCACGGTGATCGCATCGATCTTCAGGGTTGGCTGGCCGACGCCCACCGGCACCGATTGGCCATCCTTGCCACAGGTGCCGACACCGCTGTCCAGGGACAAGTCATTGCCCACCATCGACACCCGGCTCATGGCCTCGGGACCGTTGCCGATCAGGGTCGCGCCCTTGACCGGAGCGGTGATCTTGCCGTCTTCGATCAGGTAGGCCTCGCTGGTGGAGAACACGAACTTGCCGCTGGTGATGTCCACCTGGCCGCCGCCGAGGTTGGCGCAGTAGATGCCCTTCTTCACCGAAGCGATAATTTCCGCCGGGTCGCTCTCGCCCCCCAGCATGTAGGTGTTGGTCATGCGCGGCATCGGCAGGTGGGCATAGGATTCGCGCCGCCCGTTGCCGGTGCGGGCCACGCCCATCAGGCGGGCATTGAGCTTGTCCTGCATGTAGCCCTTGAGCACGCCGTTCTCGATCAGCGTGGTGCATTCGGTCGGGGTGCCTTCGTCGTCCACGCTCAGGGAACCACGGCGCCCGGCCAGGGTGCCGTCGTCGACGATGGTGCAGAGCTTGGAGGCCACGCTTTCGCCCATGCGCCCGCTATACGCCGAACTGCCCTTACGGTTGAAGTCGCCTTCCAGGCCATGGCCCACGGCTTCATGCAGCAGCACCCCGGACCAGCCGGAACCCAGCACCACCGGCAAGGTGCCGGCCGGTGCCGGAATCGCTTCCAGGTTGACCAGGGCCTGGCGCAACGCTTCACGGGCATAGCCCATGGCCCGGTCCTCGCTGAGGAAATACCGATAGTCGGTCCGCCCGCCACCGCCGTGGCCACCGCGCTCGCGGCGACCGTTCTGCTCGACGATGACGCTGACGTTGAAGCGCACCAGCGGCCGCACATCCGCCGCCAGGCCACCGTCGGTGGAGGCCACCAGGATGCGCTCCCAGACCCCAGCCATGCTCACGCTGACCTGCTGGATACGCGGATCCAGGGCCCGGGTCGCGGCGTCAACGCGCTTGAGCAGCTCGACCTTCTCGGCGCGGCTGATGACTTCCAGTGGATTGTCCGGTGCGTACAGCTGAGCCACGTCCTGGGTCGAGAACGCCTGCACCGTGCCGTTCTGCCCGGCCCGGGAAATCGAACGCGCCGCTCGGGCGGCGAGGCCCAAGGCTTCCAGGGTGATGGCGTTGCTGTAGGCAAAGCCGGTCTTCTCACCGGACTGCGCCCGCACCCCGACCCCCTGGTCAAGGTTGAAGCTGCCTTCCTTGACGATCCCGTCTTCCAGGGACCAGGACTCGGAAATCTGTCCCTGGAAATACAGGTCGGCGGCGTCGATGCCCGGGCCGGCCAGATCCCCCAGCACGCCCTGCAGGCTTTCGATGGTCACGCCGCCAGGGGCTAGAAGATGTTCACTGACTGAGGACAACAACCCGCTCATATGCTTTGGCCTTAAATTCGTCGTACTTATGCAAGCCGTTGAACGCCTTGCGAGAAAATGCGCCGGTGACTGAACACCGGCATCCGCGCCCGAATGGACGCCTGCTCACTGCTGTCGCGCTCGGCCAGCAGCACAGCCTCACCTTGATCCTGCTGCGCCAGCACTCGCCCCCAAGGGTCGACGATTGCGGCGTGGCCGTAGGTTTCCCGAGGGCCCGGGTGCACGCCCCCCTGGGCCGCAGCCAGCACATAGCACTGGGTCTCGATGGCCCGGGCCCGGATCAGCACCTCCCAATGCGCGGCACCGGTCACTGCGGTAAAAGCCGAAGGCGCGCTGATCAATTCGGCGCCGGCAGCGCGCAACTCGCTGTACAGCTCGGGAAAACGCAAGTCATAACAGACCGTCAGCCCCAGGCGCCCCACCGGCGTATCCGCCACCACCACGCGGTTTCCATGAGCATAGTCATCGGATTCGCGATAGCGGCCGCGATTGTCGGCCACGTCGACGTCGAACAGGTGCAACTTGTCGTAGCGCGCCACCCACTGCCCCTGGTCATCCACCAGCAACGAACAGGCGTTGGACTTGGCATCGGGCTGATTCTCCGGGGGCAGCGGCAGGGTGCCGGCGACAATCCATAACCTGAGGTCGCGGGCGGCCTGTTTCAACCACGGCAGGATCGGTCCCTCGCCCAGGGCCTCGGCGCGACCGATGGCGGCCATGTCGCGACGCCCCATGGCCGCGAAGTTTTCCGGCAGCACCGCCAGCTTGGCGCCACCGGCGGCAGCGCGTTCGAGCAGGCTGCGGGCCTGCTGCAGATTGGCCAGAACATCGCTCTGGCTGACCATTTGAATCACCGCAAGAGACATGGCGTACTCCGTGTTGGGTAGGCCGCCATGCTACTCCATAGGCACGAATCGAGGATTCTCAAAACGGCTTGTCGAAGGTGATTTTCGGCTCTTTCCACGGGCCCTTGACGTTGTACTTGACGCTGGCGAAGCGCGCCACGCGGTCACCGATCAGCTTGTCGATCAGGAACAGCGCCCCACCCACCGCCGGAGCACCGACAATCAGCGCGGCGATCGGCAGGTTGTTGGTCACCGGCAAGGTCACCAGCAACTTGGCGTCCACCTGATCGGCCACCATGTCCAGGGTGCCATTGAGCTCCAGATTGCTCGACGGCCCGGTCAGGGTGATCGGTTCTCGGGTGACATAGACGCCGTTGCTCGCCACCAGCACGCCACGCACCCGGTCGTAGCTCAGGCCCTTGCCGAACAGATCGGAGAAGTCCAGGCGCAGCCGCCGGCCGATGGAGTTGAAGTTCAGCAGACCGAATACCCGCAGCGCCTGGGCGCCGCCCTCGACTTCAACGAACTGGCCCTTGCGCAAGGTGGCGTCCAGGCTGCCGGAGTAGCGCTTGAGGCCGACCCAGGCCGGCGAGCCCGGCCAGCGACCGTCAACATCCAGATGAAAGTCTTCGCTGGTTACCGTGGGCGCAAAGCCCCAGCCCTTGAGCACGTCGGCCAGGTTCTTGCCGCCAATGCGCCCGCGGTACCAGCTGTTGCTGGCACCGGCCTGGCCTTCCCAACCACCCTCGCCTTGCAGCTGCATGCCCTTGAGCCCCAGGTCCAGGCTGTTGAAGCTCATGCCCTTGGCGGTAGGACGCACCTTGAGCGCCCAGCGGCCGATCAGGTCCGGGCCCTGGAACAGTTGCTCGATGGCGATATCCAGCGGCGGCACATTCTTGGGGTCCACCGAAGCCAGCGGATCGGGCGCATTCTCGTCGGCCTGGGCCGCCGGGTCTGCGGCCGGCAAGCGCACGTATTGCATATTGATCGCCATCGGCGCCGCCTTGGCATCGGGGATGCCGACAGTGCCCTTGGCCTGCTGACTGTCAATCTGCAACGTCCAGGCGGCGGGCTGCCGGGTCAGCTGCAGGTTGACCTGATCCAGGCGGGTGCCAAAGGCGCTGAGCGTCCCGACCTTGAAGTCAGCACTGCTGAGCAACTGCTTGGCGCTGCCTCCCGGGTCCTTCCCGGCATAGCGGTCCACCAGGTTCTTCCAGGGCTCGACGTCCAGCTCGGACAAGATTCCGCGCACCCGCAGCCCTTTGCTGGTGGGCAGCAAGGCCGCGCCGTCGCCGAGAAACAGTTCGCCACGGCCCTCGCCGAGCTTGCCGCTGGGGGCGGCGAACGTGAAGTCGGCCAGCTCGCCGTAATCGAACCAGTAGCGGCGCTCGGCCCCTTGCAGGGTCATGCGGAACACACTGTTGCGGCCGGTGCTGGCGCTCATGCCGAACGGTGCCGGCAGGTCCACCGCCACCCCCTTGAGACTGGAGCTGACCATCAACTGACTGTCGGCGCCATCGAGGTTCAGTTGCAACTGATAGGGCAACTCGCCAGAGACCGGCAGCGGCTGGTTGACCTGCAACCAATCGGTGAGTTTCTTGATTGCCACCTGCCCCTTGGCCACCACCCGCGTATTGGGCTTGCCGGGCTTGCCATCGGCGAAAATCTGCGCGCTCACCGGCCGGTCGAAGGCCTGGGCACTGATGCCCTCGCCACTGAGCCCCTTGCTGCTGTCAAAGCGGAAGTCGCCCTTGAGCTGACTCAGCTCCAGTGCCGGCTCACTGAGCTTGAGGCGCGCCTTGTCGGTCTTGAAATCCACCACGATCTTCGGCTCTTCGCCCTTGACCAGCGGGATGTCCAGATCCAGCTTGCCTTGCAGGTCACCCTCGCCCTGCCAGCCGGCAAAGGTCGAGGCGGTGCCGATCGGCGCCTCCTGCAGGATCTTCACCCCATCGCCCAGGCCGCCGGCAAAACTGCCGTCGATCAACATGTGGCTGCTGTGCCCGCTGGCCACATGGGGAATGTTGACGAAGACATCCCGCACCTTGGTGTCCAACAACTGACCCTTGCTGGCGACGATGCGCACGCCGCTGTCTTCGACGAACACATCGCCACTGATCTTGCTCAGGTGCGGCCAGCCCGGCTGGAAGGCCAATTCAGCGTCATGCACCTTGAAGAACAGGCTGATGCTACGAGCCGCTTCGATGGCGTCATGGTTCAGCGAGCCCTGGTACTGGAAGAAGCCCTCATCCACCGCGCCCTTGAGAATCGCCGTGCGTAGCCATTCATCCAGCGCCGGGCTGAGTACCTGGGGCAGGTACTTGGCGGTGTAACGACCATCGCCCTCCACCAGGCCGACCCGCAGGTCCATGTAGTCTTCCTGGCTGTGGTCCAAGTGCAGCCGGATCAGGAAATCGCCGGCAATCTTGCCCTCCTCCCCCAGCACCTTGAGATACGGAGCGATCAGGGTGAAACCTTGCTTGTCCAGTTTCCAGGTCAGGGTGGCGTTGGCCTGGATGTACTGCCAGGGCTTGGCGAAGATCGGGTACAGGTGCAGGGAGAAATCCTTGCTGTCCATGCGCAGCTCGCCCTGCCCCAGGTCGCCGCTGATGCTGCCGCTGACATTGCGGGCCGCCGGAGCGCCGTGATAGGCGTCGAAGCCGACCCGATCAAGGTTGGCGGCGAAGCTCAGGCGCTGGTCGCCGGTGTTCTGCGGGCGATAGTCGAGCAGCACATTGCGCAGCCCGCCGGTGACCTTCAAGCGCTCGACAGTGGTGGCCAGGCCTTCCGGCAGGGGTGCCAGGGCATTGAGGATCGGCGTGAGCGGTGTCAGGTCCAGGCGATCGGCCTGCAGATGCCAGAGTTCTTCTTGATTGTCGCCGGCCAGGGTTTGCTGCAGTTGCAGGCGCGACTCCCAACGGGTCTCGCCAAGGCTCAGCGCCAGGGAGTCCAGTTGCACCTGCATGCCCTGATCGCTGCGCTGGAAGAAGGCGTTCAACGCCAGGTTCTTCAGGGTGACCGGCGTGCGCTCGGCATAGGCGCCAGTGAGCTGGGGCGCATTCAGGCGCAGCGCCGCGCTCTGCACGCTGCCCTTGGCCCAGTTCAGCCACAGCTCACCGCCGGCCTTGAGTTCGGAGAGTTTCCATTGCTGAGTGACACGCGCCGGCAGCCAGCGTGACCAGTCGCTTTGCGGCAGGCTCAGGTACAGCTCGGCCTGGGCGTCGCGCCAAGCCTGCGCCTGGATCCGCGTGCGCAGATTGACGGCCAGGGGCTGCCCGTCCGGCAGGGTCAGACGCAGGTCAAGACGCTGACGGCTGGGACCGGTGCGCAGGTTGAGGCCGACATAGGTCAGGGCCAGCGGCGCATGATCCTGCGGCAGCAAGGTGACCTGGCTGTCCAGCAGGGACAGCTCGGCGACCTGCTGCAAGCGGGTCAGCAGTTGCTCCGGGTCCATGGGCTGGTCCTGCTGCATCGGCAGACCCTGCAATTGCCACTGGCCGTCCGCGCCCTCCTTGAGGCTCAGGCTCAGGCCACTGAGTTCCAGGCGCCCTATGCGCAGGTCCCGGGCCAGGAGGCTGCCGAGCATGTCCGGGGCTACGCTGACCTGATCCAGGCGCAGGGCATTGGCCCCGTCGCCCACCGTCACATCGTGGGCCAGCAGGATCGGTGACAAGCCGCTCCAGCGGCCCTCCAGACTGCCGATCTGCACCGGCAAGCCCACAGCCTGCTGCACCTTGGCTTCGACCTCGGCCTGGTACTCGGCCACCAACGGAGTCAGCTCCCGCCCCAGACTGACGTACAGGGCAATCACCACCAACAGCAACGCGCACAGGCCCAGGCCCCAGCGAGTCAGCGTGGCGAACAGACGGATCAGCCGCTCCATTTCAGTTGGCTCCCACGGCAAAAGTCATGCAGAAAGCTGAAGCCAGCCATTTCCACTGAGGTAAGACACGGGGACTCAGAGCAGCACCACGTCGTATTGTTCCTGGGAATACATGGTTTCGACCTGGAACCTGATGGTCCGGCCGATAAAACCTTCCAACTCCGCAACGTTGCCCGACTCTTCGTCCAGCAGACGATCCACCACTTTCTGATTGGCCAGCACTCGGTACCCTTCTGCCTGATAAGCCCGGGCCTCGCGGAGAATTTCGCGGAATATTTCGTAACAGATGGTTTCCGGGGTCTTCAGCTTGCCCCGCCCCTGACAACTGCTGCAGGGCTCGCAGAGCACCTGCTCCAGGCTTTCCCGGGTGCGTTTGCGGGTCATCTGCACCAGCCCCAGCTCGGTGATGCCGATGATGTTGGTCTTGGCGTGATCGCGCTCCAGCTGCTTCTCCAGGGTCCGCAGCACCTGGCGCTGGTGTTCTTCGTCTTCCATGTCGATGAAGTCGATGATGATGATCCCGCCCAGGTTGCGCAGGCGCAGTTGCCGGGCAATGGCGGTGGCGGCTTCGAGGTTGGTCTTGAAGATGGTTTCCTCAAGATTGCGATGACCGACGAAGGCGCCGGTGTTGACGTCGATGGTGGTCATGGCTTCTGCCGGATCCACCACCAGATAGCCACCGGACTTGAGCGGCACCTTGCGTTCAAGCGCCCTTTGCACTTCATCCTCGACCCCGTACAGGTCAAAGATCGGCCGCTCGCCGGGATAGTGTTCCAGGCGGTCGGCAATTTCCGGCATCAGTTCAGCCACGAATTGCGTGGTCTTCTGGAAGGTTTCCCGGGAGTCGATGCGGATCTTCTCGATCTTCGGGTTCACCAGGTCGCGCAGGGTGCGCAAGGCCAGGCCCAGGTCTTCATAGATCACATTGGGTGCGCCGATGGTCTTGATCTGCGCACCGATCTGATCCCACAGCCGGCGCAGGTAGCGGATGTCCATGAGGATCTCGTCGGCCCCGGCCCCCTCGGCGGCGGTGCGCAGAATGAAACCACCCGCTTCCTTGATGCCTTCCTGGGCCACGCAATCGCTGACCACCTGTTTCAGGCGCTCGCGCTCGGCCTCGTCCTCGATCTTCAGCGAGATGCCGACATGGGCGGTGCGAGGCATGTACACCAGATAGCGCGAGGGAATCGACAACTGGGTGGTCAGGCGCGCGCCCTTGGTGCCGATGGGGTCCTTAGTGACCTGCACCACCAGGCTCTGCCCTTCATGGACCAGGGCGCTGATGCTCTCCACCGCCGTGCCTTCGCGGGTGGAGATTTCCGAGGCATGGATAAATGCCGCGCGATCCAGGCCGATGTCGACAAAGGCCGCCTGCATGCCGGGCAGAACCCGTACCACCTTGCCTTTGTAAATGTTGCCGACGATGCCACGGCGCTGGGTGCGCTCGACGTGAACCTCTTGCAGCACTCCGTTTTCGACCACCGCCACCCGCGATTCCATCGGCGTGATGTTGATCAGAATCTCTTCACTCATGGCAGTGTCTCGTTCAGGCGTGTTCATAGAAGGCCGCAGCTGTCTTACACGGCGCTTTAGCGCACTGGAAGGTTTTGCCAACAGGGTATGCCGAAATGGCCGAGCAATTCTGCGGTTTCGCATACCGGCAAGCCGACCACGGCGGAATAACTGCCATTGAGCCCTGCGACAAACACCGCTGCAAGTCCCTGGATCGCATAACCACCGGCTTTGTCCCGGGGCTCGCCACTGGCCCAGTAGAGCGCCGCCTCTGCTGCCGAAACGGGACGAAAACGCACCAGGCTGCGCACCACTCGCGACTCGCAACGCTCGCCGTCGAGCAGGGCAATGGCGGTCAACACTTCATGCTCGCGGCCGGACAGGGCCATGAGCATGTCCAGGGCGTCGGCCTGGTCCCGCGGCTTGCCCAGGATCCGTCCATCGAGCACCACGGCGGTATCGGCTCCCAGCACACAGGCCGGAGCCTGGGACTCGCTGCTGGTGATCAGGGCGCGGCCGGCAGCCGCCTTGCCCCGGGCGAGGCGCTCGACATAGGCGGCCGGAGATTCGTCGGCCAGCGGCGTTTCATCGATATCGGCACTGATGACGGTGAACGGCACGCCGATCTGGGTGAGCAGCTCACGTCGACGGGGCGAACCGGAGGCGAGGTAAAGCGGATTCATCAAGACATCTCCCTGTCGAGGTGCGGGCCAATGCCTGACCGAATTAGTTGATTTTGAAACGTCGACGCAAGCCACGCAGGCCAAAGCTGACCCAAGGCCATAACAAGGCGCTGACCAGGGCCGGCAGCACCAGGGCCAGGGTTGGCTGGCGATTGCCGGTCAGGGCGCTGAGCCAGAGCTGGACCAGCTGCGCCAGACCGAAGATCACCAGGATCACCAGGCTTTGCTGCCACATCGGGAACATCCGCAGGCGCTGCTGCAAGGACAGCACAAGGAAAGTGATCAGGGTCAGAATCAGTGCGTTCTGTCCCAGCAGGGTGCCGTAGAGCACGTCTTCCGCGAGCCCCAGGCACCAGGCCGTGACCATGCCGACCTTGTGCGGCAGGGCCAGGGCCCAGAAAGCCAGCAACAGGGCCAGCCACAACGGGCGCAGGACTTCCATGAACTGAGGCAGTGGCGACACGCTGAGCAACATGCCGATCAGGAACGTCAGCCAGACGATCCAGCCGTTTTGTGAATAGGGGGTGCCCGCCATTATTCTCTTCCTCCGGTGGTGGCCGGTGCTGCTGCCGCAGGCTTGGTTGCCGCCGGCTTCACCACGGGTTTATGGACCGGCTTGGCCGGTGCGTGGGCCGCGGGCTTGGCTGGAGTTGCTGGCGCAGTGGGCGCCGTGCTGGCGGGTGCAGCAGCATTTGCCGCCGGCTTGGGCACCGTGGCCGGCACCACCGGCGCCGCGTTGCCACCTTGCTGATCCTGGGCTTCCTGGGCCTGGGCGGCATCGTTGGCCCGTTCCTCGGCGGTACGCGGATCGCTGAACACCAGCAGCAGGTAACGGCTGCGGTTCAAGGCGGCAGTGGGCACCGCCCGCACGATGGCGAACGGCTGGCCGGAGTCGTGGATCACTTCCTTGACCGTGGCCACCGGATAACCCGCCGGGAAACGCTGGCCGAGGCCGGAGCTGACCAGCAGGTCGCCTTCCTTTATATCCGCCGTATCGGCCACATGCCGCAGTTCCAGGCGCTCCGGGTTGCCGGTGCCGCTGGCAATCGCGCGCAGACCGTTGCGATTGACCTGTACCGGAATGCTGTGGGTGGTGTCGGTGAGCAGCAGCACGCGGGACGTGTAGGGCATCAACTCCACCACCTGGCCCATCAGGCCACGGGCATCGAGCACCGGCTGACCGAGAAAGACCCCATCGCGCTCACCTTTATTGATGATGATGCGGTGGGTGAAGGGGTTCGGATCCATGCCGATCAACTCGGCCACTTCGACCTTCTCGTTGACCAGTGCCGAGGAGTTGAGCAGTTCGCGCAGGCGCACGTTCTGCTCGGTCAGGGCGGCAAGCTTTTGCATGCGCCCCTGCAGCAGCAGGTTTTCGGTCTTGAGTTTTTCGTTTTCAGCGACCAGTTCGGTACGACTGCCGAACTGACTGGCCACGCCTTGCCATAGCCGCTGCGGCAGGTCGGTGATCCAGTAGGACTGCATCAGCACCAGCGACATCTGGCTACGCACTGGCTTGAGCAGTGTGAAGCGGGCATCGACCACCATCAGTGCGACCGACAGCACGACCAGCACCAGGAGGCGCACGCCTAATGAGGGGCCTTTGGCGAAAAGCGGTTTAATAAGCCGCTCCTCCCAGGCAAATGTTGTGTTTATTCATACGGCATCAAACCGGCCTGGATGCAGATTGACAGAAGATAAACGCCACAGGCAGCACTGCAAAGTGCTGCCTGTGAGCGCAACAGCATAGATGCCCGCCGCGAAGTTATTCGCTGGAGAGCAGGTCCATGGTGTGTTTGTCCATCATTTCCAATGCACGGCCACCGCCGCGAGCAACACAGGTCAGCGGATCTTCGGCGACGATCACCGGCAGACCGGTTTCCTGGGCCAGCAGCTTGTCCAGATCACGCAGCAGGGCGCCACCACCGGTCAGCACCAGGCCACGTTCGGCGATGTCCGAGGCCAGTTCCGGCGGCGATTGCTCCAGGGCGCTTTTCACCGCCTGAACGATAGTGGCCAGGGACTCTTGCAGAGCTTCCAGCACTTCGTTGGAGTTCAGGGTAAAGGCACGTGGCACGCCTTCAGCCAGGTTACGGCCGCGCACGTCGACTTCGCGCACTTCGCCGCCCGGGTAGGCGGTGCCGATTTCCTGCTTGATGCGCTCGGCGGTGGACTCGCCGATCAGGCTGCCGTAGTTGCGACGCACGTAGGTGATGATCGCTTCGTCGAAACGGTCGCCGCCAACCCGCACGGATTCGGCGTAGACCACACCGTTCAGGGAGATCAGGGCGATTTCAGTGGTACCGCCACCGATGTCCACGACCATCGAACCGCGAGCTTCTTCAACCGGCAGGCCGGCACCGATGGCTGCGGCCATAGGCTCTTCGATCAGGAACACTTCACGGGCACCGGCACCAAGGGCCGATTCACGGATGGCGCGACGCTCAACCTGGGTGGACTTGCATGGAACGCAGATCAGCACACGAGGGCTGGGCTGCAGAAAGCTGTTTTCATGAACCTTGTTGATGAAGTACTGCAGCATCTTTTCGCAGACGCTGAAGTCGGCGATCACGCCGTCCTTCATCGGACGAATGGCGGCAATGTTGCCCGGAGTACGACCGAGCATGCGCTTGGCCTCAGTACCAACCGCGACAACACTTTTCTGATTACCGTGGGTCCGAATGGCCACAACCGATGGTTCATTCAGGACAATACCGCGCTCGCGCACGTAAATAAGGGTGTTGGCAGTGCCCAGGTCAATGGAAAGATCGCTGGAAAACATGCCACGCAGTTTCTTGAACATGGGAAAGGGACCCTAGGCAACGCGTGGGTAAAAAAGTGCGGCAAACTCTAACAACGACAGGGATTTTGGGCAAGGCGCCAATATGTTAAATTGGCCGCTTTTCTGTGCACCAAACCCCACAATCGCGGCCATAAGACCGTAGAAATGCGGTAGTGTTCCGACAATCTAACACGCGGACGAAATCCGTTTTTGTTTTCCACTGGAGAATCCCATGGCGCTTGAACGCTCCGACGTGGAAAAAATCGCTCATTTGGCCAGCATCAAGCTCAATGAAGGCGATCTTCCACACATCACCTTGGCCCTGAACAGCATTCTCGGGCTGGTGGATGAAATGCAGGCAGTCGATACCGACGGTATCGAGCCCCTGGCCCACCCTCTGGAAGCCAGCCAGCGCCTGCGCGCAGACGTTGTGACCGAGTCCAATCATCGCGAGGCTTATCAGTCCATCGCACCAGCGGTCGAAAGCGGCCTGTATCTGGTTCCGAAAGTCATCGACTAAAGGGAAAGAGCCTGCAATGCATCACATGACTCTGGCCGAGATCGCCCGCGGACTCGCCGACAAGAAATTCTCTTCCGTAGAACTGACCCAGACCCTGCTGGCGCGCATCGCCCAGCTGGATCCGCAGATCAACAGCTTCATCAGCCTCACCCAGGACCTGGCCCTGAGCCAGGCCCAGGCCGCCGACGCCCGTCGCGCCAACGGTGAGAGCGGTGCCCTGCTGGGCGCGCCGATCGCCCACAAGGATCTGTTCTGCACCCAGGGCATCCGCACCAGCTGCGGCTCGAAGATGCTCGACAGTTTCAAGGCGCCCTACGACGCCACCGTGGTCGCCAAGCTGGCTGCGGCCGGGGCCGTGACCCTGGGCAAGACCAACATGGACGAATTCGCCATGGGCTCGGCCAACGAGTCGAGCTGGTATGGCGCGGTGAAGAACCCGTGGAACCTGGAACACGTGCCCGGCGGTTCGTCCGGCGGTTCCGCCGCAGCGGTTGCCGCACGCCTGCTGCCGGCCGCCACCGCCACCGACACCGGCGGCTCGATCCGCCAACCGGCCGCCTTCACCAACCTCACCGGCTTGAAGCCGACCTACGGTCGCGTTTCCCGCTGGGGTATGATCGCCTACGCTTCCAGCCTCGATCAGGGTGGCCCGCTGGCCCGCACCGCCGAAGACTGCGCAATCCTGCTGCAAGGCATGGCCGGCTTCGACCCGAACGACTCCACCAGCATCGATGAGCCGGTGCCGGACTACAGCGCCGGCCTAAACGGCTCGCTGCAGGGCCTGCGCATCGGCGTGCCGAAGGAGTACTTCAGCGCCGGTCTCGACCCGCGCATCGCCGAGCTGATCCACAACAGCATCAAGGAGCTGGAAAAGCTCGGCGCGGTGATCAAGGAAATCAGCCTGCCGAACATGCAGCACGCGATTCCTGCGTACTACGTGATCGCCCCGGCGGAAGCCTCCTCCAACCTGTCGCGTTTCGACGGCGTGCGCTTCGGCTACCGTTGCGAGAACCCGGCCAACCTGGAAGACCTGTACAAGCGCTCCCGTGGCGAAGGCTTCGGCAGCGAAGTGCAGCGCCGGATCATGGTCGGTGCCTATGCCCTGTCCGCCGGCTACTACGACGCCTACTACCTCAAGGCACAGAAAATCCGTCGCCTGGTGAAGAACGACTTCATGACCGCGTTCAACGAAGTCGACATCATCCTCGGCCCGACCACGCCCAACCCGGCCTGGAAGCTCGGCGCCAAGAGCAGCGACCCGGTCGCTGCGTACCTGGAAGACGTCTACACCATCACCGCCAACCTCGCCGGCCTGCCGGGCCTGTCGATGCCGGCCGGTTTCGTCGACGGCTTGCCGGTCGGCGTGCAACTGCTCGCCCCGTATTTCCAGGAAGGCCGCTTGCTCAACGTTGCGCACCAGTATCAGTTGAACACTGACTGGCATACCCGCACCCCAACCGGCTTCTGAGGAGACACACATGCAATGGGAAGTCGTGATCGGGCTGGAGATTCATACCCAGCTCACCACTCAATCGAAGATTTTCTCCGGTAGCTCCACCGCCTTCGGTGCCGAGCCCAACACCCAGGCCAGCCTGATCGACCTGGGCATGCCCGGCGTGCTGCCGGTGCTGAACCAGGAAGCGGTGCGCATGGCGGTGATGTTCGGCCTGGCGGTAGACGCCGAGATCGGCCAGCACAACGTGTTCGCCCGCAAGAACTACTTCTACCCGGACCTGCCCAAGGGCTACCAGATCAGCCAGATGGAGCTGCCAATCGTTGGCAAGGGCCACCTGGACATCCCTCTGGAAGACGGCACCATGAAACGCGTCGGCATCACCCGCGCGCACCTGGAAGAAGACGCCGGCAAGAGCCTGCATGAAGAGTTCAACGGTTCTACCGGCATCGACCTGAACCGCGCCGGCACGCCGCTGCTGGAAATCGTGTCCGAGCCGGACATGCGCAGCGCCAAGGAAGCCGTGGCCTACGTCAAGTCGATCCACGCCCTGGTGCGCTACCTGGGCATCTGCGACGGCAACATGGCCGAAGGCTCGCTGCGTTGCGACTGCAACGTCTCGGTCCGCCCCAAGGGCCAGGTCGAGTTCGGCACCCGCTGCGAGATCAAGAACGTCAACTCGTTCCGCTTCATCGAGAAGGCCATCAACTCCGAGATTCGTCGCCAGATCGAGCTGATCGAGGACGGTGGCAAGGTGATCCAGCAGACCCGCCTGTACGACCCGAACAAGGACGAAACCCGTCCGATGCGCAGCAAGGAAGAAGCCAACGACTACCGTTACTTCCCCGATCCGGACCTGCTGCCAGTAGTCATCGAGGATGCCTTCCTCGACCAGGTGCGCGCCACCCTGCCCGAGCTGCCACCGCAGAAACGCGAGCGCTTCCAGGAGCAGTTCGGCCTGTCGACCTACGACGCCAGCGTCCTGGCCACCAGCCGCGAACAGGCGGACTACTTCGAGAAAGTCGCCAGCATCGCCGGTGACGCCAAGCTCGCCGCCAACTGGGTCATGGTCGAGCTGGGCAGCCTGCTGAACAAGCAGGGCCTGGAAATCGACGAAGCCCCGGTTTCCGCCGAACAGCTGGGCGGCATGCTGCTGCGGATCAAGGACAACACCATCTCCGGCAAGATCGCCAAGACCGTGTTCGAAGCCATGGCCAATGGCGAGGGCACTGCTGACGAGATCATCGACAAGCGCGGCCTCAAGCAAGTCACCGACACCGGCGCGATCTCCGCGGTGCTGGATGAAATGCTCGCGGCCAACGCCGAACAGGTCGAGCAGTACCGCGCCGCCGATGAGGCCAAGCGCGGCAAGATGTTCGGCTTCTTCGTCGGCCAGGCGATGAAAGCATCCAAAGGCAAGGCCAACCCGCAACAGGTCAACGAACTGCTGAAAAGCAAGCTCGAAGGCTGATCGCGGTTTAACCGCAAGCGGCCCGGGCCGCTTGCGTGTGACGAGGGAGCGGGCTCCCGTTCGGTCGCGCAGCAACGGCACACCGGCCAGCGCCATTCCTGCAAGGAACATCGCCGCCGGCTTGCGGTCTGCCAGACAGACCGGCGGGAGCCCGCTCCCTCGCCACATCAACCATCGGAGCCCACCGAATGAAGCGTCTGGTTGCCACTAGCGCCCTGCTCGCTCTGCTCACTGGCTGCGCCACCAGCCACGTCATCGACCCTCGGGGCTATGACGAAACCGGCACGGCCTCCTATTACGGTGCTCGCCACCACGGCAATCGCACCGCCAGCGGCGAATCCTTCGATCAGAACGGCCTGACCGCCGCCCACCGCGAACTGCCCTTCGGCACCCGAGTGCAAGTCACCAACCTGGGCAACGACAAGAGCGTCGTGGTCCGTATCAACGATCGTGGCCCGCACACCCGCGGCCGCCTGATCGACCTGTCCCGCGCCGCCGCGCAACAGCTGGACATGCTGCGCAGCGGGACCGCCAAAGTGCGGGTCCAGGCCCTCAGCGACTGACCGACGGAGCCCAAGCCATTACCGCCTTTGCCGAACTGCCCCTGCTCAGCCTGATCCAGCTCATCAGCGGCCTGGTGATGCTGATCGCCGGTGCCGAACTGCTGGTGCGCGCGGCCGTGCGCCTGTCCGCGCGCCTGCGGGTGCGCCCGCTGATCATGGGCCTGAGCGTCGTCGCCTTCAGCAGCAGCGCGCCACAGATGGCCATCAGCCTGCAAGCGACCCTGGCCGATAACACCGACATCGCCGTGGGCAGCGTGATCGGCAGCAGCATCTTCAACATCCTGGTGATCCTTGGCCTCTCGGCATTGATCATTCCCCTGCGAGTGTCCCGGCAGCTGGTGCGCCTGGATATCCCGCTGATGATCGGTGCCAGTGCGCTGGTCTTTGTCCTGGCCTATAACGAACGCCTCACCCCCTCCGACGGCCTGATCCTGCTGGCGCCCCTGCTGCTCTATCTGGTTCTGCTGCTGCGCCAATCCAGGCACCCGGCACGCGTGCCGCTGCCTAGCGCCACCGACCGCCGTGGTTACGCCCCGCGCCTGAGCAGCATGTTGCTGGTGCTTCTGGGTCTGGGGCTGCTGGTGTTCGCCGGCCATCTGCTACTGGGAGCGGCGGTCACCGTCGCCGACGACCTTGGCTTGTCGGAACGGGTCATGGGACTGACCGTGATCGCGGTCAGCACCTCCCTGCCGCAACTGGCCACCTCGCTGCTCGCCGCCGTGCGGGGCCAGCGGGACATTGCCGTGGGCAACGTGATCGGCAGCAACCTGTTCAATCTGCTGGGCGTACTGGGCTTTACCGCGCTGGTCGCGCCGACTCCGCTGTCGGTTTCGCCCAACGCCCTGGACTTCGATCTGCCGGTACTGCTCTGCGTGGCCGTGCTGTGCCTGCCGGTGTTCTATTCGGGGTATCGCATCACCCGCGCCGAAGGCCTGCTGTTTCTCGGGCTGTACCTGGCCTACGGGCTGCACGTGGTGTCCTTCACCACGGGCATGCCGCTGGCCGGCAAGCTGGAACACTTGATGCTGTTTTTCGTCCTGCCAGCGTTGGTAGCGTTTCTGCTGTTCAGTTCGCTACGGGCCTGGCGCCGCCAACACAAGAGAGAAGCGCCATGAGCGAGAACAAGAAAAGCGGACTGCAAATGCGTCGCCAGGTGATGGGCGATGCCTTCGTCGATCGCGCCCTGGGCAATGCCACCGAGTTCACCCAACCGCTGCAGGACTTCGTCAACGAGCATGCCTGGGGCGGGGTATGGAATCGTGAGGGGCTGCCGCTGAAAACCCGCAGCCTGATCACCCTGGCCACCCTGACCGCCCTGAAATGCCCGCAGGAGCTGAAAGGCCATGTGCGCGGCGCCCTGAACAATGGCTGCACCGTGGAAGAAATACGTGAAGCCTTGCTGCATTGCGCGGTGTATGCCGGAGTGCCGGCGGCCATCGATGCGTTTCGCGCCGCCCAGGAGGTGATAGACACCTATCAACAAGCGCAGTGAACCCGCTGTTCGCCGGCCAGTCGGCTCCTACCCTCGCCCTGTAGGAGCCGGCTGGCCGGCGAACAGCGTCAGATCCACCCGCCCCACTGCAAGACAAAGATCCCGATGTTGGTGGTCACCGCCGCCATCACCGTGGTGATGACGATAATGGCTGCCGCCAGCTCATGATTGCCATTGGCCGCCCTGGCCATGACAAAGCTCGCCGCCGCGGTGGGGCTGCCAAAATACAGAAACAGAATCCCCAGCTCCGCACCACGAAACCCGCACAGCCAGGCGCCGAAGGTGGCCAGCGTCGGCAGGCTCACCATCTTCAGCAAGCTCGAACTCATGGCCATCCGCCCACTGTTGCGCAAGGCCGCCAGGGACAGCGTGCCGCCAATGCAGATCAACGCCAGGGGCAGGGACATCTGCGCCAGATAGCGGCCCGAGGTTTCCAGCCAGCCGGGCAGGCCGATCTGCCAATAGGCGAACGGCGCGGCCGCCAGCACGCTGACGATCAAGGGATTGCTGAACACGCTCTTGCAGATGCTCCAGGGATCGGACTTGATCACCGGGCTGTAGACCGCCAGGACAACGGTCGACAGGGTGTTGTAGAACAGAATCACCAGCGCCGCGAGCAACGCCCCCAGGGATATCCCGTAATCCCCGTACATGCTGGCCGCCAGGGCCAGACCGATGATCGCGTTGTTGCCGCGAAATGCCCCCTGGGTATAGATCCCCCGATCCTCCTTGGGACAGCGCCAGATAGCCCAGCACCAGGCAAGGACGAAACAGGCCAGGGTGGCCACGGAAAAGTAGATTAGCACCCCGGGTTTTAGCGAGGCATGCAGATCGGCGTGGACGATGCCGAGAAACAACAGCGCCGGCATGGTGACATTGAAGACCAGGGCCGACGCGGTGTGGATGAAGCTGTCGTTAATCCAGCCGACGCGCTTGAGCACCAGCCCAAGAAACAGCATGGCAAAGACCGGCGCGGTGATGCTCAGGGTTTCGAAGAAGATTGCCAGCATGCGCGGGGGACCTTGAGCCTGTCGTTAGGGCGCTAATGATAATCCAATCGAACAATGCCGTCGCAATCGGCTTCTTGACGCCCGGTGATTTTCGATTATGCTGAAAATAACTGTATATACATACAGTTAAACCAAGCATGACCATGACATATCAAGGAGCTAGAAATGTCAGGAATCTCTGCACAGATGCAGCAACAGTCACAACCGGCGGGCCAGATCATTGCCGACCTGGATCACCTGTTCAGTGAACAGGGCATCGCCATCACCGGCGATGGCGACACCCTGGTGCTGACCGCCGACGGCCACCACACCGTCAAGTACCACCGTCCGCAAGACCTTCCCCTGCCAGCGCACAACCCCCGCAAGGCATTGCCACAATTGCGTTTCGAGGGGGGCGAACACACCGCCATCGGTGACAGCACCCTGCTGCGCTTCGTCAAGGATGGCCCGGCCATTCCCGCCTGGCAGGTCGAACTGCACCTGCCCAACGGCCTGGCCCTGACCTACGGCCAGGTGGTGGCCCTGGGAGGCGACTTCTACGGCATTCCCGAGCAACCCATCTGTGACGGCGCCACCGCCGCCGAGCGGGTGCAGCGTTTCAACGCCGCCTTCAATTCCCTCGCGGTGCTGCCGGCATCCAGGGATGAAGCCCGGCAGATCCTGGCCGTGATGCAGAAGGAGGTCCTCGCCGCCAATCAGGCAATCCGCGACGGCAAACAGCCCCACGAAGCCTATGACGCCCTGGGCGATACCTTGTCCGAAGAGTGGAACCGGATTACCGGCGGCGGCAGCGTGGTGTCCGCCCTGTTCCCCCTGGGCCGCTACCTGAAGCTGGCGGCCAACAACGCCGACCACTTTGGCGAATGGGCCCTGGCCGCCTATGTCGCCGGGCATACCGCCGCCCTGCAACAGGCGGCTCTGGCGGGCAAAACCGCGGACGACAAGCAACTGGAACTGGCCTACGCGATGAACGCCTTCGCCGACCACTTCCTCACCGACCTGTTTTCCGCGGGCCATGTCCGCGTGCCGCGCAAGCAACTGGCCGCGGTGGTCACCCCCAGCGACCTGGGCTCGTTGATCACCCGCTTCATGCACGACGAAGACAGCAAGTTCGGCCTCAATGTCAGCAACGCCCTGGGCGAGCGCTGGCATGCCTACGGCGACAAGCGCTACTTCGACAGCGTCGATCACCGCAATCGCCAGCAGGTGAAGCAGGCCGTACAGCGTTCGGCGGATGAGATCTTCGCCTGCTACCTGAGCGGCAACTTGCCGGCTGCCGGCAGCTATGGGGCGCTTCAGGCACTGCCGGATCTGAACGCGGCGAAAACCGGCAATTTCTCGCCACTGTTCGTGATGAGCGGGGACAAAGTGCTGCGCCGCAGCGACGTCAACAACCTCAACGACAACAAGACCATCGACAACTGGTGGGGCTGGAGCACCTACCTGCTGCTGAAGAACTACAGCCCGAACAAACCGGCGGGCTATCTGGACACTCCAAGCGCAGTGCCGTCGATCCTCGCCGACGGCTGGCAGAGCCACAGCCCCAGTGAACCCAACTGGCTGCCAGGCCAGGCAGTGCGTTATGCCCTCAGCGAAACCAACGGCTTGAACGAGTCTTACATCGGCCCCTGGTCGGCCTATGTCGAACTGAGCGACAGCTTCCAGCCCACCCTGAACATCCCGCCTGGCACCCACAACAGCAGCGCCAGCGGACGCAATGTGTTCCGTCAGTTCCGCGGAGGCTCACCGGAGCTGATCGGCTCCATCGACAAGAACGCCAGTCGCTTCATCGATCGCAACGCCTGATAAGGACATCACCATGACAATCAACCTGAACCTGCAACTGGCCTCCGGCCAATCCCTGAAGGATGCACCGCTGGAGCTGTTGCTCAATGGCGCGCCCATTGCCCGGGCCCGCGTGGATGAACACGGCAAGGTGGTGTTCAACGCCAAGCCGGGCAGCGGCCAACTGGCCGTCCGCGTCGACCGTTCGATCCTCCATCAGCCCTGATCGCCCCTAGCGGGCTTGCCCGCGAAACGGCCTCAGCGCCATGGCTACGCCATGAGCCTGGGGCCAGCGACGCCCTGCCGACAGCGCCCTCAAGCGGTGACAACCTGCTCCTGCAGATGCCCCTGCTCGATGCGCACATGCCGCGGGTGGAAACGCTTGAGACTGCTGCGGTGGCCGACACTGACAATGCTCAAGCCCGGCAGTTGATCGATCAGTGCCTGGTACAGGCTGGCCTCGTCTTCCTCATCCATGGCCGAGGTCGCCTCATCCATGTACAGCCATTGCGGCGCATAGAGCAGCGCCCGGGCAAAGGCCAGACGCTGCTGTTCACCCGGGGACAACATGCGTTGCCAGTGGTTGCTTTCGTCCAGGCGCGCAACCAGGTGCGGCAGGCGGCAAGTCTCCAGGACCTGTGCATAACGCTCCTGGGCATAGCTGTCGCCGGCTTGTGGATAACTCAAGGCGTCACGCAGGCTGCCAATGGGCAGGTAAGGTTTCTGCGGCAGGAACAGGTAACGCTGATTGGGCAGCAGAATGCTGCCACGTCCTGCCGGCCATAACCGTCCCATGGCGCGCAGCAAGGTGCTCTTGCCACTGCCGGAGCGGCCACTGAGCATCAACCGCTCGCCGGGATTCACGGTCATCTGGGCTCCGGCCAGCAGATGACGGCCGTCTGCCAGGTCCAGGCTCAGGTCACGCACTTGCAATTGCTCGCCCTGATGCTGCACATCGATTGCCGGCGGGCACTCTTCGTTTTCGCTCATGGCCTGACGAAAGCTCAGCAGACGATCACAGGTGGCGCGCCAGGCGGCCAGATCCGAATAGGCGCTGATGAACCAGCTGAAGTTCTCCTGGACGTTGCCGAAGGCCGAGTTGATCTGCATCAGCTCGCCCAGTTCGATCTTGCCGGCGAAGTAGCGCGGCGCGGCGACGATGAACGGAAAGATGATCGCGATCTGACCGTAGCCGGCGGTGAAAAAGGTCAGGCGCTTGGACACCTTCATGATGTCCCAAAAGTTGTGCCAGACCTTGCCGAAGCGGCTGCTCAGGCGCTGGTTTTCGTTTTTCTCACCGTCGTACAGGGCAATACTCTCGGCGTTCTCCCGGACCCGCACCATGGAGAAACGCAGATCGGCTTCAAAACGCTGTTGCTGGTTGTTGAGGCCGATCAAGCGACGTCCGATCAAGTGGGTCAGCCAGCTGCCGACGGCGGCATACACCAGCGCACACCAGAACATGTAGCCGGGAATGGTGTAGCCGAACACCTCGATGCTGCCGGACACGCCCCACAATATGATCGAGAACGACACCAGGCTGACCAGGTTGCGAATCAGCCCCAGGCCCAGGGACAGGGTATTGCTGGTGAAGCTGTTGAGGTCTTCGGAAATCCGCTGGTCCGGGTTGTCGGTGTAGCCGCCCTGCTCCAGCCGGTAGTAGTTCTTGTTGCCAAGCCAGCGGGCAAAGTGTCTTTCGGTCAACCAGGCCCGCCAGCGGATGGTCAGCATCTGGGTCAGGTAGAGACGATAAACCGCCCCCAGAATTGCCACCGCGGCGATCCCGCAGAAATACAGGATCAGGCTCCAGAAGGCCGCCTCGTCCTTCTTCTGCAAGGCGTTGTAGAAGTCCTTGTACCAACTGTTGATCCACACCGAGATGGCCACGCTGAACAGTGACAAGCCAATCACGGCAATCAGCAGCAACCAGGCCTTGCCCTTTTCCTCACTGCGCCAGTAAGGAGTGATCATGGCCCAGACCCGTCGGAAGAATTGACCGCGCACAGCATCGTTGACCGCAGAGTATTCAGCGTTCTGATTCATCGTTGAGGCTCGATTGGAAGGAGGACAAGCATTGAGCCGATCTTAGTAGATCGGCTCGCTTTTTCACGATGTCCGGCGGACATTCGTTCAGTCGCGGTTCAGCGACGGACGGGGCGCTTCTGCAGTTTGCGCTGCAAGGTGCGGCGATGCATGCCCAGCGCGCGGGCGGTGGCGGAGATATTGCCTTCGTGCTCGGTCAGCACACGCTGAATGTGCTCCCATTGCAGGCGGTCCACGGACATCGGGTTTTCCGGCACAAGGGTGTCCAGGTCAGCGTGTTCGGAGAGCAGTGCGGCCAGCACATCATCGGCGTCCGCCGGCTTGCACAGGTAGTTGCAGGCGCCGCGCTTGATCGCCTCCACCGCTGTCGCAATGCTCGAGTAGCCGGTGAGGATCAGCACACGCATTTCCGGATCCAGCTCCAGCAGCTTGGGCAACAGCACCAAACCGGAGTCGCCGTCCATCTTCAGGTCCAGCGCGGCGTAGTCCGGCAGATCCTGCTGGGCGATGCTCAGGCCCTCCTCGGCAGAACCTGCGGTACTGACGCGAAAGCCCCGCCGGCTCATGGCCCGGGCCATGACCCGGGTAAAGGTGGCGTCATCGTCCACCAGCAACAGATGCGGCAGTTCTTCGCCTTCGACTTGGATCTCTTCACTCATGGTCGTCTCCTCGGGCGGCACGGGGCAGGCGCAGCTCAGTGAGCGTTCCGCCTTCCTCATGACTGTAGAGTTTCACTGAGCCGCCAGCACGGGTCACGCTGGCCTTGCTCAAAAACAGGCCCAGGCCGAAGCCTTTGCCCTTGGTGGTAAAAAACGGCTTGCCGATCTGCTCGGCGATGGCCAAGGGTACTCCGGCGCCGTGGTCGCGAATACTGATGGTGAGGTTTTCCGCATCCCAGTCCAGGCGCACTTCCAGGCCCTCGGCACAGGCATCGGCTGCATTGTTCAACAGATTGAGCAAGGCCTGGGTCAGGTCCGGCGGCGGCGCCAGGCGCGGCACCGGCCCCTCTCCCAGGAGATGAAAGCGGTAGCTGGCCTCTGGGCGCATCAGGTGCCAGCGATTCAAGGCTTCGTCCAGCCACTGGGTGACGTCCTGCATCTCCACCGCCAGCCGGCGATTGGCCTCGGCGGCGCGCACCAGCTGTTGCAGGGTTTCCTTGCACAGCTTGACCTGGTCCTGGAGCACACTGAGGTCATCCTGCAACAGCGGGTCGGGATGGTCCTGGCGCATTTCCTTGAGCAATACGCTCATGGTCGCCAGCGGCGTACCCAACTCATGGGCGGCGCCGGCGGCCTGGGTCGCCACGGCCAGCAATTGCTGATCCCGCAGCCCCTCTTCGCGGCGGATCGCCCGCAGCTCTTCCTGGCGGCGCAGCTCTTCGGCCATGCGCGCGGCGAAGAAGGTGATCACTGCTGCCGCCAGGGCGAAGCTCAGCCACATGCCATAGACCTGCAGGTTTTCCCGAGCGATGGGGAAGGTCTGCAAGGGGTAGAAGCGGGCCAGCAGCAAGGTATAGAGCGTCAGCGCAATTCCCGAGAGCACCACCGAATAGCGCCAGGGCAAGGTCACGGCGGCGATCGTCAGGGGCACCAGGTAATAGGAGACGAAGGGGTTGGTGGACCCCCCGGAGAAGTACAGCAGCACGCTGTGGATAAACAGGTCACAGGCCAGTTGCAGGGCATATTCCAGCTCCGTCACCGGCCACGAGGTGCGCAGGCGGATGGCCGTGAAGGCACAGAGCACCATGGAAAACATCAGGGTCACGCCCAGTTGCAGCCAGGGCAGGGGCAACAGGTCCAGCCAATAGGCGAGCCCTACCGAACCGGCCTGAGCGGCCAGCACCAGGGTGCGGATGAAGGTCAGCCGCCAGAGATTCTGACGGGTGGCGGACAGCAATTTTACGGGGGCGAGCATGAGCTCTCCTGATGAGCGCTCCAGGGCAATCGGCGGGAGTATAACCAAGCAGCCGCCGACGCAGGCAAAACTGCGGCAAAGCGTCACAGAAAAACAGTTGCAAGCCGCAGGCTTTCAGCTACAAGCGTAGTGGCTTGCCGCTTGCGGCTTGAAACTTGCCACTGCCTTACCTGTCTGAAGGTTTCACGCAGGTCGGGATCAACCCTGCGGACCGCACTCAAGGAGTTTCCATGCAGCATTTCAGTCGCAGCCTCGCCCTTCTGGCCCTCAGCACCGGCACGCTCACCAGCCTGCCCGCCCTGGCCGCCGATGAACTGCACTACAACCAGATTTCCCTGCGCGCCGAAGTCAGCCAGGAAGTGGCCCGCGACCTGATGATCGTGACCCTCTACAGCGAATCGCAGAACAGCGACCCGGCCAAGCTCGCCACGGAAATCACCACCACCATGAACAAGGCCCTGGAGCAGGCCCGCCAGGTCAAGGACGTGACCCTGCGCCAGGGCAGCCGCAACAGCTACCCGATCTACGACGGCAAGGGGCAGAAGATCACCGGCT
Organism: Pseudomonas sp. BC42; assembly: GCF_021560055.1. NCBI lineage: Bacteria > Pseudomonadati > Pseudomonadota > Gammaproteobacteria > Pseudomonadales > Pseudomonadaceae > Pseudomonas > Pseudomonas sp. BC42. The sequence continues at coordinate 5,847,850 of NZ_CP091067.1, forward strand.
GGCGTGAACGCGCCGAACTGCGTCTGGAAAGCTCCGACTTCGCCGCGCTGTCCAAGCTCACCGGTGAGCTGCTGGGCGACCTGAAAATGGGCGGCATGGACTTCGCCATCGCCGATCCGACCCGCAAGGCCAGCGAAGATGCCCTGCTCAAGGACGCGGTCAAGGCGTTCAAGGCCCGCGCGCAACTGGCCACCGATGCCCTGGGTGGCAAGGGCTACAAGATCGTCAACCTGAACCTCAACAGCAACGGTTATCCACAGCCCTACATGCGCGCGCCGATGATGATGAAGGCCGCCAGCATGGACTCGGCACCGGTGACTCCGGAAGTGGAAGCCGGCACCAGCCAGGTCAGCATGACCGCCGATGGCGCCATCGAAGTGCTGATGCCGTAACCCTTTCCCTGCCTCTTCCAGCGGCGATAACCTTCTGCAGAAAGGTTGTCGCCGTTTTTCATTACCAACTATTTCAATCCGAACCCGGGGAACTCGGTTCGCTGATGTTAGAGTTATGGCCCCGGTATGGGGCAGGTCAGATGTTACTGACGTCCGCCGGGTATACTGCGCCTTTCCTATAAGAGTCTCGTCAATGACCGCAGATCGCATCGGCGAACGCCTGCGTCGCTATCGCCGCGCCGCCAAGAAAACCTTGCGTCAGATCGCCAGTGAATCGGGACTGACCGCCAGTTTTCTCTCCCAAGCAGAACGCAACCTCACCGGGGTCTCCATCTCCTCCCTGGTCAACATTGCCAAGTCTCTGAACGTTCCCCTGAACGCCCTGTTCGACCAGCCGATTCAGGCGCAGCCCGACTCCCACGACGGCAAGCGGGTGCGCTACACCATCGAGGGCCAGCCTTTGGCCTACGAACGGCTGTCCAGTTCCTTTCCCGGCAACCTGATCAATGCGGTGAAGATGAACATACCGGTGGGTTATCAGTCGGAGCTGATCTCCCATGACGGTTCGGAGTTTTCGTACGTGCTTTCCGGGCAGATCGTCTACACCATCGAAGGTCAGCAATACCCGCTGAGTGCCGGAGACTCGGTGCACTTCGACGCGACCAAGAGCCATTTCCTGGCCAATGCAGGCCCTGGCCCGGCGGAAGTGCTGACCGTCACCACCATGGGCCTGTTCGACGATCATTCGGCGGCCTGAGCCAAGTCCACAGCCGTCAATGGAACCTCACAAGCGGCACTGCTGCGCAGAGAAATGTTAGTGAGGCTTAATTTTCGTTGACCACGATTTCAGCATGACTTAATTTCGGCATCGGCGAATCGACAATCAATCACATAACAAGCGATCGCCGTCGCCGCACAGGGTCGATGGGGCTGGATCAACGCCCCATAGCAAGGCGAGTTGCCACGGCCCACAAGGCCAATCCTCAGATCTGCCCTAGAAGAAGAAAAAATGAGGTTTGCATGTGTAAGACCTTTGCGCTTCAGGTTTGGCAAACAACGGGGCTGACCCACCCCTGCGGACGGTCGAACGCCTCCCGCAACCTCCACAGTGACAACCTCACTGCGAGCCAAGACTCCCACACCGCCGACGATGCGCTGTTCACTCGCCATCGCCTGCAAGGTCCCGGGCATCCGTCTCCCACGGCCTCCCCTAACCAAACGAACACCGTCATCCGCTCAGGCGAATGCGCCGCGCCCCTGTGTGCGCCAGCCAGGGCCTGGCGGCAGCCGGTCGGCACCCGCGCCAGCAACGCACCCATTGGAGGCACGGCCCGCCCTGCCTGCCCAAGAAAAAGGCGACGTATGCACCAGAAACACCCCGCGCAAACGGTCAAATGCGTCAAGTTTTATACAAATGCGTCATTCCTGTACGTTCGTTCCACTCTTTGAGACTTGTGACAGCCCCGCATCTTGCATTGGGTATGGGGCCTGCATAAGTATCGGCGGGTCGACTCACAAGGTCGCCCTCTACACCAAAAATGACAACAAATCATGAGGCCACCATGTTCAAGAAAGCAGTCCTTCCGTTCTTAGTCAGCGCCGGCTTGCTTGCCAGCGCCCCCTTCGCCCACGCGGCGACTAACCTGGTGTTCTGCTCTGAAGGGAGCCCGGCCGGTTTCGACCCAGGCCAGTACACCACCGGAACCGACTTCGACGCCTCAGCCGAAACCCTGTACAACCGCCTCAGCCAGTTTGAACGGGGCGGCACCGCCGTCATCCCGGGCCTGGCCACCAGTTGGGACATCTCGGACGACGGTCTGACCTATACCTTCCATCTGCGTGAAGGCGTCAAGTTCCACACCACGCCGTACTTCACCCCGACCCGCACCTTCAATGCCGACGACGTAGTGTTCACCTTCACCCGCATGCTCGACAAAGACATGCCGTTCCGTAAGGCCTACCCCACCGAATTCCCGTATTTCACCGACATGGGGATGGACACCAACATCACCAAGGTCGAAAAAGTCGACGACAAGACCGTCAAGTTCACCCTCAAGACCGTGGACGCCGCGTTCATCCAGAACCTGGCCATGAGCTTCGCCTCCATCCAGTCCGCCGAGTACGCCGACAAGCTGCTCAAGGAAGGCAAGACCAGCGACATCAACCAGAAGCCGATCGGCACTGGCCCGTTCGTGTTCAAGAGCTACCAGAAAGACTCCAACATCCGCTACACCGGCAACAAGGACTACTGGAAGCCTGAAGACGTGAAGATCGACAACCTGATCTTCGCCATCACCACCGACCCATCGGTGCGCATTCAAAAGCTGAAGAAGAACGAATGCCAGGTGACCCTGTTCCCGCGTCCGGCCGACCTCAAGGCCCTCAAGGAAGACAAGGACCTGAAGATGCCTGAACAGGCAGGCTTCAACCTCGGCTACATCGCCTACAACGTGATGCCGGTGCTCAAGGGCCGTACCGACGCCAACCCGCTGGCCGACCTCAAGGTTCGCCAGGCCCTGGACATGGCCGTCAACAAGCCGCAAATCATCGACTCCGTCTACCAGGGCGCGGGCCAGCTGGCGGTCAACGCCATGCCGCCGACCCAATGGTCCTATGACACCAGCATCAAGGACGCCAAGTACGACCCCGAGAAAGCCAAGCAGCTGCTCAAGGAAGCCGGTATCAAGGAAGGGACCCAGATCACCCTGTGGGCCATGCCGGTACAGCGCCCCTACAACCCCAACGCCAAGCTGATGGCTGAAATGCTGCAATCCGACTGGGCCAAGATCGGGCTCAAGGTCAACATCGTCAGCTACGAGTGGGGCGAGTACATCAAACGCTCCAAGGGCGGCGAGAACCAGGCCATGATCATCGGCTGGAGCGGTGACAACGGTGACCCCGACAACTGGCTCGGCACCCTGTTCGGCTGCGATGCGCTCAATGGCAACAACTTCTCGAAATGGTGCGACAAGCCTTACGACGCGCTGATCAAGCAAGCCAAGGCCACGTCGGATGTGGCCAAACGCACCGAGCTGTACAAGCAGGCGCAACACATCCTCAAAGACGCCGTTCCAATGACACCTATCGCACACTCGACGGTGTTCCAACCCATGCGCGCCAACGTGCAGGACTTCAAGATCAGCCCCTTCGGCTTGAACTCCTTCTATGGTGTCAGCATCGGCAAATAAGGCCCGGCAACGGCGGCGTCGCTGACGTCGCCGTTGTTTTACCGGCCCACACCGTAAGCACCCGGCCTACCTTCGACACACCGCCTCGACAAAGAGCGGTCCCACGAATTTAGAGCCGATTCTTACAGGGCTTTCAGGCACAGCGGATATACGCCCCGGCCTTCGACCCTTAACGTCGAGGCGAGGCAAGACTGCGTCTGTCGGCGGGCATTTGCTACAGCCATGGTTTGGCATCAATGACCTGTACAGGCTCCAGGAAGGAGCCATGGTCCATTGATCATCACAACAAAAAATGGAGATGGACCGTTATGCGTCATTCCCTGATTTTCTCCGCCCTGATAGGGGGCAGCCTGCTGGCCTCCAGCGCCATCTGCGGCGCCGCCGAGCGCAGCCTGGTGTTCTGTTCCGAAGGCAGCCCGGCGGGCTTTGACACGGCGCAATACACCACCGCCACCGACAACGACGCCGCCGAGCCGCTGTACAACCGCCTGGTGGAATTCGAGAAAGGCGCCACCAACGTGCTACCCGCCCTGGCCAAAAGCTGGGACATATCCGAGGACGGCCTCACCTACCGCTTTAACCTGCGTGAAGGGGTGAAGTTCCACAGCACCCCGTACTTCAAGCCCAGCCGCGACCTCAACGCCGACGACGTGCTGTTCACCTTCAATCGCATGCTCGACGCCGGACATCCGTTCCGTAAGGCCTACCCGACGGAGTTTCCCTACTTCAACGGCATGAGCCTGAACAAGAACATCGCCAAGGTCGAGAAAACCGACCCGCTGACCGTGGTCATGACCCTCAACACCGTGGACGCGGCGTTCATCCAGAACCTGGCCATGAGCTTTGCTGCGATCCTCTCCGCCGAATACGCCGAGCAACTGCTCAAGGCCGGCACCCCCGCCCAGATCAACCAGAAGCCCATCGGCACCGGGCCGTTCGTATTCCAGCGTTACCAGAAAGACTCGCAGATCCGCTACGCCGCCAACCCGCACTACTGGGACCCGAGCCGGGTCAAGCTCGACCGGTTGATCTTCGCCATCAACACCGATGCCTCGGTGCGGGTGCAGAAGCTGCGGGCCGGCGAATGCCAGGTGACCCTGCACCCGCGTCCCGCGGACATCGATGCGCTGAAAAACGACCCGAAACTGCAAGTCATCGAGAAGCCCGGCTTCAACCTCGGCTACATCGCCTACAACGTGCAGCACAAGCCCTTCGATCGCCTCGAAGTGCGCCAGGCCCTGGACATGGCGGTGAACAAGCCCAGCATCCTCAACGCCGTGTACCAGGGCGCCGGCCAGCTGGCGGTCAACGCCATGCCGCCGACCCAGTGGTCCTACGACGAAACCATCCAGGACGCGGCCTACAACCCGGAAAAGGCCCGCGAACTGCTCAAGGCCGCCGGGGTCAAGGAAGGCACGGAGATCACCCTCTGGGCCATGCCCGTGCAGCGCCCCTACAACCCCAACGCCAAGCTGATGGCCGAAATGCTGCAGTCCGACTGGGCGAAGATCGGCCTCAAGGTGAAGATCGTCAGCTACGAATGGGGCGAGTACATCAAGCGCACCAAGAATGGCGAGCACGACATCAGCCTGATCGGCTGGACCGGAGACAACGGTGACCCGGACAACTGGCTGGGCACCCTGTACAGCTGTGACGCCATCGGCGGCAACAACTACTCCATGTGGTGCGACCCGCAGTACGACAAGCTGATCAAGCAAGCCAAGCTAGTGACCGACCGCCAGCAACGCACAGAGCTGTATAAACAGGCCCAGCAGTTGCTCAAGCAGCAGGTGCCGATCACGCCGGTGGCCCACTCGATGATCAATCAGCCATTGAGCGCGAAAGTCGAGGGTTTCAAGGTCAGCCCGTTCGGCCGCAACACCTTCTCGGGTGTCAGCCTGGCCCCATAACCGATGAGCCAAAACCTTGGGGACGATTTTCGTCCTCACGCAGACGCTTTGCCTGAATTCGGCGATCAAGCCCTATGCAAACGTTTGCGATGCCATGAATGAGTTCCAAAAACCAGCCGGCCGAAAAAAACCGGCATCTAAAAAAGAAAACAAAGGAGCTTCACCCATGAAACTGAGCAGCAGCGCATTGTTAGCCTTGGCTATCGGTAGCATCACCGCCACGGCCCATGCGGAGAGCGTCAGCCAGGACTTCGTCCCGACTGTACAGAACAGCACCAATGCCCAGGCCGAGGCCAAGGGTTTCATCGAAGGGCAGAGCCTGTCGGGCACCACGCGCAACTGGTACGCCAACGAGCTGAAACGCCGCAATGACCGTTTTTCCTACAACCACAATGGCGTGGACACCTCGACTCCACGCCGGATCAACTGGGTCCAGGGCACCATCCTCAACTACAGCTCCGGCTTCACCGAAGGCACCGTGGGGGTCAGCACCGAAGTCGCGGCCTACAACGCCATTGCCCTGGATCGTGACCGCAAGGACATCGCCGGCAAGAACAACCGCACCCTGACCCATTCCGACGGCGACGCCGTGGGCCAGTGGAGCAAGCTCGGCCTGGCCAACGTCAAGTTCCGCGTATCCAACACCACCCTGACCGCCGGCCGGCAGAACTTCAGCACGCCGATCGTCGACGTCATCGGCAACCGTGCGCTGCCTTCGAGCTTTGAAGGGGTGAGCCTGCACAGCGAAGAGTTCAACAACCTGTCGTTCGATGCCGGCACCTTTGACCGGGTATCGCCACGGACCGAACAGAGCCTGTCGAAATTCCGCTCCGAGTACACCAGCAACACCGCCGAAACCGACCGCGTGAGCATCGTCGGCCTCAACTACCAACCGCTGAAAAGCCTGAAGACCAGCCTCTACGCCTCCAAGGTGGAAGACTTCTGGAACCAGTACTACTTCGGCGCCACCCACGAGCTGGGCGACAGCTCGGTGCTGAGCCTGACCACCGGCCTGAACTACTACAAGACCGTCGACACCGGCAAGAAAGAGATGGGCGAGATCGACAACGATACCTACTCCCTGTCCATGGGGCTGACCCACCAGGCCCACAGCCTGACCTTCTCGTACCAGGAAGTCAGCGGCAACGAGTACTTCGACTACCTGCATGAAACCAACGGCATCTACCTGGCCAACTCCCTGCTCTCGGACTTCAACGGCCCGAACGAGAAATCCTTCCAGATCGCCTACGGCCTGAACATGGCCGAATACGGCGTACCCGGCCTCAAGTTCAACGTCTACCAGGCTCGTGGCTGGGGCATCGACGGTACCCACTACACCGGCAGCGCCTACGGCGGCATCAACTCCGAAGGCAAACTCTACGGCGTGAGAACCATGGATGGCGAAACCCACTATGAATACGGCATCGGCGCCTCCTACGCCGTGCAGAGCGGGCCACTCAAAGCCACCGCGATCCGTGCCACCTACACCACGCACCGCGCCAGCAAGAACCAGGCCGACGGCAACATCAACGAATTCCGTCTGGTTACCACCATCCCGTTCAACATTCTCTAACCCACCAGTTGAAGGGCGGGTTCATGACGAATCCGCCGTTCAAGCTAATCTGGTTCAATCGATTGCAGAGGGTTCCTGATGAACATGCTTCCCCTGAAAGCGGCCATTGGCGCCGCCCTGCTGAGCGCCGCCCTCGGCGCCGCAGCCAAACCCTTGGTGGTCTGTACCGAAGCCAGCCCGGAAGGCTTCGATATGGTCCAGTACACGACTGCAGTCACGGCCGACGCAGTGGCGGAAACCATCTTCAACCGGCTGGTGGACTTCAAGCCCGGCACCACTGACATCGAACCGGCCTTGGCCGAGTCCTGGGACATCAGCCCAGACGGCCTGCAATACACCTTCCACCTGCGCAAGGGCGTCAAGTTCCACAGCACCGACTACTTCACCCCGACCCGCGACATGAATGCCGACGACGTGCTCTGGAGCTTCCAGCGCCAGCTGGACCCAAAGCACCCCTGGCATGACAAGTCCAGCGTGGGCTTCCCCTACTTCGAAAGCATGGGGTTCAAGGAACTGCTCAAAAGCGTCGAGAAGATCGACGATCACACCGTGGTCTTCACCCTGACCCGCCGAGAGGCACCGTTCCTGGCCGACATCGCCATGGCCTTCTCATCGATCTACCCGGCGGAATACGCCGACAAGCTGCTCAAGGAAGGCAAGACGGCCGACCTCAACAGCAAGCCCATCGGCACCGGCCCCTTCATCTTCAACCGCTACGCCAAGGACGCCCAGGTACGCTTCAAGGCTAACCCGGACTACTTCCGCGGCAAGCCACCGGCCGACCCGCTGGTGCTGGCGATCACCATCGACAACAACGTGCGCCTGCAGAAGCTCAAGGCCAACGAGTGCCAGGTCGCCCTGTACCCCAAGCCCGATGACATCCCCAGCATCAAGGCCGACGCCAACCTCAAGGTCGACGAACTGGCGGCCATGACCACCGGCTACATCGCCATGAACACCACCCGCAAATACATGAGCGACGTGCGGGTACGCAAAGCCATCGACATCGCCTTCGACAAGGAAGCCTACGTCAACAGCCTCTACGGCAAAGGCAATGCGCTGGTCGGCACCGGCCCTTATCCGCCGACCCTGCTGGGCTTCAACAACAGCCTGAAGAACCCGCCCCGGGATCTGGACAAGGCCCGGGCCCTGCTCAAGGACGCCGGGGTGCCGGACGGTACGGTGATCACCCTGTTCACCCGCAACGGCGGCGGCCCGACCAACCCCAATCCCCTGCTGGGTGCGCAGATGATGCAGGCCGACCTGGCCAAGATCGGCCTCAAGCTCGAGATCCGCGTCATGGAATGGGGCGAGATGCTCAAGCGTGCGAAAAACGGCGAACACGATATGGTGTCGGCCGGCTGGGCTGGGGACAACGGCGACCCGGACAACTTCCTGACCCCGAACCTGAGTTGTGATGCAGCGAAAAACGGCGAAAACTACGCCCGCTGGTGCAACAAGGAGTTCCAGGAGCTGATCGACCAGGCCCGCGCCGACGCTGAACCTGCCAAGCGTGCCGCGCTCTATGAAAAGGCTCTGCTGGTTTTCCAACAGGACCAACCCTGGATTCCCATGGCCTATCCAAAAATGTTCACCGCCATGCGCAAGAACGTCGAGGGTTACCACCAGAGCCCCCTGACCACCAACAACTTCGCGACCACCCAAGTGAAGTGATAAGAAACGCCTGCCGCCCTTGACCCCAAGGGTGGCGGGTACGCCTAACCGGCTGATTGAGGTACTTCAGAAGATGTTTAGTTTTATTGCCCGCCGTGTGGGGTTGTTGATCCCCACATTCTTCGGCATCACCTTGCTGACCTTCGCCTTGATACGCATGATTCCCGGCGACCCCGTGGAAGTCATGATGGGCGAGCGTCGGGTCGACCCCGAGATGCATGCCCAGGCAATGGAACGCCTTGGATTGAACAAGCCGCTGTACGCCCAGTACCTGGACTACATCGGCAAACTGGCCCACGGTGACCTGGGTGAGTCCCTGCGCACCCGCACCAGCGTGTGGAGCGAGTTCACCTCGCTGTTCCCCGCGACCCTGGAACTGTCCATGGCCGCCCTGCTGTTCGCCGGCATCATCGGGCTCTTGGCCGGGGTGATCGCCGCCCTCAAGCGAGGGTCGCTGTTCGACCACGGGGTCATGGGCATCTCCCTTGCGGGCTATTCGATGCCGATCTTCTGGTGGGGCCTGATCCTGATCATGTTCTTCTCGGTGAGCCTGGGCTGGACCCCGGTTTCCGGGCGCATCGACCTGCTCTACGACATCGAGCCCAGAACCGGCTTCATGCTCATCGACACCCTGCTGGCCGAAGACACCAGCGCCTTCTTCGACGCCCTGCACCACCTGATCCTGCCGGCCATCGTCCTGGGCACCATTCCCCTGGCGGTGATCGCGCGGATGACCCGCTCCTCGATGCTCGAAGTGCTGCGCGAGGATTACATCCGCACCGCCAAGGCCAAGGGCCTGTCACCGGCGCGGGTGGTGTTCGTCCACGGCCTGCGCAACGCCTTGATTCCGGTACTGACCGTGGTCGGCCTGCAAGTCGGCACCCTGCTGGCCGGTGCGGTCCTGACCGAAACCATCTTTTCCTGGCCGGGCATCGGCAAGTGGCTGATCGAAGCCATCGGCGCCCGGGACTATCCCGTGGTGCAGAACGGCATCCTGCTGATCGCCTGCCTGGTGATCATGGTCAACTTCGTGGTGGACATCCTCTACGGCTTTGCCAACCCACGCATCCGTCATCAGCGCTGAGATCAAGACCAATGAGCACTCCAACTACCTCAGTAGCAGTCGATCAAAGCCTGCTCTATCCGTCCGTGTACAAAGAATTCTGGCAGCACTTCTCCCGCAACAAAGGCGCGGTGGCCGGCCTGCTGTTCATGTTGCTGATCGTGTTCTGCGCGCTGTTCGCCCCCTGGGTAGCGCCGCACAACCCCAGCGAGCAATACCGCGACTTCCTGCTGACCCCGCCGGCCTGGCTCGAAGGCGGGCAGATGCAATTTTTGCTGGGCACCGATGAACTGGGCCGCGACCTGCTGTCGCGCCTGATACAGGGCTCGCGCCTGTCGCTGCTGATCGGCCTGTCGTCGGTGGTGATGTCGCTGATCCCGGGGATCCTCCTGGGGCTGTTCGCCGGGTTCTTCCCACGTCTGCTGGGCCCGACCATCATGCGCCTGATGGACATCATGCTGGCCCTGCCCTCGCTGCTGCTGGCCGTGGCGATTGTCGCCATCCTCGGCCCGGGCCTGATCAACACCGTGATCGCCATTGCCGTGGTGTCCCTGCCCTCCTATGTGCGCCTGACCCGCGCCGCGGTGATGGGCGAGATCAACCGCGACTACGTGACGGCCGCGCGCCTGGCCGGTGCCAGCCTGCCACGCCTGATGTTCATCACCGTGCTGCCCAACTGCATGGCACCGCTGATCGTCCAGGCCACCCTGAGCTTCTCCTCGGCGATCCTCGACGCCGCCGCCCTGGGCTTCCTCGGCCTCGGCGTGCAACCGCCGACTCCAGAGTGGGGCACCATGCTGGCCTCGGCTCGCGACTACATCGAACGCGCCTGGTGGGTGGTGAGCCTGCCGGGCCTGACCATTTTGCTCAGCGTGCTGGCAATCAACCTGATGGGCGACGGCCTGCGCGATGCGCTGGACCCGAAACTCAAGAACGCCGCCTGAGGAGATTCCCATGTCACTGCTCGAAATCAAGAATCTCAATGTCCGTTTCGGCGACGCCAAGGCGGTGCCGGTGGTCGACGGCCTCGACCTCAAGGTCGACAAGGGCGAAGTGCTGGCCATCGTTGGCGAGTCCGGCTCCGGCAAATCGGTGACCATGATGGCCCTGATGGGCCTGATCGAGCACCCCGGCATCGTCACCGCCGACGCCTTGAGCTTCGACGGCCGCGACATGCTCAAGCTCAGCGCCCGCCAGCGCCGGCAGATCGTCGGCAAGGACCTGGCCATGGTCTTCCAGGACCCGATGACCGCGCTGAACCCGAGCTACACCGTGGGCTTCCAGATCGAGGAAGTGCTGCACCTGCACCTGAAGATGTCCGGCAAGGCTGCGCGCAAACGTGCCATCGAACTGCTGGAGAAGGTCGAGATCCCCGGCGCCGCCAGCCGCATGGACGCCTACCCGCACCAACTGTCCGGCGGCATGAGCCAGCGGGTGGCGATCGCCATGGCCATTGCCGGCGAACCCAAGCTGCTGATTGCCGACGAACCCACCACCGCCCTGGACGTGACCATCCAGGCGCAGATCATGGACCTGCTGCTCAACCTGCAACAAGAGCAGAACATGGGCCTGGTGCTGATCACCCACGACCTGGCCGTGGTGGCCGAAACCGCCCAGCGCGTCTGCGTGATGTACGCCGGACAAGCCGTGGAAGTCGGCCAGGTGCCGCAGCTGTTCGACATCCCCGCACACCCCTACAGCGAAGCGCTGCTGGCGGCGATTCCCGAGCACAGCCTCGGTGCCACCCGCCTGTCGACCCTGCCGGGCATCGTCCCCGGGCGCTACGACCGGCCCCAGGGTTGCCTGCTGTCACCCCGCTGTCCCTACGCCCAGGACAACTGCCGTCAGCAGCGTCCAAGCCTTGATCCGAAAGCCGCCAGCCTGGTGCGCTGCTTCTATCCGCTGAATCAGGAGGTGGCGTAATGGCCGTCGTTCTTACCGCCCGCGACCTGACCCGTCACTACGAAGTGTCCCGAGGCCTGTTCAAGGGCCACGCCACCGTGCGCGCCCTCAACGGCGTGTCCTTTGAGCTGGAGGCCGGCAAGACCCTGGCCGTGGTCGGCGAGTCCGGCTGCGGCAAGTCCACCCTGGCCCGGGCCCTGACCCTGATCGAGGAGCCGTCCTCCGGCTCGCTGAAAATCGCCGGCCAGGAAGTCGCCGGTGCCGACAAGGCCCAGCGCAAGCAACTGCGCAAAGACGTGCAGATGGTGTTCCAGAGTCCTTATGCCTCGCTCAATCCGCGGCAGAAGATCGGCGATCAACTGGCCGAGCCGTTGTTGATCAACACCAAGCTGTCGGCCGCCGAACGCCGGGAGAAAGTCCAGGCCATGATGAAACAGGTGGGCCTGCGCCCCGAGCACTACCAGCGCTACCCGCACATGTTCTCCGGCGGTCAGCGCCAGCGCATCGCCCTGGCCCGGGCGATGATGCTGCAACCCAAGGTGCTGGTGGCGGATGAACCGACCTCGGCCCTGGACGTGTCGATCCAGGCCCAGGTGCTGAACCTGTTCATGGACCTGCAGCAGGAATTCAACACCGCCTACGTGTTCATCTCCCACAACCTGGCGGTGGTGCGTCACGTCGCCGACCAGGTGCTGGTGATGTACCTCGGCCGGCCGGTGGAAATGGGCCCCAAGGAGGACATCTACACCCGCCCGCTGCACCCCTACACCCAGGCCCTGCTGTCGGCGACCCCGACCATTCATCCGGACCCGGACAAGCCGAAGATCAAGATCGTCGGTGAATTGCCCAACCCGCTGAACCCGCCACCCGGCTGCGCCTTCCACAAGCGCTGCCCTTACGCCACCGAGCGTTGCAGCACTGAAGAGCCGGCCCTGCGACCGCTGGACAACCGGCAAGTGGCCTGCCACTACGCCGAGCAATTCGTGCTGTAGCGGCCATGAAAAAGGCGCTCCCGATTACCTTCGGGAGCGCCTGAACCTTGTTCGACCCGCCCCTGGCGACGGATTGCGCATCAGTCCGTCGCTGGGGGTTTCTTTTAGCCCTGGCTGTCGCCTTCGCCCTCGTCGGTGGTCTGGTCGTCATCGCCGGAACTGCCGCCCTGGCCTTCATCGCCCGGCTCCGAGTCGGACTTGGCAAGCATCTGCACCGGTGCGCTATGGCTCGACTGATAACCCGGCTCTTTCACCTGCAGCAGGTTGTGGGCCCAGGCCGCCGAGGTTCCGAGCGACAGCATCACCAGCACTTTGATCAACAGCACAACGCGTTGGAAAATTCTCATGGTCGATTCCATCCCTTCATAGGTGAATCTTCGAAGGCTGCGAACCCTGCCGAACAGTGACCACAGCACAGTCTGAAACTAGTCGTGATCTCCCGGCTTTGCCAGATAGCCCCCTATCGATACCCAAGCCGTCCAAGCCCTTCCGACTAACGGCGTGCCCTGAAAAACACCACCCTCCGTAGGAGCCGGCTTGCCGGCGAAGAAACCCGCCAGCCATGCACCACAGCGTCCGCCGCCTTCGCTGGCAAGCCAGCGCCTGAGGGGCGGTGGGCCATTGCTGCGCGCAACAAAAAGCCCCGCTGTCTGCACAGCGGGGCTTCGGGGCTTGCCGGCGAACTTAGTGGTGTTCGCGGGTGGCGCGGAATTTCACGTCCGGCCAGCGCTCTTCCATCAGCGCCAGGTTGACCCGGGTCGGCGCCAGGTAGGTCAGGTGACCACCGCCGTCCAGGGCCAGGTTTTCCACCGCCTTGTTGGAAAACTCTTCGAGCTTCTTCTTGTCGCTGCAGTCGATCCAACGGGCGGACCACACGGTGATCGGCTCATAGGAGCACTCCACCTTGTATTCCTCCTTCAGGCGGCTGGCCACCACATCGAACTGCAGCACACCAACGGCGCCGAGAATGATGTCGTTGCTGCGCTCGGGGAAGAACACCTGGGTCGCGCCCTCTTCGGCCAGCTGTTGCAGGCCCTGACGCAACTGCTTGGACTTGAGCGGATCCTTCAGGCGCACGCGGCGGAACAGCTCCGGGGCGAAGTGCGGAATCCCGGTGAAGCCCAGGGCCTCGCCTTCGGTGAAGGTGTCGCCGATCTGGATGGTGCCGTGGTTGTGCAGACCGATGATGTCGCCGGCGTAGGCTTCTTCCAGTTGCTCACGCTCGGAGGAGAAGAAGGTCAGGGCGTCGCCGATGCGCACGTCCTTGCCGGTACGCACGTGGCGCATCTTCATGCCCTTCTCGTACTTGCCCGAGCAAATGCGCATGAAGGCGATACGGTCGCGGTGCTTGGGGTCCATGTTGGCCTGGATCTTGAACACGAAACCGCTGAACTTTTCTTCCTGCGGCGCCACGGCGCGCTCGTTGGCTTCACGGGGCAGCGGCAGCGGCGCCCAGTCCACCACGGCGTCCAGCACGTGGTCGACCCCGAAGTTGCCCAGGGCGGTACCGAAGAACACCGGGGTCAGCTGGCCGTCGAGGAACTCCTGCTGGTTGAACTCGTGGCAGGCGCCCTGCACCAGCTCCAACTGCTCGATGAAGCGCTCGTACTCGTCACCCAGGTGGGCGCGGGCTTCGTCGGAATCGAGCTTCTCGATGATCTTGGTTTCGGTGCGCTCGTGGCCGTGGCCCGGGGTGTAGACGATGATGTAGTCGTCCGCCAGGTGGTACACGCCCTTGAAGTCGCGGTAGCAACCGATCGGCCAGGTGATCGGCGCGGCCTTGATCTTCAGCACCGCTTCGATTTCATCCAGCAGCTCGATCGGGTCGCGAATGTCGCGGTCGAGTTTGTTGATGAAGCTGACGATCGGCGTGTCCCGCAGGCGGCAGACGTCCATCAGGGCGATGGTCCGGGGCTCAACGCCCTTACCGCCATCGAGCACCATCAGCGCCGAGTCCACCGCGGTCAGGGTGCGATAGGTGTCTTCCGAGAAGTCTTCGTGGCCCGGGGTGTCCAGCAGGTTGATCATGTGTTCGCGATAAGGGAACTGCATGACCGACGTGGTAATGGAAATACCCCGCTGCTTTTCCATCTCCATCCAGTCGGAGGTGGCGTGGCGGTCGGACTTACGCGATTTGACGGTACCCGCCACCGCAATGGCCTTGCCCATCAGCAACAGCTTCTCGGTGATGGTGGTCTTACCCGCATCCGGGTGGGAAATAATGGCGAAAGTGCGGCGTTTCGCGACTTCGGCGGCCTGTTTGGTCATGGGAAATCGCCTGGCGGTGATCAAAAAAGGGCGCAGATTATAGCCCAGAGAACACCCCGCGGGCCACCGCTGCCCCCGTTGCCGGGGTCGCCGCGCGGCAGATAAACAGTGGCTAAATGCTGCCAAGTATGGAACCTTTTAAAACGTGGAGACGTCCACTCCCCTGTCACGCACTGTCGTCAGGGGCTGAAATATCAGCAAGTTAGCTTGACGAAGCTGCGCTCATGGCTCGTTCACCCGCCGCTTTGCCGGCATTCGACGAGCTGCTTTTCGCGCGCACTGTCCCGGCAGCCAGGAATGGCCCTGCCACACGGGAAAGTGCCCGCCGACCGACAAAAGGAGTCCGCCTGTGGCTATTCGCTATGGCAAAGGGCTGATAGGAGGGGTTGCGGTCATCGCCCTCCTGGCCCTGCTGGTCCACTGGATCGGCATCACGACGATCGAACACTACCGCGACGATCTACTGTTCTACCTGCAAGCTCATCTGTTCCTGGTCCTGGCGTCCATGCTCGCCGCATTGCTGGTGGGCATCCCCGCCGGCATCTTCCTCAGCCGCCCGAACATGGTCGGACGCGCCGAACGCTTCATGCAGGTGTTCAACATCGGTAACACCGTTCCCCCTCTGGCCGTCCTGGCCATCGCCCTGGGGATCCTCGGCATCGGCAGCGGCCCGGCCATCTTCGCGTTGTTCCTCGCCTCCTTGCTGCCCATCGTGCGCAACACCTACGAAGGCCTGAAAAACGTCCAGGGCTCCCTCAAGGAAGCCGCGGTCGGCATCGGCATGACGCCGCGCCAGGTGCTGTGGAAAGTCGAATTGCCCAATGCCGTGCCGATCATCATCGGTGGCGTGCGGGTGGCCCTGGCGATCAACGTCGGCACCGCGCCCCTGGCCTTCCTGATCGGCGCCAACAGCCTGGGCAGCCTGATATTCCCCGGCATTGCCCTGAACAATCAGCCGCAACTGCTGCTCGGCGCCGCCTGCACCGCACTGCTGGCCTTGCTCCTCGACGGCCTGGTCACCCTGGCCAGCCGCCTCTGGCTGGAACGCGGTCTGCGCCCGTCCTAAGCCCGTCAGAGACAAGGAATCGACATGAAAAAACTAAGCCTGATACTCGGCTGTGCCCTGCTGTTCGCCGGGCTGGCCCATGCCGCGGAAAAGCCGCTGATCCGCATTGGCGCCCGGGTCTTCACCGAACAGACCCTGCTGGCGGAAATCACCTCCCAGTACCTGCGCAGCAAGGGTTACGACACCCGCGTCACCGGCGGCCTGGGCAGCAACCTGGCCCGCAGCGCCCAGGAAAGCGGACAACTGGACCTGATCTGGGAATACACCGGGGTGTCGCTGGTGGCCTACAACCACATCGACGAGAAACTCGACAGCCAGCAGTCCTACGCCCGAGTCAAAGAACTCGACGCGAAAAAAGGCCTGGTCTGGTTGGCGCCGTCCAAGTTCAGCAACACCTACGCCCTGGCCCTGCCGGAGAACGTGGCCAAGGAACATCCGCAGATCAACAGCATCAGCGACCTGACCCGAGCCCTGGCCGAAAAACCCGAGGAGAACCGCCTGGTGGCCCTGGACACGGAGTTCGCCAACCGCTCCGACGGCATGGCCGGCATGGTCAAGCTGTATGAGATGAACCTGACCCGCAAAAACACCCGGCAAATGGATGCCGGCCTGGTCTACACCGCCCTGCGCAACGGCCAGGTGTTCGCCGGCCTGGTCTACACCACCGACGGTCGGCTCAACGCCTTCAAGCTCAAGCTGCTGGAGGACGACAAGCACTACTTCCCGGACTACACCGCCGCCCCCGTGGTGCGTCAGGCGTATCTCGATGCCCACCCGCAATTGGCGGCGGACCTCAAGCCGCTGGCGGCGCTGTTCGATGACGAAACCATGCGCCAGCTGAACGCGCGGGTCGATGTCGACCATGAAAGCCCTTCCGCCGTGGCCGCAGATTTCCTGCGCCAGCATCCGATCAACCACTGATAGAGAGGAGAAGACATGGAATTTTTAAACGCCTTTTCCCATCTCGATTGGGCCCAGGTCCTGCACCTGACCTGGCAGCACATCACCCTGGTGGGCATCGCCGTGACCCTGGCGATTGTCTTCGGTGTGCCCCTGGGCATCCTGATGACCCGCTTC
Organism: Pseudomonas sp. BC42; assembly: GCF_021560055.1. Lineage (NCBI taxonomy): Bacteria > Pseudomonadati > Pseudomonadota > Gammaproteobacteria > Pseudomonadales > Pseudomonadaceae > Pseudomonas > Pseudomonas sp. BC42. Next base: position 5,864,955 of record NZ_CP091067.1, read on the forward strand.
CCGACCCTGGCCGGCCCGCTGCAGGCCAGCGCCACGGTGTTGCTGACCATCCCGTCCATCGCCCTGTTCGGCCTGCTGCTGCCGTTCTACTCCAAGTTCGGCCAGGGCCTGGGCCCGCTGCCGGCCATCACGGCGGTGTTCCTCTATTCGCTGCTGCCGATCATGCGCAACACCTACCTGGCGCTGACCGGCGTCGAACCGGGCATCCGTGAAGCCGCCCGCGGTATCGGCATGACCTTCGGCCAGCGCCTGCGCATGGTCGAGTTGCCCATCGCGGTGCCGGTGATCCTCGCCGGGGTACGCACCGCCGTGGTGATGAACATCGGCGTCATGACCATCGCCGCCACCATCGGCGCCGGCGGCCTGGGCGTACTCATTCTTGCTTCCATCAGCCGCAGCGACATGTCGATGCTGATCGTCGGCGCGGTGCTGGTCAGTCTCCTGGCCATCTTCGCCGACCTGCTTCTGCAATGGCTGCAACGCTCGCTGACACCAAAAGGACTGCTCAAATGATCGAACTTCAAAAGCTGACCAAGACCTTCCAAAGCAACGGCAAGACCATCACCGCCGTTGACTCAGTAAGCCTGACCGTCAATGAAGGCGAAATTTGCGTATTCCTCGGCCCTTCGGGCTGCGGCAAGAGCACCACGCTGAAGATGATCAACCGCCTGATCAAACCCACCTCGGGCAAGATCCTGATCAACGGCGAAGACACCACCGACCTCGACGAAGTCACCCTGCGCCGCAACATCGGCTACGTGATCCAGCAGATCGGCCTGTTCCCCAACATGACCATCGAGGAAAACATCGTGGTGGTCCCCAAGCTGCTGGGCTGGGACAAGCAGAAATGCCACGACCGTGCCCGCGAGCTGATGAGCATGATCAAGCTGGAGCCCAAGCAGTACCTGCACCGTTACCCGCGGGAGCTGTCTGGTGGCCAGCAACAGCGCATCGGCGTGATTCGCGCCCTGGCGGCGGACGCCCCGCTGCTGCTGATGGACGAACCCTTCGGCGCGGTGGACCCGATCAACCGCGAGATGATCCAGAACGAGTTCTTCGAGATGCAGCGCGCGCTGAACAAGACCGTGATCATGGTCAGCCACGACATCGATGAAGCCATCAAGCTGGGGGACAAGATCGCCATCTTCCGCGCCGGCAAGCTGCTGCAGATCGATCACCCGGACACCTTGCTCGCCCACCCGGCGGACGACTTCGTCAGCAACTTCGTCGGCCAGGACAGCACCCTCAAGCGCCTGTTGCTGGTCAAGGCCGAAGACGCGGCAGACAACGCCCCGTCGGTCAGCCCGGAAACCCCGGTGGCCGAAGCCCTGGAATTGATGGACGAACACGACCGCCGCTACGTGGTGGTGACCTGCGCCGAGAACAAGGCCCTGGGTTATGTACGCCGTCGCGACCTGCACCGTCAGACCGGCACCTGCGCCCAGTTCCTGCGCGAATTCAACGCCACCGCCGCCTACGACGAGCACCTGCGGATTCTTCTGTCACGCATGTACGAGTTCAACCGCTCGTGGCTGCCGGTGCTGGATGCCGAACGGGTGTTCCTGGGGGAAGTGACCCAGGAATCCATTGCTGCCTACCTGAGCTCGGGGCGTTCACGGGGGATGAAGACCAATATCGTCTCACCGGCTGAAGCGGTGGTTGCCTGATCAATAAATAGCCAACAACGAACCTGTGGCGAGGGAGCTTGCTCCCGCTGGGCGGCGAAGCGGCCCCTCTTGGCAAAAAAGAGTGGAACTGCTGCGCAGTCCGCGGGAGCAAGCTCCCTCGCCACAAGGTTTTTTGTCCGCCAACGCGCCGGAAAAAAATATCAACAGCCACACCCTTGAACGCTGTCTGGCGACACCTTCCGAAACAGCCAAAATCCCCCTCACACCCGCCTCTCGCCGCTAACGTCGCCGATGTTGACGACTTGACACTTTCCAGCCACTTGGCGCGCAAAAGCGTCGAACGTGCAGGTATTTTTAACACCCGTGAATTCTTCGGGAACATCTGTCCGTCATCTGTGTCGGCTACAAAGAGAGGTGTCGTCAACGCACGTCAGACAAGTGCAAAAACGCGACATTTTTTGTTGATCTCAGGCCCCTCACCGCCTAAAGTTCGCGCCGAACGTCCATGCTGGAAACGATCCATCCGGCTCAAGTACTGACGACGAGACAGCAAGGCCAAGGGCAGATTGCCCATGGCCTTTTTGCTTTCGGCGACATGCCTTGGGAAGTAGGCGAACCAAAGTGGGGATACGGAGGACGTTCATTTGCACCCATTGATTTCTAACGTTTGCCAGTAGGAGCTCCCAACGCATGTCGATTAACGTCGAAGACTATTTTGCGCGCGAAACCTTTCAAAAAATGAAGGCGTTCGCCGACAAGCAAGAAACCCCATTCGTGGTCATCGATACCCAGATGATCGCCCAGGCCTACGACGACCTGCGCGCCGGTTTCGAATTCGCCAAGGTCTACTACGCGGTCAAGGCCAACCCGGCCGTCGAGATCATCGACCTGCTGCACGAAAAAGGCTCCAGCTTCGACATCGCCTCGATCTACGAGCTGGACAAAGTGCTGAGCCGCGGAGTCAACCCGGCCAACATCAGCTACGGCAACACCATCAAGAAGTCCAAGGACATCCGCTACTTCTATGAGAAGGGCGTGCGCCTGTATGCCACCGACTCCGAAGCCGACCTGCGCAACATCGCCAAGGCCGCCCCGGGTTCGAAAGTCTACGTGCGCATCCTCACCGAAGGCTCCACCACCGCCGACTGGCCGCTGTCGCGCAAGTTCGGCTGCCAGACCGACATGGCCATGGACCTGCTGATCCTCGCCCGCGACCTGGGCCTGGTGCCTTATGGCGTATCGTTCCACGTCGGTTCGCAACAGCGCGACATCAGCGTCTGGGACGCGGCGATCGCCAAGGTCAAAGTGATCTTCGAACGCCTGAAGGAAGAAGACGGCATCGAACTCAAGCTGATCAACATGGGTGGCGGCTTCCCGGCCAACTACATCACCCGCACCAACAGCCTGGAAACCTACGCCGAGGAAATCATCCGCTTCCTCAAGGAAGACTTCGGTGACGACCTGCCGGAAATCATCCTCGAACCGGGCCGTTCGTTGATCGCCAACGCCGGCATCCTGGTCAGCGAAGTGGTACTGGTGGCGCGCAAATCCCGCACCGCCGTCGAGCGCTGGGTCTACACCGACGTGGGCAAATTCTCCGGCCTGATCGAAACCATGGACGAGTCGATCAAGTTCCCGATCTGGACCGAGAAGAAAGGTGAAGTCGAAGAAGTGGTGATCGCCGGCCCGACCTGCGACAGCGCCGACATCATGTACGAAAACTACAAGTACGGCCTGCCGCTGAACCTGGCCATCGGCGACCGCCTGTACTGGCTGTCCACCGGTGCCTACACCACCAGCTACAGCGCAGTGGAATTCAACGGCTTCCCGCCGCTGAAGGCCTTCTACCTGTAAGGGCAGTGGCTAGCTGCTAGCGACAAGCTGCAAGAAAAAGCCCATGACGTGTCATGGGCTTTTTTGTATCCGAACACACATCCGTACCTGTAGGAGCGAGCTTGCTCGCGAAACGCAGACGCCCCATTGCCTGGGTCTGCCCCCTTCGCAGACAAGCCTGCGCCTCCAGGTCATTGCGGTGCGTCACCCAGCTCCACCGCCCGCTGCTGATAAGCCTGGGCCAGTTGGCGAATCTCGGGATGCGTGGCATTAAGCAACTCGGCGCAAGCCACCCGCAGGAAGTTCAGATTGCCGCCGACCAGGGCGCGCTTCAGCCAATCCACCGCTTCGTCGATCCGCCCAGCATCGGCCAGCACCGCCGCATAGCTGAACTGTCCGCGAAAGTCCCCACCCTCGGCCGAGCGCCGGTACCAATCCCGGGCCGCCTCGGGGTCGGCCGGACAGACCAGCCCTTCTTCCAGGTAACGCCCCAGCAGGTTCATCGATTTGGCATGGCCAAGGTCCGCCGCACGGCGGTAGCAGGCCAGGGCCAGGGCATGGTTCTGCGCCACGCCACGGCCAGTGGCCAGCAGGTTGGCGTAGTTGTACAGGCCCCAGTCCAGACCCGCTTCGGCGGCCAATCGATAGTGTCCGGCAGCGCGGGCGGCATCCGCCGGGCAGCCCCAGCCATGTTCATGGCAGCGCCCGAGCATGTTGCGGGCCATCAGGTGCCCGCCTTGGGCGGCGATGTCGAACCAGCGCAAGGCGAGAGCCTGGTCCTGCTGGATGCCGTGGCCGTCGAGGAGAATCTGCCCCAGCAGCGCCTGGGCCTCCACCAGGCCCTCGCCAGCAGCCACCAGGATCGCCTGGGCCGCGCGGGACGGGCTTTGCTGGAGCATGGCGCTCAGTTGTGCGCCGTCGAGGACTTCCTTGCGGCGAAGTTGAACAGTCACCGCCTACACCTCGACCCAGCGCCGCAGCAGGTTGTGATAGGTGCCGGTCAGGCGGATCAGCGAAGGATGCTCGGGCACGTCCCGGGTCAGTTCCTGGATCGCCCCGTCCATCTCGAACAGCAAGGCGCGCTGGCTGTCCTCGCGCACCAGGCTCTGGGTCCAGAAGAACGAGGCGTAGCGAGCGCCACGGGTCACCGGGTTGACCTTGTGCAGGCTGGTGCCGGGGTACAGCACCATGTCCCCCGCCGGCAGCTTGACCCGCTGCAGGCCGTAGGTGTCCTGGATCTCCAGTTCCCCCCCGTCATAGTCCTCGGGGTCGCTGAAGAACAGGGTCGACGACAGGTCGGTGCGCACCCGCTCCGCGCTGCCCTTGGGCTGGCGCACGGCGTTGTCGATATGAAAGTCGAAACTGCCGCCAGCGGTGTAGCAGTTGATCAGCGGCGGGAACACCTTGTGCGGCAAGGCGGCGGACATGAACAGCGGGTTCTGCCACAGGCGATCGAGCATCGCCGCGCCGATCTCCTGGGCCAGCGGATGCCCTTCGGGCAGTTGCAGGTTGTGCTTGGCCTTGGCCGACTGGTAACCGGCAGTGATCTTGCCATCCGCCCAGTCCGCCTGCTCCAGGGCTTCGCGGATACGCCCCACTTCATCACGGGTGAACACGCCGGGGATGTGCAGCAACATGGCCAGGTACCTGAGCAGCGAAAGGTCGTCAATGATATTGATTCTTATTGACTGTGTAAAACCCGGTGACGAATGAGAACGCAAAAACCGTAAGGATAAATTGTAAAGATTGTAAATTCAGTGCGAATAGTAACGTTTCGCAATTGATAACGATTGTTTCTTTCCCCTATATTCCGCGACCTCAAATCCTTGGGGAGGGGAACCACCATGTCACGCCAACAACCACCATCCGCTGTCAGTTCACCGCGCCTGCTGGCCTCCGCCATTGGCGTGGCGATTACCGCCGGCTCCGCGGGCCATATGGTTCAGGCCGCCGAAGACACCCAGCAAAAGACCGCGGGCAAGGCCATTGCCCTGGATGCCACCAGCATTAGCGGTGAGGCCCAGGACAACACCTCCTACCAGGTCGAAAAAGCCTCCTCGCAGAAGTACACCGCTCCGCTGGTGGATACGCCGCGCTCGGTCACGGTGGTTCCACAGCAAGTCCTCAAGGACACCGCCGCCACCTCCCTGCAAGATGCGCTGCGCACAGTACCCGGCATCACCTTTGGTGCGGGTGAAGGTGGCAACCCTCAAGGCGACCGTCCGTTCATTCGTGGTTTCGACGCCCAGGGCGACACCTATCTCGACGGTGTGCGTGACACCGGCGGCCAGAGCCGCGAGATCTTCGACATCGAAACCATTGAAGTGAGCAAAGGCCCGAACTCCGCCTTTGGTGGGCGTGGCTCGGCAGGCGGCAGCCTGAACCTGACCAGCAAGATGCCCAAGCAGCAAGACTTCCTCAATGGCGGTTTCACCTACGGTTCCGACCAGACCCGACGCTACACCCTGGACGTCAACCGGCAGTTCCTAGAGGGTGCCGCGTTCCGTCTGAACCTGATGAGCCACGAACAGAATGTGGCTGGCCGCGACGCCGTCAATTACGACCGCTGGGGCGTGGCCCCCTCGCTGACCTTCGGCCTGGGCACCCCGACCCGGGTCAACGTCAGCTACTACCACATGGAAAGCGACGACCTGCCGGATTCGGGCATTCCCTATGGCTACAGCTCCGCGACCGCCACGGCTCACAGCCACGACAAGCCCACAGACGGTGGTGACAGCAGCAATTTCTACGGCCTGAAGGACCGCGATTTTCGCAAGACCCGCGCGGACATCAGCACCTTCTCCATCGAGCATGACCTGAGCGACACCATGACTCTGAAGAACACCCTGCGTCACGGCAGCACCGGGCAGGACTACGTCCTCACCCAGCCGGACGACAGCAAGTTCAACGTCAACCGTTACGGCACCGTATGGCGTCGCGCCAACAGCCGCGTCTCGACCACGGAAACCACCACCAACCAGACCGATCTGTTTGGCGAATTCAACACACTGGGCTTCAAGCACAACTATTCCACAGGCCTCGAATTCACCGGCGAAGAAACCCGTGTCAGCAGCTACACCGTCACGCCGAACAGCAACCCGACCTGCACCGCGGGCAAGGTCGGCAACAGCGGTGGCAGCTGCACCTCCCTGGGCAATCCGAACCCGGATGATGCCTGGACCGGCAGCGTTGCTCGCAACTACTACGGCACCAACACCAAGGCCACTAGCCGCGCCGCCTACGTCTTCGACACCATCGAGCTAGATCCGCAATGGCTGTTGAACCTGGGCCTGCGCTACGACACTTTCGACACCGTGGCCAACACCAACGCCGCCACGGGCCGCACCAAGCTCAAGAACGACAGCCAGTTCTGGAACTGGCAAGCCGGCTTGGTCTGGAAGCCGATGGAAAACGGCAGCGTCTATGCCTCCTACGCCACCTCGGCCACCCCGCCCGGCGCCCTGGTGGGTGAAGGTGCAGAGGGCAACCCCCTGGCTGCCGGCGCCAGTACCAGCGACCTGCAACCTGAAGAGACGGTCAACTACGAACTGGGCACCAAGTGGAACGTGCTCAACGACCGCCTGTCCCTCACCGCGGCGGTATTCCGCACCGAGAAGAAAAACACCCGAGTCCTGGTGGACGCGCTGACCTACCAGAACGCCGGTGAGTCCCGTGTCGATGGCCTGGAGTTGGGCGCCAGCGGCAAGATCACCGACAAATGGCAAGTCTTCGCTGGCTACAGCTACCTCAAGAGCGAGCTGGTTGATCCAGGCTTGACCGGTCGTAACGGCGTGATCACCGCTGGCGCGGCCTCGGCCAAAGGCAATGAAATGCCCAATACGCCGAAGAACAGCTTCAGCCTGTGGAGCACCTACGACATCACCTCCAAACTCACCGTCGGTGGTGGTGCGTTCTATGTCGACGAGGTATACGGCGACACCGGCAACACCGTGTATGTGCCGTCCTATACCCGCTACGACGCCATGGCCAGCTACAAGCTGACCAAGAACGTCGACCTGCAGTTGAACGTGCAGAACCTGACCGACAAGACCTACTACGACAAGGCTTACTCGGCGCACTTCGCCAACCAGGCCGCCGGCCGTACCGCGCTGATGAGTGCCAACTTCCACTTCTGATCCAGCGCAACACCCACCTGTGGCCCCGGCTACAGGCGCTCAAGCCCCACGCATCCGAATGCCTGGGGCTTTTGCGTGTAAAAACGAATGCTTCTCGACAACCCACGGCATACTGCGCGCCGTGTTTCACCTCTCTGGACGTACAAGGCGGTCGACGTGTTGAAGAAAACCCTGTTCCAGCTGCACTGGTTCTTCGGCATCAGCGCGGGGCTGATCCTGGCCCTGATGGGCATCACCGGGGCGACGGTGTCGTTCCAGGACGAAATCCTGCGCGCCCTCAACCCATCGGTGCTGCAAGTCGACCCGCTCCCCGCCGGGGCGCTGCCGCCCGCCGAACTGGTGGAGAAAATCCAGGCCGCCGAAGGCCAGACCGTGTCCATGCTCTGGGTGGAAACCGACAGCGGCAACGCCGCGCGGGTGTTCTTCACCCCGCCGCCGGGCGAACGCCGTGGCCAGATGCGCTACTTCGACCCCTACACCGGCGAGCTCCTGGGTGACGCGGTCGGCCAGGACTTCTTCGGCTTCATGCTGCAACTGCACCGTTTCCTGGCCATCGGCGACACCGGCCGGCAGATCACCGGCGCCTGCACCCTGATCCTGATCTTCTTCTGCCTGTCCGGGCTGTACCTGCGCTGGCCGCGCCAGGTCGGCAACTGGCGGGTATGGCTGACCCTGGACTGGGCCAAGAAAGGCCGCGGTTTCAACTGGGACCTGCACGCGGTGTTCGGCACCTGGTGCCTGTTGTTTTACCTCTTGTTCGCCCTCACCGGCCTGTACTGGTCCTACGACTGGTACCGGGAAGGCCTGACCAAGCTGCTCTCCGACGCGCCACACAGCGAACGCCAGCGCGGCGGTCGCGGCGGCCCACCGCCCAAGGGCCCGGCCCCGGTGGCGGACTACAACGCCCTGTGGAGCAGCCTCTACAGCGCCGCCGGCAAGGACCTCAGCGCCTACAACATCCGCATGCCCGCCGTGGCCGGCCAACCGGCGACAGTGTTCTACCTGCTCAAGGACTCGCCCCACGATCGCGCCCTGAACCAGCTGACCCTGGATCCCGTCACCGGGGTCATCAGTCGCCACCAGCGCTACGCCGAGCAGAGCGTCAAGGCGCAACTGCTCACCAGCGTCTACGCCCTGCACGTGGGCAGCTACTTCGGCCTGATCGGGCGCATCGCCCTGACCCTGGCCTCACTGAGCATGCCGCTGTTCTTCGTCACCGGCTGGCTGCTGTACCTGGATCGCCGGCGCAAGAAGCGCCAGATCAAGGACGCACGCCAGGGCCTGGCAAACCCCGTCGACGACGGCTCGGCGTGGCTGATCGGCTTCGCCAGCCAGAGCGGTTTTGCCGAACAACTGGCCTGGCAGACCGCCGGGCAACTGCAGACTGCGGGGATCGCCGCCCGGGTCCTGCCCCTGGGCGATCTCGGTGAGCAGGACCTGCATGGCGCCCAGCGCGCGCTGTTCGTGGTCAGCACCTTTGGCGACGGCGAAGCCCCGGACAGCGCCCGCGGCTTCGAGCGCAAACTGCTGGGCCGCGAGCTGTCGCTGCCCGGGCTGCACTACGCGGTACTCGGCCTGGGCGACCGCCAGTACCTGCACTTCTGCGGTTTTGCCCGGCGCCTGCATGACTGGCTGGCGAACCAGGGCGCCAGCACTCTGTTCGCCCCTATCGAAGTGGACAGCGGCGACAGCTACGCCCTGCGCCACTGGCAGCAACAACTGGGACAACTCATCGGCCATGCGCCGGTGGATCTGTGGCGGGCCCCGGCGTTCGACAACTGGACCTTGAAAAGCCGCAGCCTGCTCAATCCTGAGAGCAGCGGCTCCGAGGTCTACCTGCTGCAACTGCTGGCCCCCAGCGCCAGCAGCTGGCTGGCCGGGGATCTGGTGGAAGTCATGCCGCGCAACAGCCGTGGCGCGGTGGCGGACTTCCTCGCGGGCCTGGGCCTCTCCGGTAACACCCCGGTGCAACTGGACGGCCTGCAGGAAAGCCTCGAACAAGCCCTGGGCAGCCGCCAGCTCCCGGAAAACCGCGCCCATTTGATCGGCCTGCACGCCCAGGCCCTGGTGGATGCCCTGGTGCCCTTGAACATGCGCGAGTACTCCATCGCCTCGATTGCCGCCGATGGCTGCCTGGAATTGCTGGTGCGCCAGGAATGCCGCCCCGATGGCAGCCTGGGGATTGGCTCCGGCTGGCTCACCGAACACGCGGCGGTGGGTTCGAGCATCAGCCTGCGGGTACGGCGCAACAGCGGCTTCCACCTGCCGGCCGAACCCTGCCCGCTGATTCTGCTGGGCAACGGCACCGGGTTGGCGGGCCTGCGCAGCTTGCTCAAGGCACGGATCGCCGAGGGCCAGCAACGCAACTGGCTGATCTTTGGCGAGCGCAATGCCGAGCATGATTTCTACTGCAAGGACGAACTGCAGGAATGGCGCACCCGGGGCGACCTGAGCCGCCTGGACCTGGCGTTCTCCCGGGACCAGGCCGAGAAGGTCTACGTCCAGGACCGCCTGCGCCAAGCGGCCGACGAACTGAAGAAATGGCTGGCCGACGGCGCCGCGATCTACATCTGCGGCAGCTTGCAGGGCATGGCTTCAGGGGTGGATCAGGTGCTCAACGAGGTACTGGGCGCAGACCAGGTCGAACGCTTGATCGAACAGGGGCGCTACCGCCGCGACGTTTACTGAGGCGTCAGACGCTTCGCCGGCAAGCCGGCTCCTACACCAATCCTGTGGCCCCCTCCTGCGTAGGAGCTGGCTTGCCAGCGAAGGTGCCCGTCAGAACAGCGCAGGGCTCAAGGCCCTCTTCGCCGGCAAGCCGGCTCCTACACCACTCCTGCAGCCCCCTCCTGCGTAGGAGCTGGCTTGCCAGCGAAGGCGCCCGTCAGAACAGCGCAAGGCTCAAGGCCCTCTTCGCCAGCAAGCCGGCTCCTACACCAATCCTGTGGCCCCACTCCTGCGTAGGAGCTGGCTTGCCAGCGAAGGCGCCCGTCAGAACGGCGCAAGGCTCAAGGGCCTCTTCGCCGGCAAGCCGGCTCCTACGGGACGGGGGGGCTGGCGAGGAGGGTTACACCGGTTGAAGGTTGTGTTCGTACACCGCCACGCCATCCAGGTCCCGCAGGATCACCTTCAGCTCCGCCGTCTGCCCGTCGATCTGCACTTCGCCAAAGAACTGAAAACCGGCAAAGGGCGAGGTGTTCTGCGCGGGTGGCGCCTTCTGGAACACCACTTCCGGGCCGAAGGTTTTATCCAGCACATTGGGCCCGAAACTCCCGGCATTCAGGGGACCGGCAACAAACTCCCAGAACGGCTCGAAATCCTGGAACGCCGCGCGATCCGGGTGGTAATAATGGGCCGCGCAGTAATGCACATCCGCCGTCAGCCACACATGGTTGCGCACCTGATGCTTGCGCAGGTGCGCCAGCAATTCGGCAATCTCCAGCTCACGCCCCTGGGCCGGTCCCGGGTCGCCGTTGGCAATCGCCTCCCAGCGCGCCACTCCCGGGCTGACCTCGCCATCCGGCACACCCAGGCCAATCGGCATGTCCGCCGCCACCACTTTCCATTGGGCCTGCGAATCCTTGAGTTCACGCTTCAACCAATCCAGCTGCTCACGGCCCAGGAAGGGCTTCTCGCCACCAAGGTTGTCATCGTTGGCCCCGCGATAACTGCGCATGTCCAGCACGAACACATCCAGCAGCGGCCCATAGCTGAGCTTGCGGTAAATCCGCCCGCCGCCATCGGCGCTCTGCCGGCGCATCGGCGCATACTCAAGCCACGCCTGCCGCGCGCGGCCCACCAGGGTCTGGATGTCCTTGACCACGTAGCGCTCGTCCAACTGCTTGCCGGGCGACCAGTTGTTGACCACCTCGTGGTCGTCCCACTGCCAGATCTGCGGCACCTCGGCGTTGAAGCGACGCAGGTTCTCGTCCATCAGGTTGTAGCGGTAATTGCCCCGGTATTCATCGAGGGTTTCAGCCACCTTGCTCTTGGCCTCGGTGGTGATATTGCGCCAGACGCGCCCGTCCTCCACGGTCAACTGCGCCGGCACCGGGCCGTCGGCGTAAATGGTGTCGCCGCTGTGGATAAAGAAGTCCGGCAAACGCAGGCGCATGGCCTCATAAATGCGCATGCCGCCGATGTCCGGGTTGATGCCGAAGCCCTGGCCCACCGTGTCGCCGCTCCAGACAAAACGGATGTCCCGGCGTTGCGTCGGCGCACTGCGCAAATGGCCGAACCACGGCTCACTGGCCACACCGGATTGCGCATCCTCGAAGGTCACCCGATAGAAGATCGCCTGATCGGCCGGCAACCCGGTCAACTCCACCCGCGCCGTGAAGTCGGTCCGCGCATCGGCCAGGGGCGAGATGAAACGCCGAGGGTTGCTGAACATGCTTCGCGTGTCCCACTCCACCACCATCCGCGCCGGTCGATCGCTGCGGCTCCAGATCATCGCCTTATCCCCCAGCAGATCCCCGGACTGCACCCCATCGGTGAGCTGCGGCCGATCCTTGACCGACGCAATCACCGCCGGCGCCAGGCTCGGCAGCAACAGCCCCGCCCCGGCGATTTGCATGATCCGACGACGGCCGAGGTTGAACTCGCTCATGGTGACTCCCTGACAATGGTCAAAAGGCAACCTTAGTCAGCGGGGATGAAGGGGGTGTGACAGGGGACTTGGAACCAGCCGCCTTTAACCTGCTGCCCTGCCGTGCAACACAACAAGAACAATCATTGGCAGCATCTGAAAAATCAGTTCTACATCAAGTTTGATCCTACCTACCCAAAACAACCGAAACGCTAAGCTCGCCCGTTCCGATATAAGCAACCGAGCCGAACATGAATAATAAAAAAAGAATATTAGTAACCGGTGGCGGAAAAGGAATTGGCGAAAAAGTGATTCGCCTATTGGTAAGCAAGGGCTACGAAACGCATTTCACCTACTGCCGATCCAAAGCCAGCGCAGAAAAACTATGCCGCGAGTTCCCCAACAAGGTGTTCGCTCACTATTTGAATATGGCAGACCCCAACTCCATCAACACTGGCGGTTTTAGTGAGATACCCGATTGGTACGGCATTGTCTTCAATGCGGGAGTGGGCTCCGCCAGCGTTACCGGCTATGCCAATAACCCTGATACCTCTGAAGATCAGTTAGATGAGGCGATGTTGAAAATCAATGCCTTGGGGCCCCTCTCCCTGTATCGGCGACTCAAGCCCAACCTGATCAAAAACAACCACGCAAAGATAATTTTCATTTCATCGGTGGGAGGAGGCATCGCCGCATTTCCCGGCTTTCGCTACAGCGACGGAATGAGCAAGGCGGCCCTGAGCTATCTGGCCAAACAGATAGCCACGGAGAACACGGACTCTGGCATCGATGTGTTCACCCTCTGCCCTGGAGCGACCGAAACATCGATGTTTAAGGCCAGTACCCTGAATAAACTGAGCCCGTCGGAACGAGCCCTCTTTGTCCAAAAACTCCCTAAAAGGCGTCTTATCCAGCCTGAAGAAATAGCCCACTGGGTCGCCAAACTATTAGAACCTGAATCCACCGTATTGCATGGTTGCGTCATCGATGCCTCTGCCGGACTGGGCATACGCCCCAGTCACATGGACTGACCCCAGCAATTGTAATACCGACCAACTGAATAACAGCCAAACACCGGAGGTTAACGTGGAAGCTGAAACATGGATCACTTACTTAATAGCCTGCATCTTCATCTGTATCTCTCCAGGCAGCGGTGCCGTTCTGGCGATGAGTCATGGCACTCTTCTTGGCTGGCGCCGGACCTTCTTCACCATTGCCGGCCTGGAAACCGGTGGCGCGCTCATACTCTTGTTGGCAGGAGTGGGAGTGGGCTCTCTATTACTGGCCTCCGGATTCTGGTTCGGCGTGATCAAAGTCATTGGCGCCCTCTACTTGATCTGGCTCGGACTCGTTCAATGGCGCAGTGCAAGAACTCAAAGCCAGGCTGAAGCAGGACACTTCAGCGTCCCGACCACCCGACTCTTCCTGACCGGATTTGCAACTAACGTATCCAACCCCAAAGGCATTGTTTTCATGGTGGCCATCCTGCCCCAGTTCATAAACCAGACACTGCCCTTAGTCCCTCAACTTGCACTCATGGCCGTGACCATGACCCTGGTGGATACGCTGGTGATGACAACCTACGCCTACAGCGCCAACCGACTGCAACACTACCTGCGCAGCCCATCGGCCCTGAGCATTCAGAGCCGATTCTTTGGCGGCGTACTGATGTCCATGGGTGCAGCCTTGCTCATGGTGAAAAACCAGGCCGTCGATTGACTGCCCCCCTCTGAACCTGATGGCAAGGGAGCCGGAGCCCCTTGCCAAACGGGCGGAAAATCTCGACTACGAAACCGAGCGATTGCCATCAAGCAAGGCATCGACCAAGCCACGGGCCATTTCCACCGAATGCACCAGGGACCAGATCAAGCCTCGCTCGATGCCGCTGGCCTGCTCGGTGATCTCGTCGGACACCTCCTCGGCCGCCTTGAGCAGCATGGACACGTGGAGCAAGGCTTCCTCGGCGCTGATACCGGGACGAACGCTGAAGGGCGAGTCGGTGCCCGCCGGACCCGCGGCGGTGGGGTGCAGAGCCGCAATCAACGAGCCGTTTGCACGGGTGTTGGCCAGTGCATGGCGAATGACTTCGTTGGCCAGATCGTGGTCGGGATTACGACGGGAAACAGAATGGGAAACAGGCGGATCGGGGACGATCTTTTTCATGGTGCAGCTCCTTGGGGTGGAGCCACCACCTGACGCTGCTAAACGTAAGGTGGCAGCTGTACGCGGGTTAGCAGACCGGTCCAAGGAATCCGGCGCACCCGAGGGCGCCCCGCGCACAGCCGCCATAACAGAACTCGGCAGGCCAAAAGCCAACCGGGACAGGGGCCATACTTGCGTGTCTTGGAATCAGGCTGCTAAACCCGATCACTGAACATTCAGTGACGAACCGAGCCTAGTGAGCCAAGTACCCAGCCGCAAGCGCCAGGGAGTGTCTCGGAAACGCCTTACAAAAGAAAGAGACTTGGCCGACAGCAGCCTATGCCTGTGGCTGAGTTTGCTCTCGAAATGGACACAAAATGTCTAGCCTCCTTCAGATCGCCGCGTCTCCTGCGACGGAGTGCCGCCCAGAGCGTTCGTAGCCTGCGGCAGCGGCTACACAAAGCCGCCTGTAGCCGCTGCTGAGTCCGCGAAGCTGCGAAAAGGACCGCAGGGCCTTGCTTGGCGATGTCCCGACGAACCTCGGGCGGCTTTGGAATCGCCGCGTCTCCTGCGGAGCCGTTCGCAGCCTGCGGCAGCGGCTACACAAAGCCGCCTGTAGCCGCTGCTGAGCCTGCGAAGCTGCGAAAAGGACCGCAGGGCCTTGCTTGGCGATTTCACGACAAACCTCGGGCGGCTTTGGAATCCCCGCGCCTCCTGCGACGGAGTGCCGCCCAGAGCGTTCGCAGCCTGCGGCAGCGGCTACAGCGGGTGCCGTTGCGGGATTGCGCCGCAACGGAAGTGCCGTGGAGGTCAGGCCGCCTTGGCCGGTTCCAGGGCCAGTTCGACGGTCTCTGGTCGTTTCACTAGGGCATAGACAACCGCCGTCAGCAAACTCCCCGCAACAATCGCCAGCAGGTACAGCAGCGCATGATTGATCGCATTCGGAATCAGCATGACAAACAGGCCGCCATGGGGCGCCATCAGTTTGCAGCCGAAGTACATCGACAAGGCCCCGGTCAGGGCGCCGCCAGCAATGCTCGCCGGGATCACTCGCAGCGGGTCCTTGGCGGCAAACGGAATCGCCCCTTCGGAGATAAAGCACAACCCCAGCACCAGCGCCGCCTTGCCGGCTTCGCGTTCGGTCTGGGCAAATTTGCGTCGGGCAATGAGGGTGGCAATCCCTAAGCCAATCGGCGGCACCATGCCCGCGGCCATGGTCGCGGCCATCGGTGCATAACTCTGGGACGCCAGCAGCCCCACCGAGAACGCGTAGGCCGCCTTGTTGATTGGCCCGCCCAGGTCGACGCACATCATCCCGCCCAGCAGTACCCCCAGCAGAATGGCGTTGGTGGTGCCCATGCTGTCGAGGAAATGGGTCAGGGCTTCGAGCATGCCCGCCACCGGTTTGCCCACCACGTAGATCATCACCAGCCCGGTGAACAGGCTGGCCAGCAGCGGGATGATCAGGATCGGTTTCAACGCCTCCAGGCTTTGCGGCAGTCGCACATATTGGCTGATTGCCTTGGCCGCATAACCGGCCAGGAAGCCGGCGACGATGCCGCCGATAAAACCCGCGCCCAGGGTGCTGGCGAGCATGCCGCCGATCATTCCCGGCGCCAGACCCGGGCGGTCGGCGATGGAGTAGGCGATGTAACCGGCCAGCAGCGGCACCATCAACTTGAAGGCGGTCTCGCCGCCGATCTGCATCAAGGCCGCGGCCAAGGTGCCCTGCTCCTTGAAGGCGGTGATGCCGAAGACGAAGGACAGGGCAATCATCAGGCCGCCCGCCACCACCATCGGCAGCATGAACGACACGCCAGTCAGCAGGTGTTTGTAGACCCCGGTCTTTTCCTGCTTGGCCGGTGCCGCGGCGCCTGGCGCGGTGGACTCCAGCTGGCCCTCGGCCAGGGCCTTGTTCAGAGTGGCCTCGGACTGTTTGAGGGCCACGCCGGTGCCGCAGCGGTAGATGCGCTTGCCGGCAAAACGCTCGGTGGCCACTTCGATGTCCGCCGCCAGCAGCACCACGTCGGCGGCAGCGATGGCTTCGGCGCTCAGCGGGTTGCGGGCGCCCACCGAGCCCTGGGTTTCCACTTGCAGGTCGTAGCCCAGGCGCTTGGCGGTCTGCTGCAAGGCCTCGGCGGCCATGAAGGTGTGGGCCACGCCGGTCGGGCAGGCAGTGATCGCCACCAGGCGCGGCGCGCGTTTGCCCGCCTCGACCACAGGCTCGGCACTGGCCTCGGTGGCGACATGGATCTGGGCCTCTTCGGCGCCGCGACGCAGCACCGCATCGACGTCCTGCAGGGCCTGGGACGGGGTGCTGCGATACACCCGCTTGCCGACAAAACGCGACAGGTCCACAGGCCCGGTGCTGACCACCAGCACCCACTCGGCAGCCTCAATGGTGGCCGCTGACAGTTGGCGTTCGGGGTGTGCGTCATCGTGCACTTCCACGCTGGTGCTCCAGCCCTGGCGCTGGGCCGCGGCGTCCAGCAGGCGGGCGCAGAGTACGCTGGTGACCATGCCGTTGGGGCAGGCGGTAATAATGGCTAACTTCATACGCAACCCTCTTATTGTTCTAGGAGGGGGTGCACGCGCACCCCCTGCTCCAGCCGGGCCAGTTGGGCCCTGTCGCTGATGCCAAAACCGATCTGGGTCACGGCCATGGCGGCAATCGCCGTGGCGGTGCGCAGGGTCTGTTCTAACGGCTGGGCGCCGAGCAGGCCGTGGAGCATGCCCGCCAGCAGCGAGTCGCCGGCGCCCACGGTGCTGACCACGCTGACCTTGGGCGGAAAGGCCTGCAGGGACGGCGCGGCGCTGAACCAGTTGACGCCCTCGGCACCGTGGGAGATCACCACGTGCTCGACGCCTTGGGCCAGCAGAAGGCGCGCCGCCTCGGCCTGCACCGCCACGCCAAGCACCGGGCTGCCGAGGACGTCCGCCAGTTCCTCAGTGTTGGGCTTGATCAACCAGGGCCCCGCTGCCAGACCGGCGCGCAGGGCGGCGCCACTGGTGTCGAGGGCGACCTTCAGGCCCAGGCTTTTCAGGCGCAGCAACAGCGCCTGGAACCATTCGGGGCTGATCCCTCGCGGCAGGCTGCCGGCCACCACCACCGCGTCATGCCCGGGGGCGATCTGGTCCAGGCGCTCCAGCAAGGCCTGTTGCGCCGCCTCGCTGACCTCGGGCCCGAGGCCATTGATATCGGTGATGCGCCCGTCGTCTTCGGCCAGCTTGATGTTGCTGCGGGTATCGCCAGGCACGCGGATAAAGGCATCGACAAAGCCGCGCTGGGCGAACAACGCGTCAAACGCCTGTGGATTGTTTTCCCCGAGAAAGCCGCTGACGGTCAGTTGGTGGCCGAGGTCGGCCAGCACCTGGGCCACGTTCAGGCCCTTGCCTGCCGCGTGGCTGTGCAGGGCGTTGCTGCGGTTGACTTCCCCGACCTCCAGGCGGGCCAGCTGCACCGTCAGGTCCAGCGCCGGGTTGAGGGTCAGGGTGAGAATCTTTGCCATTACATGGCCTCCACTAGGGCACGCACCTCGTGGGCGCTGCCGACGGCCAAAGCCTGTTGAGCAAGGGTTTGCGCCTGGGTCAGGCTGAGCTCGCGAATCCGCGCCTTGACCTCGGCGATGCTGCGTCCGGAGACGCTCAGTTCATCCACCCCCAGGCCCACCAGCACCGGCACCGCCAGCGGGTCGGCCGCCAGCTCGCCGCAGACCCCGACCCACTTGCCGTGGGCATGGGCGGCGCGCACGGTGATGTCGATCAGTTGCAGCACCGCCGGGTGCAGGCCGTCGGCCTGGGCGGACAGGCTCGGGTGGCCACGGTCGATGGCCAGGGTGTATTGGGTCAGGTCGTTGGTGCCGACGCTGAAGAAGTCCACTTCCTTGGCCAGCACCGGCGCCAGCAGGGCGGCGGACGGCACTTCGATCATGATCCCCAGTTGCAGGTCGGCCACCGGGATTTCCCGGCGCAGGCGCTCGGTCATGTCCCGGGCCTGACGCCATTCTTCGACGCTGCCGACCATGGGGAACATGATCCGCAACGGGCGGTTGTCCGCCGAGCGCAGCAGGGCGCGCAATTGCGCTTCCATAATGAGCGGCCGCTGCAGGGTCAGGCGGATGCCGCGCACGCCGAGGAAGGGGTTTTCTTCCTTGGCGATCGGCCAGTAAGGCAGCGGTTTGTCGCCGCCCACGTCCAGGGTGCGCACCACCAGCGGACGCCCGGCAAGGCCGTCGAGCACACGGCGGTATTCGGCTTCCTGGGTGGCTTCGTCCGGGGCCTGGGGATGGGCCATGAAGATCAGTTCGGTGCGCAGCAGGCCGATGCCTTCGGCGCCGTTTTCCACGGCGGCGGCGACACCGGCGCTTTCGCCGATGTTGGCGAACACCTCCACCGCATGACCATCCGTGGTGCGGGCCTGTTGATGGCGTTGCTCGGCGGCGGCCTTGAGGCGTTGCTCGCGGGTGTCACGTTCCTCGGCGGCCCGCTGCAGGGTGTGGCTGTCGGCGTCGACATGCAGGCGGCCGCGCTGGCCGTCCAGCAGCAGGGGCGTGCCGGGCTTGATCAGCAACACGCTGGCGCCCGCGCCCACCAGGGCCGGAATGCCCAGGGCCCGGGCGACGATGGCGCTGTGGGCGGTGGCGCCGCCGCGGGCGGTGAGAATGCCGGCGACGCGAGCCGGATCCAGGCGCGCGACGTCCGAAGGACCGACTTCGTCCATCACCAGGATGTAGGGCTGGTCCGGCTCGGCCGGGGTTTCGATGCCGCACAGTTGCGCCAGCACCCGACGGCCGATGTCCCGCAGGTCGGCGGCGCGTTCGGCGAGCAAGGCATCCTGCAGGGCTTCCTGCTGCTTGGCGGCGGTTTCGATCACGGTCATCCACGCCGCTTCCGCGCTTTCACCCTGCTTGAGGCGGGTGTCCACTTCGTCGGTCAGCTCGGGGTCGTCGAGCATTTCCTGGTGGGTGATGAAGATCTCGCGAATGGCTTTGGACTTGCTGCGCTGGACCAGCCCATCGATGTCCTGGCGGACGTCGGCCAGGGCCTGCTGCAGGCGCTGGCGCTCGATGGCGGTGGACTCGCCCCGCAGCGGGTAGTCGATGGCTTGCTGGACCTGGATGTGGGCCGGGCCGATGGCGATGCCGGGAGCGGCGGCGATGGCCTGGATCAGGCTGCCGGAAGCCGGGGCGCTGGGCGGGACCACGACTTCCTGTGGCTCTTCCCGGGGGGCGCTGGCCGCCGGCAGAGGCTCGACGGCTTCGCCGAGGCCGGCCTCGATGGCCGCCAGCAGGGCCGGCAAGGCATCGGCGGCAATGCTCGGTTCCGCGATCAGCTCCAGCACCTGGCCGCGTCGGGCACCCAGGCTCAGCAGCTTGCTCAGGCTTTTCACCGAGACCGCCGAAGCCGCGCTATCGGCGATACGGATGCGGATCTCACCCTCGAAATTCTTCGCCAACTGCGCCAGCTCCTTGGCCGGGCGCGCATGCAGGCCGTGGGCATTGGCCAGGGCAATGCGGGCGCTGGGCCAGTCCGCGGGCAACTCGCCGCCGAGCACTTCCAGTACCGCGCGACTGCTGGTGGCGCGGCCCAATTCCTGGCCACGGCCCTCGATCAGCAGCGCACACAGGCGCTCCAGCAGGGCTTGATGGGCTTCCCCCAGGCTGGCCAGGCAGAACAGACCGCTCAGGGGCTGGCCCAGGTAGCGGATGGGTTTGTCCGGGGTGACGAACGCCAGCCCGGGGCGCAACACGGTCTGCTCGCTGTGCAACCACCACAGGCCGTCGCCCAGGGGCAGCGCATCCACCTGTTGCAGCACCGCGGCAAAGCCGTTGCTCACGCACTCGGCCTGGCGCAGCAGGCGGGCGCCGCGCCAGACCAGCTCTTCGAAATCTTCCGCCGCCACCCCGAGGCCGATCATCTGCGCGTCCAGCGCCAGCTCCTGGGGCGCCCCCTGCAACAGCTTGAGCAGGGCCTCCGGGGAGCTGGCGCGACGCAGGGCCTGGCCCAGGTCGGTTTCTCCCAGGGCCCGGGTCAGCAGTTGCAGCAGGCGCAGGTGCTCGTCGGATTTGGCCGCGATGCCGATGGCCAGGTAGACGATCTGCCCGTCGCCCCAGTCCACACCGTCGGGAAACTGCAGCAGGCGCACGCCGGTGGCAAATACCTGATCGCGGGTTTCCGGGGTGCCGTGGGGGATGGCGATGCCTTGGCCGAGAAAGGTCGAGCCCTGGGCTTCGCGGGCCTTGAGGCCGGCCAGGTAACCCTCGGCCACCAGGCCGTCAGCCACCAGTTTATCGGCCAGCAAATGCAGCGCCGCGGACTTATCCACAGCCGTTTGGCCCATGGATATCTG
Source organism: Pseudomonas sp. BC42 (assembly GCF_021560055.1). NCBI lineage: Bacteria > Pseudomonadati > Pseudomonadota > Gammaproteobacteria > Pseudomonadales > Pseudomonadaceae > Pseudomonas > Pseudomonas sp. BC42. The sequence goes on from NZ_CP091067.1 coordinate 5,885,631, forward strand.
CTCTACAGTGAGCTCGAGCATGGCTTCTCCTATTTAGCGCGGCAGGTGGCGGCGCTAGGTATTGTTTTAAGTAAGCAGCGTAGGCGTGTTTATGGCCACAAACGGGACTTGTTACCGGGCAGAGGTGTTTTTCCGCTTATGATCTAGCCTAGAAAATACGCCTGCTGAAACGTTTAATCTAGCAAGTTTGCTAAGTTACTCGATAATCTCGGCGCCTAGAAGTCCTTCCGCTCGATGGCCGGTTCCGACGTTGGTCGCCTGCCCAGATCAGGTAGGATTGGCGAAAATGTCGGGGCAAGCACCAAAAACAAGGAAATCCCGGGTTGAAACTCAGTGATATCGCTCGCCTGGCCGGTGTGTCCGTTACCACCGCCAGTTACGTCATCAACGGCAAGGCCGAACAACAACGCATCAGCAACGCCACCGTGGAACGGGTGCGCGCGGTGGTGGAAGAACATGGCTTTACCCCCAACCCCCAGGCCGCCGGCTTGCGTAGCCGGCACACCCGGACCCTGGGGTTCATTCTTCCGGACCTGGAAAACCCCAGCTACGCGCGCATCGCCAAGCTGCTGGAGCAAGGCGCCCGGGCCCGGGGCTATCAATTGCTGATCGCCAGCTCCGACGACGCACCGGACAGCGAGCGGCAATTGCTCCAGCTGTTTCGCGCGCGGCGTTGCGATGCGCTGTTCGTCGCCAGCTGCCTGCCAGCCGAAGACGACAGCTATGAGCAATTGCAGGCCCAGGGCCTGCCGATCATCGCCATCGACCGGGTGATGCCGGCGCAGCAGTTCTGCTCGGTGATCAGCGACGACCTGCAAGCCAGCCTGCAACTGACCCAGAGCCTGCTTGAGCCCGAGCCCAAGCAGATCGTGCTGATCGGCGCCCGCCCGGAACTGAGCATCAGCCAGGAGCGCGCCGCCGGTTTCCGCCAGGCCCTGCAAGGCTTTGCCGGTGAGGTACTGATCGAGCATGGCGAAGCCTTCAGCCGTGAGTGCGGCCGGCAGTTGATGGAGGAGTTGCTGCAGCGCCTGGGCCACCTGCCGGATGCCCTGGTGACCACCTCTTATGTGCTGCTGCAGGGGGTGTTCGATGCCCTGCATGATTTCCCGCTCAAATCCCGACCGCTGCGCCTGGGAACCTTCGGCGACACCCAGTTGCTGGATTTTCTGCCGCTGCCGGTCAACGCCATGGCCCAGCAGCATCAACTGATTGCCGAAAAAGCCCTGCAACTGGCCCTGGCAGCGATTGAAGAAGGGCATTACCAACCCGGCGTCCAGGCCATCGCCCGGACCTTCAAACAGCGTATCCGGCAGGATTGATACCGTGGAGCTGATCGACAGCCACACCCATCTGGATTTTCCGGATTTCGACGACGACCGTGAGGCGCTGCTGGCCGACAGCCGCGCCCGGGGCGTTTTGCGAATGGTGGTGCTGGGGGTCTATCAGGCCAATTGGCAACGGGTCTGGGACCTGGTGCAGAAGGACCCACAGTTGTACGCCGCCTTTGGCCTGCACCCGGTCTATCTGGACGCTCATCAGCCCGCCGACCTCCGGCAACTGGGGGACTGGCTGACGCGGCTGGCGGGGCATCCCCAGCTGTGCGCGGTGGGCGAGATCGGCCTGGATTACTTTCTGGAACAACTGGACCGCGAGCGCCAGCAATCGCTGTTCGAGGCCCAGTTGCAGCTGGCGGCGGACTTTCACTTGCCCGCCCTGCTGCACGTGCGGCGCAGTCACGCAGCGGTGATCGCCACCTTGAAGCGCTTCAAGCTCAAGCGCGGCGGCATCATCCACGCCTTTGCCGGCAGCCGCGAGGAAGCCCGGGAATACCTCAAGCTCGGTTTCAAGCTGGGCTTGGGCGGCGCCGCCACCTGGCCCCAGGCCCTGCGCTTGCGCAAGGTGATCGCCGAGTTGCCCCTGGACTCTGTGGTGCTGGAAACCGACTCGCCGGACATGGCCCCCGCCATGTTTCCCGGCCAGCGCAACAGCCCGCAGCATTTACCCGCCATTTGCGCCGCCCTGGCGCAGATCATCGGCATCGCTCCCGAGCAACTGGCCAGCGCCAGCACCCGCAATGCCTGCGAACTGTTCGGCTGGCCTTCAGCCGGCCTGTAGCTGCAAGGGTCGGCGCAATCGCCGCCGGGCAATGCCCATCACCAGCAGGTAGCCCAGCAGCATCAGCGCCGAAAGGCTCAATTGCTGGGTCAGGCTGACCAGTCCCAGCCACTCCAGTACCAGGGTCACCAACAGCAGCGTGGCGCACAGCACGATCATCAGCGCCCGCAGCCCGGCCAGGCCGCCGAAGCTTTTCAGGCGCTTGATCTGCACCGGGCAACTGAGCTTCAGGGGCTTGTGGCAATGGCTGCAGTTGAAGGGTTCCTGCAACGCCATGGCGTTGAGTTGCCAGGGTTCAAGATCAAGAAGGGTCTGGCAATGGGCGCAGCGGCCGCGGATTCCAGAAGTGACAGTCATCAGCACATGTCCTCAGGGCCATGGGAGGGTCATGGCCGACGGGGCGAGTCGCCCGACGTGGGACGCTCAAAAAAACAGACGCGCAGGAAAACAGGAAATCCGCCTAAGACAAAGACTTTAATTACTACAGTTTGTATGCGAGACGGCGGAGCACCTTTGGACAAGGCGCCCCGCCGACACTCGTTGCCGGCCGCGTCTAGACCCGGAAGGCGCCGATCAGTTGCTTGAGCTGCATCACTTGGGCCGAGAGCTGACGGCTGGCGTCTTCGGTCTGGTGCGCGCCCTCGGCGGTACGTTCGCCGGCGCGGTTGATCTCGACGATGTTCTGGTCGATGTCGTGGGCCACCGAGGTCTGCTGCTCCACGGCGGCGGCAATCTGCTGGTTCTGGTCGACGATCATGCCCACCGCGCCGAGGATGTTTTCCAGGGCCTGCTGGACCTTTTCCGACTGATCGACCGTACCGTTGGCCATGGCGTGGCTGCTGCCCATGGCCTTGACCGCCGCGCTGACACCGCCATGCAGCTTGCCGATCATCTCCTCGATTTCCTCGGTGGACTGCTGGGTGCGCTTGGCCAGGGTCCGCACTTCATCGGCCACCACGGCAAAGCCCCGGCCCTGCTCGCCGGCACGCGCGGCCTCGATGGCCGCATTGAGCGCCAGCAGGTTGGTCTGCTCGGCAATGCTCTTGATCACTTCCAGCACCCGGCTGATGGACTGGCTGTCGCTGGCCAGCTGGTTGATCACCAGCACCGACTGATCGATCTCGCTGGCAAGGCGAACGATGCTGCCCTGCTGCGACTCCACCAGGCCACGGCCGCTGATGGTTTCGTCGTTGACGCTGTGGGCGCTGCTGACCGCCGCCGCCGCGCTGCGGGCCACTTCCTGGGAGGTGGCGGACATCTGGTTCATGGCCGTGGCCACTTGTTCGATCTGACTGCGCTGACCGGCCACCGCCTGGTTGCTCTGGGCCGAGACGCTTTCCACTTGCCCGGCCTGGCGTTCGACTTCGCTGACGGTATGGCCGACCCGTTCGATCAGGTCGTGGATCTTGCGCACCGTGCCGTTGAACACACTGCCCAGCTCGCCCAGCTCATCACGGCTGTGGGCGGTGAAGGTGACGGTCATGTCCCCCGCCGCCACCTTGTCCATCATCGCCCCCAGGCGCCGCAAGGTGGTGCGGGTCGAGGCGTAGAAACCGCCGTACAGATAGACGATCGAGAGGAACACCAGGGCCAGGGCGGCCACCAGCAGCACCATGTGGCTGCGGTTCTGCGCCAGGCGTTTTTGCAGCTCGACATCGAGGAATTTCAGGGTGCCTTCGTTGAGTTGATAGGTCTGTGCCATCAGGCCGCTGATCTGGTCGTAGAAACCCTGCCAGGGGGCATCCAGGGTATCGGCCATCACCACCTGCTCCTCGAACAGTTCACTGGCCTGCTTGAGGCTGCTCTTGCTGGCGCTGGCCAGGCTGTCCAGGGCGTCGTGGGCGGCACGGCTCGAACCCAGGGCGTCCTGCAGCTTGAGCCCGTACTCGGCCTGGAGCTTTTCGATCTGCACCAGCAGTTCGTCGAAGCGGGTGCTGGATGATGAGTTGAGAAAACCCTGGCCCAGGGAATAGGCGCCCATGGCCCGGCCCTCGCCGAGGGTTTGGGTCACTTGCGGGGTGATGCTGGTGATCAGGTCGCTGAGCTGGCGGATGTCGCCCTGGCCATCGCGGCTCAGGCCCGACTGGCTGGCGATGATCTGGCTGAACAACTGTGCGCTGCCCAGGAGCTTGCCGATCAGTCCGCTCTTGTTCAGCAGCGAGCTTTCCGTCTGCTGGGCCTTGAAGGCCGCCACCAGTTCATCGCGCTTGGCGTTGAACACCTCGACCTGCTGCGGATCGACGGTGACCGCCTGCAGGGCCTGCAGGCGGTCCAGCACGGATTTTTCCAGGGCCAGGATCTTGCCTTCCAGGTCCCCCGCCTTGCCCGATTGTCCGAGACCGGCGTTGATCTGCACCAGGTTGTTGAGCGTCTCCAGATCCCGGCGCAGGCTCAAGCTGCTGCCCAGCAGGTCGAGGCTTTGCAGCTCGACCCGGGTGCCCTGGAACTCGCGGTAGGAATCACGCACCAGATAGAAGTTGGTCACCAGCATGGGCACAAAGAACAGCACGCTGATCAGGCTGAACTTCATGCCGAAGCTCAGGCGGTTCATCAGCGCGACAGCGGGATAGAGCAAGCTCTTCACAAAGAAGTCTCCCTTTTCTTTTATTTTTATTGGCAGGCAGGCGAAGGCAGCAGATAGCCACTATTCGGCGCTCCGTCTGTATAGCTCAATTTCGGGGGAGGTTTTGTAACTTAAAGTTAACCGCTGTGGATGAGGGAGCATGCTCCCTCATTCGTTCAGGCCAGGACGGTCCACAGGGCAAAACCGGCGTACCAGAGCACGGCGGCCCGCAGCAGCAATTCCCAGATGCGGTCCAGGCTGTTGATGCCTTCGGGGCCGGTCAGGGGTGGCGGAATTTCAGCGGCCACCAGGCCGACCCGCTCCACCAGCTGGGCAGCACTGATGTGCCAGTTGAGCAACTCGTGGAGCATCACCCGGCTCACGGCCACGAAGTTGCCCACCAGGGCGAAGCTCGCCGCCAGCAGGCGCACGGGCAACCAGTCGAAGGCATGGCGCAGTTGCGCGGCACGCTCCACCAGGGCGGGATTCTTGCCGTGCTCGGCAGCCAGGGCCAGCAGGCGGTAGCTCAAGGCTGCCACCGGCCCCAGCAGGAAGTACCAGAAGATCACCACAAAGAAGCTCTGGAAGGCCTGCCACAGCACATAGCCCTGCACCCGCTCCAGCAGTTGCTCGCCGCTGTCGGCGCCAATGTCCAGGTCACGCTTGGCGACATGCACCGCCGCTTGCAGGTCCTCGCGCCGCCAGGCGTCGCGAAACGGCCCGAGGCCCCCAAGCAGATCTCCGCGCCCCAGGGCGTAGATCACCACCAGCAGATGCAGCGGCAAGGCCAGCAGCCCGTAGGCCACCGGTTGCAGCACCAGTAACAGCAGACCGAGCAAGGCCACCGGCAGCAGCACCAGTATCAGCAACAGCCACCAGGGGTGTGCGGCCAGACGCGGGCTGGACTCCAGCTGCGCCAGGTTCTTCAGCCACCAGCCGTCACGCTGCACCCGCTGCCGCAAGGCCGAGAATTTCTCGACCCACACCGCTAGCAGCAACACCAGAAAACTCATTGTCCTTCCCCCTTTTCCAAGGCGGCACGATAGCGTGCCCAGTCGAAAGCCCGACCCGGGTCGGTCTTGCGCCCGGGCGCAATGTCGCTATGGCCACAGATCCGTTGTGTGGTGATGGCGCTGTAGGCGGCCTGCAATTGTTCGGTCAGGGCGCTCAAGGACCGGTACTGGGCCTCGGTGAACGGCAGCTCGTCGGTGCCTTCCAGTTCGATGCCAATAGAAAAGTCGTTGCAGGTATCGCGCCCCTCGAAGCTCGACACCCCCGCGTGCCAGGCCCGGTCCAGACAAGAGACAAACTGGGTGACCGCGCCGTCACGTTCGATCAGGAAATGCGCCGAGACGCGCAAATCGGCAATCCCGGCAAAATACGGGTGCTCTGTGACATCAAGGCGATTCTGGAAGAATTCCTGGACCTTGCCGGTGCCGAACTGCCCCGGCGGCAAGCTGATGTTATGAATCACCAGCAGGGAGATTTCCCCCGCAGGACGTTGATTGAAATTGACTGACGGGCAGTGCCGCACGCCGTGACACCAACCCGTGGCAGGGTCCAGCCGCATACCGATTCCTTCAACTAAAGCCTTGAGTGGCCCAGTATGCCGCGTTACCCCCTCGGGTTGCGATCACTTGCCGTGATTGAGTCGCTGCAGATTGCCGATCACCGACTCCAGGGCCCGGTCGAACAGCAGGGTGTCGTCCAGAGCCCGTACCGCGCCGCGCTGGAACTCCAGGGCCAGGCCCATGCGCGTGCGCTCCAGGACCTTCATCCCGGTGCGGTTGACGAACACGTACTTGGCCACGGGATGGGGGACAATCGCCGCCAGCTTGCAGCGCAAGGTGGTGTCCTCCTCTTCCTGGAACTCGACCCAGGCCCCCAGCCGCAATTGATCGACCAGCAGCAGGCTGGGGTCGTTGGCCGGCAGGACCAGGGGCGCAGCCTCCAGCGGTCCTTCCTCGGCAGAAGGCAGGACAATCTCCTGGGCGACCACGATCATTTGCGCAGGCTCGGCCGACGAAGCGCTCCCGCGCAGCAGCGGCGCCAGGGCCTGGCGCTCGAATGCCTGAAGATGCAGGGCCTCCAGCTGGCTGAAGAATTCGCTGGTGGCAAAGGGATCGACCGCCGCACCGTTCAAACCGTCACGCAGGCCCTTGAGCAGTCCCGGCACCCGTTCCAGCAAGCGCATGGCCGCGTCCGCTTGCGGCTGGGGCTGCACACTCCAGATCAAGTCGTGCAGGGTGCGCTCGGCGGTCTGCCACTCGACGGAGTCATCGCCGTGCCTGAGGCAACTGAGCAGCAGCACCTGACTCCAGGCATCGCGAACAAAATCCACCACCTTGTGCGGCAGTACCTTGCCCAGCAGCGCCTCATTGAGTGCCTGCTCGACCCGGCGCCGGGCCAGTTCCGCCTTGGCTCGTCCTTCCTCGGCGTCTCGGGTGCGCTGCTCCAGCAACTCGGCACGACGTCGTTCGTCGGCGGTAAAGGCGAGAAAGTCGGCCAGCAGTTCGGAGAAGATCGCCGGGTCGTCGCTGAACTCGCTCAACAGGCGCTGCACCACCTGTTCGATGCGCAGGTACAGGCTGTCGCGTTGGTGGTCGTCGCAACCGCCCCAGCCCATGGCCGCCGCGGCGATTTCATTGAGCAGGCGTCGAGCCGGGTGGTTGCCGCGACTGAAGAAGCTCTTGTCCAGCACCGCGACCTTGAGCATGGGAATCTGCAGGCGCCCGATCAGCGCCTTGAGCGAGTCTGGCAGGTTGCGATCATCGAGGATGCACTCGAAGAGCATGGCGATCAGGTTGATCACGTCCTCGTCGGCCACGTCCACCACCCGCGACTTGCCGCTCTTGACGCTGACCCGGGTGAGCAGTTGCTCCAGCTGGTTGCGCAGGTCGAAATCTTCCTGGGCGCTGGGGGGCGGTACGTATTGCTGCAGGTGCGAGAGCAGGCGCATCAGGTCGCGGGTGGAAATCGGCTGCGTCTCGGCGCTGGCTTCCAGGGTCGGCGCCACGCTGCCACGCACCTGCAGAAGCAAGGTCTGCAAGGCCGCGAAAACTTCCTGCACGCTCTCGTCGAGCTGGCATTGGCTGGGCTTGGTGCCTTCGCCAGCCTGTGCCTGGGCTTCGACCCGGGCTCGGTCCGAGGCTCGACGCGCCGGTGGCGGCATCAGCTCGGGCAGAATGCCGGTGGCGATCAACAGCTGGTTGGCTTCGCCAAAAAGCTGCTCGGCATCGCTGAGCACGTAACGCTCGAACAGCTTGAGGATGATCAACTTGACCTTGATCTCCACCCCCAGACTGCGCCCAGCCTGCAGGAAGTACTCACAAAGCAGCGCCGGCCCCAGGGGATTCTCCGCATCCAGCAGGCGTCGGCCCAGCAGCGCACTCAGGCGCTCCGTCAGTTGCCCGAGGGCAAAGCCTTCGCGGTTGAGGACCTTGGCCACCATGGCCTGCACCGCGACGTTCTTTTCCAGGTCATCCCGGGAGGGATCAAGGGACGGGTCGTATGCCACCGCGTGGGGAATGACCAGGGCGGGGTCGTATTGCACCAGGCTGGCAAAGGCTTCGAAAAACTTCTCCAGGAATGCGCGTTCAATGCTCTTGCGCTTCAGGCGCAGGTCGCGCATGGCTTCGAACAGGGTGTTCTGCTCGACATTGTTCTGGGCACGATCGGCCATTTCGAACAGGGTGTCGTCGGCGTTATCGAACAGCTCCTGCAAACCGTGGCGCAGTTGCTGGGCGGCCTTGTCACGAACCTGAAGCAGAATCACCGGCAGGCGGGCAAGCGGCGAAGCGTTCGCCTGATCTGTAGCCGCCTTGTGCAAAGGCACTACATTCCCGTCGTTGTGCATCCAAGCCTCCTGGAAAGGTGTTTCTTCGGTTCGAGATCAAGATTCAGTCAAGCCGACGGCGCTCACAGTCGGTTCTCAGCGGAGGCGGGTGCACTCCACAGCACTGCGTTTAAAAGGGAGCCAAAGATACGTCAAAGCTATGACGTCAATTACAAGTCATATTATCTTGTAAAACTCCCCTCTTGCGCCAGCAGACTCTGTCGCCTCTCCGGAAATAACCCTCAACTCACCAAGAAAGTTCACTTATCCCCATCAGACAAAACGACGAAAGAGCGGTTCGCCAGAGACTCACCGGCACTCGCCGCCTTGGGTTCGCTGATCCCATGCCCCTATAATCGGCGCACCTTGATTGTGGAGCCCGTTATGCCGAATCTACGCCTCGCCGACCTGACCGCCGAAATCGAAGCCAACGTGCGCCGCGCGTTGCTGGAAGACATCGGCAGCGGCGACATCACCGCGCAATTGATCCCGGCCGAACGCCTGGCCAAGGCCACCATCATTACCCGCGAAGCCGCGGTCATCGCCGGCACAGCCTGGGTGGACGCGGTGTTCCGCCAACTGGATCCGCGGGTCGCCGTGCACTGGCAAGTGGCTGACGGCGAGCGAGTGGTACCCAACCAGGCGCTGTTTCACCTCGAAGGACCGGCCCGGTCGCTGCTCACTGGCGAACGCAGCGCGTTGAACTTCCTGCAACTGCTGTCCGGCGTGGCCACCCGTGCCCGCTATTTGGCCGACTTTGTCGCCGATACCCAGGTCAAGCTGCTCGATACCCGCAAGACGCTCCCTGGCTTGCGCCTGGCGCAGAAGTACGCGGTCACCTGTGGCGGCTGCCACAACCACCGCATCGGTCTGTATGACGCCTTCCTGATCAAGGAAAACCATATCGCAGCCTGCGGGGGCATCGCCCAGGCCATCAGCGCCGCGCACAAGATCGCCCCGGGCAAGCCGGTGGAAGTGGAAGTGGAAAGCCTTGGGGAGTTGAAGCAAGCGCTGGCAGCCGGAGCCGACATCATCATGCTCGACGAACTGAGCCTGGACGACATGCGCGAGGCCGTGCGCCTGAATGCCGGCAAGGCCAAGCTGGAAGCCAGTGGCGGGATCAATGAAAGCACCCTGCGGCCGATTGCCGAAACCGGGGTGGACTACATTTCCATCGGCGCCATGACCAAGGACGTGAAGGCTGTGGACCTGTCCATGCGCCTGAGCCTGTGATGGATGAAAAACGCCAGCCTGGATCAGGCTGGCGTCGGGCTCAATCGTCGATTTCGTTGAGCTGCAGATAGTCCTCAAGGTCCATGCCCAGCGCTTCAGCAACCTCCTGATGCACCTCCAGGCGCATGGCCTTCAACTCCTCCGGTGTCTCGGCCACCAGATCGAGCACCAGCTCCCACGGCTCGATGCCGCGGGACTCTGCCTCGTCCTCAAACGCCCATTGCGCTTGCTGTTTCTGTTCTTCGGGGCTCAGGGCGCTGATTTCCTCTTGCAAGGAAGGCGTGGCAGCCAGGTACCGTTCAAGCGCTACGTCGATTCTTGCCTCTTTAGGAATCATCTCGTTCTCTCTGATCATGGGAATGGAAGATGGATCTGGATCGTTGGGATCTCTCTGCCGCAAAAAATCGTCGTGAACGGCGATTTATCTGGCCTTCAGAACCATTCGGGATCATCTGAAAACAGCATGCTGGTACTCAGACAGCAACCGAATATAGGACCTTTGAGCGACGATTTATATGACCTGATGCACCCATGAGGGAAAAATCGGCGAATTTGCGGGCCATCATCAGACACAGGCCCACCAGAAACCGCAGGAAACAAGGTTGCTCAGCCAGTTGTTGTGTCTTTTCTCAAGCAAACGCCTGCCTTGCCGAGTTCGAAAAATCTTCTGAGATTTTCCAGGATGTCGTACTGCTGGACTGTTCCATCGCGGGCAATATTCATTTCAGCCTTGGTCACCCACAAGTGTCCTTCCTTGCGTTGATTAGGAATAACGGAGAGCACGATATTGAACTTTGTAGCCTCAGGAGGCGTTCCGGCTGACTTAGGTTCATAAAAATTGAAAGTCAGCTGGTTATCATCATTGGGCGAGACGCTCTGCGCACTGACAACAGGCAGTCCAGCCTTCGCAGCTGCTGGAAAACGAGCCGAGAACAACACGTTTCTGCCCCGCACTTCTTTGGTGATCTCCAGATAATATTGTTCAGCATCTTTCACATTCGCCGGAGTCGTGCACTCTTCGCCCTCCATTGCAAAATACTGCCCCTCAAACTCATATGTAGGGGCCTTCTCGCAGGCTGCAAGGGCCAGCGACACTGCGCCAATCAACGCCAACTTCCACTTCTTCACGCTGAACACTCCATGATTCCCGGGCGCCATTATGGGCAATGCCGTTCGCTGGCACCACCTGATTCATGGCCAGCATCAAGTAACCGCATAAGCAACTAAGTACGACTCCCATCCCACCACGAAAGCATTGCCCTCAAATGCCAACGGAGAAACGGCCAGAAGCACGATAGGCACTAACGAATATAAAAAAACGAAGTTTCGGTTCGGCTTACTATTTACCGACTGTAAGAACCTTTAAAAATGCCATTCAACAATCAACTACAGGAGTAGCCAATTAAATAGAACAGCACGTCCAGCAATCCTCAGAATAAGCCGTGACGACTATCAATAATTTGTTATGAAGACTGCCCATGAACTCAACACAGGTTAAACCTGGCTGACGGCATTTCTTGAAGACGTATCTTTCGAGGGTGCTCATTCAGCACAAGATGGACTTTGCTGGAGGGGCCATACAGTTGCAAACCGCTCCAAACTCGATTCTGGTGCCGATGACAGGAATCGAACCTGCGACCTTCGCGTTACGAGTGCGCTGCTCTACCGACTGAGCTACACCGGCGTGGGCTAAAACCTAGCACCCGTACCCTGGACCAGCAACCAAGAAGCCTTGCCGCAGATAGCAAAACGCCCCGAACCAGTCGGGGCGTTTGCTTGTTCAGCATGAGGCTATAGGACGATTAAACGCCCGAAGCCTTGGCCGCTGCCACGTCTTTGATGGACAGCTTGATACGGCCGCGGTTGTCCACGTCCAATACCAGCACTTCCACTTCCTGACCTTCTTTCAGGATGTCGGTGACTTTCTCAACGCGAGCGTCGCTCAGCATGGAGATGTGCACCAGACCGTCCTTGCCCGGCAGGATGTTGACGAAAGCGCCGAAGTCGACGATGCGCTCAACCTTGCCGAGGTAGATCTTGCCGATTTCGGCTTCCGCGGTGATGCCCAGAACGCGCTGACGCGCGGCTTCTGCCGCTTCCTTGGTTTCGCCGAAGATCTTGATCGAGCCGTCGTCTTCGATGTCGATCGAAGCCTTGGTCTCTTCGCAGATCGCGCGGATGGTGGCGCCGCCTTTACCGATGACGTCACGGATCTTGTCGGTGTCGATCTTCATCGCGATCATGGTCGGTGCGTTGGCCGACAGTTCGCTACGGGACTGACCGATGATCTGGTTCATCTGGCCGAGGATGTTCAGGCGAGCTTCCAGGGCCTGGCCCAGGGCGATCTCCATGATTTCTTCGGTGATGCCCTTGATCTTGATGTCCATCTGCAGCGCGGTCACGCCTTTGGCGGTACCGGCTACCTTGAAGTCCATGTCGCCCAGGTGATCTTCGTCACCCAGGATGTCGGTCAGGACGGCGAACTTCTCGCCTTCTTTAACCAGGCCCATGGCGATACCGGCAACCGGTGCCTTCATCGGCACACCGGCGTCCATCAGTGCCAGGGAAGCACCGCACACGGAAGCCATGGAGCTGGAACCGTTGGATTCGGTGATTTCCGACACTACGCGGATGGTGTAAGGGAACACGTCGGCGGCTGGCAGCATGGCCTGGACCGAACGACGGGCCAGACGGCCGTGACCGATTTCACGACGCCCCGCGCCGCCCATGCGACCACACTCGCCCACCGAGAACGGAGGGAAGTTGTAGTGCAGCATGAAGGGGTCTTTCTTCTCGCCTTCCAGGGTGTCCAGCAGCTGTGCGTCGCGGGCAGTACCCAGGGTCGCAACCACCAGGGCCTGGGTTTCGCCACGGGTGAACAGGGCCGAACCGTGGGTCTTCGGCAGGACGCCGACTTCGATGTTCAGCGGACGTACGGTGCGGGTGTCGCGGCCGTCGATACGTGGCTTGCCGTTGACGATGTTTTCGCGAACGGTGCGGTATTCGATCTCGCCGAAAGCGGCTTTGACCTCGGCAGCCGAAGGCTGGCCTTCTTCACCGGAGAGCTTGGCAACCACTTGGTCTTTCAGCTCGCCCAGGCGCGCGTAACGGTCGGCCTTGACGGTGATGGTGTAAGCCTGGGAGATGGCTTCGCCGAACTCGGCACGGATAGCGCCCAGCAGTTCGGTGGCTTCTGGGGCAGCAGCCCAGTCCCAGGTAGGCTTGGCCGCTTCGGCAGCCAGCTCTTTGACAGCCTTGATCACCGACTGGAATTCGTCGTGGGCGAACAGTACCGCGCCCAGCATCTGGTCTTCGGTCAGCTCTTTGGCTTCCGATTCAACCATCAGTACGGCTTCTTCGGTACCGGCAACGACCATGTCCAGGCTCGAAGCAGCCAGTTGTTCGTAGGTCGGGTTCAGCAGGTAGCCGGTGCTTTCGTGGAAAGCCACGCGAGCGGCGCCGATCGGGCCGTCGAAAGGAATGCCGGAGATCGCCAGGGCAGCCGAGGTACCGATCATCGCAGCGATGTCCGGATCGGTCTTCTTGCTGGTGGAAACCACGGTGCAGACAACCTGCACTTCATTCATGAAGCCTTCTGGGAACAGAGGGCGGATCGGACGGTCGATCAGACGCGAGGTCAGGGTTTCTTTCTCGGAAGGACGGCCTTCACGCTTGAAGAAACCGCCAGGGATCTTACCGGCAGCGTAAGTCTTTTCCTGGTAGTGCACGGACAGAGGGAAGAAGCCCTTGCCTGGATCCGCTTGCTTGGCGCCCACCACGGTCACCAATACGCTGACGTCGTCGTCAACGGTGACCAATACTGCGCCGGAGGCTTGACGGGCGATACGGCCAGTCTCGAGGGTGACGGTCGACTGACCGAACTGGAATTTTTTGATTACCGGGTTCACGGTGTCCTACCTTCTTTGTGGCTCTTGGGGAAACTTGCTTCTTGCGAAATTCTTGGGCAATGCGGGGAATCGGCCCAGCCTTTATTGTCCAGGTAAAACAGTGCAGCAGATAAAACTTGAGGCTGGAAGCCTGCCATACGCCGGCGGAAAAACCGCTGACGCATGGCAAACAACCAACCTCATAGCGCAATCGCTGATTAGCGACGCAGACCCAGACGAGCGATCAGGGTGCTGTAACGGCTCAGGTCTTTGCCTTTCAGGTAGTCCAGCAGCTTACGACGCTGGTTTACCATGCGGATCAGGCCACGACGGGAGTGGTGGTCTTTACCGTTGGCTTTGAAGTGACCTTGCAGTTTGTTGATGTTGGCGGTCAGCAGTGCAACTTGCACTTCTGGCGAACCAGTGTCACCAACAGCTTGCTGGTAGTCGGTTACGATCTGAGCTTTTTCTTCAACGCTGAGTGCCATGTGGGCAATCCTTATATCAGGAAACTGTTCAAGAACAGTTTCAACAGGCCAGGGACAAATCCCTGTATCTATAAATGAGTAGTGACCGTGCCTGTTAACAGCCACCCTCGTCCGGTCATTCTGACCGAATCAGTCGACGCGGCGCGATGCGCCCGTCTTCGCTCACTTCACCGATACCGATGAAGCGACCGTTGTGATCCTGTACCCGCACCATGCCGAACTTCGGTGCATCCGGGGCACGTACCGGCTGGCCATTGAGCCAGTAGAACGCGCTGTGCTCCGAGAACTGCAGCAGCGGCCAATCCAGCAAGCCGCTGTCCGATGGCATCAGGAAGCGGTCCACCGCTTCGTTGCCGCCCTCGGCGTGCACGGCCTCAAGCTCTTCCAGGGTGACCGTCTGGGCCAGGCTGAAAGGTCCGGCCTGGGTCCGCCGCAGTTCTGCAACGTAAGCACCGCAGCCGAGCTTTTCACCAATATCTTCCACCAGGGTGCGGATATAGGTGCCTTTGCTGCAGTCCACCGCCAGGCGCGCAGTGTCGCCTTCACAGGCGAGTAATTCCAAGCGCGCAATAGTAACAGAACGCGGTTCGCGCTCCACCACTTCCCCTGCTCGAGCCAGTTTGTAGAGGGGCTGGCCATCGCGCTTGAGGGCGGAGTACATCGGCGGTATCTGTTTGATTTCACCGCGAAATTCCGGCAATACCGCTTCGATATCGGCACGACCAACGGTCACTTCACGGGTCTGCAAAACTTCGCCTTCAGCGTCCGCCGTGGTGGTGGTCTTGCCCAATTGCATCAGGGTTTCGTAACCCTTGTCGGAATCGAGCAGGTATTGCGAGAACTTGGTGGCCTCGCCAAAGCACAGCGGCAGCACACCGGTGGCCAGGGGGTCGAGGCTGCCGGTATGACCGGCTTTCTCGGCATTGAGCAACCAGCGGACTTTCTGCAGCGCCGCGTTGGAGGTGAAGCCCAGCGGCTTGTCCAGGAGGATGATGCCGCTGACGTTACGACGGATACGCTTGACCTGAGCCACCGCTTACTCCTTGGCGTCTTCAGGGGCAGGCGCGTCGCCATGCTGGCTGTCTTCAGCCACGGCACGCTCGATCAGGGCCGACAGGTGTGCCCCGCGAGCCACGCTTTCGTCGTAATGGAAGTGCAGTTGCGGCACGCTGCGCAGCTTCATTTCCTTGGCCAGTTGCATGCGCAGGAAACCTGCCGCCGAGTTCAGCACCTTGATGCTCTGGGCGATCTCTTCGGCGTTTTCCTGGCCCATCACGGTGATGAAAATCTTCGCGTGACCGACATCACGGCTGACTTCCACGGCGGTGATAGTCACCAGGCCGACGCGTGGATCCTTGACTTCGCGACGGATCAGCTGCGCCAGTTCGCGCTGCATCTGATCACCGATGCGTTGGGTACGGCTGTATTCTTTTGCCATGTCTTGTTACCTGTTACTGCCTCACGGTGAAACCCGTGTGGTCTGAAAGCGGCAAACGCCCGGCCTGGCAGGAGCCAGACCGGGCGTTGCGTTTAGAGGCCGCTGGAGGCGCCGGGCACTTGCATGCGGCGGGCCACCAGGGCTCTTGAAGTGCGCGAGTTAGAGGCTGCGAGCAACCTGGACCTTCTCGAAGACTTCGATCTTGTCGCCGACTTTGACGTCGTTGTAGCTCTTCACGCCGATACCGCATTCCATGCCGGCACGCACTTCGGAGGCGTCATCCTTGAAGCGGCGCAGGGATTCCAGCTCGCCTTCGAAGATAACGATGTCTTCACGCAGTACACGGATTGGACGGTTACGGTGCACGACACCTTCGATGACCATGCAACCAGCGATCGCGCCAAACTTCGGCGAGCGGAACACGTCGCGAACTTCGGCAACACCCAGGATGTTCTCCCGAACGTCGCTGCCCAACATACCGGTCAAGGCCTTCTTGACGTCTTCGATGATGTCGTAGATCACGTTGTAGTAACGCATATCCAGACCTTCCTGCTCGACGATCTTCCGTGCACCGGCATCGGCACGCACGTTGAAGCCGAACAGTACAGCGTTGGAGGCCAGTGCCAGGTTGGCATCGCTCTCGGTGATACCACCGACGCCGCCGCCCACTACGCGCACTTGCACTTCGTCGTTGCCCAGGCCGTTCAGAGCGCCTTGCAGAGCTTCCAGCGAACCACGGACGTCGGATTTGAGGACGATGTTGAGCGTCTTCTTCTCTTCCTGGCCCATGCTTTCGAAGATGTTTTCCAGCTTGCCGGCGTGAGCACGGGCCAGCTTGACCTCGCGGAACTTGCCTTGACGGAACAGAGCCACTTCACGGGCTTTCTTCTCGTCGGCCACTACGCTCATCTCGTCGCCAGCATCCGGAGTACCGTCCAGGCCGAGGATCTCGACCGGAATGGAAGGACCGGCTTCCTTGATTGGCTTGCCGTTCTCGTCGAGCATGGCGCGCACACGGCCGTAGTTCGAGCCGACCAGCACCATGTCGCCTTGACGCAGCGTACCGTCCTGAACCAGCACGGTGGCTACCGGGCCGCGGCCCTTGTCGAGACGGGATTCAACCACGACACCACGGCCAGGAGCCGAAGGAGTCGCCTTGAGTTCCAGTACTTCGGCTTGCAGCAGAACGGCTTCGAGCAGGTCGTCGACACCCGTACCCATTTTCGCGGAGACCGGTACGAACGGCGTATCGCCACCCCAATCTTCCGACGTCACGCCGTGAACCGAGAGTTCACTGCGGATACGGTCCAGGTCGGCGCCCGGCTTGTCGATCTTGTTCACCGCAACCACCAGCGGAACGCCGGCAGCTTGAGCGTGCTGAACAGCTTCAACGGTCTGTGGCATCACGCCGTCGTCCGCTGCAACCACCAGGATCACGATGTCGGTGGCCTTGGCACCACGGGCACGCATGGCGGTAAACGCGGCGTGACCCGGGGTGTCGAGGAAGGTGACCATGCCGCGCTCGGTTTCTACGTGGTAGGCACCGATGTGCTGGGTAATGCCACCGGCTTCGCCCGCGGCCACTTTGGCGCGACGGATGTAGTCCAGCAACGAGGTCTTACCGTGGTCAACGTGGCCCATTACGGTCACGACCGGCGCACGGGCAACCGCTTCACCTTCGAACTTCAGGGACTCGGCCAGGGAATCTTCCAGGGCGGTGTCGCTGACCAGGGTCACTTTGTGGCCCAGTTCTTCAGCAACCAGCTGGGCAGTTTCCTGATCCAGAACCTGGTTGATGGTGGCTGGAGTACCCAGCTTGAACATGAACTTGATGACTTCGGCAGCCTTGACCGACATCTGCTGGGCCAACTCGCCCACAGTGATGGTCTCGCCGATCTGCACGTCACGTACCACTGGCCCGGTCGGGCTCTGGAAACCGTGAGCGTTGCGTTTCTTCAGCTTGGCCTTGCCGCGACCACCACGACGGAAGCCATCGCTTTCTTCGTCGGTGGTACGTGGAGCAACACGCGGTGCTGGTGCCTTTTCCTTGACCGAAGCACGATGCGGAGCGTTTTTGCGCTCGCCATCGCCGCTGCGACGGTTGTCGTCGTTGCGGGACTTGTCCGGACGGCGCTGCTCGTCTTTCTTGCGCTCGGCCACTGGTGCCGGAGCGGCCACCGGTGCTTCTTGCACAGTTTCGACCACAGGCGCAGGTGCAGGGGCTGCAGCAGCTTGCGCAGCAACAGGCTCGGCAACCGGAGCAGGCTGGCGACGCGCTTCTTCTTCGGCGCGACGCTTGGCTTCTTCTTCAGCCTTTTGACGAGCAGCATTTTCTACTGCGCGACGTTCTTCCAGTTCGCGTTGACGCTCGGCTTCGATTTCTTCCGGGCTGCGCTGCACGAAGACTTTCTTCTTGCGCACTTCAACGCTGATGCTCTTGCTGCCAGCAACACGCAGGGTGCTGGTGGTCTTGCGCTGCAAAGTGATCTTGCGCGGTTCTTCCACTTTCGCCTTGTGGCTGCTTTTCAGATGAGTCAACAACGACTGCTTCTCACTGTCGCTCACATGTTCCTCGGCGGCGGTGTGCGGCAGACCTGCCTCACGCATCTGCTGCAGCAGGCGCTCTACCGGTGTTTTGACCTCATCGGCCAGTTGTTTCACCGTGACTTGCGTCATGCACTTCTCTCCTCAGGCCGCGCCTAATTACTCGAACCAATGGGCTCGGGCGGCCATGATCAACTTGCCGGCACGATCATCGTCAATGCCGTCGATGTCGAGCAGGTCGTCAATAGACTGCTCGGCCAGGTCTTCGCGGGTAATTACGCCGCGCACCGCCAGTTCCATCGCCAAATCCTTGTCCATACCCTCAAGCGAGAGCAGGTCTTCGGCCGGATGGGCGTCTGCCAGCTTTTCCTCAGTAGCGATGGCTTTAGTCAACAAGCGATCCTTGGCCCGAGCGCGAAGCTCGTTGACGATGTCTTCGTCAAAGCCGTCGATGTTGAGCATTTCTTCCAGCGGTACGTAGGCAATCTCTTCCAGGCTGGTGAAGCCTTCATCAACCAGAACCTGTGCCAGTTCTTCATCGACTTCCAGCTCATCGATGAAATTGCGCAGGATGTCGCCGGTTTCTGCTTGCTGCTTGGCCTGGATGTCCGATTCGGTCATCACGTTCAGGGTCCAGCCAGTCAATTGGCTGGCCAGACGCACGTTCTGACCACCGCGACCAATGGCCTGAGCCAGGTTGTCTGCGCCAACGGCGATGTCCATGGCATGGGCATCTTCGTCAACGATAATTGCCGCGACCTCAGCCGGCGACATGGCATTGATCACGAACTGCGCCGGGTTCTCGTCCCACAGGACGATGTCCACACGCTCGCCGCCCAACTCGCCGGAAACGGCCTGGACGCGCGAACCGCGCATACCAATGCACGCGCCCTGCGGGTCGATGCGCTTGTCTTTGGAGCGGACTGCGATCTTGGCCCGCGAACCCGGATCACGGGAGGCGGCCATGACTTCGATCAGGCCTTCGGCAATTTCCGGCACTTCGATACGGAACAGCTCGATCAGCATTTCCGGCGCGGTACGCGACAGGATCAGCTGCGGGCCGCGGTTCTCGGTGCGGATTTCCTTGAGCAGCGCACGCAGACGCACGCCAACCCGGAAAGTCTCACGGGAGATGATGTCTTCACGGGCCAGCAACGCTTCGGCGTTGTTACCCAGGTCAACGATCACGTTGTCACGTGTCACTTTTTTCACGGTGCCGGAGATGATTTCACCCAGGCGCTCGCGATAGGCATCAACTACCTGTGCGCGCTCGGCTTCGCGAACCTTCTGCACAATGACCTGCTTGGCGGTCTGGGCAGCGATACGGCCGAACTCGATGGATTCGATTTTCTCTTCGATCACATCACCGACTTTAGCGTCGGGATGGGTTTCACGAGCCTTGCTCAACCAGGTCTCGACCGCTGGATCATCCAGATCGGCTTCTTCGACCACCGTCCAGCGACGGAAAGTCTCGTAGGAACCGGTGTGGCGATTGATTTCCACACGCAGGTCCACTTCGTCTTCAAAACGCTTTTTGGTAGCAGTGGCCAGGGCCAGCTCCAGCGCTTCAAAAATCACGCTTGCCGGTACACCCTTTTCATTGGATACCGACTCAACAACCAGCAGTACTTCTTTGCTCATCGTACGCCTCGCCTTTCGCAAGCCATTGGATCCGCGGGATCCGCGTCTCAGTCAAAACTGGGAATAATGTTGGCCTTGTCGATCATATCGATCGGCAACAGAAACTCGTGATCATCTACCTGCACCACGACGTCCTGCTCCTCCACCCCGCGGAGAAGGCCCTGAAAATTACGCCGACCTTCGAAGGGCGAGCGCAGCTTGATCTTCACTTGCTCACCGACATACTTGGCAAACTGTTCAAGGGTGAACAGTGGGCGTTCCATGCCAGGAGAGGAAACTTCAAGGGTGTATTCAACGGAGATCGGGTCTTCCACGTCGAGAACACCACTGATCTGACGGCTGACGATGGCGCAATCGTCCACCAACACACCGCCTTCTTTATCGATATAAACGCGCAACAATGAGTGGCGACCCTGAGCCGAAAACTCAATACCCCAGCATTCATAGCCAAGGGCCACGACCACCGGGGCCAACAAGGCCTGCAACTGTTCTAGCTTGCTCGACACCTGAACCCCCTCGTGCATGCTTGTGCAAATAAAAAATGGGCGAAGCGCCCATCCCGGAAACGCCGTTGAATAGCGGCGCTGTAAAGTGTCCAGCTAACAAAAAGCCCCTGAAAAGGGGCTCCGCTAAAACTGGTTGCGGGGGCCGGATTTGAACCGACGACCTTCGGGTTATGAGCCCGACGAGCTACCAGACTGCTCCACCCCGCGACAAAGCTGGGGCGGAAGTATACGACCGATCCCTTTTTGGGTCAATGTAACCTTCCACCTACAAGAAAGCCCGCAACAGCGGGCTCTCCTGACAATTGGTACCGAGAAGGGGACTCGAACCCCTACACCCTATGGGCACAACCACCTCAAGGTTGCGTGTCTACCAATTCCACCACCTCGGCATAGACTACGTTACTGCGTGAAACCCTTCTTACTTCTGCTCTGGAGCTGGAGGTACGTCAGTCGCACTGTTGGCCGACTTTTGCTCTTGGAGCACCGGGACATCATCAGAAGCCGGTTTTTGCTTTGGTACTTCAAGTACTGCTGGATCTGGCAAACCTACTTGAGTCAGCTGGTGAGCTTTCTCTTTAGCAAAGTAACCTAACCCCAAGCTGGTCATGAAGAAACCGGCGGCAAGTATAGCAGTAAACTTACTAAGAAAGGTAGAGGAACCTTGGCTTCCGAACACAGTATTTGAAGCACCTGCACCGAAAGACGCGCCAGCATCGGCACCTTTACCCTGCTGCAGCAAAACCAGAGCAACTACGCCCAGGGCACCCAGCAGATGAAAAACGACTACGACTGTTTCCAGCATTTTTTCAGTTTCCCGCGGCGCGACAGATCGCACCGAACTCATCTGCATTCAGGGAAGCTCCACCAATGAGCCCCCCATCGATATCCGGCATGCCGAACAGTTCGACCGCATTGGCCGCCTTCACGCTGCCGCCGTATAGAAGCCGCACTCCTCGTGCCACTTCAGAATTCTCTGCCGCCAACTGAGCGCGAATGGCTGCGTGCACATCCTGCGCCTGTTGCGGTGTTGCAGTCAGCCCGGTACCAATAGCCCAGACCGGCTCGTAAGCGATAACCGCATTGGCGAAAGCGCCAACACCCAACTCTTCGATGATGCTGCCCAGCTGACGCCCGACAACCTCTAGAGTCTTACCAGCTTCGCGCTGCTCAAGGGTTTCCCCTACACACAGAACCGGCTTCAAACCACAGGCCTGCGCTGCTGCAAACTTGCGATTGAGAGTCGCGTCACGCTCACCCATGATCAGGCGGCGCTCGGAGTGCCCAACCAGCACCAGGGAGCAACCTGCATCCACTAATTGACTCGGGGCGATTTCGCCCGTCAACGCACCTTGCATGGATTCCACCGCAGAGTTCTGCGCGCCGACCTGAATCGACTTGCCTTTCAAGCCATCAATCACTTGATTGATATACAAGCAAGGCGGGAATACCGCGACATCAACACCGCTTGGCAAGGCCAGATGACGAAGGCCGTTGATCAGCTCAGCGACGCTGGCGCGGGTACCGTGCATCTTCCAGTTACCAGCTACCATAGGGCGACGCATGCTGTACCTCGTCGGTCAAAGTGGGCGCAGATGTTACCCAACCAAAACAACACTGGCAAGCCGAAATCAGGCAGAAACTTCAGCAACCAGTTTTGCCAGCTCATCGGCGTAGGCTCGAACCTGCGCTTCATCGTCACCTTCGACCATGACACGCACCAGAGGCTCAGTACCGGACTTGCGCAGCAAAACCCGGCCACGCCCCGCCATAGCGGTCGTAACGCGCTCACAAGCCTCTTTCACAGCAGGATGCTCAACCGGACTGTCGCCGCCACCAAAACGGACGTTGACCAGCACTTGAGGGCATTTGCGCAGACCCTGGCGTGATTGCGCCAGACTTTCACCACGCGCCTTGAGCGCCATCAGCACCTGCAGCGCGGCAATGATTGCATCACCGGTGGTCGCGTGGCGGAAGCACACGATATGGCCGGAATTCTCTCCACCCACCAACCAGTTGCGCTCAAGCAGCTCAGCAATCACATAACGGTCGCCAACATTGGCTCGCACAAAAGGAATACCCAGATCCGCCAACGCCAGCTCAAGACCGAGGTTACTCATGAGAGTACCGACCACGCCGCCCTGCAACTTGTCTCGCTCATGCAGATCACGAGCGATGATGAACAACAGTTCGTCACCGTCAACGATGGCGCCGGTCTGGTCGACCATCAGCACCCGATCACCGTCACCGTCGAAGGCAATCCCCAGGTCCGCATGCTCCGCCAGAACTGCCGCCTGCAGTTGCGCCATATGAGTCGAACCGCAGTTCTCGTTGATGTTCAGGCCGTTAGGTTGCGCACTAAGCACCGTCACTTGCGCACCCAGCTCACGGAACACACTGGGCGCTACCTTGTAGGTCGCGCCGTGAGCACAGTCCAGGACGATCTTCAGGCCGGCGAAGCTGGTGCTGGAAGGCACGCTGCTCTTGCAGAACTCGATATACCGCCCCGAGGCGTCATTGATTCGCGATACCTTGCCGAGTTTGCTCGACTCGACCACGGTCATCGGAGCGTCCAGCAACTCTTCGATCATCAGCTCTACTTCGTCGGGGAGCTTGGTACCTTCGCCCGAGAAGAATTTGATGCCGTTGTCATCGTGAGGATTGTGCGAAGCACTGATGACAATGCCCGCTTCGGCGTGAAAGGTGCGCGTCAGGTAAGCGATCGCCGGTGTTGGCATCGGCCCCAACAACATCACATCCGCGCCGGCGGCGGACAATCCGGCCTCCAGAGCCGACTCGAACATATAGCCAGAAATACGGGTGTCCTTGCCCACCAGCACCCGGCAAGCCCCCATGCTGCGGAAAGCCATGCCTGCCGCCCAGCCGAGCTTGAGCATGAAGTCTGGAGTGATCGGGTATTCGCCCACACGACCACGAATGCCGTCGGTGCCAAAGTATTTCTTCGTCATAAGTACTCCATCATTCTTATTCGGCGGATTCCACTGCCGCAATCATTCGCACCACATCCACCGTTTCGGCAACATCATGGACGCGGATAATCTTCGCGCCCTTGGTCACCGCCAGTGCCGCAAGTGCCAGACTGCCGTGCAATCGCTCGGCTACAGGTCGATTCAGGGACTGACCAATCATGCTTTTGCGCGACACCCCAACCAGCAGGGGGCGCCCAAGGGCATGCAAGGTCTCCATATGCTTGAACAGACTCAAATTGTGCTGCAGGGTCTTGGCAAAACCAAAGCCCGGGTCAAGGACAATGCGCTCAGCCTCGATCCCCGCCGACGCACACGCGGCCATCCGCTCAAGCAGAAACTCACTCACCTCCCGAGCGACATCCTCGTAGTGCGGGTTGTCCTGCATGTCGCCAGGCTCACCGAGCATATGCATCAGGCATACAGGCAAACCTGTAGCGGCCGCCGCATCCAGGGCACCATCACGGCGCAATGCGCGCACATCATTGATCAACCCCGCTCCCTGGCGAGCAGTTTCGCGCATGACAGCCGGCGTTGAGGTATCAACGGAAATAACCACATCCAGCTCGCGATTAATTCGCTCCACGACCGGGGCCACACGCTCCAACTCTTCCAGAGGCGATACCGCACGGGCACCTGGCCGCGTCGACTCGCCGCCGATATCGATCAGCGTAGCACCAGCCAGGACCATGGCCTCGGCATGCCGCAAGGCGACATCCAGCTGGCTGAAGCGACCGCCATCAGAGAAGGAATCGGGGGTTACATTGAGAATGCCCATGACATGCACACGGGCCAAATCAAGAACCCGGTTGCCGCAAGGCAGCCGGGTGGAGGAAGGAACAGAAGTCATTTAAAACCTTAGTGGTCGGCAGCAGGGCCGCCGATGGGTGTTTCCGGACGTTCGTTTTGCACCACTGGAGGAGTAGTGCCCGAACCGCCCTCCCAATCACGAGGTTCACGCGGCGTGCGCCCGGCCATGATGTCGTCAATCTGATCAGCATCGATGGTTTCGTACTTCATCAAGGCGTCTGCCATGGCGTCCAGCTTGTCGCGGTTGTCGGTCAGGATCTGCTTGGCAGTGCCGTAGCACTGATCAATGATGCTGCGCACTTCAGAGTCGATCAGCTTCGCCGTTTCAGCGGACAAGCTGGCGTGCTGGCTGCCTGCACTACGACCCAGGAATACTTCGCCCTCTTCTTCCGCATACATCAACGGACCGAGCTTTTCGGACAACCCCCACTTGGTGACCATGTTCCGGGCAATCTGACTGGCGCGCATGATGTCGTTGGATGCACCGGTGGTCACACCGTCAAAACCAAGAGTCATCTCTTCTGCGATACGGCCACCATAGAGCGAGCAGATCTGGCTGATCAGGGCCCGCTTGGACAGGCTGTAGCGGTCTTCTTCCGGCAGGAACATGGTGACGCCCAACGCCCGACCGCGAGGAATGATCGAGACTTTGTAGACCGGATCATGCTCAGGCACGACTCGACCGACAATGGCGTGGCCAGCTTCGTGATAAGCGGTGTTCTGCTTTTCTTTCTCGGACATGACCATGGATTTGCGCTCAGCGCCCATCATGATCTTGTCCTTGGCCAGCTCAAACTCTTTCATTTCGACAATACGCTTACCGGTACGCGCCGCGAACAGCGAGGCCTCGTTCACCAGGTTCGCCAAGTCCGCACCGGAGAAGCCCGGAGTACCGCGCGCGATCACTGCCGGAGCGACATCTTCGCCCATTGGCACTTTGCGCATGTGAACCTTGAGAATCTGCTCACGACCGCGAATATCCGGCAGCCCCACCACCACTTGACGGTCGAAACGACCGGGACGCAGCAGCGCCGGGTCGAGTACGTCTGGACGGTTGGTAGCGGCAATCACAATGATGCCGTCGTTCATTTCAAAGCCATCCATCTCAACCAGCAATTGGTTGAGGGTTTGCTCACGCTCATCATGACCGCCGCCCATGCCGGCACCACGGTGACGACCGACAGCGTCGATCTCATCGATGAAAATGATGCATGGCGCATGTTTTTTGGCCTGTTCGAACATATCGCGAACACGGCTGGCACCAACACCGACGAACATCTCGACGAAGTCGGAACCGGAAATGGTGAAAAACGGCACCTTGGCTTCGCCGGCAATGGCCTTGGCCAGCAGGGTCTTACCGGTACCCGGAGGACCGACCATCAGCACGCCGCGAGGAATACGACCACCCAAACGCTGAAACTTGCCTGGATCACGCAGGAACTCAACCAGCTCGCCAACTTCCTCTTTGGCCTCGTCACAACCTGCGACGTCAGCCAGAGTGGTTTTCACTTGATCTTCAGAGAGCAGACGCGCCTTGCTCTTGCCAAAGCTCATCGGCCCACCTTTGCCGCCTGCCCCACCCTGCATTTGCCGCATGAAGAACATGAAGACTGCAATGATCACCAGGATCGGGAAGCTGGCGACCAACAGTTGGGTCCAGATACTTTGCTGCTCAGGTTGTTTGCCTTCGACCACAACATGGTTGTCCACCAAGTCGCCAATCAGGCCGTTGTCCTGAATCGCAGGGCGGATGGTCTTGAAGCTGTCGCCATCGTTGCGCTTGCCGGTAATAACGTAGCCATCAACAGCTACGCGCTCGACCTTGCCATCCTTAACTTGCTGGATGAAGTCGGAATAGTTGAGGGTCTGCGGCTCGTTAGGGCTGGAGAAGTTGTTCATCACCGTCACCAGGACGGCAGCGATGATCAACCACAGGATCAGATTCTTTGCCATGTCGTTCAATTAACTACCCTCTGAAGCAAGCTCCGCTACTGGCGCGCGCTTCGCATGATATTCACCGGCCTAACTTACTACATTACCTACAGCTCTGGCAGGCGCTGTCTGTAACCCTATGTGAAACTTAGACTACACAATATGCGTTTAATCTGACGGGGCGAAATACGAAAATCCTATCACCCCGGTCAAAAACCTTACTCACTCACTACGACCCCGGAAGCCGCGCCCAAGCAGATACTGCTCTCGGGAACGGTCACGAGAGGACGTCGGCTTACGCATCTGTACCTTCTCGAACATCTGCCGAACGCTCTTGTGGTACTCGTCAAAACCTTCACCCTGGAAGATTTTGATCAGAAAATCACCACCTGGACGTAGTACACGGCTGGCAAGGTCCAGCGCCAATTCGCACAAGAACATCGCCCGCGGCATATCCACAGCCGCTAACCCACTCATATTGGGGGCCATATCGGAAATCACAAGGTCGACTTCCGAATTTCCAACAGCCTCGAGAATCTGTGCCAGCACCGCATCCTCGGTGAAGTCCCCTTGAATAAAGGTCACATCGGGAATGCTGTCCATCTCCAGGATATCGGAAGCAATCAGTCGCCCCTGACCACCAATCAGACGACTGGTCACTTGCGACCAGCCACCCGGCGCAGCACCCAGGTCGATAACACTCATGCCAGGACGGATAAGCCGGTCCTTTTCCTGGATCTCCAGTAGCTTGTAGCTGGCACGAGAACGATACCCATCTTTTTGCGCCATTTTGACGAATGGGTCGTTGAAGTGCTCTTTCAGCCAGTTATGGCTTGTCTTGGAACGGGCCACGGGCCACCTCAAAAATAAAACGGGTCGTGATTAACTGGGCGGTCCCGGACTCGCTCGGGTAAACTGGCCGCCGCTTTTTACAAGATCAGACGCAGGGGTCAGATTATGCCGCTCACTCAAGAGCAGAAGAAACAGTACAAATCCATTGGCCACCATCTGAAACCAGTATTGACTGTGGCTGACAACGGTTTGACCGAAGGTGTGCTAGCCGAACTTGAACGCGCCTTGAGCGATCACGAGCTGATCAAGATCAAGCTCAACATCCTTGAGCGCGAGTCGCGCCTGGAAGCCATTGCCGAACTGTGCAAAGCCGGCAAAGCGGATCTGGTGCAAGTTATCGGCAAGATGGCGTTGATCTACCGCAAGAACGCCAAGGTAAACAAGCAATTGTCGAACGTCCATCGTTTCCACTGACGTCGACAAGGGTCAAGGGTGTGCCTGGCGCACCCTTCCACCCCATCCCGGCACTGGCTGCAACACCAATACCAGACCGGAAAACCCCAGAACCAGATAGCTGAACAACTGCCAGCGCTGAGCCTCCGGCAGCAGAATGCGTACAGTGAAATACATCCCGCACGCATACATCGCCATCAACAGCAGTTGCCCCCGAATATCCCGCCATAGACTTTTCAGCCCTTCGGACTGAATCAGTACCGCCGCCTGCAGAATCAGGCATGCCGCCGAAAAACCCACCAACAACGCACTGAGCAAGGTGGAAATTTCTTCGATCAGCAAAGGGGCAAGACCAATCTGCCCCAGGGCGGGAAGCAAGCCGAGATGCAACAACCATAAGCCGCCAACCCACAACATCTGGGTCAGCTGCCAAAGCATGGCGCCCGCTTGCAGCGGGCGCCTTCTTTCAGATGTGACGGACTTCGACAATCTCATACTCGATAACGCCGCCAGGCGTTTTGACCGCCACCACATCACCCTCTTCCTTGGCAATCAAGGCGCGAGCGATCGGCGAACCGACGGAGATTTTACCGAGCTTGATATCAGCCTCGTCCTCACCAACGATCTGGTAGGTGACACTTTCGTCGGTTTCGACGTTAGCGATCTCCACCGTGGTACCAAAAATTACCTTGCCGCTATGAGGGATGGTCGTAACATCAATGACCACCGAGTTCTGCAAGCGGCCTTCGATATCACGGATCCGCGCCTCGACCATACCCTGCTGCTCACGAGCAGCATGGTATTCGGCGTTTTCCTTCAAATCACCCAACTCACGGGCCGTACCGATGTCCTGGCTGAGCTTCGGACGCACGACCTTGGTCAGGTGAGCATGCTCTTCTTCCAGGGCGCGAGCGCCCTGGACGGTCATTGGGTATTTATTCATGCTTCAATCCTGCGTGTAGATCCTGCAAGCGACGCACGGTCTTTTCCGGACCGAACTTCAACGCTTCGCAGATAGCTTCGCCAGCAGCAATGGTGGTAGTGCAGTAGATCTTGTGCTGCAAGGCGTTACGACGAATGGAATACGAGTCAGCGATAGACTGACGACCTTCAGTGGTGTTGATGATCAGGGTGACTTCGTCGTTCTTGATCATATCGACCACATGCGGACGACCTTCAGTCACCTTGTTCACGCGACGTACTTTCAGGCCGGCCGCCTCGATCACCTTGGCGGTGCCTGCCGTCGCAACCACTTCGAAGCCCAAGTTGATCAGATCACGGGCTACGCCTGCAACCAGCGGCTTGTCATCATTACGCACGCTGATAAATGCAGTGCCGCCAGTTGGCAATACTTCGCTGGCGCCCATCTGGGCCTTGGCAAAGGCTTCACCGAAAGTATCGCCCACACCCATCACTTCACCGGTGGACTTCATCTCTGGGCCGAGGATCGGGTCAACACCCGGGAACTTGGCAAAGGGGAACACCGCTTCCTTGACGCTGTAGAAGTTCGGAATGATCTCCTTGGTGAAACCCAGCTCTTTCAGAGTCTTACCCGCCATCACACGGGCAGCGATCATTGCCAGCGAGACACCGATGCACTTGGACACGAAAGGCACGGTACGGGAGGCACGCGGGTTCACCTCGATCACGTAGATCTGCTCACCCTGCAGGGCCAGCTGCACGTTCATCAGACCGACCACACCCAGTTCCAGGGCCATCTTCTTGACCTGCTCACGCATCTCGTCCTGGATGTGCGCCGGCAGCGAGTAAGGCGGCAGCGAGCACGCGGAGTCACCGGAGTGAACACCGGCTTGCTCGATGTGCTGCATGATTGCGCCGATCACCACATCAGTGCCGTCACAAACGGCGTCCACATCCATTTCGATGGCGCAGTTGAGGAAGTGGTCCAGCAGCACCGGGCTGTCGTTGGACACCTGGACCGCTTCGCGCAGGTAGCGCTTGAGCTCTTCTTCCTCATAAACGATTTCCATCGCCCGACCGCCCAGAACGTAGGACGGACGCACCACCAGCGGATAGCCAATCTTGGTCGCGGCACGAATCGCTTCGTCTTCGCTGCGCACGGTGGCGTTTGGTGGCTGACGCAGGTTCAGGCGCTCGACCATCTGCTGGAAACGCTCACGGTCTTCGGCACGGTCAATAGCGTCAGGGCTGGTACCGATGATCGGCACGCCGGCCGCTTCCAGGGCACGAGCCAGCTTCAGCGGAGTCTGGCCGCCGTACTGCACGATCACACCTTTAGGCTTCTCGACGCGGACGATTTCCAGCACGTCTTCTAGGGTCACTGGCTCGAAGTACAGGCGATCAGAGGTGTCGTAGTCAGTGGAAACGGTTTCCGGGTTGCAGTTGACCATGATGGTTTCGTAACCATCGTCGCGCAGCGCCAGCGCAGCATGTACGCAGCAGTAGTCGAACTCGATACCTTGGCCGATACGGTTTGGACCGCCACCCAGGATCATGATCTTGTCGCGGGTCGACGGCGCGGCCTCGCACTCTTCTTCATAAGTCGAGTACAGATAAGCGGTGTCAGTGGCGAACTCGGCAGCGCAGGTGTCGACGCGCTTGTAGACCGGGAACACTTCCAGTTTGTGACGGTGAGTACGCAGGTTTTTCTC
Organism: Pseudomonas sp. BC42; assembly: GCF_021560055.1. NCBI lineage: Bacteria > Pseudomonadati > Pseudomonadota > Gammaproteobacteria > Pseudomonadales > Pseudomonadaceae > Pseudomonas > Pseudomonas sp. BC42. The sequence continues at coordinate 5,915,485 of NZ_CP091067.1, forward strand.
GGTCACACCCAGCAGCTTGGCCAGACGCTGATCGGAGAAGCCTTTGCGCTTCAGGCGGAACATCAGATCGCGATCGATGGCCGACAGACCCAGGGTCTTGACCCTCTCTTCTTCCTTGATCAGATCTTCGATCTGCACCAGGAACCAAGGGTCGATCATGTTCATGCCGAAGATCTGCTCGACAGTCATGCCGGCACGGAAGGCATCAGCCACGTACCAGATACGCTCGGCACCCGGCACGGTCAGTTCGCGCTTGAGCACGTTCATGCTTTCCGGATTGCTCAGGTCGAGCTTCGGATCCAGGCCGCAAACGCCCACTTCCAGGCCGCGCAGGGCTTTCTGCAGGGATTCCTGGAAAGTCCGGCCGATGGCCATGACTTCACCAACAGATTTCATCTGGGTGGTCAGGCGTGCGTCGGCCTTGGAGAACTTCTCGAAGGCGAAGCGTGGCAACTTGGTCACGACGTAGTCGATAGACGGCTCGAAGGACGCCGGAGTCTTGCCGCCGGTGATGTCGTTGGACAGCTCATCCAGGGTGTAGCCCACTGCCAGCTTGGCCGCGACCTTGGCGATCGGGAAGCCGGTAGCTTTCGAGGCCAGCGCCGAAGAGCGGGACACCCGCGGGTTCATCTCGATCACGACCATGCGGCCAGTGTTCGGGCAGATGCCGAACTGCACGTTGGAGCCGCCGGTTTCCACGCCAATCTCGCGCAATACCGCCAGGGAGGCGTTACGCAGGATCTGGTATTCCTTGTCGGTCAGGGTCTGCGCCGGAGCCACGGTGATCGAGTCACCGGTGTGCACGCCCATCGGGTCGAAGTTTTCGATGGAGCAGACGATGATGCAGTTGTCCTTCTTATCGCGGACCACTTCCATCTCGTACTCTTTCCAGCCGATCAGCGATTCGTCGATCAGCAGCTCCTTGGTCGGCGACAGGTCCAGACCGCGGGCGCAGATTTCTTCGAACTCTTCACGGTTGTAAGCAATACCGCCGCCGGTGCCGCCCATGGTGAAGGACGGACGGATGATGCAAGGGAAGCCCAGCTTGTCGAGAACCGCATTGGCCTCTTCCATGCTGTGAGCGATACCGGAACGTGGGCACGCCAGGCCGATGGACTTCATCGCGGCGTCGAAGCGCGAACGGTCTTCGGCCTTGTCGATGGTGTCGGCGTTGGCACCGATCATCTCTACGCCAAACTTTTCCAGAACGCCTTCGCGCTCCAGGTCCAGGGCGCAGTTCAGAGCCGTCTGGCCGCCCATGGTTGGCAGCAGCGCGTCCGGACGTTCTTTCTCGATGATCTTGGCAACGGTCTGCCACTTGATCGGCTCGATGTAAGTGGCGTCGGCCATGGCCGGGTCGGTCATGATGGTGGCTGGGTTGGAGTTCACCAGGATGACCCGGTAACCCTCTTCGCGCAGGGCCTTGCAAGCCTGGGCGCCGGAGTAGTCGAATTCGCAGGCCTGGCCGATCACGATCGGGCCAGCGCCAAGAATCAGGATGCTTTTAATGTCTGTACGTTTTGGCATGGGTTGTCACTCAAATCCGCAGGTCAGTCGGCAAGCCGTCTTGAACATTCTCTGAGGCGCCTGAGGGGATTCCGCCGGACTCGCCGGGGCCACCCTCAAGCGCTGCTCGCTACACTTTCAAGGCGAGCGCTTAGCGTCGCTTGGCCATCTCGTTGATGAAGCGGTCGAACAGCGGCGCCACATCGTTCGGGCCCGGGCTGGCTTCAGGGTGGCCCTGGAAGCTGAACGCGCTCTTGTCGGTACGCTCGATACCCTGCAGGGTGCCGTCGAACAGCGACTTGTGGATCGCCCGGACGTTACCCGGCAGCGTGGCTTCATCCACGGCAAAGCCGTGGTTCTGGCTGGTGATCATGACCACGCCGGTATCCAAGTCCTGGACCGGGTGGTTGGCGCCGTGGTGACCATGCCCCATCTTCAGCGTCTTGGCGCCGGAGGCCAGGGCCAGCAGCTGGTGCCCCAGGCAGATGCCGAATACCGGAATCTCGGTATCGAGGATCTCCTTGATCGCCTTGATGGCGTAGTCGCAAGGCTCGGGATCGCCAGGGCCGTTGGACAGGAACACGCCATCTGGATTGAGAGCCAGCACGTCGCTCGCCGGCGTCTGGGCAGGCACCACGGTCACGCGGCAGCCACGCTCGACCAGCATGCGCAGAATGTTCAGCTTGACCCCGTAATCGTAGGCAACCACGTGGTACGGCAGGTCAGCGGCTTCGAGGGTGGCGTGGCTGTCGGTCTTCAGATCCCAGACAGTGGAACGCCACTCGTAGCTTTGCTTGGTGCTGACGACTTTCGCCAGGTCCATGCCTTTGAGGCCCGGGAAGGCGCGGGCTGCGGCAATCGCCGCTTCTTCGGAGATGTTTTCACCGGCCATGATGCAGCCGTTCTGCGCACCTTTCTCACGCAGGATGCGCGTCAGGCGACGGGTGTCGATACCGGCGATCGCCACCACATTGTTGGCTTTCAGGTAATCGGACAGGGACAGGGTGTTACGCCAGTTGCTGGCCACCAGCGGCAGATCACGAATGACCAGGCCGGCCGACCAGACGCGGTCGGACTCGGCATCTTCCGGCGTGGTGCCGGTGTTGCCAATGTGGGGATAAGTCAGGGTAACGATTTGCTGGGCGTAGGAAGGATCGGTAAGGATTTCCTGATAGCCGGTCATTGCGGTGTTGAACACCACCTCACCAACGGTTTGACCGTCGGCTCCAATGGCTTCGCCACGAAAAATGCTGCCATCAGCAAGGGCGAGTATGGCTGGCTTAGTCAAGAAGACCTCCCGTAAATAGAGCCTGAAAGGGCGATCGCAGGTTGCAAAAAAGCGGAATGACGTATAGACACGTCACCCCGCTTCTTCGTCGAATTATCTGCGCGCTTTTAGTGGACACACTAAAGCTGTAGCTTACAGAAAAAGGCTTTTTCGGTCCACCGCTAATGAGCCCTAAAGGCAGAGGAATGCGACAGAACATCGCCTAGCGGTGCGAAGCGGGGTTGAAAGACAACCTCAACCCCACTTCAGATGCTTCTCAACGCAGATCAAGCACATCCTGCATGTCGTAAAGACCGGCCTCGCGACCATCCAGCCAGAGGGCAGCACGCACCGCTCCCTTGGCAAACGTCATGCGACTGGACGCCTTGTGAGTGATCTCCAGACGCTCGCCCTCGGTGGCAAACAACACGGTGTGATCCCCCACCACATCGCCGCCGCGCACAGTGGCAAAGCCAATGGTTTCCCGCTCACGCGCACCGGTATGACCTTCGCGACCATAAACCGCAACCTGCTGCAGATCACGCCCCAAGGCATTGGCGATCACCTCACCCATGCGCAGGGCCGTGCCCGACGGCGCATCGATCTTGTGTCGGTGATGGGCTTCGATGATTTCGATGTCCGCGTCATCACCCAGGACCCGCGCTGCCATATCCAGCAGTTTCAGCGACAGGTTGACCCCGACACTGAAGTTGGCGGCGAAGACGATGGGAATATCCTTGCTCGCCTCGACCAGCAACTGCTTTTCCTTGGCCCCAAGACCGGTGGTACCAATCACCATGGCCTTGCCCGCCTTGCGGCAGAACGCCAGGTTCTTGAGCATCACTTCCGGCAAGGTGAAGTCGATCAGCACATCGAACTCATCAACGACTTTTTCCAGGCTGTCGGACATTGGCACGCCAAGACGCCCAAGAGACGCCAGCTCACCCGCATCCGCACCGACCAGCGAACTGCCCGGCCGAACGATCGCGGCCGTCAGGCCGGAGAGCGGCGAACGCAGCTGCACGGCCTCGACCAAAGTCTTGCCCATGCGCCCTGCGGCACCCATCACAGCTATACGTCGCATGCCCTACTCCTTACAGGTCGCCGAAGAAGCGCTTGACGCCCTCGAACCAGCCAGTGGTTTTCGGCGAGTGAGAGTTATCGCCATCCAGCGAACCACGCAGCTCTTCCAGCAATTCCCGCTGGCGACGACTCAGATTCACCGGCGTCTCTACCGCAACCCGACACATCAGGTCGCCAGCACCGCCACCACGCACAGGAGCAACACCCTTGCCGCGAATCCGGAACTGCTTGCCAGTCTGAGTCCCCTCGGGAATCTTCAGCTTGACCCGACCATCCAGGGTCGGAATCTCCAGCTCGCCGCCCAACGCCGCATCGACGAAACTGATAGGCACTTCGCAGAACAGATGCTTGCCGTCGCGCTGGAAGATCGCGTGCTCACGCACATTGATCACCACATAGAGGTCGCCGGTCGGACCACCCTGGGTCCCCGCCTCACCTTCACCGGAAAGACGAATACGATCCCCGGTATCGACACCGGCCGGCACCTTGACCGACAGCGTCTTGTACTCTTCGACACGACCTTCGCCGCGGCACGAATCGCACGGATCGGAAATGATCTTGCCCTGGCCATGGCAACGCGGGCAGGTCTGCTGCACCGAGAAGAAGCCCTGCTGCATGCGCACCTGACCAATGCCGCCGCAAGTCGGGCAAGTCACAGGTGACGAGCCTTTCTTGGCGCCCGAACCATCGCACGGCTTGCAATTGACCAGCGTCGGCACACGGATATTTACCGTGGTGCCACGCACCGCCTCTTCCAGATTCAGTTCCAGGGTGTAACGCAGATCGCTGCCGCGCTGCGCGCCGCCGCGGGAACCACCGCGACCACCACCGAAGAAATCACTGAACACATCACCGAAGATATCGGAGAAATTCTGACCACCGAAACCGGCACCGCCGCCACCCATGCTCGGGTCGACACCGGCATGACCGTACTGGTCATACGCTGCACGCTTACTGGAATCGGACAGCACTTCGTAGGCCTCGTTGGCCTCCTTGAACATATCCTCCGACGCTTTGTCGCCGGGATTACGATCCGGGTGATGCTTCATCGCCAGGCGGCGGTAAGCCTTTTTCAGCTCCGCTTCGCTGGAGCCGCGCTCCACACCCAACACTTCGTAATAGTCACGCTTTGCCATAAGTCTTTGCACTCTTAAGGACGTCCGGCAAACCCTCCTGAGCTCTGCCAAACTCGCTGAGCCCCAATACAGGCCCGGACCCAACTCACGTCAATTCAACGATCCTGGTCTTGGATAGACGACCCGATTGCAGGTCGACGACTGCGGTCGTCGCAACCGGAAAGCAGGAGCTTCTCCGGCCCGACCGCCAGCGCACAAACGGAGGTTGCACGCCGTCAAAAATTCACTGACTCCAGACACGCCAACGCGGGAGCAAGCTCCCGCGCGGCGACATCCTACCAGTCACCGCCCAAAGGCAGTCAACCGGCCGACCAACAAGCTATTACTTGTGGTCTTTAACTTCTTCGAACTCGGCGTCGACAACGTCATCGGCTTTTTCAGCGGACTCGGCGTGTGGTGCCGCGCCCTCTGCAGGCTGAGCCTGTTCGGCGTACATCTTCTGAGCAACCGGAGCCGAGACTTTCGACAGCTCTTCGACCTTGGCTTCGATGGCAGCCTTGTCGTCGCCTTTGACAGCGGCCTCCAGGGCGACCACAGCAGCTTCGATGGCGGCCTTTTCTTCTGCGGTGACTTTGTCACCGGCGTCAGCCACCATCTTGCGAGTCGAGTGCACCAGCGCATCACCCTGGTTACGGGCAGTGGCCAGCTCTTCGAACTTGCGATCCTCTTCCGAGTTGGCTTCAGCATCACGGATCATCTGCTGGATTTCTTCATCCGACAGGCCGGAGTTGGCCTTGATCACGATCGACTGAGTCTTGCCGGTAGCCTTGTCCTTCGCACCTACGTGCAGAATGCCGTTGGCGTCGATGTCGAAGGTCACTTCGATCTGCGGCACGCCACGTGGAGCAGGTGGAATGTCGGTCAGGTCGAACTTGCCCAGGGACTTGTTCTGCGCGGCTTGCTTACGCTCGCCCTGCAGTACGTGAATGGTCACTGCGCCCTGGTTGTCATCGGCAGTCGAGAACACTTGCGATTTCTTGGTTGGAATCGTGGTGTTTTTCTCGATCAGCGCGGTCATCACGCCACCCATGGTTTCGATACCCAGGGTCAGCGGGCTAACGTCCAGCAGCAGTACGTCCTTCACGTCACCGGCCAATACCGCACCCTGGATGGCAGCACCCATGGCAACCGCTTCGTCCGGGTTGACGTCCTTGCGAGCTTCCTTGCCGAAGAAATCGGTTACAGCTTTCTGCACCAGAGGCATACGGGTCTGGCCGCCGACCAGGATCACATCGTTGATCGAGCCAACGTCGATACCAGCGTCCTTCAGAGCGATACGGCAAGGCTCGATGGTGCGCTGAACCAGGTCTTCAACCAGCGATTCCAGCTTGGCGCGGGAAATCTTCACGTTCAGGTGCTTAGGACCGGTGGCGTCTGCAGTGATGTAAGGCAGGTTCACGTCGGTCTGCTGGCTCGAGGACAGCTCGATCTTGGCTTTTTCAGCAGCTTCTTTCAGACGCTGCATGGCCAGCGGGTCACCCTTGAGGTTCATGCCGCTTTCTTTCTTGAACTCGTCAACCAGGTAGTCGATCAGACGGATGTCGAAGTCTTCACCACCGAGGAAGGTGTCACCGTTGGTAGCCAGCACTTCGAACTGGTGCTCGCCATCGACTTCAGCGATCTCGATCACGGAAACGTCGAAAGTACCGCCACCCAGGTCGTAAACGATCACGGTGTGATCGCCCTTGGCCTTGTCCATACCGTAGGCCAGCGCGGCTGCGGTTGGTTCGTTGATGATGCGCTTGACGTCCAGACCGGCGATGCGGCCAGCATCTTTGGTGGCCTGACGCTGGCTGTCGTTGAAGTAGGCCGGAACAGTGATGACCGCTTCGGTCACCGCTTCACCGAGGTAATCTTCGGCGGTCTTCTTCATTTTCTTGAGAATTTCAGCCGAGATCTGTGGCGGAGCCATTTTCTGGCCGTTCACTTCAACCCAGGCGTCGCTGTTGTCAGCCTTGACGATCTTGTAAGGGACCATCTGAATGTCTTTCTGCACAACTTCTTCGTCAAAACGACGACCGATCAGACGCTTTACGGCGTACAGGGTGTTGTGCGGGTTGGTGACTGCCTGGCGCTTGGCCGACTGACCTACCAGGATCTCGCCATCGTTGGCGTACGCAATGATCGACGGGGTGGTCCGCGCGCCTTCGGCGTTTTCGATAACTTTTACGTTGCCGTTTTCAAGAATGGAGACGCACGAGTTGGTGGTCCCCAAGTCAATTCCGATAATTTTGCCCATGTTAACTCTCCCGAAACTTTGGATTTGGATGCCGCAGCCGTGGTGGCAAACTGCGGTAGCACTTAAACGCTTGACTGATAAATGGGGGCTCTACAGCCGTTTTCAAGCCTTTTCGTCAATCGAAGGCGAAACGGGTGCAGGAACCTTGCTGACCACGACCATGGCCGGGCGCAGCAGGCGACCATTGAGCTGATAGCCCTTCTGGAACACCTTGAGAACACTGTTGGGCTCGACGTCTGCGCTTTCCTGCATGGCCATGGCCTGGTGCTGTTCAGCGTTGAACGGCTCGCCATGCGGATCGATGGCTTCCAACTGATAACGCTTGAGGGTGTCGTGGAACATCTTCAAGGTCAGCTCGATGCCTTCACGCATCGGACGGATGCTCTCGTCGTCCGGGTTGGACAGCTCCAGGCCGCGCTCCAGGCTGTCGATCACCGGCAGCAAGTCGCCGGCAAACTTTTCCAGAGCGAATTTGTGAGCTTTCTCCACGTCCTGCTCGGCGCGGCGGCGGACGTTCTGCAGATCAGCTGCAACACGCAAAGCCTGATCTTGCGCACCAGCCAGTTGCTCTTCGAGCACTTGTACACGAGCCGCCAGGTCTTCACCCGAAGCCTCGGGAGCCTGATTGGCGTCTAGATTTTGCGTATCCAGAGTCTGTTCGTCAGCCATGAAATTCTCCTTTCAATATCGTCAGTGAGCCAGGCCCACTCTTCTGCCCTGCTATATGGGGTCGCATTTTCAGGGTTCAAGCCCGCCACCACAGCAAAAGTCATCAGCCTTCAGTAAATCCCGACAACAGTGATTACCGAACGCGCTAAAAAGACAAATCAACCAAGCGAATCGAGCTAAGGGAAAGCATTGTCAGCCCAAAACAAAACACTGTATAAATAACCAGACATTTAGTTTGGGAGCGGCCTTCATGCTGGTGCACCTGTCCGTACACAATTACGCCATCGTCGAACACCTGGATCTGGAACTGGATCGCGGGATGAGCGTCATCACAGGCGAAACCGGCGCCGGCAAGTCGATCATGCTCGACGCACTCGGCCTGACCCTGGGCGACCGGGCCGACAGCGGTGTGGTACGACCAGGAGCCGACAAGGCCGACATCCTCGCCACCTTCGACCTGGCGGACATTCCCGAGGCCCGCACCTGGCTGGCCGAGCGCGACCTGGACAACGACGGCCCCTGCATCCTGCGCCGGGTCATCACCGCCGAAGGGCGCTCACGCGGCTATATCAATGGCACGCCCTGCCCGCTTGGCGACCTCAAGGCCCTGGGCGAGCTCTTGATCGACATTCACAGTCAGCATGAACACCAGTCGCTGCTCAAAACCGATACCCATCGCCGCCTGCTGGATGAATATGCCGGCGCTACCGATCTTGCCCGCCAGGTACAACTGGCAGCCCAACGCTGGCGCCAGACCCGCCAGGAGCTGGAGCGCCTGTCCAATTCCGGCGATGAGCAGCGCGCCCGCCATCAACTGCTGAGTTATCAGCTTGAAGAGCTGGAGAATCTCGGCCTGGGAGAAAACGAACTCGAAGAGCTGGAGCAGGAACACAAGAACCTGACCAACGCCGAAACCCTGCTGGGCATCTGCCGCCAGGTGGTCGAACAGTGCAGCGAAAGTGACTCCGGCAATGTCCTCAACGCCTTGACCGTCAGCCTCAACCGCCTGTCCAGCATCGGCAACTCGACAGGAGCATTAGGCGAGGCCACCAACCTGCTGGCCAGCGCCCAGATCCAGGTGGAAGAAGCCGTGGGCGAATTGAATCGCTTCCTCGATCACTTCGATGCCGACCCGGCACGCCTGCAACAGCTGGAGGAACGCCTGGACTCCATCTATACCCTGGCACGCAAGCATCGCATCCAGCCCTTCGAACTGGCGGCCATGCAGCAAACCCTGCTGGATGAAATCGAAACCCTGGACGCCAACGACGAGAGCATCGAGCGCCTCGGCGAAGAGCTGCAGTCCTTCGCCCGCCACTATCAGGAGAAAGCCCAGGAACTGAGTCGCTTGCGGGAGCAGGCGGCCACCGGACTGGCCAGCGCGGTAGAACTGGAAATTCAGCGCCTGGGCATGCCCGGCGGACGCTTCACGATCGAGCTGCGAGCCAACACCAGCGATGAGCTGCTGCCCAACGGCCTGGAGCAGGTCGAACTCCTGGTCAGCGCCAACCCGGGACAACCGCTCAAGGCGCTGGCCAAGGTCGCCTCGGGTGGCGAGTTGTCACGCATCAGCCTGGCGATCCAGGTCATCACGGCACAAACCTCACGAGTGCCTACCCTGGTGTTCGACGAAGTCGACGTAGGGATCGGCGGCCCGACTGCCGAGATCGTCGGCCAATTGCTGCGGCGTCTTGGCGAGCGCGGCCAGGTGCTGACGGTTACTCACCTGCCACAAGTTGCCGCCCAGGGGCATCAACATCTGTTCGTGCACAAGGTCCGTGGCAACAACGCGACCCATACCGCCGTTTCCAAACTGGGCAAGAACGAAAGAATCGAGGAAATTGCCCGCATGCTGGGCGGTATCGATTTGACCAAGGAGTCCCTGGCCCATGCCAAGAAAATGGTGGTAACCACCAAGGCCTGAGGTTGTAGCGCTTCTTTTATAATAGGCAAAAAGCACGAAGGCGACCCTGAGGTCGCCTTCGATCGTTTCACGACTATGCCAGTCGCGTGAGGGGCTTACTTCTTCTTGCGCACATACAGCACAAGATTGTGATCCACCAACTCGAAACCGTGCTTTTCGACAATCGCCTTCTGAAGCTTTTCGATTTCCTCGTCGAAGAATTCGATCACTTCACCAGACTCCACGTTGACCATATGGTCGTGGTGACCGCCATCCGCCAGCTCGAATACAGCGTGACCGCCATCAAAGTTATGGCGCACCACCAGTCCGGCTGCTTCGAATTGAGTCAGTACACGGTAAACCGTGGCCAGACCGACATCCTCACCAGCTTCCATCAGCGCCTTGTAGACATCCTCGGCGCTCATGTGCCGCTGCTCAGTAGAATCGAGCATTTGTAGAATTTTGACCCGTGGCAGAGTCACTTTAAGGCCGGCTTTACGTAGTTCGCTATTTTCAACCATGGTCAGCTTTCTCGCCGATGCTGCTTCGCAGCTTCTCTTAATGCGGGTATGATCGGGGTTTACGTTGTCCCAGCCAAGATAGTGGAAGTCGCCCACCGATGCAAAACACCAAGCTCTTGCTAACCAGTTTCACATTCGTGGGACTGCTCGCACTCGCCGGTTGTTCATTCCCCGGGGTTTACAAAATCGACATCCAGCAGGGCAATGTCGTGACGCAGGACATGATAGACCAGTTGCGCCCGGGAATGACCCGACGGCAAGTAAGGTTTATCATGGGCAACCCTCTGTTGACCGACACGTTCCATGCCGATCGCTGGGATTATCTCTACAGCCTGCAACCTGGCGGCGGTGAACGCCAACAGGAACGCGTCAGCCTGATCTTCAATGGCAACGACCAACTGGTCAGCCTGGCCGGCGACTTCATGCCTGGCGTGAGCCGCGACGAAGCCCTGCTTGGCAAAGAGAGCGGAAACACCGTCACCGCTCCTGCCGAGAACGCCGAGAAGCCAAAAGCCGAGAAGCCGGTCAAACCGGGCTCGCTGCTGGACCAGATCCAGAAAGATGTGGATGGCGTCAAAACCGTACCAGTGCCTATTCCTGAACCACTGGATACCTCTCCGCAATAATTTGTGGCGAATAAAAAAGCCCGGGCATTCCCGGGCTTTTTATTGCCTGTCACTGGCTATCAATGTCCGCGCTTACGCGCCTGAGCGGCCTTGGCAGCACGCAAACGCCGAACCTCTTTCGGGTCCGCCAGCAGCGGACGATAAATTTCGATTCGATCCCCTGCCTGAACCAAATGCTGCTCAGGATTCATGACCTGCTTGCCGAAAATGCCCACCGGACAGTTCGCCAGATCCAACTCGGTAAAATGCTCACCTATGGAAGAAGCCAGCAGCGCACCGCGCAGAGTCGAGCCCTGGGGCACCCATACAGTGATCAGCAACTGTCGATCGACTGCGGCGTAAACCACCTCGATCGAGATCAGGGACTCAGCCATGCAGTTGCTTGGCCCGCTGACAGAATGCATCCACCAGGGTATTGGCCGCCTGGTTGAACAGCGGCCCTAACGTGGCCCGCACCAAAGGCCCCGCATAATCAAAAGACAGATCAAGACTGATCTTGCAGGCCTTCTCTCCCAACGGCTTGAACACCCACAGACCATGCAATTGATTGAACGGCCCCTCTTCCAGGTTCATCTCGATCGACTGGCCGGGTACCAGGGTATTACAGGTCACAAAACGCTGACTCATGCCGCCCTTGGCCACCGCCAGACTGGCACGCATCCGTTCCTCGCTGTTTTCCAGCACCTCGGCCGAAGAGCACCAGGGAAGAAACTCCGGGTAACGGGCCACATCATTGACCAGGTCATACAGAAACTGCGCCGGATAGGGCAAAAGGGCCGAACGTTGAATATGGGTCGTCATGTGAGCTTCATTTCCACAACTGGGCGGCAAACACCACAAGAATGCCGACGGGCGCCACATAGCGCATCAAAAACAAGGCCAGGGTGAACAACAACGGACTGCGCAACGACAACTCATCACGAACAGCCTCACGGCCCATCACCCAACCTGCAAACACCACGAAGCACAAACCGCCAAGAGGCAACATGATCCGCGAGGTGAAAAAGTCGATCACACCAAAGAAGTCCAGACCGCCGGCCGCGCCCCATCGGTAGAGATGAAAAACGCCGCCTTCGTTCACGAAAAACTTGGCCTGCTGCCAGATATTGAAGGAAAACACCGTCCCCAATCCCACGAACCAGCAGCTGAACGCCAGCCAGAATGTCACCCAGCCGCGGCGGATTTTAGTCCTCTCGACGAGATAAGCCACCATCGGCTCCAACAAGGAAATGGCCGAGCTCCAGGCAGCAATCGCCACCAGGATAAAGAACACTACGCCCATAAGCTGGCCGAACGCCACATTACCGAAGGCGAACGGCAGACTGATAAACATCAAACCAGGCCCTTCGCTGGGGTTCAGCCCGGCAGCGAACACAATGGGAAACAAGGCCATTCCCGCCACCAGGGAAACAAAGGTGTCCAGCAGCGCCACCCCTACCACAGTGCCGGACAGGGACGAATGCTTCGGCATATAGGCGCCGTAGATCATGATCGAACCGACACCGACGCTGAGGGAAAAGAATGCATGCCCCATGGCCGGCAGCAGCCCATCCAACAAGCGGTCCAGGCTGAAATCGAACATGAAATGCAGGCCCTGCATGAAATGCCCGGTGGTCATGCTGTAACCCAGCAGCACCAGCAACATCACAAACAGCAGGGGCATCATGACCCGCAAACTGCGCTCCAGCCCTGCCACCACCCCCTTGGCAATCACCCAGGCCGATAGCAGCATGAACAGCGTGTGCCATAAGGTCAGGCGCCAAGGGTCGGACGTCACGGCAGAGAAATAAGCCCCGACCTGGTCCGCGGTCACACCCTGAAAATCCCCTCGCCCCATATCGATGATGTAGTCCAGGGACCAACCACCCACCACGCTATAAAAGGAAAGGATCAATAGCGCCGTGATCATTCCGGCAAAGGCGCCCCAGGACCACTTGGCCGAATGCCCGGCCTCCAGAGCCAGGTTCTTCAAGGCATTGGCCGGACTCTGCCGCGCCCTGCGACCGATCAGGGTCTCTGCCAGCATCACCGGCAACCCGATCAGCGCGATACACGCCAGAAACATCAGGACAAAGGCACCACCACCATAGACGCCGACCATGTAGGGGAATTTCCAGATGCTCCCCAGGCCCACGGCCGAACCAGTTGCAGCGAGTATAAAGACCCAGCGGCTTGCCCAGCCGCCGTGGACAGAGACCCTGTCTGTCGACATCGTTAACGCGCCCAACCGAAAAAAAAGAGGCCGCATTGTCCGGGATTCAATCAACCTGCTCAAGCACGCTGCGTCACCGTAGCCGACGCGCGCGCAACTCCCTATAATGCCGCCCCTATGGCTAAACAGAAGAAACACCCAACAGGGACCATCGCGCAAAACAAAAAGGCGCGTCACGATTACTTCATCGAACATCGGTTCGAGGCTGGACTGGTCCTGGCCGGCTGGGAAGTAAAGAGTCTGCGGGCGGGCAAGGCACAACTGGTGGACAGTTACGTGCTGCTCAAGGATGGCGAGGCCTGGCTGTTCGGCAGCCATTTCACCCCGCTGACCACCGCCAGCACCCACGTCATCGCCGACCCAACGCGCACGCGCAAGCTGCTGCTTAACCAGCGCGAGCTGGAAAAGCTGTTCGCTGCCGTGCAGCAGAAGGGTTACGCCTGCGTGTGCCTTTCGCTCTACTGGAGCAAGCACCTGGTCAAGTGTGAAATTGCGCTGGGCAAGGGCAAGAAGGAATACGACAAGCGTCACACCGAACGCGAGCGCGATTCCGATCGCGAGCTGCAGCGTGCGGTGCGGACCAAGGGCAAGGAAGACTGATCTTCCTGCCTTGAGGTCGCTTTCGCCGGCAAGCCGGCTCCTACAACACCCAGGTAGGAGCCGGCTTGCCGGCGATTTGCATTACATGCCCTTGCGCCGTTCGGCCCGGGCCACTCGCTGCACTTCCTGGCGTACTTCTTCGAGCACCTCCTGCACATAGAGAATGTGCCGGCTGGAAACTTCCCGCGCCTCTTCCGCACGCCCCTCGATAATCGCCTGGTACAGGTCGCGGTGCTGGCTGATCAGCATGTCGCGGGTTTCCGTGCGCTGTTTGTACATGCCACCGATGTTGGTCACCACGTTGCGCTTGAGCAGATCGAACAAGCCGCGGATGGTGTGCAGCAACACCGCGTTATGGCTGGCCTCGGCAATCGCCAGGTGAAACTTGGCATCCGCCGCGCCCTCCTCGATACGGCTGACATCGTCGGAGCGGGAATAACAATCCTGCAGCTCCTCGAAGGCTTGTGTCAGCCGCTCACGATCCACCGCCGTCGCCCGCAGCGCCGCGTAATAAGCGCAAGACGCTTCCAGGGTATGGCGGAACTCCAGCAGATCGCGCTGGGCATCGGTGTTGTTTTCCAACAGGTGCAGCAGCGGATCGCTGAAGGTCGAGCCCAGGGATTCCACCACATAGTTGCCGCCGCCCTGACGACTGATCAGCAAGCCCTTGGCCGTCAGTTTCTGGATCGCCTCGCGCAATGAAGGACGTGACACCCCAAACTGCTCGGCCAGGGCACGTTCGGCCGGCAGCCGCTCACCGGCCTTCAAGGTGCCTTCGAGAATCATCCCTTCCAGGCGCTCGACAATATCGTCGGACAAACGGCGCTGGCGTATCTGATCAAACCCCATAACTCACTCTCCACCCTCCCGACCCTTCGCCGGGGGGCTCTATTCTGGCCTATTCACGGCGCGCCAACACCTGGCAGAAGGCAGCCATTTGCACCGATCAGATGGCCGCGCCATAGCGCATTCGACAAAAGTTTTAGGGCGGCAAATTGACACACCGAGCACAAGGCTTTTACCCTAGCCAACAGCGATTGTAAATTGGTCTTACCAATTAACCAAGACGCTAGCAGTGCCTGACCAACAACAATTAGGGGCCACCCCATTATGCAAACCTGGCAACAGCTCTATAGCCCGCTTGGCAGCCTCGGCCTGTCCGCCCTCGCCGCCGTCATCCCGATCGTGTTCTTCTTCCTGGCTCTGGCCGTGTTCCGTCTCAAAGGACACGTCGCCGGGAGTATCACCCTGGCCTTGTCGATCCTGGTGGCGATCTTCGCCTTCAAGATGCCCGCCGACATGGCCTTCGCTGCCGCTGGCTATGGATTTGCCTACGGTCTGTGGCCCATCGCCTGGATCATCGTCGCCGCCGTGTTCCTCTACAAACTGACGGTGAAAAGCGGCCAGTTTGAAATCATCCGCAGCTCGGTATTGTCGATCACCGACGACCAGCGCCTGCAGGTGCTGCTGATCGGTTTCTGCTTCGGTGCCTTCCTCGAAGGTGCGGCAGGTTTTGGCGCACCGGTGGCGATCACCGCCGCCCTGCTGGTAGGCCTGGGCTTCAACCCGCTGTACGCCGCCGGCCTGTGCCTGATCGCCAACACCGCGCCCGTGGCCTTCGGCGCCCTGGGGATTCCGATCATCGTCGCCGGCCAGGTGACGGGCATCGACGCCTTCAAGATCGGCGCCATGACCGGCCGCCAACTGCCGCTGCTGTCGCTGTTCGTGCCGTTCTGGCTGGTGTTCATGATGGACGGCCTGCGCGGCGTCAAGGAAACCTGGCCTGCCGCGCTGGTGGCCGGCCTGAGCTTTGCCGTGACCCAGTACTTCACCTCGAACTTCATCGGCCCGGAGCTGCCGGACATCACCTCGGCCCTGGCCAGCCTGATCTCCCTGACCCTGTTCCTGAAGATCTGGCAGCCCAAGCGCACCGCCGGCGCACAGATCGCCGGTGCCACCTCCAGCGCGGCCGTGACCGCCAGCGCCGGCGGCTTCGGCCAGCCACGCAGCACCGTCGCTTCGCCCTACAGCCTGGGGCAGATCTTCAAGGCCTGGTCGCCGTTCCTGATCCTCACCGTGCTGGTGACCCTCTGGACCCTCAAGCCCTTCAAGGCGATGTTCGCCGCCGGCGGCTCGATGTACAGCTGGGTGTTCAACTTCGCCATCCCGCATCTGGATCAGATGGTGATCAAGATGGCGCCGATCGTGACCACGCCGACCGCTATCCCGGCAGTGTTCAAGCTCGACCCGATCTCCGCCACCGGCACGGCGATCTTCTTCTCGGCGCTGATCTCCATGCTGGTGCTGAAGATCAACGTCAAAACTGGTCTGACCACTTTAAAAGAGACCTTCTACGAGCTGCGCTGGCCGATCCTGTCCATCGGCATGGTGCTGGCGTTCGCCTTCGTCACCAACTACTCGGGCATGTCCTCGACCATGGCCCTGGTCCTGGCGGCCACCGGCGCGGCGTTCCCGTTCTTCTCGCCGTTCCTCGGCTGGCTCGGGGTGTTCCTCACCGGTTCCGATACCTCGTCCAATGCCCTGTTCAGCTCGTTGCAGGCCACCACCGCGCACCAGATCGGAGTCAATGACACCCTGCTGGTGGCGGCCAACACCAGCGGCGGCGTGACCGGCAAGATGATCTCGCCGCAATCGATCGCCGTGGCCTGCGCCGCCACCGGCCTGGTAGGCAAGGAGTCGGACCTGTTCCGCTTCACCCTCAAGCACAGCTTGTTCTTTGCCACTATTGTCGGCCTGATCACCCTGGCCCAGGCCTACTGGTTCACCGGCATGCTGGTGCACTAAGCAATACCGAAAGAACCGACGCCGCCTTCACCCGCGGCGTCCGCATTCACCACCCGGTCTGCAAGGCTGCTGAAAGCTTGCTGGTTTATCTTTCAGCCGCCGCAACGGACGAATAACCGGGACCACCCGGAGACACGCCTGATGAGCGAGCTTTTCTACAACGCCGTGCCCAATGCGACCCGCGTCGCACCGCCGCTGGCCGAATCCCGGCAGTACCCCAGCGCGAAACCTGCGCGGGTCTACCTGTTCGGCACCTGCGTGGTCGACCTGTTCTATCCCGAAGCCGGGATGGACGCGATTCACCTACTGGAACGCGAAGGCATTCGCGTGGAGTACCCGCAAGGGCAAAGCTGCTGCGGACAACCGGCCTACACCTCGGGCTACACCGAGCAGGCGCGCACCGTGGCCCGCTCGCAACTGGCGCTGTTTGCCGGCGACTATCCGGTGGTGGTGCCGTCGGGTTCCTGCGCAGGCATGCTGCGCGAGCATTACGCGGACTTGTTCAAGGACGAGCCCGAAACCCTGAAACAGGTACAGGCCCTGGCTGCCCGCACCTTTGAGCTGGCCGAGTTCCTGCTGCACGTGTGCAAGGTGCAGCTCAAGGACAGCGGCGCGCCGGTCAAGGTGGCCCTGCACACCTCCTGCTCGGCCCGTCGGGAAATGAACACCCACCTGCACGGCCGTGAGCTGCTGTCACAGCTGAGCAATGTGGAACGGGTAGAACACAGCCACGAAAGCGAATGCTGTGGCTTTGGCGGGACTTTCAGCGTCCGAATGCCGGACATCTCCGGCGCCATGGTCGCGGACAAGACCCGCGCGCTGAAGGAATCCGGCGCGCACCAGGTACTGAGTGCCGACTGCGGCTGCCTGATGAACATCAACGGCGCGCTGGAGAAACAGCAAGAGGCCTTGCGCGGCCAGCACCTGGCGAGCTTCCTCTGGCAACGTACCGGAGGTGCGCAATGAGCACCCCCGAGCTGATTCCGACCACCACCGTGGCGGACGATTTTCGCACCCGGGCCCACCAAGCCCTGGGTGATAAACAACTGCGAAACAACTTTCGCAGCGCCATGGATTCACTCATGGCCAAGCGTGCGGCCTCGTTCAGCGATGCCCACGAAAGAGAACACCTGCGCGCCCTGGGCAATGCGATTCGCGCCCGGGCGTTATCCAAGCTGCCCGACCTGCTCGAGCGCCTGGAACAGAACCTGACCCGCAACGGTGTGACAGTGCACTGGGCGGAAACGGTGGACGAAGCCAATGGCATCGTCCTCTCGATCATCCGCGCTCACGAGGCGCGGCAAGTGATCAAGGGCAAATCGATGGTCAGCGAAGAGATGGAAATGAACCATGTCCTCGCTGAACAAGGCATTGAATGCCTTGAGTCGGACATGGGCGAGTTCATCGTCCAGCTCGACTTTGAAAAGCCTTCACACATCATTATGCCGGCGATCCACAAGAATGCCGGTCAGGTCGCGTCCTTGTTCCACGACAAACTCGGCGTGGAGTACACCAAGGACGTTGACCAACTCATTCAGATCGGTCGCAAGGTCTTGCGGCAGAAGTTCTTCGAAGCCGATATCGGCGTCTCCGGCGTCAACTTCGCCGTGGCCGAGACCGGCACCCTGCTGCTGGTGGAAAACGAAGGCAACGGGCGCATGTCCACCACCGTGCCGCCGGTCCACATCGCCGTCACCGGGATCGAGAAAGTCGTCGAGAACCTGCGCGATGTCGTTCCGCTGCTATCGCTGCTGACCCGCTCGGCCCTCGGCCAGCCCATCACCACCTACGTCAACATGATCTCCGGCCCGCGCAAGGAGCATGAGCTGGACGGCCCCCAGGAAGTACACCTGGTGCTGCTGGACAACGGCCGCAGCCAGGCCTTTGCCGACAGCGAACTGCGCCAGACCCTGAACTGCATCCGCTGCGGCGCCTGCATGAACCACTGCCCGGTCTACACCCGGGTCGGCGGCCACACCTACGGCGAGGTCTACCCGGGGCCGATCGGCAAGATCATCACCCCGCACATGGTGGGCCTGGCCAAGGTGCCGGATCACCCCAGCGCCTCGTCGCTGTGCGGTGCCTGTGGCGAAGTGTGCCCGGTGAAGATCCCGATCCCGGCGTTGCTGCGGCGCCTGCGGGAAGAGAACGTCAAGGCCCCGGACAGCCCACATCAAGTGATGCGTGGCCAGGGCAGCAAGTACTCGCGCAAGGAGCGTTTCATCTGGAACGCCTGGGCCCGCCTCAACAGCTCGCCGACCCTGTATCGCCTGTTCACCCTGGCCGCCACCCGCCTGCGGGCGCTCACCCCGAGCAACGTCGGCCCCTGGACGCAGAACCACAGCGCGCCCAAACCCGCCGCCCGGTCGCTGCATGACCTGGCCCGTGAGCACCTGGACAAGCAGGGAGATCGCTGATGAGCGCGAAACACAACATCCTCGCCAAATTGCGCAACAGCCTGACCGGCACCACGCCGATTGTGGATAACTTCGACGAGGCGCTGGTCACCGAGCCTTACAGCTACACGGCGGAGCAACGCATTCCGCAGCTGCGCAAACAGATGGAAGCGGTGCACACCGAGATCCACCTGAGCACCGCCGCCGGCTGGCCGGAGCTGCTGGCAAAGCTGCTGCAGGAGCGCCAGTTGCCCAGCCTGCTGATCGCCCCGAGCACGCCCCATGGCCAGCGGGTCACCCAGCACTGGGCCGAGCACCCGCACCTGCCGACGCTCAAGGCCTACGACCGGCCAGTGGAAGAATGGAAGGCCGAGCTGTTCAACGACACCCCCGCCAGCCTCACCGGCACCCTGGGCGCGATCGCCGCCACCGGCAGCCTGATCCTCTGGCCGACCCGGGAAGAACCGCGGCTGATGAGCCTGGTGCCGCCGGTGCATTTCGCCCTGCTCAAGGCCAGCGAAATCCGCGACAACTTCTATCAGGTGCAGCAACAGATGAACTGGGCCGCCGGCATGCCGACCAACGCGCTGCTGGTGTCCGGCCCATCGAAGACCGCTGATATCGAACAAGTCCTGGCTTACGGCGCCCACGGCCCGAAAGACCTGGTGGTGCTGATCCTGGAGGACCAATGAGCCTACCGGCCGCTTTTCTGCGTGACGCCCAGCAACTGATTCCCCAGGAGCGGCGTTTCGACGACCCGCTCTCGACCCTGGCCTTCGGCACCGATGCCAGCTTCTACCGACTGATCCCCAAGCTGGTGATCCGCGTCGAATCCGAGGACGAAGTGGTCGCCCTGCTCCAGCTGGCCCAGCGCGACCGGGTGCCGGTGACCTTCCGCGCCGCCGGCACCAGCCTTTCCGGGCAGGCCATCAGCGACTCGGTGCTGATCGTTCTGGGGGATAACTGGAACGGCAAGGAGATTCGCCACCAGGGGTCGCAGATCCGCCTGCAACCCGGTGTGATCGGTGCCCAGGCCAATGCCTGGCTGGCGCCGTTCGGGCGCAAGATCGGCCCCGACCCGGCCTCGATCAACGCCTGCAAGATCGGCGGCATCGTCGCCAACAATGCCAGCGGCATGTGCTGCGGCACCGCGCAGAACACCTACCACACCCTGGCCGGCATCCGCCTGGTGCTGGCCGATGGCACGCGCCTGGACACCGAGGATGAGGCCAGCGTCAGCGCCTTCCGCGCCAGCCATGGTCCGTTGCTGGAGCGCCTGGCCGAACTGGGCCGCAGCACCCGCGCCAACAGCAAGCTGGCGGCGAAGATCCGCCACAAATACCGGCTGAAAAACACCACCGGCCTGTCCCTCAATGCCCTGGTGGATTTCGACGAGCCGCTGGACATCCTTAGCCACCTGCTGGTGGGCTCCGAAGGCACCCTGGGCTTTATCAGCGCGGTGACCTACGACACGGTGATCGACCACCCGAACAAGGCCTCGGCGCTGATCGTGTTTCCCGATGTGGAAACCTGCTGCAACGCCGTGACCGTGCTCAAGAGCCAGCCAGTGTCGGCAGTGGAGCTACTGGACCGCCGCAGCCTGCGCTCGGTGCAGGACAAGCCCGGCATGCCGGCTTTCGTCCAGCAACTCTCGGCCAACGCCTGCGCGCTGCTGATCGAGTCCCGCGCCGCGTCCTCGTCGCTGCTACACGAGCAACTGGCGCAGATCATGAGTTCCCTGGCCGCCTTCCCGGTGGAAAAGCAGGTGGACTTCACCGAAGACCCGCAGGAAAACGCCAAGCTCTGGGCGATCCGCAAGGACACCTTCCCGGCGGTGGGCGCGGTGCGCAAGACCGGCACCACGGTGATCATCGAAGACGTGACCTTCCCTGTGGAACAGCTGGCCATCGGCGTCAACCGCCTGATCGAGCTGTTCGACAAGCACCACTACGACGAAGCGATCCTGTTCGGCCATGCCCTGGAGGGCAACCTGCACTTCGTCTTCACCCAGGGCTTCAACAGCAGCGAGGAAGTGAACCGCTACCAGGCATTCATGGACGACGTGGCGCAACTGGTGGCGGTGGAATTCGGTGGTTCGCTGAAAGCAGAGCACGGCACCGGACGCAACATGGCGCCCTTCGTCGAGCTGGAATGGGGCAGCGACGCCTACCAGCTAATGTGGCAGCTCAAGCGCCTGCTGGACCCCAACGGCATCCTCAACCCGGACGTGGTGCTCAGCGAAGATCCGCAGATCCACCTGAAGCATCTCAAGCCGCTGCCGGCGGCCGACGAGATTGTGGATAAGTGCATCGAGTGCGGTTTCTGCGAGCCGGTGTGCCCGTCCAAAGGGCTGACCCTGAGCCCGCGCCAGCGCATCGTCATCTGGCGTGATATCCAGGCGCGCAAACGCGCCGGCATCGACACCTCCGAGCTGGAGGCGGCCTATCAGTACCAGGGCATCGACACCTGCGCCGCCACCGGCCTGTGCGCCCAGCGCTGCCCGGTGGGCATCAACACCGGCGAGTTGGTGAAAAAACTGCGCAGCGAGCACGCCACCCACACCGGCACCGCCGACTGGCTCGGCTCGCACTTCGCCAGCACCTTGCAGGGCGCGCGCTTCACCCTGCACGTGGCCAACGGCGCGCGCATGCTCCTGGGGGCGCCGCGACTGAGCAAGCTGTCGGCGAGCCTGACGCGCCTGTCCAAAGGCCGGGTGCCGCAGTGGAACAACGCCATGCCCCAGCCGGAAAAGGCCATTCGCTTCAGCCCGAGCGTCAGCGACGCGCGCCCGCGAGTGGTGTACCTGGCGGCCTGCGTGTCCCGAGTGATGGGGCCAGCAGCAGGCGACAAGGAACAATCGTCGCTCTACGAAAAAACCCGCGGCCTGCTGGAAAAGGCCGGCTATCAAGTGGTACTGCCGGACAACCTCGACAACCTCTGCTGCGGCCAGCCCTTCGCCTCCAAGGGCTACGCCACCCAGGCCGAAGACAAGCGCCAGGAACTGATCGGCGCCCTGCTGCACGCCAGCCGTGGCGGCCTCGACCCGATCTACTGCGACACCAGCCCCTGCACCCTGCGCCTGGTGCAGGACCTGGGGGACGTGCGCCTGGACCTCTACGACCCGGTGCGCTTCATCCGCACCCACCTGCTGGAACGCCTGGAGTTCACCCCACAGGAAGCACCGATCGCCGTGCACGTCACCTGCAGCACCCAGCACCTGGGCGAGAGCCAGGCCCTGATCGAACTGGCCCGGCGTTGCAGCAAGAATGTGGTGATCCCCGAAGGCATCCACTGCTGTGGTTTCGCCGGCGACAAGGGCTTCACCACCCCGGAACTCAATGCCCACTCCCTGCGCAGCCTCAAGGACGCGGTGCAGTATTGCAGCGAAGGCATTTCCACCAGCCGCACCTGTGAGATCGGCCTCAGCCAGCATGGCGGGATCGACTATCACGGGCTGGTCTACCTGGTGGACCGGGTCACCCGGGCCAAGGCGGTCTGACCTAAGGGGCGATACACAAGGGGCGGTTTCGCCCCTTTTTTGTACCTGCTCGAACGCGATAAGGGCGGCAGCGTTTCATCGCAAAAAAAACCGAACCCCGGCACCCGGCCAGGGTCCACTTTCCAGGCCCGCACAAAAAGGGCTTCGCCCCACTCGGCCGCCTGTCCTGTTGACCGGCAGCACCGAGCCCCTGCAATCAAGGAGATCACCATGAAGCGTTCCGCACTGGCTGGACTGTTCATTACCGCCGCGATGCTGGCCTCCCCGGTGTTTGCCGCCGGGCAAGAGGACCTGTGCCAGATCAACCTGCAAAAGATCAGAGACGCCAAGGTCAGCACCGAGGCCATGAGCTCGGACCTGAGCAGCGACATCGACGCCACGGTGCAGCAAGCCACCGCCGAGCACGCCAAAGGCACCGAGCAAGGCACCAAGAACTGCATCTCCCTGACCACCCAAGCGCTCCAGCGCTTGCAGAACAACACCAAGGGCGATCAGTAGGCCGATGCATTGGCCAACCTTCGGGTTGGCCTTCTGCGCTCGGTTAGCGTAGAATCCGTCCACCTGTTGGTAATGCACAACAGGTTCGGGGCCGTTTAGGATTCGACGCCGGTTGCGAAACTTTAGGTGCATGCCGAGTTGGTAACAGAACTCGTAAATCCACTGTTGCAACTTCCTATAGTTGCCAATGACGAAACCTACGGGGATTACGCTCTCGCTGCGTAAGCAGCCTTAGCCCTTCCCCCCTGGTACCTTCGGGTCCAGCAATCATCAGGGGATGTCTGTAAACCCAAAATGATTGTCATATAGAACAGAATCGCCGTGCAGTACGTTGTGGACGAAGCGGCTAAAACTTACACAACTCGCCCAAAGCACCCTGCCCGTCGGGTCGCTGAGGGTTAACTCAATAGACACGGCTAAGCATGTAGGACCGACAGCGGAGTACTGGCGGACGGGGGTTCAAATCCCCCCGGCTCCACCAAATGAAGCAGTACAAAAAAGGCACTTGGCGATTATCGCAAGTGCCTTTTTTGTGCCTGACTGGCTGGTTTTGCTCACCTATGCCAGCTTAATGACGGCCTGCTGAGCACAGCTCAACAGCTGTGCGGATACTCGAGTGAGCCTTCGTACCCAAGCACATTGCCAAGTATGTGGTTGTGCACCTGCACGAGCCGCACCACACACCTGAGTTCTGGCTACGCCTCGAGCGCGTCATGCCAGACTACGCACAGCGAAAGACCTGGTTGGCGGAACATGGGATCGAAGTTGAAGGGGTGTGAAGCTCTTCCTCTGACAGGGAGATGCTTGAGGCTAAAAAACCGAAACGCCAGCCAACTTGGACCGCGCCTTCGTTCCCCCAAAGCAGCGTTAAGTCTCTTTCTATTGTGCGAACTTTCCTAGAAACTCCTAGCCGCTTGCGCCTACCCCCTCACCCTGGCTAGCCTCGATCCGTCACTGCACATTCAGTGACCGGGTTTAGCAGCCCGGAATCGATTAGGCGCACAGCGCCGCCATCTACGTGGCGTTTTTTAGGCTCCGTTTTATGGCGGCCGTGCGCAGGGCACCTTCGGGTGCGCCGGGTTCCTAATCGACCGGTACTGCTAACCTGCGAACGGCCGCCACCCTATCGTTTAGCAGCGACGGTGAAGGTTCCTACCATCGATTAGGAGTTGCACCATGAAAAAGCTCGTGCCCGATCCGCCTCTCACTGCTGCCCATCGCGGCAGAAACCCTGAACACGATCTGGCCAATCAGCAGATCCGGCAGAAGCTGTCACTTCAGCCTGCCGATGCCTCTCTGATCCAGTCACTGAAGCAAACCATCAGTACCCCAGTAAGTCGCGACTCTCTGTTCTCGGTACGCGGCGGCATCACCGCCGAAGAAGCCCTACTCCACGTCTCCCTGCTGCTAAAAAGCGCCGAAGAAGTCTCCGATGAAATCACCGAGCGCGGCAGCGGTATCGAGCGCGGTCTGATCTGGTCCCTGGTGCACTCGGTGGAGATGGCCCGGGCCGTGGTGGATGCCTTGCTCGATGGCAGTCGCCATAGGCCCTAGCTGAAGTAGCAGGACTAGCAAAAGCACAGCGCGGCAGCACGACCTGCCGCGCTGTCTCCTCAAACAAACCGCCCCGCCCTGAGCGCCTTCAAAAAGGTGTAAGACGCACGGTTCAAGGTCTCTCCCGGATCGGTGGTCACGCTCACCGAGCGCACGATGCGCTGGCTTTCCAGGCGCAGGAAGTTCAGTGGGTCGCCCGCTGTGGAGCGGCTCAGCAGTTCCAATAGCAGGGTCACGCCCATGCGCGTGACCGGCAACCTCGGTTTTAATCGCTACTGGGTCGTGGACGGCTCGACCAGTGGCCG
This sequence comes from Pseudomonas sp. BC42, assembly GCF_021560055.1. NCBI lineage: Bacteria > Pseudomonadati > Pseudomonadota > Gammaproteobacteria > Pseudomonadales > Pseudomonadaceae > Pseudomonas > Pseudomonas sp. BC42. The sequence goes on from NZ_CP091067.1 coordinate 5,940,304, forward strand.
CAGCCCCACGATCAACCCAATCGGCAACCACAGCACAACCCAATAAGGATTGGGCCGAGTGAACACGCTCGAGATATCAGAGACCATCGCCACCAGGGCGAACACCAAAGTCGCCAGGGCCACACGCGCAGCAGGATCGGCACGCAAGCGCCACGCCTTGAGGAGCGCGGTACCGAGCAACAGCACGAACAAGACAAAGCCGACGATCCCGTACTCGAACCACAGTTGCAAATACAGACTGTGGGCGTGATACACGATATCGCCCCAGGGATAGCGATAGACCAAGTTGACTCCGGCACCCTTGCCTAGGGCCCAGAACTCGGACAAATGGGCCAGCCAGTTCAGCCAGATCGGACCTCGCTGGCTGGCACCCAGAAACCATTCGTGCTCAACCCGCGACCAGAACACCGCCATCATCAGCAGTATCAACAGTGCACCGATCAGCAGCAGGACACGAGCACGCCGTTGCGGGCTGAGCACCAACAGGGTCAAGCTGCCCGCCAGGGTCGAGAACCAGGCACCACGCGAGAAGGTCAACAGCACATACATCAACAAGCCTGCCAGACCGACCAGTACAGGCAACCAGGCCCAGGCCTTGAGTTCACGCTCCACCAGGACGCTGAGCAGCAGAACGGCGAAAATCCCGTAGTAAAGGCCAGCCGGGATGGGGTATGAGAAATCCGCGAAACCATGCCAGCCCAACTCTTGCAGCCGACCGGTGCTTCTGAGTACCTCGTAGGCCAGCGGCTTATCCAGAACAACGAACTGAACGATCAGTGTCAGCCAGGCAAAACAGCAGGCGAGCAGCACCGCGAGAGCCAGGGGAATTTCGATCACGCCTTTGCGCACCAGCTGGCCGACCACGAACACATAGAGCAAGATCAGCAGCGCCACCTTCAGCAAATAGCCCGGCGCCTTCCAGGAATCGTCAAAGCAGCTCCGTAGCACCACCCAGCCCAGCAGGGCCAGCAGTATCAGCGCGCTGGGTTGGCGCCACCAGGAGAGCGCAAAACGTTCGGCAATAAGCAGAATCAGCGCCGGTACGAACAGCAACAGGTAAACCTGTGTGGCCTGGCGACTGCCGTCGTTATTGAACAGAAACCCGCTCAGTTGCACGAACAGGCCCAGGGCCAACAAAGCCTGGCCGGGTCGGGACAGCAAAATCCGCAAGGGTTCATAAGACATGACTGCTCCTGCTTTCAGCACTGGGCTCTGACCTTGGCCCGCGTCGCAAGCCTTATACGGGTAACGACCAGCAACAGTAAGTAGAGGCTGTTACTACGCACGTAGCGCCAGAGCAGGCGACGAGGTTCGAGCAACAAGCGAAACAACCACTCCATGGCAATCCTCTGAACCCAGCGCGGCGCTCGAGGTAACTGGCCGGAGAGCACGTCGAACGAGCCGCCGACCCCCATGCCTACCCGGACGCCCAAGTTCGGCCAGTGGGTGTGCAGCAGCAATTCCTTTTTGGGTGAGCTGATGCCGACAAACAGGATATCCGCACCGCTGGCGCGGACATCTTGAATTACTTTCGCCTCTTCGCCGGCCGTGAAGTAACCGTTGCGCAGGCCGGCAATGCGCAGGCCGGGATAACGGGCCTGCAAACGCTCTGCCGTCAACTCAACCACCTCCTGGCGGGCTCCGAGCAGGTACACCGAAGCACCGGTCGCGGCCGCCATTTCACACAGCAGGCCCATCAGGTCGATACCCGCGCAGCGCGGTGGCGTCTTGATTCCCAGCGCCTTGAGTCCCAGAGAAATACCCGCACCATCGATATGGACACGCTCCGCCTCATGCAGCGCCTGCATCAGGAACGGGGTAGCGCGCGCGTCGACCAGCTTGGCGACATTGAGCCCTTCCAGGCGCAGTCGACAGCCATCCGTGAGAGCGTGCCGGGCCTGTTCGATCATCTCCTGCGGGCTGAGCAGGTCCAGAGGACAACCCAGAAACTCAATGCGGCGGCTATCCGGAGTGCTGTTCATCGATGATGGGCTCAGTTTGGTAGCGAGTGGACGAGGTGCTGCGTAGCGTGGCTCCGCAAAGCAGCCAGAAGGCGCCCGTGCCGGAGACGGTGAGCAGGTGCTCGGAGCTGATCAAGGTGGTGGACAGGCCCAGCGTCAACCAGAACATCGCCAGCAGCATCGGCTCAGGGTGCCTACGATAACGGTTCAACAAGGCCAGGGCCATGTTCAGGTAGAACCAGAGAAACAGCAGGGCGGCAGGCAGGCCGAGCTGGAACGCAATGCTGAAGATTGCCCCTTCGCCACCGCCGATCAGCGTCTGTTGCTGCTGGGCCGCCTGCGCGCCCTGGGCGCCGAGGCCGGCACCCAGCAACAGCACCTTGGGCAGATCCAGCAGGTTTTTCTGCAACGCCTGCCAGTGGCCGATGGTTGAGCCATCCAGAAAATTGATGCTCATCTGCACGATGCCATAGGAGAACATCGCAATCCCCCCGCAGACGCCAGCGGCCACCAACCAGCGTATGGCGCGGTAACGGAACAGCGAGGTACCCGTGGCCAGGTAACCGATCAGGGCCAGGCTGCCGGCGAGCATGGCGCCGCGCGTTCCCGACATCCAGATTCCCACGAACAGCAAACCACTGAGCAGCAGGCTGAGATAGCCAGCACGTCGCTCCGACCAGGCGATGGCAGCCACAGCCACGACTGCCAGGAACATGCCCTGCGCCAGGGGGGACGCCAGCAGGCCCGCCGCCCGCCGTTGCAGGTCGACGCCGCCGTAGAAGTTCCATGGCAAGCCGCTTTCCCAATCGGCGCCCAACACCATGCCCTTGATATCGCGCATATAACGCGGATAACCAATGGTCTCGGTCCAAAACGTTGTGTGCTGCTGCTCCCAGGCGCCAAACACTGTGCTGGCAATGCCCAGCAGCACCAGCAAGGCGACGCAGCTGCGCAACTGTTCAGGGCGGCGCACGCAGTAGAAACCCAGCAGAAAAAACAGCACGGGAATCATCAGCGTGCCGTAGGAGCCCAGCAAGATGCTCGGCGTCATGCTTGCCCTGTTGACCAGCAGGTAGCACAGCGCCAGGGCGCTGTAGGCCACCAGCGGCAGCAACAGGCGGCTTGGCAGACGGGTGCTGAGTAGACAGCACGCGGCGAGCACCACCACCAAAACGTCACGCAGGTTGCGCAGCAACCCCACGCCTGGCCAGGCACCGTCGCCATACAGCCAGGCGCTGACCAGATCCCCCAGGTGCACCCAGAGGATGATCAGCAACACGATCCTGAACCTCATCGCCGCGCCTGCTCTGCACAGTGACGGCGATGCTGGCGCCAGCGCTGCCACTCGCCTAGCAAGCCCGCCCCCAGCACACGCATGGCCATGGCTTTGAGCAGCGCCTTGATCCGGTCCCGGTACCCCCAGCCGACCCGTGAGATCCACTGATCGACAGCGTCCACCTGCTGTTGCGCTGCCGACGCCACAGGCTGGCGGATCGGCGTCGTCGGGCGCAGCGCCTCCAGCCACAGCGTCCCCGCCAGCGCGGAGACGGGATGGGCGCCGCAGTACAGCACATGCAGGCCGGCCGCTTCGGCAAGGCGCCGCAGGCTGTCGGCACAGAAGTAACTCAAATGTGCCGGATGGACGAACAGCCGGGTCTGCCAGTCGCTCATCAAGTCTGGCACCTCCAGCCACAGGCGGCCCCCGTCCCGCAGTCTTTGCGCGGCCTGTTCAAGAAAACCGCGTGGGTCGATCAGGTGTTCGAGTACATGGAAGGCCACCACTGCATCCAGGCTCTGTTCCGGCAGGGTTGCCAGGCTCTCGACAAAGCGCACCGATGCCTGCCCGAGCAAGGCCTGGCGTTGCGCGGTGTCCGGCTCGCTGGCGCTCAGTTGCAGATCGGGCCGTTGCTGCGCGGCCTGCCCGAGAAAGGCACCGAAACCTGCGCCCATTTCGAACAGTTGCCCTTGCGGCGGCAGGTTCGCGTCAATCAGGGCAAACCGTTTGCGCGCCACGTCGGCATCGCCACGCCAGGCAAAAAAACGCACCGTGCTGCGCCAAGGTATTTCGGCAGGAAACAGGCGGCGATACGGGCCGCTATAAAAACGCAGCAGCCCGGCTGCACTGAAACCGGGGGCCAGATACACCGTGGCGCAATAGCCACAACGCATGAGGGCCTGCCCGGAGTGGGCATAGACCTCCGGCCAGAAGTAGCGCTGTGCGGCGCTGCTGCCGCACACACGGCACTGACCGGCATCCGCCGCCAGGCCCCAGTCGTGGAACCGTTCAGGCATAGATGCTCCGGTACCAGAGCGCGACTGACAGTGCCAGCCACAGGGTGCTGTGACATTGCGGCCTGGCCAGGTGCCGGCGCAGTGCGCTCAGGTCGACAAAGTCGTTCAGTTGCGCAGGCAGATCCTCCAGCAGCTCACGCCAGGGCAACTGCGCCACCAGGAACTGTTCGGCATGGCCGAATCCGGTACTTTTCGGCGTGGTCACCAGCCGATCCGGCAACACCCCCTTGAATGCATCGCGCAGCAGGGACTTGGAGAGACCGGCCCCTATCCGCTCCAGGGCCGGCGTACGGAACGCCCGCTCGACCAGGCGATGGTCCATGAATGGGCTACGCAGTTCGATGCCGGCACTCATGCTGTTGCGATCGGCCATACGCAGTGCCATGGGCAACAGATTATCCAGCTGGTCCTCGCGCATGCGCTGCTCCAGGGGACTGGACATCCGCTGGCGTATCAGCGCGAGGCGCTGCTGCTGAGACTCCCACAACCCGGCGCTCATCACCCCGACACTCGGACGATGACGACGCAATAGCGGCCCTATCAGCGCTGGAGGCAGGTCCCAGACCAGGCGGTTGAACAGCAAGCTGACAGGAAAGGTACGCAGCCTCAAGCGCTGGACCACCTGCATCAGGTGCCCGGACCAGAGCGCATCTCGGGCCGCCACCGAGTGATAACGGGCCGAATAGCCGCCGAACAGCTCATCGGCCCCTTCGCCGGAGAGCACCACCTTGAATCCCTGTTCGGCGATGGCCCGGTAAGTCCTGAAACTGGCCAGCACCGAGGGCGTACTGAAGGGCTCGCCCTGTACCGAGATCAGGTTCATCAGCTCGTCCGCCGATGGGATGGGGGTAAAGCGCAGCACGTGGTGCCGGTCGTCATGGCCACTTTCGGCCATGAACAGCGCGGCCCGTGCCGACTCATCGAACCCGCGCTGTTGGGCATCGCGGTAGCCGTAGGTGAACGCCGCGTCGAGCCGCTGCCGGGGCTGCTGGCTGGCGTTGAGCGCCACCCGGGTGATGATGGAGCTGTCCAGACCGCCGGACAGCAGGCTGGCCACCGGCACATCCGCCTGCAGACGCAGGTGCACCGCGTCCTCCACCAGTCCCCGCAGTTCCAGGCTGGACAGCGGCTCGGCACTGCCGGGTGCGGGCCATTGGTGATAAGGAGCCTGACTGAATCGGCCGGTCCGGCTCATGCGCCCGACCACGCCAGGTGGGACGGCCCGCACCCCCTGGAAAAAGGTGGCCGAACCCTGTTCGGAAAAGCCCGTGATCAGGAAGTCGAACAACTTTTCAGGATTCGGGGCCGGATAACCGCCAAGCATCTGGGCAATGGCGCCGATTTCACTGGCCAGCACCATCTGCTGACCGTCGTGATGCAGATACAGGGGTTTTACCCCCAGCCGGTCACGGCTATACACCAGGTCGCCACTGGGCGCATCCCAGATCACCACGGCCCACATGCCGTTGCAGCGGGAGAAAAGCCCCTCGCCCCAGACACGCCAGCCGTGCAGCAGCACCTCGGTATCACCATCGGTCACGAAGACACAGCCAAGCGTACGCAGCTCACTACGCAGCTCGACAAAGTTGTAGATGGCGCCGTTGAACACCAGCGCCGTGCCAGTGATCGGGCATCGCATGGGCTGCTCGGCGGCGCGGCTGGTATCGAGGATAGCCAGGCGGCGATGCCCGAGCAGTGTCGGTGGCGCCGTCTCGACCATCAGCAGGCCCTCGGCATCGGGGCCGCGACGGGCCAGGCTGGCCAATGCCCGGCTGGCCCGTTGCTGCAGGTCGGCTGCCGCGCTCAGGGCGCGTACGGCGATCAGCCCGCACATGACCGGTACTCCTGCCTATTCATCCATCCCCCCTGTGCAACGTGGTTCGATATAGCAAGGACGCCGGCCCAGCAAACCGATCATGGCCGGGACCGCCAGCATGATGGCCAGGCCGGTGGCCCAGCTCGTTTGCGCCGCCGCGCAGGTTGCCAACGCCCCCGCCAAGGCGAGCATGCCCCAACGCCCAGGGCGCAGCCTGAGCATGACCAGCAATACGCTCATCACCAACAACATCCCCACGACCCTGGCCCACAACACGGACGCTGGCGCGTCGCTCCAGGCGGCCATGAGCTGCAGCACCGCACTGGCACCTAGCCCCAGAAGGAACGGCCGCACAAACTGCCCTTCGCGACGCTCGCCAATAAGCAGCAGCACGAGAAAACCGCTGGAGGCGGACAGGCCCCAGGCCAACACCACCAGCCCTGCCAACGCCAGCCACTGACGCGACTCGATCGGCAGTTCCAGGCTTTGCGCCAGTGTGCCCAGCAACAGCATGTTGGCGGTCGCCCAAGCCAGCAACGAAGCCACCGCCACGATCCGCTGGCGACCACCCGCGCTGCTGGCCTGGCCCAGCAACAGGCGGGATAACTGGCCCTGTACGCCAGAAAGGCCACTCAAGACATGGTTCAGCAGCAGAAAGACCGGCATGAACCCTGGTACCAGGGGCGCCAGCAGAAAGGGCGTGAGCCGGTCATGCAAGGTGCCGGACACGCTTAATGCACACAGGTGCAGCGCCGCCCTCAACTGGCCTTTGCCCAATAACGGCAACCACAACAGCCGCTGACCGCTCATGGCGAAATTGACGATGGCCTGGGTGAGATACCCCAGGCTTACCGCCAGCCCTGCGCTGGCAGCCGCTGACAGGGGCAGGCTGACGCTGACCGGCCACCACAGCAGCAACCCGGCCGGCCAGGCGATCTGCGCCGCCATCAGCCCGCGCAGACGCTGGCCGGCCGCGATCAGCGGGGCGGAAAAATTGAACAGCGCAAACAGGCTGGCGGGGGCGGCGCTGAACAGGTACTGCCGCCCGGCCTGGTCATCGCTGTAGAACACCCAGCCAGTCAAGGCAAGGCCCATCAACACCAGGGTCGCGAGCAACCGCTGCCCGAGCGCGCAACGCCAGGTCACCAGCCAGTGGCTGGCATGGCGGTCTTCTCGCAGGAACAACGAGGCGTAGCCCAGGTCGGCCAGGAAGATCAGGGTCAGCAACAGCAGGTGCGCCAGGCCGACCACTGCGTAGGTGGTCGCCCCCAGCGACTTCAAGAGAACGATCTGGAACGTCAGGTTGGCCAGTTGACCGATGGCGAAGGTCACGGCCGCCAGCACAAACGATTGGCTGAGGGACCCGCCGTTAGCTGCGAGTCCCTGTCGCTCTGGAGAAACGGACGAGCGTGGTCGCGTCGGACCCACGCTTACCGCACCTGGTCCGGAAACACGACCAGGCGCAGGGCCTCGGCAAACGCCAGGCGGGGCTGCCAGCCCAGTAACTGCAGGGTACGGCGGGGATCGCCCAACTGACTGGGGCGGTCGACCCGCCGTTGCCGGGCCGGGTCAACTTCTACCTTGACCTGCACGCCGACGATGTCTCCGAGTTGCTGCACCAGTTGTTCCACGGAGTGCTCCACCCCGGAACACAGATTGAACACGTCGAATGGCACATCTGTACGCGGGTCGTGCAGCATGGCGATCAGGCCGCGGGCGATGTCATCGGCATGCAGGTAGTCGCGCCGGGGCGTCAGGTTGCCCAGGCGTATGCAGCCATCGCTCGATTGGCGCAATTGCTTGAGCACATCGGGGATCAGATGGGCGTTAGGGTCATCATGGCCCACCGCGTTGAAAATCCGCGCCACCCGACCGATTCGCCCGCCGCGTCCGCTCCAGAACTGCAATTGCTGCTCGTTGCAGTGCTTGGACAATGCATAGTTGTCACAGGCTGCCAAGGGGCTGGACAGCTCCGACAGCGGCCCTTCCTGCCAAGCGTAGACCGCGCCGCTCGAGGCAATCACCACGCGGTCTACCTGCGCCGCCTCAGCCGCAGCCAGCAGCCTTTCGGTACCCACCACGTTGACGTCCAGGCAATGGGCGCGCTGATACTCGCAGGTGGGAATGTGGTGCACCGCCGCCAGATGCAGGATGGCATCGGGGCGCCAGGATGCCAGCAACTCGGCCAGTCCCTGGGCATCGCGAAGATCACCCTGGACCGTCCAACTGGCCTCGGGCGGCATCGCAAGGCCGCTGGAGAGATTATCCAGCACCGCCACTTCACCGCCGGCAGCACGCCACTGCCGAACGACACGGCGCCCCAACATACCGGCGCCGCCGGTCACCAACAGGCGCATCACGGCCTTGGCTCCACAATCAGCCTGCTGCGGATCGGGCGTGGCAGCCACAGCAGCACATCGCGCCCTTTATGCAGCGCCACGTACAGCGCAAGCACAATGGACAACGCCACGAACACCAGCACGAAGGCCGCGACGCCCATTATCAACGGGTTGCGCAGCGGTACCGGCGCCGTGGAAATCGCCGAGCGTGTCTTGATACCGATGGCTTGCTGCCGGGACTCGGCCTGGGTGAGTTTGAGGTTGATGTCCTCGGCTGCTTCCCGAGCGCTGGCGTCCAGTTGTGCCGCGTTGGCAAGCAGCTTTTCGCGGTTGCTCTTGAGCTTGTCGAGAATGACCTGTCCCGAGGTTGCGTTGCGGATCGTTTCGTCCATGCCAGCCAGCAGGCGCTCGGTCCAGTCGAGCTTGTCAAGTTCACGCTGGGCCGCTCGCGCCTTGGCCTGCAGTTCGGAAACCGTGCTTTCCAGAGCCACGATCTGCGGCAAGGGCGACAGGTATTTGCCACCACCATCGCTGACCGAAAACAGGGTGCTGGTTTCCAGATGGCGCAGATCAGGGTAGCGCTCCAGCAACTGGCGCATGTCGGCGATGCGCTGGCGGTTCTGTTCAATCTCGAACTCGGCCTTGAGCACATCCAGCTTGAGTTGCGGACGATGATCGAGGGCCGCCTGGCTGGTCCTCACCAAGTCGATCAGGCTATTGGCCAGAAAGGCTTCGCGTACTTGCCGGGCAAGGGTATTGATGGTCAGGTTGGCCTGTTCCTCGTCGGACACCCGCAGGGCGAACTCCAAGCCAAGCCCCGTGCTGCTCTGGATTTGCGCGACAGGAATATCCCGGGCGTCGTCCCGATTGAGGGAGGAACGATAGCGCACGCTCTGGATCCAGTACTGGGGATTGAGCGCGCGGTTGCGCAACTGCAGGTGTCCAGGGCCGACTTCTTGCCGGTCGTCGCCGAAGGCGTGATCGACCCAGCGTTTGTCCCAGAGAAACGACTGCGCCTGCCGCCATTCTTCAAGCGTTACCTTCGGCACTTCGAGCAGCGCGGACACGCTATACAGCGGGCGACTGGCTACCCAGGCAGCCACAGTACACGCCGCCAGCAGCGCCAAGAGCAGCAGCAAGCGGCCAAACCGCTGATAGAACTGCAGGGCTCGCAGCGCCAGCTCCGCCAGCGAAATTTCATCGTAAGGCCCAATAGGTCTTGCTGTAGGCGTTGTATGCATCATTCCAACCTGATGGGCCTGCCTGCACAAACGTGAAGGTGGTCTGCTAGTCACGGGGCAAAGTGCGAGAATTTGACACAGCGACCAGGCTGCTGCAATGCGCTGACCGTGTTTGGAACGGCCAATGAATAGAGACAGGTCGTTACCATCGTCTTGCGGACTGCTAGAGTGCTGCCTCTTTTACGGACTCCTTCGATTCAATGCGGGAACAGGCATAGATGGCATTTTCTCTGCTCAATCAGCTTCGCCAGATCAATCGACATCTGGTCGAGCTTCCCTGCCCTGGCTGCGGGCAAAACGATCCACAGCTTATCTGGCGATATGACCGTTATTTTCTGCGAGTCAATCTGTCGACCTGCCGTCATTGCAGCCTGGTTTATCTGGCGCGTGGCCTGAAGGGCGACACCCAGGCACGCTTCTACAGCCAGCTATACCCCCGCCTCATGCGACAACCACCAGCCAGCAAAGCGATGTGGAACTATCGGCTGCTCGCAGGCTATCGCTTTAGCGAGATCAGCGCCGTTGTAGGTCAATGCCAATCGGTGCTGGATATCGGTGCCGGCCTGGGGTTTTTCCTGGATGCCTGTCGCGCCCAAAACTATGAACACTATATGGGCCTGGAGCCAGGCGGCCCTCAGCGCGATCATGCGGTACAGGTGCTGGGCTTGGGCGAACACGTTCGCCCTGAAGAGCTCGACGAACACACGCAACTGCCTTTCGCACCTCGGCTGGTGACATTGTTCCATGTCTTGGAGCATCTTCAGGAGCCGGGCAAAGCACTGGCTCGGATAGCCAAGCTGATGGATCCGCAGGGCTGGCTGGTGATCGAGGTCCCGGATATCGAGGCTGACTGGCCCGAGCTTGGCCTGTTGCAGGTGCATGTTTCGCACCGCAGCTATTTCTCGGCGCAAACCCTTGAGGCATTGTTGAGCGCCAATGGGTTTCATGCCCAGCACTGGCGCCGGGAAGCCCACGGAATCTACGAAGGCAATCTGCGCGTGTATGCGCGGCTCAACGCACCGGCGACACCTACCGTCGCGCCACCACCACCGCAGGCGAACGACATCCGAGCTCACATCCTCAAACAGATTCGGCCTCTGAGTCTGCGTAACGGCTATCCGCGGATGGCGTGGCGGCTTGCTCGTCTCTAGAGGGGGCCGAGACCGCTACACGCTCAGGCTCACAGCGCCCATGGCCGCTGCGCAACAGCGCCATCGGTGTGGCCAGCAGAATAAACAGGTCCAGCCACAGCGACTGGCGCGCAATGTATTCGAGGTCATCGCGCACCCGTGAGGCCATATCGGATACGGCGCGGGTTTCCCCACGCCGACCACGGATCTGGGCAAGCCCGGTGATACCGGGCCTGGCGGCTTGCCGCGCGGTGTAACCACAGACCTTGGCGCCATAATGCAGGTCATGAGCGACCGCATGGGGCCGTGGGCCGACCAGGGACATATCACCGCGCAACACGTTGATCAGCTGTGGTAGCTCATCAATGCCCCAGTAACGCATCCACTTGCCGAGCGGCGTGACACGCGGGTCATCGAGGCGCGCCTGGGGCGCCAGCAGGTCACTACCAGCGGCCACCCGCATGCTGCGAAACTTCAGCACGGTAATGATCGAGCCCTGCAAACCCAGGCGCTGCTGACGAAACAGCGCCGGCCCGCCGTCCTGCAGGCGAACGATCAGTCCGATAACCACCAGCAGCGGCGCACAGCCGCAGAGCAGTACGGCCGCGACGAGTAGATCGAACAAGCGCTTGGCCGCCGCAGCTCCTGGCGAAAAAGCATGCACATCCTGTATGGGCAGCGTGGGGCACCCGCCTTCCAGATGCTGGGGCGGCGTTGCGTGCAGGCAGGTATCGAAAATCACCACCTGTTCTGACAGCTGCCGGCTTGGCTGCTGCGTCAGCAGGCCCAGGGCCTCTTCATGCGACAAGCGAACGGCGGACTGCCCAAGCTGTTCCGTGAACTGACTGACATGTGGGCAAGCGCCCGCCAGCACGACCCTCGGCACGCCGGGACGCCAGGCTGCAACCCGATCATTGCCCACCTCGAGCAGGGCAAGCGTGACACTGGCCAACAGCAGCCAGCCCAGCGACCACGACACCGATAACGAATAGCCGAACAGCCCCGCCAGACAGGCCAGCACGCCCAATCCCAGAAGCAGTTGCCCGATCCCCGTAGCCAGGCGTTCGGCCAGGCGATAGCGGGGACGTATCAGTGCCCAGTCCAGCCCCATGAACTGCAGCGCGGCTGCCAATGCCAGGCCCCAGGTGCCAGGCCAGGGAACCCCGGACTCGACGACCCAACCTGCCGACAAGGCACTGGCGGCAACGCCCAGGCCACGAGCCAATAAACGAGAGAGCGGAATGGCAAGAGTCAAACTTCGTGCCCCCGCTGGCGCAGCGCCAGCCGCAAAAGGCGCACGAACGGATAGAGAAAGCTCAGCCCGCGCGGCAGTGCCAGCCACTGGAGGTCCTTTGCCGTGGGGCTCAGCCAGCCCACCAGCGCCTGCCAACGGGCCGCCAGCGTGTCCTGCAAGGCAATGTCCAGGCTCACGCGTTTGAACAGACCTTGGCCCATCGCCACCTGGTCATCGCTCATAGACCTGCGCAGCGCATCCAGTGCCAGCTCGACCATCTCCCGACTTGCCCGGCAAGGTCGGCGCACCTGCTGCAGAGGCGCCGGAACCTGCAGGCCGAACAGCAGGGTCAGCAGGCTGAGGCAGGTATCCAGCATCGCGCAGGTGCCGCTGCGCTTTACCTGGCTGGCGAGCAGCTCAAGGTCCAGGTCGGGGCACTGCAACAGCGCGTGTATATCCATCAGCCAGATCAAGCGGCGGAAGCAGTGCTGGTTGGCGTGGGCAATCAAATACGGCAGCGCATAGGCCGGCGCCAGGCAGGTCACCTCGGTACCTTGCAGGTCGAGCACCTGGGTCATTCGCTGCGGGGCGTGGAGCAAATGCTGGTGACGCAGAAGGCGGCGGTGCAGCTCGATCCGCGGCAGCTGCCCGTGAGCGAGCACCAGTTCATGGGTGGCATCGGGCAGGGGCCACTGTTGGCCAGGAGCCACGTGATAGCCCATGTCCTGCAATACGGCCAGGGCCTCGGGCCACTGTTCCGTCGGCAGCAGTACATCCAGGTCCACACCACCCCGTGCGCCGAGATTGCCGTAGGCCTGCACGGCCAGCGCCGGCCCTTTGAGCGCCAACGGCTGCAGACCTCGCGCGGCAAATCCCGTGACCAGGCGCTTGAGCCCGGCCCCCAGTGCCAGGGCCCGAATGGCAATGCGCTGGCGTTCGGCATTCAGCGCTGCCAAGCAAACGGGGGCCTGGCTTTTTACCCTGTCGGGCTGCATCAGGCCCGCCACCCCATGGTGGCGGATGAACTGGCAAAGGGCGGGCACGGCGGGAGCGCTGAACGGCTGCTCAAAACCCATCAACCACAAGGTTGCCTGCAGCAGTTCGACATGATCTCCATGGAGGTCATCGGCGTTCTGCCCGGGAGCGCTGGCGGTACATTGAGAATGGGATATGGCCATAACGGGGCGTGCATCCTGTGCACTAGACAAGCGGCTGATGGTAGTTGGCAACTCAACTGCCTAGCTGTAGCGTGGCTGGCATAAGAGAAATCGGATCTTACCCCATGAAGTCATCCGCCTGGCTACGAGAATCTTTCTCGGAGCACGTCGAATACATACGCCAGCAGTTCGGCCCGGATGCGGCAGATGTTCGCCATGAGCTGTTCTATCTGCACGCAGGAAGAAGCCAGGTCGCGGCCGGAGTCCGCGCCCTGGGGGCCCTGTTGCGTGATTCCTGGCTATTGCTCAGGCACAAGAACCCTGGCCTCAACGAAGGGCACAAGCAAGCCATCCTGTTGACCACCCTGGCTGGCGTGAGTGGCTGGAGCACCCTGGAGCGGGCACTGCCCGCCCTGGCAGCGGCGGGCTATGCGCCGCTGGTGCTGTTGCACCCGCGCCTGGCCATCGATGACATCTCCCCAGGTCTGACCTGCATCCGCCCCGCGCGACCAGGCCTGCAGGCGTGGCGCTCGGCCTTGCACGTGTTCATCGCCACGCTGAGGCAACAGCAGCCGCTGCTGCTCGCCAGTTGCCTGGCCCGCCGCGCGCTCTGGACCGCCAGCCTGCGGCGGACCCTGATAGGCAGCCGAGGCGTCGTGCTGTTGCACAACGATTTCGATCTGATGAGCCGCGCCGCGATTGGCCAGGGGCTGCCCAGCATCTGCGTGCAACACGGCATTGCCACGGATGAGTTCTTCCCGACCCGGGCCGACTGCTACTTGGTATGGGGAAACGCCAGCCGTCAGGTGTTCGAGGCCAATGGCACCCCGAGCACGCAACTGGTAGAGGACGCATTGGGCCGGGGTCAGCAGCCGGAGCAGGCTGCGCGTGCCCCTGAGGGCATTGCCCTGCTCTCGCAGACCCATGCCCGGATACTGGGCGAGGGCATTGGCGAAACCCTGGCGACCTTTGCCCACGCGCTGCTGCAAATCGCCCCGGATACCCGCATTCTGCTGCACCCTCAGGAAGACCAGCCCTACAGCGGTGCGGCCGCATGCGCCACTCGCCGTCCACCGCACCCGGAGCTGCAACCCCGGGCCGCCATACCGCAGCTGGTGGTGGGCTACTGCTCCACCGCCATGCTGGAGGCAGCGCTGGCCGGGCATTGGGTGGTGGCGTTGCAGTTGGCCTTGCCTGGAAACCGGGCGGTACGCCAGGCAATGGCGGCGCCTTTACAGGCCGCGACAGCCAAGCAAGTGGCCGGCCTCTATCAGCGTCTGCGCGATGACCCGGCCTTTCGCCAGGCCACCGGACAGGCCCAGGCCCAATGGTTGCGCAGCCACTTTGCCAGGCAAACCAGCGGGCTCGCCGGCTTGCTGCAACAGCTCCAGCAGCCGGCAACGCTGGAGTCCGTGGCATGAAGATACGGGTACTGCATATCAGCAAGGAGTTCGACCCCCTGTCCAGTGGCGTGGCCCGTCATATCCAGGGGTTGGCCACGGCCATACAGGCCGATGACAGCACCCGCATCACCATCCTTGCCCCGCAGGTCAATGTGGCCGGCGACGGGCTCGACGTACGCCAGGGGGGGCATCGAAGCCTCTGGTCCGCCCTGGCCGAGCATGACCTCGTGCATGTGCATGGCGCCCGGACCCCAATTGCCGCATTCGCCGCACTGCTGGCCGTCGTCCGTGGCCGGCCCCTGGTGTACACCCCGCACTGTTACTACGACACGGGCTCCAGGTGGCGACAACTGCTCAAGCGCCTGTGGGACTGCACCGTCGAGCGCCTGATGGTGCGCGCCGCCAGCGCCGTGGTGCTGCTGCACAAGGGCTGGGAGGGCGACCTTGACCGGCGCGGCTTGCAGCCCACGCGGACCCTGATCATTCCCAACTGTATTGATGATCACCGTCAACCTGCCGTCGCCAGTCCGGTGCCGCTGGAGGGGGCGCCCGCCTTGCTGTCCATCGGGCGTCTAGATCCGGTCAAACGCCTCGACGATGTGATTGCTGCGCTGAAGACGCCCCCCCTGGCCCAGGCCATTCTGCACATCGTCGGTCAGGGCAGTGACCGCCCACGCCTGGAAGCCCTGACGGCACAGTGGGGTCTGTCCTCGCGGGTGCGCTTTCATGGCTGGCAGGACGATGCCGTTACCCAACAGATGATGGCCGGCTGCAAGACAATGGTGCTGGCTTCCGAACGCGAAGGCATGCCGACGGTCATCCTCGAGGCGTTGCTGGCCGGTGTGCCTATCGTCTGCTCGGATATCGAGGGGTGCCGCGCCATCACCGACGCCGTTGGCTGGAACGGCGTGTTCGCCCTGGGCGACATCCCGGCCCTGGGCGCGCGTGCCGCACAATGCGCACAAAGCCAAGTACCGGCCAGTGTGGTAGAGGCCGTTCGCCAAGGCTTCACCTGGCAGCGCAAAGCCGCCGAGCTGGTGACCTTCTACCAGCAGGCCATGCAGCGATCGCGGCCTACCGGTTGGATGAAAAGGCTGGCGCGCTATTTGACCAACTACGACAACCCGCGCGCGCTCGCTACGCGGCTGCGCAGCCGGCGTATCGGGCCACTGCGGGACATGATCGAGCAGGCATACGCCCGGCATGGCCATGTCAATTTGCTGGATGTGGGAGGGACACAAAAATACTGGAAAATTTTGCCGGCGACCTACCTGGCCTCACGCCGTGTATCCATCACGCTGCTCAACACTCAGCCCGTACATCAGCCCCCCCTGTCCCCCTTCAGTGCACTGTGCGCTGATGGCTGTGACCTGAGCCAGTTCGAGAACGGTGCCTTCCATATCGTGCATTCCAACTCCGTGATCGAGCATGTGGGCAGTCCGGAGCGTGTCGAACGTTTTGCCCGGGAGCTTGTGCGCGTCGCCGAACGCTACTTTATCCAGACACCGGATTTCTGGTTTCCACTCGAACCGCACTGCATGACGCCTTTTTTTCACTGGCTGCCGCGTCGCCTCAGGGTCGGACTGGTACGCCAAGTGGCACTGGGGCACTGGCAACGCGCCGCGAACCACGAACAGGCCGAGTTTCTCGTCGATAGCGTCCGCCTGCTGACCCGTCGGCAGATGCAGGTTTTGTTTCCCACTGCCCGTATCATCCGCGAACGAATCCTGGGCTTGCCCAAATCCTTGATCGCCGTAGGCCCATGAAACTTGTGAAACCCTTTGCACTGTTCGACCTTCCACCGCGGGCACTGGCCTTCGTCAGACGCTGTGGCGCCAGCACGTCCAGCATTGTGTCGATGCTGGCGCTGCTGCTGGGCAAGGCCGCCATCGATACGCTCTGTGCGCTGCTGGTGGCGATCCTGTTGGGCTCGCTGCTACCGACGGTGCGTACCTCCTCCGGTTGGTATGCGCAGCTCGAAATGCAGTGGTCAGCGTTCGCCGGTAGCGGCGTATCCGCGCTGCCCCTGCTGGTGGTGGCCCTGGTGCTGGGCAAGGGCGTGCTGGCGCCGCTGCTGTCTGCCGCGCGCAGCCGGCTGATCGACGCCTGGACACTGATGATCTCGTTGAGCATTTTCCAGCACGAACTGGACCGCCCCGTTGCCCAGCTCTCAAACACAACCGCGCAGGGCAGCAATGTGGTTGTCAACTACATGGCGCCCAGAATCGTCATAGGCACCCTCCTGCCCAGCCTGGAGCTGCTCACCGAAGTATTGGTGGTCGCTCTGCTGCTCTGTGTATTGCTGGCTCTGGAGCCCCTGGCGACGGCGATGCTGCTCGGTGCGTTGCTGCTGGCCGCCGGCGCTGGCGGCGCCTTGTCTGTGGTGCTCAACGACATCAGGGAAACGCGCAGGGGCGAAAGCCAGGTGCTGATGCAGCGCTGGGTCACCGACAGCATTGCCTGCCTGCGCGAGATACACCTGTATGGCCGCGTGCAGGCGGTACTGGAGCGCTATTACCCAGTGGCCAAACGCTTCGCCAGAGCCACGGCCCGGGAACGCACGCTGATGGAGGTCCAGTCCCCCGTCATGGAGCTGTTTTTCCTGATGATGCTGGTGCTGTGCGTACTGGTAGCCAGCAAGGGAAGCGGGCAAACGGACCTGCATGCAATGGCCTTGTTTTCAGCCGTGGGCTTGCGTTTGCTGCCAGGTTTTCGGCGGGTGCTGTTCAGCCTGCAGACGCTGCGCTTGTCCCGCCCGTATTTTGAGGAGTTGACCTCGCCCGACTCGCCCTCCCGAACAGCCCCAGAGGCCGTCCAGCAGCACATGGCACCTGCTCGCGCCCCGCTCCAGCCAGTGCTGCTGTGCGAGGCACTGGAGTACCGGTACCCCCAGGCCAGCCAGGCAGTGATCCACAACCTGAACCTGAGCATCGGCCAAGGGGAGTGGCTGGGTCTGGTCGGCGAGTCGGGCGTGGGCAAATCGACATTGGTGGATGTTCTGATTGGTGAGCTGCAGCCAAACCAGGGCACGCTGCAATGGCTCGACCTGCCAGCGGAGCACCGGGCCATCGGTTACGCCTCCTCCGGCACCACGCTGATTCCAGGCACGCTGCGCGACAACGTGGCCTTTCTGGGTTCCGGTGCAGAGCAGACGCTCAACGACGCACTGGCCATCACCGGTGTCGACGCTCTGCTGAACCGCCTTCCCCAAGGCCTGGACACTCCGGTGGAGGCCTTCGAGCAACAGCTATCGAGCGGCGAGCGGCAACGCATCGGGCTTGCTCGCGCGGTTGCCCACGCCCAGGTGCTGCTGGTTCTGGACGAAGCCACGGCAGCCCTGGACCAACTGAGCGAGAGCCGCTTTCTGCAAGCCCTGCGCGCCGCAAGGCCCGAGCTTGCCGTGGTGCTGATCACCCATCGCCTCACCGCTTTGCGCCATACCGACCGTAACATGCTGATGGTCGACGGCGCGCTCAAGGACTTCATTTGTCCGCCCGAGCCGGAACCGACTATCGATTTTGCAGGGCGTTCCCACTCATGCATCTAGCCTTTGTACTGGGCACGCGCCCCGAAATCATCAAGCTTTCCTCGCTGATTAGTGCCTGCATTCGGCAAGGTATCCGCTATACGTTGATCCACACCAACCAGCACTACGCCGCGGCCATGGACAAGCTGTTCTTCGACGAACTCGAGCTGCCTCTCGCGCATTTCAATCTAGGGGTGGGGTCTGATGTCGCGGGCTCGCAAGTGGCGCGCATGGTCATGGGAATCGAACCGGTACTGCAGGCCGTTAGGCCGGACTATGTGATTGTCCAGGGCGACACCAACAGCTCGTTGGCCGGAGGGCTCGCTGCGCGCCAGGCTGATATCCCGATTGCCCATGTCGAGGCTGGTTTACGCAGTTTCGACAAATCTATGCCGGAAGAAACCAATCGAATCCAGCTGGACCACATGTCCGACTTCTGGTTCTGCCCCTCGGCATTGCAGGTCGAGCTACTGGCCAATGAGGGCATCCACGGCGCCAATGTGCATATCACGGGCAACACCGGCATCGATGCCACCCTGCGCTATGTGCACAGCTCCCGGGCACGCTCGGGAATCCTGGAAAGGCTGGGGGTGCAAGCCGAAGGCTACCTGCTGCTGACCTGTCACCGGCCTTCCAACACCGACGACATCGCGCATTTCGCCAGACTGATCGAAGCCGTTCAGCGCTTGGCTGAAGCGCGCAACAGGCCAGTGATTTTCCCCGTCCACCCACGGCTGGGCCGGGAGCACTGGAAAATCATCGACAGCTCGTCGCCTATAAAGACCACAGATCCCCTTGGCTATATCGACATGCTGGCCTTGCTACAAGGCGCCGATCTGGTACTGACCGACAGTGGCGGCCTGCAGGAGGAAGCCTGCGTGCTGCAGCGCCGCTGCCTGGTGCTGCG
Organism: Pseudomonas sp. BC42; assembly: GCF_021560055.1. NCBI lineage: Bacteria > Pseudomonadati > Pseudomonadota > Gammaproteobacteria > Pseudomonadales > Pseudomonadaceae > Pseudomonas > Pseudomonas sp. BC42. The sequence goes on from NZ_CP091067.1 coordinate 5,959,310, forward strand.
AGCCAATACCGAGCGCCCGGAAAGCCTGGACAGCGGGGGCTCCAGGCTGGCGCCCGTGGTGACGCAAAACAGTTTGATCGATGCTGCAGATGAACTGCGTCATTCAAGCGTTACCTGGAGCAATCCATTTGGCGACGGTCAGGCCTGGCAACGGATTTTGCAGGTGTTGCGAGATGACTTCGGCACACGCCGGGCATAACGCCAGTAAAGGCCCGCAGCGATCCCCGCGGGTCCAGACTGCAGATTAAGCGCTAGCGCGTCATGTTCGATGAGGCAAGGGGCGCTGGTCGCTTGCGGTAGATGCCGTCGTCCCCCGGTACGCCGGGCAGCAAGCGGTCGTCCCGTCCATAGATCGGCGAAGCCTGCGCCGCCTCGCCGTGCAGGCACTCGAACAGACCCGCCGCGCCCGTGTCGCCGAGACGGAAGTTGGCATGGCGGATCACCAGCAAACCACCCGGCTTGAGCACCCTGGCCAGGTCGCCAAGCACGCGATCAAAGTCGGCGAAGCGAATCCAGGCAGAACAGTCAGTGGGGCTCTCGCCCAAGGCGCCGTGGCGGAAGACGGCCATCGCCATCACCAGGTCATAGCTGGCGGTCATTTCCAGCGCAACGTCACCCGCACATACGAAGCTCAGGCGGGGCTCTCGCCCCTCACGCTGCCATCGCGCCCGGCACCGGCCAATACGGCCCGCATCGATATCCACGCCACGGATATGGGCCTGTCGAAAATAGCGGGCCAGGCTGAACACTTCCTCGCCGGTAGAGCAGCCGAACGATAGGAGGCGCGTTTGCGGAGTGTCTGCCAGTACCTGGCGAATTGACTGGAACAACTCGGGGTAGCGATCTTCTCGCGTCGTGCCGTATGGCTGAAACAAGCCTTGTGGACGCCGTCGCATCAGGAGTGCAGAACTCCGTCGTTCACCGCCGCGCAAAACCTGCACCAAGAAACGCACCCATTCGTGAAACAACCAAAGACTCCTCATTTCGCTTTACCGTAATCTCCACGACAAGGAAACTGTCCACCAACAAACGATGCGGAGCGGGTTACCTTGACCACCACCAGCACGGACTTTCTGAACCTCAAATTGGGTAAGTCCACTATTGGGCAAAATCTCCTGATCGCACGCGAAAGAGGCGATGTAGTTCTGCATGAAGATGACACCTGGGAACTGTCGCGTCCTGTCCAATTGAATGAAACCTGGGTAGTTGGTCCCATCCGCACACCATTCCCCTGCGGGAAGCTCTTGGGCTTCCTGTTCCGTCAGGCCTACGGTCGAGCGGCCGTCCCGGTAGGCTGCCGCCACTGCTTCAAGGTCCAGATACGCCCAGCCAACTTGGAACAGCTGATTGCGACCCAGAAGATCGCGCATGACCTACCCTATGCCTACAAGGCCGGCGCCAGCCTGAATGCACGCTACCAGGCCGGTCCCTACCGAGTCCTGTTCCATCTGGATGGACTGCAGAATGCCCGCGAAGCTTACCAGCAGGTACTTGAAAAAGTACTCGATACACCTGAGCTTGGCGCCAGTGTCTCGGTCAGCATAAAGCGTGGCTGCTCCGAATATGAGGTCCATTGCGGCCCTTCAAGCGAATTCACCTTCAGCGATGATCTCGCCGCCGCCGAGTTGGAGTTGCTGAAGCGACTGCGTCAGCCTGCTCCGCCAAAGCCGAAGCAGCACACGCTGACGATGATGAACTGGATGCAGGTTGCCTATCAGTTGGGTGACGAAAGCTACAAGAAATTCACCCAGGGCAGACCTTTGTACCCTGAGCCTGTCTGTTACTCGGCAAAACCTTAGCCAATCCCCAATTGCCAAAATGCGAGCAGTTGATATAGCTTGATCACCGGACTTACAGGAGCAAGAAGATGGCCGAACAAGACACTAATGAATCCAACGAAACCGAGTCCCAACGTAAAGCCTGGGAGAAGCCAGAAATCGTTGAAGTCTCCATATCGGATGTGACCACCTCTATTTTCGCCACAAGCGGCAATGACGGTACGGTTGGCTTTTCGAACGTCTCCTGACCGGCATGCTCCGTCACTGTAAATCCCTGGCTCATCGATGAGCGCATTTGCCGGTCTGCTTTCCGCTCAGGCCATCCCTGCGGAACTACCTGAACATTTTGCAGCAGCACTGGATGCGCCAGGGCTCGAGCAATCCCGGCACTGGTCTCACCCGGGCCTTCACTTTACCCATCGTCTACGTATAACAGCCCCGGAGGATCATCAGGATCATCAGCCCGCACTTCGGCATGATGTCCCTCTGGTGTTGGTATTTGACGGTTACCTGATTAATCGCATCGAGCTGATAGACGCTCTGGCGCTACCCAGGGAAGCACATGGCTGGGCCGACAGCGCCATTGCCTTTGAAGCAATGGCGCGCTGGGGAGCGCGCGGTCCCGAGCGCATGCTCGGAGATTTTGCGCTAGTGGTGTGGAATGTTGCTGATCGTAGTCTACTGCTCGCACGTGACGCAGTTGGTCAGCGCCCCTTGTACTATCACCAGAAGGACGGGCTCTTTGCTTTCGCCACAAACCCGGCAGCCCTACTGGCAGTTCCCGGCATCGATCGCGAGCTAGACGAAGAGCACTTCGTCGCCCTGCTCTCGGACTTGCCCGTGGCCGACAACGGCACACCTTACAAGCATCTGCGCCTTCTACCTGCAGGCTCGGTGGCAATACTGCGCTCGGGCCAACTCAAGCAACATTTCTACTGGACGCCTGAGCAACGAACCGAGCTCCGCTTGCCCAGAGAAGAGGAATACGTCGAGGCAGCACGCGAATTGTTCGAGCGTGCAGTCAAAGACTGCCTGAGGATCGAAGGCCCGGCATTTTCCTCGCTCACAGGAGGATTGGACTCCTCCGCCGTGTCGGTGACGGCCGTGAAACACCTGCCAGGCAACTCATTGACCACCATCACCTGCCTGCCCGCCGCCAACACCGAGCTGCTGGATTCAAATCAGCACTACATGAGTGAGCGACGTTATGTAGAGAGCATCTGCGAACAGACACCCGGATTGCAGCCTCTGTTTTTCAATGGGCCAGTGCAGCATCGATGGGATACCGACTGGCTACAGATGTTCCAGCTGACAGGCGTCCCTTGGCGAAATGTGATGAACCTGGCCTGGATGGGCTCCGCCCGGGATCACATAAGGCGGCAAGGTGGGCGTGTACTGCTGACCGGAGCGCTCGGCAATGTGACTTTGTCTTGGGATGGACAGGGCACCCTTACTGGCTTGATGAGGGATGGCCGCTGGCTGAAGGCCTTTCAGGAATCACTCGCCCAGGCCCGCACGAGCGGACAAAACGCGGCCATTGCGCGCCAGATATGGCGCTCCACCCTGGCCCCGTTTGCTCCAGAGATCATTCAGCAATCAATAGCAAAACTGCAAGCCAGGTCAAGCGCTTCCGAGTGGGGGCATCTCTATCCAATTGACCCGATGATAAAGGCGCGCATTCGAACCGAAGAGGGGGCCAAGCGGCGCAAGCAAATGGCTTCTATGGCTAGCTGGCAGCTACGCCAGGCGTGGTTCCGGGAGCGCCAGTCAGCGCTACAGGCAACGGGACTTGTACGTGCCCTGCATGGCTTCGAGGTTCGCGATCCGATGGCTGATCGGCGCTTGCTGGAATTCTGCTTTTCACTTCCCGACAGCCTCTACCTGCAAGGTGGCGTAACTCGTCTACTCGCCCGTCGAGTCACAGCGGATCGCCTGCCTGGCGAGGTGGTCAACAACCGCAAACGCGGCATGCAATGTCCTGAATACCTTCATCGAATGAGTATGGTGCGCCCTTTCCTCGGCGAACGACTCGAAGAGCTGGAGGCTTCCCCGCTGGCCCAACGCCTGCTGGACCTTAAACGAATGAAGGCCCTCCTTTCGAACTGGCCGAACCGACCAGCGAGTCCTGAGCATCTGATCGTTCTACACCGAGGTCTTCACTTTGGCGCATTCCTGCGTTGGATCGAAACTGGCCGCCAGTTCCAGGGTTGACCTTCATCGACTCAAGCGCCCAGGCCCTTGCCTAACAATAAGCAAGGCGCGCTCTGACCGACTCGGTGGCCTCTTCAATACGGCGTAGCTGCGCATCGTTCAATCGCTCACGCCACCCTCCAGCACGCCCCTCTCGGAAGAAGCGAGAGGCGCGTTGCGGCCGCTCACTGAAGCCATGGCTGGCCTCCGCAGCCTGCAGCCGGTCGAAGCGAGTGGCATCCAAGGCTTGCTCCAGGCGCTCGTCATCTAACGGCCAACCACAATATTTGATGACACAGGCAAAGCTTTCCCAGGGCTTCTCCAACATGTCTTCATAGCGAATGAGCAAAGGACTCCAAGGCGCGGGCAGATCGATCCAGCTCAGTACATGCTGACTCCAACTCCCCAGTCGTTGCGGCAGCTGATCCATGAGTCCGAGCTTTTGGTCACACAGGATAGCTGTCTCGTCCAGGAGAAGGTCGATCGCCCTATCCACACTGAAACCGATGTGCCCGGCCAGCGACAACACCACATCTCGAGGATCACGCACGATATAGACCGCTCCCAGGGTATTGGTGGCCGGGAACAGTGGCTCCCCCCCAGGGGTCAATTGCCAGGCGTCATGCACCTTGTTGAACAAAGGTTCGCGGGCCTCTGTCACCTGCAGCTCATACATGCGCGGACGCAATCTCAACAACTCATCAGGCAACAAGTCAGACGAGGCGACGCCCAGAAGCTCGTCGAAGCGGCGACGACTGCTGGCGATAGGAGCGAAGTTCTGCTTCTGCGAGAAGTCTGGCTTCGATCCGCCGAGGCGATAACTGTTGAGGACCAAGCGCAGCCAAGTGTTGCCAGACTTGGGGTAGGACGCCAGCCAGTAAAAGCCACTCATGCCTGATGGGCCGTCCCGGCGTGAAACGCGACGATGCGCTGGACAAGTTCATCCAAATGTTCAAAGCCAGAAAGCTGTCGAACCAGAACATGTCGCGCAACGCCAGCCGCCAATCGCATTGCCAGTGAGAAGTGGGCGCCCTTACCAGAGGCAACCGTCATGAGAATCCGCTCCTGATACAGGGCCTTGGAGAACCGAACCGAAGCGGGTAAACCGCCGACCTCTTCCAGACCTGCATGCCTGGCATCTTCGACTCGCTCAAGGTGGTACAACGCTGCCAGCTTCAGAGGAGCGCCTACGGCGAAGTGCTCGGCCCCTAAGCCAACGGAGAATTTGTCCATATCCTGGCGCACACGCTCTGCGTCACCCATGCCATGGCCAAACTGGCTCATTGCATCCCGCCAGAGCTTGACCCTGGGGAAGGTGGGCAACGCAACGGCACCTCGCTCCTGGTCGAGGCTGACCACCGTGACATCGTCTGCCAGAATCGGGTAACCCCGCCGCATGAAGGCAGATGCCAGGGTCGATTTACCTGTTCCCGAAGGCGCCGTGAAGGCAACTGCAATATCCCCCTGGGGAGAAGGCAGTTTCACGCAACAGGCATGCAAAGGTAAGACGGTACGGCGCTGGCAAACAATTGCAAACACGGTACCGAACAAAAATGTCCTTACTGCAGGGAGATCCGCAGACAGGCTGGGCTGTACCCGAATCGTACGGCCATCGTGTGCTATTCGGTAAGTCGCAACTGACTCGATAGTGAAGCGACAGGTTCCATCAGTGCTCATTTGCAGAACCGGACCTTCGTATTGAGGGTCCAGCAGTCGCGCCTCAACTGCTCCAAGTTCGATATTCAGGTCTATCGGAGCCTGTAGGTCCCCTGTCCAGGGCAGTAGCTCCGGCAACGGCAAATCACTGCGCACACGCCAGCCGCAAAGAGAGTAATCGTCATACATGGTGTGACACCTAGTCTTGCCGCCGCAAAGCGCGAACGTTGCCAATATTCTCCGCCCCGCAAACGATCCCACCGTCTTGCCCCGGTAACACCAGCCATGCATGTGCGCCTATAGATTCACCTTCTCTGCGTACACCCAGGCATAGTACGGAACGCTTCCCCCGCAGGCGCAACATGCAGGCCGCCACCAACGCTTGGCGCAGACAAAGAGGTTTCCAGGGAAGGCGCCTGGCCGCGACGGCTACCGCATCTCCCACTGCACGAGCCATGGGTGACAAGGCGGGATTCAAATCAGACGATGCCGGCTCAATGCGGGCCCCACTCAAACTCAGCAAAAGGCGCCACGAAAACAGTCGGCAGAAGATAGGCGTGAGCGAAAAAAAGAGGGCGGCTTCAATGACACGAAGACGGTGAGCGCTGATCAAGCCTGGACCTCAATGAGCTCACGACTCACCAACTTGCTCAGCAACTCCATGACATCCTGGCGAATCACCTGGATGTCTGCGTCATACTCGGCTACCAGTGCCTCACACAAGGTATCTACACGCACAGGCGATGCGAGTCGCTCCCAAATATCGCTGGCCACGGAGTTAAGGCCGAAGTAATGCCACTGGGACACGCTCATTAGCACCAGTTCTCCACCGATTTCGGCTGCCAGCACGCTGGCATTCCTGATGACAGTCGCCTCTCCCGTGATATCGCTCATTCTTGGCTCCGTCGCCCCAGTCAAACGCAGCTCATAATGCCGAGCCTTCCATGTATCTACAAGCCCGCAGACTGGCCGAGCCAGGGCCTGTCAACGCTGGCCAGAGTACGTTTCAAGATCAGCGGACAAGAGCGGTATGCCGCGGTGTCGATCTTGCCCATAAACAGAGGGAACAAATTCCGGGATTAGGTGCTATCCAGGGGCATACATCCACATGCATGCAAGCCCAAATTGCCAAGGCAGATGGCCCAGCGATAAGCACTCCCCCGGTATCAGGTGCACTCAGTAAAGATGGCCCGGGCTGGGGTGAATGCCCTGCCCGACGGCTGTCCCAAGGGTCATCGCTTACGTAGCAGGCCTCGCGGCAGCACAACCTGTCGCACTCCCCCCTCAAGCAAACCGACTGCCCCTAAGCGCCTTCAAAAAGGTATAGGACGCATGGTTCAACGTCTCGCGCGGAGCGGTGATCACGCTCACCGAGCGCACGATGCGCTGGTCTTCCAGGCGCAGGAAATTCAACTGGTCCCCCGCCGCCGAACGGCTGAGCAATTCCGGTAGCAAGGTCACGCCCATGCCCTGGGCCACCAATGCCAGCAATGAGGTGGTGTTTCTCACGCTGAGGGTCGAGTGGTCGCGGATGTGCCGGAACTCGGCGGCATTGATCTCGGCACCCAGGCCGCTGTTGATGAAGGTCTGCCCTTCCAGGTCGCTCCAGCGTACCGGGCGCGTGAGGCGGTTGAGGGGGTTGTCGCTGGCGCAGACCACGCAGAAGGCGTCGGAGAACAGGAAGTCCTGGTCGATGTTGGGGATGCTCGCCGGTACGGTGCCGATGCCGATGTCCACTTCGCCGCTGAGCACCGCTTGCACCACTCGCTCGGAATCCATGTCGCGGATATCCAGGTGGAACTGCGGGTGCTGTTCATGGAACTGCTTGAGCAACGGCGGCAGCAGGGTGATGGCGAAGGACGGCACCGCCGCTACGCGCACCAGGCCGGTGTCGGCCTTGGCGTAGGTCTTGATGGTGCTGATGGTGCGGTCGAAATGTGCCAGTTCGCGCTGGGCTTCCAGCAGCACGAAACGCCCCAGGGGGCTGAGCTGGTTCTTGCGTTCGCCTTCGAACAAGGCGCCGCCCAGTTCCTCTTCCAGTTGTTTGAGCGAGAGCGACACCGCCGCCGGTGTGCGGTGCAGGCGCTGGGCGGCCTGGGTCAGGCTCTGGCTGGTGGCCACCGCGACGAAAAACTGCAAATTGGAGATCTTGATGCTCATGGCGGCGCGTCCTGCAGGCAAAGGCAAGTCTTAAATATTACTTAAACAACCTTAAAATTTATTAGATTTACTTAAAACAAGGCCGACTCATAATCCTCCCAGAACCGCACAAAGGCAACGCCCTGCCTGGCGTGCCGCCCTGGAGGATTTCATGAGCGACAACCATCACAATTACATCGCCGGCCAATGGCTCAAGGGCGCCAGCGAGATCGAAAACCGCAACCCGTCCGACACCCGCGACCTGATCGGCCTTTACGCCCAGGCCTCCCGGACGCAGTTGGACAGTGCCATTGCCGCCGCCAGCGAGGCCCAGCAAATCTGGGCCCGCAGCGGCATCGAGCAACGCTACAAGGTGCTGATGGCCATCGGTCAGGAGCTGATGCAGCGCTCTGCGGAAATCGGCAAGACCCTGTCCCGGGAAGAAGGCAAGCCCATGGCCGAAGGCGCCGGCGAGGTGTACCGCGCCGGGCAGTTCTTCACCTACTACGCTGCGGAAACCCTGCGCCAGTTGGGCCAGACCGCCGACTCGGTGCGCGACGGCATCGAGATCGATATCCGCCGTGAACCCATCGGCGTGGTGGCGATCATTTCGCCATGGAATTTCCCCATGGCCACCGCCTGCTGGAAGATCGCCCCGGCCCTGGCCTTCGGCAACGCCGTGGTGTGGAAGCCCGCCAACCTGACCCCGGCCAGCGCGGTGATTCTCAGCGAAATCATCGCCCGCCAGGACTTGCCCAAGGGCCTGTTCAACCTGGTGATGGGCACAGGTTCCGAGATCGGCCAGGCGCTGATCGAGCACCCGGGCATCAGCGCCATTTCCTTCACCGGCTCGGTGGACGTGGGCAAGGGCATCGCCGCCTCGGCCGCCGCCAACCTGACCAAGGTGCAGCTGGAAATGGGCTCGAAAAACGCCCTGGCGGTGATGGACGACGCCGACCTCGACCTGGCGGTGAGCTGCGCGGTGAATGGCGCCTTTGGCGGCACCGGGCAGAAGTGCACCGCTTCCTCGCGGCTGATCGTGCATGAAGGCATTCATGATGCCTTCGTGGAAAAACTGCTGGCGGCGACCCAGGCGCTGAAGGTCGGTCACGCCCTGGAAGCCGGCACCCAGATCGGCCCGGTGGCCAGCGCCGCACAGTTGGAAGCCAACCTGGCGAACCTGCAACTGGGCCAGCAGGAAGGCGCCGAACTGCTCACCGGCGGCCAGCGCCTGGAGCTGGAAACCCCCGGCTACTACCAGGCACCGGCGCTGTTGATTGGCGGCAGCAATGCCATGCGCATCAACCGCGAAGAGCTGTTCGCGCCCATCGCCTGCGTGATCAAGGCCGGCAGCTATGAAGAGGCCCTGAGCCTGGTCAACGACACCCGCTTCGGCCTCACCGCCGGCATCATGACCCGCTCTCTGGCCCGCGCCAGTCACTTCCGCCGCCAGGCCCGGGTCGGCTGCGTGATGGTCAACCTGCCCACCGCCGGCACCGACTACCACGTGCCTTTCGGCGGGCGTGGCGACTCCAGCTACGGCCCCCGCGAGCAGGGGCGCTCGGCGGTGGAGTTCTACACGCATGTGAAGACCGGCTACATCGCCGCAGGGGCACCACTATGAGCCTGCCCCAGACCTTCGCCAGCCGCGGCCCGCGCATCGATGCCATGCAGTACGACAACTGGTCGGAAAAGATCTTCCAGCAGATGCGCGAAGGCGGCGTCGATGCGGTGCACGTAACCATCGCCTACCACGAGACCTTCCGTGAAATGGTGGCCAATATCGAAGCCTGGAACCGCAGGTTCCAGCGCTACTCGCACTTGATCCTCCATGGCAAGTGGGCCAGCGACATCGCCCTGGCGCGGCAGACCGGGCGCACGGCGATCTTCTTCGGCTTCCAGAACCCCTCGCCCATCGAGGACGACATCGGCCTGGTGGAAGTGGTGCACAGCCTCGGCGCGCGCTTCATGCAACTGACCTACAACAACCAGTCGCTGCTGGCCACCGGTTGCTACGAGCAGGAAGACCCGGGGCTGACCCGCATGGGCAAGCAGGTGGTCAGGGAGATGAACCGGGTCGGCCTGGTGGTGGACATGTCCCACTCCGCCGAGCGCTCGACCCTGGAAGCCATCGAGCATTCCGAGCGCCCGATTGCCATCACCCACGCCAACCCGGCGTTCTGGCACGCGGCCTTGCGCAACAAGTCCGATACCGTGCTCAAGGCCCTTGGCCAGAGCGGCGGCATGTTCGGTTTCTCGCTGTATCCGCACCACCTCAAGGACAAGAGCGCCTGCAGCGTGCAGAGCTTCTGCGAAATGATCGCGCGTACCGCCGACCTGATGGGCGTCGGGCACCTGGGCCTGGGTTCCGACCTGTGCCAGGACCAGCCCAACAGCGTGGTGGACTGGATGCGCGCCGGCCGCTGGACCCTGAATGTCGACTACGGCGAAGGCTCCAAGGCCCAGCCGGGGTTCCCCGATCAGCCGAGCTGGTTCCGTGATAACCGCGACTTCCACAACATCGAGTCGGGCCTGCACAGCGTGGGTTTCAGCGCCCAGGAAGTCGCCGCGATCATGGGGGGCAACTGGCTGCGTTTCTTCGAGAACAGCTTCATTCCGGCCAAGGCCCAGGCAGGTGCCGCCGTCCACCCTGACCAGATCGCGGTCTGAGGCCCCCGACTGTTTCCTGATTGTCCTGACGTCCGGCCTGAACAAGGTCATCGCCACGCACTAACAACAATAAATGCGCCCATAACAATTATTAGCGATCGACAACGCAACACGGAGGCACCATGGAAATTCCAAGCGAAATAAAAGCGGGGATCGACACTCGCTCGCTGCGCAGCCGCGCCGATGGAACCCTCGACTGGTCGATTTTCTGGATCAGCGGAGGCTTCTTCCTGCTGTTCCTGGTCATTGCCCTGATAGACCTGAACACTCTGTCCAGCCTGATTGGCAGCGCCTTCACCTGGAGCACCCGCTACTTCGGGCTCTACTGGCAAGTGCTGATGCTGGCCACCTTTGGTGCCAGCCTGTACATCGGCTACACGCGCCTGGGCCGGGTCCGCCTGGGTGGCGTCGGACACACGCCGAGCATCAGCACCTTCAATTGGGTGTCGATGATCATGTGCGCCCTGCTGGCCGGGGGCGGCGCCTTCTGGGCCGCGGCCGAACCGATGATGCACTTCATCAACCCGCCACCGTATTTTGCCGCCGTGGCCAAGACCGACGGCGCCGCCGTCGCCGCACTGTCCCAATCGTTCCTGCATTGGGGCTTCATGGCCTGGGCGGTGCTCGGCAGCCTGCTGACCGTGGTCTACATGTACCTGCACCACGAAAAGAACCTGCCGCTGATGCCGCGCACCCTGCTCTACCCGCTGCTGGGCGAACGTGCCCTCAAGGGCCCGATCGCGGTGTTCGCCGACGCCTCGGCAATCATCGCGGTGGTGGCCGGCACCATCGGCCCGGTGGGTTTTCTCGGCCTGCAGATCGCCTTCGTCCTGCACTCGGTGTGGGGCGTGCCCAACACCATCATGGTCCAGGCCATGGTGATTCTCTCGGTAACGGTGATCTACACCCTGTCCTGCGTGGTGGGCCTGGGCGGCCTGCGCCTGGTGAGCAAGGTCCATGTGTGGCTGATGCTGGGCCTGGCGGCGTTCCTGTTCATCTTCGGCCCGACCCTGTTCCTCAGCGAGACCTTCGCTCAGAGCCTGGCGGTGCACGTCACCGGTTTCTTCCAGACCGCCCTGTACCGCGACGACACCTCCTGGCTCAACAGCTGGACCCTGTTCTACTGGGGCTGGTTCATCGGCTACGCGCCGATGATGGGCATCTACGTGGCCAAGGTGTCCCGCGGGCGCAGCATCCGTGAAGTGATCACCCTGATGTCGGTGGCCGCACCGCTGATCACCATGCTCTGGTTCACCCTGGTGGGCGGCACCGGAATGGGTGTTGAATTGCAGACAGCGGGCAAGGTCATCAGTCACGGCGTGCAACCCGAAGCGCTGCTGCTGGGCGTAGCCCAGTCGATGCCCCTACCGAACCTGATTTCCGCGCTGTTCCTGTTCCTGAGTTTCTTTTCGGTGGTCACCAGCGCCGGCTCCATGTCCTACACCGTGGCCATGGCCATCAGCAGCGACCACGACGAATCACCAGCCTGGCTGCGAGTGTTCTGGGGCGTCGGCATGGGCTTGGTGGGGGCCACCCTGATCACCCTCGGCGAGGGCGGCATCAGTGCCCTGCAATCCTTTATCGTGATCACCGCGGTGCCGGTGTCATTGCTGATTCTGCCGGCGGTGTGGGACGCGATCCGCATCGCCCGGCAGATGGCCCGTGATCAGGGGGTGCTCTGAATGAACCTGCGACCACCCGCCACCGTCATGAAAGCGGCGCGCCTGGGGGCCTTTCACCAGTCCCGGCTGTCGTTCATGCGTCAGTTGCTGCGCCGGCTCAAGGCCGAAAACTGGCAGTTCCAGCGTCCACTGTGGACCCTCGACAGCCAGGGCGTGGGCCGCGCGGTGTACACCGCCAGCGGTCCCGAACGCAGCTACAGCCTGGTGGCCTTTGCCCATGACCTGGACCCGGCGCTGCGCTCGGACCGGGTCATCGCCACCGCCTGGGACGCCACCTTCGCCCTGTTCGACGGCATCCCCGATGCCGCCGACCTGGACCGCCTGGAAGCCAATGTGCCCAAGCAAGAGGCCGGGCGCATTTCCTCCCGCGAGCTGTGCATGGCCCGGGCCAACCGCTCGGTGCGGCTGTTCGAGCATGTGGTCGAGGCCCTGGCCGCCGGCCGCCAGCCACAGCGCGAGTTCATCGACGAGGTCGGTTACCTGATGCGCACCACTGCGGTCTACGGCAGTGGCAAGTTCGGTGCGGCCGACCGTGAAAGCATCGCCCAGCGGCCGGAGCTGGCGGCGCCATTCCAGGCGGAGATGCTCACGGTGTTCCTGATCCGCGCCTTCACCCTGGACCTGGTGGAACACCTGGCCCAGGCTCGGGCGCCCCGACAAGCGGTGACCCTGGAGCCGCCACTGCGCCGGCGCCTGGGCATCGGCAACTCCACGGGCCTGGGCATGGCGCCGTTCCTGCTGAACCATCCGGTGCTCTTGAACAACTGGGTGCAGGCACGGGAAACCGCCCTGCAACGGGTACGCGCCGTGCGCCAGCCATCAGTTGCGGAGCGCCAGCAGTTCGCCGAATTCCTCGCCCGGGCCCAGGCCGGCATCGGCCACTGGCACTCCGAGCACGAACTGCAACACGGCCGCATCCTGCAACTGCAAAGCGACCTGCAGCGCCTGGAACACCGTCTCGCCAGCGGCATCCTGGAGCAGGATTCCCCCTGGGACGAACTCTATCGCTGGGCCGAAGGCGCGCTGTCGCTGGAGGCCCAGGAATGCCTGGTGTCGCTGCTGCTGGAGCCCTACGGGCACCTGGTGGACGAGCTGAGCGCCGGCATGCAGGCCGATGAGCAGGCCTGCTTCAGCGTCGACGGCAGCATGAGCATCGGCCGACTGCGGCAGATACTCGATGAGCATTATTCCTGGGTCGCGGCCATCGATTTTTCCAGCGAAGCCAGCCGCGCGCTGTTCTGGTACGTCTCCGAGGAAAAGCTCGAACCGCGGATCGGCCAGCGCTTTGCCGAGCCCGGGCAAGACCTGGAACAGCCCCTGGCAGTGGCCCGGGACATCGCCCAGTTGCAGACCGCCCTGCCGGGCTGGAGCGACTCGCAATGCGTCGCCAGCTTCCTGCTGCGACACCCGGAACACCGCCACAGCTTGCGCCGGGTGCAACTAGCGCCAGCGTTCCCCTACGCCGACATCCAGGACAACCTGATCGACCAGGCGCTTCTGCCCATCGACCTGCTGCGCTGCAAGCTGTCGTTCTTCGGCGCCACCCACTTCGACCCGCGCTCGGATCGCTGGGTACGCATCACGCTGTACAAGAACGCGCCCTTTCCCCATGAGCTGGGGCAGGTGGCCGCGGATGACTGGTCCTACCCCAACCTCGACAGCCAGGAGCAACGCCGTGCATGCCTCGTTGAATGAAATCGAAAGCCTGTGCAAGAAAGCCGCCCGTGGTGCAGGGCTGTCCTGGGGCCTGGCCGAGGAAGCCGGCAAGGCCGCGCGCTGGCTCTCGGCCCACGGCCTCGACGGGCCTGGGGTACTGGCCCAGCAACTGCAAGAAAATGACGGCTGCGCCTACGCGCAACTGGCCCCGGATGTCAGCGCCGAGCCCTGGCAGGGGCCAGGGCATGCACTGTGCCCACTGATCGCCGGGGCGACCCTGAGCGATCACGCCCATCTGCTGCGCCACAACGGTGACATCGAGCTGCGGCATGTGGCGCACCCGCAGTTACTGCTGCCCTTTGCCAGCAGCATCGCGCGTCAGTTGGGCATGTGGCTGGAGCTGTCCTGGGAGGCTTGCCGCCTGAGGTTTGCCCCCACCGGCGAGGCCTGGCTGATACAGGCGCAGAGCCTGGGCGCCGCCAGCACCGCCCAGGTGCGCTGCGCCAGCGTGCCTCCCGCCGAGCCTCTCGGCAAAGCGCTGGTGGGAAAGATCCCGGAGCTAGGCGACAGCCCTCAGCACGACCTCGACCACCTCGCCGCCCGCACCTACGTACCCGCCTCCGAAGCCTCGCGCCTGCTGGGCGCCGGTGCCGGCCTGAGCGACAACAATTGATCACTACCCCCCTTGAACCCTCAACCCTGACTCCCCGGACCTCGACATGACCTCATCCATCCAGCGAATCGGCACCACTGCGCGCTTCAGCCAAATCGTCATTCACCATCAGACCGTCTACCTGGCAGGCCAGGTCTCACAACTGATCGAAGGGGACATCCGCGCCCAGACGCAGGACGTGCTGCAACAGATTGAAGACCTGCTGGCCAAGGCCGGCACCGACAAGGGGCACATGCTCAGCGCACAGATCTGGCTCAAGGACATGGCCGACTACTCGGCCATGAACCTGCTCTGGGACGCCTGGCTGGAGGGCGTCCAGGCGCCGGTGCGAGTCTGTGTCCAGGCACCGATGGCCAAACCACACTACCGCATCGAAGTACTGGTGATTGCGGCGCAAAAGGCCTGAATCAGGCCGGACCTGGTCAGCTCGCTGTGGCGACCAGGCCCCGCTCCATGATCAGCGTCAACTCCTCGCCCTCGTAATGCTCGCGGACCCGAACGAACCCCAGGCGCGCATAAAAGCCTTCGGCGGTGACCGATGAGGGCACCACCAGCGAGGTCAAACCCGAGTCCAGCGCCGCCTGCTCGACCGCGGCCATCAGTTGCCGGCCCAGGCCATGGCCGTGGTACGCCGGATCGACAAACACCGAGCGCACCGCGCGCCCGTCGAGGCTGGCGGTGCCCAGCAGTTTCCCGTCCACCAGGGCGACGAACATTTGCCGACGCCGCATCAGTTGCAGGACGGCGTCCGGGGTAAAGCTGTCTTGCACCCGCTCGATCACATGGGCGGGATAGTCCTGGGCATTGCTGGTGAGCAGGGCCGCCAGGATCACTTGGCTGACCCTCGCGGCATCGGCCTCTAGGGCCGGACGAACTTGGCATTCCATGACCACTCCCTGGTTTCAACGCGGATCGCAGGGGCCAAAAATACGACCCGCACCACTCGCTGCAAAGGACTTACTGCAACTGAAACACCAAACAGGGATTGTCATTCAAGCGCCCCTCGTACACCGGCTGCTGGTTTTCCAGCGAGGTGCCCTGCAGCTTCTCTCGATCCTTGCGCGCCACGATCACCCAGGAGCCGTGGGGCAGCGTGTCCAGTTGCCCGGGGGCGTCGCCGGCGACAAACAGCGGCTGTTCGTCGTGGTCCAGGTTCATCATGTAGCGCACCGCCCAGGTGTCCTGGCCCAGGTTGAAGAACACCAGGGGACCGTGTTCGGCCGCGCGCAGCTGCTCCACGTCGCTGACGAAGCCCTGGGTGTCGAATTGCCGGTCCTTGCCCGGGTCCACCACCGCCACCAGCAGGGTCCATTGCGCCGCCAGGGCCAGGGCGCTGAGCAGCACCAGGCGCCGCCCGAAGCTGCCCCGGGTGTGGCGCCAGCAGTACAGCGCCAGCAGTTGCAGCAGGGCAAAGATCGCAATCAGCAAGGGCATCGACACCGGCGGCCAATAGCCGTGCTTGTGCCAGCTGTGTTTGAGCACGAACAGCACCAGGATGCACAGCCCCGGCAGCACACCCACCAGCCACAGGTAGGCACTGCGCACCTTGCCCATTTGGCCCCGAACCATGAGCAGGCCGTAGGCGGCCACCGCGGCGAACATTGGCACCATGGGCAGGATGTAATAGGCGCGCTTGAAGTGCGGCACCGACAAGCCCAGGAGGATCATCAGGCCGCAGGCGCCGAGCCGCAGCACCAGGCGCAGTTGCGGGTCGGCATGGCGCCGGAACACTTGGCTGCGCAGCATCCACAGGGTCACCAGGGCCAGGGGCACCACCGGGAAATAGCGGTACAGCGCCAGCTGGAAATAGAAGTAGAACGGCTCGCCACTTTCATCCAGGCGCCCGCTCACCTGCATGTTGTAGACCTGATGGACAAAGGCCTCGCCGCCGCTGACATAGGCCAGCTGCATCAGCAGCCACCAACAGCCGGCCAGCACCAGCAGGCCGCCGCAACCGTAGCCGAGCACGTGCTTGAACAAGGTGCGGCGCGCCTCCTGGGTGCGGCTGTCTCCCAGCAGCCAGTAGGTGCAGACCACGCCGCAGACTTCCACCAGCCCCAGGGGCCCGCGAATGGCGAAGGCCAGCACGAACAGCGGCAGCACCAGCCATGGCCGCAGTCGCGAGCCGCGCTGCTCGCCGCTGTGCAGCAGGTAGAAGGCCCCCAGGCACAGTAGCGAGATCATCTGGTCCAGGCACACCGAACGGGACTTGTCCAACAGCTGGCTGGTCAGCGCCGTCAGCAGCACCGCGAGCAGCGCCCAGGTGCGACCCATGGGCGCCAGCAAGCGGTACAGCAGCGCCAGAACCCCCGCCGAGGCCAGGGCCGTGGGCAGCACATTGGCCAGGTGGTTGGGCGCGCCGAACAGCTGGGCGCACAGGTAGCTGAAATAGGTCGCCGTGCCCGGGTAATCCGGATACGGCTGGCCATACGTGGTGGGGAACAGACTCGGCCCGTGGCGGAACATCTCCTGCAGAAACAGCGCCCAGCGCCCATCGAAACCCTGGGGCTGCTGGTCCCAGATGCCAAAGGTGAACAGCAGCAGGGCCGCCAGGTAGATACCCCAGGACTCAATCCCGAAACGCGTTTCTCGAACCATCTTCGCCCCGTCAGAAAGTGCCGCGCCATGGGCCCGGCGTAAGGCTGAACATGGTGCGCGCGCCCCCCCTGAACGGTGACTGAACGAGGATAAAAAACCCGCCTGCCCCACCGACTGTCAGCGACTGGGTGATTGCCGGCCGAACCTCCGGCGCCTTCAAGATCGCCGCGCCTCCTCCGGAGCCGTTCGCAGCCTGCGGCAGCGGCTACACAAAGCCGCCTGTAGCCGCTGCTGAGCCCGCGAAGCTGCGAAAAGGACCGCAGGGCCTTGCTTGGCGATTGACCGACGAACCTCTGGCGCCTTCAAGATCGCTGCGTCTCCTCCGGAGCCGTTCGCAGCCTGCGGCAGCGGCTACAGGGACCGGCGCCCCAGGGCCGAAAACCGGCGCCAGTCGAACTGCCCCACGGCCAGCGCCAGCAGGATCAGGCCCATGGATACAGCCTCATCGACCCCGACCCGCTGCCCCAGGATCAGCACCGACCCGGCCATGCCGAACACCGGGATCAGCAACGACAAGGGCGCCACCCGAGAGACCGGATACTCCCGCAGCAACAGGTTCCAGCCCCAGTAACAGAAGTGCGTTGCCGCATAGACCTGGAACATCAGCGACAGCAGCGCACTGACGGACACCTGCCCGGCCAGTTGCAGAAACGGCGCACTCCCATGGCTTACCCAGGTCAACGCCAGCAGCGGCAACGGCGCAAACAGGCTGGCCCAGACCACGAAGGCGAACACCTCGCGAACCCCGCAGCGCTTGATGATGACGTTGCCCACGCTCCAGCTGAAGGCGCTCACCAGCAGCAAGGCGTAACCCAGGCTGGTGGCGTGCCCAGGGCTGTCGCCGATGATTCGCAGCAGCCCCCACAGCGCAATGGCCGTGGCCAGAACCTGTTGCCAGCGCAGGCGTTCGCCGAACAGCAGCACGCCCCAGCCGAGGGAGAAAAAGGCGCTGAACTGGATCAACAGCGACGCCGTGCCCGGCGCCACGCCCTGATCGATCCCCAGGTTGATCAGGGCCCACATGGCCACGCCGAATATCAGCCCGTAGGCCGCCAGCCAGCCAAACCCTACCGGCGGGCGCGGCACCAGAAATACCCAGGGCAAGGCCGCCAGGGTGAAGCGCAAGGCGGTGAGCAGCAACGGATCGATGCTCGCCAGCCCAAGCTTGGTGATGGGAAAGTTCAGGCCCCACAAGGCGGTCACCAGCAGGGCCAGGAACAGGTGTTTTTTCTGCATGTCGCGCGGTCCAGGAAAGGCGGCCGCGAGCAAATCCCCGGCCGGGACCGAACTATCGCCGCAGCACGCCATGGCCCGCTTGCAGTATCAGGTCAACTATCAGTAGATTCGGGCCATGCAATCTATCGCTATCGATCCCTACGAAAACATCCCCCGAGACGCGCGGGTCACGGCCGTCGACTATGCGGACGGCCAGCACTTCGCCGAACACCAGCATCGACGCGGGCAATTCGCCTACGCCGCCACCGGGGTGATCAGCGTCTACACCGAACAGGGCAACTGGGTGGTGCCGCCGCAACGGGCGATCTGGGTACCGGCCGGGGTGACCCACGCCATGCACATGCGCGGCCCGGTGACCCTGCTCAACACCTATGTGCGCCCCCGGGCGGCACAGCGCCTGGGCTTGCCGGCGCAATGCGAGGTACGGGAAGTGTCCGAGTTGCTGCGCCAACTGCTCCTGCGGGCCATGCACCTCCCCGCGCTCTACGCCAGGGACGGCGTGCAGGGGCAATTGATGAACCTGCTGCTGCATGAAATCGCCAGCATGCCGGCCTTGACCCTCAACGCCCCGCTGCCGGACGAGCCGCGGCTGGCCAGGGTCTGTCGCGAGTTGCTGGAACAGCCATCGCTGGAGTTGGGGATCGATGCCATAGCCGAGCGCGCCGGCATGAGCCGTCGCACCTTCACCCGGCTGTTTCGCCAGCACACCGGCATCAGTTTCGTCGAATGGCGCCAGCAGGCCTGCCTGTTGGCGGCCGTGGTGCGCCTGGGCCGTGGCGAGGCGGTGACCCGGGTCGCCAGCGACCTGGGCTACAGCAGCCCGAGCGCCTTCAGCAGTGTGTTTCGCAAGGTCCTGGGCGAGGCGCCCAGCCGTTACTTTGCCCGGGCCCGGGCCTGAAGGACCCGAGCCAGAGCGAGGCCGTGCTAGAGGAACACGGCGGACAACATCCCCAGCGCACCGAGGCAGAAACCGATCAAGGCACCGCGCCCGGGCGCCTGCTGGAACAGCGCCCAGATCACCAGCGGCTCCAGGAGCAGCAGCGAGGTCACCGAGACCACGGTGATGATCCAGATATCGCCCACCGCCACGTAACCCAGCCAGTAGGCCGCCAGCAGGCAGATACCGCCCAGGCACATGATCAGCACCGGCAACGCCAGTTCGGCACCAGAGGTGTTGCCGGAATGGGCCAGCCGCGCCACCACCACTTCACTGTAGATGGCGCAAAACTCGCCCAGCACCATCAGCCCTACAGCAGAAACTCCGAGTAATTCTTTGGACATGTAACAAACCCCTTGGTATTGAGAGCCCGATTTTTCAGCTCCCAGGCATTGATCGCTCCGCTGATGGAGCCGGAATCACGATGCGCAGGGGTACGGGGCAACTCGGTAATTGTCAGGAACTTGAACATGTCCATCTCCTTCTGGGTGGGTGACGCAAGCCGGGCCCGTGAACAGTCGACGGGCCGCTGCCTGTATAAGGGATTTTCTGCCCCGACGTCATCCACCAAAGAACATTGACCGCAAAAAAACCACGCAAACTCCACAATCAAACCGCCTGCTTGCCGATAGCCTGGGTCCGGTCATCCTCTGCCTGAAGCCCGTGCCCACCATGTCCCAAGCGCCCCAATCCGTTCGCCCCCTGAACCGCGGTCACTGGATCGCCACCTATTTCATCGGCGTCGCCGGGCTGGCCCTGGCCCTGGTGCTGGTGGTCAACCTGATACTGCTGACCACCAGCCAGCACCCGTGGAGGGCGCTGCTCGACTCCCTGTCGTTCAGCGTGGCGGTGCTGATGGTGAGCCTGGTGCTGATTACCCTGATCGCCGCCTTGCCGTGCATCCTGTTCTTCTGGCTGGCCCAGCGCTTTACCTGGCGCCGCCTGTGGATCTACCTGGTGAGCGGAGCCCTGGCGGCGCAGTTCGCCATTCCCGTGATGACCCAACTGCTCCCCGAACTCTTCAACCTCCCGCACGGCGTCAGCGCTGCGCTGCACTATTTACAGCTGGCATCGATGTTCGGCGGCTGCGGGGTGTTTCTGGGGGTAGTGTTCTGGTGGCGCAGCGGGCGTCACTTGCGCTGAGCCGAGCCTTTATTCACCAGCGGCCCGACGCCAAGGCACCCTTGAGCAGGGCCAGAGCAGCCACCCATATAGCGACCTTTGCCATGTCCGTAACCACTCCACCCCCACGCAGCGTGCAGCCGGAAGACTGGTTCGCCGCCTACTTCATCGGCGTCACGGCCCTGGCCACGGTGCTGGCCCTGCTGCTGATGCTGACGATGCTAGCCAGCGCCGGTTCGTTGAACGGCGACATCATTCTGCAGACGCTGTTCGTGGGCCTGCTGACCCTGGTGGTCAGTGGCGTGCTGACCGGCATTATCACAGCCCTGCCCTGCGCCCTGTTCTTCTGGCTGGCCCAGCGCTTTGCCTGGCGCAACGTGCTGATCTACCTGTTCAGCGGCGCTGTGGCCGCCATGCCGACCATTCCCGTGGTCGCGAGCCTGGCCCCTTCCAGCTTCTATTCCGACCCGGCCGAAGAGGAACCGCTACCCGAGGGTTTGCCGCGCTACCTGCCACTGGCGCCGCTGTTCGGTTGTGCGGGGGCCTTCCTCGGCGGCGTCTTCTGGTGGCGCAGCGGGCGCCACCTGCGCTGACCGCGACAGCCTCTACAACGAGGCGCCGGGCTCGGCCTTGCGGGCCACCACCACCTTGCCCAGCAGGCCACCCTGCTCCACCCGGGCATGGGCCCGGCGCAAGCTGTCGGCACTGAAGGGGTGAATGACTTCATTCAAGGTGCTGCGTATCACGCCCTGGTCCAGCAGTTGCCCCAGCCGGTTGAGGATGTGGTGCTGCTCGATCATGTCCGGGGTCTGAAACAGCGCCCGAGTGAAAACCATCTCCCAGTGCAGAGACACGCTCTTGGCCTTGAGCGGCAGCGCATCGAAGAAGTCGTGATCGTCGATCAGCGCAAGATGGCCGTGAGGCGCGATGATTTCGCTCAGCTCGGCATAGTGCCGGGCGGTGTGGGTCAGGGCGGCGATATGGCTCGGCGGCGGCAGGTCGAGGGCGGCCACTTGCGGCACCAGCGAGCGGGAATGATCCAGCACCCGATGGGCCCCCAGGTCCAGGCACCACTGGCGGCTGTCGGGTCGCGAGGCGGTGGCGATCACCGTCAATCCGGTCAGCTGGCGCGCCAGTTGGATCAGCACCGAGCCCACGCCACCGGCACCGCCGACAATCAGCAGCGTGCCCTGCCGGGACAGGTCGCCGGGCACCCGGCCCAGGCGTTCGAAGAGCAATTGCCAGGCGGTCAGCGCGGTCAACGGCATGGCCGCCGCCTGGGCAAAGGACAGACGCTTGGGCTTGTGCCCCACCAGGCGCTCATCGACCCGGTGCAGCTCGGCATTGGCCCCCTCGCGGGTGAAGGTGCCGGCGTAGTACACCGCGTCCCCGGGAGCGAACAGGGTCACCGCGCTGCCCACCGCGCGGACCACGCCACTGGCGTCCCAGCCCAGGGTGCGCACGTCGTCCGGCACCCTGACCTTGCCGGCGCGGACCTTGGTGTCCAGCGGGTTGACCGACACCGCCTCGACCGCCACCAGCAGGTCATGGGGTTCGAGTGACGGCTCGGCCCGATCCAGGTCGTAGAGGGCTTGGGGATCGGACAGCGACGAGCCTTTGAGGTAGGCGATGGCCTTCATTGCAAAGCGTCCTTGGCGTTGGAAAGCGCACACTTAAATCCCTCATGCCCCACACGCACAAGTAGGGTACTTTTGCGTACCTGCTACGCAAAAGGACCGTCAGGCGATGAAAAACAAACACTACCAGGACATTCCGGGCTGCCCGGTGGAGGTCACCCTGGACCTGATCGACGGCCGCTGGAAAGGCGTGATCCTGCATCAATTGCTGGCCAACGAGTTCCTGCGTTTCAACGAGCTGCAACGCCGCCTGCCGGGGATTTCCCAACGCCTGCTGACCAAGCAATTGCGTGACCTGGAAGGCGCCGGGCTGGTCTCGCGCACGGTGTACGCCGAGGTGCCGCCACGGGTCGAATACCGCCTGACCGCCGAAGGCCGATCGCTGCAACCGGTGATCGAGGCGCTGTCCGCCTGGGGCCACGGGCGCATCCAGCGCCGCCGACAGGAAGCCGCCCTCCTCTAGCGGTCATTATTCCCCTTACTGCAGGTCTCGCCATGCCAGCCCAAGCGGATGCTTACCCAAGGTTCAAGATCTACCAGGGCACGACCCTGCTCGGCTGGTCCGCCCTGGAATCGAATGACCCGCCGATGGGCGTGGCCTGGGGCCAATTCATCGCCGCCCCGGCCTACGCCGCGCTCCAGGAGCAGGTGCGGGTACTGACGGGGGCCGCGGACCAAAGCTCGCTGCAACTGCAGGTGTATCACCTCGACCAGCCCGTGCCGGCCATGGGCGTGAGCCTCCAGGACTACTCTGCCGAGTGCGGTGCAGAGGCCATCGAGATCAGCGTGCTGGGCATTGGCTACCCCCTCTACGAGCAGCTGTTCCCGCATGCCGTGGCCGCCTACCTGAAAGCCCCGGGGTGACTGGGCCGAGCTCGGAAAAACCGACTATTTCCCCCTACTTGTTCACAATTTGTTAAGACTCGCCTCCGTATACTTTGGCGCTTGCCCGCAGCCTCCCGGCTGCGCCTCTTGATCTGCCGGCGCACAACCCATGTCACGACCCGCTCCGCTGCTGTTCCTGCTGGCCTGCCTGCTGTTCTTCTTCGCCCTGGGCAATCACCAGTTGCAAGGCTCCACCGAGGCCCGGGTCGCCGGGATCGCCATGGAAATGCACCTGGACGATGACTGGGTCACGCCGCGCCTGTTCGGCACGCCGTTCCTGGAAAAACCACCGCTGAGCCTGTGGCTCGACGCCAGCGCCATCCGCGCCTTCGGCGGCACGCCCCTGGCGGTGCGCCTGGCCTCGGCCTTTGCCGGGCTGTTCAGCGTGATGCTGCTGTACGCCATGCTGCGCCGTTTTGGCCGCCCGGCCACCCTGGCGGCAGTGGCCGGGCTGATGCTGGCGACCATGGCCAGTTACTGGAGCAACGTGCGTGGCGTGGGTGAAGATGCCCTGCTCAGCCTCGGAGTGACCCTGGCCCTGCTGGCGTTCTTTCAGGCCCAGCGCCGTCAGGCCGAACAGCAACCGGCGTTGCTGGCCTGGTTAGCCTTCGCCGGCGGCATTGCCATCGCCACCCTGAGCAAGGGCGTGCTGGGCCTGGCCATGCCGGGGGTGGTGATCTTCGCCTACCTGCTGGCCGACAGCCTGATCGAAAAACGCTTCAGCTTCGGCCAGTGGCTGCGCCCCGGCTTGCTGACCCTGCTGGGCCTGGTGCCGCTGATGATCTGGCTGTACATGCTCTATCAGCGCGGCGGCCTGCAAGCCCTGGGCGAAGTGCTGTGGACCAACAGTGTCGGGCGCTTCGACGGCTCATTTGTCGAGGCCGGGCACTACGAGCCCTTCTATTACTACCTGGCCAAGCTGCCCCAGGCCTTCCTGCCGTGGAACATCCTGGTCTACCTGGGCCTGTGGCACTTTCGCAAGACCCTGGTGCAAAACCGCTACCTGCTGTTCTTCAGCCTCTGGTTGCTGGCGCAGTTCACCCTGCTGTGCCTGGCCTCCAGCAAACGCACGGTGTACCTGATGTCCCTGACTCCGGCGGCGGCGGTGCTGGCGGCCGAGTACGGGGCAGTGCTGTACCAGCGCCTCGCGCAGCGGGCTGCGGGCAGCGGTTTCTGGAGTGCGGTGGGGCGTCGGCGCCAGGGCCTGGCGATCGCCCTCATGAGCCTGATCATTGGCGGTTATCTGGTGAACGCCCAATGGGCCGCGCCCCGGGCCGACCGTGAGCTGTCGTTCGTCCCGGTGACCGACCAGATCATGGCGCTGCAGGCCAGCGGGCATCAGTTGGCGCTGTATCAGGCCAACGAGCGCATTGCCGGCGCCAGCGTGTTCTACACCCAGAGCCTGCTCAAGGACCTGCAGACCGAAGCGCAGTTGCAGGCCTTTCTCGCCGAGTCGCCGCAGCATGTCGCCGTCATCGGCGGCGACCAGACGCCCAAGCCGCCATTGCAGATCCTCAAGACCCTCATGGTCAGCCGCCAGGCCTACCACTTCGTCAGCCTCGCACCGGGCCACTGACCCGCCAACGAAAACGGCACCTGAATCAGGTGCCGTTTGTCTATCCGGGCGAGGCTTACTGAGGGTTCTTCAGCTTGACCACATCACCGGAGACCTTGGTGGTGTAGCCGTTCAGGACCCAGGCCCAGAACCAGCTTTCCTGGACCTGGGTGTTGATCAGGGCGTCGCCGCCCTTGGCCTTGATCGCCGCAGTCTGCGCGCGGACGAAACGGCTGTTCTGCTGGATCGGGATCACCCCGAACAACATGATGCCGGTGGCGGTCGCTTCACTGTGACCGATCACGGTGTACTGGCTGCTGTCCAACTGCTGGGTTTTCATCGGGGTGCCGGTGCAGCCCGCAAGAACCAGACCGAGGCAGGCAGAGGCAACGACTTTGCTGATGTGCTTCACGACGTAACTCCATGGAAAAAGCGTCCGGGATTCATTTCCCGGGCGCGGCACTTTACTCGCGGGACATTGAAATGCCCATCCCCGTGGCCCCGCCCCTTGCCCACGCCCCCTTGAACGCCACCCCTTGAACCCTTTCCCGCTGATACCCGCTCACCGCCCTTGAAACCATGACTCCTGCCCATTGACGGGCATTTCCTCAAAGGAGTCAGTCATGACCATTACCGTTACCACCACGACCCTGGACCAGGCCGTCGCCCAGAAGCGTTTCGACGATGCCTGCCACTATCTGCGCCAATCCGACCTGGCCAACTTCCTGATCGACGAACTGATCGCCGTCAAGGAAGAGCTGATCGTGGAAGTCACCAACTCGTCGGCAGCGGACAAGACCGACCGCTGGATTCCTCCGGCCGCCAACTCCACCACTTCCGCCGGGCGCGTGGTGTGGAACCTCAAGTCCCAGGTGTACGCCATCGAGAAAAAATACAAGCAGCCGGACCTGAGCAATTTCCAGAAATTCCTCGCGCTGTTCAGCAGCGACCGGGTCGAGCGCCTGTCCCCCGCCCTGGTGCTGATGCACGAGCTGGGACACGCCTGCCAGTTCCTCACCAACAAGGCCGAGTTCCGCCAGCAACTGGCGAACAAAAACATCCTCGAAGTGGAAAACATCAACGTCAACGCCATCGAGAACACCGTGGCCAAGGAATTGACTGCTAAAAACAACAAGGAAGGCCTGCGCTGGGATTACCTCGACGCCCGCTGAGCCTTGCTCCCCGGCGACAGCCTGTCGCCGGGGGGACTTCCCCCGTGTTCGTGTCGGGCCGTGCGGCCTGGAAAAGGAGTTATTCCCATGTTGATTCTGCGTTCACTGATCATCGGCCTGAGCCTGCTGGCCAGCGCTGCCCACGCCCTGGAAACCGCCCAGGTGCCGCCCGCCACCCTCAAGGCCTACGCCGCCACCCTGAGCTCCGTCGCCGGCAGCAGCCAGTGGCAGCAACTGTGGAAACGCTCTCGTGACCAGGGCGTGTTCGTCC
Source organism: Pseudomonas sp. BC42 (assembly GCF_021560055.1). Lineage (NCBI taxonomy): Bacteria > Pseudomonadati > Pseudomonadota > Gammaproteobacteria > Pseudomonadales > Pseudomonadaceae > Pseudomonas > Pseudomonas sp. BC42. The sequence continues at coordinate 5,985,167 of NZ_CP091067.1, forward strand.
ACCAGGGCGAGCAACCGCGCTTTACCGTCAGCCAGGACAAACTGCCGGACATGGCCCGCAGTACCTTGCTCAACGCCGGCAGCGTCACCCCGCAAAACACCACTCAGGCACTGTACCGCTACGAGTTTTCCAACCCCATCGGCCAGGCCAAGGGCATTTCCCTCAGGGCCATGTGCCTGTTGGTGGACTGGCGTACGCTGCCCAGCAATACCCAGCCTGATGACACCCACTACATGGGCAGTGTGAGCCTGCTGCACACCTACCCCTGCCCTTGAAACCGGCCAGCCGCCCAGGCCCGGGGCCTGGGCGGCAACCGCTCATGAGCCGAGCTGCGAGCCCAGCAGATCGGCCTCCTTGCGCCGCCGAGTGCCGTAGCTGTCGCCAAAATTGCGCAGGTTGGCCAGGGCACTCTTCCAGTCGCGAGCCACCACCTGGGCCCAGAACTTCGGCGTGCGGCTGGCCAGGCTGCCGTACTGAAAGGCCACCGAGGCGATCACGGTCTGCATCGGCGCCGGCAGCTGGGCGAAATCCACCCCGCTGGCCTGGGTGTAGGCCGCGGCCAGGCGATCGACGAAGGGCGCCTTGTACGCCTCATCGATCAGCTCGGCCTCGGCGCTGCTGATGCTCAGGGGCTGGTCAACCAGAAACTGCTTGGCCTTGAGTCCCGTCAGCCCCAGGTAGGGCGTCAGCCGCCGCACCAGATCCGCCGGCAGGTTGAGCGCCTGCAGATCCTGGACCCCGCGCTGCCCCAGGTCGAACCCGGTGCCCACCGTCACCCCGCTTTTGCTGTTGGCCGCATCGGGCACATAACCGCGAGTCATGGCACCGCCTTCGAGGGCGGCGATAAAACTGAAATCAATCGCATAACGTGACATGGATATTTCCTCCAACGGTTGAAGAAAATCCAGTGCACCACCCGCGACCGATACAACATCAGAATGTAATAGTTCCCTTTAATAGGGGGGAAATTTCCCACTGAACAACGGACGAGGCACCTCCTTAGGATCGAACCAGCGTTATCCATAATTCCAAGGAGGTACCAAATGGACGTGAAAGACCTCAGTCTCATTGATGTTCGCCAACTACCCCACTCGCTCCAGGCCCTCATCGACTGCATCGGCCTGGAGAACGCCTACCGCCTGACCCGGGAATACGGCGGCCGTCCCAAGTACATTCCCAAGCACGCCGAACGCACCTCGCTGGCCCTGATCCTGCCCCCCGACGCCCTCAACGCCCTGATCGAACGCTTTGCCGGCCTGGCCCTGGAAATCCCCAAGGCCGATCACTTCTGCCGGCAGATCCGCAACCAGCACATCCAGCTGGAAAGCCTGGGCGGCATCTCCCGCAGCGTGCTGGCGGACAAGTACGGCCTGAGCCTGCGGCAGATCGGCAATATCCGTCGCCTGGAAGCCAACACTCACCGGTAATCGATTCCCGCTGAATCGGCCGTCACGGCTTTCTTAAGGTGCAGGGGCGCATTTCGCGCAACGAAGAACAAGGAGCTAGACCATGGCAGATATTGATAAGGGCTTGATCGGCGGCGTGATTGCCGCGCTGCCCCTGGACAAGATGATCACCGGCCCACTGATGGCGATGATTCAGGCGCAGGTCGCCGCGAGCAAAGCCTATGCGGACTTCCTGATGGGCGTGTGCATCAAGGACGGCCAGGCGGTATCGGTGCAGTTCGACTACGACGAAACCCTGGTGGATGAACAGGGCGTCTACAAGGGCACGGTGAAGAAGTCGATGCGCATTCCGCTGCTGGCGGCCATCAGTCACCCCAACATCACCATCGAGGAAGGCTCCATCGAGTTCGAGCTGACCATCAGCCAGATGGCCGAGGACACCAGCTCCACCGAAGCCTCCGGCAGCTTCGAGGCGAAGCTGGGCTGGGGCCCGTTCAGTGTGTCGGTCAAGGGTGCGGCAAGCCACAAATCCACCCAGACCCGCAAGACCGACACCCGCGCGCGCTACGCCATCAGCACCAAGATCGTCCGCCAGGACCCACCGGAAGCCCTGATGCGCGTCATCGACTTCCTCACCGACGCTGCCACCAAGCCGGTGCGGCTGCCGAGCACTCAACCGACCGACCCGGACAAGCTGCCAACCGCTAATACGCTGGCAATGCCGGGCGCTGCGGCCGAGAAGAAAACCGGCACCGGCGGTTGATCCACGCGGCACCTTCGACCCAGTAACCCGCCCCGCCTTCACGGCGGGGTTCTCCAGCCACCGAACAAGGAGCGTGATCCATGGCATTCTTTTCCCGCCGCAAGGAGCCCATGTCAGCCAGCGACCTGAGCCACATCACCCGGGGCATGCACCAGGCCGCCGCCGCCACCCACAACCTGATCGCCCAGCAGTACATCAAGCTGTTCGACCAGTTCTTCGATTACAACGTCAACGACCTGGGCACGCCGATGAAGGCCAAGATGGTCGAGGTGGCGCTCAACGAGCAGCACATCATCAATGTGCCGCTGATCGCCCTGGTTTCGCCCAAGGGCCTGGCCCTGCACAAGATGACCGTCGACCTGTCGGTACGCATGCATGGCACCGAACTGCAGAAGGCCAGCCACGACCTGGAGAATGGCGAACTGCAAAGCGAGAAGTTCTTCGTCACCTTCGGCAGCGGCAAGCGCGAGGGCCAGGAACGCGACCCGGACGAAGTGCAGATCAGCATGGAGTTTCGCGACTGCGAGCCGCCGGAAGCGATCCAGCGCCTGATCGAAGAGTTCACCAACCTGATCAGTCCGCAACGGATCGAGGACGGCCCCGCGCCGACGGCGATCGCGCCCGCCGGCAGCCCGCCAGCCGATCCGGACCTGCTGGCCCCCTGAGCCCGGGGCGCGCCCGGCTGACCGCAGCGGTCAGCCCCGAGGCGCATCAAGGCTTGAGGTTCACCGAACGCCAGTCGCTGGCCTCGATCATGCCAAGCATCTTCGGCGCGCCATTGAGGGTATCGGTGGTGATGAACAGGGAAGCGCCATAGCCCAGGGTCGGGGTCGCCAGCTTCAGTTCCTGTTCCAGTTCATCCATGCATTCACTGTGGGTCACCAGCACAAGATTGCGCCCGGCCACCTTGTGCGCCAGCACGTCGCGCAACAGATTGCCCTTGCAGTCGTACAGCCAGCCATCGCCACTGCTGACCTTGCTGAACATGTAGCCCGCAGTCTGCGCGGTACGGGTCATGGGGCTGTTGTAGAGGTCGGTGCGTTCCAGGCCCAACTGCTCGAATCGCGCGCCGATGGCTACCGCCACCTCCCGGGCACGATCGGTAATGCCATCGGCGGGCCCCAGGCAGGGCGCGCTGGAACGGTCGCAGCGCTCCACATGCCGCACCAGGACAATGGTGTCGCCCTTGGCCCAACTGCTGGTCACCGCCTTGATCCCGGCCACATTGCCGTGAGCCAGGTCGGGCACCGCCGTCGGCTGCAACAGCAGCAGGCCAAGGGGAATCAGCAAAAAGGCCGCCAGCAGCAACCCCAGGCGGTTCTTGTAACGCGTCAGGCCGCCCATCGCAAATGAGCGTTTGACCGGCGGCAAAGCGAGTCTTGTGGCCACTGTCCAACCGCCCCTCTGAGAATGATCCGATGTATTGAGCGACGCGCCATCAGGCTAGCGCCTGCTGATGACAAACGAGCGCCGCCGAATGCCGGCGGCATCGACTCGTCGGACTCTAGGGCGGCAAGCGTGGGGCGCGGGTGAAATGAATGTGAAAAAAAGCTCAACGGACCGACGGTGATCCCGCAAAATGACCGTCCATCGCATCAAACATTGTCCTGGGACAATACCGACGAAATCGTTTCAGCTATGGAACGTCCCGCCGATACACCCCCTACAAAACACCTTGCTGGTCACCAACAACAACAATCTTCCAGCCAACTCAAGATCAAGAAGAGCTACGTTCCTGGAGGAATTCAATGAGTAGTTGGTTTGCCAACATCAGCGTCAACCTTAAGCTGGGCCTGGGTTTCGGCCTCGTCCTGGCCCTGACCACCGTCCTTGCACTGACCGGCTGGACCAGCCTGGGCAACCTGATCGACCGCAGCAACTGGATGAGCGACATCACCCAGCTCAACAGCGGCCTGACCAAACTGCGGGTCACCCGCCTGCAGTACATGCTGGCCAACGGCGACGAAACCGCCGCCCAGGGCGTGCAGAGCACCCTGGACGATTTCAGCGCGCAGCAGAAAAAGCTCCTGGCCTCGTTCCAGAGCCCGGACAACATCAAGCTCCTGCAAGGCCTGGGCACGACCATCAGCGCCTACCAGGACTCGCTGAACAAGATGCGCAATGCCTACCGCACCGGCGACGCCGCGCGCCAGGCGATGAACCAGAACGCCGAGCGCGCCAACGACCTGATCAACGCCATCAACGCCCGGGTCAAGCAGATGCCCCTGAGCGACGAGCGCTTCGAGCAGTTCCAGGCCATCACCCAGGCCAAGGACGCCTTCCAGCTGGCCCGCTATGAAGTGCGCGGCTACGTCACCACCAACAACCCGGACACCGAACAGAAAGCCGCGACCCAGCTCAATGCGGCGATTGCCGAGCTGGACCAGCTCAATGCGCACTTCGGCAGCACCCAGCGCGACGCCATGCAACAGCTGGAAGCGGCCCTGAGCGGCTACCGCAGTTCGCTGCAGGCCTTCAAGCTGGCCTTCAGCGATGCCGTGCAGGCGCGCAAGGAAATGACCGACCAGGGCGCCGACATCGTCAGCCGCAGCGACGCCCTGTACCAGATCCAGCTGGACCGTCGCGACATCGAAAGCGCCCAGGCCCGCAGCCTGCAGTTGATCAGCACCCTGCTGGCGCTGCTGGTGGGCGTACTGGCCGCCGTGATCATCACCCGGCAGATCACCCGCCCGCTGCAGGAAACCCTGGCCGTGGTCGAGCGCATCGCTTCCGGCGATCTCACCGAAAACCTGCGGGTCACCCGTCGCGATGAACTGGGTGTGCTGCAACAGGGCATCGCCCGCATGGGCGTGACCCTGCGCGAGCTGATCGGCGGCATCCGCGACGGCGTGACCCAGATCGCCAGCGCCGCCGAAGAACTGTCGGCCGTGACCGAGGAAACCAGCGCTGGGGTCAACAGCCAGAAAGTCGAGACCGACCAAGTGGCCACCGCCATGCACGAGATGACCGCCACCGTGCAGGAAGTCGCGCGCAACGCCGAAGAGGCCTCCCAGGCCGCGGCCGCCGCCGACGGCGAAGCCCGCCAGGGTGACAAGGTGGTGGCACAGGCCATCGAACAGATCGAGCGCCTGGCCAGCGAAGTGGTGCGCTCCACCGACGCCATGACCGTGCTGCAACAGGAAAGCGACAAGATCGGCAGCGTCATGGACGTGATCAAGGCCGTGGCCGAACAGACCAACCTGCTGGCGCTGAACGCCGCCATCGAAGCGGCCCGGGCCGGTGAAGCCGGGCGTGGTTTTGCCGTGGTCGCCGACGAAGTGCGGGCCCTGGCCCAGCGCACCCAGAAGTCCACCGAAGAGATCGAGGAACTGGTGGCCGGCCTGCAGAACGGCACCCAGCAAGTGGCCACGGTGATGAACAACAGCCGCAGCCTGACCGACAGCAGCGTCGAGCTGACCCGCAAGGCCGGTGCCTCGCTGGAAAGCATCACCCGCACCGTGTCCAACATCCAATCGATGAACCAGCAGATCGCCGCCGCCGCCGAACAGCAGAGCGCCGTGGCCGAAGAGATCAGCCGCAGCATCATCAACGTGCGCGACGTGTCCGAACAGACCGCCGCCGCCAGCGATGAAACCGCCGCCTCCAGTGTTGAACTGGCGCGCCTGGGCGGCCAGTTGCAGATGATGGTCAGCCACTTCCGCGTTTGATTTGCGCCCCGTCGCCGCCCCCCCCCTTGAACCAGGGTGGCGGCCACACGCGGGTTGGTAGACCGGTACTCCAGACAACCGGCGCACGCAAGGTGCCCCGCGCATGGACGCCCTACCTCTGTAGCCGCTGCCGCAGGCTGCGACAAGGCCCGCAGGGCCTTCCGAGGTCCTCAAGAGCGGCGTCCCCTTCGGGGCCGGTCGCAGCCTGCGGCAGCGGCTACAAGAAGCGGGGGCGCAGGCCATTTACAGCCCTTGGGGTTTGCCGTTACCTTTCCCGGTCTTCGTCCTGCTGTCCTAGGGATTAGTCACCAGGAACCCGTACATGCCCAGCCTCGGTTTTACTTCGGTCCCGCCCCTGCTGAAATACCTGCTCTATGCCGAGCAACTGGGTATTGCCACCGAGCCGGCGCTGGCGGCGGCCGGGCTGCAAGCCGCGCAGTTGAACGACACCAGCCTGCGCCTGCCCATGGAGGTGCATGAACGGCTGCTGGACTATTTCTGCCAGCACTCGGGCGATCCGCTGTTCGGGCTGAATTCGGCGCGCTTCGTCAAACCCAGCTCCTGGAACGTGCTGGGCTACATCACCATGAACTGCGCGACCCTGGGCGAAGCCATGGGCCGCATCATGCCGTTCGAAAAACTGGTGGGGGACATGGGCACCAGTCGCGCCGAGGCGGCAGGCGATCAGGTGCGGCTGATCTGGAATTGCCGCCATCAGCGCCCGGACATTCGCCGGCACCTGGTGGAAAACGTCCTGGCCTCCTGGCTGTTGTACGCGCGCTGGATCGCCGACTCGCAGTTGTCGCCCAGCGCAGTGTGGTTCGAGCACGCCCTGCCGGACCAGGCCGAGGCGGCGCAGTACGAGGCGTTGTTCGGCTGCCCGGTGCTGTTCCAGCAACCCTGCTCGGCGCTGGTGGCGCCACTGGACTACCTGCAGTTGCCCCTGCGCCAGGCCGACGCACGCCTGCTCAAGACCCTGGAAGAACATGCCCAGGCGATGATGGCGTCCCTGGGCGATGCGCCCCTGGCGTTGCAGGTGCAGAACCTGTTGCGCCAGTTGCTCAAGGACGGCCTGCCGCGCAAGGAGCAGGTGGCGGAGCAGTTGCAGATGTCGGAACGCACCCTGCAGCGCCAGCTGCAACAGGCCGGCACCTCCTACCAGCAGATTCTCGATGACTTGCGCCAGGAGTTGGCCGAGCACCACTTGCGCCACAGCGCCCTGTCGATCCAGGACATCGCCGATTGCCTGGGCTACAGCGAATCCCGTTCCTTTCACCGCAGCTTCAAGAACCGCACCGGGCTGACCCCGGGGCAATTCCGTCAGGCCACGCTGAGCACCGGCAAGGCCTGAGCCCCCTCAGACGCAAATGGCGTTGGTGAACACCAGTCGATTGCCGAATGGATCGCTGACGGTCATGTCCTGGCTGCCCCAGGGCATGGCCTGGATCTGCGGATGGGAGAAACGGTAGTTCTTGGCCAGCAATTGCTGCTGGAAGGCTTCCAGCTCGTCGGTCTCGATCCGCAGCGCCGCACCCGGGGTGCTATCGCCGTGATGCTCGGACAGATGCAGCACGCATTCGCCCCGGGACACCTGCATGTACAGCGGAAAGTCATCCTCGAAACGATGCTGCCAATCCAGGTTGAACCCCAGGAAGTCGAGGTAAAACTCCCGGGCCTTGGCTTCATCGAAGATCCGCAGGATGGGGGTGGTTTTGCCAAAGCTCATTGCACGACTCCCTGACCGAAATAAGCCGCCTGTACCGACGGCGGTTCCCAGCACTTCGGCGCCACTCAGGGATTCTTTAATAGCACCGCGCCATCACTGTGACGAAGATCAAAGAATCAGCCCGCGGTGCGAAAGCCCCGGCGCAAATCCCCCTCCCGCGGCAGGAAGCGCCCGGCGCGCTGAGCGTTGGCCCGGCCCTGGGCATAACTGCACACCCCGTTGACCCAAACCCCGTCGATCCCTTGCGCCGCTTGCTGCGGGTGCTTGAAGTCGGCCACGTCGCGCACCCGCGCCGGGTCGAACAGCACCAGATCCGCCCAGTGCCCTTCGCGGATCTCGCCGCGCTGCTGCAGGCCGAAGCGCGCGGCGGAAAGCCCGGTCATCTTGTGCACCGCGGTGTGCAGCGGGAACAGGCCCAGATCGCGACTGAAGTGCCCGAGCACCCGGGGAAAGGCGCCCCACAGGCGCGGATGGGGGAAGGGATCGTCCGGCAGGCCATCGGAGCCGATCATCGATAGCGGATGGGCGAGGATGCGCCGCACATCGCTTTCATCCATGCCGTAGTACACCGCCCCCGCCGGTTGCAGGCGCTCGGCGGCGGCCAGCAGGCTGACGCCCCACTCGTCGGCAATCTCGTTCAGATCACGACCGCCCTGTTCGGGGTGCGGCGTGGACCAGGTGATGGTGATGCGGTACGCATCGGTAACCTGCTTGAGATCCAGGGTCGAAGAGCTGGCGGCGTAGGGATAACAATCACAGCCCACCGGATGATCCTGGGCCGCCCGCTCCAGGGCCGCCAGCAGTTGCGGGCTGCGTCCCCAGTTGCCGGCCCCGGCGCATTTGAGGTGGGAGACGATCACCGGCGCCCGGGCCGCGCGACCAATGAGGAAGGCCTCGTCCATGGCCTCCAGCACCGGCTCGAACTCACTGCGCAGGTGGGTGGTGTACACCGCGCCGAATGCCGTCAGTTCCTGGGCCAGTTGCAGCACTTCATCGGTGTCGGCGCTAAACGCGCTGGCGTAGGCCAGCCCGCTGGACAGGCCCAGGGCCCCCTGCTCAAGGCTCTCGCGTAACTGCCCGCGCATGGCCGCGATCTGATCGGCGCTGGCGCTGCGGTACAGGTCCGGCAGGTGGTTGCTGCGCAGCGCCGTGTGCCCCACCAGGGCCGCGACATTCACCGCTGGCTGCGCCTGGTCCACCGCCGCGCGGTAGTCGCAAAAACGCGGGTAGACAAACATGCCGCGCTCGCCCAGCAGGTTCATCGGGTCCGGCGGGTCGCCCTTGAGGCTCACCGGCGCGGCGCTGATCCCGCAGTTGCCGACAATCACCGTGGTCACGCCCTGACTGAGCTTGGGCAACATCTGCGGCTGGCGGATCACCACCGTGTCGTCATGGGTGTGCACGTCGATGAAACCCGGGGCCAGCACACGCCCGGCGGCATCGATATCGACCTCGGCCGTGGCCATGGACAGATCGCCAATACAGGCGATGCGACCGTCGCCGATCGCCAGGTCGGCGGGGTAACCCGGGCGGTCGCTGCCGTCGATGATCAGGGCGTTGCGGATCAGCGTGTCGTAGCGCATGTCAGTCTCCCAGGGGCAGGCAGTCTTCGCCGCCACGGTAATGGTCCAGGGCCAGCTTGATTCGCCGCAGGCGCTCCTGGTTGTCGTCCGGCTGGGCCAGGGCCAGCTCGGTGGCCAGCACGTCGATGGCCAGGAGCATGCCGTAGCGGGCGGCGGTGGGCTTGTAGATGAACGGGGTTTCGGCGCTGTGCAGGGGCAGCAGCACATCCGCCAGTTGCGCCAGGGGCGAGTCGGGCAAGGTGATGGCCAGGATCCCCGCGCCGTAGGTGCGCGCCAGGGTCACCGCCTCCAGCAGCTCGGGGGTGATGCCGGTCAGGGAACAGGCGATCACCGCGTTTTGCGGCCCCAGGGCGGCGGCGGTGACCCGCATCATCACCGGGTCGTGACAGGCGGCGATGGGGTAGCCCAGGCGCACCAGGCGCACCTGCAGTTCATCGCTGCACAGGGTCGAGCAGCCGCCGCTGCCGAAGGCGTGAATCATCCGCGCGCGCCCCAGCAAGCGCACCGCGTCGGCGAACTGCGCCTGGGTGAAACCGGCCAGGTGCCGATGCAGCACGGACTCGATGTCGCCGACGATCTGCCGGTAGAAACCGGACTGCTCGGGCGTACTGCCCGGGTCGAGAAAGCGGCTGCCGACGCCGCTGGCCTGGGCCAGTTGCAGGCGCAGTTGACGCAGGTCGCGGCACCCGACGCTGCGGGCAAACCGCGACAGGGTGGCGGCGCTGACTTCGGCGCGTCGGGCCAGTTCGTCGAGGCTGGCGGAGGCGCCAAAGCCGACGTCGTCCAGCAGCAGACGGGCGATCCGCTGCTCCCCGGCGCTGAAGTCGTTCAGCCCCGAACGGATCTTGTAAAGAATGTCCATCTACAGCAGCTCCGCGAGACCCAGGGTCAGGCCGAAGGCGATCAGCGAAATCAGCGTCTCCAGCACGGTCCAGGTCTTGAAGGTTTGAGTGACGGTCATATTGAAGTATTCCTTCACCAGCCAGAAGCCACCGTCGTTGACGTGGGACAGAATCACCGAGCCGGCGCCGGTGGCGATCACCAGCAGTTCCGGGTGCGGGTAGCCCAGGCCGACGGCCACCGGCGCCACCACCCCCGAGGCGGTGGTCAGGGCCACGGTGGCGGAGCCGGTGGCGACCCGCATCAGCACCGCGAACAGCCAGCCCATCCACAGCGGCGACAGCTGGAACTCATGGGCCAGGCCGACGATCTGCTCGGTGACCCCGGAGTCGATCAGAATCCGATTCAGGCCGCCCCCGGCCCCCACCAGCAAGGTGATGCTGGCCGTGGGCGCCAGGCATTCGTTGGTGAATTTGAGGATCGATTCACGGTTGATGCCCTGGGCCAGCCCCAGGGTCCAGAAACTCACCAGGGTGGCCACCAACAGAGCGATCACCGAGTTGCCGATGAACAGCAGGAACTGATTGAGCCCGGTGCCGGGCTCGGCCAGCAGGTTGGCCCAGCCGCCGATCAGCATCAGCACCACCGGCAGCAGGATGGTGAACATGGTCAGGCCAAAGCTGGGCAGGCGCGCCCGGGGTTCGCGAGCAATGAACTGACGCTCCAGGGGGTTCTCGGCCGGCAGGTGGATGTGCGGCACGATGAACCGGGCATACACCGGACCGGCGATGATCGCCGTGGGCACGCCGATCAGGATCGCGTACAGCAGGGTCTGCCCCACCGACGCCTGATAGGCCTGCACCGCCAGCATCGCCCCCGGGTGCGGCGGCACCAGGGCGTGGACCACCGACAGCCCGGCGACCATGGGCAGGCCCACCATCAGCAGCGACACCCCCACCCGCCGTGCCACGGTGAAGGCAATGGGGATGAGCAGTACAAAACCCACTTCGAAAAACAGCGGCAGCCCCACAAGAAAGGCGATACAGACCATGGCCCAATGGGCGTTGCGCTCGCCGAAGCGGTCGATCAAGGTCCGCGCCACTTGTTCGGCGCCGCCGGATTCGGCCATCAGCTTGCCGAGCATGGTGCCCAGGGCCACCACCAGGGCGATATGGCCCAGGGTCTTGCCGACCCCGGCTTCATAGGCACCCACCACGCCGGACGGCGGCATGCCGGCCATCAGCGCCAGGCCGACGGACACCAGGGTGATGACGATAAAGGGATTGAGCCGGTAGCGAGCGATCAACACGATCAACGCAATGATGGCGACTGCGGCGTAGCCCAGCAGCCAAAAACCCGATGCAGGAGCCATGGGACCCTCCTTGAAGACAGCGTCACTTCGAATGGTTGTGAAACGCTTTAATCACTTAAGGAGGAGGGTTTCAAACCCAGTGAAACTAATTTTCGTAAAGAGGCAGGCCTTGTCGCGAACAGCTAAGTAAAACGCCGCTCGATGAAAATCGGCAGTGGATATTTTCACTCCACGGCCCTGACAAACCGCCGAGCGGAACGACTCGCCCGAGGGCTTCAGTCGGGCTGCACCCGAGCCCGTTTCAGCAGCTGCCTGCAACGTTCGGACAGGTGCAGCACCTGCAGGTGCTTGCCGGCCTTGGCATAACGCTCGCGCAGGGTTTTCAGGGCGGCGATGGCCGAGTAATCCACGAAGCTCAGGTGGCGACAGTCGATGGTGACGTGCTGCGGATCGCCCGCCGGGTCGAACTGGTTGAGAAACGGCGTGGTGGAGGCGAAGAACAAAGTGCCGTGCAACTGATAGCGCTTGCTGCCGTCGGCCTCCAGGTGAGCGTCGGCATACAGCTCCCGGGCCTGCTGCCAGGCGAAGTTGAGGGCGGCGATGACAATGCCGCAGAACACCGCCATGGCCAGGTCGGTGAACACCGTGATCACGCTCACCGCAAAGATCACCAGCACATCGTTCAGCGGCACCTTGCGGATCACCCGCAACGAGGCCCAGGCAAAGGTCTGCTGTGACACCACGAACATCACCCCCACCAGCGCCGCCAGGGGAATGCCTTCGATCAGCGGCGCCGCAAACAGCACGAACAGCAGGATCAGGCCACCGGCCCCCCCCCCGGACAAGCGCCCGCGGCCGCCGGAACTGAGGTTGATCACGGTCTGCCCGATCATCGCGCAGCCACCCATGCCGCCGAACATCCCCGAGACCATGTTGGCCGCCCCCAGGGCCACGCATTCACGGTCCGGATGGCCGCGGCTCTCGGTGATTTCATCGGTGAGGTTGAGGGTCAGCAGGGTTTCCAGCAGGCCGACCATGGCCATCAGCAGCGCGTAGGGCGCGACGATCGACAGCGTCTCCAGGTTCCACGGCACCTGGGGCACGGCCAGGCCCGGCAGGCTGCCGGCGATGTGCGCCATGTCGCCCAGGGTGCGGGTCGGCAGGTCCAGCAGGTACACCAGCAAACCGACGCCGAGGATCGCCACCAGGGCCGGCGGCACGGCGCGGGTCAGGCGCGGCAGCAGATAGACGATGGCCATGGTCAGCGCCACCAGGCCGCCCATCAGGTACAGCGGCCGGCCGCTGAGCCAGTGTTCGCCGCTCTTGAAATGCTCCAGCTGGGCCAGGGCAATCACGATCGCCAGGCCGTTGACGAAGCCCAGCATCACCGGGTACGGCACCATGCGCACCAGCTTGCCCAGGCGCAGCAGGCCGAAGGCGACCATCACCAACCCGCCCAGCAACACCGTGGCCAGCAGGTACTGCACCCCGTGCTGCACCACCAGGGCGACGATCACCACCGCCATGGAACCGGCAGCACCGGAGATCATCCCGGGGCGACCGCCGAACAGTGCGGTCAGGGTGCAGATGAAGAAGGCGCCGTACAGGCCCATCAACGGGTTGAGGTGAGCCACCAGGGCGAAGGCGATGCATTCGGGGAGCAAGGCGAAGGACGTGGTGAGTCCGGCCAGGACATCGGCGCGCAGACGTTTTGCTTTCATGGTTGACCTGATCGACGGACCGGCGGACGCGGTCCTGGGGGAGAGCGGAAAAAGGCGCGCAATGGTACGGAATTGAAGCGCCGCCGAACAGCCGCTCGTCGGCGCGTGAGCAACAAAGGCAGGAGCTGGCTTGCCAGCGAAGCGGCGCTCGATCGGGCGCCAGGCTGACGGGCCCGTTCGCCGGCAAGCCGGCTCCTACAGCGGTTCAGTGGTTATTTGACGACCTTGCCGACGCCACGACCACGGGGGTCGGAAGCGGTTTCAAGCGCGGTGCCGTTGACCCGGATCGCCTGGATGTCGCCCATCTCCCAGCCCTGGTCTTCCAGGGTGTAGCCCATGGCTTTGAGCTCGTCGGCGACCTTGCCGGTGAGCGGCGCGTAGGCGTCGTAGTAGATCGTGTCCTTGGGCAGCAGTTGGTGATGCACGCGCTGCGCGGCCACGGCCTTCTCCAGGGGCAGGTGGTAGTCGTAGAGGTTGTTCAGCACCTGGAAGATCGAGGTGAAGATCCGCGAACCACCGGGGGTGCCCAGCACCAGGGTGACCTTGCCGTCACGGGTCACCAGGCTCGGGCTCATGGACGACAGCATGCGCTTGCCGGGAGCAATAGCGTTGGCGTCACCGCCGACCACGCCAAAGGCGTTGGCGACGCCGGGCTTGGCGCTGAAGTCGTCCATTTCGTCGTTGAGCAAAAAGCCCGCGCCCTTGACCACCACGCCGCTGCCGTAATCCCAGTTCAGGGTGTAGGTGTTGCTCACCGCGTTGCCCTGGGCATCGACGATGGAGAAGTGGGTGGTCTGGTGCCGCTCAAGCCCGGGACGCACCTTCTCGGTGGCCGAGATGGCATTCGGGTTGACTTCGGCGGCGCGTTTTTTCAGGTACGCCGGGTCGGTCAGCTGCTTGACCGGCACCTCGGAAAACGCCGGGTCGCCCAGGTAGTCGGCGCGGTCGGCGAATACGCGTTTCTCGATTTCCGCCAGCAGGTGGATGTACTTGGCCGAGTTCAGCTCGACGCCCTTGAAGTCCGCTGCGCGCTCTTCCTTGATGCTGATCAGCTGCGCCAGGGCGACCCCGCCGGAGCTGGGCGGCGGCGCGGTGTACAGGGTGTTGCCCCGGAAGGTCACCTGCAGCGGCTGGCGCCACTGGACCTTGTAGTCCTGCAGGTCCTGCTTGGTGATCAGGCCCTTGTCGGCCTGCATCTGGGCCACCAGCAAGTCGGCGGTCTTGCCGCTGTAGAACTCCTTGGCGCCCTGGTCCGCGATGCGCTCCAGGGTCGCGGCCAGCTCCGGCTGACGGAAGGTTTCACCGGGTTTCATGCTGCCGAAGTAGTCGCCGAAGTTGGTGCTGCCGTTGAACAGCTTCAGCGCATCTTCGCGGTACTGGTACTGCTTGTCCGCCACCTTGAAACCGTTTTTCGCGTAGCCCACGGCCGGGGTGATCAGCTCGCTCCACGGCAACTTGCCGAACTTCTGGTGGGCTTCCCACAGGCCCATCACGGTGCCCGGCACCCCGGCGGCGCGGGCGCCCACCAGGCTCAGGTTCTCGATCACCTCGCCCTTTTCATTCAGGTACATGTCCCGGGTCGCGGCCTTGGGCGCGGTTTCCCGGTAGTCGAGGAAGTAGGGCTTGCCGTCGATGTACATCGTCATGAACCCGCCGCCGCCGATATTGCCGGCCTCGGGGTAGGTCACCGCCAGAGTGAACGCGGTGGCCACCGCCGCATCCACCGCGTTGCCGCCCTTCTTCAGGATCTGCGCCGCGACATCGGCGCCGTACTGGTTGGGCGCCGCTACCGCGCCACCTTCCAGGGTCACGGCAAAGGCCGAACCGCTGGCGGCGATGGCAGCCGTCAGGGCCAGGGACTTGAACAACAGAATGCGCATAAAGTCCTTCCTTTTCTTGTTTTTGAACGGCAAGAACCTTAGGCCCGAGACGGGGGGTCGAGCAATCGCCAATCGTGGCACGAACGTCCCAAGCCTCAGCCATGGATCACCGTAGGAGCTGGCTTGCCAGCGAAGGCGATCTCGGGACTGGCGCCAAATCCGCTGGCCCCTTCGCCGGCAAGCCGGCTCCTACAAGGGATCGATTGCCGGACAGACCCGATACACACAGCCACCGTAGGAGCTGGCTTGCCAGCGAAAGCGATTTCAAGACTCGCGCAAAACCTGGGGGCCTCTTCGCCGGCAAGCCGGCTCCTACAAGGGATCGATTGCCGGATAGACACGATGCACACAGCCACCGTAGGAGCTGGCTTGCCAGCGAAAGCGATCTCGGGACTGGCGCCAATCCGGTGGCCCCTTCGCCGGCAAGCCGGCTCCTACAAGGGATCGATTGCCGGACAGACCCGATACACACAGCCACCGTAGGAGCTGGCTTGCCAGCGAAAGCGATTTCAAGACGTGCGCAAAACCTGGGGGGCCCTTCGCCGGCAAGCCGGCTCCTACAAAGGATCGATTGCCGGATAGACACGATGCACACAGCCACCGTAGGAGCGGGCTTGCCAGCGAAGGCGATTTCAAGACTTGCGCAAAACCTGGGGGCCCCTTCGCCGGCAAGCCGGCTCCTACAAGGGATCGATTGCCGGATAGACCCGATGCACACAGCCACCGTAGGAGCTGGCTTGCCAGCGAAAGCGATTTCAAGACGTGCGCAAAACCTGGGGGCCTCTTCGCCGGCAAGCCGGCTCCTACAAGGGATCGATTGCCGGACAGACCCGATACACACAGCCACCGTAGGAGCTGGCTTGCCAGCGAAAGCGATTTCAAGACTCGCGCAAAACCTGGGGGTCTCTTCGCCGGCAAGCCGGCTCCTACGGCTGATAGGCGGGGAACGGGGCTTTCAGCCCTGGAACTCGGGGTGGGCGTAATCGGCCAGCTTGCCCTGGATGAAATCCAGGAAGCACTGGATGCGCAGGGCCAGTTGCGAGTTGCGGTAGTACACCGCGTTGATCGGCTGGCGATAGCCGCTGTTGAACGCGGCCAGCAGCGGTTGCAGGCGCCCGGCGCGAATGTCGTCGACGGTCATGAAATGCGACAGGCAGGCAATGCCCTGCCCTTCCAGCGCCAGGTGGCGCAAGGTCTCGCCGCTGGAGGCGCTGATGTCCGGCTGGATCTGCCAGCGGTCGCCATGCACATGGCGCAACGGCCAGTGGTTGAGGGTCTCGGTCTGGGTGAACCCGAGCAAGGTGTGCCCGGTCAGTTCCGCCACGCTCTGCGGGGTGCCGTGGCGGGCCAGGTAATCGGGGCTGGCAAGAATGTGCAACGGGCTGCAGCCCAGGGAGCGGGCATGCAGGGTCGAATCCGCCAGCACGCCGATGCGGATGGCAATGTCGGTGCTTTGCTCCAGCAGGTCGATGATCAGGTCGTTGCTGTTGAGCTCCAGCTGGATATCCGGGTACAGGCGGCGGAACTCGGCCACATGGGGAACGATGGCGTGCAGCATGAAGGGCGACGCGGCGTTGATCCGCAAACGCCCGGACGGGGTGCGCTGGCGCGACGACAGGCGCTCTTCGAGCTCGTCCATCTGATCGAGAATGCGCTTGGCCTGTTCGAAGAAGTAGCGCCCTTCTTCGGTCAGGTCCATGCGTCGAGTGGTGCGGTTGATCAGCGTGGTCTCGAGCTTGGCCTCCAGCCGCGACAAGCTGCGGCTGACCGCCGAAGGGGTCTGGGCCAATTGCTCGGCCGCGGCGGAAATCGAACCGCACTCGATGACGCAAACCAAGACTTGCAACTCGTCGGATCGGGCTTTCACAGGAGTCCTTTATCGGCGCTGGTGGGCCCTGGATAAACCGCAGGCCCGCTTCAAGGCGCTCAATAGTAGCCGGATTCAGCCCTGGAGATTGAACACCGCCTTGAGGTGCTGCGCATAACGCTGCACATCGCCTTCGATGTTCGGGCGCTTCATCACGTCGACACAGAGGAAGGTTGGCAAACCGCTCATGCCGAGGAACTGGTTGGCCTTGTGGAACGGGAAGTAGACCGCGTCCACGCCCTTGGCTTCGAAGAAGTCGGTCGGGTCGTCGAAGGCCTGCTGCGGCGCGTTCCAGGTCAGCGAGAGCATGTACTGCTTGCCCTGGATCAGGCCGCCGCTGCCGTACTTCTGCGAGGCGTCGGAGCGGGTCCGGCCATCGCTGGCGTAGAGGCTGCCGTGGCCTTCGGTGAAGACTTCGTCGATGTACTTCTTGACGATCCACGGCGCGCCCATCCACCAGCCGGGCATCTGGTAGATGATCACGTCGGCCCAGAGAAACTTCGCCACTTCTTCCTGGATGTCATAGCCCTCGTCGATATGGGTGACCTTGACCTCCAGGCCACCGCGATCCAGCACCGCCAGGGCGGTGTCGTGCAGGGTGGCGTTGTAACGGCCATCGGAGTGGGCGAACTGTTTGGCGCCATTGAGCAGCAGTACTTTTTTCATGATCCGGCCTCATCGGGGACAACCCATCGCGCATTGGCAGCGGCGGGCTGTGAAGGTTGCAAACGATGGCGGCAGGTTAATCAGGCAGGGCGCGGAGAATAAGCCCGGGTTGCTCAAAATACATTTGACCAAAATGCACGAATCGACAGCCGATCTTTGCCTTAGGATTCTCAGCACCTTTCCCGTCAATGAGTGCTTTGTGCATGTCCACGCCCCAGGCCTTTATCCTCCACGCCAAGACCCGCGCCGAACGCGCCGACGCCTTCGAGGCGTTTTTCCTGAGCCATGTCGCCGCCAGCCGCGCTGAAGCCGGCTGCATCGAGTACCACATGCTGCGGGACCGGGAAGACCCAAGCCTGTTCATCTTCTACGAGGTCTGGGCCTCCCAGGAGGCGCTGGATAGCCACTCGGGCCTGCCGCACATGCAGCAGTTTCTCGCCGCGCGCATGGACTACCTGGAGCGCGATTTCGAGATCCGCGCCATCGACATGCTCAGCCCGGCCTCGGCTGGCCGCTGAGCACAAGCTCTAGCCACTGATCAGCAAGTGCCCGCCCAGCAGCCCGAGGCCGATGAAGAACACCCGCTTGAACAGCACGGCGCTGATGTGCTGGCGCAACCATTGCCCCAACCACATGCCCAGCAGCGCCGGAGCCAGGGTCAGCACGGACGCCCCCAGTTCGGCGCCGCCCAGGGCGCCACGCCACAGCAGGCCGCCGGCCAGGGCCAGGGTCGAGACGGTGAACGACAGGCCCAGGGCCTGCACCAGTGAGTCCCTGTTCAAGCCCAGGGCCTGTAGATAAGGCACCGCCGGGATCACGAACACCCCGGTAGCAGAGGTGATCACCCCGGTGACCAGCCCGCACAGCGGCGCCAGCCAGCGCTCCCGGGCCGCCGACACCCGCAAGGTCGGCAGCAACAGGCCGCTCAGGGCATACAGCAGCAGCGCCGCGCCCAACCCGCGCACCACCCAATGCCCGCCCTCGATGCCCAGCCACAGGGAACCGCCGACGGTGCCGACGAAGATCGCCAGCAACATCGGCCACAGACGCTTGAGCAACGCCGGCAGGTGCCCGCCAAAGGCCAGTTGCCAGAGATTGGTCAGGGTCGCCGGAATGATCAGCAAGGCCGCAGCCTGCGCCGGAGCCATAGCCAGCCCCAATAGCCCCATGGCAATGGTGGGCAGCCCGAGACCGATCACGCCCTTGACCATGCCGGCCAGCAAGAATGTGCCGATGACCAGCAGTGAAAGGGCCATTCCGAGATGCTGATAAAACGCGAGTGAGCTGTTCATGGGCCAATCCTGCACCCGCAGCGGCGTGCTGAAAATCTGCCATATACTGAGCCAGCCTCTTGCCCAGCAAGAGGCACATGCCAAAACCTATTGCCCGCCACAGCCGTAGGAGCTGGCTTGCCAGCGAAGGCGCGCTCAAGCCCGATGCAAAATCCGAAGGCCTCTTCGCCGGCAAGCCGGCTCCTACAGAGATGATGTTCGCCGAGGGATGTCCCATGCACTTCGATCTGATCGACCTGCGCCTGTACCTGAATATTCTGGAGGCCGGCAACATTACCGCCGGGGCCGCTCGCAGCCATCTGTCCCTGGCCGCCGCCAGCGCTCGAATCCGCGCCATGGAAGCCTCCCTGGGCATCGAGTTTCTCGAACGCGGGCGTCGCGGCATCCGTCCGACGGCCGCCGGCAAGGCCCTGGCCCAGCACGCGCGAACGCTGCTGCTGTACGCCGAGCACCTGCAACAGGACCTCGGTGAGTACGCCAGGGGGGTCAAGGGCCAGGTGCGTCTGTTGTGCAACACCACCGCCCTCAGCGAGTACTTGCCGGAGTTGCTGGCGGACTTCCTGCACAGCCATCCACAGGTCGATATCGAGCTGCAGGAACTGCCCAGCCAGCGCATCACCCACGCCCTGCGCCAGGGCGCCGCGGACCTGGGGATCGTCTCCGATGCGGTCGACACCCAGGGCCTGATGACCCGGGCATTTCACGACGATCCACTGGTGCTGGCGATGCCCCCGGACCACCCCTTGAGCGCCCAGCCGGCCCCCAGCTTCAGCGACAGCCTGGCCTACGACTATGTCGGCCTGGCCAGCCACAGCGCCCTGGCGGTGTACCTGGAGGAACAGGCCCTGCACCTGGGCCGGCGCATGCCATTGCGCATCCGCGCCGAGGGTTTCGACGCGCTGCTGCGCATGGTCGCCCGTGGCGCCGGGCTGGCCCTGGTGCCCCTGGCCGCCCTGCAGCGCAACCCGCATCTGCAACTGCACAGCCGCCCCCTGGAGGAGGCCTGGGCACGGCGCCGGCTGTTGCTGTGCGCCCGCGACTTCGAGGCCCTGCCGCTGTACGCACAGGGTTTGTGTCGCGCGCTGCTGGAACCTTGACTCTCCCCCTAGGGGCAGACTTTAGCCTTGGGGTTTATTCCTCAAGGACCACGGTAATGAGCAAACGCATCCTGGTGATTCTCGGCCACCCCTCGCGCCACAGCCTGTGCGCGGCATTGAGCGAGCGCTACGTGAAGGCGGCGCAGGAGGCCGGGCATGAGGTGCGCCAGCTCAGGCTCGGCGACCTGCACTTCGACCCGGTCCTGCATGAAGGCTACCGGCAGATCCAGCCCCTGGAAGAGGACCTGCGCCAAGCCCAGGCCGACATCCTCTGGGCCGAGCACCTGACCTGGGTCTTCCCCATCTGGTGGGGCGGAATTCCGGCGCTGATGAAAGGTTTTCTCGACCGCGTGCTGCTGCCGGGCTTCGCCTTCAAGTACCGCCCCGGCAAGGCCTTTCCCGAGCAACTGCTCAAGGGCCGCACCGCCCACCTGATGGTGACCATGGACACCCCGCCCTGGTATTTCCGCTGGTTCTACCGCATGCCCGGCTTGCAGCAGATGCGCCGCACCACCCTGGATTTCTGCGGCATCAAGCCGTTGCGCACCCTGACCTTTGGCCCGGTGCTGGACGCCAGCGAAGAACGCAAGGCGGATTGGCTGATGCAGGCGCAGTACCTTGCCAGGCAGTGAAAGCGCCGGATAATGCGCAACGCCGTCCACCGCCGGACGGCCCGGTACTGGAAAAGGAGCCTTCATGTACATCGGCCAAGCCGCGCAACTGTCCGGAACCACGGTCAAGAGCATCCGTCACTACGAAGCCATCGGCCTGTTGCCCGCAGCTCCGCGCCAGGGTCGCTACCGCCTGTATGACGCGCAGAGCGTCGAGCAGTTGATGTTCATCAAGTGCGCGCAGCAGTTGGGTTTCAAGCTCAAGGAGTTGCAGCAGGTGTTCGCCACGCACCAGGGTCAGGCCTTTCCCTGGGACCGCGCGCAGGCCGCCCTGGCGCAAAAGAGGCGCGAGCTGCAACGGCAGATCGATGATTTGCAACAGTTGCAGGGCCGGCTCGAAATTTTCGAGACCAGCCTGCAACAGGCTCGCGAGGAGTGCCCCCTGGGCAGCCTCTAGGGCGACCCGGGAGGCGTGGCCTCAGACCTCGGACAACCCGGCGACCGTCCTCGGCTTACGGAAGCACAGGAAGTAGACCAGGGTCAGCAACAGCAGGAACGGCACGCCGAACACCAGGGTCATCTTGAACGCCTCGGTGAAGAAGGTGGTGATCATCACCGCCCCCATCAGCACCAGCCCCAGCAGGGTGCTGTAGGGAAACAGGCGCATGCGGAACGACAGCTGCTGCTCGCCATGGCGCTGGTGATAGCGGCGGAAGCAGTAGTGGGTGAGGAAGATCATGAACCAGGTGAAGATCGCGCCAAACATCGAGATCGCCATCATCAGGGTGAACGAGCTTTCCGGGTACAGCACGTTGACCAGGGTCGCCAGGGCGATGCCGGAGCTGGACAGCAACAGGGCATTGAGCGGAATCCCGCTCTTGCTCAAGGCCCCCATGGACTTGGGGGCGTAGCCGGCGCGGGACAGGCTGAACATCATCCGCGTGGTGATGTAGAGCTGGCTGTTCATCGCCGACAGCGCGGCGATCAGGATCACGAAGTTCATCACCCCGGTGGCCCCGGGAATACCGATGGTCTGCATCACCGTGACGAACGGGCTCTGGGCCTTGCCGGCCTGGACCCAGGGCACGATGGCCAGCATCAGCGCCAGGGTCAGCAGGTAGAACACCACCAGGCGCACGATGGTCGCGCGAAAGGCCTGCTTCACCGCCCGCTGCGGGTCCTTGGCCTCCCCCGCCGCCACCGCGATCATCTCCACGCTCAGGTAGCTGAAGATCGACACGATCACCGCGATCCACATGCCCTCGAAACCGTTGGGGAAGAAGCCGCCGTGGGCGCTGTAGTTGTGCAGCCCGTAGTCGGGGTTGCCGGAACCGAACACCACGTACACCGCAAGGATGATGAAGCCGACGATGGCGGCGATCTTGATGGTGGAGAACCAGTATTCGAAGTTGCCGAAGGTCTTCACGCTGATGGCGTTGAGCACGATCAGCACGCTGGAGAAGGAGATGATCCACACCCATTCCGGAACGTTGGCGAACCAGTACTTCATGTACATGGCGATGGCCGTGACTTCGGCGCCCACCGCCAGGACGATGGCCGCCCAGTAGGCGTAGCGCACCAGGAAACCGGCCAGCGGGCTGACGTAGAACTCGGCATAGGCGCCGAAGGAACCGGAGGTGGAATGGGCCACGGTCATTTCCGCCAGGCAGCCCATCAGGATCAGGGTGATCAGCGCGCCGATGGCGTAGCTCAGCAGCACGCTGGGGCCGGCATAGCCGATGGCGTAGGCGCTGCCCATGAACAGGCCGGTGCCGATGGCCCCGCCGATGGCGATCATGCTCATCTGGCCGGCGGTCAGTTGGCGCCTGAGGCCGTGCTCGCGATTGGAGATCGCTTCGAAACCCTTGTTGGAGGTGGTCACTTTGAGTGCCTCTTTATTGTTGTGTGCACGTATGAATCGTTGTGACGGCCCGTCCTTGTGCCGCTTGCCTGGTCGCCGCGAGCGGCGGCGACCAGGGGGTGAAGCGCGCCTTAGGTCACGCTGTGACGTACCTGGAACTGCGCCTGGGCCCAGGTTTTCTGATCGAGGATTTCACCGAGGATCTGCACCGCGTCCCAGACTTCGCTGAAGCGGGTGTACAGCGGGGTGAAGCCGAAACGCATGATCCGCGGCTCGCGGTAGTCGCCGATCACGCCACGGGCGATCAGGGCCTGGATCACCGCGTAGCCTTCGGGGTGCTCGAAGCTCACGTGGCTGCCACGCTTGGCGTGATCGCGTGGGGTCACCAGCTTCAGCTCGTGGCCGGCGCAACGCTGTTCCACCAGTTCGATGAACAGGTCAGTGAGGGCCAGGGACTTGCGCCGCAGGCTCTGCATGTCGGTCTTTTCGAAGACCTCCAGGCCGCACTCGACCATGGCCAGCGAAGTGATCGGCTGGGTGCCGCACAGGTAGCGGGCGATACCGCTGGCGGGTTCGTACTGGGTGGCCATGTCGAACTGCCGGGCATGGCCGAACCAGCCGGACAACGGCTGGGTCACCAGGTTGCACAGGGCCGAGGCGACCCAGGCGAAGGCTTGCGAACCCGGGCCGCCATTGAGGTACTTGTAGGTGCAGCCGATGGCGTAGTCGGCGCCGCTGCGAGTCAGCTCCACCGGCACCGCGCCGGCCGAGTGGGCCAGGTCCCAGATGCTCAGGGCGCCGGCTTCGTGGATCAACCCGGTGACGGCCTGCATGTCGTGCATGTAGCCAGTCTTGTAGTTGACGTGGGTGAGCATCACCACCGCCACGTCCTGGTCGATCGCCGCCGGCAGTTGGTCCGGGCTGTCCACCAGGCGCAGGGAATAGCCCTGCTCAAGCATCCGGGTCAGGCCCTCGGCAATGTACAGGTCGGTGGGAAAGTTGCTGCTCTCGGAAACGATCACCCGCCGCTCGGGGGCGCGCCCGGCCTGCACCTGCAGGGCGGCGCTGAGCACCTTGAACAGGTTGATGGACGTGGTGTCGGTGATCACCACTTCGCCGCTGCCGGCGCCGATCAGCGGGGCCAGGCGGTCCCCCAGGCGCTGGGACAGGTCACGCCAGCCGGCGCTGTTCCAACTGCGGATCAGGCCGTCGCCCCACTCCTGCTCGATCACTTGCCGGGCCCGCTCCAGGGCCGCCACGGGGCGGGCACCCAGGGAGTTGCCATCGAGGTAGATCACCCCCTCGGGCAGGGCAAACTGTTGGCGCAGCGGCGCCAGTGGGTCCTGTTCATCGAGACGCAGGCAGTGGTTTTTATCGATCATTGGAAGTCCTGTCTTGGTCAAGGTCATGCCCGCCTGGAACAGGCCGGGCACGGGGTCTGGGCGACCCGCAAACTCAGGAAATAATGGACGAAGCCAGCTAGAATTTTCGTGCAAAGTGCAGCGCGTTACCGTACTAATCTCGAATAAAATTCTAATCCTCCAATAAAAAACGCGGATTTATGCCAGCCATGACCCTCGACTCCACCGACCTGCGCATCCTCTACTTCCTGCAACAGGATGGACGTATCAGCAACCAGGAACTGGCGGAGAAAGTGGCCCTTTCACCCTCGGCCTGCCTGCGCCGCCTGCGCATGCTCGAAGGCGACGGGATCATCAGCGGCTACCGCGCCCAGCTCAATGCCGAGCGCCTGGGCATCGAGCTGGAAGCCATCGTCCACGTGTCCCTGCGCCAGGACGTGGAAGGCTGGCACGAGACGTTCATCGGCAAGGTCCAGCAGTGGCCGGAAGTGGTGGCCGCCTACGTGATCACCGGCGCCAGCAACTACGTGCTGCGGGTGCAGGCGCGCAACCTCAAGCACTTCTCGGATTTCATCGTCAATCACCTGAATCGCGCGTCGGGGGTCACCGACATCCGCTCGGAGATCGTCCTGCAGAAGATCAAGGAGCAGGACGGCCTGCTGGACCTGGTACTGCGCAAGTAGTCCGCCCTAGAACCCCACCGGGCGCCGTGCCGGATGGCGCTGCGCGGTGGCGCTGGGCGCCTCGTCGAACAGCTTGCGGTACTCGGCGGAAAAACGCCCCAGGTGAGTGAAACCCCAGCCCAGGGCGATCTCGGAAATATTGCGCGCTGCGCCGTGTTCGAGAATGTCCTGGCGCACACCGTTGAGCCGATGGCGCTTGAGATAGGCCATGGGCGACAGGGCGAAGTATTTGCGAAAGGCCTCGAACAGCTTGAAGCGCGAGACACCGGCGGCGGCTTCCAGGTCCTCCAGGTGCACCGCTTCACGGGCATGCTCGTGCAGGTACTGGCGGGCTCGCACCAGGTAATGCGGCAGCTTGACCCCGAGCATGGCCCGCAGCTCGCTGGAGTAGTTGTTGGGCTGGGCCAGGATCAGGCCCTTGATCAGCGAGCTTTCGATTTCCCGGGTGAAGGCCAGCTGTTCATAGAGCTCGTTGCCCTGGGTCAGCTCGCCGATGAAGTGCTGGGCCATGCGCCACCAGGCCGCGGTGGCCCCCTGCCGCGCGTCCATCGCCGGTTCGAAGCGCAGCGGCTGCTCGACCGGGCGTTGCAGCAGGGTCTCCAGGGCTTCGCTCATGGCCGGCCGGGAAATCACCACCTGCAGCTTGCGGCAGTCGCCGGAGATGGCCAGCACCTGGCTTTCGTTGGGGGCAACGATCACCCCCTGGTCGCGGTCCGAACGCAGCAGCCGACCGTCCTTGCTCAGTTCCTGTTCGCCGCACAGGGGCAGGCTCAGGCTGTAGCTGCTGAAGCGCTCGGTGTCCTCGATATCGACGGTCACATCGGTGCCGTACTCGATGATGCCCAGGGTCGTGGAGCGTGACCTGAGCACGTTGGCACTGTGGTGAAAACGGATCCGTTCGGGGGTCGCGGTTTCCAGGCGATGCGGCCCACAGATACCCGACATCCAGCTCCTGGCCCCTTCAAGGTCATAGCGATCGATACGAATCTCGCGAAACAGCCCATCAGCCTTGCTATTCATCACGGCGCACCCACGGCAATTGTTATTCAGCGCGCTCTGACGGCGCGTCTTGTGTGACAGGGCAAGTTTTGCGCCAGCCGGCAACGCTGCCAACCCAGTGGATAGCAATCGCCGACTAAGTGGATAACCCGACCCCATCGTCCTCATCTGGCCGGGCTCACAGTAGCCGATCGGCGCCCCGGGATGCAGCCGTCGATCGCTTATCCGCTCGAAGGTGGGTCGCAACTACCCAGGCAATTTTATGGATGGCCTTGGCCGACTAAGCGGATAGCCACCGGCGCCCCGCACTCTCTCTAATGACGGCACCCGATTGACCTGAATAAAAAAGGTACCGACTCATGAGTGGTGCAAGAAGCGTCGAGCAGTGGCAGGACTTCATCCACGGCTGCCTGGATTTTCGCCCTGCGGACGGAGTGTTCCGTATCGCCCGGGAGATGTTCACCGAGCCCGAGCTGTTCGATCTGGAGATGGAGCTGATCTTCGAGAAGAACTGGATCTACGCCTGTCACGAAAGCGAACTGCCCAACAATCACGACTTCATCACCCTGCGCGCCGGGCGCCAGCCGATGATCATCACCCGCGACGGCGAGGGCCGGCTCAATGCCCTGATCAACGCCTGCCAGCACCGCGGCACCACCCTGACCCGGGTCGGCAAGGGCAACCAGTCGACCTTCACCTGCCCGTTCCACGCCTGGTGCTACAAGAGCGACGGGCGCCTGGTGAAGGTCAAGGCCCCGGGGGAATACGACGAGGGCTTCGACAAGGCCACCCGCGGCCTGAAGAAGGCCCGCATCGACAGCTACAAGGGCTTTGTCTTCATCAGCCTGGACGTGGCCGCCGACAACAGCCTGGAAGACTTCCTGGGCGACGCGCGGATTTTCTTCGACATGATGGTCGCCCAGTCCCCCAACGGTGAGCTGGAGGTGCTGCCGGGCAAGTCCGCCTACACCTACGACGGCAACTGGAAGCTGCAGAACGAGAACGGCCTGGACGGTTATCACGTCAGCACCGTGCACTACAACTACGTGGCCACGGTGCAGCACCGCCAGCAGGTCAACCGCGACAACGGTAGCGGCAGCAGCGCCACCCTGGACTACAGCAAGCTCGGCGCCGGCGACGCCAGCACCGACGATGGCTGGTTCGCCTTCAACAACGGCCACAGCGTGCTGTTCAGCGAAATGCCCAACCCGGCGGTGCGCTCCGGCTACGCCAACATCATGCCGCGCCTGGTGCAAGAGCACGGCCAGGCCAAGGCCGAGTGGATGATGCACCGCCTGCGCAACCTGAACATCTACCCCAGCCTGTTCTTTCTCGACCAGATCAGCTCGCAGCTGCGGATCATCCGCCCCATCGCCTGGAACAAGACCGAGATCATCAGCCAGTGCATCGGGGTCAAGGGCGAGAGCGATGCCGACCGGGAAAACCGCATTCGCCAGTTCGAGGATTTCTTCAACGTCTCGGGCATGGGCACGCCGGATGACCTGGTGGAGTTTCGCGAGGCCCAGCGCGGCTTCCAGGGGCGCCTGGAGCGCTGGAGCGATGTCTCGCGCGGTCATCACCGCTGGACCACCGGCCCCACCGCCAACAGCGAGAACCTGGGCATCCAGCCGGCCATGACCGGCACCGAGATCACCCATGAAGGGCTGTACGTCAACCAGCACCGCAACTGGCAGAAATTCCTCCTCGACGGCCTGCAGCGCCAGCCCCTGAAACTGCGTGAGGTATGAACATGAATGCGCAATTGCAGTACCAGATCGAGCAATTCTTCTATCGCAAGTCCGAGCTCTGCGACGCCCAGGACTGGGACGCCTACCTGCAGCTGTTCGCCGTGGACAGCGAGTTCCACCTGCCGCAGTGGGACTCGGAACACGTCTACACCCGGGACCCGAAGCGCGAGATGTCGCTGATCTACTACGCCAACCGTTCGGGGCTGGAAGACCGGGTGTTCCGCCTGCGCACCGGCAAGGCGGCGTCGACCATTCCCATGCCGCGCACCCTGCACATGGTCAGCAACCTGCGCATCAGCGAGGGCGCCAACGGGCTGCTGCAGGTGCGCCTGAACTGGCACACGCTGTTCTATCGCCTGGCCACCTCCGAGGACTTCTACGGTCACGCCACCTACGACCTCAAGCCCCATGGCGACAGCTGGCTGATCCAGCGCAAGCACGTGCTGCTGCTCAACGACACGATCAACTCGGTGCTCGACTTCTACCACCTCTGACTCGACGGACATCCCTTCATGACGCACAAGGTCGCGTTCAGCTTTGCCGATGGCAAGACCCTGTTCTTCCCGGTCAAGGCCAATGAAATACTGCTCGACGCTGCCCTGCGCAACGGCATCAAGATTCCCCTGGACTGCCGCGAAGGCGTCTGCGGCACCTGCCAGGGTCGTTGCGAATCGGGCCAGTACAGCCAGGACTACGTGGACGAGGAAGCCCTCTCGCCCCAGGACCTGGAGCAACGCAAGATGCTCACCTGCCAGACCCGGGTGCAGTCCGACGCGGCGTTCTATTTCGACTTCGATTCCAGCCTGTGCCACAACGCCGATCCGGTGCGACGCACCGGCTCGGTGATCGACGTGCGCCAGGTGTCGGACAGCACCGCGATCCTGCACCTGGACCTGGGCCGCAGCGAGGCGCCGCTGGAGTTTCTCCCCGGTCAGTACGCCCGCCTGCGGATTCCCGGCACCGACAGCAGCCGGGCCTACTCCTTCGCCAACCGGCCGGGGGCGGACAACCAGTTGCAGTTCCTGATCCGCCTGCTGCCCGACGGGGTGATGAGCAACTACATTCGCGAGCGCTGCCTGGTGGGCGACAGCATCGAGCTGGAGGCGCCGCTGGGGGCTTTCTACCTGCGCCAGATCAGCCGGCCGCTGCTGCTGGTGGCCGGCGGCACCGGGCTGTCGGCGCTGCTGGCGATGCTCGAACAGGTCGTCGAGCAGGGCTGCCAGCAACCGGTACACCTGTACTACGGGGTGCGCCAGAGTGCCGATCTGTGCGAACTGGCGCGCATCCAGGCCCTGGGCGAACGCTTGCCGGCATTCCGCTTCACCCCGGTGATCAGCGACGCCGACCCGCAGTGGTCGGGCAAGCGCGGCTACATCACCGAGCACTTGGACAGCAGCGAGCTGCGCGACCACGACAGCGACCTGTATGTCTGTGGACCGCCACCGATGGTCGATTCGATCCGAATCTGGCTGCAAGAACAGCAACTTAACCGCGTTCAGCTGTATTACGAGCGGTTTACCGAGAGTAATATCTGATCCCGTCAGCATTCAGCCGCGATCGCTCCCATTCACCCTGGGATCGGTCCTGATAACAACTAGAAGAGAGCGCAAGTTAGTGGATCAAACCTTGAAGCAAGGTGAACTCAAGCGTGGCTTGAAGAATCGCCATATTCAGTTGATCGCCCTGGGCGGGGCGATCGGCACCGGACTCTTCCTCGGCTCGGCCGGGGTTCTCAAGTCCGCCGGCCCCTCGATGATCCTCGGCTATGCGATTGCCGGATTCATTGCCTTCCTGATCATGCGCCAGCTGGGGGAGATGATCGTCGAAGAACCCGTGGCCGGCTCCTTCAGCCACTTCGCCCACAAGTACTGGGGCGGCTACTTCGGCTTTCTCGCCGGCTGGAACTACTGGGTGCTGTATGTCCTGGTAGGCATGGCCGAACTCACCGCAGTGGGCAAGTACGTGCAGTTCTGGTGGCCGGAGATCCCCACCTGGGTCAGTGCGGCGGTGTTCTTCGTACTGGTCAACCTGATCAACATGATGAACGTGAAGTTCTTCGGCGAGGCCGAGTTCTGGTTCGCCATCATCAAGGTGGTGGCCATCGTCGGCATGATCGTTCTGGGCTGCTACATGCTGTTCAGCGGCAGCGGCGGCAGCCAGGCGTCGGTGAGCAACCTCTGGTCCCACGGCGGCTTCTTCCCCAACGGCGGCACCGGCCTGCTGATGGCCATGGCCTTCATCATGTTCTCCTTCGGCGGCCTGGAACTGGTGGGCATCACTGCCGCCGAAGCCGCCGAGCCGCGCAAGGTGATTCCCAAGGCGATCAACCAGGTGGTCTACCGGGTGCTGATCTTCTACGTCGGCGCCCTGGCCGTGCTGCTGTCGCTGTACCCGTGGGACGAGCTGCTGGTGAGTCTGAATGCCGGCGGCGACGCCTACAGCAGCAGCCCCTTCGTGAAGATCTTCTCGCTGATCGGCAGTGATGCGGCGGCGCAGATCCTCAACTTCGTGGTCCTGACCGCGGCGCTGTCGGTGTACAACAGCGGCGTGTACTGCAACAGCCGCATGCTCTTCGGCCTGGCCGAACAGGGCGACGCGCCCAAGGCGCTGATGAAGCTCAACAAGCAAGGCGTGCCGATCCTGGCCCTGGGCATCTCCGCCCTCATCACCCTGCTCTGCGTACTGGTCAACTACCTGGCGCCCCATGAAGCGCTGGAGCTGCTGTTCGCCCTGGTGGTGGCCGCGCTGATGATCAACTGGGCACTGATCAGCCTGACCCACCTGCGCTTTCGCAAGGCCATGGCCGAGCGTGGCGTGGTGCCGTCGTTCAAGGCCTTCTGGTCGCCCTTGAGCAACTACCTGTGCCTGGCCTTCATGCTGATGATCGTCGGCGTGATGTGGATGATCCCGGGCATCCGCGCCTCGGTGTATGCGATTCCGGTATGGGTCCTGGTGATCTGGGGCTTCTACCGCCTGAGCCATGCGCGCAAGGCCGGGCAGCCCGCCCTGCACTAAGCCGCACGGTTGCCCCCCCCCCCAAAGCCCGGCCTGAATCAAGGCCGGGCTTTTTTGTCGGCGCTCGCAAAGCGGTCTGCCAGCAATGGCAAATGCGGCCTGAAACAACAGTCCACCCGGTCCCTAGAATCGACTCCCTCCCGGCACCCGAGCCTGGGAGCCTGTTTCTGGATGGAGAGCGGCTGATGAACAGAACGGCGACAAGCCTGCGCTGGAGCGATGTTTTCTCACCCACCGTGGCGGCGCTGATTTCAGTGCTGGTGAACTACGGCGGAACCTTTGTCCTGGTGTTCCAGGCCGCCGAACTGGCGCGCCTGTCAGCGGCCCAGACCGCGTCCTGGGTCTGGGCGGTGTCGGTGGGCGTGGGGCTTTCCGGCCTGTGGCTGAGCCTGCGTTACAAGGCGCCGATCATCACGGCCTGGTCCACACCCGGCGCGGCCTTCCTGGCCACGGTGATGCCATTCACGCCCTACGCCGAGGTGATCGGTGCCTATCTGATCTCGGCTCTGGGGTTCATGCTGCTGGGCGCATCAGGGGCCTTCGACAAACTGGTGCGGATGATCCCCAAGGGCATTGCCGCCGGCCTGCTGGCGGGCATTCTGTTGCAGTTCGGGATCAATGCCTTTGGCGGTGCCAGCGCCGACCCGCTGCTGGTGATCGTGCTGCTGGTGTCCTACGCCTTGCTGCGGCGTTTCACCTCGCGCTTTGCCGTGGTGGGCATCCTGGTCATCGGCCTGGGGCTGCTCATCGCTCAGCAGCGGATCGACTTTTCTGCAGTGCACTTGAGCCTGGCCGTGCCGGTATTCACCGCGCCGCAGTTCTCCCTGCAGGCCTTGCTCGGAGTGGCCTTGCCGCTGTTCGTCATCACCCTCACCGGCCAGTACATGCCCGGCATGCTGGTGTTGCGCAATGACGGCTACGGCACCAGCGCCAATCCCGTGCTCACGGTCACCGGCCTGGGTTCGCTGCTGATGGCACCGTTCGGCGCCCATGCCTTCAATGTGGCGGCGATTACCGCGGCGATCTGTACCGGCAAGGACGCCCATCCTGACCCGAAAAAACGCTACATCGCCGGTATCGCCTGCGGGCTGTTCTACATCCTGGTGGGCACCTTCGGCGTGACCCTGGCCAGCCTGTTCATGGTGCTGCCCAAGACCTTTGTCAGCACCCTCGCGGGCCTGGCGCTATTGGGGGCGATCGGCGGCAGCCTGACCAATGCCATGGCCGACGCGGCCACCCGGGAAACCGCGCTGATCACCTTCCTCGCCACCGCAGCCAACGTCACCCTGCTCGGGGTCGGCGGCGCCTTCTGGGGGCTGGTGGCCGGCTTGACCGCACACCTGCTGATTCACGGCCGGGCCAATGCCCTCGCCGGCCGTGCCGCCAACCCCTGAAGGCCGGCGTTGAGCTAGGCCTTTCGCAGGGCCAGGGACAGGCGAGCCATGGTGGTTTCGATTTCATGGGCGCTCAGCGAGGCGTAGCCGAGCAACCAGCCCTGCCGCTTCGGCTCGGTGGCATAGAGCCGGCTGAGCCCCGGCAGCTGGATGCCGGCCCGGGCGGCCCGTTGCTGGGTCAGTTCCTCGCTCCAGCCGGGCTCCAGCAGGCAAGGAATCTGCAACCCGCCCGGTGGCGGCAAGGCCACGGCAATGCCCTGCAAATGCCGCCCGATGGCATCGAGCATGGCTTGCCGGCGACCGGCGTAGAGCTTGCGCATGGCCCGCACATGGGCATTGTAGTGGCCCTCCTCCATGAACCGCGCCAGGGTCAACTGGAGGATCTGCGGCGTGTGGCCATCCATGATGCTGCGGGCCGCGCTGAAGGCGCCCACCAGTTCATCGGGCAAGGCCATGTAGCCCATGCGCAGGCCGGGGTAGAGGGTCTTGCTGAAGGTGCCGACGTAGAGCGTGCGCTGATAGGGGTCCAGACCCTGGACACAGGCGGTGGGCAGGCCGTCGTAATGGAACTCGCTGTCGTAGTCGTCCTCGATGATCCACTTGCCGTGCTCGGCGGCCCAGCGGGTCAGCTCCAGGCGACGCTCCAGGGACAGGGTCACGCCGCTGGGGTACTGGTGCGACGGCGTCACGTAGACGCATTGACCGCCACTGCGATCAGCCCGCAGCAGGTCGGTGCGAATGCCCTGGTCGTCGACATCGATGGGATTGATCCAGGCCTCGGCGGCCTCGAAGGCCTTGCGAGCCCCGAAGTAGCCGGGGTTCTCCATCAGGATCGGCTTGCCGGCATCCACCAGCAGTTGGGCACAGAGGTACAGCGCCTGCCGGGTACTGCTCAGCACCAGGATCTGCTCGGCACGCACCTTGGCCCCGCGCTCCAGGTTCAGGTAGGCGGCGATGGCCTGGCGCAGCGGCTCGGCGCCTTGCGGATCGCCGTGCAGCAACACGTTGCCGCGATAGGCCTTGAGCACCTGGCGTTGCAGGCGCTCCCAGACATCAAGGGGAAAGCTGCGGGTTTCCGGCAAGCCCGTGGCAAATGCACTCACCGCCTGCTGGTCGGTGACACCGCCGCGCTCGACCAGCATCCGGCCCCGGCGGCTCAGCCCCGAGCCCGGCTCCCGGGCGCTGTGGGGCTGCTCCTGCAAACGCAGGCGACGCCGGGCGGCTCCGCGCAACTGGGCACCGATGCTTTCGCAGACGTAGCTCCCCGAACCTTCGCGGCGCACGATGAAGCCGTCGCGCTGCAACTGCACATAGGCGTTCTCCACCGTATCCCGGGACACCGCGAGCGACTTGGCCAGACCCCGGGTGGCCGGCAGTTTCACCCCAGGGCCCAGAGCACCGTCGAGGATCAGCCCGCGCAAGGCCCGCTGGATGCGCTGATGCAGGTCCAGGGGCGCGAACTGCGGATCGTTGAGGCGCATGTTGAGGGTTTCAAGCTCGAAGGTCCGGGCCACGTGGTCTGCCTGATCAAATGAAAATAACGCACAAGGGGCGACCACTTTAGCCGCACAACGGCCCCACGTCAGCTGTTGCAACCGTCGCTGATGGCGAACGAGGAATGTGGCGGGGGAGCCTGCTCCCGTTCGATTGCGCAGCAATCGCAAAGCCTGCTGGCGCGGGATGCCTGAAAACGCTTACAGGCCGTAGATGGGGTGCTGCACCCCTCAGCGGGAGCAAGCGCCCTCGCCACAGGGCAATCGGCAAACACTACAAAAACGGCGCGTCCCCAAGGTGAGGACGCGCCGTTTCTTGTTGAGCGAACAGGGCGGTCAGAGCGAGGATCGCACTCGCCACAATTCGGGGAACAGCACGGTGTCGAGCATCTTGCGCAGGTAGCCGACGCCTTCGGTGCCACCGGTGCCGGGCTGGAAGCCGATGATGCGCTCCACGGTGGTCACGTGGCGGAAGCGCCACTGGCGGAACGAGTCTTCCAGGTCGATGAATTTTTCCGCCAGCTGATACAGGTCCCAATAGGCCGAAGGGTTGGCGTACACCTCGCGCCAGGCGGCTTCCACCGAGGGGTCGTGCCGGGTCGTGGTGGTGCTCTTCAACGCCAGGCGCTCGGGATCGATGTTCAAGCCGCTGCGGGCCATCAGGGCGATTGCTTCGTCATACATGGACGGGGTGGCAATCGACTCTTCCAGGGATTGCAGCAACTCGGGGCGGTGAGCATGGGGCCGCAGCAGGGCCGCGCTCTTGTTGCCGAGGATGAATTCGATTTCCCGGTACTGGAACGACTGGAAGCCCGAGGACTGGCCCAGGTACGGGCGGATCGACTTGTACTCGGACGGCGTCATGGTCGCCAGTACGGCCCAGGCGTGCACCAGTTGGTCGAAGATCCGCGAGACCCGCGCCAGCATCTTGAACGCCGGGGGCAACTGACCCTGGCGCACTTGCTCGCGGGCGGCCTTGAGCTCGTGGAGCATCAGCTTCATCCACAGCTCCGAGGTCTGGTGCTGGATGATGAACAGCATCTCGTTGTGGTCCGGCGACAGCGGGTGCTGGGCACTGAGGATGCGCCCCAGGTCCAGGTAGTCGCCGTAGCTCATGGAGTCGGAGAAATTCAGCTCGGCGTTATGCCATTCATCCGGTGGGTTGCTTGAAAAAGGACATTGGCTCATGGCGTGGGCTCCTCGCCTCAGGCAGCGGTTGCCGCCCGCAGGCTGCGCAACCCGGACTCGGGCTGCACAACGGCGCGGACGGCCAGCTGTGTATTTATTGTAGGAATCAATCGGCCAGGGGGCGCAGGATCGCCCGCACCGGACTGGCGTCCAGGTGAGCGAAGCGCAGTGGCAGGGCAATCAGTTCGTAGTCGCCTTCGGCCACTTCATCCAGGACGATCCCCTCAAGGATCGCCATGCCGTGGCGGGCCACCTTGTTGTGGGCCTCCATGGTCTTGGACTGCTGAGGGTCCAGGGACGGCGTGTCGATGCCGATCAGGCGCACGCCGAGACTGGCCAGCAGCTCGACAGTGGCCGGGGCGACGGCGGTGAAGTCCGGGTCCCAGGTGCTCAGCGGCGCCTGTGGATAAGTGCGCAGCAAGACGCGCGGGGGCAGGTTGTCCAGGCGCCCGAGCAAGGCTTCGGGCTGCACCAGGGCGCCGCTGTCCAGGCAATGCAGGACCCGGCACGGACCCATGTAGACATCCAGCGGCACCTCGCCGATGGGCAGGCCATCCGGCCGGTAATGCAGGGGCGCGTCGACATGGGCGCCGGTGTGGGGCGACAGGGTCACCCGCCCGACATTCACCGGGCACTCGGGCCCGAACTGCCAGACGCGCTCCTCCTGGAACGGTGTATCTCCCGGCCAGGTCGGGGTCGCGGTACTCAAGGGCGGGCTGATATCCCACCAGCGTGGTGTATTTTCCATTCGTGCGGCTCTCGGTCACTCCGGACTGAATGATACGAGCGATACCGCTGAAGTTTCTTGCGAAATAACTCGGTACTCGTCAGATATTTCGCAAATCCTGCTAATAAAGCGCGCTTCATCAACCGAATCTTGCAACCCCTCAAACCCCTTTCGGGCCGCCCCGGCAGCGCCCCGCCCAACAGCCGCCACAGAGCGCGGCAGCGCTTCTGGATACCCCGAGGTCGAGCACAGACATCCCCCGCAATGCCGGGCGCTATAGGGTGCGTCTTCAGTTCTCTGCCCGCTAGGAGCACAGCATGTCGCAACCCATTACCGTTCTGCGCGATACCCATCCGCTGCCCGTTCTTGATGCCTGCAAGTGGGAAAAGCTCGCAGGCGACCCACACACCGTCAACCTCAACGCCTACACCAGCGAGGACGGCAGCAAGATCATGGGCACCTGGATCTGCACCCCGGGCAAGTGGCGGGTGGCCTACGAAAAGTGGGAGTACTGCCATTTCCAGGAAGGCTACTGCGTGATCACCCCGGACGGCCACGATCCCATCCACCTGCGTGCCGGCGATATCTTCGTGGTGGAACCCGGAATGAAAGGCACCTGGGAAGTGCTGGAAACCGTGCGCAAGTACTTCGTGTTCGCCTGATCCCTGAACACCCGCCGGGAGCCCGCGCCATCCGGGCTCCTCCGGCATGGCGGCCATTCAACTCAACGCACCCTGCCAAATGTCTATATAATCACTGCCAAATGGCAAAGGCAGGAGTAGACCCATGGTTGCGCTGACAGACACCGGCCTCACCCCCAAGCGGCGGGGCAAGCTGGTATTGAAAGAACAGTCTTCGGACATCCTCCTGGGTGGCCGGGCACGCTTTGACGACCGCATCTCGATCTATCGGCTGACCGAGGAAGGCATCCCGCTGACGGCGATCATCAAGTTCGTCTCCTCGGTGCCCATGCTCAAGGACGAACAGGTCCTGGCCAAGATCATCGGCCTCTCCGAACGCACCCTGCACCGCCGCCTGAAAACCCCGGACGAGCCCTTGAATCCGGAGCAGAGCGCCCGCGCAGTGCGCTTTGCCCAGGTGCTGGCCAAGGCGCAGGAGATCTTCGGCAGCAGTGAAGAGGCACAGGACTGGATGGCCAAGCCGGTAATGGGCCTCGATGGCCACAAACCGGTGGACCTGCTGACCAACCCCATCGGCTTCGAACTGGTGGACGAGTTCCTCACCCGCCTGGAATACGGGGTCTATCAGTGATCAGCGCCCCCGGCAGCAGTGCAATTCACTTCTGGCGACTGGACGCCGCCCGACACGCCGACAGCTGGGACAGTGGCATCGGCGCCGAGCTGTGCGGCGGTCGCTGGAACTCCAAAGGGGTCAAGGCCGTGTATGGCAGCGCCGACCCGGCCACGGCGATTCTGGAAGTGGCGGTGCACAAGGGCTTTGCCGCCCTGGACAGCGTGCCCCATGTGCTCACCGGCGCCCTGATCCAGGACCCGTCGGCCATCTACCGGATCGATGAACAGAGCATTCCCAATCCCAACTGGCTGGTGCCGGGCATACCCAGCGCCGGCCAGCAGAAGTTCGCCGACCAGTTGCTGGCCGACCATCCATTCGTGCTGGTGCCCTCATCGGTGTCGCGCCACAGCTGGAACATTCTGATCAATCCGTTGCTGGCCAAAGGGCTGTACCAGGTGGTGGTCCAGGAACGCTTCGGCCTCGACACACGCCTCAATCCTCCCCCTCGCACCGTGGCCGGCCGCCCGAACTGAGGCGGCAAAAAAAAGCGGGAACCTGCCCGACGCAGGTTCCCGCAAATGCCCCGGCTGAAGGGGCCGCGTTCAATACCAAGCTTCGCCAGAGGTGAAATCGCTGCGGCCCTTCGGGCCGTTCGCAGCCTGCGGCAGCGGCTACACCTACCCTTGTAGCCGCTGCTGAGCTCGCGAAGCTGCGAAAAGGACCGCAGGGCCTTGCTTGGCGCTATCCAGCTTTGAGATTGCTGCGTCCGTTCGCAGCCTGCGGCAGCGGCTATAGCCTTACTGCGGCTTGCGGTAGCTGTTGACGATGGCCGAGAAGTCCTTGCCACCCTCCCCGCGCAGGCTCATGGCCTGGTACAGCTGCTGGGCCACGGCGCCGAGCACCACCGGCTGATGCGCCTGGCGAGCGGCCTCGGTGGCCAGCCCCAGGTCCTTGAGCATCAGCTCGGCCCCAAAGCCGCCGGTGTAGCCGCGGGATGCCGGAGCGGTTTCAATCACTCCCGGCCACGGGTTGTAGGTATCGGAACTCCAGCAACGGCCGGTGGAGCTGTTGATGATCCCCGCCAGCACCTGGGTGTCGATGCCCAGGGCATCGCCCAGGGCCATGGCTTCGCTGACGCCGATCATCGAAATCCCCAGCAGCAGGTTGTTGCAGATCTTGGCGATCTGCCCGGTGCCCACTTCGCCGCAATGCACGATGTTGCGCCCCATCTGCGCCAGCACCGGTTGCAGGGTGGCGAACAGCTCGGCACTGGCGCCGACCATGAAGGTCAGGGTGCCGGCCTGGGCGCCACCGGTGCCGCCAGACACCGGCGCATCGGCCATGGCCACGCCTTGCCTGGCAGCCACAGCGGCCACTTCGCGGGCGGTCTGCGGGTCGATGGTGCTGCAGTCCACTGCCGGCACGCCGCTGGCGATCCCCGCCAGCACCCCGTCTTCACCCAGCCACACACTGCGCACATGGGCCGCGGCGGGGAGCATGGTGATCACCAGCTCGGCGCCTTCGGCGGCGGCCTTGGGCGAGGCGCTGATGCGCCCGCCCAGTTGCGCCAGCTCCGCCAGCACGCTCTGGTTGAGGTCGAACAGGTTCAGCTGATGCCCGGCCTTGATCAGGTTGCGGGCCATGGGCGCGCCCATGTTGCCCAGGCCGATAAATGCAATGTTCATGTCAGGCTCCTCAACGCAGGCTGATGGTGGTGTTCACACCGTCGTTGACGCTGTCGTCATCGAACCAGCGGGCGGTGACGGTCTTGGTCTGAGTGTAGAACTGCACCACTTGCTTGCCGTACGGGCCCAGGTCGCCGAGCTTGGAACCGCGGGAACCGGTGAAGCTGAAGAACGGCACCGGCACCGGAATCGGGATGTTGATGCCGACCTGGCCGACGTCGATTTCGCTCTGGAACTTGCGCGCCGCCGCCCCGCTCTGGGTGAACAGGCCGGTGCCGTTGCCGAAGGGGTTGGCGTTGACCAGGGCAATGGCCTGATCCAGGGTGTCGACCTCCAGCACCACCAGCACCGGGCCGAAAATTTCCTGGGTGTAGATCTGCATATCGGTGGTTACCCCGGAGAACAGGGTCGGGCCGATGAAGTTGCCCTGCTCGTAGCCCGGGACCTTGATGCCGCGGCCATCGAGTTCCAGCTTGGCGCCTTCTTTCACGCCGCTTTCGATCAGCTCCAGAATCCGCGCCTTGGCGCGCTTGGACACGACCGGGCCCACATCGGTGCCCGGCTCGCTGCCAGCGTTGACCTTGAGCTTCTGCGCCAGGGCCTTGAGGTCTGGCAGCCATTGTTTAGCGGCGCCCACCAGCACCACCACCGAGGTGGCCATGCAACGCTGACCGGCCGCGCCGAAGCCGGCGCCCACCAGGGCATTGAGGGTCTGTTCGCGGTTGGCGTCGGGCAGGACCACGGCGTGGTTCTTGGCGCCCATCATCGATTGCACGCGCTTGCCGTGCTTGCCCGCCAGGTCATAGACGTGAGTGCCGACCGCGGTCGAACCGACGAAGGACACGGCCTTGATGTCCTTGTGGGTGCACAGCGCATCCACCACGTCCTTGCCACCGTGCACCACGTTGAGCACGCCGGCCGGCACCCCGGCTTCCACCGCCAGCTCCACCAGCAGCATGGTGGACAGCGGGTCCTGCTCGGAAGGCTTGAGGACGAAGGTGTTGCCACAGGCGATGGCCATCGGGAACATCCACAGCGGAATCATCGCCGGGAAGTTGAACGGGGTGATCCCGGCGCACACGCCGATCGGCTGGCGCAGGGTGTAGGTGTCGACACCGCCGGCAACGTTCTCGGCGAATTCGCCCATCTGC
This sequence comes from Pseudomonas sp. BC42, assembly GCF_021560055.1. Taxonomy (NCBI): domain Bacteria; kingdom Pseudomonadati; phylum Pseudomonadota; class Gammaproteobacteria; order Pseudomonadales; family Pseudomonadaceae; genus Pseudomonas; species Pseudomonas sp. BC42. The sequence goes on from NZ_CP091067.1 coordinate 6,024,158, forward strand.
AGGGTGCCAATGGAGCAGGCGTGTTCCACCACTTCCAGGCCGCGGAAGATGTCACCCTCGGCGTCGGCGAGGGTCTTGCCCTGCTCGGCGCTGAGGACTGCGGCAATGCGTTTGGAATGCTCGCGGATCAGGGCCTGGAGCTTGAGCATGATGCGCATCCGCGCGCCGATCGGGGTCAGTTTCCAGGTCTGGAAGGCACGCTGGGCGGCGGCAATCGCGGCGTCGACTTCAGCGGCGGTGGCAAAGGGCACCTTGGCCAGCACTTCCTGGGTCGCCGGGTTGACGATGTCATGCCATTCCTGGCTCTGGGACTGGACCCATTCACCGTCGATCAGCAATTTGACCTGTTGCAGGGTGGTGCCGTCGGGCTTGAGGGATGCGTTCATGAGGTCTCCTGACTTCTTGAGTTCTTATGCAGGGAACCAAGGCGGGCAAGCGCCTTGAAAGAGGGGCTGTCGCGAGTTGGTGTCGGACGGTTTTTGGAGTATAGATGTGCAAATTCCTAATAAGAACGCACATAAAATCCGGTCCAACATGCAAAAAAACATCACCTCGCTGAGCACCCTGAACTGGGACGACCTGAAGTTTTTCCTCGAAGTGGCGCGCACCCGCAAGGCCAGCAGCGCGGCCAAGCGCCTGGCGGTGGACTACACCACGGTGTCGCGGCGCATCGGTTCGCTGGAAACCGCCCTGGGCACCCTGCTGTTCGAAAAGTCCCGCACCAACGGCTTCGTCCTCACCGCCGAAGGCCAGCGCCTGCTGGGTTATGCCGAGTCGATCGAGAGCACCCTGCACATGGCCTGCGAGCAGGTCTCGGGTTCCGGGGTGGCGTTGTCCGGGCATGTGCGCATGGGCTGCACCGAAGGCTTCGGCAGCTTCTTCGTCACCCCGCAACTGAGCCATTTCCTCGACGCCTACCCGGCGATCTCGGTGGATATCCTGCCGCTGCCGCACTTCATCAGCCTGTCCAAGCGTGAGGCGGACATCGTCATTGCCCTGGAGCGCCCGGAGCACGGACCTTACGTGTGCTGCAAGCTGTGCGACTACCGCCTGCAGCTGTACGCCACCCAGGAATACCTCGACCGTCACCCGCCGATCCGCCGCCCCAGCGACCTGGGGGAACATCAATTCATCAGCTACGTGGACGACCTGGCGTTCAGTTCCGAGCTGCTGTACCTGGCCAATGTGGTGCCCGGGGCCAGCGCCAACCTGCGCAGCACCAGCGTCATCGCCCAATACGTGGCGGCGCAGCAGGGCCGCTCGCTGGCGATCCTGCCGTGCTTCCTGGCGGCCCAGGACCCGCGGCTGCTGCCCGTACTGCCCAAGGAGATCAACCTGACCCGGCAATTCTGGATGTACTGCCGTGAAGACCTGCGCAAATTGAAGCGCATCACCCTGCTGTGGGATTACATCCGCGAGGTAACCGAGCAGAATCGCCCGCTGCTCATGGGGGACAGTCGCAGCATGCTGTTCGCCGCCCCCTGACGCTTGACCTGCTCATGGATCGATCTGGATACCCGAAGATGAAAAAACTCAGCCGACGCGGCTCGCTCACCCTTGGCGCAGTGGTTCTCGGCGCCTCGCTGTGGCCCGCTTCGCAATGGTGGGAAAAAGGCCTGGCGACGGCCCGCAGCGCCCCCCGCATCAGCCCCAACGGGTGCTACAGGGTTCAGGTATTCAGGCCGTTCTGGGTCCTGCCCGGCAGATTCCACACCCAGTACCACCCGGACCCGGAGCAGGCTCCCAACGAGAACCCGCACTGGGAGCTGCCGGCGTTTTTCCGTTTGTATGACCAGCGCAATGGCCAATGGCTTGGCGACAGCCAGATCTATGACCTGGTCGTCGACGGGGGGCCCTTGCAGTGGGGCATGAAAGGAGACCCGCGGGTGTCCGCGGCCATGATCGACATCGGCCCCAACGTGCCGGATTGCATCGGCGACCAGCCGGCCAAAGGGCGCTAACGGCTGCCGGGGGTAGCCGCCAGCCGGGCAATGCCGATCAGTCGGCGATCACCACGATCGACACCCGGCGGTTCTCGGTGCGTCCGGCTGCGGTGCTGTTGGAGGCCACCGGCTCGCTGCTGCCCAGGCCGCGCAACTGGATATTCTCTTCACGCATGCCGACCTGGGTCAGCACCTTGACCACGCTCTTGGCCCGGCGCACCGACAGCTGCACGTTGTAGGCCTCCTTGCCCGAAGCGTCGGTGTGGCCGTCGACCCGGACCTTCTGGATATCGACGCTGAGCAAGGCCTTGCCGATGCGCTGGACGATCTCGGTGCTGGCCTGGTTCAAGGTTTCCACATCGCTGCCAAACAGCACCTTGCCCGACAGGCCGAAGGCCCAGCCTTCATCCGTCAGTTCGAAGCCCTCCTGTTTCAGTACCGCGATCTGTTTCGGGGTCAGACCTTTGGGCGGCACGCTCTGGCAGCCAGCCAGGGCCAACAGGGCCATGAACACCAGGGTGCTGAACAGTCGAACCGAACGTTGCGTCATCGAGAACAAGGGAATTAGCTCCTGTTTTGAACCTGAACGATTGGGGGCTCCGCCCCCACGGTGTGTTGCCCGCCTCGCGAACCGCGCTTGGCTTGGTACATGGCCTCATCGGCAGCATTCAACAGGCTGCCGGGGGTCAGGCCATGATCCGGGTACACGGCAATGCCGATGCTCAGCGACGTCATGATCGACAGATTGCCGGGCAGCTGGATCGGCATTTCCATGCTGTTGATGATTTTGTCAGCAATGCGCTGGGCGTCTTCGACCCGGTGCAGCGGCGTCAGCAGCACGGCGAATTCATCCCCGCCCAGGCGCGCGACCAGGTCTTCCTCACGCAGTTGCGCGCGAATCCGCGTGGCCACCGCCACCAGCACCGCATCGCCGGCGGCATGGCCGAAGTTGTCGTTGATCTCCTTGAAGCGGTCGCTGTCGAGAAACAGCACCGCCATGCGCTCGTTGAGCTTGCTGGCGCTGCGCAGCGCACGGATCAGCCGGCCCTCGAAAAACGCCCGGTTGGGCAGACCGGTCAGGCTGTCGTGGCTGGCCTGGTGCGCCAGGGTTTCATTCTCGCTTTGCAGATGGGTCTGCCAGGCTTCCAGCTCATCGAGCAGGGCATTGAAGTCGTTGCCCAGGTTGTCCAGCTCGGCGATTTGTGCAGGCGGCACCCGCTGGTCGAACGCGCGCTCGCGCCGGGCCGCGTGAGCCACTTCCGCCAGACTGCGCAGGGGGCCGGTGATGCCCCGCAGTTGCCGGCGCGCCAGGTACAGCGACACCCAGGCACTCAGCGCGGTGCACAGCACGATGCCCACCAGACCGCTGAACAGGAAGCGCAAGAGGCTGCCGCCATGGCCGGTGACATTGACCGTGCCGACTTCGCGGTTCTGATGCAGGATCGGCAAGCTGATGGGCTTTTCCAGGAACGCGCTGGCGACGTGCATTTCCAGGTTGGTCAGCAGGCCGCTCTCCGGACGTTGCCAACTGGCCAGCAGGCGGCCCTGGGTGTCGTAGACCTTGGCATCGGCCACCTCTTCGGTGGAGGCGATCAGGGCCAGGGCCTCGGTGGCCACCACCGTGTCGTTGAACACCACCGCGGCTTCCACGGTGTAGCTGATGGACCGGGCGATCAGGTGCAGGTTGTGATCGGCATAGACCCGCAACGCCAGGACCCCGAGAAAGGTCAGGGACAGGCTGGCCATGCAGATCGCCAGCAGCGCGACGATCAGGTGGCCACGACCGATGACCGACCGCAGGGTGGGGCGGGCCTTGGACTTGAACCCTTTCATGGGGCCGCCGGACGACGACGAGACAATTGCAGCACGCTGGGATGAATCTTCACCCCACTGCGGGCCACCGAGTCCAGATTGACCTCGAACGACACCTGGTTGTCGCTGACCCGCAGGCAGAACAGGCTGCCCACGGTGCACTGGTCGCCGCCCTCGCTGATGCTCAGTACGGGCTGGCCGATCAGCGAGTTGAACAGCCGGTTACGCTCTTCAGTGCTCAATTTGCCGACGTACACCGAGTCGCACTCGCTGGCCAGGGCCTGACTGCTGGCCAGCAACCGGCGCACCAGCACCGGGCGGCCGGTGGCCTGTGTCGTGCCCTTGAGCAGGTCATCGGTGTATTCGGTGGGCCCCACCACGCACAAGCGCAGCTCCGCGGGCTCCACCGGCCATCGCGCGTAGCTGAGGATCCCCAGCACCACTTGCGTCACCGCCTTGGCCCGCTGCTCGGCCAGGCTGGTCGGGGTTGAAGGCTCTGACTGCGCCACGGCGCACAGACTGAACAGGCAAAGAATGGTCGACAGTGCAAACTGTCTCCACCGCAAACTGCGCTCTGTCCTCAAGACAGCCACGTCCATGCAGGGATTCTCGTTGAATTTCACGGAAATGATGCCGCAACGATAGCACAGCCCGGGAAAATGCCGCGAGGCCAGCGCCCCGAAACGGTGCCGGGCACCAGACTCAGACATCGGCGTCAGTCCAGCTCCAGCATCAACCCGCTGAGGCGCTTGACCTTGCGCCGCACGGCCTCTTCGAAGACCCCGGCGCGGGGCTCGATCAGGCTGAACCAGTCCTTGGCCCGAGTGATGCCGGTGTAGATCAACTCCTTGGTCAGCACCGGGTTCAGGGCATCGGGCAGGATCAGCGCCGTATGGGCGAACTCCGAGCCCTGGGACTTGTGCACCGTCATGGCATAGACCGTCTCCACGTCGTTGAGCCGGCTCGGCAGTACCAGGCGCACCCCGCCCTGGCCATCGTTCCGCGGGAAGGCAACCCGCAGCACCTGGCGCCCCGGCTCCTGGCCCTGCGCCTCCGGCAGTTTCAGGGCGATGCCGATATCGCCGTTCATCAGCCCCAGGCCATAGTCGTTGCGGGTCATCAGCACCGGACGGCCTTCGTACCACAGCTGGTCGCTGTCGATCAGCCGGGCCTTGAACAGTGCCTGGGTAATGCGCAGGTTCAGGCCTTCGACGCCCCAGGGCCCCTTGCGCACCGCGCAGAGCAACTGGAAACGGTCAAAGGCCAGCAGCACATTGCGCGCCCACTCGGTCCAACACCGGTCGTCCAGGGGCGTGTCGGCGGCGGGACGCTGACTGCGCAGCACATTCAGGTAATGCCGGTAGCCTTGCGGGCCCTCGCCATGGCCTTCCAGCAGCAGGCGCTCCAGCGCCCGATCCTGCTCGCCCTTGAGGCTCAGGCCATACAGGTCGGCATGGCTGCGGGCCGCCAGCAGGCGCCGGGCCTCGTCGGCCTGTTGCTGATTGACCCAACGCGCCAGCTGGCCAATGCCGCTGCCTTCGCCGAAACGCCGGGAGTGACGCAGCATCACCACCTGCTGCGCCAGGGGATGCTGGTGCCCGCTGTCCTCCTGCAGGCCGCTGGCACCCAGGTGTTCGCCACTGACCGCTTCCAGCCAGGCACGGGTCTGCGGGTTGTACCAGCCGGCCTCGGCATCGCGGCACAGGTCCCCGAGCACGGCCCCCGCCTCCACCGAGGCCAACTGATCCTTGTCCCCCAGCAGCACCAGACGCGCATGGATGGGCAAGGCGTCCAGCAGATTGGCCATCATTTCCAGGTCGATCATCGAGGCTTCGTCCACCACCAGCACATCCAGAGGCAGGCGGTTGCCGGCGTGATGGCGGAAATGCCGGGTGCCCGGACGATTGCCCAGCAAACGGTGCACCGTGGTCACTTCACTGGGGATCTTCTCGCGCACTTCGTCGGCCACCGACAGCGAGCGCACCTGCAGGCTGATGGACTCGGTGAGACGCGCCGCGGCCTTGCCGGTGGGCGCCGCCAGACGAATGCGCAGCGGTTTGCGGGCTTCCACCGCCGGGCCCTGGAGCAGGGCCAGCAGGCGCACCACAGTGGTGGTCTTACCGGTGCCGGGGCCGCCGGTGATGATGCTGAAGGCACCGCGGGTGGCCAGGGCGCAGGCCAGTTTCTGCCAGTCGATGGGGCCACTGGCCCGGGCCACACCGAACAGCCCGTCGAGGCGCTGGGACAGGTTTTCCGGGGTGGCCTCGGTGACCGCCAGGCGTTGACGCAGGGCATTGTCGATGCGCCGTTCATAGGCCCAGTAGCGCCGCAGGTACAGGCGCTTGCCGGACAGCACCAACGGCCGCTGGCGGGACGCATCACCCTGATCCGCCGCCAGGGCCACCAGCCGGCTGCCGGCCAGGACCTTGCACCACTGGGCGCCTTCCAGTCCCGCCAGGACCTGGGACGGCAGCACCGGGGCACCGCTTTGCGAATCCCCTTCCGGGGGCAGGGACAGGGCGAAATCCGGCTCCTTGAGGGTTTCGAACAGGTCCAGGCAGACATGCCCATGCCCCAGCTGGTGACTGGTCAGGGCCGCGGCCATCAGCACCAGCGGATCGCAGCCCGGGTCCAGTTCATGGAGAAAGCCGACAAAGGCCTTGTCTAGGGAACGCAGCCAGCCGCGCTCGACCCAGCGCTCGAGCAACAGCAGCAGGTCCTCGGCACGGGCCAGGGGGGCCAGGTCGAACGGCACCTCCGGCGTTTCGGTCGAGGAGTCGAACAGATCCGGGGTCATAGCAGCACTCCCTGCTCCCAGGCGGGCTCGGCCCTGGGCGGCTCGGGCTGGCCCTGGAACATGCGGTCGAGACTCTCGATCAACTGCCGTGGCGGCCGGGCGAAATACGCGCCCTGGCTCGCCGAACGACTGCCGCGCAGGAACAGGTACAGGGCGCCGCCGACGTGCCGGTCATAATCGTAGTCCGCCAGCCGGGCCTTGAGCTGGCGATGCAGGGCCAGCAGGTACAGCACATATTGCAGGTCGTAGCGGTTGTCGAGAATCGATTGTTCCATGGCCTGCTCGGTGTAGGCGGCGTCGTCCACGCCCAGCCAGTTGGATTTGTAGTCGGCCACGTAATAGCGGCCCCGGTGTTCGAACGTCAGGTCGATAAAGCCCTTGAACATGCCGTTGAGCAGCACCGGCTCGGCGGTGACCCGCGCCGCGCCCTGGTGGGTCTGCTGACGCACCCGTTGGTCCAGCTTGAGTACGTCGACCTTGTGGCTGGCGAACCAGAACTCCATTTCGACCCGGTACTGGGTCAGTTGCCCCAGCACCACCGGCGGCTGTCCGTCCCCCACCGGCAAGGGGGCTTGCAGCAGGTGCTGCAGCCAGTCGCTGAGGGTCGGGATCCAGCCCTGCCAGCCGCGGCGATTGCAACGGCGGGCGATGGCGTCGCCGATCTGCTCCGGGGTTGCGGCAAAGCCCTCCTCCCCGGCCCACTCCAGCAGACCATGCAGGAAGGTGCCGGGGTTCGGGCCCCGGGGAAAACGATGGATATCGCCACCACTGGCGGCGACTTCACGCGGGGCTTCAGGGTCCAGCCGCTCATCATCGAAGAGTTTCTGCGCCTGGGGGTTTTCCGGGGCTTCGCTGCTGCCCGCGCCCAGGGTGTCGCTGATGCGCAGGGCACTGTAGGAAGCGATCCACCAGTTCTCCGCGGCACGACGAACCGGGATCAGCGGCTCCAGGAGGCTGGCGTCATTGCGTGGCGGATGAAAGCGCTGCTCATCGGCGGCCGGCAGCTCGCCAACGCCGATGGCGTCACAGCCTTGCTGCAAGTCCAGCAGCCAGCGCAGCAGCCCCTTGGACTCGTCGAGCCGGGCACCACCGCCCAGCAGGTAGCCCAGGGCCGAGAGGTGCAGCACCGAGCTGTTGTGATTGCCGCGCTTGAGGTCGGCCACACCCAGCCAGCAGGCATGCTGGGCCCGGGTCAGGGCCACGTAGAGCAGCCGCAGGTCCTCCGCCAGGCGTTCTTCGTCCGCTTGCGCGATCAGCTCCGGGGTCGGTCGCAGGCTGACCTGAGGCTTGCCTGCGCCATCGTGGTAATGCAGGGGCAGGCGGCTGCCATCCACCGGTTTGGTGGAGCAGATAAAGGGCAGGAACACCAAGGGATACTCCAAGCCCTTGGACTTGTGGATGGTCACCACCTTGACCAGTTGCTCGTCGCTTTCCAGGCGCAGGATCTGCTCCTCCGCGGCCTGCCCGGACAGCGCCAGATGCTCGGCCAGATGACGGATCAGGGCTTGCTCGCCGTCCAGTTCCGCGGCGTTCTGTTGCAGCAGCTCGGACAGGTGCAACAGGTTGGTCAGCACCCGCTCGCCATCGCTGCGGGCCATCAGCGCCTGGGGCAGCTGGAAGTCGTGAAGCAGGCGGCGCAACATCGGCAGCACGCCCTGGCTGCGCCAGATCGCCCGATATCCGCGAAACTGCATGACCCGGGCCTCCCAGGCCAGCTCGTCCTGGTTCAGCCGCTCCAGTTCCACCAGGGACAGGTTCAGGGTCAAGGAAGCCAGGGCGGCCCGCAGCGGGCGCTCCACATCCGGCTCGGCACAGGCCTTGAGCCACACCAGCAGGTCCCGGGCTTCCTGGGCGGCGAACACCGAATCCTTGTCCGACAGGTACACGCTGCGCACCCCGCGGGCGGCCAGTTCAGCGCGGACCGCCTGAGCCTCCTTGCCATCGCGGACCAGGATGGCGATATCCGCCGGCAACAGCCCCTTGAGGGGTTGCTGCTCGCGGACAAAACCGCTGCGGCCCTGCTGGCCGCCATTGAGCATCTGAACGATCGCACTGGCACAGGCCGCCGCCTGCTGCTGACGATACTGGGCCCCGGACAGTGGCTGCTCGGCCGGCAGATGCCAGAAGTTCAGCGCCGGCACCCCTTGCCCCTCGACCTGCAGATGCTCCTTACGCCCCTGGGCCGCCACCGCCAGGAACGGCACCGGGTTCTGGCCGTCGTCTTCGCGAAACAGAAAGGCCCCGCGCCCCTGCGGACGCTGTTCGGCCTGCAGGAACACATGGTTGACCGCACTGACCATGGCCTGGCTGGAACGGAAGTTGGTGCCCAACGTGTGCAGGCGCCCGGTGGTGGCCTGGCGGGCCCGCAGGTAGGTGTAGATATCGGCGCCACGGAAGGCGTAGATCGCCTGCTTAGGATCGCCGATCAGAAACAATCCGGTCTCGGGATCGTTGGCCTCGATGCGGTAGATGCTTTCGAAGATCCGGTACTGCACCGGGTCGGTGTCCTGGAACTCGTCGATCAGGGCCACCGGGAACTGCTCGCGGATCAGGGTCGCCAGGCGCTCGCCGCCATCGCTGTGCAGGGCGCAGTCCAGACGCAGCAGCATGTCGTCGAAGCCCATCTCGGCACGGCGACGTTTCTCTTCTTCAAAGCGCTCACCGACCCACTGCGCGGCGTGCTGCAGGACCGCGGCGTCAGGGCTGGGCAAAGCCTCGAGGCTGGCCTTGAGCCCGGCCATGGCTTCAAGCGCCGGGTGCTGCGGCGCCTCTCCCTTCCAGGCTTCGCTCATGCCGTCCGGGGTCAGGCGGGTGAAGCCGGTGCCGATGTCCAACTGTTCAACGGACTCGTCCTCGGCCCAGGCGCTGATCTTTTCAAACCAGGGCTCGAAGAAGCGCGCCTGCAGCTTGCGGCCATCGACGCTCTTGCTGGCCACGCCTTGCAGGCAGATATCCCGCAACTCCCCGGCCCATAGCCGCCAGGGTGCCTTGAGTTGCACCAGGGCTTCCCGGCGCTCCTGCAGGCAAGCCTCGATCAACTCGGCGGGCGTCTGCGCCGAGGGCTCGCGATGCTCGCTGCCAAACAGCGCGCGAACCCGCGGCAGCAACTGGGCCGGGCCGACCCAGTGGGCGCGTACCCAGTTCAGCGCATCGCCCTGCATCGGGTAGCAGAACAGCCGCCAGTAATCGCGCAGCACCTGCCCCAGCAGGTCGCTGTGGTCGGTTTCCAGGGTCTGGGTGAACAGACTGCCGCTGTCGAAGGCGTGCTCGCGCAGCATCCGCTGACACCAGCTGTGGATGGTGGAGACGGCGGCCTCGTCCATCCATTGCGCGGCGATGTCCAGGCGATTGGCGCAGGCGGCCCACTGTTCGGCAGGGTATTGCTCACGCAGCTCGAGAATCAGGCTGTCGGGGGCACTGATCTCGTCACGGAAGAAACGCGCGGCCTCCGCCAGGCGGGTACGGATGCGCTCGCGCAGCTCCTTGGTCGCGGCGTCGGTGAAGGTCACCACCAGAATCTGCGGCGGCAGCAGTTCGCGGCCAAAACCTGCGGACTCGCCACCGTGCCCCAGCACCAGGCGCAGGTACAGCGCGGAGATGGTGAAGGTCTTGCCGGTGCCGGCGCTGGCTTCGATCAGCTGGCTGCCGCGCAGGGGAAAGGCCAGGGCCAGGGGGGCTTGTTGACTCATTGCGCGGCCTCCTCGCCGAGGGCGGAACGCCAGGGCGCGTCCAGCAGGGGACGATAGAGCGTTTCGGCCCAGCCGCTGAAGGTCTCATCGGCGATCAGTGCGTTGTAATCGGCAAATTGCCGGGCTAGGGCCGGAGTCTCCCGGCGCTCGCCCTCGCTGTTCTGGCCGTCGCCATCGTAAGTCTTGCGGGCGGCGGCGCCGGCTTTGTCCGGATCGCTCTGCCCGAGCCAGGCAAAGGCGGTCTTGACCGCCACCGGCAGCGGCTGGCGCATGCCCGCCTGCCAGGCCAGCAGCAGATTGCCGAGAATCGTCCGTGCCTGCTGCTGCTCCAGCGGCGCGAGCAACAGGCTGTCATCGCTGGCTACCAGCGCGGTGGTCAGGGAGTAGCCGCTGGCGCAGGCCAGCAGGTGATTGATCCAGGGTTTGATCAGGCGGTGCCATTTGCGGGTCTTGATCGAGCCGATGCCATTGGCAATGGTGGTCACCGCCAACAGCCCGCCATCTGCCCGCTGATGCAGGCTGCTCAACCAGCCTTCCACACGCACGCCCTGGAGCTCCAGGCTGACCGGCAAGGCGCTGGTCAGCGGTGTCGGCCACAGGTCCAGCAGTTGCCGGTAGCGCTGCAGCAGGTCCGGCAACGGCTCCATGAGCTCACGTTGCAGGCACTCGCCAAACCCGGCCATGGGCAGCAGGCCGCTGGCTTGCAGCCGCTGCGCCTGGGCCTGCAGGGCCTGCTCCGGATGCGCGGCATCGCTCAAGGCCGCTTCCAGCAAACTGTCGCTCAGGCTGTAGCGTTGCAGGGCATCGAGGACGAAGGGCTCCTCGTCCGCCAGGGGCGCGTCCATGGCCTCGAAGAACACCTTGAGCCGCTGGCTGAAAAAGTGCCGTACCGGGTGCCGCAGAAAGTCCTGCAACTGAGCCAGGCTCAGGGGTTCATCCTGGACATAGGGTTCAAGGGGCTGGACGGCCATGGCGGGCTCGTGGGCCTGGTGCAGGACCTGCCATTCCCGGGCATAGCTGAACAGTGTGTCGCTGTCGTGGAAGTAGCGGGCACTGAAGGGCTGCAGCGGGTGCTCCTGGGTCAGGGCGTCGAGCAACGATGCCTGTTCGTCCACCAGCCGCCAGCCGCCGGCCAGATGATCGCGCAGCTGGCCGATCAGTACCGAGGCGGGCCGTTCGCTGTTGTCGCGAATACTACGGCCAACCCAACTGATGTACAGCTGGTCCCGGGCCGAGAGCAGGGCTTCGAGCAGCAGGTAGCGGTCATCCTCACGCCGTGAACGGTCGCCGGGGCGGTAGTCGCTGCCCATCAGGTCGAAGTCCAGGGGCGGCTGGGCGCGCGGGTAATCGCCGTCGTTCATGCCCAAAAGACACACCAGCTTGAAGGGGATGGCACGCATCGGCATCAGGGTGCAGAAGTTCACGGCGCCGGCGAGAAAGCGCTGGGACAGGCGGCCCTGATCCAGGCCGGCGAGCCAGGCTTCGCGCACCACCGTCAGGGGCAACCGATCTTGCAGGCCGACGGATTCGCAGGTTTCCAGCCAGGTTTCCCGCAGGTCCTCAAGCTGGCCCAACAGGTAGTCGTCGTGCTCGGTAGAGGCCAGGAAGAACAGCTGCAGCAACTGCTGCAGGCGCTCGCCCCACTGGGCGGGCACCGCCGGTTCGATGAGTTGCTGGTAGGCCATCTGCAAGGCATCCAGCAGAGCCACCAAGGGACCGATCAGCGCTGCGTCCAGGCCGCCAATCTCGTCATAGGGCTCGATGCCGTCGCAGGCAGCGGAGCGGCCGACGGCGTACCCCAGGAGCATGCGCCGCAGACCGAAACGCCAGCTGTTTTGCTCAAGCTCCTGGGGCAGCCCCAGTTCGGCCCGTTGCTCGGCGTTCATGCCCCAACGGATACCAGCCCCCTCGATCCAGCGATGCAAGGTCGGCAGGTCGGCTTCGTCGACACCAAAACGGGCGCGCAACGCAGGCACATCAAGCAGGTCGAGGATCTCGCTGACCGGAAAGCGGCTGTCCGGCAGTTTCAGCAGGTGCTCGACGGCAATCAGCAGCGGGTCGCGGCCACGCTGGCCCTGGTCGGTGAGGGTGAAGGGGATGAAGCGGCGGTCATCTCGTTCCAACTGGCCGAATACCGCCCGGATGTGCGGGGCGTAGCTGTCGATGTCCGGCACCATGACAATCACGTCCCGGGGGCGCAGCTCGGGTTCGGCACTGAAGCGCGCCAGTAGCTGGTCATGGAGGATTTCCACTTCCCGTTGCGCACTGTGGGCAATGTGAAAACGGATCGATTGATCCTGCTGCAAATCGACGGCGGGCCAGCGTTCGCGGGTTTCGTTGAGGGGGCGCAGTTCGAGGATGTCGTCCTGCAACTGCTGGAGCATGGTGCGCGGTTCGCTCTCGCTGAACAGGTCGATGCGACCGTCGCGAAAAGCCGCGCGGTAGCTGTTGGGATCGTCGTAGCTGTCCAGCAGATTGATGTAGTCCCGTCCCTGTTTTCCCCAGGCTGCCAGCAGCGGATGGGCGTGCTGGTGCAGGGTTTGCGGATCCAGGGCCAGGGGCATGCCGGCTTTGCGCGCCTGACGTTTGTACTGGTGGCGCAGCAGATCCTTGTCGGCAACGATATCCGCCCAATGGTGACGGCAGGGGTTGTGCACACAGAGCAGGACCTGGCTGAAACGCGCCAGTCCGGCCAAGGCTTCGAGGGCTTGGGCCGGCAATGAGGAAATGCCGAAAACGATCACCCGGGATGGCAAGCCGGCGGGGGGCTGGTCCAGGCTGTTGATCCGCTCGATAAAGCGTTGGTGGACTCCGGCTCGACTCTGGGCCATGCCCTCAGTGCCGACATCCACCAGCAGGGCTCGCCACAGTTCGGCTTGCCAGCAGTTGGCTGGGGTCAGGGCCTTGGCTTCGCCGCGAACGTTGCGCAATTGATGGCGCCCTGCCGACCAGTCTTCCAGCCAGTCGGCTCGATAGACCTGATATTGGTCGAACAGGTCCGCCAGGCGCTCAGCCAGTTGGTAGCGTTTACGCAGATCGCTGTCGTGGGTCAGGAAGCGTTGCAGGGGCTCGAAATGGGGCTCGTCGATCAGTTCCGGCAGCAGGCGCATCAGACGCCAGGTCAGCGGGGCTTTATCCAGCAAGGATTTGGGCGGGATTTCATCACGCCCCAGTACCAGACGGTAGAGCTGCCACATGAAGCTACCGGGCAACTGCACATCGATCGCCGCGGCGATCCCGCAGCCGCCGGAGTCATCCTCCTCGGGGTCTTCGGCCAGGGCCAGCTTCAACCATTGGGCTATGCCATTGCTCTGCACCAGGGCGATTTCATTTTCCAGGGGAGCCAGCGGGTAACGCCGCATCCAGCTGACCACCAGACTGCGCAACTCGTCCAGGCGGTTACCGTGAACCACCATAAAACCGGGGGTGAGGGACGAGGCGTCCGGCATAAAGGCTTCCTTGGAGAATGCAAAAAGCTAGGCCGGAACCTTAGCACTGTCGCGGGGTGCTGGCAGCCGCAGCCGAGCGGTCATGGCCGGCCGCAGCAGCGCAACTTTTCTGCAGCGCAAAAACAAAACCCCAACTGCTTTCGCAATTGGGGTTTCGGAATTTAATCTTGACGATGACCTACTCTCACATGGGGAAACCCCACACTACCATCGGCGATGCATCGTTTCACTTCTGAGTTCGGGATGGGATCAGGTGGTTCCAACGCTCTATGGTCGTCAAGAAATTCGGTAGCCAGTCCGTTGCTTGTGCAACGTGCCAGCGAATGGGTATGTAATAGGTTTGTGTGCTTTGTGAGCGGTGCAAACTTTCGGTTCGTTTCGTCTTCACACACCGCAACTCGCTTCTTAAGCAAATTGCTTGGGTGTTATATGGTCAAGCCTCACGGGCAATTAGTATTGGTTAGCTCAACGCCTCACAGCGCTTACACACCCAACCTATCAACGTCGTAGTCTTCGACGGCCCTTTAGGGGATTCAAGATCCCAGTGAGATCTCATCTTGAGGCAAGTTTCCCGCTTAGATGCTTTCAGCGGTTATCTTTTCCGAACATAGCTACCCGGCAATGCCACTGGCGTGACAACCGGAACACCAGAGGTTCGTCCACTCCGGTCCTCTCGTACTAGGAGCAGCCCCTCTCAAATCTCAAACGTCCACGGCAGATAGGGACCGAACTGTCTCACGACGTTCTAAACCCAGCTCGCGTACCACTTTAAATGGCGAACAGCCATACCCTTGGGACCGGCTTCAGCCCCAGGATGTGATGAGCCGACATCGAGGTGCCAAACACCGCCGTCGATATGAACTCTTGGGCGGTATCAGCCTGTTATCCCCGGAGTACCTTTTATCCGTTGAGCGATGGCCCTTCCATACAGAACCACCGGATCACTAAGACCTACTTTCGTACCTGCTCGACGTGTCTGTCTCGCAGTCAAGCGCGCTTTTGCCTTTATACTCTACGACCGATTTCCGACCGGTCTGAGCGCACCTTCGTACTCCTCCGTTACTCTTTAGGAGGAGACCGCCCCAGTCAAACTACCCACCATACACTGTCCTCGATCCGGATAACGGACCTGAGTTAGAACCTCAAAGTTGCCAGGGTGGTATTTCAAGGATGGCTCCACGCAAACTGGCGTTCACGCTTCAAAGCCTCCCACCTATCCTACACAAGCAAATTCAAAGTCCAGTGCAAAGCTATAGTAAAGGTTCACGGGGTCTTTCCGTCTAGCCGCGGATACACTGCATCTTCACAGCGATTTCAATTTCACTGAGTCTCGGGTGGAGACAGCGCCGCCATCGTTACGCCATTCGTGCAGGTCGGAACTTACCCGACAAGGAATTTCGCTACCTTAGGACCGTTATAGTTACGGCCGCCGTTTACCGGGGCTTCGATCAAGAGCTTCGCGTTAGCTAACCCCATCAATTAACCTTCCGGCACCGGGCAGGCGTCACACCCTATACGTCCACTTTCGTGTTTGCAGAGTGCTGTGTTTTTAATAAACAGTCGCAGCGGCCTGGTATCTTCGACCGGCATGAGCTTACGGAGCAAGTCCTTCACCCTCACCGGCGCACCTTCTCCCGAAGTTACGGTGCCATTTTGCCTAGTTCCTTCACCCGAGTTCTCTCAAGCGCCTTGGTATTCTCTACCCAACCACCTGTGTCGGTTTGGGGTACGGTTCCTAGTTATCTGAAGCTTAGAAGCTTTTCTTGGAAGCATGGCATCAACCACTTCGTCACCTAAAAGGTAACTCGTCATCAGCTCTCGGCCTTAGAACCCCGGATTTACCTAAGATTCCAGCCTACCACCTTAAACTTGGACAACCAACGCCAAGCTGGCCTAGCCTTCTCCGTCCCTCCATCGCAATAACTAGAAGTACAGGAATATTAACCTGTTTTCCATCGACTACGCTTTTCAGCCTCGCCTTAGGGACCGACTAACCCTGCGTCGATTAACGTTGCGCAGGAAACCTTGGTCTTTCGGCGTGGGTGTTTTTCACACCCATTGTCGTTACTCATGTCAGCATTCGCACTTCTGATACCTCCAGCAAGCTTCTCAACTCACCTTCACAGGCTTACAGAACGCTCCTCTACCGCATC